>NZ_CP019510.1:4800000-6288464 GCF_002002885.1 Janthinobacterium sp. LM6 | reverse complement strand
TCCGCGCTCGTATGGCTACCCGTGGTGGCCGTGATGTGCTCAACGCACGTCGCGCAAAGGGCCGCAAACGTCTGGCCGTCTAGGCTTGTCGTTGACAGCTGATCGCGTGGCTAGCTGTACTCCAGTCGGCAATCAACGCGAAGGTTCACACGACTTCGCGCGCTTTCGGCGTATCGTTAAAACGGATGAATTTTCATCCGTTTTTCGTTTGCGCCCTTCGCAAAAAACAGCGCATTTTGTGCTGTACACCCGACACAATCAATTGCCGCATGCGCGGCTGGGCGTCGTTGTGGCCAAGCGTTTCGCGCCGCGCGCGGCGACCCGCAACACGATCAAGCGCGTCACGCGCGAGCTGTTTCGCAACAGCGCGATGCCGCCGGTCGACTGCGTGGTGCGTTTGTCGCGCGCCGTCAACAGCAAGGATGGCCCGGCCACCACGACGCAGCTCAAAGCCGAGCTGCGCGAGGAATTGAGCCGCCTGTTCGCGGCGCAAATCGCCGCCCAGGCCCGTTCTGTTGCTGCGCCACCACCATCCGCGCCATGAAAACCCTGCTGCTGTTCCTGCTGCGCGCTTATCAGTTGCTGATCAGCCCCATGCTGGGACAGAATTGCCGTTTCTATCCGAGCTGTTCGCATTACGCGATGGAAGCGCTGCGCGTGCACGGTACGGCCAAGGGCAGCCTGCTGGCTGCCAAGCGCCTGTGCCGTTGCCACCCCTGGAATGAAGGGGGCGTCGACCCGGTGCCGCCGGCCGATTGCAAACAATCTTCAACGACCGCTTGCGGTTGCAACCACTCCTGACAAATACCCTAATGGATATCAATAAACGTACCATCCTGTGGATCGTGTTTTCCGTCTCGCTGGTAATTCTCTGGAACGAATGGATGATCTCGAACGGCAAGCCGTCGATGTTCTCCGCGAACACGGAACAAACCGCCAAGGCGCCTGCGACCCCTGCCAAGACGGCTGCCTTGCCAGCCGCGGCAGGCGTGCCTGCCCTGCCGGGTGACGCTGTCGATCCCGCCGCGTTCAAGCGCGAAGTGATTACCATCACCACCGACGTCATCAAGGTCGATATCGACACCCTGGGCGGCCAGGTCAAACGTCTGGAATTGCTGAAATTCAAGGGCGCGGGCAATCCGGGCTGGTTTGGCGGCTGCTTCGGCCTGTTCAAGGTATGCCAGCCGGACGACGGCAAGCAAAACGAAGTGCTGTTCGACGAAGGCGCGAATCACACTTACCTGGCGCAATCGGGCCTGGTCGGCGGTCCCTTCCCTACCCATGCGAGCGGTTTCACCGTGCAGCCTGGCGTGCGTACGCTGGCCGATGGCAAGCAGATCCAGCTGGTGATGGAAGCGGTCGAAGGCGGCGTCAAGCTGACCAAGACGTTTACCTTCAAGCGCGGCGACTACGTCATCGACGTGCGCCATGACGTGTCCAACGTGGGCGCGGCCCCTGTCACGCCGCAGTTGTATCTGCAACTGACGCATGACGGCAACAAGCCGGTCGGCGACTCGTTCTTCAACAGCAGCTTCACGGGTCCGACCCTGTACACGCCGCAAGACAAGTACCAGAAGCTGACGTTCGAGAAAATCGAAAAAGCGGCCTTGGAAGACGAGAAGAAGGGCAACGACAATGCCATGAAGGGCCTGCACCCGGCGACGGCGAATGGCGGTTGGTTTGCGATTTCGCAACACTTCTTCGTGTCCGCCTTCGTTCCGCCTGAAAACGCCAAGCGCGACATCTTCACGAAGAAGGTCGGCCCCAACCTGTACGCCATCGGCAACGTGCTGCCGCTGCCTACCCTGGCGCCAGGCGCCTCGGCCAGCATGGACAGCAAGCTGTACTCGGGTCCGCAAATCGCGCACCTGCTGGAAAACGTCTCGCCTGGCCTGGAACTGGTCAAGGATTACGGCTGGCTGACCATCATCGCCAAGCCGATGTTCTGGGTCATGGAACAGATCCACAGCGTGCTGGGCAACTGGGGCTGGACCATCATCGCCTTCACGATCCTGATCAAGCTGCTGTTCTTCCCGCTGTCGGCCGCCGGCTACCGCAGCATGGCCAAGATGAAACTGGTCACGCCGAAGATGCAGGCGATCCGCGAACGCTTCAAGGGCGATCCGCAAAAGATGAACCAGGCCACGATGGAGCTGTACAAGACGGAAAAGATCAATCCGCTGGGCGGCTGCCTGCCGATCCTGATCCAGATGCCCGTCTTTATCGCCCTGTACTGGGTCTTGAACGCGTCCGTGGAAATCCGCGGCGCGCCATGGATCGGCTGGATCACCGACCTGGCCCAGCATGACCCATGGTGCATCCTGCCCGTGCTGTACGCGATCTCGATGTTCATCACGACCAAGCTGAACCCGGCCCCGGCCGATCCGATGCAAGCGAAGATGATGCTGTTCATGCCACTGGCATTCTCGGTGATGTTCTTCTTCTTCCCGTCGGGCTTGGTACTCTACTGGGTCGTCAACAACGTCCTGTCGATCGGCCAGCAATGGGTGATCACCAAGAAATACGCGCCTGCCGTCAAGTAAGTCCGGCCAGCAACCAGAAAGCCCGCCGCGCGCGGGCTTTTTTTTGACATCGGACCCACTGGGTCCGATGTCAAAAAAAAGTGGGTTTTGTCGGCTTTCCACTGAGCGCCCCCTTCATGTGCACCGGTTTGTCGCTGACAATAGCGTAGCCCCTGCAGCCTTCCCCGAATACACTACAATTACGCCATGAAACTCGACTCTTCCCCTATCGCCGCCATCGCCACCGCCCCCGGACGCGGCGGCATCGGCGTGGTACGCGCCTCCGGCAAAAATCTCGCACCTTTGATGACGGCCCTGTTCGGCGCGCAGCCGCTGAAACCGCGCCACGCCACCTATCTGCCGTTTACGGAAGCCGATGGCAGCATCATCGACCAGGGCATCGCCATCCACTTCAAGGGCCCGCATTCGTACACGGGCGAAGATGTGCTGGAATTGCAGGGCCATGGCGGCCCCATCGTGCTGCAGCTGCTGCTGGCGCGCGTGCTGGAAGCGGGC
The DNA here is from genome assembly GCF_002002885.1 of Janthinobacterium sp. LM6. GTDB lineage: Bacteria > Pseudomonadota > Gammaproteobacteria > Burkholderiales > Burkholderiaceae_D > Janthinobacterium > Janthinobacterium kumbetense. Next base: position 6,285,426 of record NZ_CP019510.1, on the reverse strand, counting down.
CGTGACAGCGGCTTGCGCCTGGCCGAACCGGGCGAATTCACGCGCCGCGCGTTTTTGAATGACAAGCTTGATCTGGCGCAAGCCGAAGCCGTGGCCGACCTGATCGACGCCTCGACGGAAGCGGCGGCCAAGTCCGCTTCGCAATCGCTGTCGGGCGCGTTCTCGAACACCATCCACGCGCTGGTCGAACAGGTGACGGGTTTAAGGATGCTGGTCGAGGCGACCCTGGATTTCCCGGAAGAAGAGATCGATTTCCTGGAAAAATCGAATGCGCGCGGCCAGTTGAAAGCCGTCATCGCAGCGTTAAATAAAGTGTTTGCGCAGGCGGCGCAGGGCGCGCTGCTGCGCGAAGGCTTGAATGTCGTGCTGGCGGGCCAGCCGAACGTGGGCAAATCGTCGCTGCTGAACGCGCTGGCGGGCGCCGACGTGGCAATTGTGACGCCGATCGCCGGCACCACGCGCGACAAGGTCAGCGAAACCATCCAGATCGAAGGCATTCCGCTCAACATCATCGACACGGCCGGCATCCGCAGCGCGGGCGACACCATCGACGCCGTCGAGCGCATCGGCATCGAACGCACCTGGGGCGAGATCGGCAAGGCCGACGTGATCCTGCACCTGCTTGACGCAGATCATGGCCCGACTTTGGCCGATGAAACCATCGTCGCCGCCTTCCCGGAAGGCGTGCCCGTGGTGCGCGTGTGGAACAAGATCGACCTGTCGGGCCACAAGCCCAGCGTCGACAGCTTGCCCGACGCCACCCACGTGTATCTGTCCGCGCACGAGCACATCGGCATCGACTTGCTGCGCGCCGAGCTGCTGCGCATCGCCGGCTGGCAGCAGACGGGCGAATCGCTGTACCTGGCGCGCGAACGCCATTTGATCGCGCTCAAATCGGCCGGCAAGCACCTGGACATCGCCGCCGAACACGCGGCGCAGGACGATCAGTCGCTGGACCTGTTTGCCGAAGAACTGCGCCTGGCGCAGGTGCAGCTGTCGAGCATCACGGGCGAGTTTTCGCCTGACGATTTGCTGGGCGTGATCTTCAGCCGTTTCTGCATCGGCAAGTAAGGGCAAACGATGAAAATGTTGATCGCTGCCGTACTGTGCTGTCTGCCCTTGCTGGCTCAGGCAGAGGAAAAGCTGCCGCGCGACGTGGTGCAGTTCATTGATCATGCGCAAATGTGCGAGCACTTTGCCGGCGAGTGGGATGACAACGACAAGGCGCGCCAGCGCGAGATCACGCAAGCCGTCGAGCAATCGTGCGGCCAGGCGCAGAAGCAGTGGAAACGGCTGTCAGTCAAATATGGCAAGCAGCCGGCAATCAAAAGAGTCATCGACGAGCATGCGAATGATGCTGTCAGGAGCTTTCGGAAATAAGTATCAGAGGTGTTTTTTTGCATACACCTCGAACGGCGAAAAGGCCGGGGTCAGACCCTCAACACCGCTAACACAAAGGTCATCGCTCAGGTGCGAGGGGGTCTGACCCCAGGTTTTGCTACCCCTTCCTCCCCTTCGCCTGTTCTTCCCTGAATTTCTGGAAGGCCTCGATATGCTCGGCCCGCCGCAGCACGCGCGAGTGCGGGTCGAGCGTGTACGTGGCGCCAGCCGGCAGGGGCAGTTCGCCAAAGCCCAGCGCCATGGAAACGGTATGGATTTCCTTGCCGATACGCACTTCCACCGGCATCGGGAAGGCGAGGTCGGCCGGCGTCTTCCACAGCAGACGCAAGGTGTCGCCGTCCCGCACGGCGGACAGTTCCGGCAACGCGGCCTGGTACAGATAGGTCTGGAAGAACCAGTCGTAATTACTGCCCGTCACTTTGTTGACGATGGCCATGAATTCCTGCGTACTGCCATAGCGGGGCTGGAACTGGCCCGGCTGCGGCTGTTCCGTGCCATAGACGAGCAGGCGCACGGCGCGGAAGAAGGCGTCGTCGCCGATCAGGCCGCGCAAGGTGTGCAGCACCAGCGCCCCTTTCACATAAATGTCGCCGCCCGGTCCGCCCTTTTTCAGGTCGTAGACTTCTTCCTCGCTTTTCGGCTTGCCCGAGACCATGGGCGCCTTGTTGACGATGCCGGCGCGCATTTGCTGCAACGAAGCAAAATACTCCTGTTCTCCCCGCAGATACTGCATGTACAGCGGTTGCATGTACGTGCCGAAGCCTTCGTGCAGCCACATGTCGTCCCAGTTGCTGTTGGTGAGCTGGTTGCCGAACCATTCATGCGCAAATTCATGCTGCAGCAGTTCGTCGTAGCCATAGCTGGTCTTGGCGAATTTGTTGCCATAGGCATTGATGGTCTGGTGCTCCATGCCCTTGTGCGGCGTTTCGGCGATGCCGACCTTTTCATCGCCAAACGGGTAGGGGCCGATGACGCTTTCAAAAAAATTGAGCATGGGCGGCAATTCCGCGAATAGGGCGCCCGCCTTGGCTTCGCTTTCCGGCAGATACCAGAATTGCAGGGGGATGCGGTTGCCGTAGCGGCTGGCATACTCGCCTTGCAAGCTGCGGTAGGGCGCCACGTTGAGGGCGATGCCATAGGTGCTCGGGTGTTTGGCGCGCCAGTGCCAGGTGCGCCAGCCGTCGGCCTCATCCATGCCGAGCGCGATGCCGTTGCCGGCCGCCACCAGCGGCGCCGGCACCTGGATGTGCTGGTCGATCAGCTGCGCCTTGCCCATCGGGTGGTCGATGCAGGGCCAGAACAGGTCGCAGCCTTCGCCTTGCACGGCGCTGGCGATCCACGGCGCGCCATTTGCCGTGCTCGACCACACCATGCCGCCATCCCACGGCGCTTTCACGGCGACGTGCGGCACGCCGTGGTAGACGATGCGGATGGTGGTGCGCGCGCCTGCCGCGATGGTGGCAGGCAAGGTCATGCTCAGGCGCCCGTCCGGGTTGGCGTAGTCTTGCGGCCGCAGCGCCTTGCCGTCGATTTCGATGGCATCGACGGGCAGGTTGCGGTCCAGGTCCAGCGCGAAGCGCGAGATCGGCTGCGTCGCCAGGAAGGTCAGGCGCGCGTCGCCGGCGATGCTGCGGCTGGCCGGGTCGATGCGCAAGGTCAGGTCGGCGTGTTCGAACACCACCGCCAACTGTTCCGGCGTGCGTTCGGCGCCCGAATTGAGGGTGTAGGCGGTGGGCGCATGCGTGGCGCAGGCGCTGAGCAGCAAGCAGGAGAGCAGCAGGGGGATGTGTTTCATGGCAGGCGCGCAAGTGAACGGAACACCGATTGTAGTGTGAAGTGACAACGTTGTCGTTTGGAAATTTCAAGGCGCCGATGGGGCAAGCGTGGCCGCCGTTGAGAAATGTCATGGGCTTCAAACTGCGCTGACGTAATCTTGCTGAGCGGCCTTGAAGTGCCGCTAGGAAAGGAAGCGCCATGGACAGCAAACAGCCGGATGTCGTGGAATGCGGGGATGAGGTCGTGGCGCGACGATTGCCCGCCATGCCGGAATTGATCGCCACCTTGCCGCCGAAGGGCGCGTGCTGGTATTGCGACAAGCCGCTCGACGCCGTGCGCCGCTTTTGCGGCAAGAGTTGCGGCATGGCTTACGCGGAAGAGGCGCAATACCACCCTTGACCTTGGGCGTGGATGCTAGCGGCGCCGCAGCAGCGCCGCCAGCGCGCCGTCGTAGTCGAACTCATGCGCGGCAGCCGCCACTTCCTGGTAGACGTGCACGCCCAGGCTGGCCGCCAGCAGGCTGGCCGAGTTTTCCAGAATGTCGATGGCCGCGCCGTCGCCTTCGCGCAGGTGGCTGGCCAGGCGCGCCAGCAGCAGCTGGATGGCGGGCGCGGCCGGATCGGGCGCCACGTCCTGCGCCGCCGTGTGGGTCGCCTCCGGCGTGCCCAGCATGCTGCTGACCGCGCCCAGCAATTGATCCTGGGCCAGTTCCAGCTGCAGCATCTGCCGGGCCAGGTCGGGCGCCTGCGCGCGCAGTGCCGACTCCAGCGTCTCCGCCAGGCCGTGCACGTGGTGCGCGCCTATCATGCCGGCGGCGCCCTTCAGCGTATGCGCCTTCAGGCGCGCGCAGGCATAGTTGCCCGTGTCGAATTCGGCGCGGATCTGGCACGGCGTGGTGCCGTGGTCATGCAGGAAGCGGCGCAGAATTTTCAGGTACAGGATGCGGTCGCCCATGATGCGGCCCAGTCCGTTCTCGACATCGAGAATCCGGACCATGTCGGATGCCGCGAGGGCGGCATCATCATCGCAAGTGGCGTGTGGTTTCATCATGCCTGGTGTGCAGAGGGCCCCAAAACTTGTCAATTGCATTCATGCAATATCCACCATTTTACATCCAGTTGCCCTCGCTACTGCGTCCGCTTGGCAGACGCTGCCAGACTAACGCGTCGTGAATGACCAGCTGCGCGTGACGCTCGCGCCACTGACTTTGCCGATGAAACTCACGTCATAGGTGGTGGCCGCCAGCAGGGGGGCCAGCGGGATGATGGCGGCCACCGAGCGCGATGTATTGACGGCATCGGTCTCCTTGCTGAGCAGGCGTACCGTCAAGTCCGCGCCGGCGCCACGCTGGCGCACGGTGAATGTCGTCACGCTGAGGGTGGCGTCGAAATTCGCATGGACGCTGATGGGGTAGCCGACCACGTCCTGGTTGGGCACGGGATCGGGTTCCTCTTCATTGCTGGCGAAACTGGTGGCGACCTTGGTCTGTCCGTCGAACGGGTAGCTGACGATCTGTCCGGCCGGCAAGCCGGGACCGTAGCGGCTGTTGCCCGCCAGGTCGGTGGTGAAATACGCATAGCCGCTGTTGTTGACGGCCGCGCCGGCGCCGCCTTCCTTGAAGACCGGTTCAAAGATGAGGAAGCGGTGATACACGGCCGTGATCAGATTTTCCGCCATGTAGAAACCGGAATTGGTCGCCATGCCCGCGATGACTTCGCCCCAGACGGAAGTGACGCCATAGCCGGACGCGCTCAGGCGGTCATACAGTGTTTCGCCGGTAAAGCCGGGCTTGCCTTTGACTTGATTGTGCACCACCACATTATTGCTGTTCAGATAATTGGAGTGGCCGAGTGCCGCGTTGTCGATCAGGCTATTGCGCACCAGCGGCGCCAGGCCGATCTGGCTGCGCCGGTAATTGATCCAGTTGAAGCCATCGGTGGCGATATTGTTGCTGAGGACGGGAGCGCCCGGCTCCTGTGTCAGCTGTCCGGCCTGGGTCGAGGTGTTCAGCGACGTCTTGTCGCCGTTATCGCCGCCGCCGCAGGCGCTCAGCAGGGCTGCACTCAGCAGGGCGGGTATCCAGTACTTCCAACGCAGTGACGAGACAATCAAGTTGACTCCTGTATAGGTAGGCGGGCAGCGGTGGGGGCCGGCGTGCTGCCCTGTGAAACGATTCTAAGGCATTTTTATATGCCGTAGAGCATCAATGACAAGATATGTCGCGTGCTCGTGCGCAGACGTTGCCGCAGCTGCGCAGGGTAGAATGAGCATAGTGCAGCGTTTGCCGCTGCGTTGCCTCATTTCCGATTTCTTTGATTGCCCACAAATTTGAACACATTGCCCAAGTCGCGCCTGCAGCGCGCCAAATACGCCTTGCCCAGCATGGTGACTTTGCTTTCGATAGCCTGCGGTTTTGCCAGCATCGTCATCTCCGTCGATAACGCCGGTGTCGGCAACCCCGCCGATTACCGGCTGGCGGCCGCGCTGCTGGTGCTGGCCGGCGTGTTCGATGCGCTCGACGGCTACGTGGCGCGCCTGACGAACACCAGCTCGCAGTTCGGCGTGCAGCTCGATTCCATCGCCGACGTGATGAATTTCGGCTGCGCCCCGGCCGTATTGCTGTATTGCTACGGCTTCGTGCAGATGGGCGTGCACGATCCGCTGCTGCTGCGCTTTGGCGGCATGGCCAGCTTCTTCTTTGTCGCGTGCGGCGCCATGCGCCTGGCGCGCTTCAATGTGAACGTGGGACGGACCGATCCCCTGTATTTCGTCGGCATGCCGATCACGGCCGGGGCCGCTTGCGTGGCGGCCGTCGTGGTGGCCTGGCCGGCGCCCATCGATTCCATGCTGCACAGCTATCTGCTGATGCTATTGTTGGTGGGCGTGGGCAGCCTGATGGTGTCGACCTTGCGTTTCCCCAGCTCCAAGCAAAAGAAAAGCCTGGCCGCGCTGCTGGTGCTGATCCTTGCCGTCGCCCTGCTGGTGTGGCTGAAGACCAGCTTCTTCGCGCTGTTCTTCGCCGTCTACATCGCCGCCACCCTGCTGCTCAACCTGGCGTGGCACCTGGGATGGCGCGGCATTGCGCTGCCTCAAGTGTTCAACGACCCGGACGAGATAGACTAGAACGCCTAAAAACCTACTGCGCGTCGCGATTTGCGGCCTGCGATGCTCACTGACTCGGCGTCCCCGTGTATTCGCACAGCTGCGCTTCTCCGCCACAACTCGCTGCCGCTCGCTACGGTTGTTAGACCTTCTAAGTGTTAAGCCACCTCGTGCCCGCGCGCGGCGCGCAGGATGGCGAACCAGTCGCTGCGGCTGAGCGAAAATTGCGTGCCTTCCACGGCCACGCCGACGGCTTCGATGCGGCCCGTGCCCGTCAGCGGCAGGGGGCGGCATGGCAGTTGCATGATCCAGGCGAACACCACGCTGGCAAACGGACGCTGCAGTTGATCCGCGATCTGCTTGATGACATTGCGCAAATTCTCCACATTCGCATCGCCGCCCTGGAACAGCCGTCCGCCCGCCAGCGGCGACCAGATCATCGGCGCCACTCCCACGTCCTGCAAGCCGTCGAAGGTTTCATCGAACAGCGGCGTCACGTGCAGCGGCGAAAATTCCACCTGGTTCGTCACCAGCGGGAAGCGCCGGTGCAGGCACTCGAACTGGTGGCGGCTGAAATTCGACACGCCAAAGTGCAAGACCTTGCCCGCCGCTTTCAATTGCGTGAAGGCACCGGCGATCTCGTCGAAATCCATCAGCGGGTCGGGGCGGTGGATCAGCAGCAAGTCCAGGCGGTCCGTGTGCAACTGGCGCAAGGTGTGTTCCACGGAACTGGTGATGTGCGCCGCGCTCGTGTCGTAATGCTGGATGGCATGGCCGGGACGGTGCGGCGACAGCAGCTTGATGCCGCACTTGCTGACCAGCTCCATCTTGTCGCGCAAGCCCGGCTGCAGGGCCAGCGCTTCGCCGAACAGGCCTTCGGCGCTGTAATCGCCATAGATGTCGGCATGGTCGAAGCTCGATACGCCCAGCGCCAGGCATTGCTCGATGAAGGCCAGGCGTTGCTGCGCAGACATATTCCACTCGCCGATGCGCCACATGCCGGCGACGATGCGCGACAGTTCGGGACCGTTGCCGCTTAAACGGCTGCGCGGCGCTTGCAGGCTGGCGGGAAATACATGGCTCATGGGCTGGCTTTCTGGTGGTGGCGTAGAAGGTTACGCCACGATTATATCCAGTGCTAGAGCATGCTGCGGATAAAGCGGCAGCACCGCTCCTGCAGGGCATCGTCGAGCTGGCCGCCCAGCTGCATCTGGTACACGAGCGCCGATTGCAGCATGAAGGCGAACAGGCGCAGGTCGAGGTCGGCGCGCACGCCGATGTTGACCAGGCGCTGCACCACCAGGCTGATCCACGGCGCGACGATCTGCTCGCGAAAGCGTAGTTGCGCGGCCGCATCGTTGTGGATCAGCACCAATAAATCGCAGGTGAAGCGTCCGTCGGCGTTCAGGTTGTCGAAGATGCGCGCGCAGATCGCCTCGATTTCCTGGCCGTCCGGCATGTCGAGCGCGCGCTGCAGCTTTTCCGCCGTGCGCTTGACGAGCGCGTCGAGCAGCATGTCTTCGCGGCGCGGCCAGCGCCGGTAGATCGTCTGGCGCCCCACGCCGGCCACGTCGGCCACCATCTGTATCGTCACCGCTTCCAGTCCATGCTGGCGCACCAGCAGGACGATCGCTTCCAATACCGCATCTTCCACACCCGCCTTGCGCGGGCGGCCACGCGCCGCTGCCTCTTTTTTGATCACGTTAAACCTGTCTCTGAATGTTTCTTTTAATTATGGTACGATGCGCACCGTAAATGCAAAGCAACTGCTTGTCAATCATCCTGGTCAACTAACCAGGAGATTGATGGTGGAGCGCCGCGATCATCCCAGTCTTTCCAACGTGAACTCTGCACTCTCCGCGGCGCATGTCCGCATTTTCTGTCTGACTCCCACATCCATCACTGTGGCGGCTCGTGCCGCCTGAGGAAAACCTATGAAAATCATCGGGATTTCGCCCCATCGGCGTAACTTCCTGCGCAAGGCCGTCGGCGCCGCGCCTGCCGTGGCCTTGCTGGCCGGGGCCGGCGGCGGCCTGGCCATGGCCGTCTCCAAGGACCAGCCTGCCTACAAACCGCGCTTTTTCGACGCCACCGAATGGGCCACCCTGACGGCGCTGGTCGACCGGCTGATCCCGGCCGACGGTGAAGGACCGGGCGCGCTGGAGTCGGGCGCGCATGAATTCATCGATGCGCAGATGAACACGCCTTACGCGTATGGCGCGCTGTGGTACATGCAGGGGCCGTTCGTGCCGTCGATCGAACAGTTCGGCTACCAGTTCCACATGGCGCCGCGCGAGCTGTACCAGAGCGCCCTGGCCGGCGTCAACGTAGCCGTCAATAAACAGTCGGGCAAGCCTTTCGTGCAGCTGAACGCGGCCGAGCGCGATGCCGTCATCACGCAATTGCAAAAGGGCACCCTGGACATCGGCGCAGTGCCATCGAAAGTCTTTTTCAACCAGCTGCTGCAAAACACGCGCGAAGGCTATTTTTGCGACCCCGTGCACGGCGGCAACAAGGACATGCTGGCCTGGAAGATGGTCGGTTTCCCCGGCGCGCGCGCCGACTACATGGATTGGGTGGAACAGTACGGCAAGAAATACCCGTTGCCGCCGGTATCCATCGCCTGAAAACGTCCATGGCGGCGTTGCACTGCCTGGTCGTACTAGCGTACTGCCTGCGGCAATGCGCCTTGCCCTGAACCTTTTCAGTTATTCGTAGCAGATCAAAGAAAAAGAAAACCCATCATGAGTGATATCAAACCCGATGTAACAATGAAGCCTGTCGATGCCGTGATTGTCGGCTTCGGCTGGACCGGCGCCATCATGGCCAAGGAATTGACGGAAGCGGGCCTGAACGTGGTCGCGCTGGAACGCGGCGAGTACCGCGACACCTATCCCGACGGCGCCTATCCGAAGACCCTCGACGAGCTGACGTATATCCAGCGCAGCAAGCTGTTCCAGGACATGTCGAAAAGCACATTCACCTTCCGTCACAGCATCACGGGCGTGGCCGTGCCGTATCGCCAGATCGGCGCCTTCAAGCCCGGCACGGGCGTGGGCGGCGCCGGCTTGCACTGGTCTGGCATGCACTGGCGCGTCTTGCCGGAAGAGCTGCAGATCCGCAGCCATTACGAACGCCGCTACGGCAAGAAATTCATTCCCGAAGGCATGACGATCCAGGATTTTGGCGTGACCTACGCCGAGCTGGAGCCGCACTTCGATTTTGTGGAAAAAGTCTTCGGCACCTCGGGCCAGGCATATAAGGTCAACGGCATCGTCGTCGGCGACGGCAATGTGTTCGAGGGCGACCGCTCCGACAATTACGCGCTGGCGCCGCAAAAAGTGCCGTATACGGCCGAACTGTTCCGCCGCGCGGCCAAGGCCGTCGGCTACCACCCCTTCGTCAACGCTTCGTCGAACGCGTCCGGCCCGTACACGAACCCGTACGGCTGCCAGATGGGACCGTGCAACTTCTGCGGTTTCTGCTCCGGCTACGCCTGCTACAACTATTCCAAGGCGTCGCCCAACGTCAACATCATGCCGGCCCTGCGCATGGTGGCGAACTTTGAATTGCGCGCCAACTGCAACGTCGTGCGCATCAACCTCGACGGCAGCAAAAAACGCGCGACGGGCGTGACCTACATCAATGCGGACGGCAAAGCCGTCGAGCAGCCGGCCGACCTGGTCATCGCCAGTGCGTTTGCCTACAACAATGCGCATCTGTTCCTGCTGTCGGGCATCGGCAAGCCGTATGACCCCGTCAGCAATGAAGGCGTGGTGGGACGCAATATCGCCTACCAGATGATGTCGACCATCCAGACTTTCTTCAAGGAAGACACGAACACCAACCCGTTCATCGGCGCCGGCGGCACCGGCGTCGCGCTCGATGACTGGAATGGCGACAATTTCGACCATGGCCCGCTGGGCTTCGTCGGCGGTTCGCCCGCCTGGTGCAACCCGGCCGGCTCCAAGCCCATTTCCGGCATCGCCACGCCGGACGGCACGCCCGCCTGGGGTTCGGCCTGGAAAAAGGCCGTCAAGAAGAGTTACCTGAACACGGTCTCGTTCGACTGCCACGGCGCCAACATGACGTATCGCGACTGCTATGTCGACCTCGACCCGACCTACACGGACAAGTATGGCCAGCAATTGCTGCGCTTTACCTTCGACTGGAAGGAAAACGACATCAAGATGAGTCGTTTCGTCACGGACAAGATGATGAAGGTGGCCGAGGCCATGAATCCGGAATCGATCAAGGTGTCCGTCAAGAACGTGGGTGACCACCTCGACTTGCGCAACTACCAGACCACCCACTGGGCGGGCGGCACGGCCATGGGCGCGGACCGCAAGACCAGCGTCGTCAACCGCTACCTGCAGAGCTGGGACGTGCACAACGTGTTTGCCGTCGGTTCCAGCGTGTTCCCGGTCGGCATCGGCTACAACCCGACGGGCCTCGCTTGCGCGCTGACCTACTGGTCGGCCAAGGCCATCCGCGAGCAATACCTGAAAGATCCCCGTCCCCTGGTCGCCTGATAAAGAACAAGAAGATGAACAACACATTCACCCATACAGTGGGCGCGCTGCTGCTGGCGCTCGCCGCCAGTACCCCCGGCGCCGCCTGGTCCGCCAGCGCGGTTAGCACCGCCGCCACCCCGAACGCCCAGCTGATACGCCAGGGCGAATACCTGGCCCGCGCCGGCGACTGCATCGCCTGCCACACGGCCGGCACGAAGGGTAAACCGTTCGCGGGCGGCCTGGGCATGGAAACGCCGATCGGCAAGGTGTATTCCACCAACATCACGCCGGACAAGAAGGCCGGCATCGGCGACTGGAGCTTTGCCGATTTCGACAAGCTGATGCGCACGGGCGTGACCAAGCACGGCTATACCGTGTATCCAGCCATGCCGTACCCGTCGTACTCGCGCCTGAGCGAGGCGGACATGCAGGCGCTGTACGCCTACTTCATGCATGGCGTGAAGGCGGACCCGACGCCGAACAAGGCGGCCGACATCCCGTGGCCATTGTCGATGCGCTTCCCGCTGACCATCTGGCGCTGGGCTTTTGCTCCCACGCCGCAGCCGTATAAAACGCCGGTCACGGGCGATGCGCAATTGCTGCGCGGCGCCTACCTGGTGCAGGGCCTGGGCCACTGCGGCGCCTGCCACACGGCACGCGGCGTGGGCATGCAGGAAAAATCGCTGACGGACGCGGGCAACACGACGTTCCTGGCGGGCGGCGGCGTGATCGACGGCTGGTCCGTGCCTTCGCTGCGCAATGAACATGGCGGCGGCCTGGCGCGCTGGAGCGCGGCGGAGATCGCCGAATTCCTGAAAACGGGCCGCAACAGCCATACGGCCTCGTTCGGCGCCATGAATGACGTGGTGGCCCACTCCATGCAGCACATGACGGATGGCGACCTGGCGGCGATGGCGAAATACCTGAAATCCCTGCCGCCATCGAAGCCAAGCACGCCCGCCTTCGTGGCGGACGACAAGCTGGGCAAGCAGTTGTTCAACGGCATCGTCAATTCCACGGGCGCGCAGTTGTACCTGGACCGTTGCGCCGGCTGCCACCGTTCCGACGGCAAGGGCTACGACAAGGCTTTCCCTGCGCTGGCCGGCAATGCCGTGCTGCAAACGAACGATCCCACGTCTGCCATCAACATCGTGCTGTCGGGCGGCGCCGTGCCCGCCACGCGCACGGCGCCGTCGGCGCTGACGATGGCGCCGTATGCCGACATTTTCAACGATGAGCAGACTGCCCAGGTGGTGACCTTCATCCAGACCAGCTGGGGCAACCGCGGCACGCCCGTGACGGCGGCGCAGGTGGCCAAGGTGCGTAAAGTGTCCGTGCCGGTGGAGCCATCGCAGACGGAAGCGACGTTTGCGGCAGGCCGCCACGGCACCTTCCCGCCTGTGGCGCGCCAGCCGCACCTGAAGGATGCGCCGGCGAAGTAATTTGACGTAGCGCAAGACGAAAAAAATGCCCGCAGCATCTGCGGGCATTTTTTATGGAGAAACGCTAAAGACTTACTTCATCCACAGGCGCATCGAATCCCAGGCGCGGCCGAAGATCGTGGCCTGGTTGATGGTTTCCAGTGCAACGACCGGCAGTTCCAGCAGGACCTTGTCGTCGACCATCATTTTCAGTTTGCCGACAGGGGCGTTTTCAGCGAGTGGCGCGACCAGCGGGTCCTTGCGTTCCAGCACAGGTTTCATCTTGGCAGCCGTGCCTTTTGGTACGGTGACGAGCACATCGCGGGCGAAACCGATTTTCACGGTGCCTTTCGAGCCTTTCCACACTTCCGGCGTGGCCACGGCCTGGCCTTTCGAGTACAGCTTGACCGTATCGAAGTTCTGGAAGCCCCAGTTCAGCAGCTTCTGGCTTTCCTGCGTGCGGGCCTGGTCCGACGTGGTGCCCAGCACCACGGAGATCAGGCGACGCTCGCCCGTGCCGCCCGGACGGCGGGCCGAGGCGATCATGCAATAGCCGGCCGCTTCCGTGTGGCCCGTCTTCATGCCGTCCACGGTTGGGTCCAGCCACAGCAGGCGGTTGCGGTTAGGCTGGGTGATCTTGTTGTACGTAAAGCTTTTCACGGAATCGATTTTGTAGAATTCCGGGTAGTCGGCGATCACGCGCTTGGCCAGCACGGACAGGTCTTGCGCTGTGGAATAGTTATCGGGGCTAGGCAAGCCATGCGGATTGGCAAAACGCGTGTTTTTCAGACCCATGCGTTGCGCTTCGCGGTTCATCAGCACGACGAAGGTGCCTTCATCGCCGGCAACGGCTTCAGCCAGGGCCACGGCGGCATCGTTACCCGATTGAATCATCAGGCCATGCAGCAAGTCGTCGATCGACACGGGCGTGGCCGGGTCGATGAACATCTTCGAGCTGCTCGAATCGACTTTCCAGGCGCGCACGGAGACATTCACTTTTTGGTCCAGCGCCAGTTTCTTTTCGCGGATGGCGGCAAACGTCAGGTAAGCCGTCATGATCTTGGTCAACGAAGCCGGTTCGATGCGCGCGTCCGGATCTTGCGAAGCAATGATCTGGCCACTGGTGGCGTCAAGCAACAGCCAGGACTTGGCGGCGATGGTCGGGGCTGGAACGCTCTGGGCGTAGGCGGCGGAAAAGAAAAATACACTGGAGGCCAGTGCCGCTAAAAGTTTTTTCATGGGGCTGGTCTGCGAGAAAAAGATGAAGGCTGAGGGCCATGCTGTTGCTACCTGCATGGCCGCGTGGAAAAAACGGATCAATTATAGCCGTGGAGGCGCTAGTAAGCCCACACTTCAATGATCATCTGCTGCTATTGCGGGTTTGTCACCATGCCACAGGGCAATCACGAGGTTCTTGATGTGATTGAGCTTGCGGTGGAAAAAATGGTCGGCGCCGGGGATCACGATCACGGGAATGTCTTGTGGACGGGCCCAGTCGAAGACGGCGGACAGGGGGATCGTGTCGTCCAGTTCGCCGTGGATCAGGATGGTGTCGGCGGGAATATTGGCCATGGCCCACTTGCCGGCCGCGCTGCCGATCAGCGCCAGGCGCTCGGCGGGCGTGCCGGCGGCGGCCAGGCGTTCCTGCAGTTTCGATTGCACGAAGGTGCCGAACGAGAAACCGGACAAGGCCACGGGCAAGCCCGGATACAGGCTGCGCATGTGTTCATACAGCAATTGCATGTCGTCCGTCTCGCCCGCGCCATGGTCGTGCACGCCTTCGGAAGCACCGACGCCGCGGAAGTTGATGCGCGCCACCACGTAACCGAGGGCGACAAACGCGCGCGCCAGGGTTTGCGTGACCTTGTTGTCCATCGTGCCGCCGTACAGCGGGTGCGGGTGGGCAACGAGGGCGATGCCGCGCGGAGTGTCTGCCGGGAAATCGAGCAAGCCTTCCATGCTGCCTGCATGGCCGGCGAGGGTAAATTTTTCCGAGTTTCTGTTCATGATGCTCATACTGGTGGGTATCTCTTAAATTGGCATTAAATCTTGAGGCGTTCGACAATTTTGCCGCCCACCAGGTGCGTATCGATGATTTCATCGATATCGCTGGTGTCGACATAGGTGTACCAGGTCGCTTCCGGGTAGATCACCAGCAGCGGGCCTTCTTCGCAGCGGTCCATGCAGCCGGCCTGATTGATGCGGATCTTGCCCGCGCCATTCATGTCGAGTTCCTTGATGCGGCGCTTGCAATGCTTTTGCGCCGCTTCCGCGCCATGGTCGCCGCAGCTGTTGCGGCCGTCTTCACGTTTATTCATGCAGAAAAAAACGTGGCGTTCAAAATACGGTGCGTCGCTCATACTATTCTCCTGCTGATTCATCAATGCGCCATGATAACGCTTATGGGTGGTCTTCGCGGCGCTGGCGCTGCGCGTCTTCCTGCCGGTTCAGGCGGTGCGAGGGCAGGCACAGGAACCACAGGGCCATGAATGGCCACAGCAAGGCGAGGAATTGCGCCGCGCCATTGAAGTTGAGGAACTTGCCTTGCACCCAACCTTGCAAGGTCGACATGAAGTACGGGTTGATCGGCGTCGTATTCACCATTACCAGACTCAGCAGCAAGGTGGCGGCCGCGATGCGGCGTTGCGCCACGTGCGGCGCGAACGCCAGGCCGCCCAGCATGATCAGGCCGATCAGGAAACCGCCCTGGGCGCCCGGCGTGATCCAGACGAAGGCGTTCTCCGGCGAAAACAGCAGCGCGCTGGCCATCGAGCGCACGGTCAGGGCGGCGGCGATGAGGGTCAGCATCAGCACGGCGCGCGGGGCGGCGCGGCGCAGCAGGCACAGCAAGGTGAGCACGGCGCCCGTCATGCCGCAGGCCGTGATAATGGTTTCTGAAAGCCAATATTGCTCGACAGTTAAGATCACGTCGGGCCGCAGGTACGCGGCCAGGTCGATCTCCATGCCCGCCAGGCGCGACAGCCAGTCCGACAGGATCGGCAGCAGCTGGCCCAGGCCGAACAGATAGCCTTGCGGATAGATTTGCGCCAGCGGCCACAGGGCCACCAGCACCAGCCCCTGGCTGGCGTGCTGGGCAAACCAGCGCTGGCGCAAGCGGTACAAATGGCTATGGTCGAGCAGCTTGCGCGCCGTCAAGGCGCCGATGATGGAACCGATGCAGCAGCCGGCCGAGTTCGTGTAAAAGTCCAGGTTCGACGAGACGCGGCTGGGCAGATAGGTTTGCACGGCTTCCATGCTGCCGGAAATCAACATGCCGCACAGGCTGGCGACGATGACGGCAAAGAAACCCGTGATCCTTGGGAACAGCGAATACACGATCAGCGCGCCCAGCGGGATGTAGCCGACGACGTTGATGCCCACGTCAAAGCCCGTCCAGTAACGGGGCATGCGCGTGTTTTCCAGGAAAGTCAGCGGCGACAGGCCATTGCTGTGCCAGCCCGTGAACGGGAACCAGCTCGCGTACACGATCAGGAAGACGTAGGCGAGCAGGGTCGCGCGCGACACGGGCGAGGAGCGGACGGGCGGCAGTGGTGCCGCCGGACTGGCGGGGGAAGCTGGCGCCGTCATTCTTTCGGGATGGTCAGCGTGCCCAGCCAGGTCAGCAGGTCGGCGGCGATGGCGTCCGAGGCCGCCGCCAGCGCCTGCGCGCCGCCCTGCGCGTCGGCGCTGCTTGCCGGGCCGCTGCGGCTGAAGGTTTTCTGGTCGATCAGGCGGTGGCCGCGGAACAGCGAGGCGCGCAGCGACACGTGGCCGCTGCTCTGCGTCTGCGTGTCAAAAGCTTGCGAAAAATCATCGACATCGATGCGCAGCAGGGGCATGCCGGCGGCCGCGTCCGTGGTCGACAGCACTTTCACGCCGCTTTGCGCCACGCGCGTCTTCAGGCGCTGGCTCAGCAATTGCAGCGGCGGCGTGTTCCAGCGGTTGTAGGCGTACGGCCGCGATTGCTGTGCGTCGGCGTACAGCAGCCGGTAATACATGCGCTGGCTGTCCAGCCAGGACGGGCCGTTGGCGTCGGCGATCACCAGCACGGGCACGGCTGGCGCGGCCGGTTGCGCGGCTGCCGGCGGCGCGGCCGGGCCGAAGTCATAGAATGTGGGCACGGGGCCGCGGCTGGCGCAGCCGCCGAACAACAATGCCGTGGCCAGGGCCAGCACGCTGACAGGGGAAAAGCGGGGGAAGTTCATCGTGCAATCTCCTTATTTGCCCGGTGCCGAAAAACCGGGCTCGCCCGGGCCGGGCGGAATGTCTGGGGCGCCGAACAAGATGCTCTGCGGCTGTTCATTGAGCGTGCTCATGGTGGTTTTCAGGGCGCGCATCGAGGAACGCGCCTCGCCGCTCAGTTCGATTACCTGCGGCAGTACTTCCAAGGACACGCCATTGGCCACCGTTTCCACGGAATGGCCGACCCGGTCGACCGTGCCATTGACCTTGTCGAGCACGCCGCCGGGCGCCTGGATGTCGTTGCCGAGCTTTTTCCACGTGGCCGTCAAGTCCGACACGTTTTTGCTGGCCGTACTGACGGCCGTCAAGGTTTGCCGCGTTTGTTCCGTCAGCTGCGGCAATTGCGTCAGGGTCGGTTCCAGCTGCTGCGGAATGGCGCCAAAGGCCTTGGCCGCCTTGCCCACTTCATTGAAGGCGCCCAGCATGGCCGCCTGGTTGTCGGGGCTGAGCAGGTTATTCACCTTGTTGGTGATCTGTTCGGCCTGGTCGAGGATGCGCTTGCCGCGCTTTTCCAGCTGGTCGAGCAAGCCCGCGCGCAGGGGGATCAGCGAGGGCTTGTCCTTGCTGGTGCCCAGCAGTGTCGAGCCCACGTGCTCGTCGTCGAGCTGGATGTAGGCGATACCCGTCACGCCCTGGTAGCCCAGGGTGGCAAAGGTGGTGTTGGTGACGGGGGTGTCGGGCGCCACGCTGATGTGTACGAGGATTTGCCCCGCCTTTTGCGTATCGAAATCGATGGCGTCGACCTTGCCCACTTCCAGGCCCCGGTAGCGCACGGTCGCCTGCGGGTTCAGGCCCGGCACGGACAGGGTGGTGGCGAGCAGGTAGGGCACCCGCTCCACGCGGTCGCGGTTGAACCAGACGCCGAACAGAATGGCGGCCACCAGCAGGGTGAGTGTAAAAAATCCCGTCATCAGGGCATGTGATCTGTTTTCCATTACTTCTCCGCTTTCTTGTCTGTGCCGGCGTCGCCGCCCGGCTGCGCCGCCTTGCCGGCCGCCTGTTTCTCGTCGAGGACGGCCAGCGCGCGCTTGCCGCGGTCGCCGAGGAAAAATTGCTTGATGAACGGGTGGTCGACTTCGATCACCTCGCGCGTGGGGCCGATGGCGATCACGTGTTTTTCCGCCAGCACTGCGATGCGCGTGGACAGGGCGAACAAAGTGTCGAGGTCATGCGTGACCATCACCACCGTCAAGCCCAGTTCGCGGTGCAGCGACTGGATCAGCGCGACAAAACTTTCCGACAAGTCAGGGTCCAGGCCGGCCGTCGGTTCGTCGAGGAACAGCAGCTTCGGTTCCAGCGCCAGGGCGCGCGCCAGGGCCACGCGCTTGATCATGCCGCCAGACAAGTCCGACGGCATTTTCAGCGCATGTTCCGGCCCCAGACCCACCATGTTCATTTTTAATAATACCGCGTCGTGCACCAGCGCTTCGGGCAGCACGCGCAATTCGCGCATGGGCTGGGCCACGTTGTCGAACACGGTCAGGGCCGAATACAGCGCGCCTTGCTGGAACAGCATGCCCCAGTGGTTGCGCAACTGCTGCAGCTGGTCGGAACTTGCCTTGTTGATATCCTCGCCAAAGACTTTGACACATCCGCGCGCCGGATGTTCCAGGCCCAGCATCTGGCGCAGCAGCACCGTCTTGCCCGTGCCGGAGCCGCCCACGATGGAAAGGATTTCGCCCCGCTCGATTTCCAGGTTCAAGTCCTGGTGCACGACCGTGCGGCCGAACTTGGTCCACAGATTGGTGATGTCCACCACGGGCGCGTTGCCATGCAGGTTGAACTGGCCTTCCTTGCCGGTGCCGCAAGCGATATCGGTGTCGTCCGCCATCAGTAGCCCACTCCATTGAAGACGATGGCGAACACGGCGTCGGCCAGGATCACCACGGTGATGGCCGTGACGACGGCGGTGGTGGTGCCGCGCCCCAGGCTTTCCGTATTCGCCTTGATGCGCAGGCCGAAGTGGCACGAGACGAGGGCGATCAGCATGCCGAAAATCACGCCCTTGCCCAGGCCGATCATGTAGTTGGCCAGCGGTACGGCATCGGGCAGTTTCTGGATGAAGTAGCGCGCCGACAGATTCAATTCCACCTTGGCCGCCACCATGCCGCCGATCAGCGCGGCCGTATCCGTCCAGATGACGAGCAGGGGCATGGAAATGGCCAGGGCCAGCACTTTCGGCATGATCAGGCGGAAACCGTGCGAAATCCCCATCACCAGCATGGCGTCGAGCTCTTCCGTGACGCGCATGACGCCCAGCTGGGCCGTGATGGAGGAGCCGGAGCGGCCGGCCACGAGGATGGCGGCCAATAAGGGCCCCAGTTCGCGGATGACGCTCATGCCCAGCAGGTTGACCAGGTAAATGTCGCCGCCAAAGGCGCGCAGTTGCTGCGCGGAAAGATAAGACAGCACGACGCCGATCAGAAAGCCGACCAGGGCCGTGATGCCCAGCGCCTGGAAGCCCGCATGGAAGATATTGGCGGAAATTTCACGCCACGGCCCGCGCATGGGATGGCGCGCGAAGCGGCCGATATCCTGCGTCACCTGGCCTACCAGGGCGATAAAACCCTTCAAATGTTCGAAAAACAGCAAAATAGCCATGCCCAGCTTCATCACGGGCGTGAGACGGTTGGCGCGCGAGGGCGGCGTTGCCAGCGGCCCCGTTTCCTCGATGCGCCGGAAAAACTCTTCCAGCGATGGCGCCAGGGTCAGCTGCGCGGGGCGCCGCTTGCCCCAGGCATTCCAGAACAGCTGGGCGCCGATATGGTCCATGCTGTCGATGGACGACAAGTCCCATTGCACCTTGGTATCGCCCTGCAAGGGCTGGAGCTGGGCCTCGATGGCCTTGATGGCATTGTCATGCGCCAGCGCGTGCACCTGCCAGGTGCCGCTGGCAGTGACGACGGCTCCCTGTTGGGAGCTGGTCTGGGAGAGGGTCAGTTTCGGCGATTGTACAGTCGGCATCGCGCCAGTTTAAGGGAGAATGGCGCAGACCGCCACCGCTGTTCAATCGCCGGCCCCTCAGGACGCCAGGTGGCGCGCCTGCCGCTGCGGCAGGGCGACGTCCGGACGCACCTTGGCATTGCCAGTACTCACTTCGGCTGGTTTGGCATGTGCGTTGGCTTGCGCGCCGCCCGCATAGTCGCTAGCCACGAGGGCATTGGCCTCTACCGCGCTCATGCCGCGCGTCTGCAGCCATTGCGCCACCAGCTTGGCCAGGCGCTCCATCGCGATGCGGTGGGTGGCGTCCGTGTGGGCGTACAGCCAGTTCGAAAAGTCCATGAAGTTTTCAAACGGCGCATCGCCGAGCATCCATTGCACGGTATTGGCAAAGCGGCCCGAGTTGGCCACCAGGTCCCAGTAGCGGGCGAAGCGCACCAGGCGCTGCATGCTCATGAAATCGAGCTGTTTATTCGCCAGGATGGTGTAGGGCGGGTGCGGATCGAACACCATGCCATAGTTTTCCGTATGGCGGATGATGGGCGTACCGCGCAGCCGTTTTAATATGCCGAACTGGATTTCATGCGGTTTCAGGGCCACCAGCTTGTTGAAGCCGGCCGCAAAGCTCGCTTCATCCTCGCCCGGCAAGCCGGCGATCAAGTCCACGTGCAAGTGGGCGTTTGATTCTTCGCAAAGCCAGCGGATGTTGTCGGCCGCCTTTTGATTGTCCTGCTTGCGGCTGACCAGCGATTGCACGTCTGGATTGAAACTCTGGATGCCGATCTCGAACTGCAGCGCGCCGGGCGGGAACTTGCTGATGCCTTCCTTCAAGGCATCGGGCAAGTGGTCGGGCACCAGCTCGAAGTGGGCATAGATGGGATCGTCCGGATTCGCTTCGATCTTGTCCAGAAAGAACTGCATGATCTTCAAACTGGTCTTGATGTTCAGGTTGAAGGTGCGGTCGACGAACTTGAACAGGCGGGCGCCGCGCGCATGCAGGGACTCCATCTCGGCCAGGAAGTTCTCCAGCGCGAAGGGCCAGGCCGTCTTGTCCAGCGCCGACAGGCAGAATTCGCACTTGAACGGGCAGCCGCGCGACGCTTCCACGTAAATCGTGCGGTGGCGGATATCGTCGTCTGTATACAAGGCGTAGGGCAGTTGCAGTTCCGCCAGCGGCGCTTGCACGCCCGCATGGATCTTCATCAGCGGCTTCGGGCCGTGGAGGATCTCGCCGCACAGCTTGGGGAAGGTGACGTCGCCCCAGCCCGTGATCAGGTAGTCGGCCAGCTTGACGATTTCCTGCTCGCCCGCCTCATGCGACACTTCCGGCCCGCCCAGCACGATGATGACTTCAGGCGCCACGCGCTTGAGCATGGCCACCAGTTTCGTCGTTTCCTCGACGTTCCATATATACACGCCAAAACCGATGATGCGCGGCTTGTTCAGCAGGATGCGTTCGACCAGTTCCGTGGTTTTCGTGCCGATGACGAATTCCTGCAGCCGCGTTTGCGCTTGCAGCGGCCCCATATTGGCCAGCAGATAGCGCAATCCCAGCGAGGCGTGGGTGTAGCGGGCGTTCAGGGTGGAGAGCAGGATGGTCATGGGAGGCGTTTGAATCGGCGAAACCGCTATTTTACGCTGTCGCGTCACCGGTGCGCTGCGGCCAGAAATGCCATGTTACCATTTGTCAATAATTACTAACTTGTCAATGCTACGGCAGGG
Organism: Janthinobacterium sp. LM6; assembly: GCF_002002885.1. GTDB lineage: Bacteria > Pseudomonadota > Gammaproteobacteria > Burkholderiales > Burkholderiaceae_D > Janthinobacterium > Janthinobacterium kumbetense. Next base: position 6,264,308 of record NZ_CP019510.1, on the reverse strand, counting down.
TAAAGGAATACACGGTGCTGGCGAAAAAAGTACAAGATAAAAAAGTGCTTAATAAAAAAGTCCTGGTCGGGGCACTTGCCGGGGTGGCGCTGGTGGCGGCCGCGCTGGTCGGTTACCGGGTCTTCGGCTGGGGCATGCTGGGGCCGGTCAACGGGCTGAAGCTGGATTTATCGCGGCCCGATGCGCTGGTCCGCACGAAAAGCCTGTCGGCCTTGCCGCGCGACTTGCTGACGGTGCCGCTGGCGCGCGACGTGCTGCGCGAGGATTTCCTGTTCTATTACGAGCAGAGCGAAGACCGGCTGGGGCTCAAGGGCAGCTTGCGCCGCATCGCCTACGAACATGAACTGGGCTGGGGCGACCAGCTGCTGCGCATGGTGCTGGACCAGCCCGCGGAAGTGGCCTTGTGGCGCGACGCCGACGGCTCGCTCAAGCATTTCGCCATCGCCGTGTCGCGCAGCCAGCTGACGCGCCTGCTCGAGGAAGCGGGCAAGATCGCCTTGAAGGATACGCAAATGCGCGTGGCCGGCAGCTTGCGCGTCGATGGCAGCCAGGTGCCCGTGTATGCACTCAATTACGCCTATCAGCGCACCTTGCTGTTTGCCGCGCACGGCCAGCGCCTGGTCATCCTGTCCCATCCCGGCATGCTGTACGGCGGCGCCGACGGCAAGAGCGGCGATGGCACGGCCGAGAAAACCGTGGCCAGCCTGCTGGCGCCGGAGCCGGCGAAACAGAACGTCTTTCATGCGCAATTCCATCTCGACGGCGCCCCGTCCGAGGGCCACAGCATCGCCGTCAAGGCGGACTTCCTGTCGTTCGGCTACCAGCCCTTCTTTGGCGCGCTCGAAGCGCTGCGCTTCGATTTTCAACAGGGCGCCTGGCAATCGAAGGTGCTGCTCAATGCCGATAAACTGAAAAACGGTGCTTATGACAGCAGCGCCCTGTGGCCCGTGCTGCCGCATAACCCGAGCGCCTGCTTCAGCGTGCCGGTGGACTGGACCGCGCTGCAGCCCGTGCTCAAGCGCCTGGGGAGCAAGACCTCCGAGCCGGTGGTGCCGCTGGCCGGGCACTTGCAAGGGCCGGCCGCGGCCTGCTGGTACGGCACTTCGCGCCTGCATACGCCGGTGTTTGTCGCCACGCGCAGTGCGCAGGCCGGGGATGACGCTGTCTATGGCAGCCTGTTCGCGGCAGCCATCGGCGGCAAGGACCCCGTGCGCAAGACTACCGGCAAGGATGCTAAAGGTGAGTTTGTACGCTGGGAGCGCAGCGTCGCCACGGCCCTGGGCCAGTCCACGCCGGCGCTGGCCGTGGCCGGCAATACGGTTGTCTTCTCGGCCGACGGCAAGCTGGTGGACCAGGTGCTGGCCGTGCGCCGCAAGCAGGCCCCTGCGGCCAGCGACCTGCTGCCCGATGGCGCGCATACCATCGGCCTGATCGCCCCGGCATCGCTGGCCCGGCTGATCCAGCTGGAAGCCTTCGATACCCTGCCGGCGAATAACGAACCGATCCTGCGCGCGGCAGCCAACGAACACCTGGTGCCGCGTCTGAACGCCTTGAAAAAATATCCGCCGCTGCGCATGGTGCTCAAGCGGCAGCCAGCCAGCGGCACCGCATGGGAAGCGCTGGAATGGCAGGAGACTGCGCGATGACGGTACGGCACGCGCGCCGCGCGGCCTTGCGCTGGCTCGCGGGAGGGGCTGCCGCTGTCGCCGTCCCCCATGCCTGGGCCCTGCGCGCGGCCGCCGAACCGCAAGTGCAGCTGTCGCAGACCCAGAGCCGCGCCTTTCAGGCCTGGATGTTGCGCATTGTCAATGTGCAGATCGAACGGGGGCCGTCGCCGCGCTGGACGCACCGCGATTGCGCGGGCCTCGTGCGCTTTGCCGTCAATGAGGCGCTTACCGTGCATGATGCGAAATGGCTGCGCGCGAATGGCATCGCCAGCGACCGCCGCCTGCCGCCCGAACTGGAATTGAGCGCGGCCCAGGCGGCCCTGCGCAACCGCTGGGTGCAGGCGGATGGCAAGGTTGGCCACTTTGTCACGGCGCTGGCGCTGGTGCAGCACAACAGCCGCTTCATCGCCCGCGAAATCAGCCAGGCGCTGCCCGGCGACCTGCTGTTTTTCGACCAGGGCGACGAACAGCACCTGATGGTCTGGATGGGGGCGCGCATCGCCTACCACACCGGCACCGTCACCCCCGACGACAATGGTCTGCGGACCGTCGATATCAAAGAACTTACGAGCTGGAAGGACACGCGGTGGCAACCTGTGGTCAACAATCCGAATTTCGCCGGCGTGTTCCGGCTGGCGTTTTTATCATGAGGCCGATTTTTGTCATGAAGCTGTTATTTGCCAGCCTGCTGGCGTTGGTCCTCATTGGCGGCGCCTCGGCGCAGGAACGCGAACCGAGCAACTACGCCACCTTCAAGGGCGAACCCTTCTTCCTGCTGTCGGATGCCAGTTACGGCAGTCGTGATGAAGCGCGCGTGCGCCTGGAAGTGCCGGGGCGCGACATGGGGCGCATGAACCTGGAAGCGTATTCGGGCGCCGACATCGTCGTCTACCGCGTGCCCGAACCGATGGAATTCCTGAAAAAGCAGCGCAATCTGCACCGCATCCAGGTGGAGGGCAATTACCAGGGCGAGGGCCTGGCCAACACCTTGAGCTTTCTGTGGGATAGCTGGTGGAAGCAGTCGCGCCTGGCCTGGCGCAAGCTGTTTTCCGGCGAGGCGCGCCTCGCGGTAACCAAGGAACAGCCGCAACTGGCGACGAATGACGCGATCCGCCGGCGCACTGTGTTCGCCAACCATCCGCAATACAAGCCGATCAAGGGCATGGAGCTGGTCGACAGCTTCCGCTATCCGATCTGGCAAGCCAAGGCCATCACGCCGCCGAAAGGCGTCAAGCTCGATGGATCGAGCAGCGACTTCATCGTCGCCGGCGCCGGCAACGTGATGATCCCGCTGGGCAAACGCCAGCCTGGCTTGTATCTGATCGAAGCGATCATCGGCGAACACCGCGCCACTACCCTGGTGTTCGTGTCGGACACGGTGGCCGTCACCAAGGTATCGTCCGGCCAGATGCTGGTGTGGACGGCGCGGCGCGACAACAGCGCCGCCGTGGCCGGCGCCAGCGTGGCGTGGACCGACGGCACCGGCGTGCTGCAGTCGGCCACCACGGGCGCCGACGGTGTCGCATCGCTCGAGCGCGGCAGCCCCGAACACACATATGTGCTGGGCCAGGACCGCGCCGGCGGTGTGTTCGTGTCCGAGAATTTTTACTATGACAGCGAAATCTATAACACCAAGATTTATGCGGTGACGGACCGGCCCCTGTACCGGCCAGGCGACGAGGTCAACGTCAAGTTTGTGGGCCGCGAATTCACGTCGGCGCGCAACTCGCAGGCGGCGGCCAGCGCGCCGCTAAGCTTGACCGTGCTCAATCCGAACGGCACGCCGCTCTTGACGCAAACGCTGCAGCTGTCCGGCGACACGGGTGCCGACACGCGCTTCCGCCTGCCGACGGAAGCCACCGCCGGCGGCTATGAACTGCGCTTCAATTACAAGGATGGCGCATATGGCGCGGCCTTCCGCGTGGCCGAATACATCAAGCCGCACTTTGAAATCAACGTTCAGCCAGCGAAGCCGGAATTCAAGACGGGCGAAGCGGTCAAGGGCAGCATCGCGCTGCGCTACCCCGATGGCAAGCCGGTGAAAAACGCGAAGATGACGTTGTCGCTGCGCGGCCAGCAAAACACCATGGTCGAGGGCGAGCTGCGTTACAGCGGCCTGTTCCCGGTGTCCCTGAAGACCGAGGAAGTGACGAGCGACGGCAGCGGCAATGTGGACTTCACCTTGCCGCCTGCCGCCGATCCCTCGCGCTACATCTTGACCGTGCTGGCGACCGATGGCGCGGCCTACCGCGTCAAGGCGACGCGCGAGCTGATGATAGAACGCTCGAGCAGCAGCTACCAGTTGAGGGCCGCGCGCCAGTTTTCCGATCCGGGCCAGTCCGTGCACTTCGACTTGCTGGCCGACGGCCAGGGCGCGGCCAAGCCCGTGCGCTGGGAGATGGTGCAGCTGGAAAAACAAAGCAAGACCGAGGGCGCATTCGATCCAAACGCCAAGGGCTGGGATGTGACATTCCCTGCATCGGGCTCGTATCAGCTGGCGCTGCGCGACGAACGCGGCAACCTGCTGGCCGCCGCCAGCCACTGGGTCGCCGGCGATGGCGTGCAGACGACGCCGGGCAGCATCGAGATCGTGTTGGACCGCGCCCGCTATCGTCCGGGCGACACCGCCGAGGCCTTGATCACTTTCTCGGACAAGGTCGACCAGGCGCTGTTGACGCTCGAACGCGACAAGGTGGAGCACCATGGCTTGATGGCCGGTGCCGCGGATTGGTACCAGGCGAAGCGCGTGGCGCCGCGGCAGTGGAGAGTGCGCATTCCGGTAAAAGAAGAGCATGGCCCGAACATGACGTTTTCGGTGGCGTACACGCGCAATGGCGATTTCGTCTTCGAGAATGCGGGCCTGCAAGTGATCGAGCCGTGCATCGCGCTGCAGTTCAAAAGCGACAAGGAGGTCTACCAGCCCGGCGAAAAGGTGACCCTGGACGTCAAGGCCACCCTCGACGGCAAGCCGCTGAGCACCATGGTGGCGCTGGGCGTGGTCGATGAAATGATCTATGTGCTGCAGCCGGAAATCGCGCCCGACATCGGCGACTTCTTCTACCATCCGCGCCGCAACAACGTGCGCACCACGGCCAGCCTGTCTTTCATCAGCTACGACATGGCGCAAGGCCGCACTGCCGGCGCACCCGCGCGCCACAACTACAATGAGCGCGGCGTCAAGGTGCTCGAACGCCCGCGCCGCGACAATATCGATACGGCCTACTGGGCGCCGTCGCTGAAGACCGACGCGAATGGCAATGCGCGCGTGAGTTTTACCATGCCCGACGCGCTGACCCGCTGGCGTATCACGGGCCGCGCGATGGACGAGCAGGGGCGCGTGGGCCAGCGCACCGCCTATCTGCGGTCGGACAAGAACTTCTATGCCAAGTGGACGGCGCCCGACTGGATGCGCGCCGGCGACGCGCCGCGTGCCTCGGTGGCCGTGTTCAACCAGACTGGCAAGGAGCAGGCGCTCGACGTCGTTCTTTCCGGCGGGGCGCAGCCGAAGACGGAAAAGCTGTCCGCCAAACCGGGCGTCAACTACGTCGAGTTTCCCCTGGCGGCGGGTAGCGGGCCGTTGCGCCTGGAACTGAAACAGAATGGCAAACTGGTCGACGCGTTAGAGGCGGCCATGCAAACCTTGCCCGCGGCCTGGAGCAGCCCGCGCACCCTGGTGCTGCCGCTTGATGGCGCCACTGCTGATATTCCGCTCAAGCTGCCGGCGGACGCGCGCAATATCCGCGTCTCGTTCGCGCAAGGAGCGGCCAGCCAGTTCGCGCGCATTGCCGACGACCTGATCGACTATCCGTATGGCTGCGTTGAGCAGACGGCAAGCCGCCTGATTCCGCTGGCGCTGGCCACGCAAAGCCTTGGGCCGGACGCCGGCGCGGCGGGTGAGCGTCTGCAAACGCTGCTGACGGCGCAGCGCCTGCGCCTGGTATCCATGGCCGGCCCCAACGCCGTCTTCGGCTGGTGGGGCAACGCCACGGCCGGCAATGCCTTGATGACGGCCTACGCCTATTACGCCGACTGGTACGCTGCGCGCGCGCTGCGCATCGAGCTGCCGCCCGAGCACTGGAATAAGCTGCTGGCCGTCTACGGCGAACATGGCTTGAAGGATGCGATGGGCGACCGCGCGCTGGTGCTGTGGATGGCGCGCGAGATGGGCTTGCCCACGCAGACGCTGGCAGCGGGGCTGGTGGACGACAGCGCTGGCGCCACCTTGGGCGGCAAACCGCGCCAGGCGGGCGACAGCGGCAGCCTGCTGCTGGGCGGGGCCCTTGACCGCGAAGCGCAGGCGATGAGCTTTGGCCTGGTGGCGCTGGTGGCCAGCCAGAATGGGGTCGCCTTGCCGCATGGGCTGCAGCTGCAAGTGGCCAGTGCCTGGCAAGTCTTGCGTGAGTCCAAAGCGCCGGTGGCGCAAGCCTTGCTGATGCTGGCCGGTGAAGTGCCGCCATCGCAGGCCGACGCGGTGCTGGCCGGCGTGCGCGCCGAAATGCCGACCCTGGACCGCGCGATGACGTTGATGTGGGTGCAAAAGAAACTGGGCGGCGCCGCTTTCGGCAAGGGACCGGCCGTGGCGCTGGACGGCGCCTGGCAAAAACGCGACAGCCGCAGCGGCCAGCCGCTTTGGCGTTGGCTTGACGCCAAGGGCGTACCTGATAAATTGCGTCTCGCTGCACCGGCGCCGGCCGGCACGGTGGCCGTGGTGCAGTACGACAGCTACGCAGCCGAAGCGCAAACCTTGCCGGTCGCCGTCGAACGGCGCATCCTGCGCATGAAGGCGGGCAAGGGCGGCTACACGACGGAGCTGGTCAAGCCGGGCGAGGCGCTCAGCACGGATGCGCTCTACCTCGATGAAATCACCTTGAAAGCGGCGCCGGGCGCGAAGCACCGCTTTGGCTTGCTGGAAGTGGCGCTGCCGCCGGGTGCCATGGTCGAATCGACGACCTGGGGCATGATCATGGCGGGCGACAAGCCGGCCGCGCTGGAACGCGCGCGCCACACGGAGCGTCGCGACGGTTACGCCGTGCCGATCGAGCCGTTGGAAGGCGAGGTAACCGTGCGCCATTTGCTGCGCTTTGCGCAGAAGGGCAGTTATGTGCTGCCGCCGGCGCGCTTTTACCGCATGTACCAGCCGGAGCAGAAAGCCTTCGAAGGCGGCGGCAAGACCACGCGCGCGCTGAAGGTCGAGTGATGCGCGTGGCACTTCCTGCATTGACGGCAACCCTGCTGCTGGCCGTACCTGCGTGGTCTGCATCGCTGGACGTGGCCTGGTGGCGCGATGGCAAGACGGAAGTGCGGCAGTTGCGTCTGGGCGGTGCCACGCAGCCCCTCTCGCCGCCGTTTGACGGCGCGCGGCAAGTACCGCTGGCCAGCCTGTGGAAGCTGTTCGTCTATGTATACGCGACGGATAACAAGGTGGCGATGCCCGACTACCGCTGCGGCGGTCGCGATCCGGAAGAAGTGTATTGCTGCGATGCGGGCCAGAGCATCGGTCACGATGCGGCGCTGGCGCAATCGTGCGGCCCATTTTTCTCGCCCAGGCGCCTGATGATCACGGCAGCGCCGTGGCGCCAGTACTGGACCCGCCGCCTGGGGAGCGCGCCGGCAGGCGACTTTGCCTGGCTGGCGGATCCCGCGCAGATGGCGCCGGCGCGCACGGTGCGCCTGGATAGCCTGCTGCGCGCGCTGGACAGCATCCCGGCCGCCAGCCGCGTGGATGCCGAGGCAGCGCTGCTGCGCGTGGTGCTCGACGGACGCGGCGCCGGTACGGCGCGCTGGTTCGGCAGCCAGCTGCGCGTAAAGACGTATTCCTGGCACGAGCAGCGCCGGGCAGAAGAGCGTGTCGGCGGCGCGGCCGGCTGGCTGGCCGATGGCACGCCGATCTGGTTTGGCGGCGCGGGCGGCAGCAGCAATGTCTTTGCACAGTGGGCGCCCAGGCTGGCCGCCAGCTTGCCGAAAGTGGGCACGGCCGACGATGGCGGCTGCGTGGTCGTCGATTACTTCAAGCGCTATCCGATCCGCGCCGTGCGCGGCGAGCGTGGTGTGGCAGCAGCTGGCCCGCTGAATGGCCGCTACCATGTGCAATTCGAGAATGGCCAGAACCTCGCCTTGCGCAGCAGCGGCGAGTTGATGCTGCTGCAAGAGAAGGGCGGCCGCCCGCAATTGCGCGGCCGCTTCGGCGTCAATGAATATGTGGCGCGCGTGCTCGACCGCGAAGCGAACGCCGGCGAGCCGGAAGCGGCCAAGGCGCTGGCAATCGCCGCGCGCACGTATCTGCAGCAGAATGCAGTGACGGTGGCGGGCTGTCAGCAGATCGCCGACAGCAGCGCGACCCAGCGCGTCAGTCCCAGCCCCGCCACGCCGGCGGCGCTGGCGATTGCGCGCTGGACCGACCAGTTGATCGTCGATGGCGTCACGGTGCGCTATCACAGCAACGTGTCATCCGAGGGCACGATGGCGTGGAGCGAGGCGGTGCGGCAGGCCAGACAAGGCAAGCACTATGATGAATTGCTGGCGGCGGCGTATCCTGGCGGCGCGCTGAGTACCTTTGGCAATACCGGCGCGCGTTGCCGGCGCCTGGCGCAGAACGAGGACTGGCTGGCGCGGTCCGTGCCGCGCTGGCAGCGCGTGCTGCTGCGCGAGGTCGGCTACGAGGCGCCGCCGCAAGCGCCGCTGGTCTGTGCCTTGCAGAGCGGCGCGCCGTATTCGGAGCAGTCGCGCAACCGCATCTTCATGCGGCCGCTGGCCACGCGCGAAGACCGCATCACCTTGGCCCATGAGTATTTACACCTTGGCTTGCGCCGTCATCCGCGCGGCCAGGACGAAGAATATGTCGAGCGGCTGGCCCGCCGGCTCGTCGACCTTAACCTGGAGGCCCTGTGAGTTTTTATATCCGCTGCTCGATTTCGCTAATGCTATTGCCAATCTGCGTGCAGGCCCAGGTCACCATCGACGCCCCCAAGAGCGGCTGGCGCAATTCGGCCGGCGCCAGCGAGCAATACACGCAAGCGGTCAACTACCCCGCCGCGTCGGTCAACCTGCAGCCGGGCCAGGCTGAGACGGCGCAGATACGGGGACGCATCGCAGGCGCCGTCAAGGGCAAGCCCGCTACTTTGGTGGTCAATGGCGTGGCGATGCCGATGGAAGTGGGAGAGGATGGCAGCTATGGCCGTCCGTATGGTTTTGGCAGCGGCTCGAACAGCGTGGAAGTGCGCTCGCCGGATGGCAGGAGCCGCGCGCGCACCCAGTTTGTCGACAGCTACCAGGGCAAGACCCAGGCGCGCTTGCGCATCGTGTTGTCGTGGGACAGCGCCGGCACCGACCTCGATATGCACGTGGTCACGCCGAATGGTGGCCATGCCTGGTACGGCAATCGCGTCTTGAAAGATGGCGGCGCGCTGGACGTGGACGTGACCACCGGCTATGGCCCGGAGATTTTCTCCAGTTCGGCGCCCGTGAAGGGCAACTATCACGTCTATGTGAATTACTACGGCAGCGGCGAGAACACCGCCATGCTGACCGTCGCCCGCATATCGGTCATCACCAACGAAGGCACGCCACGTGAAAAGCTGCAGAGCTTCCAGGTGCCGATGCGGGCCGCCGGCGAGCTGACCTTGGTGAAATCGTTCGTCTTGCCATAAATGGCTCTTGCGGACACGCTGTTGCTTGGCTATAATTCGCCCCCTCGCTGAACGACGCATGCAAATGCCGAGTGAAGCAGGGTGAAAAAAGAAGGTTGACGAATTAGCCGAAACGCTTCATACTCTTCCTTCTTCGCAGCTGACAAACACAACGCTTTGTCGATAGCGCGAAAGCAGTGCCGAATACAGTTCTTTAACAATTAACAGTCGATAAGTGTGGACATTTGATGTAAGTGCAGCAGCGATCTTCGGATTGCTGTAATACTTAAAATATATCAAATGTTCACAAGAAATAATGAAATAGGATACTTCTTCGGAAGTAGCCTGTCAGTTTTTTGAGTGAGCGACCCGTCGCAAGACGGTGCCGGTAAAACGGCAAAGTAACAGAGATTAAACTGAAGAGTTTGATCCTGGCTCAGATTGAACGCTGGCGGCATGCCTTACACATGCAAGTCGAACGGCAGCACGGAGCTTGCTCTGGTGGCGAGTGGCGAACGGGTGAGTAATATATCGGAACGTACCCTAGAGTGGGGGATAACGTAGCGAAAGTTACGCTAATACCGCATACGATCTACGGATGAAAGTGGGGGATCGCAAGACCTCATGCTCGTGGAGCGGCCGATATCTGATTAGCTAGTTGGTAGGGTAAAAGCCTACCAAGGCATCGATCAGTAGCTGGTCTGAGAGGACGACCAGCCACACTGGAACTGAGACACGGTCCAGACTCCTACGGGAGGCAGCAGTGGGGAATTTTGGACAATGGGCGAAAGCCTGATCCAGCAATGCCGCGTGAGTGAAGAAGGCCTTCGGGTTGTAAAGCTCTTTTGTCAGGGAAGAAACGGTGAGAGCTAATATCTCTTGCTAATGACGGTACCTGAAGAATAAGCACCGGCTAACTACGTGCCAGCAGCCGCGGTAATACGTAGGGTGCAAGCGTTAATCGGAATTACTGGGCGTAAAGCGTGCGCAGGCGGTTTTGTAAGTCTGATGTGAAATCCCCGGGCTCAACCTGGGAATTGCATTGGAGACTGCAAGGCTAGAATCTGGCAGAGGGGGGTAGAATTCCACGTGTAGCAGTGAAATGCGTAGATATGTGGAGGAACACCGATGGCGAAGGCAGCCCCCTGGGTCAAGATTGACGCTCATGCACGAAAGCGTGGGGAGCAAACAGGATTAGATACCCTGGTAGTCCACGCCCTAAACGATGTCTACTAGTTGTCGGGTCTTAATTGACTTGGTAACGCAGCTAACGCGTGAAGTAGACCGCCTGGGGAGTACGGTCGCAAGATTAAAACTCAAAGGAATTGACGGGGACCCGCACAAGCGGTGGATGATGTGGATTAATTCGATGCAACGCGAAAAACCTTACCTACCCTTGACATGGCTGGAATCCCCGAGAGATTGGGGAGTGCTCGAAAGAGAACCAGTACACAGGTGCTGCATGGCTGTCGTCAGCTCGTGTCGTGAGATGTTGGGTTAAGTCCCGCAACGAGCGCAACCCTTGTCATTAGTTGCTACGAAAGGGCACTCTAATGAGACTGCCGGTGACAAACCGGAGGAAGGTGGGGATGACGTCAAGTCCTCATGGCCCTTATGGGTAGGGCTTCACACGTCATACAATGGTACATACAGAGCGCCGCCAACCCGCGAGGGGGAGCTAATCGCAGAAAGTGTATCGTAGTCCGGATTGTAGTCTGCAACTCGACTGCATGAAGTTGGAATCGCTAGTAATCGCGGATCAGCATGTCGCGGTGAATACGTTCCCGGGTCTTGTACACACCGCCCGTCACACCATGGGAGCGGGTTTTACCAGAAGTAGGTAGCTTAACCGCAAGGAGGGCGCTTACCACGGTAGGATTCGTGACTGGGGTGAAGTCGTAACAAGGTAGCCGTATCGGAAGGTGCGGCTGGATCACCTCCTTTCTAGAGTTTGCACGAATCAGGTAACTGGTTCACGCATCAAATGTTCACACTTATCGGCTGTTAGTAAGAGAAGAAACAGTAGTCGTAGTAGCACCGCGTTGGGGCTGTAGCTCAGCTGGTTAGAGCACCGTGTTGATAACGCGGGGGTCGTTGGTTCGAGTCCAACCAGCCCTACCAGTAAAAACAGACCCGGAGGTAAGGTGGACGCTAGTCCAGCCAGACCTACCAGTATGTAATACCCACAGGGGGATTAGCTCAGCTGGGAGAGCACCTGCTTTGCAAGCAGGGGGTCGTCGGTTCGATCCCGTCATCCTCCACCACGTTTTACCGAAAGTACAAATGTAAGCCTGTGGGTTTAGATTTGATCTTTTAGCGATCAAAGCTGTTTCGTTCTTTAACAATCTGGAAGAAGTAAAGATTATTTATTGATCGGTTTGCCGTAAAAGGTAAATCGATGGGTAATGATTGTATGTATCAACAAACAAGCAACAACGTTGTACTTTCTTATCCCTGTAGCGCTCTTTTCATTTGAAAGAATGAAGAGGCTAACGTTATAGGGACAAGCGAATAAGTGCACATGGTGGATGCCTTGGCGATTACAGGCGATGAAGGACGTAGTAGCTTGCGATAAGCTGCGGGGAGTGAGCAAACACACTTTGATCCGCAGATTTCCGAATGGGGCAACCCACCCTTTTAGGGTATTGCATACTGAATACATAGGTATGCAAGGCGAACGCGGCGAACTGAAACATCTAAGTAGCTGCAGGAAAAGAAATCAACCGAGATTCCCAAAGTAGCGGCGAGCGAAATGGGAAGAGCCTGTACGTGATAGTCGGACCGATAACAGAATCCTCTGGAAATAGGAGCCATAGCGGGTGATAGCCCCGTATGTGAAATCGGACCGGTGGTACTAAGCGTACGACAAGTAGGGCGGGACACGTGACATCCTGTCTGAATATGGGGGGACCATCCTCCAAGGCTAAATACTCGTAATCGACCGATAGTGAACCAGTACCGTGAGGGAAAGGCGAAAAGAACCCCGGAAGGGGAGTGAAATAGATCCTGAAACCGTGTGCATACAAACAGTAGGAGCGGACTTGTTCCGTGACTGCGTACCTTTTGTATAATGGGTCAGCGACTTACATTCAGTGGCAAGGTTAACCGAATAGGGAAGCCGTAGAGAAATCGAGTCCGAATAGGGCGATCAGTCGCTGGGTGTAGACCCGAAACCAAGTGATCTACTCATGGCCAGGATGAAGGTGCGGTAACACGCCCTGGAGGTCCGAACCCACTAATGTTGAAAAATTAGGGGATGAGCTGTGGGTAGGGGTGAAAGGCTAAACAAACTTGGAAATAGCTGGTTCTCTCCGAAAACTATTTAGGTAGTGCCTCAAGTATCACCATCGGGGGTAGAGCACTGTTATGGCTAGGGGGTCATTGCGACTTACCAAACCATTGCAAACTCCGAATACCGATGAGTGCGAGCTTGGGAGACAGACGTCGGGTGCTAACGTCCGGCGTCAAGAGGGAAACAACCCAGACCGCCAGCTAAGGTCCCAAAGATTGGCTAAGTGGAAAACGAAGTGGGAAGGCTAAAACAGTCAGGATGTTGGCTTAGAAGCAGCCATCATTTAAAGAAAGCGTAATAGCTCACTGATCGAGTCGTCCTGCGCGGAAGATGTAACGGGGCTAAGCCAGTCACCGAAGCTGCGGATATCTAGCAATAGATATGGTAGGAGAGCGTTCTGTAAGCCTGCGAAGGTGTCTTGTAAAGGATGCTGGAGGTATCAGAAGTGCGAATGCTGACATGAGTAGCGATAATGGGGGTGAAAAGCCTCCACGCCGTAAGCCCAAGGTTTCCTGTTCAACGTTCATCGGAGCAGGGTGAGTCGGCCCCTAAGGCGAGGCAGAGATGCGTAGCTGATGGGAAGCAGGTTAATATTCCTGCACCGTCGTATGATGCGATGGGGGGACGGATCGCGGAAGGTTGTCCAACTGTTGGAATAGTTGGTTTTTGGCTCATAGAAGGTACTTAGGCAAATCCGGGTACGGAATTCAAGGGGTTGAGACGAGTGCACTTGTGCACGAAGCAATCGGAAGTGGTTCCAAGAAAAGCCTCTAAGCTTCAGTCATACGAGACCGTACCGCAAACCGACACAGGTGGGCGAGATGAGTATTCTAAGGCGCTTGAGAGAACTCGGGAGAAGGAACTCGGCAAATTGGTACCGTAACTTCGGGAAAAGGTACGCCCCGGTAGCTTGATTGGTTTACTCCATGAGGGTGAAAGGGTTGCAATAAACTGGTGGCTGCGACTGTTTAATAAAAACACAGCACTCTGCAAACACGAAAGTGGACGTATAGGGTGTGACGCCTGCCCGGTGCTGGAAGATTAAATGATGGGGTGCAAGCTCTTGATTGAAGTCCCAGTAAACGGCGGCCGTAACTATAACGGTCCTAAGGTAGCGAAATTCCTTGTCGGGTAAGTTCCGACCTGCACGAATGGCGTAACGATGGCCACACTGTCTCCTCCCGAGACTCAGCGAAGTTGAAATGTTTGTGATGATGCAATCTACCCGCGGCTAGACGGAAAGACCCCATGAACCTTTACTGTAGCTTTGCATTGGACTTTGAACCAATCTGTGTAGGATAGGTGGGAGGCTTTGAAGCGGGGACGCTAGTTCTCGTGGAGCCAACCTTGAAATACCACCCTGGTTTGTTTGAGGTTCTAACCTTGGTCCGTTATCCGGATCGGGGACAGTGCATGGTAGGCAGTTTGACTGGGGCGGTCTCCTCCTAAAGTGTAACGGAGGAGTTCGAAGGTACGCTAGATACGGTCGGACATCGTGTTGATAGTGCAATGGCATAAGCGTGCTTAACTGCGAGACTGACAAGTCGAGCAGGTACGAAAGTAGGACATAGTGATCCGGTGGTTCTGTATGGAAGGGCCATCGCTCAACGGATAAAAGGTACTCTGGGGATAACAGGCTGATTCCTCCCAAGAGTTCATATCGACGGGGGAGTTTGGCACCTCGATGTCGGCTCATCACATCCTGGGGCTGTAGCCGGTCCCAAGGGTATGGCTGTTCGCCATTTAAAGTGGTACGTGAGCTGGGTTTAAAACGTCGTGAGACAGTTTGGTCCCTATCTGCCGTGGGCGTTGGAAATTTGAAGGGGGCTGCTCCTAGTACGAGAGGACCGGAGTGGACGAACCTCTGGTGTACCGGTTGTCACGCCAGTGGCATTGCCGGGTAGCTAAGTTCGGAAGAGATAACCGCTGAAAGCATCTAAGCGGGAAACTTGCCTTGAGATGAGATTTCCCAGAGCCTTGAGCTCTTTGAAGGGTCGTTCGAGACCAGGACGTTGATAGGCTGGGTGTGGAAGTGCAGTAATGCATTAAGCTAACCAGTACTAATTGCCCGTACGGCTTGTCCCTATAACCTTAGCAGGTACAGAGGATGAGAAAGTACATGTTGCGTGTTGTTGATCGCAGTCATTACCCAAGTAACACCTCAATAAATACCAATACTTCTTCCAGATTCATGACGCTGCTGCCCAATCGGGAGCAACCGTCAGTACAAGTTATGCCTGATGACCATAGCAAGTTGGTCCCACCCCTTCCCATCCCGAACAGGACCGTGAAACAACTTTGCGCCGATGATAGTGCTGCAACCAGTGTGAAAGTAGGTTATCGTCAGGCTTGTTATTCGAAAAAACCCCTTCCGGTGATCCGGTTGGGGTTTTTTTACGTCCGCTGGTTTTACCTGGTGCGGGCTTTTTGTCGTGCGTACGGCGAAGTTGCGCGAAGTTATCGCTCGTGAGGACTTTTTACGGGGGTGAGTGTGCTGCAAAATGCCTATCTCGCCCGGTCCATGTTGCTAACTGCGGGCACCGTCATGTTCTCTTCATATTCACACTGTACGATGACTTGCATGGCTGCCGCCCTTGGGCGGTCAGTCCCTTTCATCCCATCAAGTAAATGTGTGCATCCATGTTGGCCAAGCTTAAACTCGTCAAAACTCTCAAAGGCATCGATAGTATCTTGATGCTGTCGGCCATGCTGATACTCTGGATCGGCAATTACAGCAACCTCGATCTCATGATCGCCGACAGCATGTTCGACGGGACGCGTGGGCAATTTGCCGGCACGGGCAGCGCGTTGGCGGGCAATTTCCAGCTCGGCATGATCTCGCTTGGCTCCGCCTTGATCTGCTTGGCCATCTGGGACACCTTGCATCCGCTGGCTCGGCTTGCTTCACGCCGCAGCGCCTTGCGCGTCGTGGCTCTGTCGGTCGTCTTGGTGCCGTTAAGCATTTATTTGCTCTCTTCCTTCAGCGATGTGCCCTGTCCCACGGATTTGCTGCGCTATGGCGGACTGGCGCCATACACGCGCCTGCTGGAAACATTGCCCGCCAATGCATCTGCCATGGTTTGCCTGCCCACCATGCAGACGAACACTGCCTGGTGGATGCTGGCCTTGCCATTGTTTTGCCTGCCCGGACGGCCGCGCACGGCGCTTCTGCTCGCTGGTGTCATGCTACTGTGCGGTTTGGTGGCAGGCTGGCAGCAACAGTTGCAAGGTACGCAATTTTTCACGCACACCTTGTGGTCTGCCTGGATCGCCTCTTTCCTGATATATCTGCTGCATAATCTGCTCCGGGCCGAGGACGCGTTGGCCTGAAACATAAAAGTACGTCACAATCTGCCTGTCTAGTTGTCGTTTCATACAAAAACAGGAGCACCATGAACGAGCAGATTGCGAGAGAAGTGGTATTGGTCCGTGCTATCGAGACGGCCGACCAGAAAAAAGAAGTCCTCAGCGAGGATGACCGCATGTATGCCAGCCGCAGCGCGCGTGAGCTTGCGCAGTGGCAAGCTTCGGGCAAACAGGCCGAAGTGACGGGTGACGATTTCCTGCAGCAGCGCTCCGAGTTGATCCTCAAGCGCATCACCGAACGCACGCCCGCCTTTGCCGCTTTCGCGAAATGCCGTAACGGCATGAAAACCCTGGCGCTGACCTTGCCCCTGCTGGCACTGCTGCTGGGCGCCGGGCTCGACCGCATCACGGATCCCCATCGTGTGGATCTGTTGTCGGCGCCCTTGCTGCTGATCATCGCGTGGAACGTGCTGGTCTACCTGGGCTTGCTGATCTGGCTATGCATCCCCTCGCATGCCCTCGGCTGGCCGAAGGCGGGACTGGTGCGCCACCTGAGCGTGGGCCGCCTGGCCTTGCCGCGCAAGTTGCCGCACGCCTTGTCCTCGGGTTTGCTCAGCTTCATGGGGGAATGGGCGCACCTGAGCTCCAAGCTGACGGCCGCGCGCCTGAGCCGTACCATCCACCTGAGCGCCGCCATGTTTGCCATCGGCGCCGTCGCCTCGTTGTATGCGCGCGGTTTCCTGTCGCAATACGCAGCAGGTTGGGAAAGCACCTTTTTGAGTGCCAGCCAGGTACACAGCCTGCTTTCAACCCTGTTTGCGCCGGCTATTGCCCTATTTCATTTGCAAGGCTTTTCGCTGGCGGAAATCGAAGCGCTGCGTTTCCCGCAAACGACCACCGTCGAAGGTGGCGCCCGTTGGGTGCATTTGTATGCGGCAACCATCTTTCTGCTGGTGGTCGTTCCCCGCCTGATCCTGGCATTGGTCAACAACTGGCGCGCCGCGCGCCTGACCAGGCACTTTCCGCTGGATCTCGATCAACCGTATTTCCGCAAGCTCAATGAAAGCATCGGCGTGGCCACGGGCGGCATGTTGCGCGTCTTGCCATACAGCTTTACTGTCGATGAGGCGCGCCACAAGGGCCTGGGGCAACTCGCCCTCATGTTGTTCGGTGAGCAAGGCCGCATGATGCTGCGTCCGTCGACGTCGTATGGCGAAGAGCCGCAGGACGTCCTGCGTGGCACGGACCTGAATGATCCGCAAGTCAATATCACGGCCGTGCTGTTCAACCTGACGGCGACGCCGGAAAAGGAAAATCATGGCGCCTTCCTCGATTACCTGGCGCAATCGTCAACACGCGGCATCGCCGTCCTGATCGACGAGTCCGGCTACCTGGAGCGTGCGGGCGAGCAGGCGGATAACGGCGCGCGCCTGGCGGAACGAGTCGCCTTGTGGCAACAATTCTGCCAGTTCCACAAAACCACGGCCACCCTGGTCAATTTGCTCAATCCTGCCTTGCACCCGCTCGATGCTGGTGTCGGGCTGAAAGTATCGGCAGCAGCATGAGTGTGAATGTGAATAAAGATGTGCAGGATGATGCGGTGCAGATTCAGTTCGCGCTGATTTCGCACACGAATAATGGCAAGACGACACTGGCGCGTACCCTGGTGGGCGTGGATGTCGGCGAAGTGCGCGACGCCGCCCACGTGACCGTGTTTGCGGAATCGCATACCTTGCTGGCGACGCCGCAGGGTGATGCCCTGCAATTGTGGGATACGCCAGGCTTTGGCGACTCCGTGCGCTTGCTCAAGCGCTTGGGGCAGTCGGGCAATCCCATCGGCTGGTTCCTGCGCGAAGTGCTGGACCGCTACCGCGACCGTCCGTTCTGGCTCAGCCAGCAAGCGTTGCGCACGGCCAAGGACTCCGCTGACGTGGTGCTGTATCTGGTCAACTCTTCCGAAAATCCCCGGGATGCAGGTTATTTGCCAGCGGAAATGAAAATCCTCGCCTGGCTGGATAAGCCCGTGGTGGTCTTGCTCAATCAGATGGGGCCGCCGCGTCCGGGCAATGAGGAGCTCGGCGAGCAGGCGCGCTGGCGCGAGCATTTGCAGCAGTATCCGATCGTGCGCGGCGTCCTGGCGCTCGATGCCTTTGCCCGCTGCTGGGTACATGAGCGCGTGTTTTACGAAGCCGTGGGTAAATTGTTGCCGCAGTCGCAGCAAGCTGGCTACGCGCGTTTGTTTGCTGTCTGGCAAGCGCAAAATACGGCGCGTTTTCAGCAGGCCATGCATTTGCTGGCCACGCAGCTGGTCATGGCAGCCCAGGATCGCGAAGCCATTGATCCGGCGTCCAAGGGCTTGCTGAAATCGGCCTTGCAGGTAGTGGGTATCGGTAAGAATGCAGAGCAGCAACGCCAGGAAAAGGCCATGGCCAGCCTGGTAGCGCGCCTCAATACGCACAGCGGCGAAACGACGCGTGAACTGTTGATCTTGCACAAACTCGATCCTACCGATGCGCATAAGATCAATAGCAGGATACGGGAAAATTTCGCCGTGCGCGCGCCGATCGACAAGGCGCAAGCGGGGTTGTTGGGCGCCATGATTTCCGGTGCGGCAACGGGACTGTCGGCCGACCTGATTTCCGGCGGCTTGACCTTGGGCACGGGGGCCTTGCTTGGCGGCGTGGTCGGTGCATTGACGTTTGCGGGCGCCGCCTGGGGTTTTAATTCCGGCACGGACCGCAACGAGCCCACCATGCAATTTACCGATGCTTTCCTGCGCACCCTGGTGGTGGCGGGCGTGCTGCGCTATCTGGCGGTGGCGCATTTTGGCCGTGGCCGCGGCAACTTTGTGGAAAGCGAAGCGCCGGCCTTCTGGCAGGATGAGGTCGAGCAGGCGGTAGCGCGCCATGACGCTGCTCTGGCCGAGGTGTGGAAAGACGTGCGCCGGGAAAAGTCGCCGGAGCAAGCCGCCGAGCGCGTGCTGCCCCTCCTGTCGTCCATCACCTCCGATACCCTGGCGCGCCTGTATCCAGATGTGGCGCGCCTGGTGTAGATACCTGGTGTAGATTATCAGGCGCGGGCTTGCAGCCATTGCTCCAGAAACTGCACGCAGGCCCTGACCTTGGCCGAGTTCGACAGCCGGGAGGTGGTCACCGCCCACACGTCGGCCGCCTGTTGATACGCGGGCAAAATGCGCAGCAGCTTGCCTTGCGCCAGGCTGCTTTCCACATCCCATGCCGAACGCAAGATGATGCCATGGCCATCCAGCGCCCATTGATGGACGATCTCGCCATTGTTGGCCGATAGCGGCCCGTCGACCTTCACCGTTTCCAATCCTTGCGGCCCCTGCAGTTTCCAGCGCCGCCCATCCTGGTCGCGTTCGCGAATGACGATGCAGTCATGCTCGCGCAGCTGCGCCAGGGTGTCCGGCGCTCCGCGTCGTGCCAGGTAGGCGGGCGCGGCGCACAGTACGCGTTGGTTGCTGGCAATACGGTGGGCGATCAGGTCCGGTTCATGGACCACGCCGATACGAATGTCGAGATCGAAACCTTCGCCCAGCAGGTCGACGGGCCGGTCGAGCAATTCCAGCTGTATTTTCAGGTCTGGATACTGCCGTGCCAGCTGGGATAGGGCAGGACCGAGCCGGTTGCGTCCGAAACCGGAACTGGAGCAGATGCGCAGCACGCCTTGCGGCTGCAGTTTTGACTGCGCTACCGCCTCACCCATTTGCTCGACATCTTCCAGGATGCGCTGCGCCCATTGCCGCACGATCTCGCCGTGATCGGTGACGCTGACCCGGCGTGTGGTCCGGTGCAACAGCCGTACTTGCAGTGCCGCTTCCAGCATGCCTATGCGCTTGCTGACGACGGCCTTGGAAATGCCCAGTTCCAAGGCCGTGCCGGCGAAGCTGGTTTTATGGGCGACCTGGCAAAACAGGCGTAAGTCTTCCAGCAGCGGTGTATGTTTCATTGATTGACCACGAAATGTGAATACTTGGGTTATGAGTTACCTGATTGTATTCTCATGCGGCGCCAGTATCATCAATGCATCCATCTAGCATCCATCTATAACCAGGAGAACCCCATGCCCGCACACCGAATCGCAGTCATCGCCGGCGACGGCATCGGCAATGAAGTCATGCCGGAAGGGCTGCGTGTCGTCGAGGCCGCCGCGCGCCGTTTCAATATCGACCTGCAGTTCACGACGATGGCATGGGCCAATTGCGATTATTACCTGGAACACGGGCAAATGATGCCCTCGGACTGGTTTGCCCAGCTCAAGGATTTCGATGCCATCTACTTTGGCGCTGTGGGCTGGCCGGACAAGGTACCCGACCACATCTCCTTATGGGGCTCGCTGCTGAAATTCCGCCGCGAATTCGACGAATACGTGAATCTGCGTCCCGTGCGCTTGATGCCTGGTGTGCCGTGCCCGCTGGCGAACAAGAAGCCAGGTGATATCGATTTTTATGTGGTGCGTGAAAATACGGAAGGAGAGTATTCATCCGTGGGTGGGCGCATGTTCGAGGGGACGGAACGCGAAACGGTGCTGCAGGAATCCGTTTTTACGCGCAAGGGTGTCGACCGTATCCTGAAGTATGCGTTTGAGCTGGCGCAAAGCCGGCCTAAAAAACACCTGACATCGGCCACGAAATCAAATGGCATCGCCATCAGCATGCCGTATTGGGATGAGCGGGTGGAAGCCATGGGCCCGAGCTTTCCCGATGTCCGCTGGGATAAATACCATATCGACATCCTGGCGGCCCGCTTTGTATTGAGCCCTGAACGCTTCGACGTGGTGGTCGCTTCGAATCTGTTTGGCGACATCCTGTCCGACCTGGGGCCCGCCTGCACGGGGACGATTGCCATCGCACCGTCGGCCAATATCAATCCGGAGCGGACTTTTCCTTCCGTTTTCGAGCCGGTGCACGGTTCCGCCCCCGATATCTATGGCCAGAATATCGCCAATCCGATCGGCATGATCTGGTCGGGCGCCATGATGCTGGACTTCCTCGGCAATGGCGATGCCAATTACACGGCGGCGCATGATGCGATTGTGCGGGCCATCGAGCAGGTGCTTGAGCATGGTCCGCGTACGCCAGACATGGGTGGCAGCGCCAGTACGACGGATGTCGGCATGGCGGTTGCCGAATTGCTGAAATAAAGCTTGCTGCCTGTGAGTGGCTTTGCTATAGTTCGCCTCCCCAATGAGACGCACTAGTTTGCGGCACAAAAGGGACAGCCTTCAGGGGCTGGGTAGTAAAAAGAAGGTGTTGACGGATTTAGCGAAATGCTTCATACTCTTCCTTCTTCGCAGCTGACAAACACAACGCTTTGTCGATAGCGCGAGAGTGGTAAATAAGCAGTACCGAATACAGTTCTTTAACAATTAACAGTCGATAAGTGTGGACATTTGATGTAAGTGCAGCAGCGATCTTCGGATTGCTGTAATACTTAAAATATATCAAATGTTCACAAGAAATAATGAAATAGGCGCTACGAAAGTAGTGGCCTGTCAGTTTTTTGAGTGAGCGACCCGTCGCAAGACGGTGCCGGTAAAACGGCAAAGTAACAGAGATTAAACTGAAGAGTTTGATCCTGGCTCAGATTGAACGCTGGCGGCATGCCTTACACATGCAAGTCGAACGGCAGCACGGAGCTTGCTCTGGTGGCGAGTGGCGAACGGGTGAGTAATATATCGGAACGTACCCTAGAGTGGGGGATAACGTAGCGAAAGTTACGCTAATACCGCATACGATCTACGGATGAAAGTGGGGGATCGCAAGACCTCATGCTCGTGGAGCGGCCGATATCTGATTAGCTAGTTGGTAGGGTAAAAGCCTACCAAGGCATCGATCAGTAGCTGGTCTGAGAGGACGACCAGCCACACTGGAACTGAGACACGGTCCAGACTCCTACGGGAGGCAGCAGTGGGGAATTTTGGACAATGGGCGAAAGCCTGATCCAGCAATGCCGCGTGAGTGAAGAAGGCCTTCGGGTTGTAAAGCTCTTTTGTCAGGGAAGAAACGGTGAGAGCTAATATCTCTTGCTAATGACGGTACCTGAAGAATAAGCACCGGCTAACTACGTGCCAGCAGCCGCGGTAATACGTAGGGTGCAAGCGTTAATCGGAATTACTGGGCGTAAAGCGTGCGCAGGCGGTTTTGTAAGTCTGATGTGAAATCCCCGGGCTCAACCTGGGAATTGCATTGGAGACTGCAAGGCTAGAATCTGGCAGAGGGGGGTAGAATTCCACGTGTAGCAGTGAAATGCGTAGATATGTGGAGGAACACCGATGGCGAAGGCAGCCCCCTGGGTCAAGATTGACGCTCATGCACGAAAGCGTGGGGAGCAAACAGGATTAGATACCCTGGTAGTCCACGCCCTAAACGATGTCTACTAGTTGTCGGGTCTTAATTGACTTGGTAACGCAGCTAACGCGTGAAGTAGACCGCCTGGGGAGTACGGTCGCAAGATTAAAACTCAAAGGAATTGACGGGGACCCGCACAAGCGGTGGATGATGTGGATTAATTCGATGCAACGCGAAAAACCTTACCTACCCTTGACATGGCTGGAATCCCCGAGAGATTGGGGAGTGCTCGAAAGAGAACCAGTACACAGGTGCTGCATGGCTGTCGTCAGCTCGTGTCGTGAGATGTTGGGTTAAGTCCCGCAACGAGCGCAACCCTTGTCATTAGTTGCTACGAAAGGGCACTCTAATGAGACTGCCGGTGACAAACCGGAGGAAGGTGGGGATGACGTCAAGTCCTCATGGCCCTTATGGGTAGGGCTTCACACGTCATACAATGGTACATACAGAGCGCCGCCAACCCGCGAGGGGGAGCTAATCGCAGAAAGTGTATCGTAGTCCGGATTGTAGTCTGCAACTCGACTGCATGAAGTTGGAATCGCTAGTAATCGCGGATCAGCATGTCGCGGTGAATACGTTCCCGGGTCTTGTACACACCGCCCGTCACACCATGGGAGCGGGTTTTACCAGAAGTAGGTAGCTTAACCGCAAGGAGGGCGCTTACCACGGTAGGATTCGTGACTGGGGTGAAGTCGTAACAAGGTAGCCGTATCGGAAGGTGCGGCTGGATCACCTCCTTTCTAGAGTTTGCACGAATCAGTAATGATTCACGCATCAAATGTTCACACTTATCGGCTGTTTAATTAAGAAGAAACAGTAGTCGTAGTAGTTCCGCGTTGGGGCTGTAGCTCAGCTGGTTAGAGCACCGTGTTGATAACGCGGGGGTCGTTGGTTCGAGTCCAACCAGCCCTACCAGCTAATTAGTAAAATCTCAGGGGGATTAGCTCAGCTGGGAGAGCACCTGCTTTGCAAGCAGGGGGTCGTCGGTTCGATCCCGTCATCCTCCACCAAAGTTTTACTCGAAAGTACAAACGTAAGTTAATCACAGTGGTGATTAAATTTAGGTTTGATCTTTTAGCGATCAAAGCTGTTTCGTTCTTTAACAATCTGGAAGAAGTAAAGATTATTTATTGATCGGTTTGCCGTAAAAAGCGAATCGATGGGTAATGATTGTATGTATCAACAAACAAGCAACAACGTTGTACTTTCTTATCCCTGTAGCGCTCTTTGATTATTTAGGTAATCAGAGGCTAACGTTATAGGGACAAGCGAATAAGTGCACATGGTGGATGCCTTGGCGATTACAGGCGATGAAGGACGTAGTAGCTTGCGATAAGCTGCGGGGAGTGAGCAAACACACTTTGATCCGCAGATTTCCGAATGGGGCAACCCACCCTTTTAGGGTATTGCATACTGAATACATAGGTATGCAAGGCGAACGCGGCGAACTGAAACATCTAAGTAGCTGCAGGAAAAGAAATCAACCGAGATTCCCAAAGTAGCGGCGAGCGAAATGGGAAGAGCCTGTACGTGATAGTCGGACCGATAACAGAATCCTCTGGAAATAGGAGCCATAGTGGGTGATAGCCCCGTATGTGAAATCGGACCGGTGATACTAAGCGTACGACAAGTAGGGCGGGACACGTGACATCCTGTCTGAATATGGGGGGACCATCCTCCAAGGCTAAATACTCGTAATCGACCGATAGTGAACCAGTACCGTGAGGGAAAGGCGAAAAGAACCCCGGAAGGGGAGTGAAATAGATCCTGAAACCGTGTGCATACAAACAGTAGGAGCGGACTTGTTCCGTGACTGCGTACCTTTTGTATAATGGGTCAGCGACTTACATTCAGTGGCAAGGTTAACCGCATAGGGAAGCCGTAGAGAAATCGAGTCCGAATAGGGCGATCAGTCGCTGGGTGTAGACCCGAAACCAAGTGATCTACTCATGGCCAGGATGAAGGTGCGGTAACACGCCCTGGAGGTCCGAACCCACTAATGTTGAAAAATTAGGGGATGAGCTGTGGGTAGGGGTGAAAGGCTAAACAAACTTGGAAATAGCTGGTTCTCTCCGAAAACTATTTAGGTAGTGCCTCAAGTATCACCATCGGGGGTAGAGCACTGTTATGGCTAGGGGGTCATTGCGACTTACCAAACCATTGCAAACTCCGAATACCGATGAGTGCGAGCTTGGGAGACAGACGTCGGGTGCTAACGTCCGGCGTCAAGAGGGAAACAACCCAGACCGCCAGCTAAGGTCCCAAAGATTGGCTAAGTGGAAAACGAAGTGGGAAGGCTAAAACAGTCAGGATGTTGGCTTAGAAGCAGCCATCATTTAAAGAAAGCGTAATAGCTCACTGATCGAGTCGTCCTGCGCGGAAGATGTAACGGGGCTAAGCCAGTCACCGAAGCTGCGGATATTGTTCTGTGATTTATCACAGATATATATGGTAGGAGAGCGTTCTGTAAGCCTGCGAAGGTGTCTTGTAAAGGATGCTGGAGGTATCAGAAGTGCGAATGCTGACATGAGTAGCGATAATGGGGGTGAAAAGCCTCCACGCCGTAAGCCCAAGGTTTCCTGTTCAACGTTCATCGGAGCAGGGTGAGTCGGCCCCTAAGGCGAGGCAGAGATGCGTAGCTGATGGGAAGCAGGTTAATATTCCTGCACCGTCGTATGATGCGATGGGGGGACGGATCGCGGAAGGTTGTCCAACTGTTGGAATAGTTGGTTTTTGGCTCATAGAAGGTACTTAGGCAAATCCGGGTACGGAATTCAAGGGGTTGAGACGAGTGAACTTGTTCACGAAGCAATCGGAAGTGGTTCCAAGAAAAGCCTCTAAGCTTCAGTCATACGAGACCGTACCGCAAACCGACACAGGTGGGCGAGATGAGTATTCTAAGGCGCTTGAGAGAACTCGGGAGAAGGAACTCGGCAAATTGGTACCGTAACTTCGGGAAAAGGTACGCCCCGGTAGCTTGAATGGTTTACTCCATGAGGGTGAAAGGGTTGCAATAAACTGGTGGCTGCGACTGTTTAATAAAAACACAGCACTCTGCAAACACGAAAGTGGACGTATAGGGTGTGACGCCTGCCCGGTGCTGGAAGATTAAATGATGGGGTGCAAGCTCTTGATTGAAGTCCCAGTAAACGGCGGCCGTAACTATAACGGTCCTAAGGTAGCGAAATTCCTTGTCGGGTAAGTTCCGACCTGCACGAATGGCGTAACGATGGCCACACTGTCTCCTCCCGAGACTCAGCGAAGTTGAAATGTTTGTGATGATGCAATCTACCCGCGGCTAGACGGAAAGACCCCATGAACCTTTACTGTAGCTTTGCATTGGACTTTGAACCAATCTGTGTAGGATAGGTGGGAGGCTTTGAAGCGGGGACGCTAGTTCTCGTGGAGCCAACCTTGAAATACCACCCTGGTTTGTTTGAGGTTCTAACCTTGGTCCGTTATCCGGATCGGGGACAGTGCATGGTAGGCAGTTTGACTGGGGCGGTCTCCTCCTAAAGTGTAACGGAGGAGTTCGAAGGTACGCTAGATACGGTCGGACATCGTGTTGATAGTGCAATGGCATAAGCGTGCTTAACTGCGAGACTGACAAGTCGAGCAGGTACGAAAGTAGGACATAGTGATCCGGTGGTTCTGTATGGAAGGGCCATCGCTCAACGGATAAAAGGTACTCTGGGGATAACAGGCTGATTCCTCCCAAGAGTTCATATCGACGGGGGAGTTTGGCACCTCGATGTCGGCTCATCACATCCTGGGGCTGTAGCCGGTCCCAAGGGTATGGCTGTTCGCCATTTAAAGTGGTACGTGAGCTGGGTTTAAAACGTCGTGAGACAGTTTGGTCCCTATCTGCCGTGGGCGTTGGAAATTTGAAGGGGGCTGCTCCTAGTACGAGAGGACCGGAGTGGACGAACCTCTGGTGTACCGGTTGTCACGCCAGTGGCATTGCCGGGTAGCTAAGTTCGGAAGAGATAACCGCTGAAAGCATCTAAGCGGGAAACTTGCCTTGAGATGAGATTTCCCAGAGCCTTGAGCTCTTTGAAGGGTCGTTCGAGACCAGGACGTTGATAGGCTGGGTGTGGAAGTGCAGTAATGCATTAAGCTAACCAGTACTAATTGCCCGTACGGCTTGTCCCTATAACCTTAGCAGGTACAGAGGATGAGAAAGTACATGTTGCGTGAATGTTGATCGCAATCATTACCCAAGTAATACCTCAATACATAATCCTACTTCTTCCAGATTCATGACGCTGCTGCCCAATCGGGAGCAACCGTCAGTACAAGTTATGCCTGATGACCATAGCAAGTTGGTCCCACCCCTTCCCATCCCGAACAGGACCGTGAAACAACTTTGCGCCGATGATAGTGCTGCAACCAGTGTGAAAGTAGGTTATCGTCAGGCTTGTTATTCGCAGTAGAAGAAAACCCGATCAGCAATGGTCGGGTTTTTTTTCGTCCGGCGGTTTTGTTTTGTCAACAGACAGGCGTAAAAAAAGGCACCGCTACGCGGTGCCTTGCTCATTTGTCATAACCATTAAAAATGGTAAGCGACTTTGACATTCATGTAATTGACGCCGCTATTCGGTTTCTTGTAGCCGCCGTTCGAGAAATGCTGAATCTTCGCAGCGACTTCCCATTTGTTATTGAAGATATAGCCAACGCCGATATGGTCGCCGAACTGGAAGTGCGTCGACAGGCGGTTATCGTCGTTATCGTACAGCTTGGACAGCATGTGTACGCCAATGCCGCCTTCCGCATAGAAGCCCAGCTTGTTCGTGTTTTCAAAGCGGAACACCGGGGTAAAGCCCAGGTCCCACAGTTTTTGATGCTGGCCGGGGACATTGCGATAGCTCTTGCCATCCCAGCCGCCGATGCTGGCATCCCAGTAACCGCTCAGCTGTGTGCCATTCGATACAAACCAGGCTTTATCCCAGTTCGAGGTCACGCCGGCGCGTACCATTTGTACCTTCACGCCTTTGGCATATTCGCCGTAGACGGAGTCGATCAGTTTGTCGTCGGCGGCAAAGCCGGCGTTGGCTGCCATCAGCGCGGCAACAGCGGCGATGGATTTGAGGATATTCTTCTTGAAGGACATAGAGGCTTTCATCGTAAAATTGGCCGTAAGGCTCGTCTTGTTTGCGCAGACACCCAGTTTTGCACAGTGTTCCCGCCACCCGTTTGATTTCAGAGGTTCAATTGACATTCTCTACAAAAATCGCATTTCTCGGTATCGGTCTGATGGGGGATCCGATGATCCGGTGCCTGCTGCGCGCTGGATATTCTGTCACAATTTGGAATCGCACGCACAGCAAGGCCCAAGTCCTGCGTGAGGCAGGGGCGCAGCCCGCCGTTTCCGTGGCCGAGGCTGTCAATGACGCGGACGTGGTCATTTCGATGCTGGAAGCCGGTCCCATCGTGGCGCAGGTGCTGCAAGAGGCGCTGCCAGCCTTACATGCAGGGGCGCTCTGGGTTGATATGAGTTCCACCAAGCAAGCAGAAGCGCAGCAATTTCATGCCACCTTGCAGGCGGCAGGCCATGCCTTCATCGATGCACCTGTGTCGGGTGGAGTCGGCGGGGCACAGGCGGGCACCCTGGCCATCATGGCCGGCGCCAGCGCCAGCGATTACGCGCGGGTTGACGTGATTCTGTCGGCCATGGGGCGCCCGACCCTGGTGGGGGCGCCAGGCAGCGGCCAGGTCGCCAAGCTGTGCAATCAGCTGATCGTCGGCGCCACCCTGAATATCATGGCGGAAGCGTTATTGTTGGCGCAGGCGGCCGGTGCCGATGCGGCCGCCGTGCGGGCAGCGATACGCGGCGGTTTTGCCGAGAGCAAGATTCTGGAGGTGCATGGCCAGCGCATGCTGGAGCGCAATTTTGTTGCCGGTGGACAGGTGAAAAGCCAGATCAAGGATATGCACAACATCCTCGCGGCTGCCGAGGCGGCGCACGTCACCTTGCCGGTGACGCAATTGGTGACGCAGCGCTATGAAACCCTTGCCGCCAGCCACCCGACGGCAGACCACGCGGCTGCCTTGCTGGCTCTGGAAGCGTTGAATCCGGGCCTGCGCCTGGGCACCGGTCCGGATAAGCTGAGCTGATTTACGTGACGGGCAGGCTCGCTTCTGCCAGCTTGACCCAGAAACTGGCGCCGATGGGCAGCAGATTGTCATTGAAGTCGTAGCTGCCATTGTGCAAGACGCACGGACCCAGGCCGTGGCCGCCATCGCGGTGCTCGCCATCGCCATTGCCGATGAAGATATAGCAGCCGGCTTTTTCCTGCAGGAAAAATGCGAAATCTTCCGCGCCCATGGTCGGTTCGACATTCGCGTTGACCTTGTCGGTGCCCACCACGCTTTTCATCACTTCCACGGCAAATGCCGTTTCCTTCGCGTGGTTGACCAGCGGCGGATAGTTGCGCTTGAAGTGGAACTCGACTTCGGCGCCAAAGGCGGCGGCCGTGTGCACGGCGATGTCGCGCATGCGCTCTTCGATCAGGTCCAGCACGGGCGTGGTGAAGGTGCGCACGGTGCCGACCAGGCTGGCGTCGTCGGGAATCACATTGGTGGCGCTGCCCGCATGGATTTGCGTGATCGACAGCACGGCCGTGTCGAGCGGGCTCTTGTTGCGCGTGATGACGGTTTGCCAGCTTTGCGCGATTTGCACGGCCACCATCACAGGGTCGATGCCCTTGTGCGGCTGGGCCGCGTGTGCGCCCTTGCCTTTGACGGTGACGTGGAATTCATTGCTGGACGCCATCATTGGCCCTTCCACCACGCTCAGGGTACCCGCTTCCGCGCCTGGCCAGTTGTGCATGCCGTAGATGGCATCCATGGGAAACTTTTTAAACAAGCCGTCTGCTATCATTTCGCGCGCGCCGGCGCCGCCTTCTTCCGCCGGCTGGAAGACGAGGTAGACCGTGCCATCGAAGTTGCGGTGTTGCGCCAGGTAATGGGCGGCGCCGAGCAGCATGGCCGTGTGGCCGTCGTGGCCGCAGGCGTGCATCTTGCCCGGATGACGTGAAGCATGCTCGAAGGTATTCATTTCCTGCATCGGCAAGGCATCCATATCGGCACGCAAGCCGATGGCGCGCTTGGACGTGCCATGCTGGATGATGCCGACCACGCCAGTGCGGCCCAGGCCGCGTACCACGGGAATGCCCCATTCCGTCAGTTTGGCGGCGACCACGTCCGAAGTGCGCTGTTCTTCGTAGCACAGCTCGGGATGCGCGTGCAGGTCGCGACGGATACCTTGCAGCTCGGATTGAAACGCCAAGATCGGATCAACTAGTTTCATGGGACTCTCCTGTGGATGCTGGCGCGCAGCAATGTATGGCGCGCCGGACCGCGCTTGTTTGATCAAAAACAGGCGCGGCTAATAGTGCATTGTAGCCCTTGTTTGCCGGGTAAATCCAGCGCACGGACGTGCTTGCCACGGCGCCAACAGCAAGCGCGCGGAATGGTTTACAGTATCGCCTTCCCCCAACGTTTTTGGATTGCCCCATGACCACCACCCAAGTGCGCGCCGCCTGCCCGCTCGACTGCCCCGATACCTGCGCCTTGCTGGTCACCGTGACCGACGGGGTGGCAACAGCCGTCAAGGGCGATCCCGACCACCCGACCACGGCTGGCGTGCTGTGTACCAAGGTGACGCGCTTTACGGAGCGCACCTACCATGCGGACCGCTTGCTGACACCGCTGCGCCGCGTGGGCAAGAAGGGGGAAGGCAAGTTCGAGCCCATCAGCTGGGAGGAAGCATTACAAACCATCGCCGCCCGCTTGAAACCGATCGCGGCGCGCGATCCGCAGGCGATCTTGCCGTACAGCTACTGCGGCACCATGGGCCTGGTGCAGGGCGAGTCGATGTCGTCGCGCTTTTTCAACCAATTGGGCGCTTCCTTGCTGGACCGCACCATTTGCGCCTCGGCCGGCGCCACGGGCTACCGCTACACGGTGGGCGCCAGCATCGGCACGGACCTGGAGCAGTTCCAGAACGCCAAGTTGATCATCATCTGGGGCGGCAACCCGATCGCCTCGAATTTGCACTTCTGGATGCGCGCGCAAGAGGCCAAGCGCAATGGCGCTACCCTGATCGCCATCGACCCCTATCGTTCGCTGACGGCCGAAAAATGCCACCAGCATATCGCCTTGCTGCCGGGCACCGACGCCGCCCTGGCGCTGGGTTTGATGCATGTCTTGATTGTGGAAGATATGCTCGATCATGATTACATCGAGCGCTACACTATTGGTTACGAGGCCTTGAAACAACGGGCCCTGGAATGGCCGCCCGAGCGCGTGGCCGAGGTGTGCGGCATCACGGCCACGGAAGTGGTTGACTTGGCGTGCCTGTACGGCCAGGCATGCCGCTCCGGCGAGGGCGCCGCCATCCGGGCCAATTACGGTGTGCAGCGCGTGCATGGCGGCGGCATGGCCGTGCGCAACATCGCCTGCCTGCCGGCCCTGACGGGCGCCTGGCGCCATCCGGCTGGCGGCATGCAGCTGTCGAGTTCGGGTTCCTTCCCCATCAACCGCAAGGCCCTGCAGCGTCCCGATTTGCTCAAAGGCACGCCGCGCACCATCAATATGAGCACCATCGGCGACGATTTATTGAAAGAAAGTTCCGCCGATTTCGGCCCGCAAGTCGAGGCCGTGATCGTCTACAACTCGAATCCCCTGGCGGTGGCGCCCGATTCCTCGAAAGTGGCGCAGGGCTTTGCCCGCGAAGACTTGTTTACGGTCGTGCTCGAACACTTCCAGACCGATACCGTCGACTACGCCGACATCGTGCTGCCCGCCACCACGCAGCTGGAACACGTCGATACGCATGCCACCTATGGCCACCTGTACATGATGGCGAACAATGCGGCTGTGGCGCCGCTGGGCGAAGCGAAGGCGAATACGGAAATCTTCCGCCTGCTGGCCCAATACATGGGTTTTGATGATCCATGCTTCCAGGAAAGCGACGATGCGCTGGCGGCCAAGGCGTTCGACAACACGGATGCGCGCGCCGTGCATTTTGACTGGGAATCGCTGAAACGCACGGGCTGGCAAAAGCTGGCCATGGCCGAGGCGCCATTTGCCGAGGGTGGTTTCCCTACGCCATCGGGCAAGTGCGAGTTGTATTCGGAAGCCATGGCGCAGGCGGGACTCGATCCCTTGCCGGCGTATATCGCACCGCACGAGTCGCAAGCCAGTAATCCCGCGCTGGCGGCCCGCTATCCGCTGGCCATGATTTCCCCGCCGGCGCGCAATTTCCTCAATTCCACCTTTGTGAACGTGAAAAGCCTGCGCGCGGCCGAAGGCGAGCCGCACCTCGATATCCATCCCGACGATGGCGCCGCGCGCGGCATCGTGGCCGGCGACATGGTGCGCATCTTTAATGACCGCGGCAGCTTTGTGGCCAAGGCCAGGGTCACGGACAAGGCGAGAAAAGGCCTGGTGGTGGGCTTGTCCGTGTGGTGGAAGAAACTCGCCAGCGATGGCAAGAACGCCAACGAAGTGACCAGCCAGCGCCTGACGGACATGGGCCGTGCGCCGACCTTCTACGATACGCTGGTCGAAGTGGAAAAGGCTGCCTGACCATGGCGCGCTGGCCGGCCCGCTTGCTTGTCAGCACGGCGTGCCTGCTGCTGGGCGGCTGCACGCAATTGCGCTACTACACGCAAGCGGCGCAGGGGCAATATGCCCTGTGGTCCGGCGCGCGCCCTATCGGCGAGTGGCTCGATGACCCGGCCACCGAGCCGCGCCTGAAAGTGCGTTTGGCCAAGGCGCAGCAAATCCGCCGCTTTGCCGTCAGCGAGCTGGACTTGCCCGACAATGGCAGCTACAAGAACTATGCGGCGCTGCGGCGCCCGTTCGTGCTGTGGAACGTGGTGGCCACGCCGGAATTGTCGCTGCAGCCGCTGCAATGGTGTTTTCCCATCGCCGGCTGCGTCAATTACCGCGGCTACTACAGCAAGGAGGAGGCGCTCGCGTATGCCGACGAGTTACGCGCCCAGCATTACGACGTGCAAGTGGGCGGCGTGCCCGCGTATTCCACTCTGGGCTGGTTCGACGACCCGTTGCTGTCGACCTTTATCAATTACAACGATGCGGAACTGGCGCGCCTGATCTTCCATGAACTGGCGCACCAGGTGGTGTACGTGCCTGGCGATTCGGCCTTCAACGAGTCGTTTGCCAGTGCCGTGGAAGAGGCTGGCGTGCAGCGCTGGCTGGCGCGCGAGGGCAACGATAGCATGCGCGCGGCGTACGCCCAGTATGCGGCGCGGCGCCAGGATTTCCTGGCCTTGCTATTGAAATACCGGGGCGAACTGGAGTCCGTGTATGCGAGCGACGCCAGTGACGCGGAGAAGCGCGCGCGCAAGGCGCAGGTATTTGCGGCATTGCAAGATGCCTACCAGGTACTGAAGAAAAACTGGGGTGGTTTTGCCGGTTACGACCGCTGGTTCGAGCAGCCATTGAGCAATGCGCACCTGGCTTCCGTGTCTACCTACAATGAATTTTTGCCTGCCTTCAAAAAATTGCTGGAAGAAAAAAAGAACTTTCGTGCTTTTTATGCTGCAGTGCACACAATGGCCCAGATCAAGAAGCCTGAGCGCAGGCAGGCGCTGGAGCAATTGTCCAGCCCGTGACCCGTAAAGATTGTCCCGGACGTCAAGGCGAACGATCCTGCAACAGCGTATTTATCATGTTGCAGTGCAGCACAAAATACCCCTAGAGTTGCCGCTCGAATACTGTTGAAAGCGCTTGCATGGAAGCCCGGCGCCCGATAGCATCGCATTAGTAGCATAGAGCAATTGCTCGTCAGAATGCTCAAACTGACTGCAGGACGACAGAATCCGCAGCAATGATCCGCGCCGGCAGGGTGCGCCGGCTCCCCCACGATTATTCGAGACAAGAGGCACAGGATGGAAAAAATTTGGCTGAAGTCGTATCCTCCCGGCGTCCCCGCCGACATCGATCCTGATCAATATCGTTCGCTGGTGCATTTGCTGGAAGAAGCGTTTCAAAAATA
Organism: Janthinobacterium sp. LM6; assembly: GCF_002002885.1. Lineage (GTDB taxonomy): Bacteria > Pseudomonadota > Gammaproteobacteria > Burkholderiales > Burkholderiaceae_D > Janthinobacterium > Janthinobacterium kumbetense. The sequence continues at coordinate 6,231,022 of NZ_CP019510.1, read as the reverse complement.
TGCGGACCGCAATGCCTATGTCTGCATGGACAAATTTCTCACCTATGCCGAACTCGACACTTATTCGCGCCAGCTCGGTGCCTGGCTGCAAAGCCGCGGCCTGAAGAAGGGGGCGCGTGTCGCCCTGATGATGCCGAACGTGCTGCAGTATCCGGTGGCCATCGCCGCCGTCCTGCGCGCCGGCTACACGGTGGTCAACGTCAATCCCTTGTATACGCCGCGCGAACTCGAGCATCAGCTCAATGATTCGGGCAGCGAAGCCATCATCGTGCTGGAAAACTTCGCCCATACCCTGGAGCAAGTGCTGGGCAAGACGGCCGTCAAGCATGTCGTCGTCGCCAGCATGGGCGAGATGCTCGGTGGCTTGAAGGGCATGATCGTCAATTTTGTCGTGCGCAACGTCAAGAAGATGGTGCCCGCGTATTCCTTGCCGAACGCCATGCGTTTCAAGCAGGCGCTGGCGCTGGGCAGCCGCATGAAACTCACGCCCGTCGAGCTGGGCATCAATGACCCTGCCTTCCTGCAATACACGGGCGGCACGACGGGCGTGTCGAAAGGCGCGACCTTGAGCCACCGCAATGTGATTGCCAATGTGCTGCAAAGCGAAGCGTGGTCGGGCGCGGCGCTCGACCAGAACAGCAAGGAACAGATGATCATCGTCTGCGCCTTGCCGCTGTACCATATCTTTGCGCTGACGGCGTGCGCGATGTGGGGCACGCGCGTGGGCGCGCTGAATATCCTGATCCCGAATCCGCGCGATATACCGGGCCTGATCAAGGAGCTGGGCAAGTACAAATTCAACCTGCTGCCAGCGGTCAATACCCTGTATAACGCGCTGGTGAATCACCCCGATTTCGCCAAGCTCGACTTCTCGGGCCTGAAGATCGCCAATGGCGGCGGCATGGCGGTGCAGCAAGCCGTCAACGACAAGTGGCTGCAAGTGACGGGCGTGTCCATCATCGAAGGCTATGGCTTGTCGGAAACGTCGCCTGTCGCCACCTGCAACCGCGCCGACAGTACGGCGTTTTCCGGCACCATCGGCTTGCCGATTCCGTCGACCGAGATCGCCATCCTCGACGACGACGGCAAGGAAGTGCCGCTGGGCCAGACGGGCGAAATCGCCATCCGCGGCCCGCAAGTGATGAGCGGCTACTGGAACCGTCCCGACGAGACGGCCAAGGTCATGACCCCCGATGGCTACTTCAAGTCGGGCGACGTGGGCATCATGGACGAGCGCGGCTACGTGAAGATCGTGGACCGCAAGAAAGACATGATTCTCGTCTCCGGCTTCAATGTGTATCCGAACGAAGTCGAAGCCGTCATCGCGGCCCATCCTGGCGTGCTCGAATGCGCCTGCGTGGGCGTGCCTGACGAACACTCGGGCGAAGCTGTGAAAGTGTTTGTCGTGCGCAAGGATCCGAACCTGACCCAGGCAGTGCTGGCCGCGTACTGCAAGGAACAATTCACGGGTTACAAGCGGCCGAAATACATCGAGTTCCGCGATGAACTGCCGAAGACCAACGTCGGCAAGATTTTGCGTCGCGCCCTGCGTGACGAAACAAAGATAGCAGCATAAACAGTGTGGGATGCGCCAGGAGGCGCGTCCCTTTTACAGATAAAGATGAGGCGAGATGGACAAGATTTGGTTGAAGTCGTACCCGGACAGCGTTCCCGCAGAGATTGATTGCACGCAATACCGTTCCGTCACGCATTTGCTGGAAGAGTCGTTCCAGAAATATGCGGACCGCAACGCTTTCGTGTGCATGGATAAATTCCTCACCTACCGCGAGCTTGACCAGCTGTCGCAGCAGATGGGCGCCTGGCTGCAAAGCAAGGGCCTGCAAGCGGGCGCGCGCGTGGCGATCATGCTGCCGAACGTGTTGCAGTATCCGGTAGCCATGGCGGCGATCTTGCGCGCTGGCTACACCGTGGTGAACGTCAATCCGCTGTACACGCCGCGCGAATTGCAGCACCAGTTGATCGATTCGGGCAGCGAAGCGATCATCGTGCTGGAAAACTTCGCCACCACGGTGGAACAGGTATTGCCGCACACCCAGGTCAAGCATGTGATCGTCGCCACCATGGGCGACTTGCTCGGTGGCTTGAAGGGCGCCATCGTCAACTTCGTCGTGCGCAAGATCAAGAAAATGGTGCCGGCGTTTTCCTTGCCGGGCGCCATCAGCTTCAACAAGATGCTGGCCGAGGGTTCCCGTTTGACCTTGACGCCGGTGCAGCAGGGGCATGACGATATTGTCTTCCTGCAATACACGGGCGGCACGACGGGCGTGTCGAAGGGCGCGATGTTGTTGCACCGTAACGTGATCGCCAACGTGCTGCAAAACGAGGCGTGGATGTCGCCCGTGATGACCAAGGAAATGCGCGCCACCTCGATGGGCTTCATGTGCGCCTTGCCCCTGTATCACATCTATTCGCTGACCGTCAGCGCCCTGATGGGCATGCGCCTGGGCGGCATGAGCGTGCTGATCCCCAACCCGCGCGACATCCCCGGTTTCGTCAAGGAATTGAGCAAGCACAAGATCGTCGTCTTCCCAGCCGTCAATACTCTGTACAACGCGCTGCTGAACAACGCCGACTTCGCCAAGCTCGATTTTTCCAGCTATAAAGTGTGCAATGGCGGCGGCATGGCCTTGCAGCGCAATGTGGCCGAGCGCTGGCTCAAATTGACGGGCTGCCCGCTGATCGAAGGCTATGGCATGTCGGAAACGTCGCCCGTGGTGACGGGCAACCGCGTCGATATCACGGAATTCACGGGCACCATCGGCTTGCCTTTCCCCTCGACGGAAGTGGCGATTTTGAATGACGATGGCGTGGAAGTGCCGCTGGGCGAACCGGGCGAAATCGCCGTGCGCGGCCCGCAAGTGATGGCGGGATACTGGCAGCGTCCGGACGAGACCGCCAAGTCGATGACGGCCGACGGCTATTTCAAGACGGGCGACGTGGGCGTCATGGACGAGCGCGGCTACGTGAAGATCGTGGACCGCAAGAAAGACATGATCATCGTGTCCGGCTTCAATGTGTATCCGAATGAAGTGGAAGACGTGGTCGCATCGTGCCCGGGCGTGCTGGAATGCGCCTGCATCGGCGTGCCGGATGCCAACGCGGGCGAAGCCGTGAAAGTGTTTGTCGTACGCAAGGATCCGAACCTGACGGTGGAACAGATCCGCGAGCATTGCAAGCATGAATTGACGGCCTACAAGAAGCCGAAATACATCGAGTTCCGCGATGAATTGCCGAAGACCAATGTCGGCAAGATCTTGCGCCGTCAATTACGCGACGAAAAGAAAGTCGCCTAATTCGCCGCCAGGGCCGTGTCCGCCGCCACGGCTTGCCGTGGCCGGGCGGGCAAGCCGAAGCAGGGGCGCAGCCAGTTCACTTTGCTGATCAGCAGCGAGGTCCCCAGCCAGCAGGTCGCCACCGTGCCTGCCAATATCAGCAGCGGTTCGAGCACGGGGCCCAGCTTTAACGGCACCAGCCAGTAGGCCAGCAGCACGATGGCGCTCTGGTGCAATATGTACCAGGGAAAGACGGCCTGGCGCGCCCATGGCAGCCAGGAAAATGGTTTATTCAGCAAGGTGTGCGACCAGCCCAGGATGGCGCAGATGGCCAGCCACATGTACAGGTTGCGCATGGGCCAGGAGCCGGCTGAGGCCCAGGTCAGCAGGTTTTCCGAAGCCACCAGGTCAAAACCCAGATACACGGCAAACGCGCAGGGCGCCAGCAGCAGCGCCTGCCAGCGCAAGCGCGCCAGTTCCTGCCACACTCCCTTGTCATTGCCCAGCCACCAGCCATACAGATACATGGTGAAATAGATGGCGTGCGCGTACCAGTCTTTCACCAGCGCATGGGTTTCCGGATAGCGCAGCTTCAGGAAGGCCGTTGCCGCCAGCGCTGGCAGGGCGGGCAGAATCAGCAGGCGCCAGCCGCGCAGCCCCGCAAACAGCGGTCTTGCCTTGGCCAGCAGCGGCTGCAAGGCCACCAGCACGATGGTGTACAGCAACAGGTACACCAGATACCACAGATGGTTCCACGTAAAACTGGTTTTCCAGCCCGTAAATGCGCCGGCCGGCCAGGCGTAGCCGCCAAAGTAATGCAGCAGGAATGCTCCATAGCCAGGCTCGACCAGGCCATTCGTGACGCCTTCGCAATACGGCTGCACGGGTATCACCACCAGTACGCCAAACAGCAAGGGCAGCAACAGGCGATGGAGCCTGCGCCGCAGGAAGGCCCCTCGGGACGAGTGCGTCATCATGGCGCAGGACACGCCGGAAATGAGGAATACGATTTCCATGCGCCACCGGTTGATAAAGACCATGGGAAAATTCAATGTTTCCGTCAAGTAAGTACTTTTCATGTGGAAGGCGGTGCCATCCAGGTACAGCATGGCCGTGTGGTAGACGATCAGCAGGCTGAAGACCAGAAAGCGCAAGGCATCGATATCGTAACGGCGGGAATCTGTGGTCATGGTCGCGGGATCCGTTGGTAAGGGAAGGCCCCAGCATAGGCAGGCCGCGCGGGACGAACCAGCGAAAAGTGATCAACGGCGGGCTGTTTGTGACGAGCGGTGATGCCGGGACTGCTTTGGGACCTTACAATCGTGCAACTAATTCACCGTCCGACACCATGCGCCTGTCTTCCACCGATTTATTGCAACGATATCAACGCTGGCGCCAGATTGCCGAGCCAGCTTTCTGGATCGTCCTGTATCTGCTGCAAACGTCGCTCAACTGCTGGATCAGCTGGGCCGACCGCCAGCGCGCCGGGCTCGCTACGCCTTTCTGGGAAGTGGCCGTGTGGGAGTGGAGCAGCAACCTGGTGTTGCTGGCGCTGGTACCGCTGGTGATCCTGGCCAACCAGTTGCGGCCGCTGCACCTGGTGTTCCAGCGGCAGAACCTGCGCTGGCACCTGGCCGCGTCGCTGGTCTACAGCCTCGTGCATGTGCTGGCCATGGTGGCCTTGCGCAAACTGGCGTACTGGAGCGCCGGCAGCGCTTACGATTTCGGTAACTGGTGGCGTGAATTGCCGTATGAATATGTCAAGGATGTGCGTACTTACTTCTCCATTTTATTGTTCACGGGTTTTTACCAGTTGCTGCTGATGCGCTGGCAAGGCGAGGCGACCCTGCTGGGCGAACCCGATGAAGGCCCGGCCGTGGAACCGGTACAGCAGCCGGAACGTTTCCTGGTGCGCAAACTGGGCAAGGACTTTTTGCTGCCCGCCGTTGAGATCGAATGGATACAGGCCTGGGGCAATTATGTGAATTTGCACGTGCGCGGGCACGATTACCCGCTGCGCTCGACCATGGCCGCCATCGAGCGCCGCCTGGACGGCAAGCGCTTTGTGCGCGTGCACCGCAGCTATATCGTCAATCTTGATTTTGTGCAGGCAATCACGCCGCTGGAATCGGGCGATGCGCGTGCCGTGCTGTCCACGGGCGGCGAAGTGCCCGTCAGCCGGCGCTACCGCGATGCCTTGAAAAGCATTTGCTAGCGTTCCTGCAAGCCAGCCTTGCCGTCGCGCACGACAAAGCTGGCCAGTGTCGCGATGGTCGACGTGCTGTCGCGCACGTTCTCCAGGCCCTGGAACAGGGTCGTGGTTTTCTCCGGTGTGATGTCCAGCAACATATAGCCGCGCTTGTCGCTGCGTCCGTAGCGGATGTGCGGGTTCATCGCCACGTACTGCTCCGTGCGTGCTTGCGGGCGGGAACTCGAGGTGATTGAGGTACCGCAAAACTCGGTGGCCAGCACGGGATTATCCTTGCTGGTGGGGCGCATGGCATTGCGGCTCAGTTCCGCGGCATAAAAGGTATGCACGTCGCCCGACAGTACCAGCGGGTTGCTGGCCTTGCTGCTGCGCAAGGCGTCGAGCAAGTGCTGGCGCGCCATCGGATAGCCATCCCAGCCATCGGTCCAGATGCGTTCGTCGCCGGGCCGCAGGATGGGCACCTGGCTCGATTGCGCCATCAGGGTTTGCTGGGCCAAAATGTTCCAGCGCGCGGGAGAATCATCGAGGCCGGCTTGCAGCCAGCGCTGCTGTTCCTCGCCCAGCATGGTGCGGCCGGGTTTGCGCAAATCGGGGCAGTTGCGCATGGTGATGGAATTGGAGCCGCCGCGGCCCGGCCTGGCGCACGCATGGTAGGCGCGGTATTGCCGGTCGTCCAGCACGTGGAAGCGCGCCAGGCGGCCCCAGTCATAGCGCTGGTAGATGCGTATGTCGACAAAGCCGCGCCGGCCCAGCGGCAGCAGGCGCAGCGGCATGTGTTCATAAAATGCCTGGTAGGCGGCCGCGCGGCGTTCAAGAAACGATGGCGTGAGCAACTCGTCGCGGTCATTGCCGTAATCGTTGGCCACTTCATGGTCGTCCCAGGTGACGATCCACGGCGCGGCCAGGTGCGCACCCTGCAAGTCGCGGTCGCTCTTGTACTGGGCGTAGCGGGCGCGGTAGTCGTCCAGAGTGAAACTTTCATGCGTGCGCACGGCCCGGCTCGGGTGTTGCAGCTGGTATGGACCCCATTCGTAGATGTAGTCGCCAAGGAAGGCCACCAGGTCGGGCGCGGCGGCGGCGATGTGCCGGTGCGCCGCATACGCGCCGAATTCCCAGTGCTGGCACGAGGCGACGGCCAGTTTCAGCGAGGCAGGCATGGCGCCGTGTTCGGGCGCCGTGCGCGTGCGGCCCACGGGGCTGACGGCGTCGCCAAGCATGAAGCGGTACCAGTACCAGCGTCCGGGCGCCAGGCTGCCCACATCGACGTGCACGCTGTGCGCGAGGGCGGGCGTGGCCGTGGCTTGCCCCTTGGCGGCGATGCGCCGGAACGCTTCGTCTTCGGCCACTTCCCAGCGGACGTTCAGGGCGATGGCGGGCGTGGCGCTGGCATGCAGCGGGTCGTAGCAGATGCGCGTCCACAGCACGACGGCGTCGGGCAAGGGCGAGCCGGAAGCGACGCCGAGTGCGAACGGGTAGCCGGCGCCATTCAGGCGCGTGGCGGCGCTCGCGCTGGAACCGGACAGCACGCTGCCGGCGGCGGCCAGCGCACCGATGCGGGCGGCGCTGTGCAGGAAGATGCGGCGCTGACTATCCATGCCGTCTGAAACGTGGGATTAATACGACAATCAGGACGCCAATAAGGTCTCGATCGGCGGCACCTTGCGCGGTTTGCGGTCGGAGTCCGTCGCCACGTAGATCAGGGTCGCTTCCGTGACTTTCACGATGCACGCCTGCAGGCGGTTGCGTTCTGCATACACCTCGACATTGACGGTGATCGAGGTATTGCCAACCTTGACGATGTCGGCGTAGAAGGAGAGCAGATCGCCGACGAAGACGGGGTTTTTGAAGACGAAGGAGTTGACGGCGATGGTGGCGACACGGCCGTTGGCGCGCCGCGTGGCCGGCAGGGAACCGGCGATATCGACCTGCGCCATGATCCAGCCGCCGAAGACGTCGCCGTACACATTGGCGTCGGACGGCGCGGGCATCATGCGCAATTCCGGCATTTTTCCGGCGGGCAGGCCGGAAGCGAGGCAGTTGTCGGGGCGGTCGGGGGAGGTGCTCATCTTTTATTCTCATGAAAGGCTACAATTGCCCCGATTGAACCATAAAAAGCCGACCTTCGCCATGCGCCGTTCCCAGACTCCCCCTCCGCCCCGCTCGCCAGCCTCCGCCAGCCACAGCGATTTCGCCACCATCAAGACCTTGCTGCCGTATCTCTGGGTCTACAAATGGCGAGTGCTGCTGGCGCTGCTATGCCTGGTGGGCGCCAAGCTGGCCAACGTGGGCGTGCCCCTGATCCTGAAAAAACTCGTCGACGCCATGACGATCACGGCGGCGCATCCGCAAGCACTGCTGGTGTTGCCGGTCGGCTTGCTGGTGGCGTATGGCTTGCTGCGCCTGTCGACCACCCTGTTTACGGAGTTGCGCGAATTCCTGTTTGCGCGGGTCACGCAGCGGGCCGTGCGCACCATCGCCCTGCAAGTGTTCCGCCACCTGCATGCGCTGTCCCTGCGTTTCCACCTGAATCGCCAGACGGGCGGCATGACGCGCGACATCGAACGGGGCACGCGCAGCGTCGGTTCGCTCATTTCTTACACCCTGTTCAACATCCTGCCGACCTTGGTGGAAATCACCCTCGTGCTCGGCTACCTGGTCTTGCACTACGACATCTGGTTCACCGTGATCACGGCCGTGGCGCTGGTGTCCTATATCGCGTTTACCGTGCTGGTGACGAACTGGCGCACGCATTTCCGCCGCACCATGAACGACCTCGATTCGAAGGCAAATACCAAGGCCATCGATTCGCTGATCAACTATGAAACCGTGAAATATTTCGGTAACGAGGATTACGAGGCGAAGCGCTACGACGAGGGCTTGCAGCGCTACGAATCGGCGGCCGTCAAATCGCAGACTTCCTTGTCCTTGCTCAATACGGGCCAGTCGCTGATCATCGCCACGGCCGTGACATTAATTCTCTGGCGCGCCACCGTGGGCGTCATCAACGGCACGATGACTCTGGGCGACCTGGTGCTGGTGAACGCCTTCATGATCCAGCTGTATATTCCCCTCAATTTCCTGGGCGTCATCTATCGTGAAATCAAGCAAAGCCTGGCCGACATGGAACGCCTGTTTTCCTTGCTGAACGAGAACCGCGAAATCGCCGATACGCCGGAAGCCAAACCGCTCGTCACGCGGGGCGCGGCCGTGCGTTTCGCGCATGTGGATTTCAGTTATGAAGCCAAGCGGCAAATCCTGTTCGACGTGGATTTCCAGATTCCCGCCGGCACCACGACGGCCGTGGTGGGGCATAGCGGCTCGGGCAAGTCGACCCTGTCGCGTTTGCTGTTCCGCTTCTATGAAGTCGATGGCGGCGGCATCACCATCGATGGCCAGGATGTGCGCGCCATCACGCAGGATTCCCTGCGCGCAGCCATCGGCATTGTGCCGCAGGATACGGTGCTGTTCAACGACACTATCGAATACAACATCGCCTATGGCAAGCCGGGCGCCAGCAAGGAAGCCATCGTGGCGGCCGCGAAAGCGGCGTCGATCCATGATTTTATTGAAAGCTTGCCAGATGGCTACAATTCCATGGTGGGCGAGCGAGGCCTAAAACTGTCGGGCGGCGAAAAGCAGCGCGTGGCCATCGCCCGCACCTTGCTGAAAGACCCGGCCATCCTGATCTTCGACGAAGCCACCTCGGCGCTCGATTCCAAGGCCGAGCAGGCGATCCAGTCGCAGCTGAAGGACATCGCCAAAAACCGCACCACCCTGGTCATTGCGCACCGCCTGTCGACGGTGGCGGACGCCCAGCAAATCCTGGTGCTCGACCATGGCCGCATCGTCGAGCGGGGCACGCATCCGCAATTGCTGGCGCTCGATGGCCTGTACGCGCAGATGTGGCAACGCCAGCAGGCAAATATGGACGACGAGGCGCAAGAGGACGAGTTGGCGGGGCTGGCGCCGGCAAAATAAATCGGGAAGGCGAAATCAGTAGGAAAAATGCTACAGCCGCGCCGATTCAGGCGCGCGTATAGCGCCTATTTGCGGGCAATCGCAGAAAACGGCTAGTCCAGCGCTGAAAATGAAATAAAATTAATTCTATTGGTGGCGTCTGCACCACAGTTGTTTCGTTCGGAGTCCATCCGGTTTGTCCGCCCAGGAGAATTTATGAAATTGACCAAAATCATCGCCACGCTGCTCAGCGTCGGTGTCATCAGCAGCATGTCGCCAGTCCAGGCTCAGGAATTGACCGGCACCTTGGCCAAGATCAAGAAAGCCGGTTCCGTCACCCTCGGTGTGCGTGACGGTTCCGTTCCCTTCTCCTATCTCGATGACAAGCAGCAATACCAGGGGTATTCGATCGACCTGTGCATGAAAGTCGTCACTGCCTTGCAAAAGCACCTGGGCCTGAGCGAACTGAAAGTGGTGATGAGCCCAGTCACGTCGGCCAACCGCATCCCGCTGATGGCCAACGGCACCATCGACCTCGAATGCGGCTCGACGACGAACAACCTGGAACGCCAGCAGCAGGTGGCATTCGCCCCTACCATGTTCGTCATTGGCAACCGCGTGCTGTCGAAAAAATCCTCGAATATCAAGACCCTGGAAGATTTGCGCGGCAAGACCCTGGTCGCCACGGCCGGCACGTCGACCATCAAGCAGATGACCATCCTGAACAAGGAAAAAAACCTGGGCATGACGATTGCCGTCGGCAAGGACCACCCTGAATCGTTCCTGATGCTGGAAACGGGCCGCGCGGTGGCCGAAGCCAACGACGATATCCTGCTGGCGTCGCAAGTGGCCAACTCGAAAAACCCGAACGACTACGAAATCACCAAGGAAGCGCTGTCGGTCGAGCCGTACGGCATCATGCTGCGCAAGGGCGATCCCGCCTTCAAGAAAGTGGTCGACGACGCGCTGATTCGCCTGTACAAGAGCGACGACATCAACCGCATCTACGCGAAATGGTTTACCTCGCCGATCCCGCCGAAAAACATCAACCTGAAATTCCCCATGCCGCCGCAATTGAAGGCGGTCTTCACGAATCCGACCGATTCGGGCGACCCGGCTGCTTATGCGGCCGTACCGGAAGCGCAGAAGACCTCGGACAAACGGAAAAAATAACAAGAGTGCGTAACAAATCGGGGGGCGCAAGCCTCCCGTTTTATTTACGGGACGGGTGGCGGACAAGCCGCTTTCCTTGAGCTGCATGGAAGGATGATCATGAATTACAACTGGAATTGGCGCATTTTCTGGGAGATTTCTCCCGATGGCGTGGGCACGTATATGGACACCCTGTGGTCCGGTCTCGTCTGGACCCTGGCCACGGCCGGTGCGGCGTGGATCATGGCGCTGATATTGGGCCTGGTGATCGGCACCATCCGCACCCTGCCGAACAAATGGCTGGTGGGCGTGGCCAATGCCTACGTCGAATTGTTCCGCAACGTGCCGCTGCTGGTGCAGATGTTCCTCTGGTATTTCGTCATGCCGGAGCTGCTGCCGCCTGACCTGGGCGCCTGGGTCAAGTCGCTGCCGAATGCGCCTTTCGTCACGGCCGTGCTGTGCCTGGGATTCTTTACTTCCTCGCGCGTGGCCGTGCAGGTAACGACGGGCATCGAGGCGTTGCCGCGCGGGCAGAAACTGGCCGGCACGGCGCTGGGTCTGACCCTGCCGCAAACCTACCGCTTCATTTTGCTGCCGATGGCCGCGCGCGTCATCATGCCGCCGCTGACCAGCGAATTTTTGAACATCATCAAGAACAGTTCCGTGGCGCTGACCATCGGCCTGATCGAACTGACGGCCAGCGCACGCGCCATCCAGGAGTTTTCCTTCCAGGTGTTCGAGGCGTTTTCGGCCGCCACCATCATCTACGTCGTCGTCAACCTGCTGGTGGTGGTGCTGATGCACCTGATCGAGAAAAAGGTCGCCATCCCGGGCTTCATCGTCGCCGGCGCCAAGACGGGAGGACACTGATATGTTCGGTAATTTCGACTTCGATGTCATCTCCCGCTCGTGGGTCTACCTGTTCCAGACCGGCATGGTCTTCACCCTGAAGCTGACGGCGCTGGCCATGGTCGGCGGCATCGTGCTGGGTACCCTGCTGGCGCTGATGCGCTTGTCCGGCAATCGCATCGTCTCTGGCGTGGCATCGAGCTACGTCAACCTGATACGTTCGATCCCGCTGGTGCTGGTGATCTTCTGGTTCTATTTCCTGGTGCCGTATATCGCCGCCTGGGTCATCGGCGCGAACGAACCCGTGAAAGTGGGCGCGTTTTCTTCCGCGCTGATCACCTTCATCATGTTCGAGGCGGCTTACTATTGCGAGATCATGCGCAGTGGCATACAGTCGATTCCCCGCGGCCAGGTGTGGGCGGGCCAGGCGCTGGGCATGAACTACGCGCAGACCATGGGCAGCATCGTGCTGCCGCAGGCCTTTCGCAACATGATCCCCGTGCTGCTGACGCAGACCATCGTGCTGTTCCAGGACGTGTCGCTCGTCTACGTGCTGTCGATCCCCGATTTCGTCGGCGCCGCATCAAAAATCGCGCAGCGCGACGGCCGCCTGGTGGAAATGTATGTGTTTGTCGCCGTCGTGTATTTCGTGCTGTGCTATGCCTTGTCGTTCCTGGTAAAACGCCTGCAGAAACGCGTCGCCATCATTCGCTAACCGTAAAAGAAAGAACAAGATGATTGAACTCAATAACGTCAGCAAATGGTATGGCCAGTTCCAGGTACTGACCGACTGCACCACCCAGGTCGCCAAGGGCGACGTGATGGTCATTTGCGGCCCTTCCGGCTCCGGCAAGTCGACCCTGATCAAGACCGTCAACGGCCTCGAGCCGATCCAGCAGGGACAGATCATCGTCGACGGCATCAGCGTCAACGATCCGAAAACGAATTTGTCGAAACTGCGTGCGCGCATCGGCATGGTGTTCCAGAATTTCGAGCTGTTCCCGCATTTGTCGATCCGCGAAAACCTCACCATCGGCCAGATCAAGGTGCTGGGCCGCAGCGCTGATGAAGCCAATGCCAAGGGCTTGAAATACCTGGACCGCGTGGGCCTGCTGTCGCAGCAGGATAAATTCCCGGGCCAGCTGTCGGGCGGCCAGCAGCAGCGCGTGGCGATCGCCCGCGCGCTGTCGATGGACCCGATCGCCATGCTGTTCGACGAACCGACATCGGCGCTCGATCCGGAAATGATCAACGAAGTGCTCGACGTGATGGTGGGCCTGGCGCAGGAAGGCATGACGATGATGGTCGTCACCCACGAAATGGGCTTTGCCAAGCGCGTGGCCAACCGCATCGTCTTCATGGACCAGGGCAAGATCATCGAGGATTGCAGCAAGGATGACTTCTTCAACACGACGCGCTCGGACCGCGCGCGCGACTTCCTGGCGAAAATCATTCACTGATCCCTGGTTTTATCGATAAAAGCGGCCGGTCTTCACCGGCCGTTTTTGCGTTGACAGTACGCCTGTGCCCGGTTTTCCTCTGGCAGCCTGGCCGCTAAGGCAGCCCCGCGGCTGGTAAAATGGCGCTATTCGCAATGACCGCCTGAGAGCAGCCGCCATGTCCACACTCGATCACACCCCAGCCTCCATCACCATCACCCGTCCGGATGACTGGCATTTGCATCTGCGCGACGGCGCCGTCATGGCCAGCGTGCTGCCGCACAGCGCGCGCCAGTTCGGCCGCGCCATCGTCATGCCGAACCTGAAGCCGCCCGTCACCACCACGGCCGATGCCGCAGCCTACCGCGAGCGCATCCTGGCCGCCGTGCCGCAAGGTGTGAACTTCGATCCGTTGATGGTGCTGTACCTGACGAACAACACCTCGCCCGACGAAATCCGCCGCGCGCAGGACAGCGGCATCGTGCAGGCCGTCAAATTGTACCCGGCCGGCGCCACGACGAATTCCGACCTGGGCGTGACGGATTTGAAGAATTGCTACAAGGTGCTCGAAGTGATGCAGGAAGTGGGCATGCCCTTCCTCGTGCACGGCGAAGTGACGGATCCGGAAATCGACATTTTCGACCGCGAAGCCGTCTTCATCGAGCGCGTGATGCGTCCGCTGCGCAGCGCTTTCCCGGCCCTGTCCGTCGTGTTCGAACACATCACCACCAAGGATGCGGCGCAGTACGTGGCCGAAGCGGAGGGCCCGATCGCCGCCACCATCACGGCGCACCATCTGCTGTACAACCGCAACGAGATTTTCAAGGGCGGCATCCGTCCCCATTACTACTGCCTGCCCATTCTCAAGCGCGAAGAGCACCGCCTGGCGCTGATGACGGCGGCCGCCAGCGGCGACGAGCGCTTCTTCCTCGGCACGGATTCGGCGCCGCACGCGCAAGGCGCCAAGGAAATGGCCTGCGGCTGCGCCGGTTGCTACACGGCCTTGCATGCGATGGAAATGTATGCGGAAGCGTTCGAACGGGCCGGCGCGCTCGATAAACTGGAAGCGTTCGCCAGCTTCCACGGCCCCGCCTTCTACGGCGTGCCGCGCAACACGGATACCATCACCCTGAAGCGCGAAAGCTGGACCTTGCCGGCTTCGCTGCCGCTGGGCGACAGCCATGTGATTCCGCTCAATGCGAGCGAGCAGATTAACTGGAAAATGGTGTAAATACTCCATGCTGCCATCGATAGACTGGACCCGCCCCTGGTTTGCCACGGTGCTGCCGGCGCGACGGCAGCTGGACCTGCAGCGCGACACGGTGATTGCCGCGCTGAACGGACGGGCGCGGGCGCTGGACTTGCGCAATCCATCCGGCCTGCCGCTGGCTTTCGTGCCGCAAGCGGACCTGCCCGAAGGCGTCGCCTACGAGGAGTTCATCGGCGCGACGGGCGGCGTGCCCACGCGCGACAATCTGCACGATTTTTTCAACGCGCTCGTGTGGCTCACCTTTCCCCGCATCAAGCGGCAGTTGAACGCGCTGCAGGCGGCGCAGATCGCGCTGTCCGGCGTCGGCAAATCGCGTGGTCCTGCGCGCGACGGCGCGACGATTTTCGACGAAAATTCCGCCCTGCTGGTGCTGCGCGACAGCGATGCGGGACGCGCGCTGGATGCGGCGCTGCGCGGGCATGACTGGCGCAGCGCGTTCATTGCGCAGCGCGACAAGTTTGACGCGGGCGGCGACGCCGAAGTCTGGCTGTTCGGCCACGCGCTGATGGAAAAACTGGTGGCGCCGCGCAAGGCCATCACGGCGCATACGCGCGTGATCTTCGCCGGCGACGCCTATTTCACCCTGGACGATGCGGCACGCCGCGCCTGGCTCGACGAGCGGGTGGCGCAGGATCTGGCGCAGCAAGGCCTCACCACGGCGGACTTCACGCCGCTGCCTGTGCTCGGTTTGCCCGGCTGGTGCGAGGGCCAGGACGACGATTTTTACAATGACGCGGCGGTGTTCCGCCCGAAGCGCAAGGTGGCTGGCGCAGAAAGAGATCAATAGCATGGAAAATACCATCCGCTGGGGCATCCTCGGCACCGGCAAGATCGCCCGCGCGATGGCCAATGGCTTGCGCGACGCGCCTGGAGCGCAGCTGGCGGCCGTCGCCTCGCGCAGCGCCGCCGGCGCGCAAGCCTTCGGCGCCGAATTCGGCATCGAACGCTGCCACGGCTCCTACCAGGCGCTGGCTGACGATCCTGGCGTGGACGTGATCTACATCGCCACGCCGCACACCCTGCATGCGGAAAATGCCCTGCTGTGCCTGGCCGCCGGCAAGCACGTCGTGTGCGAAAAACCGTTCACCATGAATGCGCGCGAAGCGCAGGCCGTGGTCGACCTGGCGCGCGACAAAAAACTGTTTTTGATGGAAGCCATGTGGAGCCGCTTCCTGCCCGCCGTGCAGGAAGCGCAGCGCATCATCGCCAGCGGCGAAATCGGCGTGCTGCAGCAGGTGCAGGCCGATATCGGCTTTGTCGCCAATTTCCCGCCCGAGCACCGCATGTTCAATCCGGAACTCGGCGGCGGCGCGCTGCTCGACGTGGGCATCTATCCGCTGTCGATGGCGGCCTTCTTCCTCGGCCCCGTATTGCAGGTGCAGGCGCTGGCCGAAATGGGCGCCACCGGCGTCGATGAGCAGGTCGTGTTTTCGCTGTTGCACGCGGGCGGCGGCACCTCGTCCTGCGCCTGCAGCCTGCGCGCGCAAACGCCGACGGAAATGACCATTTCCGGCAGCCTGGGGCGAATTCGCCTGCCCAACCGTTTTTACAAGCCCGATCATCTGATCGTCGAAACGATGGATGGCGCACGCCGCGTCGTCGCCATGCCGCACCTGGGCAATGGCTACGCGCACGAGGCGATCGAAGCGATGCGCTGCATCCGCGCCGGCCTGCTGGAAAGCCCCGTCATGCCGCATGCGGACAGCGTGGCGCTGATGCACAACCTTGACACCATGCGTGGCCAGATCGGCCTCGTTTACAGCGCCGACCAGGCGTCATCAGGAATCCCATGACATTGCACTCATCGCGTCCCAGCCTGAAAACCGTCCTGATCGCCAGCGGCATCGTGCTGACCCTGGCGATGGGCGTGCGCCATGGCCTGGGTTTCTGGATGCAGCCGATCTCGCAAGCGAATGGCTGGACGCGCGAAACGTATTCGCTGGCGCTGGCCATGCAAAACCTGATGTGGGGCGTCTTCGGCCCGTTCGCCGGCATGGCGGCCGACCGTTTCGGCACCATGCGCGTCGTCATCGTCGGCGCCATCAGCTACATGGCGGGCCTGGTGTGGATGGCGCTGGTGACGCAGCCCACCCTGTTCATCGTCGGTTCCGGCATCTTCATCGGCCTGGCGCTGGCTTGCACCGCCTTTGGCGCCATCAGCGGCATCATCGGCCGCAGCGCGCCGCCGGAGCAGCGCTCGTGGGCCTTCGGCATCTCGTCGGCGGCCGGCTCGTTCGGCCAGTTCCTCATGATGCCGGTCGAGCAGCAACTGATTTCTGCCGTGGGCTGGCAGAACGCCTTCTATGTGCTGGCCGCGCTGGTGTTGCTGGCCATGATTCCGATGGCCTTCTATTTGCGCGAGCCGCCCGTCTCGCACACCAGCGGTCCGCAGCAAAGCGTCGGCGCGGCCTTCGGCGAAGCCATCGCCAGTCGTTCGTTCTGGCTGCTGCTGGCAGGGTATTTCGTCTGCGGTTTCCAGCTGGTCTTCATCGGCGTGCACTTGCCCGCCTACCTGAAGGATCAGGGCCTGATGAATCCGAACATCGCCGTCACGGCGCTGGCGCTGATCGGCCTGTTCAACATCGTCGGCTCCTATTACGCAGGCAAACTCGGTGGCAAGATCGCCAAGCGCTATCTGCTGTCGGCCATCTACGTGACGCGCGCCGTGGTCATCACCGTGTTCCTGCTGGCGCCATTGTCGGCGTGGTCCGTGTACCTGTTCGCCGCCGGCATGGGTGTGCTGTGGCTGTCGACCGTGCCGCTGACGAACGGCATCATCGCCGGCATCTTCGGCGTGAAGCACCTGTCGATGCTGGCGGGAATGGTGTTCTTCTCGCACCAGGTGGGCAGTTTCCTTGGCGCGTGGCTGGGCGGCTATCTGTACGAACACCAGGGCAGTTATCACATCGTGTGGATGATCACCATCGGCCTGGGGCTGCTGGCCGCGCTGATCAACCTGCCCATCGACGAGCGCGCCGTCAAGCGCGTGGCGGTAGCCGCGTAATGGCCAGCTGGCGCACATGGTTATGGCGCCTGGCTGGCGCCGCGCTGCTGGCTCTCGTCTTCCTGGCCTATCTGCGTCCCGATTTCATGCTGGACCTGGCGAACCGCTTCTGGATGTGCATGTAGGGCGCTCCTAGACTTTCAGGAATTCCTCTTTCCCGCCCAGCCAGCGCGCCAGGTGCGCTTCCACGGTGGCTGCGGCAGCCGCCGTGGTGGCGTGCAGTAAATCGTGCGCCACGTCGCGCGCCTGGTCTACCAGCCATTGATCCGTTTCCAGGTCGGCGAAGCGCAGCATGGCCTGGCCGGACTGGCGCGCGCCGAGAAATTCGCCGGGGCCGCGGATTTCCAGGTCGCGGCGGGCAATTTCAAAACCGTCCGTCGTCTCGCGCATGGTCATCAAACGCTGGCGCGCCACGCCGCCCAGCGGGCCCTGGTACAGCAGCAGGCAGACGCTGGCTGCCGATCCGCGTCCCACGCGGCCGCGCAACTGGTGCAGTTGCGACAAGCCGAAGCGCTCGGCATGCTCGATCACCATCAGCGAGGCGTTCGGCACGTCGACGCCCACCTCGATGACGGTGGTGGCCACCAGCACGTGGATATGCCCGGCGATGAAGGCGTCCATTACCTCCTGCTTTTCCGCCGGCTTCAGGCGGCCGTGCACGAGGCCCACCTGCAGCGCGGGCAGGGCCTCAGCCAGCATCATGTAGGTGTCGGTGGCCGTCTGCAGCTGCAGCGCTTCCGATTCCTCGATCAGCGGGCAGACCCAGTACACCTGCCGGCCTTCCAGCGCGGCCGCGTACACGCGGGCGATGACTTCGTCGCGGCGGTTCTGGTCGATGGCGCGCGTGACGATGGGGCTGCGTCCGGGCGGCAGCTCGTCGATCACCGACACTTCCAGGTCGGCGTAATACGTCATGGCCAGGGTGCGCGGAATCGGCGTGGCCGACATCATCAGCTGGTGCGGCACGGCGGCGCTGTCGCCCTTGTTGCGCAAGGTCAGGCGCTGGCCCACGCCGAAGCGGTGCTGCTCGTCGACGATCACCAGGCCCAGTTTCGCAAACAGCACGTTATCCTGGATCAGCGCATGCGTGCCGATCACCAGCTGCGCTTCGCCCGATTCGATCAGGGTCAGCGCCGCCGTCTTTTCTTTTTTCTTCAGGCTGCCCGTCAGCCAGGCCACCTTGACGCCCAGCGGCTCCATCCAGGCGGCGATCTTGCGGAAGTGCTGCTCGGCCAGAATCTCCGTGGGCGCCATCAGCGCGGCCTGGTAGCCGCTGTCGATGGCTTGCGTGGCCGACAGGGCGGCGACGACCGTCTTGCCGCTGCCGACGTCGCCTTGCAGCAGGCGCTGCATCGGGTAGGGCTGGCGCAGGTCGGCGCGGATTTCCTCGAGCACGCGCGCTTGCGCGCCCGTCAGCTTGAAGGGCAGGGCTGCGCCGAAGGCATCCGACAGCGTGCCGACGACGGGCAGCGAGGCGGCGCCTTTCGAGCGGCGCGCGCGCTGGGCGCGTTTCAGCGACAGCTGCTGCGCCAGCAGTTCATCGAACTTCATGCGTACCCAGGCCGGATGCGAACGGTCCATCAGCGCGCTTTCATCGATGTCCTGCGGCGGATAGTGCAGCAGGTGCACGGCGGCGCGGAAAGGCGACAGCTGCATGTCGTGCAGCAGCTGGTCCGGCAAGGTGTCCTGCCAGTCGATGCGGCGCATGGCGTCGGCGATTTCGCGCCGCAGGACGTGCTGCGACAGGCCTTCGCCGGACGGGTACACGGGCGTCAGGGCCGTGGGCAGCGGCGCGCCCTCGTTGACCACTTTATACGTCGGGTGCACCATCTCGGCGCCGAAAAAACCGTGTTTGAGTTCGGCGCGCGCACGCACCCGCGTGCCTTCGGCCAGCTGCTTGACCTGGCTGCCGTAGAAATTCATGAAGCGCAGCAGCAAATTGCCCGTTTCATCGGCGATCGTCACCAGCAACTGCTTGCGCGGCTTGAAATTGACTTCGCACTTGGTGACGATACCCTCGACTTGCCACGACTCGCCGCCGCGCAGGCAGGCGTCGCGGATGGAATAGACCTTGGTTTCGTCCTCGTAGCGCATCGGCAGGTGCAGCACCAGGTCCATATCCGTGCGCAAGCCCAGTTTGGCCAACCGGCTTTCCGTGCTGACCACTTTTTTGGCGGCTTTCGGCTTCGCGGCGGGCTTGGCTGCGGGAGGAAGATCGGGCTTTGGATCGGACATATGCAAGGTTTTGGTGCCGCTAGCGTAAAATAGAGGGTTGTCCGGCACACCCTGTGCGTACCGCAGTCGTAGTTGTTGCGGCGGATTATTGTAATGCCTGTATAGGCGCACAGTATAGTGCCAGATGTTCCATTGCGCACTCCTAATCATTTTTGACGTACTTTTGAAGCAAAACGCATGTATTCGCTTTCCGATTTCGATTTTAATTTGCCGCAAGAAAACATTGCGCAAACTCCGTTGGCCGAGCGCAGCGCCTCGCGCCTGTTGCATCTGGACGGCGACGCCCTGCTTGACCGCAGCTTTGCCGATATCGTCGGGCTGTTGCAGGCGGGCGACCTGCTGGTGATGAACGATACGCGCGTGCTCAAAGCGCGCTTCTTCGGCGTCAAGGAAAGCGGCGGCAAGATCGAGGCGCTCGTCGAGCGCGTGCTGGACGACCGCACCGTGCTGGCCCAGGTCCGCGCCTCGAAGTCGCCACCGCCCGGTTGCCGCATCCGCCTGGCCGACGCCTTCGACGTGACGGTCGGCCAGCGCGCCGGCGAATTTTTTACGCTGCACTTCGACGCCGACGTGTTCGAGCTGATCGAGGCGCATGGCCGGCTGCCGCTACCTCCCTACATCGAGCACGATGCGGACGAATTTGACGAAACGCGCTACCAGACCGTGTTCAACAAGGTACCCGGCGCTGTCGCCGCACCGACGGCCGGCCTGCATTTCGACCAGGCCCTGCTCGACCAGCTGAAAGCGAAGGGCGTCAACTTTGCCTATGTGACCCTGCACGTGGGCGCCGGCACCTTCCAGCCCGTGCGCACGGAGGTGTTGGCCGAACACAAGATGCATACCGAGTGGTACACCATGCCGCAGGAAACCGTCGACGCCGTGCGCGCCGCCCAACTGGCCGGGCGCGACGTGGTGGCCGTCGGCACGACCAGCCTGCGCGCGCTGGAATCGGCCTCGCAAAGCGGCCAGCTGCTGGCGGGCAGCGCCGATACGGCCCTGTTCATCACGCCCGGCTATGCATTCAAGACGGTGACGCGGCTGATCACCAACTTCCATTTGCCGAAGTCGACCCTGCTGATGCTGGTGTCGGCCTTTGCCGGCTATGAGCCGATCCGCCGCGCCTACGCGCATGCGATCGCGCAGAATTACCGTTTCTTCAGCTATGGCGATGCGATGCTGCTCACCACGCAATCGCGCGCTGCGCTGAACCTTGATACTCCCGTGAAAGACTGATATGCTGGAATTTAAACTACTCAAGACCGACACGAGCGGCCTGACCAAGGCACGCCGCGGCACCTTGAAACTCAACCATGGTATCGTGCAGACGCCGATCTTCATGCCAGTGGGCACTTACGGTTCCGTGAAGGCCATGTCGCCGCTGGAACTCAACGAGATCGACGCGCAGATTATCCTGGGCAACACGTTTCACCTTTGGTTGCGTCCAGGCAACACCGTTATGGAGAAATTCGGCGGCTTGCACGGCTTCATGGGCTGGAACAAGCCGATTTTGACGGATTCGGGCGGCTTTCAGGTGTTTTCGCTGGGCGCCATGCGCAAGATCACGGAAGAGGGCGTGCATTTCAATTCGCCCATCAACGGCGATAAACTGTTCCTGTCGCCGGAAGTGTCGATGCAGGTGCAGCGCGTCTTGAATTCCGACATCGTCATGCAGTTCGACGAATGCACGCCGTACGAAATCCAGGGCCGTCCGGCCACCATCGAGGAAGCGGCCAAGTCGATGCGCATGTCCTTGCGCTGGGCGCAGCGCTCGAAGGACGAGTTCCACCGCGGCGAAAACCCGAATGCGCTGTTCGGCATCGTGCAGGGCGGCATGTTCGAAATGCTGCGCGACGAGTCGCTGGCCAAGCTGGAAGAGATCGATTTCCCCGGCATCGCCATCGGCGGCCTGTCCGTGGGCGAGCCAAAGGAAGACATGATGCGCATGCTGGCCCACGTGGGTCCGCGCTTGCCGGCCAACAAGCCGCATTACCTGATGGGCGTGGGCACGCCGGAAGACCTGGTGGCGGGCGTGTCGAACGGCATCGACATGTTCGATTGCGTCATGCCGACGCGTAACGCCCGCAATGGCTGGCTGTTCACCCGTTTTGGCGACATCAAGATCAAGAACGCCAAGTACAAGGAAGACCAGGCGCCGCTCGACGAGACCTGCAGCTGCTACGCCTGCCGCAATTTCTCGCGCGCCTACCTGCACCATCTGCACCGCTCCAAGGAAATCCTCGGCGCGCGCCTCAATACCATCCACAACCTGCATTATTATCTGGACTTGATGCGCCAGATGCGCGAGGCGCTGGACGAAGACCGTTTCCACGCGTTTACCCTGCAATTCCATGCGGAACGCGCACGCGGAACTTAAGAAAAGCTTAGCTTGATGGCTGGCGGCAGCATGGCCGGAAGTTTTGTGTATTGGTGCTTGGACGGGGGCGATAAAGCATTGCATAATGCTTTTTTAGCCCCATTTAAAGTTGCCATGGCTGCAATTCGGGTTATGACGTATAGCCAATGCTAGAATACAGCGCTATTTTTTCAAACTGATTAGAACTGGAGTCACCGTGTTTTTCATTTCCAACGCTTATGCGCAAGCCCCAACCGAAGCCCTGGGCCTCGGCGGCAACCTGACCAGCTTCCTGCCGCTGGTATTGATGTTCGTGGTCATGTATTTCCTGATGATCCGCCCACAGCAAAAACGCGCCAAAGAACAACGGGCGATGATGGACGCGCTGGCCAAGGGTGACGAAGTCGTCACCGCCGGCGGCATGCTGGGCCGTGTTTCCAAGGTAGTGGACGCTTACGTCACCATCGAAGTGGCGGCCGGCACCGAAATCACGGTGCAAAAGAGCTCCATCACCACCTTGCTGCCTAAAGGCACCCTGAAGGCGCTGTAATTCCTCGCTGTCATTGCCTCTGCAATGATAGACCCGGGGCGGCTATCCGCCGCCCCTCGCGACGCCTCCGACGCTCAACACTGAACGCTGAATCACTATGAATCGCTATCCTGCCTGGAAATACATCATCATCGTCGTCGCCTTATTGCTGGGCGCACTCTATACGGCGCCCAATTATTTCGGTGAGTCACCGGCGCTGCAAGTAACCAGCGGCAAGTCGACCGTCAAAGTGACGGGCGAGCTGATGACGCAAGTCGAGCAAATATTGACGAAAGAGAACGTCAAGTCGGAAGGTGTCACCATGGATGGCGCCGGCAATCTCGCCTCCGTGCGCGTGCGTTTTGCCGATCCCGATACCCAGTTCAAGGCAAAACTGGTGCTGGAAAAGGATCTGAACCCCGATTCCACCGATCCCGCGTTCATCGTGACGGTCAACCTGCAAGCCAATACGCCGATGTGGATGCAAAAATTGCATGCCTTGCCCATGTTCCTGGGTCTGGATTTGCGTGGTGGCGTGCACTTCCTGATGCAGGTCGATGCGAAAGCAGTACTGAACAAGAAAGTCCAGGGCGTCCAGTCCGCCGCGCGTAGCGTGTTGCGTGACAAAAATATCCGCCACGCCGGCATCGAACGCGTGGGCGACAGCGTGCAAATCAACTTCCGCGACGCCGAGACGCGCCTGAAGGCAAAAAATGTCCTGTCCGACCAGATGACGGAACTGGCGTTCGCCGATGCGGGCGAAGGCAGCGATTTGAAACTGAACATCACCCTGAAACCGGCGGCCCTGAAGGCAACCATCGACGAAGGCGTCAAACAGAATATCTCCACCCTGTCCAAGCGCGTCAACGAGCTGGGCGTGGCCGAGCCGCTGATCCAGCAGCAAGGTCCCGACCGCATCGTGGTGCAACTGCCTGGCGTGCAGGACGTGGCCCGCGCAAAAGCCATCATCGGCCGCACGGCCACCCTGGAAGTGCGCCTGGTCGACGAAAGCATCGTGCCCGGCACGGAACTGTCGAGCGCCATCCCGTTCAACTCGGAACTGTTCACTGTCGGCAAGGGCGTGCCTGTCGTGCTGGCGAAAGACGTAATCCTGACGGGCGACTATATCTCCAGCGCCACTGCCAGCTTCGACCAGAACCAGCAAGCGGCCGTGTCGATCGACCTGAACGGCGACGGCGGACGCAAGATGCGCGAAGCGACGCGCGAACGCGTGGGCAAGCGCATGGCCATCGTGCTGTTTGAAAAGGGCAAGCCGGAAGTGCTGTCGGTTGCCACCATCCAGCAGGAACTCGGTTCGCGCTTCCAGATCACCGGCATGGGCGGCGCGGAAAACGCGAATGAACTGGCGCTGCTGCTGCGCTCGGGCGCCCTGTCCGCACCGATGACCGTCATCGAAGAACGCACGATCGGACCGCAACTGGGCGCGGAAAACATCGCCAAGGGCTTCCACTCGACCTTGTACGGCTTCATCGCCATCGCCATCTTCATGATCGCCTACTACATGCTGTTCGGCGCCTTCAGCGTGCTGGCCCTGGCCACCAACCTGTTGTTGCTGGTCGGCTTGTTGTCGATGATCCAGGTGACCTTGACCTTGCCAGGTATCGCCGCTATCGCGCTGGCGCTGGGCATGGCGATTGACGCCAACGTGCTGATCAATGAACGTATCCGTGAAGAGCTGCGCGCAGGCAATACGCCGCAAGCGGCGATCGCCGCCGGCTTCGACCGCGCCTGGGCCACGATTCTGGACTCGAACGTGACCACCCTGATCGTCGGCCTGGCACTGCTGGCCTTCGGCAGCGGTCCCGTGCGCGGCTTCGCTGTCGTGCATTGCCTGGGTATCCTGACCTCGATGTTCTCCTCCGTGTTCGTGTCGCGCGGCGTGGTCAACCTCTGGTATGGCCGCAAGAAAAAGCTGACGACCTTGTCGATCGGCACGGTGTGGGTGCCGGGTGCCAGCAAATAAGCAACGGCCCAGCCTTACCCAATAGCGTCAACAGCGATCGCGTCCGGTGGCCCAGCCGCCGGACGCACAGAATAGAACTCAGAGGATTTCATGGAATTTTTCCGGATCAAAAAAGATATTCCCTTCATGCGCCATGCGTTGATTTTCAACGTGATTTCGGCCGTGACCTTCCTTGCCGCCGTCTTCTTCCTGTTCCACAAGGGCTTGCACCTGTCCGTGGAATTCAAGGGCGGCACCCTGATGGAGGTCAAATACCCGAAAGCGGCCAACCTTGAAGGCATACGCGGCACCCTGATCGGCCTCGGTTATGAAGAGCCGGGCGTGACCAGCTTCGATACGGCGCGCGACGTGATGATCCGCCTGCCGGTGGAAAAGGGCGTCAGCGCCGCGAACACCTCGCAGCGCGTGTTTGAAACGCTGTGCAAGGCCGAGCAGGGCACGACCAAGGGCATTGACACCGTCACCGACAAGGGCGAGCACGTCATCAAGACCGCCTGCGTGGACGCTGCCGGCAACGAAGCGCTGGTGCTGCAGAAAGTGGAATTCGTCGGCCCGCAAGTGGGCGAGGAACTGACGCAGAACGGCTTGAACGCGCTGGTGATGGTTGTCGTGTTTGTGATGATCTACTTGGCCGTACGCTTCGAATGGAAATACGCTGTTTCGGCGATTATCGCCAACTTGCATGACGTGGTGATCATCCTGGGCTTCTTCGCCTTCTTCGAATGGGAATTCTCGCTGACGGTGCTGGCGGCCATCCTGGCGGTGCTCGGTTATTCCGTCAACGAATCGGTGGTGATCTTTGACCGTATCCGCGAAAACTTCCGCAAGCAGCGCAAGGCTTCCGTGCATGAAGTGATCGACAACGCGATCACCAGCACCATTTCGCGTACCATCATCACCCACGGTTCGACCCAGATGATGGTGCTGTCGATGCTGGTCTTCGGCGGCCAGACCTTGCACCACTTTGCACTGGCGCTGACCATCGGTATCTGCTTCGGTATTTACTCGTCCGTGTTCGTCGCGGCCTCGATCGCCATGTGGCTGGGCGTCAAGCGCGAAGACTTGATCAAGCCGATCAAGGAAAAAGACGAAACCGACGGCGCCGTGGTGTAAGCGCAGGTTTTTTGCAGGTCGAATGAAGAACGATCACCGTTTGCGGTGGTCGTTTTTTTTATGGTGGATGACGATGAAGCGTTTGATAGTGATGGGCATCATGGCAGGCATCGGCACGCTGGCCGGCGCCGCCGATTTCAGCCGCACTGGCAGTGACAGCATTGCCCTGCGCGGCCCGATTGCCGAGGGCGACGTGGACACGCTGCGGCTGCTGGCCACGCCGGGTACGACGCTGTTGCGCGTGAATAGCGATGGCGGTGATCCGCAGGCGGCCATGCAGCTGGGCCGCTACCTGCGCCAGCAGCAATGGCGTCTCGCCATCGACACGGTGTGCGCGGGCAGCTGCGCCCTGTACGTCTTCCCGGCCGCGCACCATATGCACATCCCCGCCGGTGCCGTGCTGGCGCTGCAGGAATCGGCGTTCCTGCGCGCGCAGGCTGGCCCGGAGCGCATGCGCCGCAGCCTGGTCGAGGCGGGCGTGCCGGCCGATGAGCTTGACCGTGAAACGGCGGCGCTGGCGGCCCAATTGGCAGAGACGGCAGCACTGGAAACGGCGTATGCCGCGGAGCTGGGCATCGCACCTGCCTTTTACCGCGATTTCCGGCAAGTGGCGGGGCAGGCCGAGAGCGTTCGCCAGCGCTTTCCCGACCAGGAGGCGGCCGTTTACTGGTGGCCAGCCGCTGCGCGGCTGCAGCGCTGCTACGGCATCGCCGGCGTGCAAGAGGGGACGCGCGCATCGCGCCTGGCGCCCGACGGCTATCTGTACGTGCCGGCGCTGTCGGCCCTCGTCATGGGCGACCAGGCTTTGCAGGCCTGTCCATGAGCCGCAGCGGCCGCCTGTTCCTGCTGATGGACGCCATGCGCGCCAGGCGCGTGCCCGTCACGGCAGCCCAGCTGGCGCAGCAGCTGGGCGTTTCCGAGCGCACGATTTACCGCGATATCCAGACCCTGGCCGAATTGGGCGCGCCCCTGCAGGGCGAGGCCGGCATCGGCTATGTGCTGCGCCGTGGCGCCTTCCTGCCGCCGTTGATGTTTGGCGCCGATGAACTGGAAGCGCTGGTGCTGGGCGCGCGCTGGGTGCGCCGGCAGGGCGATGCGGGCCTGGCGCAGGCGGCCAGCAATGCCCTGGCCAAGATCGCGGCCGCCTCGCCGCGCGACTTGCGCGACAGCATGGCCGAGACCAGCCTGTGGGTGCCGTTGGGCCGCCCCGCCGATGGCACGCAGCCGGCCGACCGCTACGTGCAGCCCGTGCGCGAGGCCATCCGCTACGAACAGAAGCTCACCCTGGGCTACCAGGATGAGCATGGCAGCGCCACCTCGCGCACGGTGTGGCCGTTTGCCCTGGCGTTTTTCGAAGGCAAGCGCCTGCTGGCCGCGTGGTGCGAGCTGCGCGGCGATTACCGGCATTTCCGCATCGACCGCATCGCCAGCGTGCAGCAGCACGACGAACGCTATCCCAGGCGGCGCCATGTGCTGCTGGATGCCTGGCGCAAGATGCACGAGATTGATCCGGAAAGCTAGCGACCCGGAATCCTGACATCCGCTCCTGACAAAAACTGTCAGTGACTGGTTCTACGATGGTGGCTTCTTCACTCACCGGAGCCATCTACCATGCGCCTGTACCACCACCCCATGTCTTCGAATGCCCGCCGTGCACTGATGACGGCGATCCACCTCGGCCTGCCGCTGGAACTGGCCGAAGTCGACCTGATGAATGCGGACGACCGCCGCCGCCTGCTAGAACTGAACCCGAACGGCAAGGTACCCGTGCTGGCCGATGGCGCTTTCCTGCTGTGGGAATCGTGCGCCATCATGCAATACCTGGCCGAGCAGGTGCCGGGCCAGACGCTTTATCCGCAGGCGCCGCAAGCCCGCGCCGACGTCAACCGCTGGCTGTTCTGGGCTGCGCAGCACTTCGCGCCCGCCATCAGTGTGCTGGCCTGGGAACGCGCCTGGAAGGGCATGACGGGCAATGGTCCGGCGGATCCGTTGGAAGAGGCGCGCGGCGAGCGCGACCTGCATGAATGCGCCGTGGTGCTGGATGCGCATCTGGCGGGACGCGGCTGGCTCAGCGGCGAAGACGTTACCCTGGCCGACTTCGCCGTGGCCGCGCCGCTGATGTACAGCGAGGCCGTGCGGCTGCCGCTGGCGCAGTACCAGCATGTCCAGGCGTGGTTTGCCCGCGTGCGGCAGCTGCGCGCCTGGCAGGAAACGGACGTGCAGCTATCGCCGGGATAATCTGCGCGCTAAGTGTGCCAGCGCACGGAGCCGGCGCGGCGCACCGCATAAGATAGGGCTGTCTCTTTCAGGACATCCCTAGCTTTGGACTTTACCCGCTTTCGAGCGGGTTTTTTTTTCGCTTTCGAGCGGATTTTTGTCCGGCGCTTGAAAAATGGCTTGATAAATTGCCAATTGCTGCCCATATGGGCGTATCCCACTTCCAGCAGGTACGCCATGTTCATGCCACGCCATCCGAAACCCCTGTTGAGTACCAAGGCGGTTGCCACGCAAGTCGTCCAGCAAATGCAGGGAACGCAGGCCATGGACAAGCATGTGCTGATCGTCGACACGGTCAAGCCGGCGGCACCGCCGCCAGCGGGCAAGAAGCCTGCTGTTTGATGGACGAACACCTTCAGCAGCGCCGGCACCGCACCGTCCCATTCTTGACTTTTTCCTGGACCAGGGGGATGGTCCGGGCGCAACTATGCAGGGGTGCGCAATTACCCGATTCGAAACGGAAGTCATTTTTAAACATGGTGAGGTATTTACAATAAAATCCTGGTGATTTTTAAATTTACCATTCCGTGATAATTCGATAGATTTCTTTTGTGGGATTAATGTAGAATTTTCTTTTGATTGTCAAATTTCCAAAGATGTTTTTTTTGGCATGAAGAATAGGTAAATTTCAAATGGCTTGAAAATCAGGATATTTTCATCATATTTTTTAGAAAACATATGGGTTGCTTATGCATAAGATTATTTCTTGATTTTTTGGATGCTATTTTGATAAAATTGAATATTTTATGCCAATGAAAATAACCATCGTATTGCATTCTGAAAGACAGGGGCATATGGTTTTGGAATGCGGGGTCACGGTCTGATTTGTAAAGTCCGGCACTCTTGCATAACAAGGTTCAGTTTTGGCTGATTAAAACTATTTTTCGAAAAGTCCATCATATTGCGTGACCAGCCCAGCGTTCCCGCCGCCTCCAGCCCCTCCCCGCCCACCCAGTCCCTGTTCCGCCAGCAAGCCATTGAGCATCTGGGCAATAAACAATACGGTACGGTATTGCTGGCGCGGCCAATCAGCCATGTATTCCTGACCTGGCTGTTTCTGGCTATCGCGCTGGCCATCGTCGCTTTCTTCATCTTCTTCAGCACCACGCGCAAGGCGCAATCGCAGGGAGTGCTGCTGCCGACCAGCGGCGTGATCCGTGTCATGCCGGGCCAGGCTGGCGTCATCGCCGGGGTGCGCGTCAAGGAGGGGCAGGCCGTGTGCGCGGGCGAAGTGCTGTTCGTGCTGTCGGGCGAGCGCAGCAGCGCCAATGCGGGGGCGCCCCAGCAAGTCGTCTCGGATCTGCTGAAAAGCCGGCGCGACAGCTATGACGCGGAATTGCAGCAGTCGCGCCTGCAATCGCGCCAGCGCATGGCGGCGGGACAGCGCCGTGCCAGCGACCTGGCGGCGGAAATCGCCCGCATGGACGACCAGATCACGCTGCAGCAGCGTCGCATTACCTTGGCGGAACAGTCCTACCAGCGCTACGGCGATCTGCACGCCACCCATTACATTTCGTCGGCGCAACTGCAGGATAAGCAAGCCGAGCTGCTGGACCAGCACCAGCGCCTGGCGGAATTGCAGCGCATCAAGTCGGCCAGCGGCCGCGATCTGGCCACCACGGAAGCGGACGTGCGCGACTTGCAGGTGCAGGCCCAGCGCGACACGGAAGGCTTGCAGCGCAATGTCTCCGCCATCGAGCAAGACCTGACGGAAAACGAGGCGCGCCGCGAAATCCTCGTGCGCGCGGCGCAGGATGGCATGGTCACGGCCATCACCACGGAACTGGGCCAGACCGTGGCGGCCAACAGCGTCCTCGCTTCCGTGCTGCCGCAAGGCGCCCAGCTGGAGGCGGAAATCTACGCGCCGTCGCGCTCGGTCGGCTTCATCAAGCCAGGCATGACAGTATTGCTGCGCTACCAGGCGTATCCGTACCAGAAATTCGGCCAGTATCCGGCGCTGGTGCGCGAAGTGGCCAGCACCTCGCTGCGGCCCGACGAGCTGGCAGTGCCGGGCGCCGTCAGCGGCACGAATGGCGAACCCTTGTACCGCATCCGCTTAGCCTTGCAGCGCCAGAGCGTGCAGGCGTATGGCGAAACCCTGCCCCTGAAGTCGGGCATGCTGGTCGACGCCAGCGTGCTGCTGGAACAGCGGCGCCTGTATGAATGGGTGCTCGAACCCCTGTTCAGCATTTCCGGGCGCTTGTAAGCCTCATATTGATTTTCCACAATACTCATGCATCTCCCTGATCTTGCCCACCTGTCCTTCTGGCGCAGCCAGCGCCTGCCCGTCCTGCTGCAAACAGAAGCGGCCGAATGCGGCCTGGCCTGCTTGTGCATGGTGGCCAGCTACTGGGGCCACCAGACCGATATTTCCAGCATGCGCCGGCGCTTTTCCGTCTCCCTCAAGGGCGTCACGTTAAAAGGGCTGATGGCGATGGCGCAGGGCCTGGCCCTGCATACACGGCCCTTGAAACTCGACATGCAGCATTTGCCCGAGCTGAAGCTGCCCGCCATCCTGCACTGGGACTTGAACCATTTTGTCGTGCTCAAGTCCGTCTCCGGCAGCCATGCCGTGATCCACGACCCGGCCGTGGGCGAGCGCCGCCTGCCGCTGGCGGAAGTGGCGAAACATTTTACGGGCGTGGCGCTGGAACTGATGCCCACCGCCGAGTTCAAGAAGGCCGAAGAAAAGCAGCAGTTTTCCCTGCTGTCGCTGATGGGGCGCGTGGTGGGCCTGAAGCGCGGCTTGCTGCAATTGCTGGTGCTGGGCCTGGCCCTGCAGGTGTGCGCGCTGGTGGCGCCGTTCTACATGCAGTGGCTGGTCGACGAGGCGCTGCTGGCCGCCGACCGCGACCTGATCACCGTGCTCGGTTGCGGCTTTTTGCTGCTGGTGCTGGTGCAGACGGCCATCGGTGCCGTGCGTTCCTGGATCACCACGGTGCTGGCCACCAATCTGAACTTGCAATGGCTGGGGAATGCCTTTGCCCATTTGCTCAAGTTGCCGCTGCCGTACTTCGAGAAGCGCCACACGGGCGACATCGTCTCGCGCTTCAACTCCATTCAGACCATGCAGCGCAGCCTGACGACGCAATTCGTCGAAGGCGCCATCGATGGCGTGCTGGTGCTGGCCACCTTGGGCATGATGCTGTTCTACAGTCCCCTGCTGGCGGGCGTGGCCTGCATCGCGGTGCTGCTGTATGTGTTGCTGCGCTGGATCCTGTTCAATGCCATGCGCGAAGCGACGGCCGAACAGATCATCCATGCGGCCCGGCAGCAGACGCATTTCCTCGAATCCGTGCGCGGCATCCAGAGTATCCGCCTGTTCGGCCGCGCCGCGGAGCGCCGTGCCAGCTGGACCAATGCGCTGGCCGACCAGTTCAATGCCGACCTGCGCATCGCCAAGCTGTCCGTGTCCTACCAGACGGCCAATACCTTGCTCTTCAGCGCCGAACGGGTGATCGTCATCTGGATGGCGGCACTGGCCGTGCTGGACAACCGCTTTTCGGTGGGCATGTTGTTCGCGTTCATCAGTTACAAGGATCAGTTCAGCCAGCGCATGGCCAGCCTGGTCGATAAACTGTTCGAGCTGCGCATGCTGCGCCTGCATGGCGAGCGCGTGGCCGACATCGTCCTGACCGATGCGGAAACCGATGGCAGCGACGTCGAGGTCGACATGGACGATATCTCGCCATCGATCGAGATCCGCAACCTCACCTTCCGCTACGCCGCCAGCGAACCGAATGTCTTGAGCGGCCTCAATCTGAGCATTCCTGCGGGCCAGTGCATCGCCGTCACCGGCCCGTCCGGCTGCGGCAAGACGACCCTCATGAAATTGCTATTGGGCTTGCTGGAACCGACGGAAGGCGAAATCCTCATCGGCGGCATCCAGTTGGGCAGCCTGGGCTTGACGAACTACCGGCAATTGCTGGGCACGGTTATGCAGGAAGACACCCTGTTTGCCGGTTCGATCGCCGACAATATCAGCTTCTTTGCTCCCTCCCCCAATTACCAGCAGGTGCAGGCCTGTGCGCACCTGGCGGCCGTGCATGCGGAAATCGCCGCCATGCCGATGGCTTTCAATACCCTGGTGGGCGATATCGGCAGCGGCCTGTCGGGAGGCCAGAAACAGCGCATCCTGCTGGCGCGCGCCCTGTACAAGAATCCGAAACTGCTGGTGCTCGACGAAGCGACCAGCCACCTGGACACGCGCAACG
The DNA here is from genome assembly GCF_002002885.1 of Janthinobacterium sp. LM6. Classification (GTDB taxonomy): domain Bacteria; phylum Pseudomonadota; class Gammaproteobacteria; order Burkholderiales; family Burkholderiaceae_D; genus Janthinobacterium; species Janthinobacterium kumbetense. Next base: position 6,199,144 of record NZ_CP019510.1, on the reverse strand, counting down.
AGCAAGCGGTGAATGCCGCAATCCAGAAAATCGCCCTCACGCGCGTGATCGTTGCACATCGCCCGGAAACCATCGCCATGGCGCAGCGGGTGGTGGTATTGCAGCAGGGAGTAATCGTGCAGGATGTGATGCAGCAGATTCAAGAAGCTGCATAGCCGACGCTGTCGGATAAAATATGGAACGGGTGTTCCATTATATTCAAGTTGGCTTGCTGGAGGTGGTCGATGAAAAATCCTGGCCGATGCAGTGAATTAAAACACGCACTATGAAGTTTGATTGGCCAATATCCCCATTGTTTATTTTACTTTCCAGGGGCTGTTCAAAAAAGGAAGGTTAAATATTTTCCTGGGCTTGATTGATTTTTTTCAGGGGGAAGTAATGGCTCCATTGAATAGAATGTTTTCTATCCAATAAGTACCATGTTATTCATGGATTATTGTTTATCTCTGTTTCGGCTTTTTATCTTCAATATCGGATAAGTCGCCAAGAGATGGTTTGGGAATCTGGTGAAAATGTGACGCGGTAGAGAGCACATTGCCAGAGCCATGCATCCCTCATGCAGCAATGAGACGCTGCAGGCGCCGATACCTTCAACGGCCCCGCTCCGGAGTGGAGTGAGCGCGAGAAATAAGGCTATGCCCATGAGCTGCATGAGCCAGTAACGGGCAGCCAGAGAGGGCAGGAACTCAGCTGGCCGGCATCGGCCATGCCCGCTGAACCATGCCTAGTGCACAAGCACCTTCAGCAGCGACTGCACTTCATCGTCCGATTCTTCCATAATGCTCGACAGCGTCGCATCGTCGCCGATCAGGCAATCGATGCTGCGCGCGGCGCGGGCGGCCCGCACGGCGATGGCGGCCGGGCTTTCGTTGAGGGGCGACGATACCGGCGCCAGGTCATTTGCCAGCAGCAGGGTGTCGCCCAGCGATTCGGGTGGAATGGCGCGCAAACCTTCCCACAGCGCATCGATGGCGCCCATCACCGCTTCCGGTACCTTCAGTTTGGTCAGGACGCCATGGCCGATGGCCTGTTCGCCATGTTCGACCCAGTCCTCCGGTTCGCCGTCGAGGATGCCGGGGAATTCGGCCGCGCGCGACAGCAGATAAAAGCCGCCCACTTCATGCATGATGCCGGCAAACAGGGCCGTATCGGGGTCCACCTTGGTGACGCGGCGGGCCAGCACCTGCGACAGGGCCGCCACATGGGCCGTATGCTCCCACAACTGGTTGGCCTTCGCTTGCAGCACGGGATCGGTGATGGTGCTCCCCAGCTGGCGCACGATCAGCGATGCCACTACCGATTGCAGGGTACGCACGCCAAGCCGCTGCACGGCGTTGCGCACGCTGGTGATTTCATTGCCGGAGCGGTTGAACGCCGCGGAATTGGCGATGGCTACCGTGCGCGCCGCCAGCAGCGGGTCAGCCTGCACCAGCTTGGCTGCGGCTTCGATATGGCAGTCGGGATCGGCCAGCGCCTCTTGCAGCTTGAGCGAAGCGTCCACATTGGCAGGAAAGGTCAGCTCGCCACGAGCGGCTTGTGCGGCGATGCTTTTAAAGGCGTCGAGTCTGTTCATTGAAAAAATTATACTCGCAATATTTCCGTGCGGAACTTTTTAACCATGATCTTTTCGCAAACAGCTTAGCAAAAGGCAAGCAAAGCCCCGTAAACGCAAAATGGGCACGCGTACAGTCGACGCGTGCCCATTTTGAACGACGAAATTCCGAACGCTTAACAAAACCATTGCGAGCGGATGGGATTTGTGGCTAAGAAGCGCAACCGTACTTTAGTACTTTAGTACGGTGAGCATCGCAGGCCGCAAAGTGCACCGCGCAGCAGGTTTTGTTACGCGTTGTTAGAGAGATTCGCTGAAGATGGCGTCACAGCCTTCAACCAGCTCGTCGCTGTCTTCCAGTTCATCCGTCAGGCCCAGGTCGAACAATTCCTCGACGGCGTTCATGAAGCTGTTGTGCTTGGTGGCGCCGATCAGGCGGTAGATTTCGCCGTCTTCGTTGCGCACGCCGATGATCAGCTTTTCCTGGCGCACCAGTTCCGGCGTGCTGGCGTTGAGCAGCAGGTTGCCGATGATGTGTTTATCGAAATGAGCGGGCTTTTTGCCTTCGAGCAGTGAGGTTTTCAACTTGGTTTCCTTTGTCTTGTTTGAATGTCTGTGCTTGGTGAATGGTCAGCCGTGGCCGTTGGCGATGGCGTGCTTCAAGCCTGCCAGGGTGGTTTCCAACCGCATGAAATCGTCTTCGGTATAGCCGTCGAACAGGTGCTGGCCCTGCTTTGTCAGCTTGGGGAACACGTCATGGAACACCTGTTCGCCCGCGCAGCTCAGGCGCACGTAATAGGAACGCTTGTCGCGTGGACAACGTTCGCGGATCACCAGCCCCTTTTGTTCCAGCCGGTCCACCACGCCCGTCAAGGTACCCTTGGTGATCAGGGTTTTCTGGCCCAGTTCCTTGTAGGACATGCCACAGGTGTTGCCGAGCGTGGCGATGATGTCGAATTGCGCATGCGTCAAGCCGTACTGGCGCACGAAGTCGCCAGAAAACCGCTCGAAGCCTTGCATGCATTCGGCCAGCAGCCGGATACTTTTTAAATATCGTTCACCCATGGGGGAGATTATATCCTTCCGCCCCGCTTTTTTCCGCCGCGCCAGGATGTGCCCTTGCATGAGGGGCTCGATGGGGCGGAAGTCCGGTATCATGTGGGCAACTCAGCCCTTGCCCCTGGCCCGCCTCGCCGATGTCTTTCGCTAATCTTTCCCGTATCGGCCTCGACAAACCGCTGCGTTTGCTGCTGGTCCATGCCGGCGATGCCGAATCGATTACCTGGGCAGGCCTGGTGCAGCCGCTGCGCCTGTGCGCGCGGGCGCTGGGGCCGGAAGCCCTGCAGCTGGACGTGCGCACGCCGGAACAGGTGGCTGCGCAGGGCGGCAACTGGCATATCGCACTGCTGGTGGCCGATGAAACGGAGGCGCCGCTGCGCGCCGAGCTGTGCCGGGCCGTGATCGAACGCTGCCGCTCGGCGCCATTCTGGGGCGGCGTGGGCGCTGCCGTGCTGTGGCTGGCCGACGCGGGCGTCATGGATGGCGTGCGCATCGCCTTGCCGTGGGCCTTGTACGCCGATGCGGAAGCGAAGGCCGAACGGGCCATCCTGACGCCGCATTTGTTCGATATCGACGGTCCGCACGTCACCTGCTGTGGCGGCGCGGCCAGCATTGACTTTTCGCTGACCCTGATCGAGACCATCTTTGGCGCCGACGTGCAGGCGCTCGTCAAGGAAGCGTTGTGCGTAGACAAGGTGCGCGGCAAGGAAGAGCGCCAGCGCGTGGCCCTGCAAGCGCGCTTCGGCGTGCTGCAGCCGAAATTGTCCGAGGCGGTGACTTTGATGGAAGCCAATATCGAAGAGCCGCTGTCGACCGACGACATCGCCAGCCTGGTGGGCCTGTCGCGGCGCCAGCTTGAGCGGCTGTTCAAGCAATACCTGGGCAGCTTGCCGTCGCGCTACTACCTGGAGCTGCGCCTGCAGCGCTCGCGGCAATTATTGCTTGATACACATTATTCCATCGTGCAAGTAGGCCTGATGTGCGGCTTTTCTTCCGGCTCGCACTTTTCCACGGCGTTTGGCACCTTGTTTGGCAATACCCCGCGCGAAGAGCGGCAGCGCAAGCTGATGCCGCCGGTTTAACGTCTGGTGAAATCTACTGCGCGTCGCGATTTGCGGCCTCCGATGCTCACTGCCTCGGCGGCCCCGTGCTTCGCACAGCTCCGCTTCTCAGCCACAACTCGCTGCCGCTCGCTACGATTTCGCCAGGCGTTCTATATTTCGCACTATCGTGCGATAAGTATGGCTGTGATGAATTGTGAAAATCCTTGTCGCAGATTCAAAAGAGTTTTAGCATCCCGCTTTTTATAATGCAGTACACACGTAGCTGTCGTAGCTGCGGAGTACCTAACATATTGATGGGGAAATGCTATGAATGCCAAGCTTGATTCGACCATAACGGCTCGTCCAGTCACCCGGGAAACCTTTGACCAGGTCCTCGTTCCTACCTACGCCCCTGCTGCCATGGTGCCCGTGCGCGGTTCCGGACTGGATCTGTGGGACCAGTCAGGCAAGCATTACCTCGATTTCACCTCCGGCATCGCTGTCAACAGCCTGGGCCATTGCCATCCGGCCCTGGTCGACGTGCTGACCAAGCAAATCAATAATTTGTGGCATCTGGGCAACGGCTATACCAACGAGCCTGTCCTGCGCCTGGCGCTGGCCCTGACGGAAGCGACCTTCGCCGACCGCGCCTTTTTTTGCAACTCGGGCGCGGAAGCCAACGAAGCGGCCCTGAAACTGGCGCGCAAGTACGCCCACACCAAGTTTGGCGCGCACAAGTCGCGCATCATCTCGTGCTTCAGCTCCTTCCACGGCCGCACCCTGTTTACGGTGTCCGTCGGCGGCCAGGCGAAGTACACGGAAGGCTTCGAGCCGCTGCCGCCGTCGATCGACCACATCGCCTACAACGACATCGAAGCGGCGCGCGCCGCCATTGGCGATGACGTGTGCGCCGTGATCGTCGAGCCGGTACAAGGCGAAGGCGGCGTGGTGCCAGGCAATCCGGAATTCCTCAAGGAGCTGCGTGCCCTGTGCGACAAGACGGGCGCCCTGCTGATTTTCGACGAAGTCCAGAGCGGCATGGGCCGCACTGGCGCGTTGTTCGCCTACATGGGCTACGGCGTCACGCCGGACATCCTGACGGCCGCCAAGGCGCTGGGCAACGGCTACCCAATCGGTGCCATGCTGACCACGAATGAACTGGCGCAAACCCTGGCCGTCGGCACCCACGGCACCACCTACGGCGGCAACCCGCTGGCCGCCACCGTGGCCCTGACCGTGCTGGAAACGATCAATACGCCGGCGTTCCTGGCGCGCGTCAAGGAAGCGAGCGTCAACACCATCGCCATGCTGCAAGGCTTGATCACGGATTACCCGCAAGTGTTCTCCGTCGTGCGCGGCAGCGGTTTGCTGCTGGGCCTGGTAGTTACCGATGCCTTCAAGGGCCGCGCGAAAGACATCCAGAAAGCGGCCGAAGCGCAAGGCTTGATGGTGTTGATCGCCGGCATGGACGTGGTGCGTCTGGCGCCGGCCCTGATCGTCTCGGACGAACAGATCGCCGAAGCGGGCCGTCTGCTGCGCGTCGCCATCGACGGCATGCTGAAAGCCTGAGGCTAGCCTCGCTCCCTGTTTGATCACCGGCCCGCCGCTTTGCTGCGGGCCGGCTTGGTTCTACCCGGGTTTTCAGCCCATGTATCGTCAGCATTGAAGGAGTACCCATGTATGTTGTCCGTCCGGTAGAAATTGCGGATATCGCAGCCCTCGAAGCGCTGGCCGCGGTAACCATGCCGGGTGTCCATACCCTGCCGAAGACGCGCGAGAAAATCGCCGCCTCCGTCGAGCGCTCCATCGCCTCGTTTGCCGCCCATGTCGACATCCCCAGCGAAGAGTCGTATCTCTTCGTGCTTGAATCCCTGCTCGACAAGAGCATTGCCGGTACGGCCGCCATCTTCGCCTCGGCCGGCTCGAACGGCACCTATTTTTCCTTTCGCAACGACGTCATCCAGCAAGTCTCGCGCGACCTGAACATCAGTCACAGCGTGCATGCGCTGACCCTGTGCTCGGAGCTGACGGCGTACTCGCAGCTGTCCGGTTTCTTTGTGCGCAACATGGAGCAGGCGGGCCTGGAAGCTGCCCTGCTGTCGCGCGCGCGGCTGCTGTTCGCCGTGCTGGCGCCGCACCGCTTCGGCGACCGCTTCTTCGTGCCGCTGGCGGGCATCACGGACGCCAACGGCCAGTCGCCGTTCTGGGATGCGCTGGGCCGCAAATTCTTCCAGATGGATTTCCTCGATGCCGAAAAAGTCATCGGCGGCGCCCGCAACCGCACCCTGATCGTCGAACTGATGCCGCATTATCCCGTGTACGTGCCGCTGCTGCCCGGTGACGCGCAGGCTGCCATGGGCCAGATCCACCCGAGCGGCGAACTGGCGTTCAATCTGCTGACGGAAGAGGGCTTTGAAGCCGACGATTACATCGACATCTTCGATGGCGGCCCGATCCTGCAGGCGCACAAGCATGCGCTGCGCTCGTTTACGGGTTCGCTCACGCGCCGCGTCGTCGCCGGCGTCACGCCCAGCCGCACTGGCCTGAAAGTGCATTACGCGGTCGCTTCGGGCGCGGAGCGCAACTTCCGCGCCGTCACCTTCACCTGCGATGCGCTCGAAGCGCAGGACACCGTCGGCTTGCCGCCAGAGCTGCTCGAGGCGCTGGCCGTGGCCGAAGGCGACAGCGTCATTTGCGTACGCATTTAACCGAGAGAACATTATGCTAGTAGTACGCGCCATCAACGCTTCTGACCTGGACGCCCTGTACGGCCTGGCCAGCCAGGTCGGCACCGGCATGACCACCCTCAAGCCGGACATGAAAATGCTGGGCGACCGCCTGGCCATCGCCTGCGCCTCGTTCGCCGAAACCATCCCGCCCGAAAAGCGCGACTACATGTTTGTCATGGAGGATACGGATACAGGCCGCCTGGCCGGCGTGTGCGCCATCAAGGGCGCCGTGGGCCTGGAAGAACCGTTCTATAACTACCGCATCGGCACTCTGGTCCATTCCAGCCGCGAACTTGACGTGTTTACGCGCATGGAAACCTTGTACCTGTCGAACGACCTGACGGGCAGCACGGAACTGTGCTCGCTGTTTTTGCACCCCGATTACCGCAGCGGCAACAACGGCAAGCTGCTGTCGAAAAGCCGCTTCCTCTTCATCGCCCAGTTCCCCCACCTGTTCACGGAAAAACTGATCGCGGAGATGCGCGGCTACCAGGCGCCGGACGGCAGCTCGCCGTTCTACGAGGGCCTGGGCCGCCACTTCTTCAAGATGGATTTCCACCACGTCGACGACTTGACGAGCCTCGGTAAAAAATCGTTCATCGCCGAGCTGATGCCGCGCCAGCCCATGTACGTGGCCTACCTGCCCGACGAAGCGCAGGAGGTCATCGGCAAGGTGCATCTGAGCACGGCGCCCGCGCGCCGCCTGCTGGAGCAGGAAGGCTTGCACTTCGAGGGTTATGTCGACATTTTCGACGCCGGTCCCGTGCTGCAGGCGCGCGTGTCCGAACTGCGCGCCATGCGCGACAGCATGCCGGCCGTGCTCGACGCCGAGGCTGCTCCTGAAGTGGACGGCGACGCCGTCCAGGCCGAGCCTTACCTGGTGTCGAACACCGACCTGAAAGATTTCCGCATGATCGTCACCAGCGCCAATCCGCACGGCGGCAAGATCGCGCTGGACGACGATGAACTGCATTTGCTGCGCTGCCATCACGGCGACACCGTGCGCACCTTGTCACTCAACCCGAGGAAGCATTCCCATGTCTAAATCGTCTGACCTTAATCCATCTACCGCAGCATCGAACTTCATCAACGGCGCCTGGCTGCCAGGCACGGGCCGTGAACTGCTCACCATCGATCCGTCGAACGGCAAGCAGACCTGGGCTAGTCTGGAAGCGACGGAACACGAAGTCGAACAGGCTTGCCAGGCCGCCCGCGCCGCCTTTGAAGTGTGGGCCGATACGCCCGTCGAGGAACGCATCGCCATCTGCGTGCGCTTTCGCGAACTGCTCAAAGTTCATGCCGAAGCGCTGGCGCTCCTGATCTCGGAAGAAGTGGGCAAACCGCTGTGGGAATCGCGCACGGAAGTGGCCACCATGGCCAACAAGATCGATATCTCGGTGCAGTCGTACCACGCGCGCACGGGCATCACGCAAAGCAAGATCGCCGACGGCGACGCCGTGCTGCGCCACCGCCCGCATGGCGTGTTCGGCGTCTTCGGCCCGTACAATTTCCCTGGCCACCTGCCGAACGGCCACATCGTGCCGGCCCTGATCGCCGGTAACACCATCGTCTTCAAGCCCAGCGAATATGCGCCGCGCACGGCCATCAAGACCGTGCAGCTGTGGCAGCAGGCCGGCTTGCCCAATGGCGTCGTCAACCTCGTCAACGGCGGGCGCGACACGGGCGTGGCCCTCGGCGCCAATGCCTTGCTCGACGGCGTGCTGTTTACGGGTTCCTGCCAGACGGGCATCAGCCTGCACCGCCAGTTCGGCGGCCAGCCGGGCAAGATGCTGGCGCTGGAAATGGGCGGCAACAACGCCCTGGTCGTGTGGAACGTGAAGGACGTGGACGCGGCCGTGCACCACGCGATCTTCTCCGCCTTTGTCTCCGCTGGCCAGCGCTGCACCTGCGCGCGCCGCCTGGTGGTGCAGGACAACGCTGCCGGCGCTGCGTTTGTCGCGCGTTTGGTGGAAGTGGCTGCGAAACTGGGCATCGGCGCCTCCGACGCGCAGCCGCAGCCATTCATGGGCCCTGTCGTATCGAGTGCCGTGGCCGCGCGCCTGGTGCAGGCGCAGGCGGACATGGTGGCCAAGGGCGGTACCACCTTGCTGCAGATGCGCCAGCTCAATCCCGAGGCGGGCTTTGTCACGGCCGGCATCGTCGACGTCACCGATGCCGCCGGCATCCCCGACGAAGAATGGTTCGGTCCACTGCTGCAGGTGATCCGCGTGGCCGATTTCGATGCGGCCCTGAAGGTCGCCAATGCCACTGAATTCGGCCTGGCCGCGGCGCTCTTGTCCGACGATCCGGCCCTGTGGCAAATTTTTCAAACGCGCGCGCGCGCCGGCATCATCAACTGGAACCGTCCGACGACGGGCGCGGCCAGCACGGCGCCGTTCGGCGGCATCGGCAAGTCGGGCAACCACCGTCCAAGCGCGTATTACGCGGCCGATTACTGCGCCTACCCGGTCGCCTCGATCGAGAACAGCGCATTGGAACTGCCGGCCAAGCTGTCGCCCGGCCTGAATTTTTAAGGAATCCTCATGCACAGCACGCGCGAATACAATTTTGACGGCCTGGTCGGGCCATCGCATAACTATGCCGGACTGTCGTTCGGCAACGTGGCCTCGTTCAGCAATGTGAGAAGCGCTTCGAATCCGAAGCAGGCCGCCTTGCAGGGCCTGGCCAAGATGCGCGCGCTGGCCGCGCGTGGTTTTGCGCAAGCCTTGCTGCCGCCGCAGGACCGGCCGAATTTCCGCCTGCTGCGCTCCATCGGTTTCACGGGCACGGACGCCGAGGTGCTGGCGCGCGCCTACAAGGAGTCGCCCGTCGTCCTGGCCTGCGCCTATTCCGCCTCGCCCATGTGGACGGCGAATGCCGCCACGGTCAGCCCGTCGGCCGATACGCAGGACGGTCGCGTGCATTTCACGGCCGCCAACCTGAATAACAAGCTGCACCGCGCCTTCGAGCACGCGCAGTCGGCGCGCAGCCTGCGCGCCATTTTCAGCGATGACCAGCACTTCGCCGTGCACGAGGCGCTGCCGTCGACGCCCGCCTTTGGCGACGAGGGCGCGGCCAACCACACGCGTTTGGGCGCCAGCCACGGCGCGCCGTCCGTTGAATTGTTCGTGTATGGTCGCGTGGAGTTCGATCCTTCCGCGCCGTCGCCGAAGCGCTACCCGGCGCGCCAGACCCTGGAAGCGTCGCAAGCCGTGGCGCGCCTGCACGGCCTGGATGCGAAGCGCACCGTGTACGTGCAGCAGAACCCGGAAGTGATCGACCAGGGCGTGTTCCATAACGACGTCATCGCCGTCGGCAATGGCAACGTGCTGTTCTATCACGAGCAGGCGTTTGCTGATGAAGGGGAAAGCCTGTCGCAGCTGCGCCGCGCCGTCGCCGCCACCGGGACGGAACTGCAAGCCTTGCGCGTGGACACGGGCCAGGTGCCGATCCAGGATGCGGTGACCAGCTATCTGTTCAACAGCCAGCTGCTGACGAAAGAGGGCGGCAAGATGGCGCTGGTGATCCCGCAGGAATGCCAGGAAAACCGCGCCGTGTCGCGCTACCTGGAAGGCCTGGTGGCTGGCGGTGGCCCCATCGATGAGCTGATTCATTTCGACCTGCGCCAGAGCATGCGCAACGGCGGCGGGCCCGCCTGCCTGCGTTTGCGTGTGGCCCTGACGGAAACCGAGGCGCGCGCCATGCACCAGGGCGTGATCATGACGGAAACGCTGTACCATCGGCTGGTGCAGTGGGTGGAAAAACACTACCGCGACCATCTGGAACCGGGCGACCTGGCCGACCCGCAGCTGGCGCTGGAAGTGTATGCGGCGCTTGAAGAATTGACGATCATCCTCAATTTACCTGGATTGTACGACTTGTAGGCGATAGAAAAACACACAGAAAAAATCCGAGACAGACTATCCGCAATACAGAATTGGACGGGCGACCCCCGTCTCTTGACACCGCTGCCGCCCAGCCACAAGCCCGAACGACAGCGTTGGACATTCACATTACCGTAATGGAGATGCAAGATGAATCACACGCCACAAGATTTGCGTACACAAACGCTGGAGCTGATTAACGCGGCTGGCAATGCGGGCAAGGCGGCAGCGCCTGTCGTGCAGCTGGTGCAGGCATGGCTCGACTCGCTCGACGCCGAAGACCTGGCCGACATCGCGCCCGGCAGCCTGGCACCCGTGCTGGTCGACGGCTTCACGCAAGCGGCCAAGCGCACCGGCAGCGGCTGCCAAATCGCCACCCTGCGCTATGCGGATGGCCGTGGCGCCATGGCGAGCGCCTTGCTGATCCTGAACGAAGACATGCCTTACCTGGTCGATTCCATCGTCATGGCCATGCGCCGCCAGCACCTGGCCGTGCGCGGCGTGATGAATACCGTGCTGCCCGTGCGCCGCGCCGCTGACGGCAGCGTCGAAGCGGTGCGCCAGCCTGGCGATCCGCTCGAATCGTATGTGCTGGTGCTGCTCGACGAAGAGCTGGCGCCGGAAGCCCTGGCCGCGCTGGTCGCCGCCCTGGAAACGGTCGCGCGTGACGCTGCCGTTGTGCGCCGCGATGCCGCCGCCATGAGCGAGCGCTTGGCCACCGTCGCCACGGCCGCATCGCAGCATGGCGAAGAAGGCGCGGAAGTGGCCGCCTTCCTGGAATGGGCCCGCAGCGGCGGCTTTGAAGTGTTTGGCTACGCCTATTACCGCGTCAAGCCGGGCGTGCGCGAACTCGAACGCGACATTCCTAGCCGCATCGGCGTGCTGCAGGATACGGCGCACCCCGTGTACGGCACCTGCCTGGCAAATATCCCGGGCGATTTCGACACCCTGGCCAAGCGCGACTCGGCGCTGTCCATCGTCAAGGCCGACGTGGCGGGTACTTTGCACCGCGACCAGCAGCTGGACTTCATCGGCGTGCGCGACATGGATGCGCAAGGTGCGATCCTGGGCGAGCATTGCTTCGTCGGCTTGTTTACCCGCGCCGGCAACTCCACTCCGCTGGCGGCGCTGCCATTTGCGCGCGGCCGTGTGGCCAAGGTACTGAGCTTGGCCGGCGTGCGCCAGCAAGGCTTCCGTGCCGAGAAATTCCGCGAAATCCTCGAATCCCTGCCGCGCACGGAAGCGCTGGAAGCGGATCTCGACTGGCTGGCGCAAGTGTGCGGTTCCGTCGTTTCGCTGTACAAGCAGCCGCGCACCAAGGTCTTCGCGCGCCGCGACGTGTATGCGCGCCACCTGAACGTGCTGGTCTACCTGCCGCGCGAGCGCTACAGCGCCAGCGTCGCATCGAGCCTGGCGAAAGCCCTGCAAGCCAGTTCCGGCGCCACGCATGTGAGCACGCAGACCCTGGTGGCCGACGGCCCCCTGGCGCGCGTCTACCTGATCGCCCACGCCGCCCGCTACCCGCTGGACCTGGAAACGGATATCGAACAGCCGTTGCTGGGCGTGCTTGATGGCTGGCATAACGGCTTTGCCGCCGTGGCCGACGCCGTGCCCGACGTGGCCCTGCGCACCAGCCTGCGTAAACTCTGCGCTACCTTGCCGCTCGATTACGTGGCCGCCACCGCGCCGGCCATCGCCTTCCGCGACCTCGACACCATTCTGCGCAATACCGACCCGGCGCACGTGGCCGTGCGCATCGAGACGGGCACCGTTACCACCATCCGTTTGTACTCGGCCAACAAGGTACCGCCGCTGTCGACCATCCTGCCGGCCCTGCACAACGCGGGCGTGGCCATCGATCGCGAACAGGCGTATTCGGTTTCGCTGTCCGACGGCACGCGCTATTTCGTCACCAGCCTGACGGTCGATGCCGCCAGCGCGGCGAAACTGGCACAGCCATCCGTCGTCGCCGTGGCGCAGGAATTGTTTGCTTCCCTGTTCAACGACACGGCCGAAGATGGCCGCCTGAATGGCCTGGTCATCGAAGGGGGCTTGTCGACGCGTGAAGTGCAACTGGTGCGCGCCTACACCAGCTACTGGCGCCAGACGGGCAGCCGCTTCTCGGTGCGCTACATTGCCGAAAGCCTGCGCAAGCAGCCGGCCCAGGTCAAAGCCCTTGTCGACGCTTTCCTGCAGCGTTTCGATCCGGCGCTGTCCGACGCGCAGCACGCGGCGGCTCTGGAGGCCATCGCCGCCATCAAGGCCAGCCTGCCTTCCGTGAACCATGCGGACACCGAGGAAATCCTCGGCGCGCTGGCCGACCTGATGGCTGCCACCCTGCGCACCAGCTATTTTCAGAACAATCAAGCCGGCGACAAGATCATCTTCAAGTTCGACACCAGCAGCCTGGCGCTGGTGCCGGAACCGCGTCCTTACCGCGAGATTTTCGTCTTCTCGCGCCGCTTTGAAGGCGTGCACCTGCGCGGCGGCCCTGTCGCCCGTGGCGGCTTGCGCTGGTCCGACCGCATGGAAGACTACCGCACCGAGGTGCTGGGCCTCGTCAAGGCCCAGATGGTCAAAAACGCCGTCATCGTGCCGGCCGGTGCGAAGGGCGGTTTTGTCTGCAAGATGATGCCGAAGGACGCCGTGCGTGAAACCATCGCGGCCGAAGGCGAAGCCGTCTACCGCCTGTTCATTTCCAGCCTGCTGGAAGTGACGGACAACCGCTCGCTGGGCAATATCGTCCCGCCAGTCGACACCGTGTGCTTCGACGACGCCGATCCATACCTGGTGGTGGCCGCCGACAAGGGCACGGCCACGTTCTCGGACATCGCCAACGGCATCGCCGTGCAGCGCGGCTTCTGGCTCGGTGACGCGTTTGCCTCGGGCGGCTCGAACGGCTACGACCACAAGAAGCTGGGCATCACGGCCAAGGGCGCATTCGAAGCCGTGAAGCGCCACTTCTATGAAATGGACCACGACCTCAGTACCACCCCGATCACCATGGTCGGCGTGGGCGACATGTCGGGCGACGTGTTCGGCAATGGCGTGCTGCTGTCGCGCCAGCTGAAACTGGTGGCCGCGTTCGACCACCGTCACATCTTCCTCGACCCGACACCGGACGTCGCCGTCTCGTTCGATGAGCGCGCGCGCCTGTTCGCCTTGCCGCGTTCCTCGTGGGACGATTACAACAAGGACTTGATTTCGGCAGGCGGCGGCGTGTATCCGCGCTCCGCCCGCACGATCGAACTGTCGCCGCAAATCCGCGCCGCACTCGATATCGCCGAAACCTCGCTGCCGCCGGAAGAACTGATGCACCGCATCCTGAAGTCGCCCGTGGACCTGTTCTACAACGGCGGCATCGGTACCTACATCAAGGCGTCCACCGAGACGCACGCACAGGTGAAGGACCGCGCGAATGACCATATCCGCGTCAGCGGCAATGAGCTGCGCGTAAAAGTCGTGGCCGAAGGCGGCAACCTGGGGGCGACCCAGGCCGGCCGTATCGAGTTTGCACTGACGGGCGGACGCATCTTCACCGATGCGATCGACAACTCGGCCGGCGTGGATTGCTCGGACCATGAAGTCAACGTGAAAATCTGGCTGGACGTGGAAGTCAATGCGGGCAAGCTGACGGAAGCCGACCGCAATCGCGAGCTGTATGCGATGACGGACGACGTCGAGCGCCTGGTCTTGCGCGACAATACGCAGCAGACGCATTTGCTGGTGCGCGAATTGCAGGCGCAAAGCGAAAGCGCCGTGCAGGACGGCTATGCCGCGCTGATCGCCAGCCTGGAAGAAGAGGGCGCCCTGTCGCGCGAACTGGAGCAACTGCCGTCGGTGGCCGAACTGGCACGCAGGAAGAGCGATGGCCGCGGTCTTACCACGCCGGAACTGGCGGTGGTGATCGCTAACGTGAAGAACCGCTTCAAGCGCATTCTGTCCGCCTTGCCGCTGACGGACGAAACGTGGGCCGAACCGGTGCTGAAACCGTACTTCCCGTCGTTGCTGGTGGAAACCCGTTCGGCGCTCGACCACCCGCTGGCCAACGCCATCCTGGCGACCGTGCTGGCCAATGAAGTGATCAACCGCTGCGGTCCGCTGATGATCCGCAACCTGGCGGCGGAACACGGCGTGGACGAATCGACCGTGATCCTGGCCTGGGGCCAGGCATGGGTGGCGCTGAACCTGGCGCCCGTGTTCGACGCGCTCGATGCGGACGCGCTGACGATCCCACGCGACGTGTCGATCAAGGTCGATGCGCAAACGCGCGTGCTGCAGCAAACGATGATCGCCGGCGTGCTGTCGGTGCCTGCCGAACAGTTGCGCGGCGCCGGCCTGGCCGAATTGACTGGCCTGTTCGGCGCGGAATCGAAGCGCGACCTGCTGAAAGCCGTCGGCATCAAGTCGGAAGCGGCGCAGGTAGCCGGCCTGACGCCAGCCTTCGTGCAGGCGTGGGATGCGGTCGATGCGCTGGAAGTCGTCGCCGGCTTCCTGTTCCCGGCCCTGTCCGTGCCGCGTCCTGCTTCGATGGACCTGGCGGCCTTCCTGCAAGTGGGCCTGGCCCTGCGCAGCCAGGCGGGCATCGGCACCCTGGAGCGTGGCTTGAAGCTGGCCGCGCAAGGCAAGTCGCAGGAGCAGTTGCGCAACTACGCGCAGCAAGCCCTGCGCCGCACGCAACAGCGTCTGCTGACGCAGGTGCTGGCGCGCGCCGAGCAAGGCAATGCAGGTCAGGCCGTCGATGCCGTGACGGGCGCGCTGGGCCTGTCGGCCTATGTAGCGGCGACGGAACTGGAGCAAGCCATGCTGGACGTGTGGACCTTGTCGGAAGCCGTGAATAAAATCACGGCGAAACCCACAGCGGAAGCGGCGGTGTAATGACGCAGGCAGTAACCCAGGTAGTACCGGGCGCTGGCGGCTTGCCGCCAGCCGTGCAGGCGCTGGCGCAGGCCGATTTCAGCGGCGTGGCGCAGCTGTTTGCCAACGCCGGTTTCACGGTGGCCTTGCCGGCGCCCGGCATGCTGCAAGTCGTCAAGCCGCAGGCCGATGCGGGACGCGCCAGCGTGGCCGTCTCGGTGGGCGTGCATGGCGACGAGACGGGGCCGATCGAAGTGCTGGCGCATCTGCTCGACGCCCTGTCGCGCGATGCGTCGAAGCTGGCCGTCGACCTGCTCGTTTGCGTGGGCAATGTCGATGCGATCCGGGCCGGCAAGCGTTTCATCGACGCCGACCTGAATCGCATGTTCCGTCCCGTGCGGGGGAGTTTGGCGCAAGCGGCGGAAAGCGCGCGTGCCGATGAAATGATCGCTGCGACAAAAGCGTTCTTTGAAGCGGCGGGCCCCGTGCGCTGGCACCTGGACTTGCACACGGCCATCCGGCCTTCCGTGTACCCCACGTTTGCCATCGTGCCCGACCTGGTGGCCGACGACGCCAAGGCACAGCTGATCGACTGGCTGGGCCAGGCGGCCATCGGCGCCATCATCATGAACCCGCAGTCGGCCGGCACCTACAGCTATTACTCGGCCGAGCATTTCGGCGCGGCCGCCAGCACGGTGGAGCTGGGCCGCGTGGGGACCCTGGGACAGAACGATTTGTCCCTGTTCGACGACGTGTCGCGGGCGCTCGATGGCTTGCTGCGCGGCTTGCCTGCGCAGCCCGTCAAGGCGCAACCGCACGTGTTCAAGGTGGCGCAGGAAATCATCAAGCACAGCGATGAATTCCGCATGGCGTTTGATCGCAGCACGCAGAATTTCACGTCCCTGCCGCAGCACGCCGTGATCGCCAGCGATGGCGACCACGTCTACACGGTGCAGCATGCGGAAGAGCTCGTGGTGTTTCCGAACCCGGACGTGCGCGTGGGCTTGCGCGCCGGCTTGATGGTGGTGCGTACTTCCTGATCTTTCAGTCATGCATAGCATCAGGCGCCAGCCGGGGAAACCCGCCTGGCGCTTTTTTGCAAAAAAGATGCCACACAGAAATAATTATCCATTAAGCAATCACTTGGTTTAAAATATTTGCCCTTTTGTAAATTCTTGGATCGATCATGTTGAAACGCCTGCTGACAGCACTGCTGTGCCTGACCCTCTCCGGCCTGACGGCTGCCGCCCCTGCCGAAGAGAAGGCAGCCGCGCCGGAAATGACGGCCGAGCAATTCCTCGCCCAGTTGCACCTGCAGCGCGGCAAGATCACTTTGCCGGGCGGCATCGCCACCCTGGATTTGCCCGCCAACTTCCGATATTTGTCGCCGGCGGACGCCGAACGCGTGCTGGTCGATGCCTGGGGTAACCCGCCGGGCATGGAATCGCTGGGCATGATCGTGCCCGCCAAGACCAGCGTGCTCGAACGCGATAGCTGGGGCGTCATCGTCACGTATGAAAAGGAAGGGCATATCAAGGATGACGATGCGGACAGCATCAAGTACGACGAATTGCTCAAGGATATGCAGGCGTCCGTGCTGGAAAACAATGCGGAGCGCAAGAAACAGGGCTATCCCGGCATCCATTTGATGGGCTGGGCGGAAAAACCCAGCTATGCCAAGGATACGCACAAGCTGTACTGGGCCAAGGACTTGATGGTCGATGGCGGCGAGCACTCGCTGAACTACAACGTGCGCGTGCTGGGCCGCGAAGGCGTGCTGAACCTGAACGCGATCGCCAGCATGCAGCAGATCGAGGCGATCAAGAAAGAGATGCAGCAAGTGACGGCGTTCACGGAATTTACCGAGGGTAACCGCTACACGGATTTCGACAGCAAGACGGACAAGGTGGCCGAATACGGCCTGGCGGCGCTGGTGGCGGGCGGCGTGGCCAGCAAGCTGGGCCTGTTTGGCAAACTGCTGGCGCTGTTGCTGGCCTTCAAGAAAGTGCTGATCCTGGCCGTGGTGGGCGGCGGTGCGGCCATCGTCAAGTTTTTCGGCGGCAAGCGCAAGGATAAACAGGCGCTGCAGCCGCAGCCCGCACCGCAGCCTGAAGCGGCGGAACAGCCCGGCCATGCGCCGGATGGCAAGGTGAACCTGGACAAGTAATAGCAACTGGGCCGCTCGGTGCGCTGGCGCACAGGAGTGGCATGGTGCGCGCTGCCGGAAGACGGCGCCTCGGGTACACTGGCTCATCGATCACTATCAGGAGTCCGCCATGTCCGTGTCCATGTATCAGGCAACCATTCCCGTCTTCATCCGCGGCTTGCGGGTCGTCTCGGCCCTGCTGGAAAAAGCGCAAGCCCATGTGGAGGAAGATGGCATCGTGCCCGAGATTTTACTGGGCGCGCAGCTGGCGCCCGACATGCTGGACTTGACGGCACAGGTGCAGCGCGCCAGCGATACGTCGAAGATGTCGGTCGAGCGCCTGAGCGGCGTGCCGGCGCCGAAGTTTGAGGATAACGAAGCGTCGTTCGAGCAATTGCAGGAACGCATCGCCAGCACCATCGCCTACATCGACAGCGTGAATGCGGGCCAGATGGCGGGCAGTGCGCAGAAGGAAGTCGTGCTGAACTGGACCGACGAGGGGACAAAATTCTCGGGCGACAATTACCTGCTCAGCTTTGCCTTGCCGAATTTCTATTTTCACGTTTCCATGGTCCACGCCATTTTGAGAAACAATGGCGTGGCCGTGGGCAAGCTCGATTATCTGGGACCGTACGATTAACGCTGTGGCTGCTGTTGGACCTGGTTCTGCACTGCATTGCCCAGCATGCCGCCGCCGATGACGCCGGCCACCGTCGCCAGCGCCTTGCCGCGGCCGCCACCGACCTGATTGCCGATCAAGCCGCCGATGACGGCGCCCGTGCCGATGCCCACGTAGTTCGGTTGTGCCGGCGCCGGTGCAGGCACTGGCTGCGGCTGGCGTACGGGTTCGCGGTAGGCCGTGTCGCGGTAGCCATCGTCATTGTAGGCAGGCCGTGCCTGTGCCACTTGCGTGTGGTGCACGACGCGCTTGTGCACGACGGGTGCCGGGGCTGGTGCCGGGGCGGCTTGCGCGACGACAGGCGCGGCTACCGGTGCAGTCACGGGAGCAGTCGCGGGCGCTGCCAGGGCAGCGGCGCCGGCCGGCGTCATGGCGGCCACGTCGGCAGGGATGGCTGGCGTGGCAGGCACATTCGCCCGCGAATTGGGCAGGATGCCGGCGATGGACGCTGCGCCCACCAGGCACAGGACCGTCACGGAAATGGCGGCGCCGGCCATCAAGGGGTGGATGCGGCTGGCGGTAGTCGTCGTGTTCATGTGTTCTCCTGGTGTGGCACTGCGGGTGTTATTGATGTGTCCAGATTAACGGTCTCCTCGCCGCAAGGCTAGACGGTGCGCTGTATCAAACGTAAGCAGGTGTAAGGCTCAGATCGCCAAAGCGCAGTAGAATCGGTGCATTCCCCTTTCCGGAGTCCGCCATGAGCCAGTTATTCACGCCATATGCACTGGGGCCGCTGCTCGTGGCCAACCGTATCGCCATCGCGCCCATGTGCCAGTACTCGGCCGACAACGGCAACGCCACCGACTGGCACATGATCCACCTGGGCCACCTGGCCTTGTCCGGGGCGGGCTTGCTGATGACGGAAGCGACGGCCGTCTCGCCCGAGGGACGCATCTCAGCCGAAGACCTGGGCCTGTGGTCGGACGCGAACCAGGCGGCGCTGGCCAACGTGGTGCAGGCGATCCGCCGCCACGCGCCGATTCCGCTGGTGGTGCAACTGGGCCACGCGGGACGCAAGGCGTCGAGCCGCGCGCCCTGGCAGGGCGGCGCCTGCGTGCACCTGGCCGAGGGCGGCTGGCAAACGGTGGCGCCGTCCGCCATCGCCCACTCTCCCGGAGAAACCGTGCCGATCGCCCTCGACGAGATGGGTTTGTTGCAGATCAAGGGCGCGTTTGTCGCGGCCGCCCAGCGCGTGCATGCGCTCGGCATTGAAGGCATCGAACTGCATGCGGCGCACGGTTATCTGCTGCACCAGTTCCTCTCGCCCCTCTCCAACCACCGCACCGATGCGTATGGCGGCAGCCTGGAAAACCGCATGCGCTTTCCGCTGGAAGTGTATGAAGCCGTGCGCGCCGCCGTGCCCGACAGCGTGGCCGTGGGCGTGCGCCTTTCCGCCACCGACTGGGTCGAGGGCGGTTGGGAAATCGAGCAAAGCGTGCGCTTCGCGCAGGAACTCAAGCAACTGGGCGCCGACTTCATCCACGTCTCCAGCGGCGGCATTTCGCCGCAGCAGCAAATTCCCGTGAGTCCCAGCTACCAGGTGGCGTTTGCCGAGCGCATCAAGCGCGACAGCGGCTTGCCCACCATCAGCGTGGGCTTGATCACGGAAGCGCAGCAGGCGGAAGACATCATCGCCAACGGCCAGTCCGACATGGTGGCGCTGGCGCGCGCCATCCTGTTCGACCCGCGCTGGCCCTGGCATGCGGCGGCCCTGCTGGGCGCGCAGGTGTCGGCGCCACCGCAGTACTGGCGCTCGCAGCCGCGCGAATTCAAGCACCTGTTCGGCGACACGACCCTGGGCCAGCGCTAACGTGTCTCGTCTGCTACACTGACGCTTCTTCCCCATTTCTCCAGGACGCTTCGACATGCGCCATTGATACTGCCGTGCTGTGCACGGCCTCGCCCTTCCCGCCACAGTGCCTTTGCGCCGCGCGGGTTCGCCAGCCCTGTCTGCACGTACAAGGAGTATCCATGCCCGCATTACTACAACTCGACCGTCTTTCCTTTGTGCTGCCCGATGGCCGTGCCCTGTTTTCCGATTTGCAATTTTCCTTTGCTCCGCAACGTATCGGCCTCGTCGGCGATAACGGCGTGGGCAAGAGCGTGCTGGCGCGCCTGCTGGCGTGCCGGGCGCAGCCGTCTTCTGGCGCCGTGCGCTGTGACGGCGCCGTGCATTACGTGGCGCAGGAACTCGATCCGCAGCGCTATCCCACCGTGGCGGCCCTCGCTGGCGTGGCCAGCTTGCTGGCGGCGCTGGCGCGCATCGCCGAAGGCAGCATCGACGAGGCCGACTACGCTCTGGTGGGAGACCGCTGGGATGCCCACGCGCGCTTGCGCCAGGCGCTCGACGCCCTCGATTTGCGCCATGTCGACGCCGACACGCCGACGGCTGGCCTGAGCGGTGGCGAGCGCCAGCGCATCGCCCTGCAAGGCGCCTGGCTGTCGCAGGCGGACTGGCTGGTGCTCGATGAACCGAGCAACCATCTTGATGCCCATCAACGTGCCCGCCTGGTGGCGCAGATGGCGCGCTGGCCCGGCGGCTTGCTGCTGATCAGTCATGACCGCGGCTTGCTGCAGCACGTCGATGAAATTGTCGAGTTGTCGCCGCAGGGCTTGCGCAGTTATGGCGGCAATTACGCGCTGTATGCACAGCAGCGCGCGCTGGAGCAGGCCGGCTACGCCGTCGCCCTGCAGGCAGAAAAGGCCGGCGCCAGGCGCGAACAGCGCGAAGCGCAGCAGCAGGCCGAGCGCCAGCAGCGCCGTGTCGGACGTGGCGAGCGCGAGGGCCGCGAAGGCAACCAAAGCAAGCTGCTGCTTGATGCAAAAAAGGAGAAAAGCCAGGATAGCCAGGGCAAGCTGCGCGTGCGCGCGCAAGAGGCGCAGCAGGCGCGCCAGCAAAGGGTGATGGACGCCAGCGCCCGCTGCGCGCCCGAGGCCGAACGGCTGCTGCTGGCGCCCGAGAGTGGCGTGCCGAACGGGAAACTGATCCTGGAGCTGCGCGAATTAGTCTTGCCGCATGGCCAGGCGCACGCCATCAACCTGGTACTGAGTGGCCCGCGCCGCCTGGCCGTGACGGGAGACAATGGCAGCGGCAAGTCGACCCTGCTGCGCGTGATCGCCGGACAGCTGGCGCCCGCCAGCGGCGCGCTGCGCTGCCACGCGCAGGTGGCGTGGCTGGACCAGCATGCTGGGCTGCAAGACGGCGAGTGGAGCGCCGTGCAACGCTTGCAGGAACGCAACAGCATTGTGCCGGAAGGCGAGCTGCGCACGCGGCTGGCGCTGCTGGGCATTGCCGGCGCGCGCGCCACCATGCCCAGCCGTTTGCTGAGCGGGGGCGAGCGCATGAAGGTGGCGCTGGCGGCCGAACTGTATGCGCAGACGCCGCCGCAATTGCTGCTGTTAGATGAACCCGACAATCATCTGGACCTGGCCAGCCTGCAGGCGCTGGAGCAGATGCTGCTGCAATATCCGGGGGCGTTACTTGTGGTTTCGCACGATCAGGCATTTTTGCAGGCGATAAACCTTGACCCGGAGGGCTTGACATTGCATAAGTGATAATTTAATGAAAAAAGTCACGCTCGATGCCTGTAGAGCATGCTTCATGAACCGATGCTGAATTTTGTTTGATTGTCGGTATAATCCACTGAATAACCGGGCCTATTTGTGAACTAAAACTGCTGGTTCACCAATATGATGACGTTTAATCTGGCACTGTTGTCGGTCACTACCGCGCTGCCAGGGCGTCATCCTCCGTGCCCTGCCGTGCATGAATTTTGGTTTCGCTTATATTGTTTTCTTGGAGAAATAGCATGTCGTTTTACGAAAAACTCAAAGCCCTCAACATCGAATTGCCAGTCGTTGCCGCCCCAGCTGCCGCCTACGTGATGCATGCCCGCACGGGCAACACCGTCTTCCTGTCCGGCCACCTGGCCAAGAAGGATGGCAAGGTCTGGGTGGGTCAACTGGGCAAGGATGTCACCACGGAAGAAGGCAAGATCGCTGCACGCGGCATCGCCATCGAACTGATCGCCACCCTGCAAGACGCCTGCGGCGGCGACTTGAACAAGGTCAAGCGCATCGTCAAGGTCATGAGCCTGGTCAATTCCACCTCCGAATTCACGGAACAGCACCTGGTGACCAATGGCGCCTCGGAACTGTTCGTCGAAGTCTTCGGCGACAGCGGCAAGCACGCCCGCTCCGCCTTCGGCGTGGCGCAAATCCCGCTGGGCGCTTGCGTCGAGATCGAGCTGATCGCCGAACTGGCCTGACGCAGTAGCCTGACCACATGAGCATGCCGGCGCTCAGCCGCCGGCTCGCCTTTTCTTCCTTTCCAGCAAGAGCGGAACCGCCATTGGGGTGGAGGGATCGGTGTATTCAAGAAAAAAACGGAGACACGTAATGAAAACGACTGAACAAGGCTTGCACCGCGGCCTGGGCGAGCGGCAGATTCGCCTGATGGCGCTGGGCGCCGCGATTGGCGTGGGCCTGTTTTTGGGTTCCGGCAATGCCATCAAGATGGCCGGTCCCGGCATCATGCTGTCCTACATCATCGGTGGCGCGGTCATCTTCATGATCATGCGCGCGCTGGGCGAAATGGCCGTGCACAACCCTGTGGCCGGCTCCTTCAGCCGCTATGCCCAGGATTACCTGGGACCCCTGCAAGGCTATCTGACGGGCTGGAACTACTGGTTCCTGTGGCTGGTCACCTGCGTGGCGGAAATTACCGCCGTCGCCATCTACATGGGCATCTGGTTCCCCGACGTGCCGCGCTGGATCTGGGCCCTGGCGGCCCTCGGCTCCATGGGCGCCATCAACCTGCTGGCCGTGAAAGCCTACGGCGAATTCGAATTCTGGTTTGCCCTGATCAAGGTGGTCACCATCATCCTGATGATCGTCGGCGGCACGGGCATGATCATCTTCGGTTTGGGTAACGGCGGCGTGGCCGTCGGCATCTCGAATCTGTGGACGCATGGCGGCTTCTTCCCGAACGGCGCGCAGGGCGTGCTGATGTCGCTGCAGATGGTGATGTTTGCCTACCTGGGCGTGGAAATGATCGGCCTGACGGCCGGCGAAGCGGCGAACCCGAAGAAATCGATTCCCGACGCCATCAATTCCGTGTTCTGGCGCATCCTGATTTTCTATGTCGGCGCATTGTTCGTCATCCTGTCGATCTACCCATGGAATGAAATCGGCACCACCGGCAGCCCGTTCGTCATGACGTTCGAACGCCTGGGCATCAAGACGGCAGCCGGCATCATCAACTTCGTCGTGCTGACGGCGGCCTTGTCGTCGTGCAATGGCGGCATCTTCAGCACGGGCCGCATGCTGTACAACCTGGCGCTGCAAGGTCAGGCGCCGAAGGCGTTTGCGGAAACCACGACCAGCGGCGTGCCGCGCCGCGCCATCCTGGTGTCCGTGTTTGCCCTGCTGCTGGGCGTGTTGCTGAACTACCTGGTGCCGGAAAAAGTGTTTATCTGGGTTACCTCGATTTCCACCTTCGGCGCCGTCTGGACCTGGGGCGTGATCCTCGTCACGCAGATCCAGTTCCGCAAGACCTTGACGCCGCTGGAAATCAAGAACCTGGCCTTCCGCATGCCGTTCGCGCCCTACGGTTCCTGGATTTCGCTGGCTTTCCTGGCGCTGGTAATCGGCCTGATGGCGTATTTCCCCGATACGCGCATCGCCCTGATGGTGGGACCGGCCTGGCTGATCCTGCTGACGGTACTGTACTACGCGCTGGGCCTGGCGCCGAAAGACCGCCGCGACGACGTGCCGCAAGGCTACGAAGCGGGCTGGCCTGCGGCCGATGCGCCGCACGTCAAGAAGTAAACCAGCGTAGTTGAGCTGAATCAAAAGCGCGCCCCTGCCCCTGCAGCGGCGCGCTTTTTCTTTCATAGAAACAATTTCTTCTTCGCCTGCACTCCTGCGGCTTTGCCAGCGTACGCCTGGCGTTGTTTCCTTGCATCAAAGTTCTGTTTAGCTGAACCGATGAAAGCCCTATAATCGCTTAGTTTTGAAAATGGACGCGACCTTTCCGGTTTTTTGCCAGGTAAGTAATCGCCAGGAAATTATTGTGAATTTATAGCAAACAGAAGTGGATGTGATGCAAGGCGCCCGGCGCGACGCAGTGCGAGCACTGCTAGCGATGGGTAACGCAGCAGCGTGCCACTTATGGAAGCTAGAAAACACAAGAATTTATTGGGGGTTACTCAAGGCCGGAGCGCTATTTGTTTTTACCCGTCATGCGAAAATACGTGTGCCTCATAAAGGAATGCTAGTGAGCCAAACCCTGGTCCAGAAACTTTGCCGCACCAAGCCGATCGATACCACGGTCGAATATGGTGAAGGCCTCAGCAGCAGCGGCTTGAGCCGGTCCATCGGCCTGTTTTCCCTCACCATGATCGGCGTCGGCGCCACCATCGGCACGGGCATTTTCTTTACCATGGTCGAAGCCGTCCCCAAGGCGGGCCCATCGGTCGTCCTGTCTTTCCTGATCGCCGCCATCACGGCCGGCCTGACGGCCCTGTGCTATGCGGAGCTGTCGTTCCGCATTCCCGCCTCCGGCTCTTCGTATTCGTTTGCCTACGCCACCGTGGGCGAGTTCCTGGCCTTCATCATGGCCGCCTGTCTGCTGCTCGAGTACGGCTTGGCGGGCAGTGCCGTGGCCATCGGCTGGTCGTCCTACCTGAATAACTTCCTGGAAAATGCCTTCGGCTGGCATATTCCCGAGATGCTGCGCACGCCGATGATCGTTTCCGGTCCGCATGGCATGGAGTTTCATGCCGGCCACATCAACCTGCCGCCCATCTTTTTGATCTGCATGTGCGGCTTCCTGCTGCTGCGCGGCGCCAAGGAATCGGCCCTGATGAACGCCATCATGGTCATCATCAAGTTGGCGATCCTCGTGTTTTTCATCGTCATCGCGTTTTCCGGCTTCAATGCCGACAATTTCTTCCCCTTCTTTAATACCGACAATAGCAAGGGCTTTGCCGGCATGACGGGCGTCACGGCGGCGGCCGGCACCGTCTTCTTCTCCTTCATCGGCCTCGATACGGTGGCGACGGCGGGCGACGAAGTAAAAAATCCCACACGCAATGTGCCGCGCGGCATCCTCGGCGCCTTGCTCATCGTCACCGTGTTTTATTTACTGGTGGCCGTGGCGGCCCTCGGCGCGCAACAGGCGAAATTGTTCGAAGGCCAGGAAGCGGGCCTGGCGGTGATCCTGCAAAACGTCACGGGCAAGACCTGGCCCGCACTGGTGCTGTCGGCCGGCGCCGTCATTTCTGTCTTCAGCGTGACCCTGGTGACGATCTACGGCCAGACGCGCATCCTGTTTGCCGTCAGCCGCGACGGCCTGATCCCGAAATCGTTCCAGAAGATCCACCCGCGCACCCTGGTGCCGGTCAGCAATACCATCATCGTTTGCCTGGTGGTGGCCGTGGTGGCCGGTTCCGTCGATGCCACGTACTTGTGGGATATGGTCAGTATCGGCACCCTGACAGCCTTCATGGTGGTGTCGATCGCCGTGCCCGTGCTGCGCCACAAACAGGGCGCGAACCGCATCGAAGGCTTCAGCGTGCCGTTCGGGCCGTACGTGATTCCTGGCCTCAGCGTGCTCGCTTGCCTGTACATCATGCGCGATTTGCCGCATACGACGTTTGTCGTGTTCAGTGTCTGGATGGCGGTGACGGTGGCCATTTATTTCCTGTACAGCATGCGGCATTCGCACCTGGGCAAGAAGGCCCGCTAATGCAGTCTGTTCCATCCGAAACCGCCGCACTTGCCGGCGGTTTTTTTTATTTCTAACCGGAATTTACATGATGAAAATAACTGATTTGGCCGCTTGCGGCTTGTTGGCAAGCAGCCTTCTGGGCACCCTGGCACAGGCCGCTCCTGCCACCGAGCCGGCCTTGCGCGATTACCGTGCTGTCGCCCTGTCCGCGAATGGCCAGCGCATCGCCACCATCGAATCGAGCAGGGCGGGCGAACAGCCGCAGCGTCCGCACGCGGTCATCGTCGTGCGCGACGCCGCCAACGGCGCCATCGTGCAGCAATTCGATCCGTGCGCCGTGTGTTCCTACGACAAGCCCAGCTGGTCGCCGGACGGCAGGCAGCTGGCTTTTGTCGGCTACGACGCCAAGGCGGGCACGGCGCAACTGTACCTGGCCATGATGACACAGGCGCAAGCCCAGATATTGACGAGCATCAAAGGTGTGGCCAGTACGGCGCGCTGGTCGCCGGACGGCAAGCAGCTGGCCCTGCTCGCGACGGTGGGCGCGCGCAAGCTGGCCGGTGCCGTGGAAGCGGGTGCGCGCCAGGTGGGCGAAGTGGGCAGCGAAGACGATGCCCAGCGCATCGCCGTCGTGCCGGTCAGCGGCGGCGAGCCGCGTCTGCTGTCGCCAAGCGACACCTACGTGTATGAATACAACTGGACGCCCGATGGCCGCGGCTTTGTCGCCACCAGCGCGCAAGGCAATGGCGACAGCAACTGGTGGGTCGCCAAGCTCAGTCATATTGATGCGGCCACGGGCGCCCTGCGCGTGATCGCGTCGCCGGCCATGCAGCTGAACCTGCCATCGGTCTCGCCGGACGGCAAGACGGTGGTCTTCATCGGCGGCCTGATGAGCGATTTCGGCTCCATCGGCGGCGATATCTATACCGTACCGCTGGCCGGCGGCACGCCGCGCAATCTCACGCCAGACTATCGCGGCACCTTCAATGGCGTCGTCTGGCGCGGCGCCGGCTTGCTGGCAACGGCCCTGATCGACTCGCAGCTGGCGCTGGTGTCCGTCGATGCGCAAAGCGGCCCGGTCCGGCCTGTGCTGCTCGGTGAGCTCAGCAGCAGCGGCAGCGATGGCCGCCTGTCGTTCAGCGCCGATGGTCGTCACGCCGCTGCCGCCCAGGAAGATTTCACGCACGCCAGCTACCTGGTGGCGGGACCGGTGGGCCAGCTGAAAAAGATTACGCGCGACAACGACGGCTTTGCGCCGCAACTGACGGTGCAGAACGTGGGCTGGAACAACGAGCAATACAAGGTGCAAGGCTGGCTGCTGGGGCCGTTGAAGGCGGACGCAGGCAAGCGCTACCCGATGGTCGTCAACGTGCATGGCGGGCCCGGCGCCGCCGCCTCGCCCCGTTACGTCGCGGCGAGCACGCTGATCCACGAATTGACGCAAAAGGGCTATTTCGTCTTCCTGCCCAATCCGCGCGGCAGCTTTGGCCAGGGCCAGGCCTTTACGCGCGCCAATATGGCCGACTTCGGCGGCGGCGACTGGCGCGACATCCTGGCCGGTATTGATGCCGCGCAAAAAGTGGCGCCCATCGACGGGGACCGCCTGGGCCTGATCGGCCATTCGTATGGCGGCTTCATGACCATGTGGGGCATCACGCACAGCGACCGCTTCAAGGCGGCCGTGGCCGGCGCCGGCGTGTCGAACTGGATCAGTTATTATGGCCAGAACGGCATCAACCAGTGGATGATCCCGTTCTTTGGCGCCTCCGCGTATGACAATCCGGCCGTCTACCGCAAGGCTTCGCCCATCGAATCGATCAAGGCAGCGAAGACGCCGACCCTGATCTATGTGGGCGAGCGCGACGTGGAAACGCCGGCAGCCCAGTCGCTGGAATTCTGGCACGGCTTGCGCGCCATGGGCGTACCGTCCAGCCTATTCATCTACGACGGCGAAGGCCATTCCTTCCGCAAGCCCGAGCATCAGCGCGACTTGCAGAAGCGCACCGTCGGCTGGTTCGAACAATATTTGAAGTAAGTTGCGCAGGCTTAGCGCGGGGCCACAATATGCACGATCGCCGCGCTATGTATCACGATCTTGTCCGCATCTGCCTGTAACAAGCGGATGCGGCGCTGCACCAGCGGCCAGCCCGACCAGGCCACGTCGCTGACGGGCGGCGCGGCAGGCGCGGCCAGCGGGGCGCTGATGGCGGCCTTGTTGTCGAGCTGTTCCAGTGCGCGCGACAGGGTCAAACACACTTGCGTATGGCTATGGCTGAGCAAGGCATTGACGGGCGCGACGGGCAGCTGGCTGGCATGGCGGCCCAGGATCGAGCGCAGCGCCGCCACGTGGGCGACCAATAAGTAATTTTGCACGATGAACAGGTTGATGTCTTCCACGGCCCGCTGCTTGCTGGCCGGTTCATCGAGCATGCGCACCAGCGCCGAGCTGAGCGCGGCCAGGCTGTCCATCAGGCGCTTGCGCTCGATACGGTAGGCGAAGTCATCGAAACATTTCCCCTGCAGCAGCGCGAAGCTGGCCTGCATATAACTCACATTCACATTCAGCACCTGGCGCACCAGCCGTGGCAGGCTCTGGTATTCCCAGTTGGCCAGCACGAAGCTGAAGGCGGTCGCCACGGCCGCGCCGATCAGGGTGTCGATCAGGCGTTCGCTGACGAGGTTCGGGTTGCTGGGCGCCACCAGGTGCATTTGCAGCAAGATCATCAGACTCACGGCGATGGCCGTGTAGCGGTAGCGCAAATAGATGAAGGTGGGCGTGGCCACGATGGAGAGGAACAGGATGGCCATCAGCACGATATTGCTGTGCACGAAGCGGATCACGATGGCCGTGATGATGCAGCCGATGATGGTGCCGATGATGCGGTCGGCGCGGCGCTGGCGCGTCATGCTGAACGTGGGGCGCAGGATGATGACGATGGTCAAGACGATCCAGTAGCTGTGCGCCGCATACGGCAGCCAGTGTCCGATCAGCAATCCCACCGAGATGGCCATCGATACGCGCAGGGCGAAGCGGAACACGGGCGAGTCCAGGCGCAGATTCGACAGCAGGGTTTTCAGTTCGTATTTCTGCTGCGACAGGAACGGCGCCATGTCCGCGCCGCTCCAGAACGGCACGTTGTCATACACTTTCTGGCTGGCCAGGTGCAATTCCGCGATCATTTTCAGAATGGCGCGGATCTTGTTGCGCTGCGCGCGCAGGGTGGCCAGCGCTTCCTGCGCATTGTCTCCTTGTGCATGCAGGCGGGCAATTTCCTCTTCGATATCGGCCCATTCCTTGTCGTAGCTGATCTGCGCATATGAGGCGCGCTTGCGCGTGACGGCATACGCCACAGCTTCGATGTCGCGCGCCGCCTTGTACGCCAGGTCGTGCAGGGACTTGAGCACGTCGGAGTCGGCCAGGTGCTGGCGCAGCAGCGCGTAATCCGTGTGCGTGGACAGGATCAGTTCATATAAATCGAGCATGCACACATGCACCTGCACGACGATAGCATCCTTGCTGTTTTTGTGGCTGCGCAAGATCAAATCACGCGATGCTTGCTGGCGGTCGGCCAGGATGCTTTGATGGCGCACCAGCTTGTTGAACTGTTCCGTCAGGTTAAAACGCGTGTCGTAGAAATCGGCCTTGATGTCGATGTAGGCAGCCAGTTCGAACAGGGCTTCGGCCAATACTTGCTGCTTGATGCGGTGGCGCAAGACCCAGGCGATGGCCATGGCGTAGGCCAGATAGATGAGGCCACCGAGCATGAACAGGCCCGCATGGTGGAACGATTGCTGCCACGTCATCTGGTGCTCCATCGACATGGTCATGATGAACAGGGCAGCCAGCTGCAAGGGCATGGATTTCTTGCCGTACACGACCATCATGCTGGCGAGGAAACTGACGAGCACGAGCACCGTCATCAACAGCCACTGCACGGGGCCGCACAGGCTGATTAACAAAGTGACGGCGCTGCACAGCAGGACGGAGGCCAGCATTTCGTTGAACTTGTGGCGCAGGGGGCTGGGCATGTCCATCAAGGTCGTGCACAGGGCGCCGATGCACACCGTCATGGCGGTGGCGCTGTCGCTGATTTCCTGGACCAGCAAGGCCAGGCCGACCAGGCCGATGGCCACGCGCAAGCCCAGGTAAAAATAATGGCTGTAAATAAAGGTGCGCAGGTTCAGTGCGTAGTGCATGGGATTACCTTGTGGGCAGGGCACAGAAAGAGGCGCCGCACCGGGGTCTCCGATGCGGCGCCAGGATGTTGCAGTCGCTACAGCCTTGATTTACATCAGGGCAATCACGGGATATCTACGCCATTCTGGCTCGGCAAAGCGCTGGCAGTGTGCAAAGATGAAGTTCAGCACGGCTTCCTGATTGCTCAGCAGGGCGGGATTCGCTGCTTTCCACTCAGCAAACTTGGCGGCCAGCGCCGGCTCGTCGCGCAGCAGCTCGGATGCCATGTCCTCGAACACATAATCGGAAAACGCTTCTTTCTTTTCCAGTACGCTGTTGAAGAAACCCCAGCGGAAGAAGCTGTCGTGCGCCTGCGGTTCCAGGGTTTCCACGGCGTAGCGGGCGTTGTCCTGGTCCAGGCTGACGACATAATCGCCCGCCTGCACGGTGAACTGGCCCGTGCGCGCTTCGAGTTCTACATTGTCGTGGAACATGTGGCCTTCGTAGGCCGTGGCCCGCGTGCCGACGTCGGTGATGTGGTAGTAGCGCGCCGTTACCGTCTGTTCGGTGGTGATGCGGCTCATTTCGACGCCGTTCCAGCGCAGCCGTTCGATGACTTCGCGCCACGCTTGCGGCACGATATAGGCTTTTGGCGCGGCCACGGTGACGTCCGCATCGAAGCGGTTGTAGTAGGTGATATCGCGTTCCCAAGGCTGCGAGCGGTCGTACGACAGGCGCTGGTAGTTGCCCAGCAGACTCGGCGTGTATTGCGCTGCATAGCCCTTGAAGGGGAAGGTCGACGGTTGCTCTTCATTCATGGCCCAGTGGATGGGCCATGCGGCTTGCGTGCGGCCGGCCGCCTTCGCTTGCGCGCGCAATTGCTTGATCTGTTCACCATGTTTGACCGTGAACGCCATGGTGATGTCGAGCAGGGCGCGCATGGATGCGTAGCGGTCGGCAAACGGTTTCAGCATGTGCGTTTCCGGCATGAAACCGATGACGTGATGCAAGGCCGCAAAACCCGTCGAGAAACGGGGCACTTCGAGGAATTCGGCGATGCCGTGGTCGGGACTGTCCTTGACGGGATTCACATAAGGGCAGGTGGGCCAGCCGGCTTGTTCCATCTGCGCAAAGATGTGCGGCAGCATGGTGTCTTGCAGGAAGGGGCCGAGGCCATTGCCCAGCTTATCCGTCTGCGTGTGGATCAGGGTCATCGTGTACGGGTAGTCGGCGCCGTTCGACGTGTGGGTGTCGACCATCACGTCCGGGTCCCAGCTAGCCAGCAGGCGGTTGAACACTTGCGCGTTCAGGCTGTCGCACTTGATGAAATCGCGGTTCAAGTCCAGGTGGCGGCTGTTGCCGCGGAAACCGAATTGCTCCGGGCCATCCTGGTTTACGCGCGACGTGTTGGCGCGGTTCAGGCTGCCATCGACGTTGTAGATCGGAATGAACAGCAATACCGTGCTGGCCAGCGCCGCCAGGCGTTCCGGCTGCGTGCAGAGGTCGCGCACGATGGCCATGCAGGCGTCGATGCCTTCCGGTTCGCCCGGGTGGATGCCGTTATTGTTGAAGAACACGGTGCGGCCTGTGCGCTTGATTTGCTCGCGGTCAAACACGCCATCGGCACTGACGACGCCAGCGTGGATGGGCACGCCCGAGTCGGACAGGCCGATCTGTTCGAAGTGCAGCACCTGCGGATAGCGTGCTGCAAGATCTTGATAGAAGGTGATGCATTCCAGCCAGGTCGTGGTCTGGTTGTGGTTACCGAGTTCGTAGGTCGTGCGCAAGTCTGGTGGCATAGCGGTCTGAGTCTGGGAGGAGGAAGGCGCGCTGGGTAAGTACGCCCGCTAGGGGCCAATTGTAGCACCGGCGCTCCTGCCTTGATGCGCAACAGGAGGCGATCGCCGGACTTGTGTTATGAATACGTTTCAGGCGCAAAGATGGAGGCGGCATGGGCAAGACGGCGATGGTAGCGATGGCGGCGCTGGTGTGGGGGATAGGCCTGGCGGCACAGGCGGCGCCGTTGCGCTTGCCGGCGGGCAAGGAGCCCGTGGCGCAGGGCGGGTCCGTCATGGCCAGCGCGCAGGGCGCGTTGATACGCTACCGGGGTTGGCTGCTGGCCATCGATGGCGCCGTGCCGGACGAGCGGCCTGACATCGTGCTGACGTCGGCGGATGCGCGCCACGCGCCGCTGCTGCAGATCGGCGCCACGCAGCGTACCTTGCCCCTGTGGTCAGCCTTCGAGCTCGTCAAGGGAAGCGCGCGCCTGCGCATCACGGCGCTGCCGGGGCCCGATGCGCTTCCCGCGCTGCTGCTGGACTTTGGCGATGGCGATTACCGCATCGTGATTCCCGCCGCCCCCATCGAGCGGCAAGCCTATCCGCTACTGGCGCAACGCTTTCCCGGCGCCGACCTGGCCTTGCTGCTGCAGGATGGCCGGCGGGTCATGTTGCCGCTGGGAAGTGGCAGCGCGCAAGTGTTTGGCGCAGAGCAAGCCGTGCCTTACCGTTTTGCGAAAGTGAAAAAACGTTAGGCGAAAAAAAAGCCACTCCCGCAGGAGTGGCTCAGGCTAAAGCGCCCGTTGCCGGGTTATTGCTTTTTGTTATTCAGCGCCCATTTCTTTCAGCAGGTTGTCTGCGTGGTCGATGTGTTTCATGTTCCACAGCATGTAGCGCAGGTCGACCTGGATCGAACGGGTATTGGCCTTGTTGTAGTCCCAATCGGAAATGATCGAGTCCAGCGTGCCGTCGAAGGCCAGGCCGATGAATTCGCCTTTCGAGTTCAGCGCAGCCGAACCGGAATTGCCGCCGGTGATGTCCAGGGTGGCCAGGTAGTCGACCGGCACGGTTTTCAGCTTCGGATCGACAAATTTGCCGAAGTCCTTGGCTTTGATCGCGGCCAGTTGTTTCGCTGGTGCATTGAACTCACCTTCGCCCGTGGCTTTGGCAACGACGCCATTGACGGTGGTGAACGCGGTCCAGGTGGTGCCGTCGGCGCCATGGTCACGGCCGGCAACGCGGCCGAAGGTGACGCGCAGGGTGCTGTTGGCGTCAGGATAGACGGCTTGGCCTTTGCTCTTCATGAAGGCAATTTTTGCTTTCATGTAGTTTGCGTAGGCTTGCTGGATCTTGCCTGCCAGTTCTTCGTCTTCCGCTTCGTTTTTCAGCGAATCCGGGTACATGGCGACGGCTGCCTGGATGAAGCTGTCCTTGCTGGCCTGGAATTCGGCTGGCGTGCGTTTCAGCCATGCTGCGCGCTCGGCCTTGTCGGCCAGCTTGCTGCCCGCATACAGTTTGTCCAGGGCGGCCGACAGGTCGGCTGGCGACATGCCGTCCTTGATGCCGATGGCGGCGTCAAAGCTGGCGCGGCGCTGTGCTGCCGGTTGCGCGGCGTATTTGGCCAGGCTGTTCAGTACCAGCGCCTTGTCGACTTTTTCATCGTAGGTGCGCTCGACCGAGGTGATGCCTGCTTCCAGGCGTGGCAAGTCGCGCGACTGGTAGCCGGACTTGCGTTCCGTGTCGGCCTTGGTGCTTTCGTTGGACAGGCGGTACAGGCTGCGTGCCGTGTTCAGCAGGCGTGGCTGTGCGTAGCCCAGGAAGAAATCGCGCTTGGTGTCGGCATCGCGCTCGGCGATCAGCTTTTCCACTTGCTCGATGTCGCCGGCAAATTCCGCCTTGCGGGCAGCATTCGCGTTGACCCAGGTTTTCAGGGCTTCATGTTCTGCCGTCTTGCGTGCCAGGAAGTCGCTGCCCGCGTACGAATCGAGCATGCCTTGGCGATTCTTGTAGTAATTGTTCACGCCAGCCACTTGACCTGCGTATTTCAGGGCAACATCCTTGTTGTCCTTGGTTTCGCGCGCGATGATGGCCAGGGTTTCGCCCGACGCTTTCACGAAGGCCGGGTAGTTCCAGTCAAACGTGAATGCCACTTCCGATGGCAGGCGGTGACGGTTGGTGCGGCCAGGGTAGCCCAGCGCCATGACGAAATCGCCTTCTTTCAAGCCATCCTTGGCCAGTTTCAGCACGTGTTTTGGCTGGTACGGCACGTTGTCCTTGCTGAAGTCGGCAGCTTTGCCGTCCTTGCTGACATAGGCGCGGTAGAAACCGTAGTCGCCCGTGTGGCGTGGCCACATCCAGTTGTCGGTGTCGCCGCCGAACTTGCCCACGCCGGCAGGAGGCGCGTGCACCAGGCGCACGTCGCGGATTTCCAGTTGCTTGATCAGGTAGAACTCCAGGCCGCCGTAGTAGCTCGACACGGTGCAACGGAAACCGGCTTCTTTTTCGCATTCGGCGACCAGTTTCTTCTGGTTTTTCTCGATCGCGTCGATGCGTGCCTTGCCTTGCAGCTTGGCCACGTCGGCGGTGATGATCTTGTCGCTGACATTGGTCACGGCGGAGGTGACGAAGATGCGGCTGCCTGGGGCGGCCGGCAATTCTTCAGCGAACGTCTTGGCCAGGAAACCGTTGGCCAGCAAATCGCGCTCTTTGGTCGAATTGACCGCCACGCTGTTGTAGACGCAATGGTGGTTGGTGGCAACCAGGCCTTGCGGCGAGACGAACGAGGCCGAGCAACCGCCCAGGCTGACGATGGCGCCCATCGGGAACTCGGTCAGTTTGGTCAGGGTGGTCGGATCGAGTTTCAGTCCGGCCGCTTTCAGTTCCTTGGCTACTTGTGGCAGCTGTTGGGGCATCCACATGCCTTCGTCGGCGTGTGCGAAGTTGCTCAGGATAGCGAGCGCGATTAAAGATTTTTTCATTCGAGTTCTAGTCTTTTACATGAAGGGAAGTCGGAACCAACGTGTACCCAGTGTTTTTTCTCAGCGGGCGACCTAGAGTATCCGTATCGAACTCGCACTAGTCAATCACATTTTCCCGACAGCATGTTTGTAGTTGATTGTAAGAATTGCACTATTTTCAGCATTGCAGGGGCTGGAGCCGGCTGCGAACGGGCATTTTCCAGTGCCGCGGCTGTGGTATTGTCCATACAATTGTCTTGCCAGCAATAAAAAGTGGCCGGGCGCTTGCGCGGCCCGGCCACTTGCCGATGTGCTGCTGTTGGTCTGCTTAGCGTATTTTGCCGCGGCGCAAAAGATTCACGATACCCAGCAGGATCACGGCGCCCAGGAACGAAACGAGCAGCGAAGACAGGCTGAAATTGTCGCTGTTGATGGTACCCGTGCCGAACAGGGGCGCCAGCAGCCAGCCGCCCAGGAAGGCGCCGACGATACCGACGACGATATTGAGGAAGATGCCCTGTTGCGCATCCGTTTTCATGACCATGCTGGCCAGCCAGCCGATGACACCGCCAATAACGATCCAGATAATGAAATTCATGTAATCCTCCGCGCGATGGATGAGTGGTTGTGCCAGAGCGGTGCGGCCTGCACGTCATGGCAAATTGATACTGATGCCGCACGATAGAAAAGTCCAGCGGATTCGCATGGCGCATGCAAAAGCCCGCCTGGCTGCGGGCAGCGAGGCGGGCTTGTCATGCGGCAACGCAGTGTTTAATCGGCCTTGATGGCTTCCACCTGGATGGCCAGCTTGACTTCCGGCGAGAACGCCGGCATGCCGTAGTTCAAGCCAAAGTCGCTGCGCTTGAATTCTGCCGTGGCATCGGCGCCGCACACTTCACGCTTGTAGCGCGGATGCATGATGCACTTGAACTTGCTCACGTTCAGCTTGACGGGCTTGGTCACGCCCAGCAGGGTCAGTTCGCCATCGACTTCCACCAGCTGTTCGCCGTTGAACTTGAGCGACTTGCTCTTGTAGGTGATTTCAGGGAATTTCTCGACGTTGAACATGTCCGCTTTCTTCGCGTGCGTGTTCATGGCGTCCAGGCCGAAGTCGATCGAATCGGCATCGATGACGAGGTCCAGGCTGCCCGCCTTGGCGGCGCGGTCCAGGGTGACCGTTCCCTTGGTCTTGTTGAACTTGCCACGCCACACGGACATGCCCATGTGATCGGCTTCGAAGCTGGGGAAGGTGTGCGTCGGGTCGAGGTTGTAGGTATCGGTAGCGGCCATGGCCGAACCCGCGCCGGCGGCTGCCAGCACGGCGATCATCAAGTGCTTAAGTTTCATCAATATCCTAAAAAGAATCGGTTGGTGGTGTGATTTGAATCAGTAACGGTTGAAAAACGTTCAGGGCCAGGCGCCTTGCCGCAGGCAGTACGCACGTACGGCCAGGCGAGAGCAACGCAGCCATGGACGTTTTCTCAGGTGTTACTGCGCGGCGACATGGAATTTGATGGTGACCTCGTCGGCAACCATGCTCGTGTCTTTCCACTCGCCTTCGCCGATGTTGTAGGTCAGGCGCTTGATCGGCAGGGCGCCGTCGAACGCATATTTGCCGCCGTCGGCTTTCACCGTCAGGGGGAAGGTCACGTCGGTGGTCTTGCCTTTGATGCTCAGCTTGCCGCTGACCGTCAGCTTGCCCGCGCCGGCGGCCTTGATGCTGCTCGAGACGAAGGTGGCTTTCGGGAACTGGGCCGCGTTGAACCATTCTTTCTTGGCCACTTCCTTGTTGTATTCCGGGTCGCCGATATCGATGCTGGCCGTCTCGATTTCCACCGATGCTTTCGACGCGTCCGGCGTGGCCGGGTTGTAATCGATGGCGATATTGAATTTCTTGAACTTCGCTTCCACGGGCACGTTCATTTGCTTGAACACGGCCGACACGCTGGTCTTGGCGGGATCGACTTTCAGCAGGGTGGCGGCGGTGGCGGCCACGGACAGGCCCAGCAGGGAAGCGAGGACGATGCGTTGGGTGGTTTTCATCTTGTTTTTTCCTGTGTTTCAGTGAGCAAGGGGAGGACGTTATGGCAGCATGCGTTTCAGCACGCCGTCACGGTCGATGAACTGGTGTTTCAGCGCCGCCAGCACATGGGCAGCCACGGCGGCGGCCATCGTCATGTTCAGAACATAATGAATCTCTTTTAAAAGTGGCTTAAGTTCCGGGTTCGGCGCCATGATGACGGGCAACTGGAACAGGCCCAGGTAGACCACGGGCACGCCGGCGGCCAGGGTGTACAGGTAGCCGGAGACGGGCACGGCGAAGATCAGGATATACAGCAGCACGTGCATGGCGTCGGCCGCCTTCTTTTGCCAGGCAACCATGCTGGCCGGGTGCGGTGGCGGCACGTTGGCCTTGCGCCACAGCAAACGGATGGCGGCGATGGCCAGCACGGTCACGCCCAGCCATTTATGCCACGAGAAATATTTGAGTTTGGTGGGCGTCAGGCCGGGAATATCGACCATGACCAGGCCCATGACGAAGGCGCTGATGATCAGCAGGGCGGTCAGCCAGTGCAGGATGATGGCGGTGGTGGTGTAGCGTTGCATCGACGGCTTTCTTGAAAGTAGTACGTATTAGGACTAATTCGGCCTAATATACCAAAGAAAAGCAAATTGCGCTGCGTGCTGCAGATTCTACAAGAAAGATTGCTGGAAAAACCGCGGGGCGGGCAGCATTTGTGTGCTGGCCGCCCCGCGGGAGTGGGATCGTGAGGATCCCCATGTGGAAACTGCTTAGATGGCTTTGGCCAATTGCGCGGCGATACCGATGTAGTTAGCCGGCGTCATGGTCAAGAGCACGTCCTTGGCATCCTGCGGAATGGCCAGGCCATTGACGAAGGTTTGCAGCGCTTCTTTCGAGATGCCCTTGCCGCGCGTCAGCTCTTTCAGCTGCTCGTACGGGTTTTCGATGCCGTAGCGGCGCATCACGGTTTGCACGGGCTCGGCCAGCACTTCCCACGTCGCGTCCAGGTCTTGTGCCAGGCGCGCGTGGTTCACTTCCAGCTTGTTCAGGCCGCGCAGGCAGCTGTCATAGGCCAGCAGGGTGTAACCGAGGCCCACGCCGATATTGCGCAGCACGGTCGAATCGGTCAGGTCGCGCTGCATGCGCGAGACGGGCAGTTTTTCCGACAGGTGTTTCAGCACGGCGTTGGCCAGGCCCAGGTTGCCTTCCGAGTTTTCGAAGTCGATCGGGTTGACCTTGTGCGGCATGGTCGAGGAACCGATTTCGCCCGCTTTCAGTTTTTGCTTGAAGTAGCCCAGCGACACGTACGTCCAGATGTCGCGGTTCAGGTCCAGCAAGATCGTGTTGGCGCGCGCGAAGGCGTCGAACAGTTCGGCCATGTAGTCGTGCGGCTCGATCTGGATGGTGTACGGGTTGAAGACCAGGCCCAGGCGCTGTTCGATGACGGCCTGCGAGAATGCCGGCCAGTCGAAGCCGGGGTAGGCCGACAGGTGGGCGTTGTAGTTGCCGACGGCGCCATTCATTTTGCCGAGGATTTCCACTTGTTCGATGCGTTTCACGGCGCGCTGCAAGCGGGCCACGACGTTGGCGAACTCCTTGCCCAGGGTGGTCGGGCTGGCCGTCTGGCCGTGCGTGCGCGACAGCATCGGCACGTCGGCATTGTCGTGCGCGATCTGCGTCAGCTTGGCCACCAGGCCGTTCAATGCCGGCAGCATCACGCCGTCGCGGGCCGCTTTCAGCATCATGCCGTGCGAAGTGTTGTTGATGTCTTCCGAGGTGCAGGCGAAATGGATGAATTCCGACGCCGCCACCAGTTCCGGCACGTCCGCCACTTGTTCCTTCAGCCAGTACTCGACGGCCTTGACGTCATGGTTGGTGACCGCTTCGATGGCCTTGATGCGGGCCGCGTCGGCTTCCGAGAAGTCGGCCGCCATTTTGTCGAGCAAGGCGTTCGCTTCCGCCGAAAACGGCTTGATTTCAGCGAAACCGGCTTGCGACAGCGCTTGCAACCAGGAAATTTCCACTTTCACGCGGTGGTGCATGAAACCGGCTTCGGACAGGATCGGGCGCAGCAGATCGGTCTTGCTGGCGTAGCGGCCATCGAGCGGAGACAGGGCCGACAGCGTGGAATACGGAGTAGTAGAAGTCATGAGAGCGGACGCAAGTTAAAGAAACGGTTGGCGTGTGGCGCGCGGGGAGGGCAGGGCTATTGCAATACAGCAACACTGACGGCGCCACAGTAAAGGGCGATTTTACCACCGCTGGCCGCTGGCCAGCCGTCCGTTGGCCGCCGGCGCAGCGCAATTTGGCCGAATCCGGCCCCGATGCGGCGTGCCTGCCACACACGAGGGGCCGCCGGGCGCGTGCTGCCAAACAGCGCTGCCGCCGATGCTATACTGCTTGCTGCTCCCTTACCTTAAAGTACCTATGAAACTGATCGGTTCCCTCGCCAGCCCGTATGTCCGCAAAGCCCGTATCGTGCTGGCGGAAAAAAAGCTCGACTATGTCTTCGAGCTGGAAAACGTGTGGGTGCCGGAAACCCGCATCGCCCAGGCCAATCCCCTGGGCAAGGTGCCCTGCCTGGTGATGGAGGATGGCAGCACCTTGATCGATTCGAAAGTCATCGTCGAATACCTCGACACGCTCACGCCCGTCTGTAAACTGCTGCCGGCCGGCGGCAATGGCCGCGAGCGGGCCGATATCAAGAACTGGGAAGCGCTGGCCGACGGCATTCTCGACGCGGGCGTGCTGGTGCGCCTGGAGCGCACGCAGCGTCCGTCCGAGCAGCAAAGCGCGGCCTGGATCGCGCGCCAGCTCGATAAAGTCACCCTGGGCCTGGCGGCGCTGGAAGCGCGCCTGGGCGAGAGTACGTATTGCGCCGGCAAGAACTACACGCTGGCCGACGTGGCCGTGGGCTGCACCCTGGGCTGGCTCAGCTTCCGCTTCCCGGAAATCGACTGGCGCGCCGATCACCCCGCGCTGGCGCGCCTGTTCGACAAACTGTCCGAGCGGCAATCGTTCAAGGACACCGTGCCGCAGTAAAGGCCCGGACGTAAAAAAACCGGCTGTTGCCGGTTTTTTTGCGCCTGACGAAGGAAATTACTCCTCAATCGCCATCTGGCTTTGCAGGTAGTTCTGGATGCCGACCTTGGCGATCAGGTCGATCTGCGTTTCCAGCCAGTCGATATGTTCTTCCGTGTCTTCCAGGATCATCAGGAACAGGTCGCGCGAGACGTAGTCGCCCGCTTTTTCGCTGATGGCGATGCCTTCCTTGACGGTGGCGTGCGCGGCGCGTTCCAGCTTCAAGTCGCATTCCAGCATTTCCGGCGTGTTCTCGCCGATCAGCAGCTTGTGCAGCGCTTGCAGGTTCGGCAGGCCGTCGAGCATCAGGATGCGGTCGATCAGCTTGTCGGCGTGTTTCATTTCGCCGATCGATTCTTCGTATTCCTTCTTGCCCAGCTTTTCCAGGCCCCAGTGCTTGTACATGCGCGCATGCAGGAAGTACTGGTTGATGGCCGACAGTTCGTTGGTGAGCTGTGCGTTGAGCATGCGGATGACTTCTTTATCGCCCTTCATGGGAATTCCTTTGTTCTGTGTCGCGTTCGATGATGAAACCGCAGGCTGCTGGCGTTCACTGCCGGGTGGCGCAGGGCTGCCTGGTGGCGCGCAGGTTGCCGGTTTCGCTATGCCCGCATGATAGCGCAAAATAGGAGCGATTTCGGGCGCTAAACGGCATTTTTCCGTCTTTTTAACGTAAATATCGTGCGAATAAAACCCATTCTCAAATGGATTGCCACATTTTTCCGTTTTTTATTTGTTAAGGAAAATGAAGGCCATTCTCATTCGCGTTCCCGTCACTATGTTGCCGCCGCAGGCGCGCCTGCATGGCCGTGCTGAAAAGGCGGGAAATGTTGGTCCGTTCTTGCTTTTGTGTCTTCTTGGCCGTTGCCGGCGATGCGATAATCAGGCAGCGATATTTACTGAAAAAGGATAGCAAGATGATGCTGCATATACCCGGCGTGCTGACGCCGGAACAGGTCACGCAGTTTCGCCAGCGCCTGGCGCAGACGGACTGGGTCGACGGGCGCGCCAGCGTCGGGGCGCAAGGCGCGCAAGTCAAGCGCAACCGCCAGCTGGCTGAAGGTTCGCCGCTGGCGCTGGAACTGGGCGAGATCGTCAGCCGCGCGCTGATGGCGAACCCGCTGTTCTTTTCCGCCGTACTGCCGCTGCGCATCCTGCCGCCGTTCTTCAACAGCTATGCGGGCGGCGAGCACTACGGCCTGCACATCGACGGCGCCATCCGCACGCCGAAAAACGGCATGCAGTCGATGCGCGCCGACGTCTCGTCGACCGTGTTTTTGAGCGAGCCGGACGAGTACGAAGGCGGCGAGCTGGTGGTGGTTGATGCGTATGGCACGCATGAAGTGAAACTGCCGGCCGGCGACGTGATCGTGTATCCGTCGAGCAGCGTGCATCAGGTGCTGCCCGTCACCAGCGGCGAGCGCATCTGCTCCTTCCTGTGGACGCAAAGCATGGTGCGCGAGGACTGGAAACGCAGCATGCTGTTTGAGCTCGATCAAAACATCCAGAGCGTGCGCGGCGAGCACGGCGATTCACCGGCGACGGTAGGCTTGACCGGGCATTATCATAATTTGCTGCGGATGTGGGCGGAGATGTAAAACTGGGGTTAAGAAGAAGAGAATACGGTTTTTTGCATGCTCTAACCCTAGACCTGAACGGCTGGGGGCAGACCCAAAGGGTCTGACCCCAAAAAAAAGTCTGCCTGGCCCGGGGATGTAGGCTGGCAGACTGAAACAAGCAGTTGCTTGACTGGTACAGAAAACAGGGCGCAAAAAAGCAAGCAGGGCACAGGGTGCGGTGCTTGCGGGCTGGCAGCGGCGCCGTGGCCGCCGGAAGGCTAGCTCAGTTGGAAGGTCAGCGGTACTAACACGTACACGGGAACAGGCTTGCCGTTTTCGATCATCGGCTTGAACAGCGCGCGCTGGGCGGCCTGGCGGCCCGCTTCATCGAGGTTGCCGTAGCCGGTCGATTTATGAATCAGGATTTGCTCGGGCAAGCCCTTTTCATTGATCAGGATGCGCAACACCACAGTGCCGCTTTCGCCCAGGCGGCGCGACAGATTCGGGTAGATCAGTTGCGGCGCCTTGATGTATTCGACGCTGCTGACGGTGCGCGGCGTCGACGGCGCCGGTGGCGTCGGCGACGGTGTCGATGGCGCTGTCGGCGCGGCGGTGGCAACCGGTGCCGCTTCGGCGCGCGTCGGCTGCGGCGGCGTGATCGTCGGTTCGCTCGGCGCCACGGCGATCAGCGGCAGCGGCGGGATCACGGCGCGCGGCACGGGGGCGCTCAATTCCACGGTTTTCGGTACCGACGGCGCCGGCGGCTTGGGCGGCGCCGGCGGGGCGATGATGCTGATGGTGGTGATGGTCGGCATGGCCGCCGTGACCACGCGGCTCAGCAGCCCGCTCTGGATGGCGTAAAAGCCGGCGATGTGCAGGACGACGATGGCCATCAGCGGCGCGAATTTGTTGCGCTTCTTGTCGAAGTCGGCAAATTGCTGCACGGCCTGCACCGTTACGGGCGGGGGCATCATCGTCATGGCGTTCATCGCTTTCTTTAGTTTGTCAGTACAGCTCGCATCAATACGGTTTCTTGCAGCGCCACGGTGGCGTTCAGGTGATCGTTCAGCACTTCCCGCGCGCAGGTGTGGCATTTGCCGCAGCAGGTGGCCACGCCCAGGTCGCGGCGCAGTTCGGCCATGCTGGACAGGCCAAGATCGACGGCTTGACGGATTTCACGATCAGATATGTTGTTGCAGACACATACAATCATTGATACACCTTCTGGCTGGAGGATGAACAGATACTAGTGCTGGAAAGCATTGTTGCTAGTGTTTTAATGAGAATCATTATCATTACGTTTCATTGTCGCGCAAAGCGGGGGACAATGCAAGTGATTTTGATCAAGTGTGCGGCAGTTGGCGGCCTGGCGCCGCAGCTTGACAGGCCATGTTTCCGAATGACGCAGCCCTTGATGGGGGCGGCTCTCCGGGCTAAATAAAAACTATTCGCATTCATGTTTATAATGCTGGTATTGTCTCGGACGGTCGCCGTCTGGACAGATTGAATGGCCGCTTGTCGGTAATGCGCAACAGTTGCGTTTTACCTCACAAACCTGGAACCGGTGCAAGGCGCCTTGCGCCGTCGCCGGTATCAGGTGTTCTTAATTTGAACGGAATTTGCTCATGACTCTAGTTCCACCCATGATGACGCTCGATGCGCTGGCAGTCGGCCAGAGCGGCACGGTGTTGCATATCACGCCCCATACGGCAGGACAGACGGAGGACGGCGTCGACCTGGCCCGCCGCTTGATGGAGCTGGGATTCGTTCCCGGCGAACGAATCCGCATGCTCAAGCGCGGCATTCCCGGCGGCGATCCGCTGGCCATCAAGGTCGGCAATGCCACGTTCGCACTGCGCCGCTTCGAAGCGGCGCTGATTACGATTCAACCGCTGCTTCAACCGGAATGACCATGGGTGCTGTCGAAACTATCGTGGATGCAGGCGTGCACAAGCCGTCGCATCAGCCACAAATTGCCTTGCTGGGCAATCCGAACTGCGGCAAGACCGCGCTGTTCAACCGTTTGACGGGCGCGCGCCAGAAAGTGGCGAACTACGCCGGCGTGACCATCGAGCGCAAGGAAGGCCATTTCACCTCGCCAGCCGGCAAGCCCGTGCGCCTGCTCGACCTGCCCGGCGCCTACAGCCTGTCGGCCACCACGCCCGATGAAGCCATCACGCGCGACGTGGTGGGCGGCCTGCGCCGCGGCGACCCGCGTCCGGACGCCATCATCTGCGTCGTCGACGCCACCAACCTGCGCCTGAATCTGCGCCTGGTGCTGGAAGTCAAGCGCCTGGGCCTGCCGATGCTGCTGGCCTTGAACATGACGGACGTGGCGCGCAAGCGCGGCATGCTGATCGACACGGTGAAACTGTCGCAGGAACTGGGCATGCCCGTGGTGGAAACCGTGGCGGTACAGCACGACGGCGAAAAAGCCCTGCTGGACGCCATCGACGCCATGCTGCCGCTGCCGGCCGTGGAAGCGAAACCGCTGGCGGCCATCGATGCCGTCAGCGTCGAAGAAACCCAGCGCGAAGTGCGCCGCATCCTGGCCGCCGTCAGCAATGACACGAGCGACAAGGGCAACCTGACGGAAAAGATCGACGACGTGGTGCTGCATCCCGTCTTCGGCCCCATCATCCTGGCCGTGCTGATGTTCCTGATCTTCCAGGCCGTGTTTGCCTGGGCCGCCACGCCGATGGAAATGATCACCGATGGCGTGGGCCACCTGGGCGCCGTGCTGACGGCGAACATGCCTGACGGTCACCTGAAAAGCCTGCTGGTGGAAGGCATCATCGGCGGCGTCGGCAGCGTGCTGGTGTTCCTGCCGCAGATCCTGATTTTGTTCTTCTTCATCCTGAGCCTGGAAGACTGCGGCTACCTGCCGCGCGCCGCCTTCCTGCTGGACCGCCTGATGGGCGGCGTGGGCCTGTCCGGCCGCGCCTTCATCCCGCTGCTGTCGAGCTTTGCCTGCGCCATTCCCGGCGTGATGGCGGCGCGCACCATCCAGAATCCGCGCGACCGCCTGGTCACCATCATGATCGCGCCGCTGATGACGTGTTCGGCGCGCCTG
Source organism: Janthinobacterium sp. LM6 (assembly GCF_002002885.1). Classification (GTDB taxonomy): domain Bacteria; phylum Pseudomonadota; class Gammaproteobacteria; order Burkholderiales; family Burkholderiaceae_D; genus Janthinobacterium; species Janthinobacterium kumbetense. The sequence continues at coordinate 6,154,815 of NZ_CP019510.1, read as the reverse complement.
CCCGTGTATGCGCTGATCATCGCCGCCTTCATCCCGGAACGCCAGGTATGGGGCTATCTGAGCCTGCAAGGCCTGGTGCTGTTCGTGCTGTACTTCGCCGGCATCATCTCGGCCATGGCCGTGGCCTGGGTCATGAAGCGCGGCATGGGCGTGCGCGGCAACCAGCCGCTGATGCTGGAACTGCCGGCCTACCACTGGCCGCACCTGCGCAACCTGGCCGTCAGCCTGTGGGAGCGCGCGAAGATCTTCCTCACGCGCGTCGGCACCATCATCCTGAGCCTGATGATCATCCTGTGGTTCCTCAGCACCTTCCCCGGCCCGCCGGATAACGCCATCCATCCGCCGATCTACTACAGCCTGGCCGGCATCCTGGGCCGCGGCCTGGAAGTGATCTTCGCGCCGATCGGCTTCAACTGGCAGATCTGCATCGCGCTGGTGCCGGGCATGGCGGCGCGCGAAGTGGCCGTCGGCGCCCTGGGCACCGTGTACGCGCTGTCGCAAACGGGCGACGCGCTGGCCACCACGCTGGAGCCGCTGATCGCCCATTCGTGGTCGCTGGCCACCGCGCTGTCCTTGCTGGCCTGGTATGTGTTCGCGCCGCAGTGCCTGTCGACGCTCTCCGTGGTGAAACGCGAGACGGGCGGCTGGCGCTATCCGCTGCTGATGGCCGGCTACATGTTCGCGCTGGCGTATGCCGCCTCGTTCATCACGTACCGCGTCGCCCTGATGCTGGGCGCTTAGGAGAAAACCATGTGGCAAACCCTCATCGTCGCCCTGATCGTCGCAGCCGCGCTGCTGCATTTTTCGACCAAGTACCTGCCGGCGGGCGTGCGCCGCGCCATCGTGCGGGGCCTCGTGCGCTGCGGCCTCGATGAGGCGAAGATGTCGACCTTTTTCAAGGTGGCGCCGGGCTGCGGCAGCGGTTGCGGTTCCTGCGGCTCGTGCGACAGCCCGCCGCCGCCGTCAAACACGCCGCCAGCCGACGGCAGCAGCAAGCGCGTGATCCTGATGCAGGTGCAGCGCTAATTGCAGTGTAGCCACGGGCGCGCCCGTGGGCTACACTGGGCTTTCCGTATGGCAAGGAGTGGCAATGGCGATACTGTTGATCTTCATGTTTTTGTTTGCGGTCGCCACCTGGCTGCTGGCCAGCCGGCGCGGCCGCCACGGGGGACTCTGGTTCGGCATCGGCCTGTTCCTCGGACCGTTTGCCTTGCTGGCGGTAGCGGCCTTGCCGCCGGTGCCGGCGCGCTGACCTTGTATGATTAAAACCCGCAAGCGCGGGTTTTTTTACGCCTGCGCACCTGCGTGGCGCAGCCGGTACTGGCGCGGCGAGCAGGCCATGACGCGCTTGAAAGCATGGCTGAAGGCGCTGTCGGAATCGTAGCCCAGTGCCTGTGCGATCAAGGTGATGGGTGCGCTGCCGCCCTTCAGGCGCCGCGTGGCCAGGCGCATGCGCCAGCGCAGCAGATAGTCGAGCGGCGTCACGCCCACCCGCTTCTTGAAGTGCAAGGCAAAGGCGGAGCGCGACTGCCCCGCGACGGCGGCCAGCTGCGCCAAGGTCCAGCGCCGCGCCGGTTGCGCATGCATGGCCTCGATGGCGGCGCGCAGCCGTGGATCGGCCAGGGCGAACAGCCAGCCCACCGGGTGCGAGGCCTGCGCTTCAAGATACTGGCGCAGCATTTGCAGCAGCATCATGTGGCCAAGGTGGCGCGTCATCAGCGCCGCGCCGGGCGCCGTCGCCTGCAGTTCCTGCGCCAGCCGTTGCAAGGCCCAGTGCAGCACGCTGGCCTGGTCCGTATCGCCGCGCACGTGCAGCAGCGGCGGCAGGCAGTCGAGCAGGATGGCCGCTTCGTCGCCAAAGTGGAAGCGTCCGCCGATGAGGAAGAAATCGTGCTGCGGCGTGCCGTGGCGGGCCACGCCCTGTTGCGTGTGCCGGTACACTTCCAGCGCTGGCGCGGCCGGCAAGCCGGGCGTGCTGGCCAGGGTGAACGCGCGTCCCGGCGCCAGCAGGAAGCAGTCGCCCGTCTGCAGCGGCACGGGAGCGTCGATGCCCGCGACCGTCAGCCAGCAGCCGCCTTCGATCACGGCGTTGAACTTGATGCCGTCCGGCGGCGGAAAGTCGATGGCCCACTCGCCGCCCGCCTTCAGGCCGGCAAAGTAGGAGCTGCGCGTATCAAACAGCGAGAGTACATTGGAGAGCAAATCCATGGTGGCGGCAATTTTGGACGATGGCGATAGTAATGAAGATTTTACGCCATTCCCCGTCCAGAACAGCCCGCGCAAAATAAGCATGTCGCCAGCCATCCCGCGCTGGTCACCCACATGCAGAGGCAGACATGACATACGGCGATCACAGGCAAATTCCCCTTCATTCCGGCTTCGGCGCGGCCACGACCGCCAGCGAGGTGCTGGCCGGCAGCGACCTGTCCGGCGTGCAGGCCATCGTCACGGGCGGCGCGTCGGGCCTGGGGCGGGAAACGGTGCGCGTGCTGGCTGGTGCCGGCGCCAGGGTGCTCGTCCCGGCGCGCGACCAGCATCAGGCGCAAGCGGCCCTGGCCGGCATGGCCGGCGTGGAGGTCGCCGCGCTCGACCTGCTCGATCCGCAATCGATCGACGCCTTTGCCGCCGCCTTTCTTGCCACCGGCCGCACCTTGCACCTGCTGGTGAACGGCGCCGGCATCATGGCCACGCCCCTGCTGCGCGATGCGCGCGGCTACGAGGCGCAGTTCGCGACGAATCACCTGGGGCATTTCCAGTTGACGGCGCGCCTGTGGCCCGCCTTGCGGCAGGTGCAGGGCGCGCGCGTGGCGTGCGTGTCGTCGCTGGGACACCGGCAGGCAGGCGTCGACCTGGACGACCCGCATTTTCTGCGCCAGCCGTACGACAAATGGCGCGCGTACGCGCAGTCGAAAAGCGCCAATGCCCTGTTTGCCGTGGAACTGGACCGGCGCGGTGCGGCGCACGGCGTGCGCGCCTTCTCGCTGCATCCGGGGGCCATCCTGACGCCGCTGGTGCGCCACCTGGACCAGGATGATTTGCGCAGGGTGGGAGCGCTTGACGATGCGGGCCACGTGAATCCGCCGCCGCAGTCGGGTTTCAAGAACGTGGCGCAGGGCGCCGCCACCGCCGTCTGGTGTGCCAACAGCGCGCAGCTTGACGGCATGGGCGGCGTGTATTGCGAGGATTGCGATATCGCTATCCTGGTGCCTGACGACAGCACGGGGCCGGGCGTGCGGCGCTGGGCCATCGATCCCGGGAAGGCGCGCCGGCTATGGACGCTGAGCGAACAGATGACGGGCGTGCGTTTCGATTGCGACGCGGCATAAAAAATGCCGGGCAAGGCCCGGCATGTGCAGGAGGGCAGCGTGGCTTTACGCCTTGCCGGCCAGTTTTTCCACCACGGGCACCAGCGCGGCCGGGCGGCAGCCGAAGGCGGCCAGGCGGCCTTGCGCATTCGGCGCCAGGTCCAGGTCGTAGGGCAAACGGCCCGCCACCAGCCACAGTTTATCGTGCGGCAGGGCGTCGACGAGGCGGCGCTGGCCGTCGACGAACATGGCGTTATACGTTTGCAGCACGATCTGTTGCGCGCCTTGCGCAAAATCAATGGCAGCCGCCACTTCTTCGTCCAGCGCTTCGGCCGATAGGGCGTATTCGCGCACGTCCAGGCCCGCTTCGAGCAGCGCCGGCAGCATCGAGCTGCGCGCTTCCTTGTTGCGGCCCAGCGCCACTTCGTCGATTTCGCTGCGCGAACGCACTTCCACCGTCAGCAGGGTCACGGGCAGGCCCGCGTCGAGCGGGCGGTAATCGCCCTGCACGCGCAAGGCGGCCTTTTGCAGCAGCTGCGACAGGGCCATGGCGGCCGGCTGCATCAGCGCCGGCGGAGCGACGGGGCGAGCACGCCAGTCGCGCACGGCGCGGTTGCGTTTGAGTTCAGCCACGCGCGCGCAAGCGGCGTCGATGCGGTCGATGGCGATGTCGCCGCGCTGCACGGCGTCGATGACGGCGTCGATGGCGGCCGTCTGCTGCGCTTCGCGGTGCGAGATGAGGACGATGTCGGCGCCCGCCTGCAGGGTGGCGATGGCGCCCTGGGCGATGCCGATGCCGTCGGCGATGGCCGCCATTTCCAGGCAATCGGTGATGACGACGCCCTTGTATTGCATTTCACCGCGCAGCAGGTCCGTCAGCACGCCCTTCGACAGGGTGGCCGGCACGCTGGCGTCGGACTCGAAGGCGGGGAAGACCACGTGCGCCGTCATGATGGCGTCCACGCCGCCGGCAATGGCGGCGCGGAACGGCGCCAGTTCCACGGCGTGCAGGCGTTCCTTGTCGTGCGGGACCAGGGCCATGGCGTAATGCGTGTCGATGGCCGTGTCGCCGTGGCCGGGGAAGTGCTTGGCGGTGACGGCCATGCCGCTGGCGCGCTGGCCGCGCATGGCCGCCATGCCGTAGTCGATGACAGTGGCGGCATCTTCGCCATACGCGCGCACGCCGATGACGGGGTTGTTGCGGTTGTTGTTCACGTCCAGCACGGGCGCGAGCAGCAGGTTGATGCCCACCTGGCGCATTTCATCGCCGCTGATCTGGTTCATGCGTTCGCAGTCGTCGATGGAGCCGGCCGCCTGGAAGGCCATCGCCGCAGGAATCGGCGTGACGCCCTGCTCGATGCGCATGACCATGCCGCCTTCCTGGTCGATGGAAATCAAGAGCGGAATGTCGGACACTTCCGCGTTGATCTCCTGCAGCTCGCGGCACAGGGCGGACACTTGCGCGGGCGTGTGCACGTTGCGGCGGAACAGGATCACGCCGCCCACCTTCTTGTCGCGTATCAAGGTCTTGATATGCTCGTCCGCCTGCAGGGCGTCGAAGCCCACCATGAACAGCTGTCCTACTTTTTCGCGCAAACCCTGCTCCATGCTGCAACTCCTCCGGTATGTATTGTGACGACGGCATACGTATTCTGGCACCGTGGTGGCGCATCGTGGCGGTCACCGGACAAGCTGCCTTGGTTTTGTACTTGTTTTGGTATTGTATTGGATTTGGGTTTTTGCGCAAGTGGTTATTAAGTGGTATTGCTCCACTTGCGCAAACACTGTCTCAATCGAGGCGCTGGAACGAAGCCGATTGCGCCTTCGGCCAGTACAGGCCGAACACGGGCGGCAGTTGCGGCAGCTGGCTCGGGTCGAGCAGCTGGCCCGCTTCCAGGAAGGGCAGCAGGGCCGAGGCCAGTTTCACCTGGTTCGGCGAGATGCGCCGCACCAGGTGGTGCGGGCGCAGTTCCTGCGGATGCGCCAGGCCGGCGGCGGCGATCAGTTCGGCCAGCGCCTTCATGGTGTTCTGGTGGAAGTGCGCCACGCGGGAGATCTTGTCCGACACCACCAGCGCGCGCTGGCGCTGCGGGTCTTGCGTGGCCACGCCCGTGGGGCAGCGGTCCGTGTGGCAGCTTTGCGACTGGATGCAGCCCAGTGCGAACATGAAGCCGCGCGCCGAATTGCACCAGTCGGCGCCCAGCGCCAGCAAGCGGGCGATGTCGAAGGCCGTGATGATCTTGCCCGAGCAGCCGATCTTGATTCTGTCGCGCAGGTTGGCGCCCACCAGGGTGTTATGCACGAGCACCAGCGCTTCCTGCAGCGGCGTGCCCACGTGGTCCGTGAATTCCAGGGGCGCCGCGCCCGTGCCGCCTTCGCTGCCGTCGACGACGATGAAGTCGGGCGTGATGCCCGTTTCCAGCATGGCTTTCACGATGGCGAAAAATTCCCACGGGTGGCCGATGGCCAGCTTGAAGCCCGTCGGCTTGCCGCCCGACAGGGTGCGCAGGCGGTCGATGAAGCGCAGCATTTCCAGCGGCGTGGAAAAGGCGCTGTGCGCGGCCGGCGAGACGCAATCCTCGCCCACCATCACGCCGCGCGTGGTGGCGATTTCGATGGTCACTTTCGGGCCAGGCAGCACGCCGCCGTGGCCCGGCTTGGCGCCCTGCGACATTTTCAGCTCGATCATTTTCACCTGCTCCGAGCTGGCGTTGGCGATGAAGCGCTCTTCCGAAAACGTGCCGTCCTGGTTGCGGCAGCCGAAGTAGCCGGAGCCGATTTCCCATACCAGGTCGCCGCCGTTTTCGCGGTGGTAGGGGCTGATGCTGCCTTCGCCCGTGTCGTGCATGAAACCGCCGCTGCGCGCGCCGCCGTTCAGGGCCAGGATGGCGTTGGCCGACAGGGCGCCAAAGCTCATCGCCGAGATATTGAAGACGCTGGCCGAATACGGCTTTGCGCGCGGGCAGTCCGGATGGTTGCCGATCTCGATGCGGAAGTCGTGGCCCGTCACCTTGGCGGGAGCGATGGAGTGGTTGATCCATTCATAGCCCGCTTCGTACACGTCGAGCTGGGTGCCGAACGGGCGCTTGTCCGTCTGCTCCTTGGCGCGCTGGTAGACGATGCTGCGCTGGCTGCGCGAAAACGGCGTCGCCTCGCTGTCGCTTTCCAGAAAATACTGGCGGATCTCGGGGCGGATGCTCTCAAAAAAGAAGCGGAAATGCGCGAGGATGGGGTAGTTGCGGCGCAGGGCGCGCTTCGTTTGCAGCAGGTCGCTGATGCCGACCAGGGTCAGGGCGCCGGCCAGCACGGGCAGCCAGTAATGATCGTAGTAGAACAGGGACAGGACAAAGATGGCTGCCGTCGCAATGAAGGTCAGGTAGCGAAATGGTACTAGGTGCATGGGCACTCCGGGGAAGTCAGACTGATACTGCTGAGTGTACCGGTGATTTGTGGATCTTGCTGAATGGGAAAGTGTACGCTTGGAGCGACGTTATCCACACATGCGACACCTGACAAAACCGTAGCGAGCGGCAGTGATTTGTGGCCGAGAAGCGCAACCGTACTTTAGTACGGTGAGCATCGCCGGCCGCAAAGCGCGACGCGCAGTAGGTTTGGTCAGGTGTTCACCGCTGTGCGGCGCGGATGCGCTCGACCCGCTCGGCACTGGCCGGATGGCTCGACAGATACGGCGTGCCCTCGTCCAGCTTGCCCAGCGCGACAAACACCTGCGCCAGGTGTTCCAGCGCGATGCCGTTCTGGCGCAGCATGGCGATCGCGTAATCGTCCGCGTCGCGCTCGACGTCGCGCGAATACTTCAGGTCCAGCAGCATCGGCGGCAGGGTCGCCACCACCGTCGACACGTCGCCGAACAGCAGCGCGGCGCCGGCGCCCACGGCCGAAGTCTGGATGATGCGTCGCGTCAGGTGACGCTGCTGCAAATGTCCCAGCTCATGCGCCAGCACGCCCATGATGGCCTGGTCGTCCGGCAGCAGTTCGATCATTTCGTCGGTCAGCACGATGTCGCCGGATGGCAGGGCAAACGCGTTCGGGCCGATCTTGCTCTTGCGAAACACGATGCGGTGCTCGGGCGTGCTGTCGCCGGGCGTGGCCAGGCGCGCGAACTGGGCGCGCAAGGCTTGCTGGCGCGCGCCATCGAGCTGGCTGGGCGCGAATACATGGCGGTCCAGCATGTCGAGCACGCCCTGGCCCAGCTGCCGTTCGACCGACTGCGGCAGGGTGTACGCGATGCCCTTGGCCGCCAGCGGCAGCAGGTATTGATAGCTGAGCCACAGGGCCACGATGGTGGCCACGGTGGCCAGCAGGGCGCCGCGCCAGCTTTGCTGCAGCCGCACCACCCAGCCGTCGCGGTGGCCCGTGTCGTGCAGCATGTCGTTGAAGGCCGCCTGGTCGGCGATCTCCAGGTAGGCGCCATCGGCAAAGCTGACCTTGCGCACGGCGTGGCGGCTGCGTTCTGACACGTGCAGTTCGCCCAGCGGGCAGCTGCGCTCGATGTCGCCGGCCAGCACGGCCTGGCCATCGCGCACGCTGAGCGTGACGTGGTACAGGCGCGAGGTCTGGCCGTCGAAATAGCGGGCGGCCAGCGCGGCATAGTCTTCCTGCGTGGTGGCGTTCATGCTTACATCGACAGGTCGAAGTCCAGCAGGTCGGCCATGCCTTCGCCCGTGGCCGACACTTGCTGGCCCGTGGCGGCGACAAACTCGTCCAGGCTGCCATGCACCAGCATCGAGGTCGCTTCCAGGCGGTATTTCAGCCAGCGCACGTGGGCGAATGGCGTAAACAGGCCCAGGGTGACGACGATGCCCAGCAGGTTGCTCAGCATGATGAAGGTGGTGCGGCCCCACGTCAGCTGCGACTGGAACTGGTGCTGCTGCAAGCGCGTATGGTTCCAGATGAGGTTCTGGATCATGGTCAGGAACAGCGGCAGCACGGTGAAGGCCCACAGGTACAAGGCGCCGATGGCAAACAGCAGGCTGCCAATCTTGGTCTTGTCATTCGCATTGGCCGCGAACGAGGCGAACACGCTGCCGAAGACGACGAAAATCAGGAGCAGCAGCCCGCCCAGCAGCAGCGCGAAGAACAGCAAATAGGTCTTGTAGAAGCTGCCGACCGTGGCGTCAAAGCTGAAATGGGTGGCGCCGAAACGGCTTTGCGTGTGCTGGAAGCGTTTCAGGCGCTGATGCAGGAAAGGCGTCATCAAGCCTGCCGTGAAGGTATTCAGGATGGGCAGCCACAGGAAGTACTTGTAGGCTTCCCTGGCGCTGCCGTCGAAACCGAAGCGGATGCCGCGGTAGCTGGTGTTGTACAGCTTGAACTGCAGGCTTTTCCATACCAGCCAGGGCAGGATGGCGGCCAGCAGCACGAACATCAGCAAGCCCACGAGGGGCGCAACTTTCAGGGCGATGTTGTAGCCGGCAATCAGCACGACGGCCACGATGCGGCCCTTCAGGATGGCGATGGCGTTGCCATGGTATTCGAAGCTGCCGCCCGCCAGGTGGGTGCTCGAATAGAAATAGCGGTTGCGGCGCACCTTGGCCCAGGCGGAATAAATGCCCAGGGTGACGATGCTCAGCAGCAGGTTGACGATCCAGATACGGAAGTATTCGCTGCCGGTGGCGCTGAAGGTGATGGCTTCTTGTCTGGGAGTAGTGTTGTTTGCGTCGAAATCCACAGGGGTTTCCTTACTTATTGGAAACAAAACAAGATAAGGGATTATTGAAAAGTTATCAATTGAAAATACTGTTTTTCGCAATTTTTTCGTCGATTCGCTTGCGCTGACCCGATCCGGCCGTCCCCGGCTATACTGAAACTCAACCATTGTTACCGGGAAAACCATGATCGTCGTCCACCATCTGAACAACTCGCGCTCGCAGCGCGTGCTCTGGCTGCTCGAGGAATTGGGCCTCGACTATGAGGTCAAGCGCTACCAGCGCGACCCGAAGACCATGCTGGCGCCCGCTTCGCTGAAGGCCGTGCATCCGCTGGGCAAGTCGCCCGTGATCACGGATGGCGCCAACACCATCGCCGAATCGGGCGCCATCATCGACTACCTGGTCGAGCGCTACGGCAATGGCCGCTTGATACCGGCGGCGGGCACGCCCGACAAGCTGCGCTGGACCTACTGGCTGCATTTCGCGGAAGGCTCTGCCATGCCGCCGCTGCTGATGAAGCTGGTGTTCGACAAGGTCGAAGCGTCGCCGATGCCGTTTTTCGTCAAACCGATTGCGCGCGGCATCGCCGGCAAGGTCAAGAGCAGCTTCATCCTGCCCAATATCAACAGCCAGCTGGCCTACATGGAAGCGGAACTGGAACAAACCAAATGGTTTGCCGGCAATGAATTCACGGCGGCCGACATCCAGATGAGCTTTCCGCTGGAAGCGGCGGCCATGCGCGGCGGACTCGACGAGCGCCTGCCGAAGCTGACGGCCTTCCTGCAGCGCATCCACGCGCGGCCCGCGTATCAACGTGCCCTGGAGCGTGGCGGCCCCTACGATTTCGCCAAATGAGAACGCCTAACCAAACCTACTGCGCGTCGCGACTTGCGGCCTGCGATGCTCACCGTACTTGAGTACGGTTGCGCTTCTTAGCCACAATTCACTTCCGCTCGCTACGGTTTTGTTAGGCGTTGTTACGCCGCGTAAAACCTGCCAAGCGGAATTCGCGGGGAATAGTGCTCGCTCCATACGGTAAAATGCCCGATTCAACCAGTATTTACTTACCGCATGGCCAGACTCCTCGCTATCGACGGCTTGAATATCGTACGCCGCGTCTACGAAGCCAGTCCTGAACCCGATTCCGACCTGAAGGCGGAGATCGCGCTGCGCCATGCGCTGTCGTCGTTCCGCACCCTCATCAACGATCACGAGCCGACGCACATCCTGCCGGCCTTCGACTTTGGCGGCCCGACCTGGCGCCACGCCCTGTATGCCGGTTACCGCGAGGGGCGCCAGCCCATGCCGCAGGTGCTGCGCGACGCCTTGCCCGGCTTTTACGCCACGCTGGCCAGCTTCGGCATGCACGTGGTCAGCATTCCCGAGGTCGAGGCCGACGACGTGATCGGCACGGCCGTCATGCGCTGGCTGCACGAGGGGCGCGGCGCGGCCGTCATCGCCACCACCGACAAGGATTTGCACGGCTTGATCGCCCACGGCGCGCTCGTGTGGGACCACTTCAAGGGCATCTGGCACGACCACGCCTGGGTCGAGAAGAAGTTCGGCGTGCCGCCGGAACTGCTGCCCGACCTGCTGGCGCTGATGGGCGACGTCACCGACAGCATCCCCGGCGTGTCGAAGATCGGCCTGAAGACGGGCGCGAAACTGTTGCGCGCCTACGGCAATATCGATGCCGTGATGGCCGGCGCGGGCATTTTGCCGGGCGCGCTGGGCGAAAGCCTGCGAAAAGAGCGGGAAATACTGTATCTTTCAAGAAAGTTAGTGGCGCTGAAAACGGATGTCACGTTAGGCGTGACCTGGAACAAGCTCGTGTGGGAAAAATAGAGCTCTTTTGGCCAGAACACGGAATAAATCAAGCAAGGAAAGTAATCATGATGTTAAAGACAGTCCTGATCGATAGCAGCGCCGTGGCGCGCGGCCTGCTGAACACGGTCCTGACCGATGGCGGCTACGATGTCTGCGGGCAGACGCATACCAGCGCGCTGGGGCTGGCGCTGCTGGTCAAGCACCACCCGCATTTCGTGTGCATCGCGCGCGAACAGGTGGAAGACGGGACCAATGTGGTGCAGACCATCCGCGCCCAGTATCCGAAGACGCTCATTTTCATGGTCTCGGGCGGCATCGACGCCGCTTCGCTGCAGGCGGCCCACGCCATGGGCGTGTCGGGTTTCATCGTGAAACCGTTCATGGCCGACACGGTCCTGAAAACCGTGCGCAATACCGTCATTGCCATGGTGCGCAAGCAGCAGGCGCTGGCCGCTGCCGCGCAAGGCAATTCCTAGACGCCGCTCAGGCCTGTGGCGCTGGCGATGATGCCGCCGCCGAGGCACACGTCGCCGTCGTACAGCACGGCCGACTGGCCCGGCGTGACGGCCCATTGCGCCTGGTCAAACGCCAGGCTGAACAGTTCATTCCCGTCCGGCAGCAACTGGCAAGCCACGTCGGCCTGGCGGTAGCGCGTCTTGGCGCTCAAGGCGCCGGCCTGCGGCGCGTTGCCTGCCACCCAGCTGGCCTGGTCGGCCGTCAAGGATGGCGACAGCAGCCACGGGTGGTCATGGCCCTGCACCACCCACAGGGTGTTGTTGGCGATATCCTTGCGCGCCACATACCAGGCGTCGCTGCTGCCATCGGCATTCTGGTACGACTTCACGCCGCCGATGCCGATGCCCTTGCGCTGGCCCAGGGTATAAAAACTCAGACCCACGTGTTCGCCCACGGTCTTGCCGTCCGCCGTCTTCATGGGACCCGGCTTGTACGACAGGTAGCGGTTCAAAAATTCGCGGAACGGGCGTTCGCCGATGAAGCAGATGCCCGTCGAATCCTTCTTTTGCGCGTTCGGCAGGGCCAGTTTCTCGGCGATCTGGCGCACTTGCGTCTTCGGGATTTCACCGAGCGGGAACAAGGTCTTGGACAGCTGCGCCTGGTTCAAACGGTGCAGGAAGTAGCTTTGATCCTTGCTGGCGTCGACGGCTTTCAGCAGCTCGTAGCGGCCCGCATCGGTCGGCGCCTGGCGCACGCGCGCATAGTGGCCCGTGGCAATCAGGTCGGCGCCCAGGGTCATGGCGTGGTCGAGGAAGGCCTTGAACTTGATTTCGGCGTTGCACAGCACGTCCGGGTTCGGCGTGCGGCCGGCCTGGTATTCGCGCAAAAAATCGGCGAACACGCGGTCCTTGTATTCGGAGGCGAAATTGACGGCTTCGATATCGACGCCGATGACGTCGGCCACGCTGGCCGCGTCGATCCAGTCCTGGCGCGTGGAGCAGTATTCCGAATCGTCGTCATCTTCCCAGTTTTTCATGAACAGGCCGATGACTTCATAGCCTTGTTCCTTCAGCATCCATGCCGCGACCGAGGAATCGACCCCGCCCGACATGCCGATAACGACTTTCTTCTTGCTCATCTTGCTTTCCAGTTACTTTAATAATATGGCAATGCGTATTGCTATGCGCTATTGAAAACGGACGCATGCGTGTGCAGCAGGGCCAGCGGCGCGCGCCGGCCGGCCAGGTATTCGTCCACGCACTGCAGCACCAGCGGGCTGCGGTGGCGTTCCTGGCACGCCGCCAGCTCGTCGCGCGTCATCCACAGGGTGCGGATGATGCCTTCGTCCAGCGGGCGGTCATGTTCGGCGCCGGCCGTGCCGCAAAAGGTGAAGCGCAAATAGGTCACGTCCTCGCCCGTGCGCAGTGACTGATAGCGCGACATGTACATGCCGACCAGTGCCGTGGGGATGAAATCGTAGGCCGCTTCTTCCAGCGTTTCGCGGATCACCGCCTGTTCCAGCGACTCGAACGGGTCGAGGTGACCGGCCGGTTGATTGATCTTGATGCCTTCGCTGGTCTCTTCTTCAATCAGTAAAAACAGGCCGTCGCGCTCGACGATGGCGGCAACGGTGACAGAGGGTTTCCAGATTCTCGGCATGATTCCATCCTTGAAAGAGCCGACATTTTATCTTGTTCTGCGCGCGCGGTTTGAACCCGGCCTTCTGTTGCGCGGACATATTGATAAATGACAACGTTTTAGCAAATAGCGGTGGGAGGTACTTACGTCTTTCCCGGGGAGCACACTAGCATGGGGGCTTAGGCGGCAAGATGGCAGGAAACGCCCGCTAATATAGGCTTTCCCTGTGGTCAAAACAAGCGCGCACTCTAGCTCGACTGTGGTGAGATTGACACACCTTTCCCACAATACGGGCGCCGCGCCGCATGGTGAAACGAATCGTGGGATGCTGGTGAAATTAGTGTCGTACGACTAAAAGTTGCTGGTTCACAAACGTTTAACGCGCTGCTTTCCGTGTTAGATTCTAGTCAGTTTATCAATTAGCGGAGGCATCATGAGGATAGGCATACCGGCCGAAACACGGCCTGGTGAAACACGGGTGGCAGCAACGCCCGAGACAGTCAAGAAGCTGGCAGCCAAACATCAGATCGTCGTGCAATCGGGAGCGGGCCTGCAAGCGTCGATTCCCGACGACGCGTATGCCGCCGCCGGCGCGCAGATCGGCACCGCCCAGGAAGCCTATGGTTGCGCCATCGTGCTCAAGGTGCGCGCGCCCGATGCCGCTGAGCGGGCCCTGATGGCCAGCGGCACGGTGCTGATCGGCATGTTGAACCCGTTTGACGCGGACAATATCGCCGCCATGGCCACGGCCGGCCTGTCCGCCTTCGCTCTGGAAGCCGTGCCGCGCATCACGCGCGCGCAGTCGATGGACGTGCTGTCCTCGCAGGCGAACATCGCCGGCTACAAGGCCGTGCTGGTGGCGGCGAATACCTATCAGCGCTTCATGCCGATGCTGATGACGGCGGCCGGCACCGTCAAGGCGGCCCGCGTGCTGATCATGGGCGTGGGCGTGGCAGGGCTGCAGGCGATCGCCACGGCCAAGCGCCTGGGCGCCGTCATCGAGGCGTCCGACGTGCGCCCGCCCGTCAAGGAACAAGTGGAGTCCCTGGGCGCCAAGTTCCTCGACGTGCCTTTCCTCACGGATGAAGAAAAAGAGATTGCCAAGGGCTCAGGCGGCTATGCGCGCGCCATGCCGGCCGACTGGATGCGGCGCCAGGCCGAACTGGTGCATGAACGGGCGAAACTGGCCGACATCATCATCACCACGGCCCTGATCCCCGGCCGCGCCGCGCCCGTGCTCATTTCCGAAGAAACGGTGAAAGCCATGAAACCCGGTTCCGTCATCGTCGACCTGGCCGTGGAGCAGGGCGGCAACTGCCCGCTCTCGGAGCTGGGCAAGACGGTGCTGAAACACGGCGTGTACATCGTGGGCGAACCGAATCTGGCGACCCTGGTGGCGGCCGACGCTTCGGCCCTGTATGCGCGCAACGTGCTGGACTTCTTGAAGCTCATCATCGACAAGGACGACCAGTTGCTGATCGACCGCGAGGATGAAATCATCAAGGCCAGCCTGGTTTGCGCGGGCAATGACATCCTCAGAAAATAACGCGGCGCCGGAGAAAACAACATCATGGAAATCAGTCACACCATCATTAACCTGATCATCTTCGTGCTGGCCATTTATGTCGGCTACCACGTCGTCTGGACCGTCACGCCGGCGCTGCATACGCCGCTGATGGCCGTCACCAATGCCATTTCCGCCATCATCATCGTCGGCGCCATGCTGGCGGCCGGCCTGACGCAAGGCCCGCTGGCGCAGGCGGCCGGCACCCTGGCCGTGGCCTTGGCCGCCGTCAACGTGTTTGGCGGCTTCCTCGTCACGCAGCGCATGCTCGAGATGTTCCGTAAAAAAGAACCGAAAGCCAAGCAAGGAGCAAAAGAATGAGTCACGCCATGAGCTTCGTCACCATGAACCTGGTGACGATGATGTACCTGATCGCCTCGGTGTGCTTCATCCAGGCCTTGAAAGGCCTGTCGTCGCCCTCGACGGCGCGCCGCGGCAATGCCTTCGGCATGAGCGGCATGGCCATTGCCGCCGTCACCACCGTGGCGCTGATCCTGAAGCTGAAGGAGCAGCAGACGGGCGGCATGGGCCTGACCCTGGTCATCATCGGCATCGTCACGGGCGGCGCCATCGGCGCCTACCTGGCAAAAACCGTGGAAATGACGAAGATGCCGGAACTGGTGGCGGCCATGCATTCGCTGATCGGCCTGGCGGCCGTGTGCATCGCCGTGGCGGCCGTGTCGGAACCGTGGGCCTTCAATATCGCCAAACAGGGCGAGGCGCTGCCCATCGGTAACCGCTTCGAGCTGTTCATCGGCACCTTTGTCGGCGCGATCACCTTCTCCGGTTCGGTGATCGCCTTCGGCAAGCTGTCGGGCAAATACAAGTTCCGCCTGTTCCAGGGCGCACCCGTCAGCTTCAAGGGCCAGCACATGCTCAACCTGGTGCTGGCGCTGGTGATGATCGCGCTGGGCCTGGTGTTCTGCTTTGCCGACGGCGCCGAGCCGGCCTGGACGCCGTTCATCGTCATGGCCGTCATCGCCTTTGCGCTGGGCGTGCTGATCATCATCCCCATCGGCGGCGCCGACATGCCGGTGGTGGTGTCCATGCTCAACAGCTACTCGGGCTGGGCCGCAGCCGGCATCGGTTTTTCGCTGAATAACTCGATGCTGATCATCGCCGGTTCGCTCGTCGGCTCGTCCGGCGCGATCCTGTCGTACATCATGTGCAAGGCCATGAACCGCTCGTTCTTCAACGTCATCCTGGGCGGCTTCGGCGGCGATGCGCCGGCCGCTGGCGTGGCGGGCGCGCAGGAACAGCGTCCCGTGAAATCGGGTTCGGCCGACGACGCCGCCTTCATCATGGGCAATGCGGAAACCGTCATCATCGTGCCCGGCTACGGCCTGGCCGTGGCGCGCGCGCAGCACTCGCTGAAAGAACTGGTGGAAAAGCTCACGCACAAGGGCGTCACCGTCAAGTATGCGATCCACCCCGTGGCGGGGCGCATGCCGGGCCACATGAACGTGCTGCTGGCCGAAGCCGAGGTGCCGTACGACCAGGTCTTCGAGATGGAGGACATCAACGGCGAATTTGGCCAGACGGACGTGGTGCTGGTGCTGGGTGCGAACGACGTGGTCAACCCGGCGGCGAAAGACCCGAAATCGTCGATCGCCGGCATGCCGATCCTGGAAGCCTACAAAGCGAAGAGCATCATCGTCAACAAGCGCTCGATGGCGTCCGGCTATGCGGGCCTGGACAACGATTTGTTCTATCAGGCGAACACGATGATGGTGTTTGGCGACGCCAAGAAGGTGATCGAGGATATGGTGAAGGCAATCGAGTAAGGCAATGCCTTGGTCAACTGAAGATGGCCCGCCTTGCGCGGGCCGTTTTTATTGGCCGGCCGCTGCCGCGACGACCTGGTTGCGTCCCTGGTGCTTGGCGACATACAGGGCCTTGTCGGCATCCGACATGGCCGCGTCCAGGCTGGCGCCCTGCACCAGCGGCGCCACGCCGATGCTGATGGTGACGTGCAGCGGGGAACCGTCGGGCAGCACGGTGACCGCCGCCGCCACGGCCGCGCGGATGCGTTCGGCCACCTGGTGTGCCTGCTGCAGGCTGGCGTCGGGGAACAGCAGGCCGAACTCCTCGCCACCGAGGCGCGCCGCCACGTCGGTGATGCGTCCCGTGTCGCGCAGCGCCTGCGCTACCGTGCGCAGCACGGCGTCGCCCACGGCATGGCCATAGCGGTCGTTGATCTTCTTGAAATGGTCGAGGTCGGCCACGCCCACGCTCAGGGCGGCGCCGCTGCGCGCCGCGCGCGCCATCGCCTGCTCGGCTTGCGCTTCATAGGCGCGCCGGTTCGGCAGCGACGTCAGCGCATCGTGCAGCGCCTGCTGTTCCAGCTGCGCCAGCAGGCTGGCGTTTTTCGCCGCCAGTTCGCGCCGTTCGCGCACGTCGAGCAAAAAAGCGCCGAAATAGCGCATGCCGTCGACCACGCCCAGGTCCATTGCCTTCATTTCGATGGGGATCATTTGCGTGTCGCGGTGGCGGATGGCGAATTCGCGTATCTTGCCCAGCACGCTGGAGGTGCGCGAGCTGCGGATGTAGTTGAGTACGTGGTTGTCGTGCTGCGCGCCGACGGCGTCGGGCAGCAGGCCGTTCAGGGTCTGGCCCAGCAATTCTCCGCTGGCATAGCCCGACAGCGTTTGCATGGCGCCATTGATATAGCGGATGCGGCACTGCTCGTCGATGATGATGACGGCGTCGAGGGCGTCTTCCAGCAGGCGGGAAAAGAGGACTTCGGGAAGAGCGGCAGGCGGTGCTGCGGGCAATGCATCTGTCATGGAACGGTCGCCAAAAGCCAGGTGACAGCCATTGTCGCATCCGCGGGCCGTTTACTCCATGTCGGATCGCCCGCCTGTTTCTTTTTCGCCCGTGCCCTTTCCTTATTGCTAAGACTTAGCGGCGGCCGTACATCATCAGCTCGGCCAGCGTCTTGCGTGCAGGGGGAAATGCGTCCAGCAGACCCAGCGACAGGCCCAGCAAGCCTTGCGTGGGCGCGTTGCCCGTGAAGATGCGCGCCATGGTGTCGGTGACGCGCACGGTCAGCCCCCGGTCGGCCTGGCGCAGGCTGGCGTAGCGTTCCAGCCCGGCCGGGCTGCTGTCCTGCGCCAGCACGCGGGCCAGCACGGCGGCGTCGCGCAAGCCCAGGTTCAGGCCTTGTCCCGCCACCGGATGCAGGGTTTGCGCCGCATTGCCGATGGCGACCGTGCGCGCCGTGCCGCCCGCCTGGGCGTTCAGGCCCAGCGGATAGGCCAGGCGCGGCGTCGTGTGGGTAAACCGCCCCAGGCGGCTGCCGAAGGCGGCGCCCAGGCGCGCCAGGAAGGCCGCGTCGTCCAGCGTCAGCAACTGTTCCGCGCGCGTGGGCGGCACGCACCAGACCAGCGCGTAGCCGTCGTCCTGCGGCAGCAGGGCCAGCGGCCCTTCGTCGGTGAAGCGTTCAAACGCGCGGTGGGCGATGGGGCTGCTTACGCGCACATGGGCAATGATGGCGCTTTGGCCATAATCGCGGCTGACGGCGCGCTCCTGCTGCTGGCCGAACAGGCCGCCCTCGGCCTGCACCAGCAGGCTGGCGCGCAAGCTCGACGCGGCGCCAGCCTGGTCGATCTGCACGGACACGCCGTCGCCATCCTCCGCGCTGCCCGTGACCAGGGCCGGGCGCAAACTGGCCACGCCCAGGCGTTCGCATACGTCGGCCAGCGCGCTGACGACGGCGCCGTAACGGGCCACATAGCCGAGCGCCTCGACGCCATGCTCGCCGCGGTCCATCAGGCTGCGCCCGAACTTGCCGCGGCGCGAAACGTGAATCTGGTGAATCGGGGTCGCTGCCACGGGCCAGGCGCCCGCTTCCTCGAGTATCTGGCGGCTGCCGTGCGACAGGGCGATGGTGCGCGGGTCGCGCCTGGCTTGGTCGAGGGATTTGGCGTCGAGCAGGGCGATGCCGGCGGCGCGGCTGCCCCGCTGCACCAGCAGGGCGGCCAGCGCCATGCCGACGGGGCCGGCGCCGCAGATGGCGAGATCGAAAGTGGACGGTGTATGCATGCGGCGGCGTTAATCCTGTGACATCAGTTGTTCGATTTCAGCGACGCTCCTGGGCGCCGTGCTGAAGATTTCATGGCCTTGCGGCGTGACCAGCACATCGTCTTCGATGCGGATGCCGGTATGCCAGAACTGCTCCGGCACGCCCGCGCCGGGGCGCACGTAGATGCCCGGTTCCACCGTCAGCACCATGCCAGCCTCCAGCGCGCGCCATGGCTTGCCGGGCGCGCTCGTGTCGCGGTAGGCGCCCACGTCGTGCACGTCCATGCCCAGCCAGTGGCTGGTGCCGTGCATGTAGAAGGGCATATAGGCCTTGTCGGCGATGACGTCCTGCACGCCGCCGCTTTTTTGCCGGTCAAGCAAACCCAGGTCCAGCATGCCCTGCGCCAGCACCTGCACGGCCGCCTCGTGGATGGCGCTGTGCGGCAAGCCGGGGCGCACCATGTCCAGCGACGCCTGCTGCGCGGCCAGCACCAGTTCATACAGCGCCTTTTGCGGGCCGCTGAAGCGGCCGTTGACGGGAAAAGTGCGCGTGATGTCGGAGGCGTAGCCGTCGAGTTCGCAGCCGGCGTCGACCAGCACCAGCTCACCGTCTTTTAATACCGCGTTGTTGGCGCTGTAATGCAGGATGCAGGCGTTGCCGCCGCCAGCCACGATGGAGGAATACGCAGGGAACTGGGCGCCGCTGCGCCGGAATTCGTACAGCAGCTCCGCTTCCAGCGCGTATTCGTGCATGCCGGGCCGCGTGGCGCGCATGGCGCGCGCGTGGGCCGCGCTGGAAATGGCGGCCGCGCGGCGCATCAACTGCTGTTCCTGCGTGTCTTTCAGCAGGCGCATGGCGTCGAGCATGCCATGGATGTCATGCGCGATGGCGGGCGCCGTGACGCCGCTGCGGGCCTTTTGCCGCACATTGTGCCGCCAGACCTTGACCTGCGCATCGAGGCTGCCGCCCAGCGCATAGTAAATGGCGGGGACGTCGGCCAGCAGGCGCGTCATTTCCACGTCGAGTTCCTCGATGGGGAAGGCGGCGTCGAAGCCGAAGCTGGCGCGCGCCGCCTCGGGGCCGTGGCGGAAACCGTCCCAGATTTCGCGCTCCGTGTTCTTGGCGCGGCAAAACAGGATGGCGCGCGCCGGCGCCGTGGCGCTGGCGGCCACGAGGGCCACGGCGCTGTCGGGTTCCGTAAAGCCGCTCAGGTAATAGAAATAGCTGTCGTGGCGGTACGGATAATCGCAATCGCTGTTGCGCGGCACTTCGGGCGCCGTGGCGAGGATGGCCACGCTGCCCGGCAGCATCTGCGCCAGCAGCGCCGCGCGCCGTGCCGCGTAGTTGGCCATCATGTTGCGCTGGCCTTTGCCGTGACGCCGTTGAGGGCGTCGAGTTGTGCCGGCGTGCCCACATTCGTCCATTCGCCAGTATAGACTTCGCCGCCCACGCGGCCCTGGTCCGCGTACTGGCGCAGCAAATCGCCCAGTCTGGCGTGGCTGCCGGGCGCGATGCCGTCGAACATCTCGGGACGGTACACGCCGATGTTGGCGAAGGTCCACTTGGTATCGTCCGTATTGTTGATCGCGAACAAGGTCAGGCCGAAGTCGCCTGTTGGATGGAAGTCGGGATTGGGCACCAGGTACGTCCAGGCGATGTCGCGCTGGTCGGCCGGATACGGCGTGCCCAGCACGTCCTTGTCGGCCAGCACGTCGAGTACCTGCTTGAAGTCGAAATACGGGCAATAGATGTCGCCGGAGATGGCGAGAAATGGTTCCTCGCCCAGCAGGTGGCGCGCCTGGGCGATGCCACCCGCCGTTTCCAGCGGCGTGCTCTCGGGCGAATAGGCGATGCGCGCGCCATACGCGCTGCCGTCGCCCAGGGTTTCCTCGATCTGGTGGCCCAGGTGGGAATGGTTGATGACGATGTCCGTGATGCCGGCGCGCACCAGGTTCAGCACGTGCCAGACGATCAGCGGACGGCCGCGCACTTTCAGCAGCGGTTTGGGACAGGTATCGGTAAGCGGACGCATCCGTTCACCGCGGCCTGCGGCAAAGATCATGGCTTTCATGGGTAGTCGTTTTCAGTATCGGTAAGTCGGCTGCGCGGACACGCCGCGCAGCGGGAAGGTGCCTAGAATGTATAGCCGACTTGCGGGGTCTTGTTTTCCAATGCATCGAGCAAACGCACCAGCGGCTTGAGTTCCGTATAGCGGTTGGCCGTCTTGCGCACGTAGTCGAGCACGGTTGGCAGGTCGCCCATGTACAGATCCTTGCCATCGCGGTAATTCAGGCGCGCGAACAGGCCGAGGATTTTCAAATGGCGCTGCAGGGCCGTGAATTCGAAATCGCGGTAGAAGGCGTCGATGTCGGGATTCACCGGCAAGCCCAGTTGCTTGGCGCGCTGCCAGTAGCGGATCACCCAGTCGAGCACCAGTTCTTCATCCCACTGGATATAAGCGTCGCGCAGCAGCGAGGCGATGTCGTAGGTGACGGGGCCGAAGACGGCGTCCTGGAAATCGAGGATGCCGGGATTGGGGATCGAACCATCGTTGATGTGCATCAAATTGCGCGAATGGTAGTCGCGGTGCATGAAAACTTGCTGCTGCGACAAGATATTCGCCGTGATGGCTTCGAAGACCTTGTCCAGCTGGGTTTGTTGCACATCCGTCAAGGTGGCGCCCAGGTGCTTGCCGATGAACCATTCCGGGAACAGATTCATTTCGCGCAGGATGAAGGCGCGGTCGAATTCGGGCAAGACGTCCGGCTGGCTGGCCAGTTGGATTTTCATCAGCGATTCGAGCGCTTCCGCGTACAGCACGCTGGCGTTGTCGTGGTTCAGGGCGTCGAGGTAGGTGGTCGTGCCCAGGTCGGAGAGCAGCAGGAAGCCCTGCTCCAGATCTTGCGCGATGATGTCGGGCACGGACACGCCGGCGCCTTTCAGCAAGCCGGCCACCTTGACGAAGGCGGGCACGTTTTCGCGCTCGGGCGGCGCATCCATGGCAATTAATGTACTTCCTGGCAATGTTGTATTGCCAGGCAGCACATCGAGACGGTAGTAGCGGCGGAAGCTCGCATCGCTGGAAGCGGGGCGGGCGGAATCGGGCGCAACGAGGTTCAGCGGGGCCAACCAGGCTTTCAACAGGGTCAGGCGAGCGTCGGCGGAGGCCGGCGCGGCAGGGGAATTGGGGGAGAATGACATTAAGCGGCCTGTGGAATCGGGTTGATGGTGCGGAGGGTAGGAGAACCCCATTGCTGGAAGCTCTCCCCCCTAAGAACCGTGCGTGCGACTTTCACCGCACACGGCTCAAGCATAATAAAAGTCCCTATGCAGGGACCGGCTTCGCAACGTGTAAATCGTTTGCGTGCACATTTATATGGCAATTTGGGTGCAATAATACGCGATTTCCAAGGGCGTCGGAACCACCTGCCACACGGTGTTCTATGTGGTGGTCATGCCATCCGGTTTCCATGTTCATCTCGTATCCACACAGAGCGCACAAGCCACGTTGGTCGAGGTAGAGCTTGGCCCACTCACGCCGGTAAGACATGTTTTTCAACATGCGTTCCTGCCGAAGGGTTTCGCCGTACAGTTCCCATTGCGGATCGTAGGGGTGATAGCCGCCCTTGATCTTCGTGTGACGCAGAATCGCTGTACCAGGTAACGAGTACAGTTCCTTCATGGCCTTATTGCCATTCTTTGTGACAACGTCCGCTGCAAACACCCGATTTCCACTTTCGGTTGGGCGCCAGTATCGGTCGCGTATCCAACTGTCAGTTTTCTTCGGATGCCTGCGCATTGCCCAGCGACGAAGCCGCCAGTACAGCAGCGACTCCATCGTCGAAAACGCCTCCTTGGCGACTACAGGGCTGTGATATTGCGCCCAGCCCCGCAGCATGGGGTTCAACAATCGAATGAGATTCTCCTGCTTCGCCCCGATGTTTTCGCTGATCGTCTTCCTCAGCTTTTCATAGAACGCTTTCATGTTCTTCTTACTTGGCTTGATGAGTAGTGTCCCGGAATATTTTCGGAAGTTCCACCCCAGGAAGTCGAAGCCCTCATCGATGTGCACGATCTTGGTTTTGGCACTGGACAGTCGCAATCCTCTGACTGCAAGAAATGCTTCGATCCAAGGCTTGATTTCCGTCTCCAGCAATTCCTTCGATCCACTGGTAACGACAAAATCGTCCGCATATCGCACGACACCGACTTTGAGCTTGCCTGCCTTTGACTTGCCGAATTTCGCACCGAGGTGCGCAATCAGTTCAGTCTCCAGCCCGTTCAACGTCCAATTCGCAAGGGCAGGGCTGATGATGCCGCCCTGTGGCGTTCCAGCTGTGGTTGCCATTAATTGCTTCCGGTCAATTACCCCGGATTTCAGCCATTTAGACAGGATCAACTTATCCATGAAGACATTGTCGACCAGCCATTGATGGTTGATATTGTCGAAAAAACCTTCGATATCCGCATCTAACACCCAGGTTGCCGAGACTTTCCGACAGGTCTGGAGAAAAATTTGCGACATCGCGTCGGCCGTTGAGCGATTTTTGCGAAACCCGTATGAGTTGGGATCACTCAGCGTTTCCAAGATCGGATCCAAGGCCAACAGGTGAAGTGCCTGCATCGCCCGGTCCCGCATGGTAGGGATGCCCAGTGGGCGCATCTTTCCATTTGACTTGGGAATAAAGACCCTCCGTAATGGCAGGGGCCGATAGCCTTGTTTCTTCAACTGCGCAATGGCAGCGAACTTCTGCGTTGCTGAGTCCCACAACTGCTGGTCCACGCCTGCGGTTCGTTTGCCTTGATTCTCTGTCACTCGTTTAACTGCCAGCGCTTTCGCGCTGAACGAGTGGGTTAGCCACCTTTGCAGCGCTTTCGCCCTGCGCCAGTTGCCTTCCTGTGTAGCCTTCGTTAATCGATGCTGCATGGCTCTCACGTTGCGTTGTACGAGCCGCCAGTTGATGGCGACCCATTCAGTTGGCACGTGCGAGGACGCAGAACCGGCAAGACTGCTAGCGGTTACTTTCATGCTGAACCTCGTGTAGTTGTTCCGACGAGATACAGCGCACCCCGAAGGGTGAGCTGCATCCCTTCGGGGTGGTTGAAAATGATGACTGCCTGGAGCCAGTACAGTCGTATGACGACTATTACACCAGATGAAAGTGGGCACCTTTTCAGGCCGGGACAAATCTTGAATCCCTATCCGGACCATTACAGCCCGGCATTCGCTTTCTCCATCCTCCTCTACCCGCTCCCCCAAGGGCGTGCCTTGCGGTTTGCTTGCCGCTATCTCGGTTCTTTGATCGAGCGGCAGGGAATCGGGCTTACCACGTTCCCAACGATATCGACGCGACAACTACATCGCGACTGGCTGTTTAGGGCCCATCTTTCCCCCGGTGGCTGAATGACGACGTATCCCCAGAATCCACGGAGATAACCGGCCACATACCGTTTGGTTTAGGCCTGCCAGCAGCTTTGGCCTATTAATATTTACGAGGGTTCAAACGATGGTTCACATAACATTACCCTTGCAGCACTCACCTAGCCCCTAGACCGCATCGCTGCTCGCAGTCTCCAGCCAGGCGTTCGCACGCCGGGCTGCCGGAAAAGAATGGGGGTACGTTGTCCCTGAGGCTTTGCACCCCGCCGTTACCGGCGACGCACACTCAAGTAGGTGACAGATGGTCGTACATCCGGTCATGGCAGCAGTTGCAGCACTGAAGCATGACAAGATATCGAAGAGTTTCACTCGGGTATGACTCAGCTGAGAGACAACCGAGTCTTGCAGAGAACTGTTGAAATATAGAAAATTGTAAGCAAATGTAAAATATCCACAAGCTTTGCAAATAAACTACAGTTTCAATGTTTTATGTAAACAAAACAGGCAAAGGAATAGCGACTCGCCGGTGATTCGGCGGGCGTATAAGACTGACAAGGCACCTTCTCGTAGCGTGTCTTGTCTTGCTAAGAATGGGTACTCCGGGGAGCCCCTCACTGTTTTATCACTGGTAAACCAGGGATTTGCCTGCGCAGTTCCTGCGCTGCTAGCCGTTACTGCTACGTTGCGACCGGGGCCAGCTACCCGAGCTTTAAGGCGTGTCGCACAGATTCCCATATAATAAGGGATTCAAATCAAAAAATCGCCTGTCAATGGTGCTTGCCCCTTCCAATTCATGAGCTGGTTTTCGGCCTCCCCCCCTTCGCAGCGCTGGGCTTTCGCCATCAGCGCGCTCGTCGCCGCCACGACGGTGCCTGTCCACGCCCAGAAAGCGCCGCGCCCGGTTCATGTGGAAGATCCCGACGCGCCCACCGTCATGACGGCGAACAGCATGAAGGGACGCCCCGAAAGGGAGCTCAATCTCGATCAGAATGTCGTGATTGAGCGCGGAAAAACCACAAAAATGACGGCCGATACAGCTTGTTACAAACAAGTTGAAGATGAGTTCGACGCCGAGGGCCATATCAAGATGTGGCGTTTCGGCGATTACTACACGGGCGACGTCCTGAAGCTGAACATGGAGACCGGCAAGGGTTTCCTGCTCAATCCGACATACCGCTTCGAAGTGGGCGGCGGCCAGGGCAAGGCCGAGCGCGTCGACTTCATCAACCCCGACGAAGCCACTGTCATCGACGGTACCTACAGTACCTGCGAGGGGCCGAATCCGGACTGGTACCTGAAATCGAGCACCTTGAACCTCGATACGGGCCGCGACGTGGGTACCGGCAGCAAGACCATCATCTATTTCAAGGACGTGCCGATCCTGGGCACGCCGGGCATCTCGTTTTCGCTGTCGGGCGCGCGCCGCTCGGGCTGGCTGGCGCCCACGCCGGGCTTTGCCTCGAAGAACGGTTTCGAGTTGCTGATGCCGTATTACGTGAACATCGCGCCGAACCGCGACCTGACCCTGTACCCGCGCTACATCCAGCGGCGCGGCATCCAGCTCGGTGCGACGGGCCGCTACATGGGCGAGACGGATGCCGGCCTGTACCAGGGCGAAACGTCGTTTGAATTCTTGCCTAACGACAAGCAAACCAAGACCAACCGCTACATGATCAAGTCCAAGCATGAGCAGGCGCTGGCCAAGGGCTGGAGTTACAGCTGGGATCTGCGCGAGGCGTCCGACAATAATTACCCGAACGATTTTTCGAAAACCGTCGCCACCGCCACCGAGCGCCAGTTGCTGCGCGAATTGCGCACCGATTACCGCACCGAGGACTGGAGCCTGACGGCGCGCGTGCAGAATTACCAGGTGCTGCAGGATCCCGATCCCACGGCGACCGTGCCGCGCCCGTATGACCGCTTGCCGGCGGTGAACTTCCACGCTGGCAAATATGACGTCTGGGGCGGCTTCGACTGGACCTTCGACGCGGAAGCGACGCGCTTCGCCCATCCGACCCAGGTGCAAGGGTCGCGCCTCGTGGCCGTGCCGCAGGTGAGTTTCCCCATCGTGCGCCCTGGCTACTTCGTCACGCCCAAGCTGATGCTCAATGCCAGCGCGTATCAGCTTGATAACGATGCCAGAACCAAGGCGCTGCAGTTCAAGACGACCTCGTTTACGCGTGCCGTGCCCACTTTCTCGGTCGACAGCGGCCTGGTGTTTGAACGCGACACGAATCTGTTTGGCGCCAAGGGTGGCACGCAAACTCTGGAACCACGCCTGTTCTATGTCTATACGCCGTACCGCGACCAGTCGCAGTTCCCGAAATTCGATACGGCCGACGGCACCTTCAACCTGACGCAGATCTTCACGGAAAACCGTTTTGTCGGCAGCGACCGTATCGGCGACGCCAACCAGGTCACTGCCGCCCTGGTATCGCGTTTCCTGCAGGCGGACGGCACGGAACGCATGCGCCTGACCTTCGGCCAGCGTTTCTATTTTGCCGACCAGCGCGTGCAGCTCAATTCGACCACGCCCGTCAACCAGTCGCGTTCGGACATCCTGCTGGCGGCGACGGGCCGCGTGTCCGAGACTTGGACCGCCGACAGCCTGGTGCAGTACAATCCCAGCGATCGCCAGTTGATGAACTACAACTACACATTGCAATATCAGCCTGGTGCCAAGAAAGTATTGAATTTCAGCAATCGTTTCCAGCGTGGAGATGCTGGTTGGCGCAATGCGGAAGTATCGACGCAATGGCCGTTGACGGACCGCCTGTATGGCGTGGGCCGCATCAGTTACTCCTTGAAGAATCGCAGCATGCTGGAAAGCCTGGTCGGCCTGGAATACAAGGGCGATTGCTGGGTGTTCCGCATGGGCGCGCAGCGTTTCGTGACGACGGCCAAGACTGTTTCGACGCCGATCTTCTTCCAGCTGGAATTGACGGGCTTGTCGAATGGCCTGGGCCTGGGCGCGAATGGCCTGGAAACTTTTACAAAAACCATCCCTGGTTACCAGACACTGAGCCAGCCACTCCGTTAAGATAGGCACCGTTGCCGCCGCCGGTGTTCCCGGCGCTGGCACAAACCGGTTTTTTTATTCACCTGAACTCATGAGCGCTCTACACATTATGCGTAATGCCAGTATGCACCAACTCAAAATTGCAACGGTTTTGTTGTGCGCCATTTCCGGCGCCACGACCAGTAGTGTCTGGGCGCAACAGGCTGCGTCAGCGCCTGTCGCCAAGCCGGCAACTGCCGCGCCTGCGGCAGCTGCACCAGTCAAGGGTTTCACACCACCGGCCTCGAGCAGTGGCCAGACCATCGACTCCATCGCCGTCGTCGTCAATGACGAGGTGATTACGCGTAATGAAGTGGCGGCCCGCATCAAGAGCGTGGAGCAGCGCATGAAGGCGCAGAACGTGCCCTTGCCCGATCCTGCCGACCTGCGTCGTCAATTGCTGGAGCGCATGATTGTCGAACGCGCCCAAATGCAGCTGGCCAAGGAAATGGGCGTGCGCGTGGATGACCTGACCCTGGACCGCGCGATTAGCCGTATTGCTGAACAGCAAAAAATGACGGTGCAGGAACTGCGCAACCAGATGGAAAAGGAAGGCACGCCGTTTGCGACTTTCCGTGAAGAAATCCGCGATGAAATCATCATGCAGCGCCTGCGCGAGCATGAAGTCGACGCCAAGATCCAGATTTCCGATTCCGAAGTGGATAACTTCCTGGAAGCGGAAAAAGCGGCGGCCAGCGAACAGGTGGAACTGAACCTGGCGCAGATTCTCGTGCGCATTCCGGAAAATTCCAGCCCCGAACAGATCGCCGCGCGCCGCGCGCGCGCCGAAGAAGTCAGCCGCCAGCTGCGCACGGGTGCCGATTTCGCCAAGATGGCCGCCACCTATTCCGACGCCAGCGATGCGCTGAGCGGCGGCGATATCGGCTGGCGCCATAGCGACCGCGTGCCGCCGCTGTTCACGGAACAGCTGCTGAAACTGAAGCCGGGCCAGATCACGCCTATCATCAAGAGCAACACCGGTTTCCACATCCTCAAGCTGGTGGACCGCCGCAGCGCGGCCGAAGCGCAAGCCGTCGCTGCCGTGCAGCAGACGCATGCCCGCCACATCCTGCTGAAAGTAACACCGACCTTGTCGGCTGCCGAAGCCAAGCGCAAATTGCTGGAATTGAAAGAGCGTCTCGATAACAAGGCCGCCAAGTTCGAAGACCTGGCCCGCTTGTTCTCGAACGACGGTTCCGCAGCCAAGGGCGGCGACCTGGGCTGGCTGTATCCAGGCGACACCGTGCCGGAATTCGAAACGGCGATGAATGCGCTGAAACCGGGCGAAGTGAGCCAGCCGATCGAATCGAGCTTTGGCTTCCACCTGATCGAAGTGCTGGAACGTAAGAGCGACGATGTTTCTAAAGAGAAACAGCGCGCCGCCGCACGCAATGCCTTGCGCGAACGCAAGCTGGAAGAAGCGACGGAAAACTGGGCGCGCGAAGTGCGCGACCGTGCCTACGTCGAATTCCGCGCGGATGATCAGTAATGCTGCTGATTCATTGCGCATGAGTAACTTGCCCCTTGCACGCCGTCCGGCCATCGCCATTACCTGCGGCGAACCGGCCGGTGTCGGCCCGGAAATCTCCATACGCGCCGCCTGGGCCATGCGCAATGAAGTCAACTGCATCCTGCTGGGCGACGCCGCCTTCCTGGCGCTGACGGCCAGCCTGATCGACCCGGACATCCGCCTGGCGGCGCTGTCGCTGCAAGCCGTGCGCAACAGCGGCTTGCCGCAGTTCGGCCCGGGCCGCCTGGCCGTGATCGATATTCCCACCGTCAATAATGTCATCCCTGGCGTGCTGGACAAGGAAAACGGGCGCTCCGTGCTCGCCACCCTGGACGCGGCCGTGGAAGGTATCCAGGCCGGCTGGTTTGGCGCCATGGTCACGGCACCCTTGCAAAAGAGCACGATCAACGACGCCGGCGTGGCCTTTTCCGGCCATACGGAATACCTGGCAGAAAAAACCGATACGCCGCAGGTGGTGATGATGCTGGCCGGCGAACCCGGCCATGGCGAACCGACCCTGCGCGTGGCGCTGGCCACCACGCATCTGCCCTTGAAGGACGTGTCCGCCGCCATCACGATGGACAGCCTGGCCATCACCCTGGACATTATTCAGCGCGACCTGCAACAGAAATTCGGCATCGCTGCGCCGCGCATCCTCGTTACCGGCCTGAACCCGCACGCGGGCGAGGGCGGCTACCTGGGACGCGAGGAAATCGATGTCATCGCTCCGGCGATTGCCGCGGCGCAAGCGCGCGGCATCGATGCGCGCGGACCGTATCCGGCCGACACCTTGTTCCAGCACAAATACCTGGCCGATGCCGATTGCGTGCTGGCCATGTACCACGACCAGGGCTTGCCCGTGCTGAAATACGCGACCTTCGGGCGCGGCATCAATGTCACCCTGGGCTTGCCGCTGATCCGCACCTCGGTCGACCACGGCACGGCGCTGGACCTGGCCGCGCAAGGGCTGGGGCTGGCCGATTGCCACAGCATGGAGCACGCCCTGCAAACGGCGCTCGGCATGCTGCGCGCCAGCACCCGCGCCTGATACCTACCGGTTTTACCCCGCTACACCGCCTCTAGAATAGAAAAACAGAATATGAAACACGTTGCCCGCAAACGCTTTGGCCAGAACTTCCTGCATGACCGCTTCGTCCTCGACGACATCACGGCCGCCATCGCGCCGCAGGCGGACGATGCCATGGTCGAGATCGGCCCCGGCCTGGGCGCCATGACGGAGCAGCTGCTGCGCCATTTGAAACAGATGCATGTGGTCGAGCTGGACCGCGACCTGATCGTGCGCCTGGAAAAGACCTTCAATCCGGCCAAGCTGACGATCCACTCGGGCGATGCGCTGAAGTTTGATTTCGCGCAAATCCCCGTGCCGGCCGGCCAGAAGCTGCGCATCGTGGGTAACTTGCCGTACAACATCTCCAGCCCGCTGCTGTTCCACCTGGCGGACTTCGCGCCGCTGGTGCAGGACCAGCATTTCATGTTGCAAAAGGAAGTCGTCGAGCGCATGGTGGCCGAACCGGGCAGCAAGGCGTATGGCCGTTTGTCCGTGATGCTGCAATGGCGCTATGACATGTCGCTGCTGTTCATCGTGCCGCCGACGGCCTTCGACCCGCCGCCGAAAGTGGAATCGGCCATCGTGCGCATGATCCCCGTGGCCGAGCGCCTGGCGTGCGACCAGGCGACCCTGGAAGCGGTGGTCATGAAGGCCTTCTCGCAGCGCCGCAAGGTGATCCGCAACTGCCTGGCCGGGATGTTTACGGAAGAGCAGATCAAGGCGGCCGGCATCGACCCGACCCTGCGTCCGGAAACCGTGGGCCTGGAGCAGTATGTTGCTTTGGCGAACTTGCTGAAGGCACCTGCTTGAGTTTTAACTTAAAACCACTGGTCGACCTGCTGTAAATCCTGTCGCAGGGCAGAAAAGCAGTCGTCGACATGGTGGTTGCGGCTGATTTCATTGCGCCGCATCAAGGCGATCTTGCGCTTGCAGGTGGGCTGGCGCAGCGGCGCCACGTGCAAGTCCTCGTCGTTGAGGAAAGTCGTGTACAGGCTGGGCATGATGCCCACGGCGATGCCGGCGCGCACCACGCCATACAGCGACTCGCTGTGTATCATCTGGTACAGGTTTGAGGGGCTCAGGCCATGCTGGCGCAGCGCGCTCGAGGCGAACTCCCAGATGCTGCCCTTGGTAAACACGACGATTTCCTGGCCCGCCAATTGCTCCCAGCGCACTTCCTTGAGCGGCGCCAGCGCATGGCGTCCCGCCGTCACCAGCACCAGCTCGTCCTCGAACAGGCCCACGCTTTCCAGCGACACGGAGCCGGGCACCTCGATGCCCACGCAAAAGTCCAGCTGGCCCGAATGCAGCGCGTGCAGCAAGCCGTCGTTGGGCATGTCCGACAGGACGATTTCCACTTCATCGCCATGCTGCTCGCAGTAGCGCGCCACCACCACGGCCGTCATCGCCATGGCCGAGGGGATGGCGCCGATGCGGATGCGGTGGCGGCCGCTGCCGATGGCGCGCTGGATGTCGGCAAAGGTATTGCTCGCCGTATTCAATAAATGCGTGGCGTAATCGAGCGCCAGCTTGCCTTCGCGCGTCAGTTCCAGCTGGTGGGTTGTGCGGTTAAACAACTTTTTTCCCAGTTGATTTTCCAGCAGCTTGATCGAGGCGCTGAGGGCCGGCTGGGTCACGCACAATTCCTGTGCAGCCTTGCTGAAGCTGTTTACCCGGGCTAAGGTGGCAAACGCTTGCAAATGTCGTAAGGAAATCTTCTTGCTCAACTCATGCATGGTTTTGCTTATTAGAAAAAGTAATGGATTTATAAAAATAAACAAATTTTCTTATCCCGCAATTTACCATATTCTGGACTGGTCTTTACTTGTCTCGAATGCAACAACATTCGGGAGAAGAGCCTGGAATGCGGCGCCGGCACTTGCGGCGGTGTGCCAGGCAAGGGACGCATCAATAAAATAATTCCAAAAAAACTCAGGGTTTATTCTTTTTAGGGTGGCGGCGATGAACAAATGGATGACGGGAACGATGGTAGTTGGGGGCTTGCTGGCGGCGCAGGGCGCGGCGCAGGCGCAAAGCAGCGTGCAAGTGTATGGCTTGCTGTCGGCCGGTATCGGCTATGTATCGGATGAGGGTAACGGCAGCCGCACGCACGCGCTGAGCGGCACGAATCAGAATCCCCGCATCGGTTTCCGCGGCCAGGAAGACCTGGGCAACGGCACCAAGGCCGTCTTTGCGCTGGAAAACGGTTTTAACGTGATGACGGGCACGGCCTCGCAAAGCGGTCGTTTGTTCGGCCGCCAGTCGTATGTTGGCCTGTCGAGCAACGACAAGGGCACCTTGACCCTGGGCCGCCAGTACGAAGCCGTCAAGGATCTGCTGGGCCCGGTGGTCATCGCCAGTAACGGCGTGCACATCGGCGACAACGACAATGGCTACAACAACCTGCGCGTGCAAAATGCCGTCAAGTACGTCAGCCCGAACATCAGCAACCTGTCGTTTACGGGTTTGTACGGTTTCAGCGAAAATCCGGAAGATGCCAACCGCAACCGCGTCTACAGCATGGGCGCCGGCTACAAGGTCGATGCCTTCAGCTGGGCCGTTGCCTACACCAAGATGGATCGCCCGAACAGCCCGGACGCGCCGAACGGCGCCATCGGCAATGACTACGGCAGCTCCCTGTTGATCTTCAACAAGAGCGCCGTCAAGGGCGCGGGCGTGGACAGCCAGGCCATCGCCGGCACGGGAGGCTTTTATAATGTGGGCAGGACCAAGTTCGGCGCGCTGTACACCAATGTGCGCTACCACTACCTGGACCAAAGCAACCTGACCTTGCAAAACGTGGACCTGAACGTGAACCACAAGCTGACGGAAGCGTTGAACCTGGGCGCGTCGTATTTCTTTACCACTGGTAAATATGATGTGATCAACAAGACGCCGAAATGGCATCAGGTCAACTTCCAGGCCGATTACTTCCTGTCCAAGCGCACCGATGTCGCCATCACCTGGAGCTACCAGAAAGCGGCCGGTGATGCGACGTTCGCGCGCGTGTTCGGCTTCGGCGCCTCGGGCGGCAAGACGCAAAGCGTGCTGATCGTCGGCATGCGACATTATTTCTGAGTCTGATTCATCTTTACAGGCGCTGTCCCGCAGCGCCGTCCCCTGAAAGGAAGCATCTTGAAAAAGCACCTCATGCTGGCGTTGAGCCTAGGCTTGCTGGCCAACGCCGCCCACGCGGAAAAACGCGAGCTGGTCATTTCGGCCTACCCGATTGCCCAGCCCTTGTTCATGAAGTATGTGTACGAGCCGTTCAAGGCCAAATGCGGTTGCGATATCAAGGTGGAAACGGGGAATAACGCGGACCGCATCGCCAAGCTGGTGGTGCACGCCAAGAACCCGGTGATCGACCTGGTGCTGCTGTCCGATTCCGGCATGCTGGAAGCGGCGCAAAAGGGCGTCATCCAGCCCATGGATTACTCCAGGCTGAGCAATTACAAGGCCCTGTACGACGTGGCGAAAAACCCCGTCGGCGGCAATTTCGCCGTCGGCTACACGCTGTATTCGGTCGGCCTGGTGTACCGCAGCGACAAGATCGCCCCGCTGACGTCCTGGAAAGACCTGTGGCGCCCCGAACTGAAGGGCCGCGTGGCCTTCCCCGACGTGAGCACCACGCAGGGCCCCTTGATGCTGCGCATGGCCGATGCGGCCTGGGGCGGCAAGACGGACGACTACGCCACGGGTTTTGCGAAGATCGTCGGCATGAAGGGCAACGTCGTCACGTTCTCGAAGAACAGCGCGCAGCTGGCCGCCCTGTTCGCCCAGGATGAAATCTGGGCCGCGCCCGTGGCGCGCTTTACCTGGTCGCAAATGCTCAAGACGGGCCTGCCCCTGAAGTGGAGCATCCCGGCCGAAGGCCAGGCGGCCGGCATGAACGTGATGGGCATCGTTGCCGGCTCGAAGAATGCGGACCTGGCGTACCAGCTGATGGATTTCTGGCTGTCCAAGGAAGTGCAGACGCAGCTGGCGACCAACCTGGTCGACTCGCCCGTCAACAAGGACGTGCGCCTGTCGGTGGCCGCCGCGCAATTCAACACCTATGGCGCCGATCAGATCAATTCGCTGAAATTCGTCAAGCCGGAAACCATCATCAAACAGCGCAGCAACTGGATGACGCAGTGGAACAAGGCCATGAGCAAATAGTGGTGACGAGGAGAAAACACCATGTTTGCTGATCCAAAAAAGCGCCTGGGACTGCTGCTGGTCCTGCCGGCGCTGATCTTTATCGTTGTCTGCTTCCTGCTGCCTGTGCTGGCCTTGCTGGTCGACGCCTTCCGCGTCGGCGACGGCATGCAGTGGGGTGTCGACCGCTTCATCGAATTCTTCTCGCAGGAATTCAACCGCACCATCTTCTGGCGCACCCTGCGCATTGCCGCGCTGGTGACGCTCGCTTCCATCATCCTCGGCTATCCGGCCGCGCAAGCCGTGGCGCGCGTGTCGCCGAAGTGGCGCGGCCTGGTGGTGGGCATGATGATCCTGCCGCTGATGGTCTCGCCGATCGCGCGTACCTACGCCTGGATCGTGCTGCTGGGCCGCAACGGCGCCGTCAACGCGGCGCTGGTCAACATGGGCTTGACGGAAGAGCCGCTGCGTTTGCTGTTCAGCGAGTTCGCCGTGTTTGTCGGCCTGCTGCAACTGCTGCTGCCGCTGATGCTGATGTCGCTGGCGGGCGCGCTGGAAAACCTGCCGCGCGACGTGGAACCGGCTGCCGCCACCCTGGGCGCGAATCCATGGCAAGTATTCTGCAAGGTCACCCTGCCGCTGACCCAGGAAGGCCTGGTCGTCGGTGGCACCCTGGTGTTTACGGGCTGCGTGACGGCCTATGTGACGCCGGCCCTGCTGGGCGGCACCAAGGTGCTGATGCTGGAAACCCTGCTGTACCAAAAGGTCAGCGTGGAAAGCGATTTCGGCGCGGCGAATGTCATCGCCGTCATCCTCGTCTGCATGACCCTGCTGGTCAACGCCGGCCTTAAACGTATTTCCTCGAGCCGGAGTTCCGTATGAAAGAAAGTGTCTTCTCGCGTGCCGTCCTGTGGCTCGTGTTCCTGTTCCTGCTGGGGCCTTTCGCCATCGTCGTGCTGGCCGGTTTCAGCGGCGGCGAAACGCTGGCGTTCCCGCCCGAGTCGTATTCGCTGCGCTGGATCCTCGAAGTGTGGTCGGCGCCCGAGTTCCGCCGCGCCTTCCAGACCAGTCTGGAAATCGGCCTGATCGCCACCGTCATCGCGCTGTTGCTGGGCATTCCCGTCGCGTATGCGTTTTCGCGCATGCCGCCACCCGGCATCGGTGCCATCCGCCAGGTGCTGACGTCGCCGCTGATCATTCCCGCCATCCTGGTCGGTTTGGGCTTGCTGCACCACCTGGTGCTGACGATCAATGCGCCCGTGTACGTGGGCCTGCTGATCGGCCACATCGCGCTCTTGATTCCGTACTCGGTGCGCGTCGTGTACGCCAGCCTGGTGAACCTGCGCGTCGATATCGAGGATGCCGCCATCACCCTGGGCGCGTCGCGTTTGCGGGCGTTCTTCATGATCGTGCTGCCGAATATCCGCAACGCCGTGATCGCCGCCTTCTTCCTCGCCTTCGTCACCTCGTTCAACCAGGTGCCCGTCTCGCTGTTCCTGACGGGTCCCGGCATCAGCACCTTGCCGATCGAGATGCTGGGGCATATGGAAAATAGCTTCGATCCGTCGATCGCTGCCCTGTCGACCTTGCTGGTCTTGTTCACCATGGCCTTCGTGATGGTGACCGAGAAGGTGCTGGGCATTTCTAAATACATGTAAGAGGCAACACACCATGAGTTATCTGGAACTGCACAAGCTGAACCTCGGCTACGCCAAGAACACGACGTCCGTGAAAGACCTGGACCTGCACGTCGAGCAGGGCGAGCTGATTTCCCTGCTGGGCCCCAGCGGCTGCGGCAAGACCACCACCATGCGCGCCATCGCCGGCCTGATGCCGCTGCAGTCGGGCCGCATCGTGCTCGATGGCCGCGAAATCGGCAAGCTGGCGCCGAACAAGCGCAATATCGGCATGGTCTTCCAGTCGTACGCGCTGTTCCCGCACTTGAGTGTATACGACAACATCGCTTTCGGTTTGCGCTTGCGCAAGGTCGCGCCAGCTTTGCTGAAAACGAAGGTGGAAGCGGTGATCGCCGCCGTCGGCCTGACCGGTTTTGAAACGCGCCTGCCGGCGCAGATGTCCGGTGGCCAGCAGCAGCGCGTGGCGCTGGCGCGCGCCATCGTCGTCGAGCCGGCCCTGCTGCTGCTCGACGAGCCGCTGTCGAACCTGGACGCCAAGCTGCGCGTGCAGATGCGCGCCGAACTGCGCCGCATCCAGCGCGAGCTGGGCATCACCATGCTGTACGTGACGCACGACCAGGAAGAAGCGCTGGCGCTGTCCGACCGCATCGTCGTCATGAATGGCGGGCGCATCGAGCAACTGGCGGCGCCGGAAGCCGTCTTCAACACGCCGTCGACGCGCTTCGTTGCCAACTTCATGGGCTTCGAGAACCTGTTCGACTACCGCGACGGCGCGCTGCACCACGCGGGCGCCAGCCTGCCGTACACGTCGCCCGTCGCGGCCGGCACCACGGTGCTGGGCTGGCGTCCGGACAAGGTGCGCGTGTGCGCGGCCGACGACGCGGCCGGTCAATACCCGGGTACCGTGCTGGCGCGGGGCTTCCTGGGCGACACCGTCGAATACCTGCTGCAAACGCCGCTGGGCCAGGTCAAGGGCATTTGCGCGGCCGGCGGCGCCGCCTGGCGCGAAGGCACGGCCGTCTCCTTCGTGCTGCCGTCCGACAGCGCCCTGTGGCTGGGTGCCTGATTTCTTACTGGAAAGCATCATGACCCAATCCTTGAAAAAGATATGGCTCGATACCGATCCCGGTTTCGACGACTGGCTGACGATGTTGCTCTTGGGCAGCAATCCCGATATCGAGTGGCTGGGCGTGAGCGTGGTGGCGGGCAATGCGCCCGTCGATATCACCTACGACAACGCCTTGCGCATCAAGGCCCATGATGGCTTGACGGTGCCGATCTACCGCGGCTGCGAAGAGCCGCTGGCCGGCGTCATCGAAACGGCACAGCGCATCCTCGGCGACAGCGGCATGCCGACGACGGGCGCGATCCTGCCGCCCGGCGCCGCCACGGATGCTGCCGGCCACGCCGTCGACGCGCTGATCGCCGCCGTGCGCAAGTATCCTGGCCAGATCACCATCATGGCGATTGCGCCGATGACGAACCTGGCCACGGCATTGTCTAAGGCGCCCGACATCGCGGAAAAAATCGTCGAAATCATCCTGATGGGCGGCTCGACCGACCAGGGCAACCACACGGCGGCGGCCGAATTCAATATCTATGCGGATCCGGAAGCGGCCGCCCAGGTCTTCCAGGCCGGCATCCCGCTGCGCATGTTCGGCTTGAACCTGTGCCGCCAGCTGCTGGTCACTAAACTGGAAGTGGAGCAGCTGCGCGCCATCGGCACGCCGCGCGCGCAGCGTCTGGCCGGCTACCTGGAAGCGTATGTGCGCATCCGCAGCAGCGACGGTTCCGTGCCCATGCCGATGTACGACCCCGTGGTGGCCCTGTACCTGGAAGCGCCGCAGCTGTTCCAGTTCCAGAGCGCCCACGTGGCCATCGAATTGACGGGCGAACTGACGCGCGGCATGACGGTGTGCGAATTCCGCGTGCCGCGCCGCGCACCCATCAACACGCAGGTGGCGATGCTGGCCGACGGCCCGGCCGCCATCGAGCGCCTGATGCGCCGCCTGGCCGCCATTCTCGTCTGACCCACTTCACTACGAAACGAGCTTCATGTCTAATTCCCCCCTGAGCATCGAACAGTTTTTACGCGCCATGCCGAAAGTGGAGCTGCATTGCCACCTGTTCGGCACGGTGCGGCAGGCTACTTTCCGCGCGCTGGCCGCCAAGACGGGCAATGTCGTCACCCCCGAGGAAATCGACGCGTTTTACACGCGCGGCGACAAGCCCGTCGGCGTGCTGCGCGTGCTGCGCGCGCTCGACGCGCACCTGATCGTCTCGCCGACGGACTTGTATTGCCTCGCCTACGAATACCTGGAAGACGTGCATGGCCACGGCGTGCGCTACGCGGAATTCTTCTGGAATCCCACCGGCACCGTGCGCGTGTCGGGCATCCGCTATGACGCGGCGCAAGACGCCATCGTGGCCGCCATCCGCGACGCACAGCGCGATTTCGGCGTGATTGGCCGCCTGATCCCCAGCATCGACCGCGAAGCGAGTCCCGCCGAAGCCGTGCAAATGGTGGAATGGATGAAGGCTTACCGCGCGCCGGAAGTCATCGGCATCGGCATCGACTACCGCGAAAACGACCGCCCGCCAGAACTCTTTATCGAAGCCTACCGCGCCGCGCGCGAGGCCGGCTTCAAGTGCACGGCGCACGCGGGCGAATTCGGCATGCCGTGGATGAACGTGGAGACGGCCATTGAACAGTTACAGGTGGACCGGGTCGACCATGGCTACACGATTGTTGATAATCCTCAATTGGCGCAGCGCTGCGTGGAGCGCGGCCTCGTGTTTACGGTCGTGCCGACCAATTCCTACTATCTGCGCACCCTGGCTCCCGAGCGCTGGGCCCTCGACCACCCGATCCGCGCCATGGCCAAGCTGGGCCTGAAACTGCATCCGAACACGGACGACCCGACCCTGCACCACGTGACGCCGACGGGCGCCTGGATGATGATGCGCGAGTTCGGTTTCGGCCTCGATGACATGCGCGGCTTCATGTTGAATGGCCTGGACGCGGCCTGGATAGCCGAATCCACGCGGCGCGACTGGCGCGCGGAATTTGCGCGCGAATTCGACGCGCTGCGCGCCCGGGTCGTCGAGTAAGTCAGGCGGACGCTGGCGGCGGTGCCAGCAGCGACGGAAACGCCCGCTGCGGGCAGCTTTGGCGCTCGCACACCTTGCAGCCCGTGCCGATCGGCGTGGCGCTGCTGGGGTCGTGCAGATCGAGTCCCTTCGAATAGATCAGCCGGTGCGCCTGCGAGATGTCGCAGCCCAGCGCCACGGCAAAGGTCTTGCCCGGTGCGCGGAAGCCCGGCGACGCCGTGCTGACCTGGCGCGCGATCCACAGATAGGTGCAGCCGTCGGGCATGCTGGCCACTTGCGTCAGCACCTGGCCCGGATGGCTGAAGGCGTCGTAGACGATCCACAGCGGACACGTGCCGCCCACCCTGGAAAAATGGAAGTCCGTGGCCGACTGGCGCTTCGAGACATTGCCGGCGCGGTCGACGCGCACGAAGAAAAACGGCAGTCCCGCCGCATCGGGGCGCTGCATGGTGCTCAGGCGGTGGCATACGGCCTCAAAACCCACGCCGAACTGGTGCGCCAGGCGTTCGATATCGTAGGCGCGCGTTTCCGCCGCCTGCAGGAAGCGCTGGTAGGGCATCAGCAAAGCGCCCGCGAAATAATTGGAAAAGGCCAGGCGCGCGCCCGTTTGCGCGGCCGCGCCGGAGAGACCCGCCGCCAGCACGAGGGCGTCGATCAGCTCGCTGTGCTCGAGCAGGCTGATCTGCGCTGCCATCTGGAAGGCGCGCTGGCCGCCCGTCAGGGTGTCGGGCAGAAACAAAATATGTTGTTGCGCATCAAAGCGATGCTTGCGCACCATGCCCGCGTCGCCATCGGACAGTTGCACCCGGATGCCGTGGCGTTCCAGC
Organism: Janthinobacterium sp. LM6; assembly: GCF_002002885.1. Classification (GTDB taxonomy): domain Bacteria; phylum Pseudomonadota; class Gammaproteobacteria; order Burkholderiales; family Burkholderiaceae_D; genus Janthinobacterium; species Janthinobacterium kumbetense. The sequence continues at coordinate 6,115,603 of NZ_CP019510.1, read as the reverse complement.
AGGCGCCCTTGCAGCGCGTCGAGCGTGCGCAGGGACGGATCGAGTTCGCCCGCCACCCGCTCGGCCGCCCGGTCCAGCTCGTCGATGTAGTTTTGCCGCCGGTTCAGGTATTCGCGTACTTCCTCGTCCGTGGACGGCGCCGCCGAGCTGGCGCCGCGGCTGCCGTCGTCGAGGCGCGCGGCCAGCGTGTCGGCCCGCTCCGCCATCACCCGGTAGCGCCGCTGCAGGAGCAAGATCGAGCGCGCCAGTTCCGGCATGTTTTCCACCAGCATTTTCAATTCCGCCATCGAGGTGGGCGGCGCGTCGGGCAATTCGCCGAACACGTCGCGCACGTCGGCCACCAGGCTGGCGCTGTCGTGTTCGGAAAAGATTTGCGGATCGACCCCGAGAACACTGCCGATGCGCAGCAAAATCGGCACCGTCAGCGGGCGCTGGTTGCGCTCCATCTGGTTCAGGTAGCTGGGCGAGATGCCCAGGGACTTGGCCAGCGCCACCTGCGTCATGCGCCGTTCCTCGCGCAGGCGCTGCAGGCGCACGCCCATGAAAACCTTTGCCATCGCGTTTCCTCTTCCCCGGTTTGTGGAGTCTGCAAATTTACAATCTTTGCAGATTAACAGATTCAGCTTTGCATTATCTCGCATTTTCACGCCTTGTTCGCAGCGCGGATTGTGCGAATAATGCAAACAGACCTATACCCCCAACGAGGAGACACCGAGTGACCACGCAAACTTCCATCCCTACCGTTCCACTGCTGATCAACGGCGAGTGGGTTGAATCGACCACCACCGTCTGGCGCGACGTCGTCAACCCCGCCACGCAGGAAGTCCTGGCCCGTGTGCCGTTCGCCACGCCGGACGAAGTGAACGCCGCCATCGCCTCGGCCCAGCGCGCCTTCAAAACCTGGCGCAAGACGCCGATCGGCGCGCGCGCCCGCATTTTCCTCAAATTGCAGCAATTGATCCGTGAAAACATGGCCGACCTGGCCGCCACCTTGACCATGGAACAGGGCAAGACCCTGCTCGACGCGGAAGGCGACGTCTTCCGCGGCCTGGAAGTGGTCGAGCATGCGGCCAATATCGGCACCCTGCAAATGGGCGAATACGCGCAAAACGTGGCCGGCGGCGTCGATACCTACAGCGTGATGCAGCCGCTGGGCGTGTGCGCCGGCATTACCCCGTTCAATTTCCCCGCCATGATCCCCCTGTGGATGTTCCCGATGGCGATTGCCTGCGGCAATACGTTTGTCTTGAAACCATCGGAGCAAGATCCGCTGGTGACGGAAAAGCTCGTGCGTCTGGCCTTGCAGGCGGGTATCCCGGCCGGCGTGCTGAACGTGATACACGGCGGTGAAGACGTCGTCAACGCCCTGTGCGACCACCCGGACATCAAGGCGATTTCGTTCGTGGGATCGAGCAAGGTGGGCACGCATGTGTACCAGCGCGCCAGCCTGAACGGCAAGCGCGCGCAATGCATGATGGGCGCCAAGAACCACGCCGTCGTCTTGCCGGATGCTAATAAAGAACAGACCCTGAACCAGTTGCTGGGCGCGGGTTTCGGCGCGGCCGGCCAGCGCTGCATGGCTGCATCGGTGGCCGTGCTGGTGGGCGAGGCGCGCGAGTGGCTGCCGGAACTGTCCGCCAAGGCGAAAACCCTGACGGTGGGTGCGGGCAAGGACAATCCTGACCTCGGTCCCGTGATCTCGTGCGCGGCAAAAGAGCGCGTCTTCAGCCTGGTCGCCAAGGGCATCGAGCAGGGTGCCGTGCTGACCCTGGACGGCCGCGACGTGAAGGTCGATGGCTATCCAAACGGCAACTTCGTGGGACCGACGATTTTGTCCGGCGTCAAACCCGGCATGGTCGTATATGACCAGGAAATCTTTGGCCCCGTCTTGATCGTCGTCGAAGTCGATACGCTCGATGAAGCGATTGCCCTGGTGAACGCGAATCCGAACGGCAACGGCACGGCCCTGTTTACGCAAAGCGGCGCGGCCGCGCGCTATTTCCAGGAAGAAATCGACGTGGGCCAGGTCGGCATCAACGTGCCCATCCCCGTGCCCGTTCCCCTGTTCAGCTTTACGGGTTCGCGCGGCTCGAAACTGGGCGACCTGGGCCCGTTCGGCAAGCAAGTCGTGCTGTTCTACACGCAGACGCAGACGATTACCCAGCGCTGGTTCACGGACGCGGCCTCGGTGGGCAAGGTCAACACCACCATCAGCCTCAAATAAGGAGCTGGCATGGACTTTGAACTGAGCGACGAGCAGCGCGAGTTCCAGCAGGCGGCGCGCGCGTTTGCCGAAGGCGAACTGGCGCCGCACGCGGCGCATTGGGATGCGGAATCGATTTTCCCAGTGGAAACGATTGCCAAGGCGGGCGAGATGGGCTTTTGCGGCCTGTACACGCCGCAGCGCTGGGGCGGCCTGGGCCTCTCCCGCCAGGATGCGGCCATCGTCTTCGAGGAGCTGGCCGGCGGCTGCACCTCGACCACGGCCTACATCACGATCCACAACATGGCCACCTGGATGCTGTCGCGCTGGGGGCAGGAAGCCCTGTGCGACGAATGGGTGCCGGCCCTGGCCGCCGGCCAGAAGCTGGCCAGCTATTGCCTGACGGAACCGCAATCGGGCTCCGACGCGGCCTCCTTGCGCACCAAGGCCGTGAAAGATGGCGATTTTTATGTTCTCGATGGCACCAAGGCCTTCATTTCCGGCGCGGGCCAGACGGACATGCTGATCGTCATGGCGAGAACCGGCGGCGAGGGCGCGGCGGGCATTTCCGCGTTTGCCGTGCCGGCCAACCTGCCCGGCATCGTGTATGGCAAGAAAGAAGAAAAGATGGGCTGGAACAGCCAGCCCACGCGCATCATCAGCTTCGACCAGGTGAAAGTGCCTGTCGGTAACTTGTTGGGCGCGGAAGGCGAAGGCTTTGCCATTGCCATGAAGGGCATCGATGGCGGGCGCATCAATATCGCCGTGTGTTCGGTCGGCACGGCGCAGGCGGCCCTCACGCGGGCGCAAACGTACATGAAGGAGCGCACGCAGTTCGGCCGCGAGCTGGCCCAGTTCCAGGCCTTGCAGTTCAAGCTGGCCGACATGCTGACGGAATTGGTGGCGGCGCGCCAGATGGTGCGCCTGGCGGCCTGGAAACTCGACCAAGAAAGCCCGGATGCGACGGCATATTGCGCCATGGCAAAACGTTTCGCCACGGATGTGGGTTTTAATGTGGCCAACGATGCGCTGCAGTTGCACGGCGGCTACGGCTACATCCGCGAGTACCCGCTCGAGCGCCACGTGCGCGACACGCGGGTGCACCAGATCCTGGAAGGGACGAATGAAATCATGCGCCTGATCGTCGCGCGAGCGATTCTGAAAGATGGCGCCACGGAGACCTTACGATGACAAAAGTGTATACCAATCTGCTGCTGGAACGCCGTGGCCATACGGCTCTGGTGACCCTCGACAACCCGCCCGCCCACACGTGGACCCTGGCCAGCCTGAACGCGCTGACGCAGCTGGTGGCCGACCTGAATGCGGACCCGGACGTGTATGCGCTGGTGATCACGGGCGGCGGCGCCAAGTTCTTCTCGGCCGGTGCCGATTTAAAGGTGTTTGCCGACGGCGACAAGGATATGGCTTTTAATATGGCCGCCGCCTTTGGCGAGGCCTTCGAGGCGCTGTCCGCGTTTCGCGGCGTCAGCATCGCCGCCATCAATGGCTACGCCATGGGCGGCGGGCTCGAATGCGCGCTGGCGTGCGACATCCGCATTGCCGAGGAACACGCGCAGATGGCCTTGCCGGAAGCCTCCGTCGGCTTGCTGCCGTGCGCGGGCGGCACGCAGCACTTGCCGTGGCTGGTGGGCGAAGGCTGGGCCAAGCGCATGATTTTGTGCGGCGAGCGGGTCGACGCGGCCAAGGCCCTGGCCATCGGCCTCGTCGAGGAGGTCGTGCCAACCGGCAAGGCTGCCGCCACGGCGCTGGCCCTGGCCGCCAAGGTGGCGCGCCAAAGCCCCAGCAGCGTGACGGCGTGCAAGACCCTGATCCAGGGCGCGCGCAGCCATCCGCTGGTCAATTCCTTGCCCGATGAGCGCACCCTGTTCCTGGGCTTGTTCGATACGCAAGACCAGAAAGAGGGCGTGCAAGCGTTCCTGGAAAAACGTCCGGCGGAGTGGAAGAATGGTTGAGACCGTTAATATTGTTGAAACCGTGAAAATCGAGGAACGCGATTGTCCCGGCGGCATGAAGCTGGGCGTCATCACCCTCGACGCGCCAAAGTCCTTGCATGCGCTGACCCTGGACATGATACGCGCCATCGATGGCGCCCTCGTGCGCTGGGCCGTTGATGACGCCATCGCCTGCGTGGTGCTGCAATCGTCGACCGACAAGGCTTTCTGCGCGGGCGGCGACGTGCGCAGCCTGCGCACGGCCATCGTTGAGCAGCCGGGCGTCGTGCCTAACCCGCAGGCGCTGGCCTTCTTTGCCGAGGAATACCGGCTCGACCACCGCATCCACACGTATGCAAAGCCGCTGCTGGTGTGGGGCGGTGGCATCGTCATGGGCGGCGGCCTGGGCCTGATGGCCGGCGCCAGCCACCGCGTGGTGACGGAAAGCACGCGCATCGCCATGCCGGAAATCACCATCGGCCTGTTCCCCGACGTGGGCGGCAGCTGGTTCCTGGGCCGCATGCCGGGGCGCAGCGGCCTGTTCCTGGGGCTGACGGGCGCGCCGCTGAACGCGGCTGACGCCTTGTTTGCGGGCCTGGGCGACTATTTCCTGCGCCAGGAAGAGCGCAACATGGTGCTCGACGCGCTGGCGCTGGCGCAATGGCAAGCCAGCCCGCAGGCGAACAGCGAGCAGCTGGATCGCCTGCTGCGCGGCTTCTCTGCTCCCGCGTCCATGCTGCCTGTCTCCGAAGTGCGCGCCAACTTCGACGCCATCGCCGCGCTGACGCAAGCGCCCACCTTGCCTGAAGTGGTGGCCGCCATCGCCGCGTATGACGGCGATTCGGCCTGGCTGCAAAAGGCGGCCCACTCGCTGCACAGGGGCGCGCCCAGTTCCGCCGCTCTGGTCTGGGCCATGCGCGAACGCACGCGCCACATGAGTTTGGCGCAAGTGTTCCAGCTGGAATTGATCGTTGCCGTGCAGTGCTGCGCCCATGCGGACTTCAGCGAAGGCGTGCGCGCCTTGCTGATCGACAAGGACAACGCGCCGCAGTGGCAGCCGGCCAGCCTGGCCGACGTCGGCGACGCGTATCTCAATGGGTATTTCACGGCGCCGTGGGATAGCCATCCTTTGCGCGACCTACATTAAAAGAACAACAGGAGACTTTAAAATGCAACATATCGCTTTCATCGGCTTGGGCAACATGGGCGCGCCGATGGCCCGCAACCTGGTGGCCGCCGGCTTCCACGTATCCGTATTCGACCTGGCGCCGGCGGCGGTGGCGTCGCTGGTCGAGGCAGGCGCCACGGCGGCCGCGTCCGCCAGCGCTGCCGTGCAGACGGCTGACGCCGTCATCACCATGTTGCCAGCCAACAAGCACGTGCAGGAGCTGTACCTGGCGGCCGGCGGCGTGCTGGACTCGGCCAAGCCGGGCGCCCTGTTCATCGATTGCAGCACCATCGCGGCCGACGTGGCGCGCCAGGTGGCGCAGGCGGCCAGCGAGCGCGGCTTTGCCATGATCGATGCGCCCGTCTCGGGCGGCACGGCGGGCGCGGCGGCCGGCACCCTGACCTTCATCGTCGGCGGCAGCGAAGCGGCCTTGCAGCAGGCGCGGCCCCTGCTGGAAAAGATGGGCAAGAACATCTTCCATGCGGGCGAGGCGGGCGCGGGCCAGGTGGCGAAGATTTGCAACAACATGCTGCTGGGCATTCTGATGGCGGGCACGGCCGAGGCGCTGAACCTGGGCGTGGCGCATGGCCTGGACCCGAAAGTGTTGTCCGACATCATGGCCAAGAGCTCGGGCCGCAACTGGACTCTGGAAGTGTACAACCCGTGGCCCGGCGTCATGGACGGCACGCCCGCGTCGCGCAATTACACGGGCGGCTTCGGCACGGCGCTGATGCTGAAGGACCTGGGCCTGGCGCAGCAGTCGGCCCTGTCGGCGAACGCGCCCACGCCCTTGGGCGGCCTGGTGCGGCAGATGTACCAGATGCATGCGCAAGCCGGTTATGCGCAGCAGGATTTCTCCAGCATCGTGCAGATGCTGCAGCCGGGCTTGAATCAACCCGTTTGAGGAATTTTGGACAAAAAAAAGCCCGCTGGTAAAAGCGGGCTAAATCCAATTCTTGGAAGAGTTGGAGGAGACAGATGCATTATGCTGCATCGCCACATATAACTCCAATTTATCTTTGGAATATCGACTATATATTTCTGTGATATCTCTTCCCGGTAGCCGCGCAGCGGCTACCGTTGCCGCAAATCAGGCTGGATTACAGGCGATCTTCACCGTCGTCACATTCGCTTCGCCCATGGTGCCTTTTTCCGTACCTGGCACCAGGTCGCACTGCAGGCCCTTCGGCTGAACGGACACGCTGACGCCATAGGTGTCGCCATAGGCGACAGGGCCGGCCATGGTAAAGGTCGTGGTGTCCTTGGCCACCGTTGTTGTCGTACTGCCGTTAATCAGCACGAGGCCGTCCACGGTCAGGCCGGAAATCGTGCCGCCCACGGTATATCTGTTTTGCTGGCAAGTAACAGCGGCGCTGATACTGATGTAATGACCAGCCGAGCCGGAACCGCCGCTGATGCTGCAAGTCATGTGGGCCGGTTGTTTATTGAAGGTGATGTTGTAGTCGGTGCCATAGTCGATGCGCTTGACAAAAGTGAAGTTTGTTTTGCCCGCAGGAACTGGGAGGATGTCGCTGCCATTGGCCAGGATCAGCCCTTCATTGTTCAAGCCTGAGATCGTACCGCCGACCTCATACGAGGCCTTGCCGCCGCAAGCGGCCAGTCCCAGGGTCAGCAGCAGCGCGGCGAGTGGGCGCAAGCAGGATAACTTCATGTATTTCTCCAAAAAATAGGTGACGGATCGCAAGGATTACTGCGGCGTGCAGTCAAGTGTGGCCGCGGTCGTGGCGGCAGAGCCCATCGTGCCGACCGTATCGCTGGCGTCGGTACTCTTTGAACCCTGGAAGCGGCACGTCAGGCCCGTTGGCTGAGTCAGTATGGAAATACCGTACGGGGCGCCGTCATCTACCGAATTGAATGTGTAGGCGGCGGCGCCAGCCGACAGGGTGATGCCTTTGGGGCCCATCACCAGGCGCAAGCCATCGGCGGTCAGGCCCGTGATCGTGCCATTCAGCGGGTAGCTGTTGGTTGTGCAGTTCACCAAGGCCGTGTTCACGGAATAGCTCGATGCCTTGCCGGCGCCATTGACGATGGTGCAAACGGCGCCCTTGGGCTGTTCCGCGATGGTAATATTGTAGCGGTCATCGTTCTTCACCAGCTTGCTGAAGACAACGGTGGCCTGGCCCACAGGAACCGGCAAGCGCTCCCCGTCATTCAGGAGAATCAGGCCATCCTTGGCCAGGCCGCTGACTGAGACTTGCAAATACAGGTTGCCGCCGCTGCCGCCGCAGGCTGCCAGTGTGGCGGCGCAAGCCGCCGCCAGCATCGAGCGCAGGTACAAATTTTTCATACATTCTCCAAAACGAATTAGGTTGGGTAGCGCAACGCGGACGCTGGCGCCGCATTGGAATGGCGCCTATTTTAGTCTATCTGGCAAGCTGGATGACCTTGCCTTGTATCACCCTGTAACAATTTTTCGCCGGGAAGCGCTGGCCCGGCCCCATTTCACGGGGGCGCAGCCATGCCGGCGGCGGCGATCGGTGCGACAATAGACGCATCCTGCGCACCGTGACGCAGTATCCCATTGTGAGTCCCATGTCCCTTGCCCCTGTAAAACCCGCCGTGCCGCCCAAGGCCATCCTGTTTGACCTCGACGATACCTTGTGGCCCATCGCACCCGTGATCGCCGCCGCGGAAACCCTGCTGCACGACTGGCTGGTCACGCATGCGCCCAAGGTGGCGCGGCAGTTTTCCATCGAGGTACTGCGCCAGCACCGCCAGGCCATGCTCAACGAACAACCGCATTTCCATGGCAACCTGATCGAGTTGCGCCGCGCGGGCCTGCTGGCCGCCTTCGAGGCTGCCGGCGAGGATCCCGCCCTGGTCGACGGGGCTATCCTGCAATTCCTGGCCGCGCGCAACCGCGTCCAGCCCTATGACGACGTCTTGCCGGGCCTGGCCTGGATGCGCCAGCGCATGCTGGTCGGTTCGATCTCGAATGGCAATGCGGACCTTGACATTATCGGTCTGGCGCAGCATTTCAAGGTATCGATCGCCGCCAGCGATTTTGGCGTGGCCAAGCCCGACGCCAGCATCTTCCTGGCCGGTTGCGCCGCACTGGACGTCGCGCCCCATGAAGCCGTGTATGTCGGCGACGACCTGTATTTCGACGTGACGGGAGCGCAGGGGGCGGGCATGCGCGCCGTCTGGATGAACCGCAAGGGCAGCGATGCGCACCTGGCCGCCGGCGTGCAGCCCGACGCCATCTGCGCCAACTTTGATGAATTGTTGCTGTGGCTGCAAGGGCAACTGGAAGATTGATCGCCGCAGGCCGGGCGAACGTGCATAATAGGCGCTGTTGACGCACGTTCGGCCGCTTTCGTTGCCGCTTGCTTAACAAAATACTTGCTTAAAGAATATTTTCTTAAATAAGACACCATGCAACTCGATACACGTGCCCAAACACTGCTGAAAGCCCTGGTCGAGCGATATATCGCCGACGGCCTGCCGGTCGGTTCGCGCGCCTTGTCGAAAATTTCCGGCCTCGACCTGTCGCCGGCCACGATCCGCAACATCATGGCCGACCTGGAAGAGCTCGGTTATGTGTCCAGCCCGCACACTTCGGCTGGCCGCATCCCCACGCCGCGCGGCTACCGCATCTTTGTCGACACCTTGCTGACCGTGCGGCATCTGGACGAGCACCTGGTGGAATCGCGCATGCGCCTGCAGACGCCGCAACCGCAAAAAACCATCGCCAATGCGGCGCAGATGCTGTCGTCGCTGTCGCAGTTTGCCGGCGTCGTGCTCAGTCCGCGCCGCGAATCCGTGTTCCAGCAGATTGAATTTTTGCGCCTGTCGGAAAAACGCATCCTGCTCGTCATCGTCGCCCCCGGCGGCGACGTGCAGAACCGTTTATTGCTGACGGAGGCCGACTATACGCCGGCGCAACTGGTGCAGTCGGCCAATTACATCAACCAGAATTATGGCGGCCTGTCCTTCGATGCCGTGCGCGTGCGCCTGCAGGGCGAATTGCGCCAGTTGCGCGACGATATGGGCAGTTTGATGCAGGCGGCCGTGGAAGCGGGCAGCGAAGCGATGGCCGACCATAGCGACGACATGGTGATTTCCGGCGAGCGCAACTTGCTCAGCGTGAGCGATCTGTCGTCGAACATGCATTCGCTGCGCCAGATGTTCGACATGTTCGAGCAAAAAACGGGCTTGATGCAGCTGCTCGACGTGTCGAGCAAGGCGACGGGCGTGCAGATTTTCATCGGCGGCGAATCGAACCTGGTGCCGATGGATGAAATGAGCGTGGTGACGGCGCCGTATGAAGTCAACGGCAAGATCGTGGGAACGTTGGGAGTGATCGGGCCGACGCGCATGGCTTACGAGCGCGTCATTCCGATTGTCGATATCACGGCCAAGCTGCTGTCAAGCGCACTCAGCCATCATTGATCGTACTGCCTGGCGCGCCGGCCGTTCCCTTGCGGAAACGGCCGGCTTGGGTCAGGCGGTTTTGTGCGGGCAAGCCGTCTTGATGCAGTTGCCGTAGATGGCCAAAGCGTGTTCGGCGATCTTGAAGCCGCGCTCTTCGGCTACCTTTTGCTGGCGCACTTCGATGTCTTCGTCGAAGAATTCTTCGACCCGGCCACAGTCGAGGCACACCAGATGGTCGTGGTGGGAACCTTCGTTGAGTTCGAAAATCGCCTTGCCGGTTTCAAAATGGTTGCGATTGAGCAAGCCAGCCTGTTCGAATTGCGTCAGGACGCGGTAGACAGTTGCCAAACCGACATCCATATTGTCGGCCAGCAGAATCTTGTAGACGTCTTCCGCGGTCAGGTGGCGTACCGGGCTACTCTGGAAGATATCGAGTATCTTCAGCCGTGGCAGGGTGGCTTTCAGGCCGCTTGCCTTGAGATCACTAGGATTGTTACTCATGTTTGTTGCTCGTATGTGGGTCAGGTGCTTTATCATATAGCGTTTTGTCGGGGAGTGCCAAAATATGCTTTTTTTTGGCGGGCCGGTCACTCCTGGCGTTTTGTTCATCCAATTGAGGTCATTTATGCGCGTAACACCGGCTGTATTGCCATCTCTCTGGCACCGTATTCCATTTCGAGCACCAGTCTTGGCAGGCATGGTCTGTGTCGCGCTGGCCATGTCCGGCTGCGCCAACCGTGGCATTCTGGGCGAAAAGCCGGCAGCTGCTCAAAAAGAAGGCAAGGAACTGGTTCCCGAACAGGGCGCACAAACGACCACCATTACGCCACTGCAAAAATTCATGTGGTTTTTCTCGCCCTACCGTCCTGACATTCAACAAGGCAACTTTGTCTCCGAAGAGATGCTGGCCCAGTTGAAAGTGGGCATGACGCGCGACCAGGTGCGTTTCGTCCTTGGCACCTCGCTGCTGACCGATATCTTCCATGCCGACCGCTGGGATTACCCATTCCGCCTGGCCCGGGGCAGTGGCGAAACCACCAGCAGCCGCGTGGTCGTGTACTTTGGCAAGGATGGCAAGGTTGAACGTTTCGAAGGCGGTAACTTGCCGACGGAGAAAGAATACATCGACCGCATCGCCGGCCCGTCGCCGTTCGCCAAGGTCGCCAAGGCCGACGCGCCTGCCGCCGCCGTGCCGTCGCCCGTGGCGCCAAGCGCCGTGCCCGTGCCGGCCGATGCCGCGCCTGCCATTCCTGTGAGCAAGCCGGAAGTGACGCCTGCACCTGCCGCCGAGCCTGCACCTGCTGCCGAACCCACCAAATAAGTTGCTGTAAGAGAATAAAATGACTGAACTGAAAATTGCCATCGCTGGCGCCAGCGGCCGCATGGGCCATATCCTGATCGAAGCGGTCAGCAATGCGCCCGACGCCGTGCTGGCCGGCGCGCTCGACCGTGCCGGTTCGCCGTCCATTGGCCAGGATGCGGCCGCCTTCCTCGGCAAGCCTGCCGGCGTGCTGACGGAGTCCGACCTGGCGAAGGGCCTGGCGAACGCCGACTTCCTGATCGATTTCACGCGCCCCGAAGGCACTTTGCAGCACCTGGCGTATTGTGCCGAGCACGGCATCAAGATGATCATCGGCACCACCGGTTTCGATGACGCGGGCAAGGCGGCCATTGCCGCCGCCGCCGAAAAGACGGCCATCATGTTCGCGCCGAACATGAGCGTGGGCGTGAATGTCACCATGAAGTTGCTGGAACTGGCCGCGAAAAGCCTGTCCGAAGGCTACGACATTGAAATTATCGAAGCGCATCACCGCTTCAAGGTCGATGCGCCGTCGGGCACGGCCCTGCAAATGGGGGAAGTGGTGGCCGGCGCCCTGGGGCGCGACTTGAAGGAATGCGCGGTGTACGGCCGTGAAGGCGTGACGGGCGAACGCGACCCGTCGACCATCGGCTTTGCCACCATCCGCGGCGGCGATATCGTGGGCGACCATACGGTGTTGTTTGCCGGCATCGGCGAGCGCATCGAGATCAGCCACAAGTCGAGCAGCCGCGTCACCTACGCCCACGGCGCCCTGCGCGCCGCGCGTTTCCTGGCCGACAAGCCCACCGGCCTGTTCGACATGCAGGATGTGCTGTCGCTGAAGAACTGAGGAAGACCATGGCCACTGCCATCCTGAATGGAAAAGACATCACCGACGCAGCGAGCTTCCACGCGCAATGCGTGCAAGCCTTCGGTTTCCCCGCGTTTTACGGCAACAGCATGGATGCCTGGGTCGATTGCCTCAGCTATCTGCGCGACGACGAAAACATGACGCAGTTCCGTTTGAAGCCGAACGAAGTGCTCGACATCGTGGTGCAGGACGCCGAAAGCATGAAGGCGCAAGTGCCTGATTTACTGGAAGAAATCACGTTTTGTATCGCCGGCATCAATGAGCGCTATGAAGATTACGGTGAAAAGCCCGCGTTGAAATTGACGCTGAAGTAAGGCTGAAGAAATAAAAAAACACCGGACAGTGTTGCCACTGGCCGGCGTTTTTCTTTAGACGACCTTGCGTTCGCGCAAACCGTCGATCTGGCCGCCATCGAGGCCCAGCCATTGCTGCAGCACCTCATCCGTATGCTGCCCCAGCAGCGGCGGCGGCAAGCGGTATTGCACCGGCGAAGCCGATAGGCGCACGGGATTGGCCACCAGCGCCACAGTTCCCGCCGTCGGATGCGGCATTTCCACTTTCAAGCCCCGCGCCACCACTTGCGGGTCGGCAAACACCTGGTCGATGCGGTTGACGGGGCCGCACGGCACGGCTTGCGCCTCGAAGGCGCTGATCCATTCGGCCGTCGTGCGCATGACGGTAGTCTGGCGCATCAAGGGGATCAGGATCGCCCGGTGCGCCACGCGCTGCGGGTTGGTGGCGAAGCGCTCATCCTGCGCCCATTCCGGATGGCCGGCGACGGCGCAAAAGCGCGAGAATTGCCCATCGTTGCCGATCGCCAGAATCATGTCGCCATCGGCCGTGGGAAAGTCTTGATATGGAACAATGTTCGGATGCGCATTGCCCATGCGCTGGGGTACCTTACCGCCGCACAGATAATTGGCCGCCTGGTTGCCGAGCGCCGCCACTTGCACGTCCAGCAAGGCCAGGTCGATATGCTGCCCCAGGCCCGAGCGTTCCCGTTCTGCCAGCGCCGCCTGCACGGCGATGGTGGCGTACAAGCCCGTCAGGATGTCCGTCTGCGCCACGCCCACTTTTTGCGGCCCGGCGCCCGGCTGGCCGTCGGGCACGCCCGTGATGCTCATCAAGCCGCCCATGCCCTGGATCAGGAAGTCATAGCCGGCGCGCGCCGCGTACGGCCCATCCTGGCCGAAGCCGGTAATCGAGCAGTAGACGAGGCGCGGATTAAGTGCCAGCAAGCTGGCAGAGTCCAGACCGTATTGCTTCAAGCCATCCAGTTTGAAATTTTCCAGCAGCACGTCCGATTCGGCCGCCAGCCGGCGCACCAGGGCTTGCCCTTCCGGGGCGGCCAGGTCGATGCACAGGGAGCGCTTGTTGCGGTTGGCGCACTGGAAGTAGGCGGCCTCGGCCGTGTCGCGGCCGTCCTCGTCTTTCAAATACGGCGGCCCCCAAGAACGCGTATCGTCGCCGCGGCCCGGCTGCTCGACCTTGACCACGTCGGCGCCCAGGTCGGCCAGCATTTGCCCGGCCCATGGACCGGCCAGCACGCGCGACAGGTCGAGCACGCGCAAGCCGGTCAGCGGCGCGGGCCGCAAGGTGGAAGCGAAGGCGTCCATCAGTTGCTGAAGGCGGCGATGCCGGTGATGGCGCGGCCGATGATCAGCGCGTGCACATCGTGCGTGCCTTCATAGGTGTTGACCACTTCCAGGTTGACCAGGTGGCGGATGACGCCGAACTCGTCGGAAATGCCATTGCCGCCCATCATGTCGCGCGCCATGCGGGCAATGTCCAGCGCCTTGCCGCAGCTGTTGCGTTTCATGATGGAGGTGATTTCCACGGCGGGCGAGCCTTCATCCTTCATGCGGCCCAGGCGCAAACAGCCTTGCAAGCCCATGGTGATTTCCGTCAACATGTCGGCCAGTTTCTTTTGTACCAGCTGGTTCGCAGCAAGAGGGCGGCCGAATTGCTGGCGGTCCATCGTGTACTGGCGGGCCTTCAGGTAGCAGTCTTCGGCCGCGCCCAGCGCGCCCCAGGCGATGCCGTAGCGCGCGCTGTTCAGGCAAGTGAACGGGCCTTTCAAGCCGCGCACGTCCGGGAAGGCATTTTCTTCAGGGCAAAACACTTCATCCATGACGATTTCGCCGGTGATGCTGGTGCGCAAGCCGACCTTGCCGTGGATTTCCGGCGCCGACAGGCCTTTCCAGCCTTTTTCCAGCACGAAGCCCCGGATCGCGCCTTCATCGTCCTTGGCCCAGACGACGAATACGTCGGCAATCGGGCTGTTGGTGATCCACATCTTGGCGCCCGACAGGCTATAGCCGCCCGGCACCTTGCGCGCGCGCGTGACCATGCTGCCAGGGTCGGAGCCGTGGTTCGGTTCCGTCAGGCCGAAGCAGCCGATGTATTCGCCCGTCGCCAGTTTCGGCAGGTATTTCTGTTTGGTTTCTTCGTTGCCGAAAGCGTTGATCGGCACCATCACCAGCGACGATTGCACGCTCATCATCGAGCGGTAGCCGGAGTCAACGCGTTCGACTTCGCGCGCGGCCAGGCCGTAGCAGACATAGTTCAGGCCGGCGCCGCCGTATTCTTCTGGAATGGTGGTGCCCAGCAATCCCAGTTCGCCCATTTCGCGGAAGATGGCTGCGTCCGTGCGGCCATGGCGGAACGATTCGAGCACGCGCGGCACCAGGCTGCCCTGGCAATAGTCGCGGGCCGCTTCCAGCACGGCGCGTTCGTCGCCCGTCAGTTGTTCTTCCAGCAGCAGGGGGGAATTCCAGTCGAATACGGTTTTGCTCATCACAGGCCTCGCAGGTGAGCGCCGGTGATCGGCGCAAGATTGAATATGACTCATGGTAGATTTTTGCCTAGCCTTGCGCAAACGATTTTTTCGCACCCAGACATGCGTATAACGCATATCTTGCGGCATACTGGCGTTTCTTTTCCTTCCTTTGAGATGCCATGTCGCGAAAAATTCCCATGCTGCAAGCTTTAAATTGCTTCGAGGCGGCTGCGCGGCACCAAAGCTACACGCACGCGGCGCGCGAACTGTCGCTGACGCAAAGCGCCGTGTCGCGCCAGATTTCTTCCTTGGAAACTTTTCTTGGCGTGCAACTGTTCCAGCGCACGCGCCATGGCGTGCTGCTGACCAGTGCCGGCGCCGCGTATGCGCGGCAGATCGCGGCCCGCCTCGATGGCCTGGAGCGCGACACGCTCGACACCATGGCGCGCCAGGGCGGCGGCGGCGCCTTGCAGCTCGCTTCCGTGCCCACGTTTGCCACGCGCTGGCTGATGCCGCGGCTGTCTTCGCTGGCGGGCTTGCATCCGGACATCGTCGTGCATATCGACGCGTATACAAAACCGTTCATGTTTGCCGATACGGAATACGACGGCGCCCTGTACGCGGGCACGCCCGAGCAGCTGGCGCGCTGGCCCGGCACGCGCGCCACCTTGCTCATGCACGAAGAAATCGTGCCCGTCGCCAGCCCCCGCCTGCTGGCGGCGCGCAGCCAGTGGCAGCCGCAGGATTTATTGGAATTGACTTTGTTGCAGCAAAGTACGCGCCCGGGCGCCTGGCGCCAGTGGTTTGACGCCATGCAAGTCGAGGGCGAGGGGCGCGACGGGGCGCACTACGGCGCCCGCTACGAACTGTTTTCCATGCTGGCCATGGCGGCCGTGCAAGGGCAGGGCGTGGTCTTGCTGCCACGCATGCTGGTGGAGGCGGAACTGGCGCGCGGCGAATTGCAGATCGCATGCGAGCGCCCACTGCGGGGCCAGCGCGCGTATTACCTGATCACGCCCGAAACGGCGCATGAAAAGCTGGCTTTGCAGCAGTTCCGCGCATGGCTGCAGGGCGAAGCCGCTTAAACGACCTTGGCCGTATCGAAGTGGGGATTGTCGATCAGGCCGATCTGGTTGCCGAACGGGTCGAGCAATTCCACCGTGCGGATGCCGTCGCCCACGTCCGTGATCGGGTGGTGCCGGGTGCCGCCCAGCTTGATGATGCGCTCGACTTCCTGCTCGATGCCGTCCACGCCCCAGTACGTCACGCTGCCCTGCGTGCCAGGCTGGCCGCCCGGCAGCAGGCCCAGCTCGAAGCCGCCGATGGCAAAACCCACGTAGAACGGCTGGTCGAAATACGGCGTGGTATTGAACACCTGGCTGTACCAGGCCTTGGCCTGATCCAGGTCGGGGACGGGATAGGTGACGGTGCGCAAGCCCTTGATCATGTTCTGCTCCTGTTGGTTGAAATGCATGCCGCCATCATGCCACCGGCGCGCGCCGCGCGATTGGAAAAATGGAAGGTGTTCATGCGCGCCGGCCCGTCAGCCACGCCTCGGGCGAGCTGCGGGCGAAATCCTGGAAGTCGTGGATCAAATGCGACTGGTCGAAATAACCATATTGCAAGGCCACTTGCGCCCAGTCCGGCTGTCCCACCAGGCTTGTCAGGCCCTGGCTGGCGGCGCGAAAACGGCAGATGCGGGCAAACAGCTTCGGGCTGATGCCGACTTGCTGGCGAAATTGCAGCGCCAGGTGCTGGCGCGACACGCCCAGTTGCTGCGCCAGGCCCTCCACGCGCACCTGGCCGGATGCGCGCTCAATGGCCGCGATCGCATGTTCGGCCGCGCCGGCCTGGCGCCGTGGCGGCGCGGTGCGCAGGCGCAGCAGCAGATAATCTTGCAAAATAGAAATTCTTTGCGCGTTGGACAAGGGCTCGCTCCACAGCGCGTCACCCAGGCGCGCCGCCAGCTCGCGGCCCCACAGTTGCTGCAAGCCCGTGCGGCCATCGTTGAGTTCGCACAAGGGAAGCTGGAAAAAGCGCGCCGCCGCGCCCGGCTTGAAGCGGGCCGCCACCGTCTGCACGAGACCCCGGCTGACGACGGCAATCGGCGCCGTCATCATGCCCACGGCAAAGCTGGCGTCCTGCTGATCCTGGCACAGGATGTCGATGCAATTGTCGGGCAAGACCTGGTGCGTCAGGGGCGTGGCGCCCGTCTGCACGCGGCACGTCCAGACGCAGTCCAGCCACGGCCGCAGGGCGGGGATGGGCGGATATTCCTGGTAGACGATCATGGCCGGCGTTGATGCAAAGAACAAGATTGTGGCATATGACACAGCATAATTGTGCGCCGGCCAAAATATGCGAGACCGGGCCGCCGGCGCGCCGCGCTATCGGGCGGCGACAACCAGTATAATGCTCGGTTCATATCCACTATTGGCCGGGCCACGCTGGTCGCACATCCATTATGCAAGATAAATATAGTCCCGCCGACGTCGAACAAGCCGCCCAATCGCACTGGAAGGCGATCGACGCCTATAAAGCCGTCGAACACGACCCGCGTTTCCCAAAAGGCAAGTATTTTGCCTGTTCGATGCTGCCTTACCCTTCGGGCAAGCTGCACATGGGTCACGTGCGCAACTATACAATCAATGACGTGATGTACCGCTACCTGCGCATGAATGGCTACAACGTGCTCATGCCGATGGGCTGGGATGCGTTCGGCATGCCGGCGGAAAACGCGGCCATGGCCAACAACGTGCCGCCCGCGCAATGGACGTATTCGAACATCGCCCATATGAAGCAGCAGATGGAATCGATGGGCCTGGCCATCGACTGGTCGCGCGAAATGACCGCCTGCAAGCCCGAATACTACAAATGGAACCAGTGGATGTTCCTGAAGATGCTGGAAAAAGGCATCATCTACAAGAAGACCGGTACCGTGAACTGGGACCCGATCGACCAGACCGTGCTGGCCAACGAACAAGTCGTCGACGGCCGCGGCTGGCGTTCGGGCGCGCTGATCGAAAAGCGCGAAATCCCCATGTACTATGCGCGCATCACCGATTACGCGGAAGAATTGCTGGCGTATGTGGATGACAAGCTGCCGGGCTGGCCCGAGCGCGTGCGCACCATGCAGACCAACTGGATCGGCAAGTCGACGGGCGTGCGCTTCGCCTTCCCGCATGAGATCAAGGACGCGAACGGCGCCCTGATCGGCGACGGCAAGCTGTATGTGTTCACCACGCGTCCGGACACCGTCATGGGCGTGACCTTCTGCGCCGTGGCCGCCGAGCACCCGCTGGCCATCCACGCCGCGCAAAGCAATCCTGCGCTGGCCTCCTTCAACGCCGAATGCAAGCTCGGTTCCGTGATCGAGGCGGACATGGCAACGATGGAGAAGAAGGGCATGCCGACCGGCCTGTTCGTCACCCATCCGCTGACGGGCGCGCAAGTGGAAGTGTGGGTCGGCAACTACGTGCTGATCACCTACGGCGATGGCGCCGTGATGGGCGTGCCGGCGCACGACGAGCGCGATTTCGGCTTTGCCAAGAAATACGATCTGCCGATCAAGCAAGTCATCGAAGTCAAGGGCCAGGAATTCTCGACGGACGCCTGGCAGGAATCGTACGGCAGCAAGGACGGCGTCTGCGTCGCCTCCGGCAAATACGACGGCCTGCATTTCGCGTCCGCCGTCGACGCGGTGGCCGCCGACCTGGCCGAACTGGGCCTGGGCGAGAAGAAAACCACGTTCCGCCTGCGCGACTGGGGCATTTCGCGCCAGCGCTACTGGGGCACGCCGATCCCGATGATCCACTGCGCCGACTGCGGCGTGGTGCCGGTGCCGGAAAAAGACTTGCCGGTGGTGCTGCCGGAAGACTGCGTGCCGGACGGTACGGGCAATCCGCTGAACAAGTATGAAGCCTTCCTGCAGTGCGACTGCCCGCAGTGCGGCAAGCCGGCGCGCCGCGAGACGGACACCATGGATACCTTCGTCGATTCGTCGTGGTATTACATGCGCTATACCTCGCCAGGCTCGAACGACGCCATGGTCGACGCGCGCAACGATTACTGGATGCCGATGGACCAGTACATCGGCGGCATCGAACACGCCGTCATGCACTTGCTGTACGCGCGCTTCTGGACCAAGATCATGCGCGATTTCGGCCTGGTCAAGTTCGACGAGCCTTTCGTGAACCTGCTGACGCAAGGCATGGTGCTCAACGAAACATATTATCGCAAGGACGCGGTGGGCAAGACCACCTGGTTCAACCCGGACGATGTGCGCCTGTCGCTCGATGACAAGGGCCGTCCGCAAAGCGCCGTTCTGGTGGCCGATGGCCAGCCGGTGGAAATCGGCGGCACGGAAAAGATGTCGAAGTCGAAGAACAACGGCATCGACCCGCAAGCGCAGATCGAGCAGTACGGCGCCGACACGGCCCGTCTGTTCACCATGTTCGCTTCGCCGCCGGAACAGACGCTGGAATGGTCGGGCAGCGGCGTCGAAGGCGCGAACCGCTTCCTGCGCCGCGTGTGGAACTTCGGCTATGCCCAGTCGGCGACGATTCAAGCCGCGCTGACTGGCGGCGCCGCACCGGCCACGGGCGACGCGCAGAAAAACCTGCGCCGCGAATTGCACAAGCTGCTGCAGCAAGCCGATTACGACTTGAAGCGCATCCAGTACAACACCGTCGTGTCGGCCTGCATGAAGATGCTCAACACGCTGGAATCGGCCAAGCTGGATGATAGCGCGCAGTCGAAGGCGCTGATCGCCGAAGGCTTCTCCATCTTCCTGCGCCTGCTCAACCCCGTCGCGCCGCACATCACTCACGTGCTGTGGCAGGAACTGGGCTACGCTGGCGTGCACGGCGACCTGCTCAACGTCGCCTGGCCGCAAGTCGACCCGGCCGCATTGGAACAGTCTGAAATCGAGATGATGATCCAGGTGAACGGCAAGCTGCGCGGCTCGATCACGGTGTCCAAGGATGCGGACAAGGCCAGCATCGAAGCGGCTGCGCTGGCGTGCGAAAGTGTGCAGAAGTACGTCGAGACCACGCCGAAGAAGATCATCGTCGTGCCAGGCAAGTTAATCAGCATTGTGGTGTAATCATGACGATTTCCTCTTCCGTATCGCTGTTGGGCCGCCGCGCCGTGCTGGCCTTGGGCCTGACTGTCCTATTGTCGGCCTGTGGCTTTCATTTGCGCGGTTCGAACGGCAGTTTCATGCTGCCGTTCGCGACGATGTACATCGGCTTGCCCGACACGTCTCCGCTGGCGATCGGCCTGAAGCGCTATATCCGCGCCATTGGCAGTACGGAAGTGGTGAACACCAGGGATGGCGCCGACGCCGTCCTTGAAGTGCTCAGCGACCCGGAGAGGAATCAGACCAAGACCATTTTGTCGCTGAATAAAAATGGCCGGGTACAAGAGTATCAACTCGGCTATTCGATCAATTTCCGCGTGGTGGACAAGGCCGGCAACCAGTTGCTGGCGCCGACGACCATCAGCCTGGTGCGTCCGATTACCTTCGACGACTCGCAGGTACTGGCCAAGGAAACGGAAGAAGCGGCGCTGTACCGCGACATGCGCAACGACCTGGTGCAGCAGATCATGCGCCGCCTGGCCGCCATCAAGCCGGTGCTGCCGGCCATGTCGGTGGCGCCAGTGGCGCCCGTGACGCCGGTTGCGCCGGCAGCCCCGCAGCAGTAACGGGAACGCCATGCAATTGCGGATAGACGCGCTCGATGGGCATGTGGCCAAGCCGCTGGCGCAGCTGTATGTGATCACCAGCGACGAACACCTGCTGGCGCTGGAAGCGGCCGACAAGATCCGCCGAGCGGCGCGCGCGCAGGGTTACTCCGAGCGCGACGTGCTGACGGTGGAGCGCAGCTTCAAGTGGGGTGAACTGCTGGCGGCGAACCAGGAGCTGTCGCTGTTCGGTGACAAGAAAATGATCGAGCTGCGCATCCCCACCGGCAAGCCGGGCAAGGATGGCGGCGCGGCGCTGCAAAGCTACGCGAAAAACCTCAGTCCCGACAACCTGACCCTGATCACCTTGCCCAAGCTGGATTGGGCCACGCAGAAGGCGGCCTGGGTCGCCAGCCTGCAGCAGGCGGCCGTGTATATCGACATTCCGAATGTGGAACGGGCGCAGTTGCCGGCCTGGATATCCCAGCGCCTGGCCGCGCAGGGACAAAGCGCAGAACGGGCCAGCATCGACTTCATCGCCGAACGGGTGGAAGGTAACTTGCTGGCGGCGCACCAGGAAATCCAGAAACTGGGCTTGCTGCATGCCGCGGGCAAGCTGACGTACGAACAAGTGCAGGACGCGGTGTTGAACGTGGCCCGCTATGATGTCTTCAAGCTGTCCGAAGCCATGCTGGCCGGCGACCCGGCGCGCCTGGTGCGCATGCTCGAGGGCTTGAAAGGCGAGGGCGAGGCGCTGCCGCTGGTCTTGTGGGCCGTCTCCGAAGAAATCCGCACGCTGTTAAAATTGAAGGCGGGCATGGCGCAAGGGCGTCCATTGGGTGCGCTGCTGAAGGAATACCGCATCTGGGGGCCGCGCGAGCGGATGATGGAACCGGCCCTGCGGCGCATTTCACTACCTGTGCTGGAAGCGGCGCTGCAGCAGGCGGCGCAAGTGGACAAGATGATCAAGGGCTTGCGCGCCAAGGGCTACGCCGGCGATGCCTGGGATGCCATGCTGCAGTTGGGCCTGAAGATCGCCCGAGGCTAGTTTTTTACTATATGGATACGAGCATGGACATCACAGAATATATGCAGGACGTGGGCACGCGCGCGCGCGCCGCCTCGCGCGCCATGGCGCGTGCCGACAGCGCCACGCGCAACCGCGCCTTGAGCCTGATCGCCGCCGCCATCGTGCGCGATGCCGACCTGCTGCGCGCGGCGAACCAGCGCGACCTCGATGCGGCTGCTGCCGCCGGCCTGGCGCCGGCCATGCTCGACCGCCTGACGCTATCCGATGCCGCCATTGCCACCATGGTCGAAGGCTTGACGCAGATCGTGTCGCTGGCCGATCCGATCGGCGAAATCTCGAACATGAAATTCCGCCCGACGGGCATCCAGGTGGGCCAGATGCGCGTGCCGCTGGGCGTCATCGGCATCATCTATGAAGCCCGTCCGAACGTGACGGTGGACGCGGCCGGCCTGTGCATCAAGAGCGGCAACGCGACGATCTTGCGCGGCGGCTCGGAAGCGATTCACTGCAACCGCGCGCTGGCCAAGCTGGTGGCGGAGGGCTTGCTGGGAGCAGGCTTGCCGGCCGATGCCGTGCAAGTCATCGACACCACCGACCGCGCCGCCGTCGGCGCCCTGATCACCATGCCGCAGTACGTGGACGTCATCGTGCCGCGCGGCGGCAAGGGCCTGATTGCGCGCCTGATGGCCGAGGCCACCGTGCCGATGATCAAGCACCTCGATGGCATTTGCCACGTTTATATCGACGCCAAGGCCGATATCCGGAAGGCGATCGATATCGGCTTCAACGCGAAGTGCCACCGCTACGGCACCTGCAACACCATGGAAACCCTGCTGGTGTCGCGCGCCGTCGCCGCTACCGTGCTGCCGCAGCTGGCCGAACTGTACCTGACCAAGCAGGTGGAACTGCGCGCCGATCCGGAAAGCCATGCGATCCTGGCCGCCGCCGCTTATCCGCACTTGGTAGCTGCCACCGAGGAAGACTGGTCCACCGAATACCTGGCGGCGATCCTGTCGGTGAAGGTCGTCGACGGCATCGACGAAGCGATGGATCACATCAACCAGTATTCATCCAAGCACACGGAATCGATCATCACGGAAGACTACAGCGATGCGCTGCGCTTCCTGCGCGAAGTCGATTCCGCCTCGGTGATGGTGAACGCGTCGACGCGTTTTGCCGACGGCTTCGAATACGGCCTGGGCGCCGAGATCGGCATCTCAAACGACAAGCTGCACGCGCGTGGTCCGGTGGGACTGGAAGGCCTGACCTCGCTCAAGTACGTGGTCTTTGGCCACGGCGAAGTACGCAAATAGGCATCGTAGGTAGTACGTCTTCGCGGGCGGCTCACAAGGCGGCCCGTGCTCTCATTTCTGTAGCTCTCTGACACTGGGAATCCCATGCTTTTTCTCTGGACCAAAGCCTTCCACATCATCTTCGTCATGTCCTGGTTTGCCGGCCTGTTTTATTTGCCGCGCATCTTCGTGAACCTGGCGATGGAGACGGAAACGGTGGCCACCGAGCGCCTGCTGCTGATGGCGCGCAAGCTGTACCGCTTCATGTCCCTGCTGGCGCTGCCGGCGATGGTGCTGGGGCTGGCGTTGATGTGGATGCTGTACGGCGGCGGCGAAGGACGCATGAAGATGCCGGGCTGGATGCACGCCAAGCTGACCTTCGTGGTGCTGCTGCTCGGCTACCACCACGCCTGCGGTTCCATCCTGCGCAAGTTTGAAAAAGGTCTCAACAAGCGCAGCCACACCTGGTTCCGCTGGTTTAATGAAGTGCCGGTGCTGATGTTGCTGGCCGTCGTCGTGCTGGTCGTGGTCAAGCCTTTCTAAGGGAGTCGTGATGAGTGCAAGCCAGAACAAAGTCGTGCAGTATTTCTTTGCCCCCCACTCGCCATGGACTTACCTGGGTCACGCGCGCCTGATGGCGATCGCCGCGAGGACGGGCGCGCAGATCGACGTGCGCCCCTTCGACCTGGGCAAGGTTTTCAGCGTCTCGGGCGGCCTGCCGCTGGCCAAGCGTGCACCGCAGCGCCAGGCGTATCGCCTGGCCGAACTGGCGCGCTGGTCGGCCTTTTTGCAAGTTCCCCTGACCTTGCAGCCCAAGTTTTTCCCCGTGTCGCCGGAAGCTTCGGCCAAGCTGATCATCGCCACGCGCCTGGCGCACGGCGTGGAGGCATCGCTGAACCTGGCGCACGCCATCATGCGCGGACTGTGGGCCGAAGAGCGCAACATCGGCGACGAGGAAACCCTGGTGCAGATCGCGCTCGACGCCGGTTTCGATGGCCGCCAGTTGCTGAAAACGTCGGAAACGGCCAGCGTGCAGGCCGAATACGACGCCAACACGGAGGCAGCGACCGCCGCTTCCGTGTTCGGCTCGCCGTGGTACATCGTCGATGGCGAAGGGTACTGGGGCCAGGACCGCCTCGATTTTGTCGAACGGGCGCTGGCAGGGTAGTCAAGCAAAAGCAGTTTTTTAAACGTCGTATTTTTTAACGTAGTAAGCAGCGCCTGTAATTTAGCGGGCGTTCAACACAATGGAATAAGGGTACACCAACCATGGCTTCATATTTTTGCCCATGCCCGCGCGGCATGGAAGCGGCGCTGGCCGAGGAATTGGGCGAGATCGCCCAGGATAGTTCGACCATGAAGGTCCACAACCAGGTGCCGGGCGGCGTACACTGCTCGGGCGACCTGCTGGACTCCTACCGCATCAACCTGCATTCGCGCATCGCTTCGCGCGTGCTGATGCGCATGGCCCATTCCGGCTACAAGACGGAAAACGATATTTATGACCTGACCCTGGCGCAATCCTGGGAAGACTGGTTCGGCGTGCACCACACGATCCGCGTCGACGTCACGGCCGTGAAATCGCCGCTGCGCAGCCTGGAGTTTACGACTCTGAAAATCAAGGATGCGATCTGCGACCGCTTCCGCGACCAGTTCAACGAGCGTCCATCGGTCAATACCAAGACGCCGGACATGCGCATCGTCGGTTTCCTCGACGCGCATACGTTTACCGTGTACCTCGACACCTCGGGCGAAGCCTTGTTCAAGCGCGGCTGGCGCGAAGAGACGGGCGACGCGCCGCTGCGCGAAAACCTGGCCGCCGGCCTGCTGCGCGTGTCGGGCTGGAAGCCTGGCATGGTGCTGTTCGACCCGATGTGCGGTTCCGGCACCATCCTGGCCGAAGCGGCGCAGATGCTGCAGGGGATTCCGCCGGGCGCCTCGCGCCAGTTCGCGTTTGAAAACTTCCATGACTTCGATCCGGCGCCGTGGAATGCCATGAAAAATGCCATCAAGGTCAATCCGCTGCCGGTAGAACCGACCATCTTCGGCAGCGACATCTCGGGCGACATGGTCGCCATGACGCGTCATAACCTGCGTTGCGCCGGCGTGCGCTTCGACGTGCCCTTGAAACAGATCGAGGCGCAGGAAGTCAAGCCGCCAAGCGACGTGCCGGGCATCATGCTGACCAACCCGCCGTACGGCGAGCGTATCGGCGTGCGCGGCGACAGCACCATCCCGGAAGATGAATTGTCGACGTCGTTCTATTCGGCCATGGGCACGACCCTGAAGCAGCGTTTCGCCGGCTGGACCGTGTTCCTGTTCACCGCCGACCTGGGTCTGCCCAAGCTGCTGCGTTTGAAGGAAGCGCGCAAGACGCCTTTCTTCAACGGTGCGCTGGAATGCCGTCTGTTCCGCTTTGATATGGTCGCCGGGTACAACCGTAGAGAAGAAGCCAAACCGAAAAACATCTGATTAAACCTACTGCGCGTTGCCACTTGCGGCTTGCGATGCTTACCGTACTTTTGTACGGTTGCGCTTCTCGGCCACAATTGGCGGCCGCTCGCTACGGTTTTCTCAGGTGTTTTACGCGCTAAAAAATGCAGTAACCCCGCGCGCGGACTGAAATTGGTCCGCGCGCCACTTTGGATCCGCCATGTTTCCCACCCCTCCGGCCGATGTGCCGCCCGACCCGGTCACCCCCGTTCCTCCACCCACGCCGAGCCACATGGCGCCGCTGAGCCGCGGTGCGTTGGCGATGATGCTGGCCGGCCTGTCGATGCTGGGGCCTTTGTCGATCGACACCTATCTGCCTGCCTTTGGCGCGATCCAGGGTTCGCTGCAGGCGTCGCCGCTGGAAGTGCAGCAGTCGCTGACGTTCTACATGCTGGCCTTTGCCGGCATGGTGCTATGGCATGGCGCGATCTCGGACACCTTTGGGCGGCGCAACGTGGTGCTGGTATCGCTGCTGATGTTTGCCATCGGCTCGCTCGGTTGCGCTTCGGCGCACACGGTGCACTATCTGTGGTTCTTCCGCATCCTGCAGGGTGTTTCGGCCGGCGCCGGCGTGGTGATCAGCCGCGCCATCATCCGCGACCTGTATGCCGATGCGGCGGCGGCGCGGTTGCTGTCGCTGGTGACGATGATCTTTTCCATCGCCCCGGCCGTGGCACCGATTCTTGGCGGCTGGATCGTCATCTGGTTCGACTGGCGCTCGATTTTCCTGTTCCTCGCCTTTTACACGGTCATCCTGCTGGCGTTCTGCTACTGGCGCCTGCCTGAAACCCTGCCGATGGAAAAGCGCCAGCCCTTCAATCCGCGCTTCCTGGCGTCGAGCTATGGCCAGATCCTGCGCTCGCCCCTGTTCCACATCAAGGCCGGCATCGTCGCCCTCAATTTCGCGGGTCTGTTCCTGTTCATCACGGCCGCGCCGGAAATGCTGCCCAAGCAGCTGGGCCTGGGGCCATCGCAATTCGCCTGGCTGTTCATTCCCTGCGTGAGCGGGATTTTCATGGGCGCCCTGGCGGCCAACCGCATCGCCGGCAAGGTCACGTTCGCGCGCCAGATCGGCATCGGCTTTGCCTTCCTGCTATGCGCCGCCAGCGTCAATGTCGTGTACCACCTGTTCCTGCCGCCGTCGCTGCCCTGGTCGGTGCTGCCCCTGTTCTTCTACACCTTCGGCATGTCGCTGGTGGGGCCGGGCGCGACCTTGCTGGCGCTCGACCTGTTCCCGCATATCCGCGGCACGGTGGCCTCGTGCCAGTCGTTTGCCAGCACCTTGCTGGGCGCCGTGGTGGCTGGCGTGATCTCGCCGCTGCTGTCCGGGTCCGTGCTGTGGCTGGCGTCGGGCCAACTGGCGTTTACGGGCCTGGCGCTGGCCTTGTGGCTGATCTCGCGGCGCTTCCGTCACCGTTTGCTGGGTTCCTTCAAGGCATAAGTTTCCACTGCAGAACGCTAGATTTATTTCAACTTAATTTTCTATATTGCAAGTAATATTCGGCGCTTATGATAAGATGACTTCTTTTCCCGGCATCCTCTCAGGCGACATTTTTTGGGTTACAGGAGTAGAGGATTCCTCTGACGTGGCCGCGCTTCGCTGCTAAGCGCTCATCCTTTTCGAACCGGCAATGCCTGATACGATGCATCAATCTGATCAAGATATTCGCAATCGCCTGCTGATTGCCCGCCTGCCGGCCATGCCGCAGATCCTCATCAAGCTGATCGCCCACCTGCAGGCCGACGATGCCGGCATGCCGGAGCTGGCGGCCCTGATCGCCAAGGATGCGGGCATGGCCAGCAAGATCCTCGGCGTGGCCAACAGCTCGGCCTACCATCGCCAGGGCAAGGTCGTCAGCCTGGAGCAATCGCTCGTGTCGCTGGGCACGGACATGATCAAGACCCTGGTCATCAGCGAATCCGTCTTCCAGACCTTCAACAGCTTTCCCCATTCCGGCAGCACGGATCTGCGCGCCTTCTGGAAAAGTTCGCTGTCGGCCGCTGTCATGGCGCGCGCGCTGGCCAAGGCCATGGCCTATCCGCACGTCGAGGAAGCGTATCTGGCCGGCTTGCTGCACAACGTGGGCCGCCTGGCCTTGCTGGCCACGGCGCCGAAGGAATACGCGTTCAATTTCACGGCGCGCGACGATGCCGCCCTGTGCGCGGTGGAGCAGCGCACCTTGCAGATCACGCATGCCGAAGCGGGCGCCTGGCTGATCGAGCGCTGGCATCTCGATTCCTTCCTGGCCGACAGCGTGCTGTATCACCACGAACCGCTGGCGCGCCTGGAAGCGAGCCATCCCCTGATCCGCATCGTGCGCCTGGCGCACCTGCTGTGCTGCCACGCCGACGATGCGGAATCGATCACGCAGGCGGCAAGCCTGTGCG
Organism: Janthinobacterium sp. LM6; assembly: GCF_002002885.1. Lineage (GTDB taxonomy): Bacteria > Pseudomonadota > Gammaproteobacteria > Burkholderiales > Burkholderiaceae_D > Janthinobacterium > Janthinobacterium kumbetense. The sequence continues at coordinate 6,088,047 of NZ_CP019510.1, read as the reverse complement.
CGCTGGATGACGAGGTACTGCAAGACCTGGCCGGCAGCGTCGCGCGCCAGGTGGCGCAGGCGGCGCAGCACCTGGGCATCGACCTGGCCGGCGCGGACGATATCGCCACACCGCCCGCGTATGCGCCGCCATCCGTCGATCCGGTGCAGCAGCGCCTGTCCGATGAAGTGCGCAATATGGTGCTGGTGTCCGAAGTGGGTCAGACCTTCTCCCGCCAGCAGGGAGAAAGCAGCCTGCTGGAAGCCATCACGCGCTCGGCGCGCATCCTGTTCGATTTCGACACCGCCGTCATCCTGCTGCAAAACCCCACCGGCCATGCGCTCGTCGGCGTGGCAGCGGGCGAACATCAGCAGCGCCTGGCCGGCTTCTCGATCCCGCTGGCCAAGGGCGGGCTACTGGCCGCTTCGGCGCTGGAGTGCCAACTGGCGTTCCTGAAGCGCGACATGCCGGCGCTGGGCATCGTCGAAGAGCAGCTGTTCCGCATTCTCGCTACCGACAGCCTGGTTTGCGTGCCGCTCGTGGCGGGCCAGCGCAGCCTGGGCGTGTTGATTGGCGGCGTGGCGGCGTGGCAGATTCCCGCGTGCCAGAAGCGCGAAGGTTTCCTGCGCGCCTATGCCAACCAGGCCGCCACGGCGCTGGAAACGGCCATCAACGCGCGCGGCCTGGCACGGCGCCAGCTCGATCACGTGGCCGAGGAATACCGCGCCGCGTCGCGTCGCGTCGTGCATGAAGTGAATAACCCGCTGTCCATCATCAAGAACTACCTGAGCGTGCTCGATCACAAGCTGGAGAAGCAGGAGCCGGTCACGGGCGAGATGTCGATCCTGAACGAGGAAATCGACAGGGTCGGCCAGTTGATCGGCAGCCTGGCCGATCTGCAGCCGGTGGCGGCCAGTGGCGTGACCGATTGCGCGCGCGTGGTCGACGATGTGCTGCGCCTGTTCCGCGCCACCGATTTCCTGCCGCCGAAGATCGAGGTGGTCACGCGCATGCAGGATGCGCCATGCGAAGTGGAGGCCGATGCCGACATGCTCAAGCAAATCCTGCTCAACCTGCTGAAAAACGCCGTCGAAGCCTTGCCCGATGGCGGGCGCATCGAAGTGGCGAACCGTGGCCACGTCAACCGCGACCGTCGCTTGTACCTGGAACTGTGCGTCAGCGACAATGGCGCCGGCCTGGCGCCGGAAGTGCTGGCCAATCTGTTTTCCCCTGTGCGCAGCAGCAAGGAAGGGGCGCATCACGGCCTGGGCTTGTCCATCGTGCATGACCTAGTCACCCGCCTGCATGGCGTGATCGGCTGCCGCAGCAGCAAGTCCGGCACCTCGTTTGAAATTCTGCTGCCCATTTCCTTGCCGGCGAGCGCCGCAGCGGCGCTGCCCGCGCCCGGCAATACCGCCTTGTCTTCGTAATGTCCATGAACTCCTCCGCCATTCCGTTTGACCTGGAAAACAGCCCGCGCATCCTGCTGGTCGACGACGAGCCCCGCCTGCTCGCCTCCCTCCACGAATTGCTGAAAGACCGCGGCTACCAGCTGTACACGGCCACCTGCGGCAGCGAGGCGCTGGCGCAGTTGTCGAAACTGCGCTTCGACCTGATCCTGCTGGACTTGCGCCTGCCCGACATGAGCGGCCATGAAATCATGGACCACATCAACCGCCGCGGCATCGAGGGTGACGTGATCGTCATGAGCGGCGATGTCGGCATCGAGGCGGCCATCGGCGCCTTGAAGCGTGGCGCCTACGATTACCTGCGCAAGCCGTACAGCCGCGAGGAGCTGCTCAAGACGGTGGAGAATGCGCTGCAGAAGCGCAAGCTGGCGCTGGAAAACGAGCGCATCGCGCTGCAGCTGGAAAATTCGGAAAAGATGTACCGCTACCTGGTCGACAGTTCGCCCGACATCATCTATACGCTGAACCACGAAGGCCGCATCACCTTCATCAACGACCGGGTGCACCAGTTGCTGGGCTTTAGCCGCGAAGAGCTGATCGGCAGCCATTATTCGATCCTCGTGCACGACGAGGACCAGGAGCGGGCACGCTATGCCTTCAATGAGCGCCGCATCGACGAGCGCGCCTCGCGCAACGTGGAGCTGCGCCTGAAGTGCCACAGCGGCAGCGGCAGCGACCGCACCTTCAACAACACCCTGATGACGATTCCGCTCAACTCGATCGGCATGCACGGCCACGAGCACGAAGCGAAAAAGCAGGAATACTTCGGCACCTACGGCGTGGCGCGCGACATCACCGACCGCAAGCGCGCCGAGGAAGTCATCTCCTACCAGGCCTACCACGATATCCTGACGGACCTGCCGAACCGCATGCTGTTCAAGGACCGCCTGGGGCTGGCCGTGATCCAGGCGCGGCGCAAGCTGACGGAACTGGCCGTGATGTTCATCGACCTCGATCGTTTCAAGCTGGTCAACGATACCCTGGGCCACGTGAAGGGTGACGAGTTGCTGCAGCAGGTGGCGCTGCGCCTGAAGGATTGCCTGCGCCGCGGCGATACCCTGGCGCGCCAGGGCGGCGATGAATTTACCATCGTTCTGCCGGAACTGCGCGACCGCCAGGATGCGCGCCTGATCGCCGACAAATTCCTTGAATGCCTGCACCAGCCCTTCGACCTCGATGGCAACCAGGTGCATATTTCGGCCTCCATCGGCATCGCCATCTATCCGGGTGACGGCGAGACCATCGACGAACTGCTGCGCCACGCCGACATCGCCATGTACCAGGTCAAGGCGCTGGGCAAGAACGGCCACAGTTTTTATCACGAGTCCATGCTCGACGTGTCGCACCAGAAGATCGCGCTCGAACAAAGTCTGCGCAAGGCGCTGGAGCTGAACCAGCTGGAGATGTATTACCAGCCGCAGGTGGACGTGATGACGGGCCGCATCGTCGGCGCCGAAGGGTTGATGCGCTGGAACCACCCGCAGCGGGGCTTGCTGACGGCCGGCGAATTTTTGCCGTTCGCCGAGGAAAACGGCTTGATGCTGCCGATCTCGGACTGGATGCTGGGCGCCCTGTGCCGCGACCTGGTGCAGTGGAACGCGGCCGGCGGCGAAGCCGTACGTCTGTCGCTCAATCTGTCTCCGCAATACCTGGACCGGGGCGACTTTTTCGAGAAGATGCGCGGCGCGCTGACGCGCTATGGCATCGCGCCGGAAAAGATCGAAGTGGAGATCACGGAAAACATCTGCATCCGCAACCCGCAGTATGCAATCGAGCAGCTGAACAAGCTGTGCCAGCTGGGCGTGTCGGTCGCCATCGACGATTTCGGCACCGGTTATTCCTCGCTGTCGTACCTGCACCGCTTCCCCATTCACACCATCAAGATCGACCAGTCGTTTGTGAAGGAAATCCACGACGAGCACGGACACTATCCCGTCATCCTGGCCATCATCTCGATTGCGCGCGGACTGGGCCTGCACCTGATCGCCGAGGGCGTGGAAACGGAAGGTCAGGCGCGCTATTTGCAGGACAAGGGCTGTACCACGATGCAGGGTTATCTGTACCACCGGCCCATTTCGCTGGGCAGCTTCATCGGCGTGTTGCAGGAGCAGAACCGCCTGATCGCCGATACCATCCCCGCGTTGACCCAGACGCTGGCCATCGAGGCCTGACCCATGCCGCTTGCCGCTCCCCGTTACACGGCTGCTCATTACACGGCTGATTACCTGCGCCTGAAAGGGCTGGCAGAGAAGGGCAATGCGAACGCCCAGCACAGCCTGGGTTTCATGCATTTCAATGGCCAGGGCATCGAGCAAAGCTATGCGCTGGCGCTGCACTGGTATGGCCTGGCCGCCGCGCAGGGGCTCGAACACGCGCAATACAACCTGGGCGTGATGTGCCAGAAGGGGCAGGGCGTGGCGCAGGATTTTGCGCAGGCGGCGCACTGGTACCAGCAGGCGGCCGAGCAGGGTTACGCTGCGGCGCAGTACAACCTGGGCTGGCTGTATGCCAAGGGCCAGGGACTCGCGCAAGATAGCGCACTAGCCATGCTGTGGTTCAGCCGCGCGGCGGAACAGGGCGACGCGGGCGCGCAAAACAATCTGGGCATGATGTATGACAATGGCAAGGGCGTGCCGCAGGACTTCGTGCAAGCCATCAATTGGTACCGCAAGGCGGCCGAACAGGGCTATGCACGGGCGCAGTTCAACCTGGGCCTGCGCTACGACAATGGCCAGGGCGTGCGCCAGGACCGCCAGCAGGCGACGGCCTGGATGCGCAAGGCGGCCGAGCAAGGCTATGCGCCGGCCCAGTTCAACCTGGCGCTGCGCTATGAAAATGGCGACGTGCTGCCGCAGGATAGCGGGCAGGCGGTTACCTGGTACCGGCGCGCCGCCGAGCAGGGCCACGCCAGTTCGCAATTCAACCTGGGCCTGATTTACGACAATGGCCAGGGCGTGCCCTGCGATAAACAGGCGGCACTCGCGTGGTACGTGAAGGCAGCGGGCCAGGGACATGCGGCGGCCCAGCATAACCTGGGCCTGCACCATGAGCATGGCGCGCAGGACTATACCCGGGCACAGGTCTTTTACCGCCAGGCGGCCGGGCAGGGCTTTCCCGCCGCGCAGTACCAACTGGGACTCCTGCATGAGCATGGGCAGGGCATGCCTGCCGATGCGCAGGAAGCCATCTTCTGGTACCGCAAGGCGGCCGACCAGGGACATGTGCGGGCCCAGTTCGACCTGGGCCTGCGCTATGAACATGGCCAGGGCGTGCCGCAGGATCTGGCGCTGGCGCTGGAGTGGTACCGCCGCGCCGCCGAGCAGGATTATGCGCCGGCGCAATACATGCAAGGCGTGCTGCACGACCGCGACGACGGCCCTGCGCCTGACAGCCAGCAGGCCTGCGCCTGCTATTGCCGCGCCGCCGCGCAAGGCCATAGCCTGGCGCAGTTCGCGCTGGGCCTGCGGCATGACAATGGCCAGGATGTGCCGCAGGACTATGCCGCCGCCTGGGACTGGTATGCGCTGGCCGCGCGCCAGGGCCATGCGCGGGCGCAAATGAATCTGGGTTTGATGGCGGCCAGCGGTCAGGGTGGCCCGCTCGATTTGCAGCAGGCGTATATCTGGCTGTCGATGGCGGCGGCGGCCGGCGTGGCCGGCGCGGAAAAGTCCCTGCGCCAGACGGCGGCGCGCATGCGCGAGACGGATCTGGCGCGGGTGCGCGAACAGCTGGCGGCGATAGCAGGCTGAACCTATCCCGGTAGGGAGCGTCTTCTGCTGGCAGCGTATTCGGGAGCGCGGACAAGGCGTGAGGAGGACGCGTGGCGAGCTACGCGACGACGATCAACGCAGTCCCCGCTTCCGAGGCGCGCCAGCAGGAGATGTATTCATCTACTGGGATAGGTTCTAAACCATGCCGCCGGCGTTAGCGTGCGCGGATACAACAGCCGGTGTTGTATAGTCCTTTCCCTCCGCCATCTGTGGCACCCCTTATTTTCCCCAAGACGCAAAAAATTGCTGCGGTATTTGCAGTTTTGATGTGCTAAGGTTCCAGCAGAAGGTAGTCTGTCCATTCTTTAGAAAAGGAAAACTATGCGCCTGAACCCTTTACCTGGCCGTTCGGCCGCCCTCCTGTGCGCGCTGGTGTTGTTGTCGTCCGGTGCAGGCGCCGCCGGTCCCCTGGATGCTCTCAGTAACCAGGATGCGAGCAATGGCTTGAAGGCGGCACTGGAAGCCGGATCGGCCGCCGCTGTTGCCAAGTTGGGCATCGAAAATGGTTTTCTCAATAACGACAAGGTGAAGATCAAGTTGCCCGGCATCCTGGAACAAGCCAAGCCCTTGCTGAAAATGACGGGCCGCGGCCAGCAACTGGACGACCTGGTGGTGTCGATGAACCGGGCCGCCGAGTCGGCCGTGCCCATGGCCAAACCCTTGCTGCTCGACGCCGTCAAATCAATGAGCGTGAGCGACGCGAAAAATATCCTGTCCGGTGGCGATACCTCTGTCACGGATTTCTTCCGTCAGAAGACCTCGGCGCCCCTGGCCGTCAAATTCTTGCCCATCGTGAAATCCGTTACCGACCGTTCTGGCCTGGCCAGCAAGTACAACAGCACTATGAGCCAGATCGGCAAGACGGGACTGGTGCCGCAGCAGCAATCGACGGTGGAAGGGTATGTCACGGACCGTGCGCTTGACGGCCTGTACCTGATGATTGGCGAGGAAGAAAAAGCCATCCGCAGCAATCCACTCGCGTATGGCAGCAAGATTATCGGTAAAGTATTTGGCAGTTTGAAGTGACCTTTCCCGCATGCCGCAGCGCCGCAGGCGGCGTTTGCGGTGCATGAGCAGGTGTGGCGCAAGGGAAACAAGTTAAGCATTTGCTACAAGAAAACAATGTTAAAATTCCGCGACATATATTCCTGAGGCATGATTAAGCAACCATCTGTTGCCCGGGAGTGCCTAGTTTGAGTGGCGAACTGATACGTGGCATTGCAAGATGCCCGTCGGTTGGCCTTTTTTCGTTTTATTCACGTTTCCCCAAGCTCATTGATTTTCTGAAGACATTGTCAGGAATTCCAGGTGCAGGATCTTTAGGTAGCCGGATTTGTTAAGCGTACTCAGAAAATCAATCAAATATACCTGGTGTGGCTGTCTGGTGCTTGGCGCGCCTTCGGTGATGGCTGCGACACCGAATCATGGTGGCCAATCCGGGTATATCAATATGCCCAGCGCCGTGGTGGAAACGGACGGCACCTTCAGCGTTGGCTACAGCTACGACAGCCCGTATGGCCAGTTATGGGCGACGGCGAATATCCTGCCTTTCCTGCAAATGACGGGACGTTATGTGTCGATCACGGGCATTCCCGGTTTTACCAACGTGCCCGGTGAATATGGCAGTGGCTATGGCCGCTACAAGGATAAAGTCGTCGACGGTAAATTGCGCCTGTGGACGGAAACGGAGTGGCTGCCGTCCGTTGCCGTCGGCATGACGGATCTGTTTGGTACCGAGCTGTTCAAGGGGCAATACGTCGTGGCTACCAAGACATTTGGCGCCAGCAAGAATATCGAAGCGAGCCTCGGCTATGCCCATAAACGCCCGGACGGCGTGTTTGCCGGTGCGCGCTGGACGCCGGCCGCGCTGCCGCGCTGGTCGGTGGTGGCTGAGTACGATACAACGAATTACTTGCGCGACTTCCGCGCAAGCGACACGAATGCCGGCAAGCGCCGCAAAGGCGCGTCTGTGGGCCTGGAGTACCGCTGGGGCTGGCTTGCCTTGCAGGCGGCCCGCAACCGCGACCAGTTCAGTGTGAACGCCTATATCAGCATTCCGTTTGGCGAACGCGAGTTTGTCCCCAAGGTGTACGAACCGCCGTATTTCGTGGACGACAAGAATCCGCCACCGCTGCCGAGCAAGGAAGAATGGCACCGCGATGCCGTGTATGGCGCCGACCTGGTCAATGCCCTGGTAAAACAGGACTACAAGAACATCCGTGTCGAGCAGGAAGGCAATGTCCTCAGCCTGAGCCTGACCAACAGCCGTATCTCGAACATGGGCCGCGCCGTTGGCCGTGCCGCGCGCACGGCTGTCGCCTTCACGCCGAAGGGCGTGACGACCCTGCGCATCACGTATACCAAACTGGACCAGCCAATCGCCACCTACGAATTCTTTGATTTGCCAAAACTGAATGACTATTTGGCAGGCAAGATCGACCGCAAGGCCTTCCTCGACGTCGTGCTGCTGCGCTACCCTGAAAAAAGCGATGTGATCCGGGACGATCAGCAAGGCTGGCTGCAGGAATTCCTCGACAAGCCGGCACCGGTCGTTGCCGCAGCACCTGCACCAGTACCTGCGCCCGCGCCAACACTTGCCGCCGCTCCGGCGACTGCCATTGCGCCAGCGGCGCCTGCTCCTGCTGTTTCCGCACCTGCTCCCGCCAAGGCCGCCAATGTCCTCCAGGACGACGGCAAGCTGGCCGTCGGCGTCGGCGTCGATGGCGACGTGGTGCAGATCAAATCGCTGGATCGGGAAGCGAACCGTTTCAAGGTCGCTCCCAAGGTGGGCTTCTTCTTCAACGACCCGAGCGGTGCCTTCCGTTATTCGATCTCGGCGGTAGCCAATTATGACCGCCGCCTCGGCGATGGCCTGTACCTGAATAGCGCCGCCAGCCTGCAGTTGCTGGAAACGGTATCGGGCGTCAAGCAGCCGTCGAACAGCAATTTGCCGCACGTGCGTACCGATATCGCGGAATATTTGCGCGGCGGGCGTTTCTCGCTGAGCCGCGTCTTGCTGAACAAATACAACAATCCCGCCGAGCGCGTGTATACCCGCATGTCGGCCGGCCTGTATGAAGACATGTTCCGCGGCGTGGGCGGCCAGGTGCTGTACCTGCCGAAGGATAGCCGCTGGGCGGCCGACGTGGCTGTCGATGCCTTGCAGCAGCGTGGCTACAAGGGCTTGCTCGATTCGCGCGACTACAAGACGGTGACGGCGATCGGCTCCCTGCATTACCGCTTGCCGCACGATATTACCGTGACGGCGCGCGCCGGCCGCTTCCTGGCCAAAGATACGGGCGTGCGCATGGAGTTCAAGCGCCGCTTCCAGTCCGGTATCGAAGTCGGCGCCTGGTACACGCATACGAACGGCAACGACATCACCAGCCCTGGTACGCCGTCGAAGCCGTATCAGGACCGTGGCATCTTCCTGTCCGTGCCGCTGAACAGTATGTTGCCGATGGATACGCAATCGACGGCCGGTTTTGCCATTGCGCCATGGACGCGCGACGTGGGGCAGATGGTGGCTTCGCCTGGCGACCTGTACGACATGTTCGAGCGCCCGCGCGCCGACATGCACAGCTACGATGGCCTGGGCAACTTTGCCGAGCGCCCGGACGAACAGCACCTGCCTGCCGTCAATCCGCCGGACCGGCCGTTTGTCAGCCCATGGCCCGCCATGCGCGCACGCCTGGAACAATCCGCATCTGCTACGCCTAGCGCCCCTGAGTGGCTCAAGGCGACGGCAGTGGTCGGGGGCGTGGTGCTGGCATCAGCCCTCAGCGACAAGCCCGTCGACCGTTTCGTCAAGAAGCACGAGGATTCCAAGGTCTACCGCAACTGGGACAAGCTGGGCAAGGCTATGCCCTATGCGGCAGTGGGCGCCGCTGCTGCCGCCTTCGCCCTGGGTGATGAGCGCATGCAAAATACGGGACTCATATCCCTGCAATCGGTTGCTGCGGCAACGGGCCTGGCAGTGGCCGGTAAATATGCGTTTGGCCGTGCCCGTCCCGAGGAAGACCTCGGAACGTGGAGCCGCGTCGGCAGCGGCAGTTCCCGTTCGAACTCGTCGTTCCCTTCCGCGCATGCCGCGATTGGCTTTGCTGCCGTGACGCCATTTGCCAAGGAATACGATGCGCCATGGCTGTACAGCGTGGCTGCCGTGGGTTCCGCCGGCCGCGTGTTCGGCCGCAAGCACTGGGTGTCCGACACGGTCGCCGGCGGCATCGTCGGCTACGCCATGGGCAGCTGGCTGTGGCACGCGCAGCGCGACCAGAGCAAATCGGGTTTGTCGATCAATCCCGGCCCGAAAGAAATCAGCGTGACCTGGCAGGGCAAGTATTAAGCGCGCATGGTGCTCCCTTTACTCATACAACATTCATCCAGACAAAGACCAGCATGAAAAAGCAATTTCGTACTCCCCCGCCTTTCGTGAAACACATGATTTTCTCGGCTTTCCTGCTGGGGGCAACTTCCGCCTATGCCGTCGAACAGGAACTTGGCGCAACTGACATGCCCCGCACGGATATTTCCCGTGCACAGGCGAATGAAATGGGCGGCAGCAGTTTGCCCAGTATTCGCAGCGGACGCGGTGAGCAGCGTCAGGCAAAAAAAGTCCCCGTCAACAGTAACGGCAAACGGAGCATTGTGGGTACTGGTACTGATGTCGATGCGCCAGTCGGGGCTTTCGAAGAGTATGTCGATGGCGTGACCGGTAAGAAATTGAGCATCTTTGGCCAGGATCTGTTCGGCGACGTGCCGTCCACCTTTGCGCCGCTCGATGGTGTCCAGGTGAACCAGGAATACGTGATTGGCACGGGTGACGAGCTGCAGGTACGCGGATGGGGCATGGTCGACATTGACGTCAGCGCCACGGTTGACCGCAGCGGTGCGATTTTCATCCCACGCGTCGGCTCCATCAAGGTCAGCGGCGTGCAGTACAAGGATTTGCAGGGCTATTTGAAAAAGGCCATTGGCAAGATATACACCAATTTCGACCTGACTGCGAGCATCGCGCAAACGCGTGCCGTGCAAGTGTACGTGGTTGGCCATGCCGTTCGTCCCGGTACGTATACCCTCAATTCCATGAGCACCCTGCTCAACGCCCTGTTTACCTCGGGCGGTCCGGACGCTACCGGCAGCATGCGCAGTATCCAGCTCAAGCGTGGCAAGGATACCGTCACCACGTTCGACCTGTATGACATGCTGGTCAACGGCGACAAGAGCCGTGACGTCACCTTGCGCGACGGCGACGTGATCTATATTCCTGAGGTGGGCTCGCTGGTGGCCTTGACGGGCAGCGTGAAGCAACCGGCCATCTTCGAGTTGAAAGGCAACGCGACACTGGCTGATGTACTGAGCTGGGCCGGTGGTTTTGATTCGGCGGCGGAAACCAAGCAGATCGTGGTCGAAAAGAACATCGACAATCAATATAAAACCGTGCTGGAACTGGTGGCCGACAAAGGCGTCTCCAGCAGCCAGTTGGCTGGCATTGCCGTCAAGCCTACCGATATTCTGCGCGTGTTCGCACCAGGTGCTGTGCCCGTCCAGGCACAAATCCAGAATGAATACGTGCGCGTGGCTGGCGAAGCAAAGCAGAGCGGTATTTTCTTGCTGAAAAAAGGTGAAACCTTGCGCGAACTGATCGCCCGTGTCGGTGGTGCCAATGAAAACGGCTACCTGTACGCCACCCAATTGAACCGCGAATCCGTACGCCGCGCCCAGCAAATCAAATTGAACCAGGTGGCCGACCGCTTTGAGCGCGACCTGGAATCGAATGCCACCCAGCGCATCTCCTCGAGTGGCGACAAGGAGAATGCGGCAAAAACGGCTGCTGAAGTCGAGCAGCAGCGCCGCATCGTGCAAAAACTGCGCACCGTCAAGGCAGAAGGCCGCATTGTGCTCGATTTACCTGGCGTCGATACGCAAGTGAAAAACCTGCCCGATTTGCCCTTGCAGGACGGCGACTCGATCCTGATCCCGCGCCGCCCCGGCACCGTGGATGTGCTGGGTTCTGTCTTCCAGCAAAATGCGTTCGTTTATCGCTCACAGCGCACGGTCAACGACTATGTGCAGCAAGCTGGTGGCATCACCGCGAATGCGGATAAATCCGAAATGTACGTGATTCGTGCGGATGGCACGGCGCAAAGCGGCCAAGGCACCGGCTGGTTCGGCGGCCTCGGCGGCACGGCGTTGAATCCCGGTGATACGGTCGTGGTGCCTGAAAAAATCGAACGCAGCACGTTCATGCAGAGCTTGAAGGAATGGACATCTATTTTTTATCAGTTTGGTTTGGGTGCGGCTGGCTTGAAGGTGCTGAAAGACTAATGGCCAAGTAGATGCCAGGGTATTTTGATAGTTATGCGATATGCGTAAGACAAACGAACCTTGGTGACGCTGAAAATATGACGGGTTATCAACCGAGAGAAAAAGATGTCTGAGCAATTAAAAAATAGAGAGCAGAGCGTACCGATGAATGAAAATAATGATGAAATTCACTTATTGGATATATTGACTGCACTTGCCCGGCAAAAAAAAATATTGTTTATGGTGCCGTTGGTAACGGGAGTATTGGCAATCGCTGTTGCATTCCTGATTAAGCCGACTTTTTTATCGACAGCAGTCATTTTACCTCCTCAGCAGCAAAGCTCGGGAGTCTCTGCCATGTTGGGACAGCTTGGCGGACTGGCTGGAGCCGCCGGCGGTATTGCAGGGTTGAAGAATCCTAATGATTTGTATGTTGCCATGTTGCAAAGTCGAACCATCGCAGACAAACTGATAAGTCAATTTGATTTGAAAACACGCTTTGATGTGGAAACATCAGACGAGGCGCGCAAGAAATTGGATGGAATAGCGACTGTCGTTAATGATAAAGCCGGAACTATTTCTGTGCTGGTCGAAGATAAAGATCCAAAATTTGCGGCTCAAATAGCCAATGCCTTTGTCATTGAGCTGTCGAATTTGACCAAGGGCCTTGCGATAACCGATGCTGCGCAGCGCCGCCTGTTTTTTGAAAAACAGTTAGTCGCGGTTAAAGACGACTTGGCGAATGCCGAAATTGCTTTGCGCAAGACACAGGAAAGTACTGGCATGCTGCAATTGGATGGACAAGTCGAGGGCATTATCCGTAACGTTGCCCAGTTGGAAGGAACGATTGCAGCCAAAGAAGTGCAACTGAATGCAATGCGGAGCTTTGCAACAAATAACAATCCAGATCTTATGCGTTTGCAGGGGGAAATACAGGGATATCAAGCTCAACTTGCTAGATTGAAAACAGGGAAATCATCCAAGGACGGCGATTTGATGGTGCCAACCGGAAAGATTCCTGAGGTGGGGATTGAATATATACGAAGCTTGCGTAATGTTAAATATCAGGAAACCATATTTGAATTGCTGTCAAAACAGTATGAGTTGGCAAAAATAGACGAGGCCAAAGAATCGTCGAACATACAAATTCTTGATAATGCAGTACCGGCAGAAAAAAAATCAAAACCGAAAAAAATGATTATTATTATTTTGGGATTTGTCTGTGGTGGATTCTTGGCATTGTTTTTGGCGTTGATGCGTGATGCATATTTGCGATCTGCTCATGATGAGGGCAGCAAATATCGTTGGAACGCTCTGAAAAATGCTTGGGCGGGAAAAAATAATTGAATAGCGGGTATGCCTGGGCCTGCCTGCGGGAAGTAAATTGAAGAGTAAGGGAATGAAATGAAAGCTGTTATTCTGGCGGGAGGATTGGGAACCCGTATTAGTGAGGAAACATCAACAAAGCCCAAGCCGATGGTGGAAATTGGCGGCAAGCCAATTTTGTGGCATATCATGAAAAGCTATTCAAGCTATGGCATCAACGACTTTGTGATTTGCTGCGGCTACAAGGGCTATGTCATCAAGGAATATTTCGCGAATTATTTCCTGCACACGTCGGACGTGACGTTCGATATGCAGAATAATCAGATGGAAGTGCATGCGCGCAATGCCGAGCCGTGGAAAGTGACGCTGGTCGATACGGGTGACGAGACCATGACCGGCGGGCGTCTGAAGCGTGTCCAGCCCTACCTGGAAGGCGAAGAGGCATTCTGTTTCACCTACGGCGATGGCGTGAGCGATGTCAACATTGCTGAATCGATCGCCTTCCACAAGGCGCACGGTAAGCTCGCCACCCTGACCGCGACGCAGCCGCCCGGCCGCTTTGGCGCGCTGAATCTGGATGGCAACAAGATCAACAGTTTCCAGGAAAAACCGCAAGGCGATGGCGCCTGGATCAACGGCGGCTATTTCGTGCTGTCGCCGCAAGTCATCGACTATATCGCCGAAGACAGTACCGTGTGGGAAAAGGCGCCGATGGAGCGCCTGGCGCGGGAAGGCGAAATGCATGCCTTCTTCCATCACGGCTTCTGGCAACCGATGGATACCTTGCGCGACAAGGTGCACCTGGAAGAACTGTGGCAATCGGGCAAGGCCCCCTGGAAGGCGGCTTGATGAATCCCGCATTCTGGCAAGGAAAACGTGTTTTCCTCACCGGGCATACCGGCTTCAAGGGTGGCTGGCTGAGCCTGTGGCTGCAGCAGCTTGGCGCCGACGTGACCGGCTATGCGCTGGCGGCGCCCACCACCCCCAGCCTGTTTGAGGTCGCCGACGTGGCGCGTGGCATGCAGTCGATCATCGGCGACGTGCGCGATGGCGACGCAGTCAAGCGCGCCATGGCCGCCGCGCGCCCGGACATCGTCATTCACATGGCCGCCCAGCCGCTGGTGCGCTACTCGTACGCCAATCCGGTGGAAACGTATTCCACCAACGTCATGGGTGTGGTGCATGTGCTCGAAGCCGTGCGCGCCACGCCTGGCGTGCGTGCGGTGGTGAATGTCACCAGCGACAAGTGCTATGAAAACCGCGAATGGCCGTGGGGCTACCGCGAAAACGAGGCCATGGGCGGCTACGATCCCTATAGCAACAGCAAGGGCTGTGCCGAACTGGTGACAGCCGGCTACCGCAGTTCCTTCTTCCATGCGGACAAATACGCCGAGCACGGTATTGCCCTGGGCAGCGGCCGCGCCGGCAACGTCATCGGCGGCGGCGACTGGGCGCTGGATCGCCTGATCCCGGATATGCTGCGCGCGATTGGCGCCGGCGAGCCGGTCATGATCCGCAATCCCCATGCAATCCGCCCGTGGCAGCATGTGCTCGAGCCATTGAGCGGTTATCTGACCCTGGCGGAAAACCTGTACACGGCAGGCCCCGTGCATGCCGAAGGCTGGAACTTCGGCCCGCACGATACCGACGCCAAGCCGGTCGAATGGATCATCGAGCGCATGACGCAAGAATGGGGCGCGGGCGCCTCCTGGTCGCTCGATGGACAGGACCATCCGCATGAGGCAACCTATCTGAAACTCGATTGTTCCAAGGCACGCGGCCAGCTGGGCTGGCATCCGCGTTGGGACATCGGCCAGACCATCGCCAAGATCGTCGAATGGCATAAGGCCTGCGACCAGGGCGCGGACATGCGGGCAATGACGCTGGCGCAAATCGCCACCTATCAAAATACCTGATTAATTACCTAATAAATTGAAGGCTGTATCATGAGCGAACAACTGACCCAACAACAAATCCGCGAGCAGATCGCCGCCCTGGTGGCGCAATACGGCGCACTGGCCAGCGTGCCGAAACCCTTCGAGCCGGGCGTGACGGTGATTCCACCGGCCGGCAAAGTCGTCGGCGCCCCCGAGATGGGCCTGATGGTCGAAGCCTCGCTGGACGCCTGGCTGACCACGGGGCGTTTCAATGACGAATTCGAACAGCGCCTGGCCAAGTTCATCGGCGTCGAATTCCTGATCACGGTGAACTCCGGCTCGTCCGCCAACCTGGTGGCCTTCTCGGCGCTGACGTCGCCGAAACTCGGCGCGCGCGCCATCCAGCCCGGTGACGAAGTCATCGGCGTGGCGGCCGGTTTCCCGACCACCGTCAATCCGATTCTGCAATATGGTGCGGTACCCGTCTTCGTCGACGTGGAACTGGGCACCTACAATATTGACGCCAGCAAAATCGAAGCGGCCATCACGGACAAGACCAAGGCCATCATGCTGGCCCATACCCTGGGCAATCCGTTTAACCTGGAAGTCATCGTCGCGCTGTGCAAAAAGTACAATCTGTGGCTGGTGGAAGATTGCTGCGACGCCCTGGGCGCCACGTATAACGGCCAGATGTGCGGCACCTTCGGCGATATCGGCACCATGAGTTTCTACCCCGCGCACCATATCACCATGGGCGAAGGCGGCGCGGTGTTCACCAACAATCCGGAACTGAAAGCGATTGCCGAATCGTTCCGCGACTGGGGCCGCGACTGCTATTGCGCGCCAGGCAAGGACAACACCTGCGGCCAGCGCTTCTGCTGCAAGCTGGGCACGCTGCCGGACGGCTATGACCACAAGTACACCTACAGCCACCTGGGCTACAACCTGAAGATTACCGACATGCAGGCCGCTTGCGGCCTGGCACAGATGGACCGCGCGGCCGGTTTCGTGCAGGCGCGCAAGGACAATTTCAACTACATGAAAAATGGCCTGCAGAGCTGTGCGGAGTTCCTGATCCTGCCGGAAGCGACGCCGAACTCGGATCCGTCGTGGTTCGGTTTCCCGATCACCCTGCGTCCGGAAGCGAATGTGGACCGTGTCAGCCTGCTGACCTTCCTGGACCAACACAAGATCGGTACGCGTCTGCTGTTTGCCGGCAACCTGACGCGCCAGCCGTATATGATCGGGCGTAACTACCGCGTCTCGGGCGAGCTGACGAATACCGACCGCATCATGCACGACACCCTGTGGATCGGCGTCTTCCCGGGCCTGACCCGTGAAATGATGGACTTCTCGATCAGCAAGATCGAAGAATTCTTTGGCGTGAACTTCTAATACATCTGAGTATGCATATCGTCGCTGAACTTTTGCAGGGCACTTTTTTGTTGCAACCAGATCGCTTCGATGAGATGCGGAGCTTTTTTGTAAAAACCTGTAATGAAAAATTATTGCCCGCACTCGATATCGATTTTGAGTTGAAAGACGACGTTTAGTATGCTCCTCAAGTACAACATGCTCGCGGTTCTCGGCGCCGGAATTGGCTTGATGAACTCGGTGCTGGTATGGAAACTGTTTGGTACGGATATTAACTCTGATATCTGGTTATTGAATGTTGGAATTATAGCGATACTAAGCTTGTTGGTACTGATTGGAGTAGAGCAGTTCCAGGTATTTTATACCGAGATATACCTAAGAAATAAAGAGGATGCTGCTGATTTCTTGGGAGGTGCATTTGTATGGGCAATAGTCAGTGGCTTAGTATTTAGCGCAGTTTGCTTTGTAATTGTTAATGCAATAATGGATGGATTTGCCGGAGGATTTGGAAGGCAAGCCAAGGAACTTGCCATCCCCGTATTTTTAATATTACTAATCCAGGTAGCTTTTTCGCCGCTGCTTCATGTAGTGCGTTGCACCTTGAATGTGCATCATTATTACGGTGCATCTTATTGCCTATCCTTGATATTGCCTTTGGGTCAATTATTAAGTTTACTTGTTTTTATTTTGCTTGATGAACATGATGTTATTGAACTTGCTAAATGGAGCAGTTTTTCGATATTGGTACAGTTGGTGTTGTATCCATTAATTTTGATCAAGTGGGCAAGCTTCCCCAAAAATATAGATACAAAATTTTTCATTTCGTTCATAAAAAATAGTTTTACGATGCGTATTGGACATTCCTTTCATAATTTCTTTGTCGGAATGATATTAAACAATGCGCTTTCATATCTGGCGCCAGGAATGATATCCGTTTTCCAATATGCCAAGAAGTTTTCGGACGGTTTGGCGGGCGTTGCAATAGGCCCGCAAGCCAATATATATCATGCCAGGCAGGCCAAAGCATGGGTTGAGCGTGATAAAAAACTATTTTATGTCAATGTAAAAGTTTATTTGAAAAATACCCTCCCGATTTATATCGTGGGAGTATTTTTAGTTTACTTTATTATGCCATGGTTTCTGGAGATTCTATCCGAAGGACGTGATGCCGGCAGCGTTATCGGGATTAAATTCGTATTTCTTGCTTTGGCTGCCTGGCAAGGAATTATTTCGATAGAAACAATATTCGCGGGAGTAGTCGTTATCGCAAAGCGCAGTATGATTCTATGGATGGTCAATGGATTATTTATTATCAGCTTTTTTATTGCGGTAAAGTTTATTCCAAATGATTCTTCTGTATGGTGGCTTGCCATTGCCGGACTGTTAACCCAGTGCCTGAACTTTATTTTTTACGCTGCCTTTGCATGGCGATTAACCAATAAACATTTTTCACAAAGATAAATTATGCATTTGCCAAAAATTAGTGTGGTTATCCCTACTTATAATCGTGCTAAATATCTTGATCAAACAATAGGCAGTGTAATCTCCCAAAAGAATGCCGATTTCGAAATAATAATTTCTGATAATTGCTCAATAGATAATACATTTGAGGTGGTCGAAAAGTATTTAGTGAATCCACGTGTTAAATATTTTAAAAATACAACAAATATTGGGATGGTAAACAATTGGAAAGAGGCAGTGTTTAATCGCTCTAGCGCGGAGTGGTTTATTATTTTATCGGATGATGATTATTTTGTTAATGATGATTACTTGAGAAGTGTATTAAGCTGCATAGAGAAAAATGAAAACATTGTACTTGTGTACGGTGAAGGTACTATTTTTGATGAAACAAAGAAAGAAAGTACATTTCTTTCCTTGCCATTTCCCGATGTTGTTTCAGGTATAGATATTTTTATGTCGCGTGGTACAGTGAAACCCCAAGATGCAACTTTATGCAATATGGCATTCAACCGAAGATTAGCGATGGAGTTGAATGCATTCTCCAATCCGGATAATTTATCCTGCGACTCTGAATTGTACCTAAAATGTGCATTGCTTGGAAATGTTGGTATTATCAAGGGAAACAATTCTGTCTATCGGTTTCATTCAAGTAATTTAGTTAATACAATTTCATCTTCGCCATCGTTAAGATTGGGAAATCTTGATTTTATTTTTAATGTGCATGATTTTGCAAAAGATAAATTAAATGCAAGTCAGATTAGTAAATTTCTTGAGAATGTGAATGCAAAAAATGGAGTCCAATCATGCTTGTTGAAATCTGCAGCTATTGGTTTGGATCAATACATCCTGTGCAAAAAATATTTGCTTAAAAAGAATCATGGCTTGACAAAATTATTTATTGAAGAGCCGGCTTTCAAAATAAAATTATTTTTATGTCGCTATTTCGGAAGGGCATTACCTTTTTATCTTAGTTTAAAAATGAAATTTTTACGGATAAATTATTAAATTCTATTGGATGATAAATGATGATTTTGAAAATTGTTAAATTTCTTAATTTGCCATTCCATGAAAAAATTAATAGATGCTTTCTGATGTTGGCTATTTTAAAAACAAAAATTTATTATAATTTTGTTTTTAAGAAAATTGGCAAACGATCTTTATTATTTAAGCCACTTTACATCGGGAATCCTCAATGTATAGAAATCGGGAATAATACGATGATACGTTCGGGGGCTCGACTTGAAGTTATTGGAGAGAGTAATGCATGGGAACCAGAATTGTTAATTGGCGATAATGTAAATATAGAGCAAAATGTACACATTGTTTGCGGTTCGAGAATATCGATAGGGAATAATGTTTCGATAACGGGGCATGTTGCTATTGTTGATGTAATTCATCCTTATAATGATATTTATAATCCAATAAAGGTTGGAGACAGAGTTCAATGTGAAGGTAATTATGTTGAAATCGGCGATGGTGTCTTTATTGGGTATGGTTCGATAATTTTACCAAATACCAGGATCGGAAAAAATTCTATCATTGGTGCTCATACGGTAGTTAATTCTGACGTACCAAGTTACTGCATAGCTGGTGGGAATCCGATGCGGATTATAAAAAAATATAATTTTGAGTTAAACGAGTGGGTAAAGATGCAATGAATATATTGATAACAGGTGGTGCAGGTTTTATCGGATCAAATCTTGCTTTGAAATTAATAAAAGCAGGACATGTAGTTACGATTCTGGATAATTTATCCCCACAAATTCATGGCCCGAATCCAGCCGTAACATCAATGCTGTACTGCAGTATCAAAGACAAAACAAATTTTGTACTTGGGTCTGTTACAGACCGCGCCGCTTGGGAATCTGTTTTACCTGGTCAAGATGCGATTGTGCATCTTGCTGCGGAAACTGGTACTGGGCAATCCATGTATGAAATACACCGTTATGTAGACGTTAATATTGGTGGTACGGGTTTGATGCTTGATTTATTGGCAAATGGTTCATATCAAATCAAAAAGATTGTGATAGCGTCGTCGCGCTCGATTTATGGCGAAGGGAAGTATCATTCTTCAGCATTGGGCATTATCTATCCCGGTGCACGCAAGGATGAAGATATGCAAGCAGGTCGATTCGAACCTTTATGTCCAAAGACGGGAGAACCGTTGATGCTGCTTGCTACCGATGAAGACTCAAAAATTCATCCATCGTCAGTTTATGGTATTACCAAACAAAATCAGGAACAGATGGTAATGACGGTCTGCGCTTCAATCGGAATTGGCGCCACAGCTTTGCGCTATCAGAATGTCTATGGCCCTGGCCAGTCCCTGAGTAATCCTTATACCGGTATTTTGTCGATTTTTTCAACCCGGATTAAAAATGGAAATGGCCTGAGTATTTTTGAAGATGGCAAGGAGAGCCGTGATTTTGTATTCATTGACGATGTCGTTGCTGCAACGACCCTCGCATTGACGAATGACGCGGCGAATGGTGAAGTATTTGGTATCGGAGCTGGCGTTGCGACGGATGTGCTCACTGTTGCCAATACATTGGTTGGTCTGTTTGGCAAGGAAGTACCCATTGAGGTGACCGGTGCATATCGTCTCGGTGATATTCGTCACAATTATGCTGATATAGCTAAAGCGAAACGTTTACTTGGATTTCAACCTAAAGTTCCATTTAGCGAAGGCATTGCTTGTTTCACAGCTTGGGTAAACGAACAGGAAGTACAGACGGATAACTACGAGTCAAGCATCGAAGAGATGAAAAAACGGGGATTGTATAAATGACCCCTCAAGTTGGTTTGGTAACTGTTTTATTCAACAGTGCTGATGTCTTGCCTGGTTTTTTTGAAAGTTTAACACGTCAAAAATTCTTGGATTATTGGCTATTCATCATTGATAATAGTTTAGATGATCTATCTTTTTTAAAGTCGCAAGAGTTGATAAAAAAGACTGGTATGCAGAATGTTACATTGATAAAAAATGATCGGAATGTTGGTGTAGCAAAAGCGAATAATCAAGGTATCGAACTTTCGCTGAAAATGCAGTGTGAATATGTCTTGCTTCTTAACAACGATATTGAGTTCAAAGATGCCGATTTATTGAGTCGCATGCTTGCATTGGCGAAAAAACGTGATGAGAAAATAGTTGTTCCCAAAATCTACTTTCACGACTCTGGATTGATCTGGTGTGCGGGTGGAGAGATTAAGAAGTGGCGCGGCAGCACGATTCATCGAGGCGAAGGTGATGCTGATATTGGGCAATATGATATGGCCGAATATACAGCTTATGCTCCAACATGTTTCATGTTGATCCACGCATCGGTATTTGAAAAGGTAGGAATCATGGATGAGCGGTATTTCGTATACTACGATGATACCGATTTTGTACTGCGTTGCAACCAGAATAATATTCATGTTTATTATTGGCCCGAAGGCCAGGTATGGCACAAAGTAAGTAGCAGTACCGGAGGGGATATGACACCTTTTTCGATTTATTTCGGATCGAGAAATCGTATATATTTTATAAAGAAAAATTACCCTGCATTCGTAGCGTTAGTTGCTTTGACATTTTTTATTTTGACAAGATTTTTGAAATTTAAACTATACAGGTTGGATTTACGTAAGAAGTTAATCTCGGGTATTATTGATGGCTTCAAGATGTAATATGTTCCACTGCGTGGTAGAAGCAGTGCCATTTAAAGATATGCTGTATTGCAATATGCCATTACTGAAGAGTTTACTGGGGGCATTGTCATGCAAAAATGACTGTGATGTATCTCATGATGGTCGGCGACGTTGTCAACAGCATTTCTTTCAGATTTATTTTTAGTTGTATTAGCATTTGGCAAAATAGATGAAAAATTATTTTTTGCTTGAGAAAAATAATCAACTGGGGTTGATGCAGGGGCTGTTTATTGCAGCCGCTTTTACATCCTCATTCGATATTTTTTTAATTATAAATCTTGGTCTAAATTTCAGAATTTCACAAATATTTTTGCTGTTTCCTATTTTTGTAGTGATGGCGAGTATGCTTGAGAAGAAATTTACTGTGCCATTGGGGCTGAAGTGGCTGTGCTTATGGGCGGTATTTATTTTATTGTTTATTCCCAATGGCAGTTTCCCTGAGCGGAGTATTGGATATTTTGCCTGGCTAATTATTAATATTGCCACAATTTTTGTATGCGTTCAGATTTTTTCCAGTAAGGAAAAGGTGAGGCTGCTGATGAGATGGTATATTTATTCTTTTGTTGCCATTGCATTATATGGAGTGCTGCAGTTTATTTCTCCATTGATTGGCCTTGGTAGTTTTTTACTGGTTCAACAATGGTGGATTCCTGGTGTTTTGGCCAGGATCAATGGATTTTCATATGAACCATCTTTCTATGCCACTTATTTGTTAATGGGCTGGGTTGTTTGCGCGTATTTTATGGAAGTTAAGAACACACTATTTTCCAGAAAAGTTTTGAAATTTTGCTTCTTAATAATCACCCTTTCAATAGTTCTAAGTTCTTCGCGAATGGGACTATTGATGATAATTCTTTGGTATTTACAGCACCCTGTACGTTTCTTCGTGAAACTCGCATGCGGAAAAGTGGATCGAAAACTGGCGAAAATCGTATTATTTATGAGCGCCCTATTGATTCTCCTGGTATCAGCTATCGTATATGTGATTGGCATCGATAATATTGCTTTTTTGTTTCAAGGTGTTGGGTTATTTGGCGGATCTTCTCACTCGGTCAATGATCGTGAGAATGGATTGCGTGATACTTTAACGCTGTTTTTTAATAATCCGATTATTGGTACAAGTTTGGGAGGGATTGCTCCTGGAATTGCCAAGTTACACGGAGTGACCAGTCTCGATTTTGAAACTGTCAAGTTATACGAGGGTAATGCAGTATTTGCAGAAGTTTTAGCTGCCAGCGGATTTTTTGGATTCATTCCCTTCATGATTTATATCTTTATGATCGTTGTCGAACCCCTGCGCCTAGCCAAAAAATTGCCGCCTGAGCAGGCACAGATTTTGACAGGTCTGGGTCTGGCACTGCTGTTTGAGTTTTTGATATTGCAATTTAATCAAAACATTTTACGTCAATATTTATGGATACATATCTCAGTAATGGCAGCCGTTTATGCAGTATTCAAACGCCAAAACTTATCTGTAATAATTCCTGATAACCAAAATTCTTTGAAGGTATAGTATTTTGAAATTTTTCTATGACGCCCGCTGGATTGGGGATCATGGCATTGGCCGGGTTGCTCGCGTATTGGACAATGCGCTGAAATTTCCCCATCTGGATGTGGAGGGTGCGCCCTCAGCACCGTTTGACGCGTTGCATTTGTGGTTGGCAACATTGAAGCGTATTCCAAAAGGGAGCGGTTTATTCAGTCCAGGTTATAACGCACCGTTGTTTTTTTCGCGCCGCTTTGTGTTCACGATTCATGACCTAAATCATATTGATCGCACAGAAAATAGCAGTTGGCTGAAGACATTGTATTACACTGTAGTTATGCGTCGCGCTTGCCATAATGCTTCGGCAGTATTAACCGTTTCTGATTTTTCCCGGCAGCGAATTATCGATTGGTCAGGTATTAACCCTTCCCGGGTAATTAATGTCGGCAATGGAGTCGATCCATCATACAACGTTAATGTTGCACCGTATAGTCCTGGTTTTTCTTATATGTTGAGTGTAAGTAATCGAAAACCGCATAAGAATGAGCCACGCATATTACAGGCATTTGCATTGTCCAATATTGATCCAGCAATTCGTCTGGTATTTACGGGGAAGCCGACTGAGGAGTTACTGCTTCAGGCGAAGACGCTGGGAATTTCTGAACGACTGGTATTTGCCGGGCGAGTTGAGGAAAGCGAATTGCCTGCACTTTATCGCGGAGCGTTAGGACTTGTTTTCCCGTCTCTCTATGAAGGATTTGGTTTACCCGTGATTGAGGCCATGTCATGCGGTATTCCGGTATTGACGTCGAATACCACTTCATTGCCGGAGGTAGCGGGCGAGGCCGCATTGCTGGTAGATCCGGATTCGGTCGAGTCTATCGCCAAAGGTATTTATACCTTGTGTAATGATACCGACATGCGTGAATCCCTGTGCACCAAGGGCTTGCTCCAAGCTAGAAAATTTTCTTGGGACGAAACAATCCGCAAGGTACAGGCAGCCTTGGCTAGCGTATGAAAAACTTTGGCTGTTAATGATTGCATGTCAATAATTAGAGCAAGTTAATGGCTTATTTGAAATTTCTTTATTTGAAGGTGTTTAATGAGTATTGCCCTGATCAGAAATTCCTTGCTGGAAGCACAGTCAGCTCTCAGTGACTTGCTCAACAATGAAGTGGTGCTTGCAAATGTAGACCGGGCGGCGAATCTGATCGTTGAATCGTTGCGTAATGACGGTAAGGTGCTTTCCTGCGGTAACGGTGGATCGATGTGCGATGCAATTCACTTTGCTGAAGAACTATCCGGCCGCTACAGGAAAAACCGCAAGGCGCTGGCGGCCATGTCCATCAGTGATCCAGCCCACATTACTTGCGTGGCGAATGATTATGGCTATGACTACGTGTTCTCGCGTTTTATCGAAGGCCATGGTCGTAAAGGAGACGTCGTGTTGGCAATCAGTACCAGCGGTACCAGCCCGAGCATTTTGAACGCAGTCAAAGCCGCCCAGGACAAGGGCATGATCGTGGTTGGCCTGACAGGACGTGCTGGTAGCGCTCTTGACGTCATGGCAGACGTCAGTATTTGCACAAAGGCTGGCCAGTTTGCAGATCGTGTTCAAGAACTGCATATTAAAATGTTACATATCATTATTGAACTTATTGAGGAAAAGCTGGGTTTATCCTGATTGTTCGGGAATCTATGTCGAATGATGGGAATGCTGGTTTGCAATTGAGTGGTGCGCGGGTGCTGGTAATGGGGGATTTAATACTGGATCGTTACTGGTTTGGCAGTACGGACCGCATATCACCAAAGGCGCCAGTGCCAGTGGTTAATATTGCCAAGGACGACCTGCGTCCGGGCGGTGCAGCCAATGTCGCAGTGAATGTGGTGAGCTTGGGCGGTCAGGTGACCTTGCTAGGCGTTGTCGGTAATGACGAACCTGCTGAGTTGTTGCCAAAGCTGTTGATCGGGCATGGTGTCAATATAGATTTTGTCCGATCCAATTCGAATCCGACGATTACAAAACTACGTGTGGTTTCTAGAAATCAACAACCCATCAGGCTTGATTTCGAAAGTTCATTTTATGCCGCACAAGCATTTGATGAAAGTGAAATTTTCAGGCGATATTGTGCTGTACTTCCTGACGTAGAGACGTGTTCGTTTGCTCGCAGAATTGCCCCACTCTGTTTACCTCGCCTTCCACTGCCTGGCAAATGCTGCCACGCGGTTGTATGACCCTGCATAGCCCAGCTCTTTCAGGTCCTCATGGATCTGCTTCAAATTGCGCCGCCGCTTACGCGGCTTAATCGTCTCGGCCTTGAGCCACCCAGATAGCTGCACCGAATATTTGCCTAATCCGCTAACTGATCGCCGCTCCGCATAGGAGGGCTCAGTGATTTCCGATCGCAGATAGCATCGGACGGTATTGCGTGAGATATTCAGTCACCTGGCGATTTCTCGTATTGGGATCCGGTCACAAAGGTGCCAGCGTCGAATGATACCGAGTAGAGCCACGTTGATCACTCCGATCTCCTGCCGATAAGACAGGTGGAATTGTGCTACTAACGTGGGTCAGGTTCCGTTGCAAATTCGTTGGGGAAGTGGGTCAATTTTCAGTGCAACTTAACATCGAACGTTCAAAATTGAAGTGAGTCTGGTAATTCTCCGCTATTGAAGCACCTTCCTTGCATTCTAGGGGCAGGCTGCAGCGTGTTCCTACGCAGCAAGCCTGACCTATGTGTTCAAGGCAGGAAGTGAAGTGTTATTGCCTGTGTTTCACTTCACATCCCTGGCATGTACATGGTTGACCTGATCAGTTGCTTGCTGTCCAGTAAAGCAGTTCACGGCTGGCATTTATGACGTCACTGTCGTCGATGCCGCTCATGTAATCGGTTTCAAGAGTGTATTCAAAGCCCAGATTCAAGGTCCCTGCACCTTTGCTTTTGCTGACGACTGAGCGAGTACGTGGTCCGACAGGTCCCCAACGTCTCGGGTCCGTCGGGCCGTGCAGGCCAACAGTTGGCACTCCCATTGCCGCCCCCACATGCATGATGCCTGTATTGACGCTGACCAACAGCGCAGCTTGCTGTAACAACGATAGTGTGTTGCTGAAAGATGCCCCCGCGTGACTGATAAATCGCGTGCGCAGTGACGCTGGCAGGGTTGCGAGAAAAGCATCGCAGCCGGAAATGTCTTCTCGTCCCCCAGTCAATACGAACGAGTAATTGCCCAGTAACAGCAATTCGTTCGCAAGAGTGTGCCATTTTTCGGCCGGCCATTCTTTCAGATGACTCTGGGTGCCACTTGGCCACATATGGAAGACGATGGTGTTTCCACCTTCTTTCCAAGAGTGCTGTAATTGCTGCGGCAAATTTGCAGCATT
Source organism: Janthinobacterium sp. LM6 (assembly GCF_002002885.1). GTDB lineage: Bacteria > Pseudomonadota > Gammaproteobacteria > Burkholderiales > Burkholderiaceae_D > Janthinobacterium > Janthinobacterium kumbetense. The sequence goes on along the minus strand of NZ_CP019510.1, from coordinate 6,061,930 downwards.
CAGGCCAATCACTCTAAGCAGGTCGCGATAGTTCTCCAGTTCATGCTGGTCATTTCGGTGAGGTACCGGGATGTCTTGCATGAAGTGGCGATATTGCTGCGATGTGTTGAAGCCAATCCGTATTTTTGCACGCGACAGTGCTGCGAGTAGAGCACTGATACGTGGCCACGAGTCGAAGTCAATAAAAATGTCGATTTGATGGGAGCGTATGATTTTGACGCAGGCGAAAGGATTGGTCAGCGGTAGCTTGACAATCTGGTCGGCGCCCGATAGTAGCTTGGCAAACTCAAAATTTGAGGCGCCGGTGAATAGAACAATTTTCATATCTGGATTGGCGACACGTAGATCGGTGATGGCTGCGGATAGCAACACGGTATCGCCAATGGCTGCGGTTTTCAGCAATGCAACCGAATTGATTAACTTTGGTACTTGCCTGGTGCGAAATAAACGCAAGGGGGTCAGAGCGAGTAATAGGAGAGGCCCAAGATATTTGTCAAAAAATTTCAGTTTTGTATTTCCGCGTTCCATGAGAATTCAATATAGTAAACGTAAGATTAAAAGAGTGAGGGGCTGTTGCAATGAATATAGACGAGTTAAGAACTAAATTGTTGCGGTGCCGTTTGTGTCGTTTATTTTTGAATGATGATTAATTACCTGCCGCCAGTAATTGTTGCGGTAAATTTCGGGAATGTTTTTATTAGTATTTTATGTAGGGCTATGGATGTGATGATGGTGATGATTGCCGAGAAAAAATAGATAAAAATAATTGATGAGTTATGTTCTGGCTGGATTAATTTATACGATATTTTTTTGAATACAGTGAGTGTTGGTTCATGCATGGCATATAAAAAGAAACTGGTGGATCCAAGAGCAATAAGCATTTTTTTCAGACGGGGAAGGGCCAACGCCGGTCGCGTCAGATACAAGATGATCGGTATCCCGAGAATAATGCCAGTCTTGTGCATGTATTGATAACTTGGTACTTCCGGGAATAATGCATTGGCGATGATCAGAAGAGTATAAATTATTAGCGTCGGCGTTAGAAATTTTGAGATTGGCTGGTCAAGCAAGAAGATGCTTTGTGAATAGATGCCGAAATAACAGCCAAGTACGAAAAAAAATGCTGATTCAGAACTGTTTTCTCCAATATTCAAAAACCACAGAACAAATAGTGCTCCAAGCACAGTTTTTGGCAGCCATTTGAGGGAGAAATGTATCAATGGTGTCAATAGAGCCAATATCATCAAATCTCGGATGAACCAAAATTGATAGGAAATAGGATATCTGGTAAGCCCGAAGATTGCATCGAGGTAGTCGAAGAAAGCATAATTGGCGATTAATGTTTTATTGCCGGAGAAGTATGACAGTGTTGCGGGAACTGACTGTGCGAGAAAAAAAATCAGTAACGTTAAAATGTTCCAGAAAAGAAACGGAAGCAATAGTGTGCGAGCGCGGGAGATGATTTTCTTGACGTAGTTCCCGGTTGACCATTGTGTGTCATGAAAGAATAAATAGCCAGAGATGAGAAAAAACAGGGGGACGGCGCAACGTGCAATTTCCTGTGAAATAAGAGATTGAATGAAATCGCTAATATGGTTCTTCTCACTTGCTCCAGTGGCGATCCCGGAAAACATCAATGTGGCTCCATACACATGAATGAAAACGACGCCAACAATCAAAGGGAAACGTAATAGTTGTAGTCTCAACGATTGTTCATTGCTTAGGGATTTTTTTATCATGGAAAATGAAGTTAATTGTTGATTTTTGAGACGGAAAAATCACGAGAGGGAGATGATAAAAAATGAATGGGCCAATACGGCGGCAGATAGCAACTTCGCGATCCTCTGTATTGGCTGACCTGGCGATTACGCCCATGTATCGCCAGATCGTTGCTGCCGATGCGCGTTTTGGCGCAAACTTATTTGAGTCATGGACTACGCCGTCGTGTGCGTTAGTATTGCTCAACGTGAAAAGATTGCTGTCAGCGCATGCGAAGACACATCCCGAGCAGGTGGCTCCGAGATGTTGTCGCTGCTTGAGCTACCTCCGTGGGCCGCGCGGACCTTGGACTGAGTATGCAAAACGGAGTTGGCTCGAGCTCAATCCTGGCACAGTTTCAGCGCATCTTGCCACTGCGGCAAACCACAGAAGGTATTGATAAGACGCTGCGACGATAGTACTGAATTGTTCGGTCGCTTTGCCGGTACCGGATAGTCGCGCGCCAGAATCGGTTTCACGCGGGGTTTTTTCTGAACCGACGTATGTGCCATGATCGCCTCGGTAAAGCCAAACCAGCTTGTCTTTCCTTGGGCCGTCAAATGGTACAGGCCCGAACGTTCTTCCCACCATCCTTGTCGGTCAGCCGTGGCCAGGCTTTGCGCGACAATATGTGCGGTGGTGTCAGCAATGGTACGGCTCCATGTCGGTGCGCCGAACTGATCGGAAACGATACTCAGTTCGTCACGTTCCTGGGCCAGACGGAGCATGGTCAGCAGAAAGTTCTTACCGTGCGTACTGTAAACCCAGCTGGTGCGCAGGATCAGATGCGGGATGCCGGTCGCCTGGATCGCCTTTTCGCCGGCCAGCTTGCTGCTGCCATACACATTCACGGGGCAGGTCGGATCGGTTTCGACGTAGGCACCATCTTTCGACCCGTCAAAGACGTAATCGGTGCTGTAATGGATCATCGCAGCGCCCAGTTTCTTTGCTTCTTCCGCCATGACACCCGGCGCTTCGCCATTGATTCGCAGCGCCAGTTCCGGTTCACTTTCAGCCTTGTCGACCGCCGTATAGGCTGCCGGGTTGACGATCAGCGTCGGTTTGACGCGGCGGATGACGTCGCGCACCTGGTCCAGGTCAGCCAGGTCCATCTGGCTGCGGTCCACCGCGATGATCTCGCCCAGGCCCTGCAGGCTGCGTTCTAGTTCGTAACCGACCTGGCCGGTTTTTCCTGTGATTAAAATACGGCTCATGAAATAGTTTTGTTCCAGTGTGTCAGATTGGTCGGTAACGGTCAGGCAAAAACGTCGGCATTGGCCAGCAAGGTACCGACTTTATCTTTGCCAGACAGCAGTGGTTCGCCATCGAGCGGCCAGTCGATACCGATGGCTGGATCGTTCCACAGGAGGCTGCGTTCGAACTCCGGTGCCCAGTAGTCGGTCGTCTTGTACAGGAACTCGGCGCTGTCGCTGGTGACCACGAAACCGTGGGCAAAGCCTTCCGGTATCCACAACTGGCGTTTATTGGCCGCTGATAAGGTCACACCTACCCAGTGGCCAAACGTCGGGGAGCTTTTGCGCAGGTCGACGGCGACGTCGAAGACTTCGCCAGCGGTCACACGCACCAGCTTGCCTTGCGGTTGCTGGATTTGGTAGTGCAGGCCCCGCAACACGCCTTTGGCCGACTTGGAATGATTGTCCTGTACGAAATCGCGCGTGACGCCGGTCAGTTCGGCAAAGCGCTTCTGGTTGAAGCTTTCGTAGAAAAAGCCCCGGTCATCGCCGAACACGGTGGGTTCAAGGATCAGGACGTCCGGTATGGCGGTGGTTTGAATTTGCATGGTGTGAAATGAGCCGTTCAGGCTTTAGTATATTTTTTCTTCGAGCAGGCGCAGCAGGTATTGACCGTAAGCGTTCTTTTTCAAGGGTTGTGCCAATGCTTCGAGCTTGGCTGCATCGATGTAGCCACGGCGGTAGGCGATTTCTTCAGGGCAGGCAACTTTCAAGCCCTGACGGTTCTCGATGGTGGCGATGAACTGGCCCGCTTCGAGCAGGGATTCATGCGTGCCTGTGTCGAGCCAGGCCATGCCGCGGCCCATCAGTTCTACGTTCAACTGCCCGCGCTCCAGATAAGTACGGTTGACATCCGTGATTTCCAACTCGCCACGTGGTGACGGGGCGATGCCGGCGGCGATATCGCACACCTGGCTGTCGTAGAAATACAGGCCGGTGACGGCGTAGTTCGATTTTGGCTTGAGCGGCTTTTCTTCAATGCTGATGGCCCGGCGTTGTGCATCGAAGTCGACGACGCCATAGCGTTCCGGATCTGTGACATGATAGGCAAACACGGTCGAGCCGCTGGTGCGCGCCGAGGCCTCGCGCAACTGCGATTCAAAGTCGTGACCGTAATAGATGTTGTCACCCAGAATCAGCGCCGATGGTGCATCGCCGACAAACTCTTTGCCGATGATGAACGCCTGTGCCAGGCCATCCGGGCTGGGCTGCACGGCATAGGTCAGGCTGATACCCCACTGGCTGCCATCGCCCAGCAACTCCTGGAAGCGCGGCGTATCTTGTGGTGTGGAGATGATCAGGATATCGCGTATGCCGGCCAGCATCAGGGTGGTCAGCGGATAGTAGATCATCGGCTTGTCATATACGGGCAGCAGTTGCTTCGATACGGCCATGGTCACAGGGTACAGGCGCGTGCCGGAACCGCCAGCCAGGATGATGCCCTTGCGTTCGATGGATGTTGCCATTATTGCTGCTCCTTGGCCGTGTCACGTGCCGCGTAGTTTTTTTCTACCCACTTGAGGTAGTCACCCGACTGGACATCGCGTACCCAGGCCTGGTTGTCCAGGTACCATTGAACGGTCTTGCGGATGCCGGTGGCGAAGGTTTCGGCTGGCTTCCAGCCCAGTTCGCGCTCGATCTTGCGTGCGTCGATGGCATAGCGGCGGTCGTGGCCAGGGCGATCCTGTACATAGGTGATTTGTTCGCGATAGCTGCCGGACGCTTTCGGGTCCAGCGTATCGAGGATGTCGCACAAGGTATGCACGACTTCCAGATTGGCCATTTCATTCCAGCCGCCCACGTTGTACACCTCACCCAGGCGTCCCGCTTCCAGGACGCGGCGGATCGCCGAGCAATGGTCGCCCACGTACAGCCAGTCGCGCACTTGCATGCCATCGCCATAGATAGGCAAGGCTTTGCCGGCACGGGCATTGCTGATGATGAGCGGAATCAGTTTTTCCGGGAAATGGAAGGAACCATAGTTGTTCGAGCAGTTGGTCGTCAGCACGGGCATGCCATACGTATGGAAATATGCGCGCACCAGATGATCGGACGCCGCTTTCGATGCCGAGTAGGGGCTGTTTGGCGCATACGGCGTCGTTTCCGTGAATGGCGGATCATTCGGTCCCAGGGTGCCATACACTTCGTCGGTCGAGACGTGCAGGAAGCGGAAGCCGTCCTTGGCTTCGCCCGTCAAGCCGCTCCAATAGGCGCGTGCCGCTTCCAGCAGGCTGAAGGTACCGTTGACGTTGGTCGAAATGAATTCGCCGGGGCTATGGATCGAGCGATCGACATGGCTCTCTGCGGCAAAATGCACGATGGCGCGTGGCTGGTGTTCTGCCAGCAGGCGCGAGATGTGAGCGGTATCGCAAATATCGCCACGCACAAAGATATGCCGCGGGTCTTGCTCCAGGCTGGCCAGATTGCTGAGATTGCCAGCATAGGTCAGTTTGTCAAAATTGATCACGGGCTCCTCGTTGAGCGCCAGCCAGTCGCGTACAAAGTTGGAGCCGATGAAGCCGGCACCGCCAGTCACTAAAATCATGTTGTTATCCTTTTTTACTTGAACATCTTCACGATGCTTCACTCTTCTATTTCCGAAATGAAATTATTTGAAATTTTATTTGATCATGTACTTAATACGCGCCATCTTTCTTGAAAATGACTTTAACCGTTTTCAGTAGAATAACAATGTCATTGAATAAAGACCAGTTCTTGACATACCATGCATCCAGATAAACGCGCGTATCATAGCTGACGTCGTTCCTGCCGCTGACTTGCCATAGACCCGTGACGCCGGGTTTCGCTTCCAGGTAATAGTCTACTTGGGGGCCATAACGCTCCAGTTCCGCATCAACAACCGGGCGCGGCCCGACCAGGCTCATTTCGCCTTTCAGCACGTTCCATAGCTGCGGCAATTCATCAAGACTGGTCCGGCGCAGGAAGTGGCCGATCGAGGTGATGCGAGGGTCGTTCTTCAGTTTGAAATCACGGTCCCACTCGGCACGGGCTTCAGGGTCGCGTTCCAGCAATTCTTTCAGCAAGACGTCTGCATTTACGGCCATGGTACGGAATTTGTAGCAGAGAAAATGCTTGCCATTTTGACCCACGCGTTTGTGGCCGTAGAAGATGGGGCGGCCAGAGGCCATGACCTTGGCGGCGATCCACAGCAGGATGGGGGCGCCGACGATCAGCACGCAGATTGAAGCCATCAGATCAAAGCAGCGCTTGATCATTTGTAAACCTGGCCGTGCCAGGTTGTTGCGCATGGTTAGCAGCAGCACCTCATGTGTAAAGAAATGGTTGACCTCCATGCCATACAGGGGCAGGCCGCGTACGGCAGGTACCACTTGCATATTGGCAACGCAACGGCTGACTTGCTGGATCATGCCCTGATAGGTATCGATGCCGCCTTGCTCCAGAGCGACAACTGCATGCGGATCACCCAGCAGCTTGAGCGTTTCTTCAGGATTGACGCCAAGCGGAATGCACGGTACCGCCTGTTTGCTGCGGTTCACGTAGTGTTGTTCCAGGCGGCCTTGGCCTTCGGGGATCAGGAAGGCAATCAGGCGATAGCCCATCAATGCTTCCTCATCGAAGGCCCGCGCTGTCTGCAAGGCATTGTCACCCCATCCGATGATGACCATAGGGCGTATCCAGCCGCCAGCTTTCATCAGCAGGTATTTGACCATGCCGCGCAGCAGCAGGACACAGCATGGCACCAGCAGCCAGGTGGCCAACAGTGCCTCGCGCGAAGAGTCGCGCTTGTCGAGGAAGACCAGGGCCGCGTCGATCAGGCCCATGACCATGGCGATCTTCAGAAGTTCCTTGATTTCATTCGAGTACGGGCGGCGTTTGGCATGATGGCCTTTCAGCTTGAAGATCGCCACAGTGACCACGGATAGCAGGCTGTAACTGAGCAGGCGTGAGCTATCCAAGCCCCAGTTGTTCAAATCGCCGCCATCGAGGGTCCATGTGCCGGCGAGCCAGAATGCCGTGAACATGGCTAACGCATCGGCAAAGGTGAGGAAATATTTTTCTACCCTGCTGCTGCAATACCATTTTACTTCTTGTACAAAGATGCCTTCGATTGGTTTCATGATGACTTGCTAAACCTTATAAACTTCAGTGTGAATTCTTGCGATGACGACTGCGTGGTCTTGCGTATCTGCTCGGTCAAGCGCGGCCGTAGCGGTCTTCAAAGCGGACAATGTCGTCTTCCCCAAGGTAGCTACCCGATTGAATCTCAATCAATTCCAGCGGTAGCTTGCCTGGGTTGGCCAGGGAGTGGACGACGCCGAGGGGAATATAGGTAGACTGGTTTTCGGTCAGTAAATATTCCTTGTCGCCATTCGTAATCTGGGCCGTGCCGGAGACCACGATCCAATGCTCGGCGCGGTGGTGATGCATTTGCAATGACAGCTTGGCACCAGGCTTGACAGTGATCCGCTTGACCTGGAAGCGCTCGCCATTGCCGATGGAATCATAGGAACCCCACGGACGGAAGACTTCACGGTGCATGGTGGCCTCGGGGCGTTTCCTGTCGACCAATTGCGCGACCATGGTTTTTGTTTTTTGTGCCTGATCCGCATCCATGACCAGCACGGCATCGGCGGTTTCCACGATGACGGTATTGCGCATGCCAATGGCGGTGACCAGACGGCTGGTGCTGTGTACCAGGCAATCGTTGCAATCCTGGATCAGTACATCGCCCTGGGTGCTATTCTGGCCGGCATCCTTGTCCGCCACGTCGAGTACGGCTTTCCAGGAGCCGATATCATTCCAGCCCGCATCGAGGGCGACGGTCGAAGCATGGCTGGTGCGCTCCATGACGGCGTAGTCCACGGCAATATCGGGACTGGCGGCGTAGGCATCCTTGTCCAGGCGAATGAAGTCGAGGTCGCTTTTTGCGGTGCTGATGGCAATGCGGCAAGCTGCCAGAACAGCGGGTTGGAAGCGCGCCAACTCTTCCAGGTAGCGGCTGGCGCGGAACAGGAACATACCGCTGTTCCAGAAGTAGTCGCCGCTGGCGACATATTGTTCCGCGAGCGTCAGGGCCGGCTTTTCCACGAATTCAAGTATGCGTTGGACTTGCCCGCTTGCAGTGCCCTCGGCGCGAATATAGCCGTATCCTGTCTCTGGTCCCGTTGGCGTGATGCCGAAAGTCAGCAACTGACCTGCCTCTGCAGCAGTACGCGCCAGCGCAATGGCGCGATGGAAGACCGGGGTATCCAGAATGACGTGGTCCGAGGGCAGCACCAGCAGGAGCGGATCCTCGCCATTCTCCATCGCATGCAAGGCTGCCGAGGCGATTGCTGGAGCCGTATTGCGGCGCATGGGTTCAAGCAGCATGCGGCTATTTGCCAGACCGATCTCACGCACTTGCTCCGCGACAACAAAACGCGAGGATTCGTTGCATACCAGTAGTGCTGGCGACACGGTGTCGATGCCCGCCAGGCGCTGCAGCGTTTGTTGCAGCATGCTGCCCTGAGTGGACAAGCGCAGAAACTGCTTCGGGAACGCCTCTCGCGACAGCGGCCATAAACGTGTGCCGGAACCACCACAAAGAATTACCGGTACGAGGGGAATAGTCATTTATGCTTCAACTTAAATTTAATATTGGGTAGAGCTGAGTATTTAGTTATTCGACATGCATTAAAACTTGTCCGGCTTGCCGCGCTCGTATGTGGCGGCGCACGCACTGGAAAAAATCCATATTGCCAATAGGGGCAATGCTTTAATAAATTACAGGAATCTTTGTATTTTCTTCCTACTCTATGGAGTCGGATAGGCAGGTAATTTAGCGCGTCCTGTATTGTAGTTTGCTACCCTGGTATTCCTACTTAGCACGCAACGTTTTCAATCAAAAAAGCAACAAACACGCATACCGCCGTCATGCTGAGGAGCAACACTGCTCCTGCTGCGCAGTCCTTGGTAATCTTGATGTTCGGATGTAGGGTTGGATGGAGGTGATCGATCAGGTGCTCCAACGCGGTGTTGAACAATTCCGCGGCCAGAACCATGCCGCAATTAAGCAATAGCAAGGCCCACCATATCAAGGGAGGTCGGAACCAACAAAGTACAATGATCACCATCAGAGCAGCCAGGCATTGCAGGCGAAAGCTCGATTCCAGGCGGAGGGCAGCGCTTATGCCTTGCAGGGCAAATCCCAAGCGCTTGAAGAAAGGCTGGTTCTTCATGGTAACTGAAGCGATGGCGCCGGATATTTTACTGACATGAAGGCGGATCTCTCAATGAATAGATGAGGATCGCAGGCATGGCCATACGATATGACATCATTCGTCCACAGCAGAAAGACTGGTGCCAATCTTTTTGATGTTTGATAAAAAGTAAAAAAGCCCGTTTTCAAATGAAAAGGGCTTTTATTGCAATATTTAACATATTTTACATATTTTAGTATGTCAACTATTGCGGTACCAGGCCTTCACCTTTTGCTCGATGTCAAGCTGCAGGGGGGACCTACCTGTCGCTGCCTGGGCAGCCAGGTATTAATGGTGGGTTGGGGTCGTGTGCGCGGTGGTCGAATCCGAGCTTGCTGCACCGGCCACAACGGCAACTGCTGCGCCGATTGCGATCAGGGCGCTCGTGCTCAGGCCGGCAACAGTGCCGCCGGCGGCAGCGCCGGTAGCGCCAGCTGCTGGTGCCGCTGCTGGTGGAACAGGTGCTCCGCCAACTGGTGCCGTCGTTTGAGCCATGGCTTGTGCGGAAGCGAAGCACAGGATTGCCGAAGCGATCAGAATTTTCTTCATGGGATATCCTTTTAGGTTGAACAGCGGGAATGCTAAACTGTCACGCGATTGTAGCAACATTTGTCCTGGTAGTCAGTGTCACACCGTTCGCGACGACAATAATTTGTTTTATTTTAGCCGTATACCAGGCCATTCACCGTGCCTGGCCACCCTCAATGTTGTTCTCTATCAACAAAAACGCTGGCATGGCGATGCGGCCGTATTGGTTTTTTTGTTCATTGTCGTGAGAATTCCTGATGAATTCGAAAGCGCCGCACAAGTTTGCCAAGTCCTCGCCATCCCGCGTAAAATGCAGGCTTCGCGGGTGTAGCTCAATGGTAGAGCAGAAGCTTCCCAAGCTTACGACGAGGGTTCGATTCCCTTCACCCGCTCCATTTTTCGCTGGCGCCTGGCTGGATGCGGCGCGGCCACTTATTTCTCCATTCCCATGTCTTCTGATACCCCAGCAAACGGCCCGGCGCGGCCGATGATGTACGATCCGACCGAACACCGCATCCGCAGTTTCGTGACCCGCGCGGGACGGCTTTCCGTGGCGCAGGCGCGCGCGCTCGAGACTCTGGGGCCGCAGTTTCTGTTGCCTTTCGCCAAGGAGTCGTTGGATTTCGAGCAGGTGTTCGGCCGCAAGGCGCCCGTCATCCTGGAAATCGGCTTCGGTATGGGCGCGACGACCGCGCATATCGCCAAGGCCATGCCGGAGAAGGATTTCATCGGCGTCGAAGTGCATACGCCCGGTGTCGGCAGCCTGCTGAAGCTGATCGGTGAAGAGTCGCTGACGAATCTGCGCCTGCTGCAGCACGATGCGGTGGAAGTGCTCACGCACATGATTCCCGCCAATTCGCTGGCCGGTATCCACGTGTTCTTCCCCGATCCATGGCACAAGGCGCGCCATAACAAGCGCCGCCTGATCCAGCCGCCGTTCGTCAAACAATTGACCGATCGCCTGGCGCCGGGCGGCTATCTGCATTGCGCCACCGATTGGGAGGATTACGCGGTGCAAATGCTGGAAGTGCTGGGCGCCGAGCCGCAGTTGCACAATAGCGCCGATGGCTATGCGCCGCAGCCGGCGTATCGTCCTCTGACCAAGTTTGAAAACCGTGGCTTGAAGCTGGGCCATGGCGTGTGGGATCTGGTGTTCATCAAGAAATAACCTGGCGGTTTGCCTACCTGTGCCGTTTGCACGAGAACAAGCCTGCCGCGGCGACGCCGCAGGCTTTTTTAACGCGCACGCTAGCGCGCTAGCTAGGCAGGGCGGGCGAATTACGGTAGTCTTATCTTTTTTGCATTGATTGATATTATGTCCAAGAAAATACTCGTGACCGGCGCATCCGGTTTCATCGGTTCGCATACCTGTGTCGAATTGCTGGCTGCCGGCTTTGAAGTCGTCGCGGTGGATAATCTGTGCAATAGCGCGCGCGAAGCGATGGCGCGCGTGGAGCGCATTTCCGGCAAAAGCATGCCCTTCTATGTAGCGGACGTGCGCGACCGCGCGGCCATGGCCGCCGTCTTGCGCGAGCATGCCATCGATGCCGTGATCCATTTCGCGGGCTTGAAGGCTGTGGGCGAATCCGTGGCGCAGCCGCTGATGTATATGGACAACAATGTCACGGGCACCGTGGCCTTGCTGGAAGTGCTGGCGGCGGCGAACGTGAAGCGTTTTGTGTTCAGCTCGTCGGCCACCGTGTATGGCGACCCGGAGGCCTTGCCGATTCTGGAAACGTCGCGCCTGTCCGTGACCAATCCCTACGGCCGCTCGAAGCTGATGGTCGAGCAGATCCTGGCCGATCTCGTGCATGCCGATGCACAGTGGCAAGTTGGCGTGTTGCGCTACTTCAATCCGGTAGGTGCGCATGCCAGCGGCTTGATCGGTGAAGATCCGGCCGGCATCCCGAACAACCTGATGCCGTTCATCGCCCAGGTGGCCGTGGGCCGCCGCGAACGCCTGGCCGTCTTCGGCAACGATTACGCCACGCCCGACGGCACGGGCGTGCGCGACTACATCCACGTGGTCGACCTGGCGCTGGGCCACGTGGCCGCGTTGAACCGCCTGTTTGCCACCGAGGGCGGCTTTACCGTCAACCTGGGCACGGGCCATGGCTACAGCGTGCTCGACACCGTGCGTGCCTTCGAGGCCGCCAGCGGCCGCCAGGTACCGTACGACATCGTGCCGCGCCGCCCGGGCGACATCGCCAGCTGCTACGCTTCGGCCGACAAGGCGAAGGAGTTGCTTGGCTGGCAAGCACAGAAAAACATCAACGACATGTGCCGCGACCACTGGCGCTGGCAGCACCAGAACCCGCAAGGCTATTCAGCCTGAAGCAAAGCCGGCACGCACAAAAAAATCCCGCTCACATAACAGTATGGCGGGATTTTTCTTTAGAGCGCCAACAACCCAATGGCGCCTGAAAAATGCCCAGGGCTAGGCGCAAAGCCGAAGACAGTACGCAAGTACGGCGAGGCGAAGCAACAACGCCATGGGCTTTTTTCAGGCAGCCATTATGGATACAGGCCGCGCACTTCGCGAGCTTGCAGGACGCGCGTACATGCCAGGATGAAGGTCGCGGTACGCATCGACACTTTCTTCTCTTGCGACACTTGCCATACGGCGTCGAACGCTTCGCGCATGATGCGGGTCAGGCGGCTGTTGATCTCTTCTTCCGTCCAGAAGAAGCTCGAGAAGTTCTGCGCCCACTCGAAGTAGCTGACGGTCACGCCGCCGGCGTTGGCCAGCACGTCCGGCACGATCAAGACGCCGCGGTCGGTCAGGATGTCGTCCGCTGCCGGCAGGGTCGGTCCGTTGGCGCCTTCCAGAATGATCTTGGCGCGGATGACTTGTGCGCGTTCGGCCGTGATCTGCTGTTCCAGCGCGGCCGGGATCAGGATGTCGCAATCGATGCCCCAGAAATCTTCGCGTGGCACGAATGCCTCGGCGCCCGGGAAGCCTTCGACGCTGCCCACTTCGGCCACGTGTGCCAGCAACTGCGGGATGTTCAAGCCGCCGGCGTGCACGACGGTGGTCTTGTGGTCTTGCACCGCCACGACTTTCGAGCCGGCTTCAGCGAACATGCGTGCAGCGACGCCGCCCACGTTGCCGAAACCTTGCACGATGACTTTCGCGCCTTCGAGCGACATGCCGACCTTGGCGGCCGCATCGCAACCGACGACGAACACGCCGCGGCCCGTCGCATCGCGGCGGCCCAGGCTGCCGCCCAGCGAGATTGGTTTGCCCGTCACCACGCCGGTCGACATATTGCCGCCGATCATGGCGTAGCTGTCCATCATCCACGCCATGACTTGCTCATTCGTGTTGACGTCCGGCGCCGGGATATCCTTGTTCGGTCCGATGATCATGCTGATCTCGCTCGTGTAGCGGCGGGTCAGGCGTTGCAGTTCGTTGCGCGACAGGGTCTTCGGATCGACACGGATACCGCCCTTGGCGCCGCCGTATGGCACGTTGACCGCGGCATTCTTGACCGTCATCCAGGCCGACAGGGCCATTACTTCCGACAGGGTCACGTCCTGGTGGAAGCGCACGCCGCCCTTGCCCGGGCCGCGCGACAGGTTGTGCTGCACGCGGTAGCCTTCGTAGTGGGCAATGGTGCCGTCATCGCGCTCGATAGGCACGTCGACCGTCAGGATGCGCTTTGGACGCTTCAGCGTTTCCACCCAGCGCGACAGGTTGCCCAGGTACGGCGTAACGCGGTCGATCTGCTCGAGGTAGACGCCCCATGGGCCAAGGTCTTCAGGATTCAGGTAGGAAGGAAGTGCGTGCTTGCTGGTCATGCTTGATAAGCTCCTGGACAATACGAATACGTTAGAGGCACAGCCGAGATGCAGCTGCGCGCAGCGGAACCGCATCGTAGGCGATAGCCTCATGCCCCGGCCAATGCTTTGTGCGCATCCGGTTATGCATTTATTGCATAGTTGTGTTGCCAGGATTGCCAGTCAGGACTGGGGGGCCTCGGTGGCGCGTTTGCGGCGCTTGCCCATGCGCGCCTTGCCATCCTGCGACTGCACCAGGTATTGCCACAGGCTTTCGACGATCTGCTTGCCGGGACGCAGGCTCGATGGCCGTTCGCGGTACAAACGGATTTCCAGCTCGATTTCCCAGCCTGGCGCGCCGCCGTCGGCGCGCGCCAGGTGTTTGTATTTGACGTCGCGCATGACGGCCGATTCGGGCAGGAAGGCGATGCCGCGGCCTTCCAGCGCCATCATCTTCAATCCTTCGGCCATGTCCGTTTCGTAGCAGGTTTCCAGGAACAGCGGCGCCTTGGCGTCGGCCACCAGCAGTTCCACCATGCGTCCCAGGTAGGCGTTGCTGGTGTAGGAGAGGAAGGGCAGCGGCTCCTTGGCGCTGCCGGGCAGGACGAAGTCCGGCACCTTGTCCTGGCCGCAGCGCGCATAGGCGCGCAGGGTTTCGCGGCCCATCACCAGCATGTCGTAGCGGCCCGGGTCCAGCTGCACCGGCTGGCGCGGATGGTGATAGCACAGCAGCAGGTCGCAGCCGCCATCGACCAGCTGCAGCACGGCGTCGTGCACGTTCAGGGCCATCAGACGGCTGTTGATCGGCGCAAAGCCTTCTTCCAGGGCCGTCAGCCATTTCGGCATGAAGGTCAGCGACAAGGTGTGCGGCACGGCGAAATCGACGCTCGTCTGCGTGGCCGCCCGCTTGCCGCGCAACAGGGCGCGCACGCCGTTGATCTGCCCCAGCATTTCCAGCGCCTGCTCGTAAAACACGGCGCCGGCCGGCGTCAGGCGCGTGGGATACGAGGTGCGGTCGACCAGGTCGATGCCGAGCCAGTTTTCCAGCGACTGGATGCGCCGCGAGAATGCTGGCTGAGTGACGTGGCGCAGGGCTGCGGAACGGCTGAAGTTATGCGTTTCAGCGAGCGAGATGAAGTCTTCCAGCCATTTGGTTTCCATCGCGGCAGCATTCCGTTATCAAGGGCAGAGGCAAGGTGAAGTGGTCAGGGCGTATCGGGCGATGCCGCCGGCTGGTACAGGGCGGCGGGCAGGCCAAAGAAGGATGGCGGGCCCAGGGTCGTGCCATCGAGCGAGCCGCCCGCGTTCAGGGCCTTGTTGATGGCCGACAGCAGGGAGCTGCGGTCGGCGAGATTTTTTATCAGGGCGCGCGGGCCGTTGTGGAAGGTATGCTGGGCGATGTCCGCAGCGACGACAAAGATCGGCTCGCGGCGCAGGGGAAACTCCACCCATTCGCCGTCCTCGTCCTGGGCGCAGAAGGTATGGGGCAGGGTCATGTTTTCGGCGCCGGGCAGGTGCGACGCCAGCACCAGGCCGAAGGCTTCCGGCACCACGTCGGTCAGGCGGCGCACGGTGAGATCGTCCTGCACCAGTAACCGTACTTGCGCTTCCACCGCGTCTTCGGCGTCGGGCTGGGCGCCGAGAATTTTCACGGCCTGATAGATCAGGTCGGACGAGAGTGCTTCCATCAAATCTTGCATCAAATCATCTCCAGGATCATGGCGACGATTTCGTCGCCGTACGAGGCCAGTTTTTTCTCGCCCACGCCGCTCACGCCGCGCATCTGCTCGAGCGAGGTGGGTTTGGCCTTGGCGATTTCGCGCAGGGTGGCGTCGACAAAAATGACGTAGGCCGGCACGTTGTGCGTGCGCGCCGTCTCCACGCGCCACCAGCGCAGCTTGTCGAAGATCGCCTGTTCGCTGGTCGACAAATCCGTCTCGACATAGCCCTTCGTCACACTGGTGCTGCGCTTGCTGGTTTTCACCGGTTTCTGGTACTGACGCAGCTGCACTTTCTGGCCGCCCTTGAGCACGGGGCGCGAGGCATCCGTCAGTTTCAGCGAGCTGTATTGTTCATGGTCGACCGAGACGAGGCCCAGTGCGATGGCCTGGCGCAGAATCGATTTCCACTCCGCTTCGCCCAGGTCCGAGCCGATGCCGAAGACGGACAGTGCATCGTGGTGCCAGGTCTTGATGCGTTCCGATTCCACGCCGCGCAGCACGTCGATCACGTGGCCGCCGGCGAAGCGCTGGTCGACGCGGTAGATGGCCGACAGCAGTTTTTGCACGGGCACCGTGCCGTCGAACGACACGGGCGGCACCAGGCAGGTGTCGCAATTGCCGCACGGCGAAGCCGGTTCGCCGAAGTATTCGAGCAATCGCATGCGGCGGCAGCTGAGCGTTTCGCACAGGCCCAGCATGGCGTCGAGTTTGACGCCCAGCACGCGCTTGAAGGTGTCGTCCGCTTCGGATTCGTCGATCATGCGCCGCTGCAGCACCACATCCTGCAAGCCGTACGCCATCCAGGCGTTGGCGGCCATGCCGTCGCGGCCCGCGCGCCCCGTTTCCTGGTAATAGCCCTCGATGCTTTTCGGCAGATCCAGGTGGGCGACGAAACGCACGTCGGGCTTGTCGATGCCCATGCCGAAGGCGATGGTGGCGACCATGACGATGTTTTCTTCGCGCAGGAAGCGCGCCTGGTTGGCGCTGCGCTTGGCGTATTCCATGCCCGCATGATAGGGCAGGGCGCGGATGCCGCTCTGGTTCAGGAATTCCGCCGTTTCCTCGACTTTTTTACGCGACAGGCAGTAGACGATGCCGCAGTCGCCCGTGTGTTCCGTGTTGATGAAGTCGAGCAGCTGCTTGCGGCCATTCGCCTTTTCCACGATCTGGTAGCGGATGTTCGGGCGGTCGAAGGACGAGACGAACTGGCGCGCGTCTTCCAGCTGCAAACGCAGCGCGATTTCGGCGCGCGTCTGCGGGTCGGCCGTGGCCGTGAGCGCGATGCGCGGCACGTCCGGGAACTGCTCGTGCAGCACCGACAGCTTGATGTATTCGGGACGGAAGTCGTGGCCCCACTGGGCCACGCAGTGCGCCTCGTCGATGGCGAACAGGGAGATCTTCGAGGCCTGGAACAGGTCCAGGCAGCGCTGCGTCATCAGGCGTTCTGGCGCCACGTAGACGACGTCGATGCCGCCCGTGCGCACCAGGCGTTCGATGCGGCTCGCTTCTTCGTAGGTTTGCGTGGAATTGAGGAAGGCGGCGCGCACGCCGACTTCCTCCAGCGCGTCCACCTGGTCCTGCATCAGCGCGATCAATGGCGACACGACGACGCCGACGCCGTCGCGCAGCAGCGCGGGAATCTGGTAGCACAGCGACTTGCCGCCGCCCGTGGGCATCAGCACCAGCGCGTCGCCGCCATGGCTGACGTGGTCGACGATGTCGGCTTGCTGGCCGCGGAAGGCCGGGTAGCCGAAAACGGTCTGCAGCAGGTGCAGCGCGCGCTGGTTAAGATCTTGATTCATAGTGCCTTATTCTGCCCAAACAACCCAGCCGTAGTGGGCGCTGGCCAACACCAGCAAGCCGAACACAATGCGGTACCAGGCAAAAAACGTGAAGTCGTGCGAGCTGATATAGCGCAGCAGCCAGCGCACGCACAGGAAGGCGGAAATGAAGGCGGCCACGGTACCCAGGCCAAACAGGGGCACGTCGGTGGCCGACAGGATGTCGCGCGCTTTGTACAGCGAGTAGAAGGTGGCCGCGAACAAGGTCGGGATGGCCAGGAAGAACGAGAATTCGGTGGCTGTCTTGCGCGACAGGCCCAGCAGCATGCCGCCGATGATGGTCGAGCCGGAACGGCTGGTGCCGGGGATCAGCGCAAATGCCTGCGCGCAGCCCACTTTCAGGGCGTCGAACGGCGTCATTTCATCGACCGAGTTGACGCGCACGGTGACGGGGTTGATGCGCGCGCGGCGCTCCACCAGCAAGATGATGATGCCGCCGATGATGAAGGCCATGGCAACCGGTACTGGCTTGAACAGCGCATGCTTGATCATCTTGCCGATGGCCAGGCCGATGACGGCCAGCGGAATGAAGGCGATGGCCACGTTCAGCACGAATTTGCGCGACTTGACTTCGGTGCCGAAGGTGGACAGCACGCTGCCGATGCGCTGGCGGTATTCCCAGCACACGGCCAGGATGGCGCCGGCCTGGATGGCGATCTCGAAGACATCCATGACTTCTTTCGAGACATCCTTGGTAAAGTCGAGCAGGCTGCCGGCCAGGATCAGATGTCCCGTGGACGAAATCGGCAAGAATTCGGTAAAACCTTCGACCAGCCCCATGATGATGGCTTTTAACGCAAGAATGAGATCCATAGATGTATAAACGGGTATAAGTGACAGGATGGGGTGACCGCGTGGCGCCGGCAATGTGCGCGGGGTCGAAGCTTACCATGCCGCAGGCCCGCGAACCTTATTTGGGCGCAGTTGGGCGGCGCTTTTTTAGCGCCGTCCGCCAGGCAGGGGAGGGATCAGGATACTTGTTTTGCCGGCGCCACCAGGCGCGCGCTGGCCGCCACCAGCAGCAGGGCGGCGCCCAGCATGGCGAAGGCGATATTCAGGCTGGTGGCGTGGGCGACAAAGCCAATCACGGCCGGGCCGGCCAGGATGCCCGCGTAGCCGATGGTGGTGATGGCCGCCACCGCCAGGCTGGCCGGCATGGCATGCTGGTTGCCTGCCGCCGTGAACAGGATGGGCACGATATTCGCCGCGCCCAGGCCGATCAGCACGAAGCCAAGCATGGCCAGACTGGCATGCGGTGCCAGCACGGCCAGGAAGAAGCCTGCCGCCGCGCACAATCCGCCAAAAGTGAGCACACGCTTTCCGCCAAAGCGGCTGACTACCTTGTCGCCGGTGAAGCGGCCCACCGTCATGGCGATGGCGAAGGCGGCGTAGCCGAGGCCGCCCTTGGCTTCTTCCACGCCGCGCGTGGTGGTGAGGAACAGGGCGCTCCAGTCGAGGATGGCGCCTTCGGCCAGGAAGACGATAAAGCACAACAGGCCAATGAAAATGACGGCGCCATGCGGCATGACGAACAGCGGCGTCTTTTCGCCGGAGGCGGAGGCGGTCGGCAACAGATGGCCTTGCGCCGCACCCAGCACGCCGCACAGCAGCAGCATTACCACCACGCACGACCAGGCCGGCGTCAGGCCCAGCCACAGCAGCAAGGCCATGCAAGCCGCGCCGGCAAAGCCGCCCACGCTGAACAGCGCATGAAAGCCCGACATCATGGCGCCGCCGTTGGCCTTTTCGATGATCACGGCCTGGATGTTGATGGCCACGTCAAACGTGCCCATGGCCGCGCCGAACACCAGCAGCACCAGGCCCAGCTGCAGCGGCGTGGCGGCCAGCGCCAAGCCGGGCAGGATGGCGGTCAGGAGCAGGCCGGCGCCGCAGATGACCTTGCGGCAGCCGAAGCGTGCCGTGAGCATGCCCGTAAACGGCATCGCGCACAGCGAGCCGGCGCCCAGGCACAGCAGCAAAATGCCGAGGGTGGCTTCATCGAGGCCCAGGCGCGATTTGGCGTAGGGGACCAGCGGGGCCCAGGCGGCCATGCCGAGGCCGGCGGCGAAGAAGACCAGGCGCGTGGCGCGTTGTTGCAGGGTGCCGGTGAGATGCATGGGGGAACTTTTCAAAGGTCGGGTGGATAACATCAGGCGCGGGCGCGCAATACTTGCACGCCCAGCCGTTCAAAGGCGGCCAGGTGGGCAGCGTCGGCATCGGCTTCCAGCACCAGGTGCTGCAGCAAGCCGGTGGCCAGCACGCCAAAGGGCGCGGCGGTACCCAGCTTGTCGCTGGTGACGGCCACGACCACGGCCTTGCTGGCGCCGGCGATGCTGCGCTTGAACTCGGCCTCGTCGTAGTTGAACGCCGTCACGCCCGCGTCCGCATCGGCGCCGCAGGCGCCGAGGAAGCACAGGTCGGGATGCATGCGCTCGACCGTGCGCAAGGCCTGCGGGCCCAGGCTGGCGCCGGCGCGCCGGTCGACCCTGCCGCCAGCCATGATCAGCTCGATTTCCGGGCGTTCCATCAGCGCCATGGCAATGGCTGGCGCATTGGTGATGACAGTGAGCGCTAACTCTGGCAAGGTGCTGGCGATGGCGAGGTTGGTTGAACCCGCATCGAAAAACAGCACCTGACCCGCGCGCACGAGGGAGACGGCGGCCTGCGCCAGACGCGCCTTGCGTTCCGGCGCTTCCTGCTTGCGCTGGCTCAAGGTGCCGCCATCCGGCGCCAGCGGCAGGGCGCCGCCATACACGCGCTGGCACAGGCCGGCCGCCGCCATCTCGCGCAGGTCGCGCCGTATCGTATCTTCGGACACGTCAAGCTGGCGCGCCAGATCCAGCGCCAGCACCCTGCCATCGGCGTGCAATTGTTGCTGGATCAGCGCGTGGCGTTGTTTGAGGAGCAGGGTGGCGGACATGGGTTTTTTCTAAAACGTGCAGGAATGCGCATGAATATACGCAAACGTGCAAAGCGAGTCAAGTGTACGCAGGTTTCCGTCAGATATTGCCGAAAAGATATAAATTCTGTTAGTGTTGTAAAAAATGGAATGAAATAAGGGAAGCCATGTTTTCAAGTACCTCTTTCAAGGCAAGCTTGCCGGGCCGCGCCCTGCGCCGCAGTGGATGGTTGATCCTGGGCATGATGATCGTGTTGAATGCGCTGCATTGGATGCGTCATGGCACGCTGGGCTGGAGCGATGCACGCGATTCCGTGTGCCTGCTGCTGATCTATCTGGGGATTGCCACCTTGCTGGAATACAAGCGGCAGCGCGACGCCGAGGAAGCGGAAGACGCGCGCTAAGCGCGATGCAAGCAGGGACGCCGCTCAGGGCGCCGTCAGCCGTTCCAACTCCGCCAGCCAGTGCACCGCGTGTTCGCGGCTGTTGCCGCACATCTCCGCGGATGGCTGCAAGCCGCCGCAAAACGCGGGCCGTTCCGGCTGGCCAAAGATCTTGCAACGGTTGTCATCGGCCAGCTGCACGCAGCGCACGCCCGCCGGTTTCCCCTCCGGCATGCCAGGAATCGGGCTGGTGATGGACGGTGCGGTGCAGCAGGCGCCGCACGAAGGACGGCATGCCAGGGTGGCAGATGGTGACATGGGAGTTCAGACGGGCGGGTGAGGAGCCGACAGTATAGCAAGCCGGCTCCCGCGTGTTGCCCGGGCGCGTTCAGCGCACGATGCTGACGCGCTTGCCCGACAAAGTGCGGCGGGCCGGATCGCCATGCACGGTGATGCGGCCGGAACCGCTGGCGCGGGCGTTGACTTCATTCTGGACGCTGACGTCGATGTCGCCGGAGCCGTTGCTCGCCAGATAGGCAACGTCGCTGCGCAGCGACGCCAGGTTGACATCACCCGAGCCATTCACGTTGGCGTCGAGGCGCTGCACGGCGCCGTTGGCGCTGATGCTGCCCGAGCCGTTGACGGCCACGTTGATGCGTTCGCCGTGCACGCTGCCCAGCTGGATGCTGCCGGAACCGTTCTGCACCGCGTCCGTGTTGCCGCTGGCGAGGGCCGCCGCATTGATGCTGCCCGAGCCATTGTTGGCCACGTCGAAGCGTCCCGTCGTGCCCGACAATTCGCTCTTCATCGACCCGCGCTGTTCCAGGCTGAAATCGTCGCCATTCAGGCCGCTGACCACCAGGCGGCCGGAGCCGGAGATGTTGATTTTCCTCAATTGCGGTGTCGTATAGATGACGTGGATGCCATTGCTGCTGCGAATGTTCGTGTCGCTCCACAGGCGCAGCGTGTTGCCGTTCACGTCGCTATGGATCAGCGGTTGCAGATTGCTGTCCGCTTCGATCACCAGCGATGCCGTCGGGCCGACGCGCACGTCGATCTTGATGTCGATGCGCTTCATATTGTCGATGTCGAGCGCGCTGATGTTGCTGACCTGGCGCACGTCGCGGCTCACTTGCCCGTTGCCCTGGATGACATTGCTGCTGGAATCGGCATAGCGCACTTCGCCATCGTTGGGGTTGATGACGATGGCGCAACCGCCAAGGGCAACGGCACAGCACAGGGCCAGCAAGGTACGCATGGTGTTTCCTTTATGATTGTTTTAGTTCGGGACAAGAAAAAAGCCGGCTGCCGCGCCGCGGCTGCCGTGCTGTCGATGAGAAGATAGCAAAGCGGTGCGCTGGCTTGCATGGAAATGCGACGAACTGCGCAAAACGCGGGGTGAAACGCATTCTGCTTCACCTGGCGCCGCAGGTCCGGCGGCAGTGGAGGTGTCGCCAACGCCGGCACGCAGCGTACAATACCCGTGTTCGGCGTGCCGGGCGGTGCCCCGCGCTTGACCTTGCCCATAGACAGGGCTACTATTAATGACTCAAAAGTAAGTTACTTGGAAAGACACATGCAAGCCCCGATTGATACCAAGCCCCGCTGGGAGCGGCGCAAGGATGCCCGCCCGCAGGAGTTGCTCGCCGCCGCCCTCGACCTGTTTGTCGAACGGGGCTTCGCATCGACGCGCCTGGAGGATGTGGCCAAGCGGGCCGGCGTGTCGAAAGGCACCCTGTACCTGTACTTTGAGAACAAGCAAGAGCTGTTCAAGGCCGTGGTGCGCGACAATATCGTGCATTCCATCGGCGAGGCGGAAGACAGCATGGCCGCCTCGGACAGCAGTAGTGCCGAGTTATTGCGCAGCATGATGATGCAATGGTGGGAAGAATTCGGCGCCACCAAGCTGGCCGGTTTGACCAAGCTGATGCTGGCCGAAGCGAACAACTTCCCGGAACTGGCGCAGTTTTACAACGAAGAGGTGGTCACGCGCGGCAATGCGCTGATCGCCACCTTGCTGGAACGGGGCATGCAGCGCGGCGAATTTCGCCAGGTCGATCCCGTGCTGGTCAGCACCATCCTCAGCGCGCCCGTCACCATGCTGATGATGTGGACGCACTCCTTCCTGCCGTGCGAGGTCAAGAACATCGATCCCGTCGCCTACATGGATGCCTTTATCGACATGAGTTTGCGCAGCTTGCAGGTGGAGGCGCCCGGGAAAAGTTGATATGCGGAGCTTGCCTCTACCGTTCAGTTGCCCCTTTTCCAAGGTTCGCCCCCCCAAATCTGCAGATCGTCGCAAATTTCCTCCATTCCCCGCCTTTATGGTTAACATGTGCTTTCAGCCAGTTCAACGATAAAATGGCGGATTATTACTTCACTTACCGAGTCCAAAGATGAATATCGAACAAGCCCGCTTCAATATGATCGAACAGCAGATCCGTCCATGGGACGTACTGGATATCGACGTATTGGAGCTGTTGAACGTGGTCAAGCGTGAAGATTTCGTGCCGGCCGCCTATAAAAACCTGGCCTTCGTCGATACCGAAATTCCACTGGGCGGTGGCGAATGCATGTTGACGCCGAAGCTGGAAGCGCGCATTTTGCAAGACGTAGCCGTCAAAAAGCATGAAAATGTGCTGGAAATCGGCACCGGCAGCGGCTACATGGCCGCGTTGCTGGCGCACAAGGCACGTCATGTAACGAGCGTGGAAATCGTTCCCCAATTGAAAACCCTGGCCGAGCAGACCCTGGCCGCCAACGGTGTGACGAACGTCACCGTGGAACTGGGCGACGGCGCGCAAGGCTGGAGCAAGGGCGCACCGTATGACGTAATCGTCGTGTCCGGCGCCCTGGCCGTGTTGCCGGAAGCACTGTTGCAACAAGTGAAAGTCGGCGGACGCATCCTGGCCATCATCGGCGAAGCGCCGATCATGTCGGCGCACCTGATCACGCGCAGCTCGGACAAGGCCTACGACACGCGCAAGCTGTTTGAAACCAATGTCACGCCGCTGCAAGCCGTGGCACCGTCGCATTTCCAGTTCTGAGGCGACCGATTCGATGGAGCATTTGAGTGCACCGCAGCTGGCCGCCTGGCTGGCTGACCCTTCCCGCCCGCGCCCCTTGTTGCTGGACGTGCGGGAACAGTGGGAGTTCGACCTGTGCCACCTCGACGGTGCCACCCTGATGCAGATGAATTCGATTCCTGCGCGCATCGATGACCTCGATGAAGACGCCGAGATCGTCTGCATCTGCCATCACGGCATGCGCAGCATGCAAGTGGCAGCCTTCCTGGAGCGCAATGGTTTTGGCAAGATCAGTAATTTGACGGGCGGCGTGCATGCCTGGGCGCTGCAAGTCGACAGCGCGATGCCTAAATACTAAGTTATTTTGCAGTAGATGCACCCAGGCATGTTTTCCTGCATGCCTGCGGAGGCCTGTACCCCGCTCACCCGGCGGGCGCAAGGCAAGCGGTAGCAGATTTTTGATTCCATCAACTTTTGACGACTCCAACGGAGAAATGCAATGCGGAAACCCCTTATCGCCGTGCTGATGACCAGCGCCTTTGTCTCGATGACATACTCGCTGCAAGCGCAGGCGGCCGATCTCATCCAGGTGTACCAGCAGGCGCTGGCCAATGACGCGCAGTACGCCAGCGCGCGCGCGGCCCTGTCGGCCGGGATGGAGCGGGTTCCGCAGGGGCTGGCAGGCTTGCTGCCGCAAATCTCCGCCTCGGGCAGCAATACGCGCGGCAATCAGGAGCAAATCGTCCAGAACAATGGCGGCAACAAGATCACCTCGCCGTCCGTGAACGTGCGCACGAATGCCTACAATTTGACACTGGCGCAACCGCTGTTCCGCTGGGACCGCTGGGAAACCTATCAGCAAAGCAAGCTGGCGCAGGCGATTGCCGAAGCGCAATTTGCGCAAGTGCAGCAAGACCTGATCACCCGCGTGGCGCAGGCGTATTTCGACGTGCTGAGCGCGCAGGACAACCTGGGCGCCACGCAGGCGCAAAAGGTCGCCACGACGGAGCAACTGGCATCGGCCAAGCGCAACTTCGAAGTGGGCACGCAAACGATTACCGATACGCACGAAGCGCAAGCGGCCTACGACCTGGTGGTGGCGCAGGAATTTGCCGCCATCAATGACCTGGCCAACAAGCGCAGCGCCTTGCAAACCATCATCGGCGAAGCGCCGACCACCCTGGCACCGATGCGCACGGGCGTGGTCATCAGCGCGCCCGAACCGGCTGCCGTCGAGCCGTGGGTGTCGTCCGCCGAAGAACAGAACTACGGCGTCGTCACGGCCCAGTTCAACGTGGAATCGGCCAAGCGCGACATCGGCCGCAACCGCGCCGGCCACTACCCGACCGTGGACCTGATCGCCAACGCAGGCCATACCTATTCCTCGGGCGGCGGCAATGGCAACGGCAATAACAATAATGCCATCGGCGTGCAGTGGAGCATCCCGATCTTCAGCGGCTTTGCCGTCACCAGCAAGGTACGCGAATCGATCGCGCTGGAAAACAAGGCCCGCAACGACCTGGAAACGGCACGCCGCACGGCCTCGCAAGGCGCGCGCCAGGCTTTCCTGGGCGTCAATAGCGGCCTGGCGCAAGTCAAGGCGCTGGAAGCGGCGGAAGTGTCGAGCAAATCGGCGCTGGAGTCGAACCAGCTCGGCTATCAAGTGGGCGTGCGCATCAATATCGACGTCTTGAATGCGCAGAAACAATTGTTCTCGACACAAAAAGACCTGTCGAAAGCCCGCTACGACACCATCATGAACGGCTTGCGCCTGAAGGCGGCGGCCGGCACCTTGAAGGAAACGGACTTGATGCCCGTCAATGCCTTGCTGGACAAGTAATCCAGTATTGCGCACGATCAAAACCAGCCCCGGCGACGGCGCTGGTTTTTTTTCGTCTTGCCGTGTTATCACACGGCGCGGTTGTTGGCCACTTGCGTCAGGATCACGCCCGCCACCACCAGCCCTGCACCGGCCCAGTGCAGCGGAGAAATATGCTTCACGGCAAAGCCCAGCAAGCCGTAGCGGTCGATGGCCAGCGCGGCCAGCATTTGCCCGCCGATGACGGCGGCCATGAAGGGACCGGACCCCATGCGCGGCGCCAGCATCAGCGCGGCCGTAATATAAAACACGCCGGCCGCGCCGCCCAGCCAGGACCAGCCCGGTCCGCGCATGGCGAGCTGGACATCGGGCGCCGGCACCCGCCAGAGCAGCATCACCAGTGAAGCGAGCACGGCGCTGACGGCCAGCGAGGCAATGGTCGCCCACAGCGGGTGGCCCAGGTTGCGGCCCAGCGCGGCATTTGCGCCCGCCTGGAAGGGGACGACGGCGCCGGCCAGCATGGCCAGCGGGGCAAACAAGGTGATCCATCCGTTCATGTATGACTCCCTGCGTGTTGAGTTGATGGAGTCATCGTATTATGCTGTCATGATTAAATCCAATTCGTAGTTTGTCATCCAACTATGCATCAAACGAATAATCTGCGCGCCGTCGATTTGAACTTGCTGGTGATCCTGGATGCGCTGCTCAGCGAGCGCCATTTGTCGCGCGCGGCTGAACGGTTACATATGAGCCAGCCTGCCGTCAGCCATGCGCTGGCTCGCTTGCGCCACCTGCTCGGCGACGCGCTGCTACTGCGCGGCAAGGGCGGCTTCCAGCCGACGGCGCGCGCGCTGGCATTGGCGCGGCCCTTGGCCGAAGCCCTGCAAAGCGTGCGTTCCGTGCTGGGCGGCGCCGTCTTCGAGGCGGCCACGGCGCAGCGCGTGTTTCGTCTGGCCATGTCGGATTACGGCGCGGCCTTGCTCTTGCCCGCTTTGCTGCGGCGCTTGCGCGTGGAAGCACCGGGCATCGACCTGGCTGTCAGCTACGCCAGCCGTCCGGCCGTGATCGCTGGCGTGCAGGATGGCGAGATCGACCTGGCGCTCGGTGTATTCCCGCAACTGCCCGAGCAGTTACACAGAGAAACTTTATTTGAGGAAACGTTTGCGTGCGCGCTCGATCCGGCCAGCCTGGCGGCCGGTGAAGTGTTGAGCCTGGACACCTACCTGGCGCGCCCCCATGTGCTGGTGGCATCCAGCGAAGGCGGCATGGCTGCCGAAGTCGACGCGGCCCTGGCCCAGCTGGGACAGACGCGCCGCATCGCCGTGCGTGTGCCGTACTGGACGGTCGCACCGGCTGTCGTGATGGGGACGGATTTGATCCTGACGGTGGCGCGGCGCACCTTGCAGGGCAGTGCGGCGCAAGAGCTGGCGCAGTACGCTGCACCGTTTGCCATCGCGCCGTTTGCGTTTGAAGTGATACGGCACCGCCGCACGGACGGCGATGCGGGCATCGCCTGGCTGCGCGCGGCCATTGCACAGGCCGCCGAGCCAGGCTGAGGTATTACAGGCCGCCGCCCGGGCCGTCGAACTTGCGCTCGATCAATTCGATCTTGTAGCCGTCCGGGTCGGTGATGAAGGCGATGACGGTATTGCCGCCTTTCACGGGGCCCGGTTCGCGCGTGACATTGCCGCCATTTGCGCGTGCCGCGTCGCACGCGGCGACAATGTCGTCGGCCGAGATGGCGATGTGGCCATACGCCGTGCCCAGCTCGTAGCTGGTGGTGCCGTAGTTATACGTCAGTTCCAGTTCCGCATGGTCGGGATTCGCGCCATAGCCGACGAAGGCCAGGGTGTACTGGTATTCCGGGTTGTCGCTGGTGCGCAGCAATTTCATGCCCAGGACCTTGGTGTAAAAATCGATGGAGCGCTGCAGGTCGCCGACCCGTAACATGGTGTGCAAAATACGCATCGTAAATCCTTGAGGATGATAGGGGAATGGCAGGATTTTATGCGTTTTACGGCTTTCTTGCCGAGGCCGCCCCTGCCGTCCGGTGATGGGACGGCAGCGGACGGCATGCCGGCATTACTCCAGATGGGCATCCAGGGTGATTTCCGTGGCCAGCAATTTGGACACGGGGCAGCCGAGCTTGGCGCGCAGGGCCGCGTCCTGGAACACTTCGTCGGTGGCGCCGGGGATGGTGGCCACGAGGGTCAGGTGCACGGCCGTGATGGCATAGCTGCCGTCGATTTTTTCCAGGCTGACGTCGGCCGTGGTTTTCAGGGCCGTGGCGCGCAAGCCCGCCTCGCCCAGCTGGCCGGACAGGGCCATGGTGAAGCAGGCCGCATGGGCGGCACCGATGAGTTCTTCCGGATTGCTGCCGGGACCGTCTTCGAAGCGTGTGTTGAAGCCATAGGCTATGTTGTCGAGCGCGCCGCTTTGGGTGGAAATAAACCCTTTGCCATCTTTAAGGCCGCCACTCCAGACGGCTGATCCTGTTTTTTTCATGATGTACTCCTTGCGTGGTTCGAGCGTTCATCATGCGCGCCGGGGCTTGCCGCTTCCGTTCGTTGCGTCACACTGCGGGAGCATGCGCGGCCCACGACGGTTCGACTCAGCGTGCCTTCTTTGGTTCCAGTTCTGCGTCGGGACGCGCCTGTTTCGGTTCGGCCGGCTTGACCTTTTCCACGCCGGGCTGGGCACGCCGATCCGTATCGACCAGGCCTTGCTCCAGGTCGCTGGCCGCCTGCTGCATGATTTTGCGCGGGCGTACGTTTTGCGCATCGGGCGATTCGTCGCGCTCGTGCGGCAGGCGGTCGACGCCGTCATTCCTGACTTTTTCCTCGGTATTGATCTTGCGTTCGCTTGACTGGGTAGCCATATGGCCTCCTGACAGTAAAAATGACGTGCAATCAGTGTCCTGCCGCGCCGGGCCGCCCGCAAGCGGATTTGTCCGGGCAGGGAGCGCTGGCGCACGCATGGACGATTCTTTTTCTGCGCTACACTGCGTGCAACACCAAGAACGCCCCTTGCAGGCACGCGGCAGCCGCACTATACTGTGCATATATACAGTATTATGCGATGCCGGCGTGCGATGCGACAGCCTGGGGCGGTTTGCCACCGAATTCACTACCGAGACTCTTATGCCCGTCGATACACACGCCGAACAGCCAGCCGCGACCTTGCCAGCCCCGGGCGAGCGCTTCAACCTGGGTGCCAAGACCATCGCCCTGGTCGTGCGCCAGAATACGGATGGCATTGCCGAGCCCGTGAAAAGCATCGTCGATTTCCTGCAAGTGCTGGGCCACACGGTGGTGTTTGAGGCGGAGACGGCCGCGCACCTGAACCTGGCGTTTCCAGGCGTGCGCGCCATGTCGCCGGCCGAGATCGGCGCCGCCGCCGATTGCGCCATCGTCATGGGCGGCGACGGCACCATGCTGGGCATTGCGCGCCAGCTGGCGCCATTCGACGTACCCTTGATCGGTATCAATCAAGGGCGTTTGGGTTTCATGACGGATATTCCGCTCGAGCGTATGCTGCCTGTATTGGCGCAAATCCTCGGCGGTCGCTTCAAGGCCGAACGCCGTACCTTGCTTGAAGGCAGCGTACTGCGCGATGGCGTATCGATCCACGTGGGCATGGCCGTCAACGATGTCGTCGTTTCGCGCGGCGGCGGCGCCGGCATGGCCGAATTGCGTGTCGAGGTCGACGGCCACTTCATGTACAACCAGCGGTCGGATGGCTTGATCATTTCCACGCCCACGGGCTCGACCGCGTACTCGCTGTCGGCCGGCGGCCCCTTGCTGCACCCGACCCTGGGCGGCATCGTGCTCGTGCCGATCGCCCCGCATGCGCTGTCGAACCGTCCCATCGTCTTGCCCGACTCCAGCCAGATCGTGGTGGAAATCGTGCGCGGACGCGATATCAGCGTCAATTTCGACATGCAGACCTTTGCCAGCCTGGTCCAGCAAGACCGCATCCTCATCCGCCGTTCGCCGCACACGATTACCTTCCTGCATCCGGAAGGGTGGAGTTACTACAACACCCTGCGTGAAAAATTGCACTGGAATGAGTACCCGTCGGGCGAGGGCAAGCTCAGCTAATAAGTTTCCCTATCTCAACCCGCGGTGCGCCGCCTAACCACTGAAGCCATGCTCCATACACTGTCCATTCGCGATTTTGTCATTGTCGATACCATTGAACTGGAATTTTCCGCCGGCTTCAGCGTGCTGACGGGCGAGACGGGCGCCGGCAAGTCCATCCTCATCGATGCGCTGACACTGGCGCTGGGCGGGCGCGGCGACGCCAGCGTGGTGCGCGAAGGCGCGGCCAAGGCCGACATCACGGCCGATTTTTCCGTCAGCGAGGTTGCGCAGGCCTGGCTGGTGGCCAATGAGTTCGCCAACGACGAGGGCGGCGCCCTGTTGCGCCGCGTGATCGATAACGCGGGCCGCTCGAAGGCGTATATCAACGGCATCCCCGCCACGGCCGCGCAGCTGCGCGAGCTGGGCGACATGCTGGTCGACATCCACGGCCAGCATGCGCACCAATCCTTGCTGAAAAGCGAGGCGCAGCGCGCCTTGCTCGACGGCCAGGCGACGGCGCGCGAAATGGGCGCGGAGCAGGATGCGCGGCAAGTGGCGGCGTTGCACAAGCGCTGGCGCGCCCTCGTGCGCCAGCGCGAGGAATTCGAAACCAACGCCGCCAACGTGCTGTACGAGCGCGAACGCCTGGAATGGCAAGTGGGAGAATTGGAAAAACTGGCCGCCAAGCCCGGTGAATGGACGGAGATCACGAACGAGCACAGCCGCCTGTCGCACGCTGCCAGCCTGCTGGAAGGGGCGCAGGAAGCCTTGTCCATCATTTCTGAACAGGAAGACCATCCGATCGTGTCGCAACTGTCGGCCCTGAACCAGAAGCTGGGCAAGCTGGTGTCCGTCGATGCGGAATTGCAACCGATTGTCGACCTGATCGAATCGTCGCGCATTCAATTGCAGGAATCCGTGTACGCGCTGAACAATTACCTGGACCGGGTCGAACTGGACCCGGAGCGCCTGCACCAGCTCGACGCGCGCATGGAAGCCATGCACAGCACGGCCCGCAAATTCCGCGTCACGCCCGAAGAATTGCCCGAGGAACACGCGAAGCTGTCGGAAAAGCTGCAGCACCTGGCGGACGCATCCGATATCGAAGGCTTGCTGCGCCAGGAAGCCAAGATCGAGGCGGAATACCGCAGCGTGGCCGAGCGCTTGTCCGCCACGCGGCGCGCCGCCGCCCTGGAACTGGGGCACGCCGTCACGCGCGCCATGCAGGAACTGAGCATGACGGGCGGCAGCTTTGAAATCGCCCTGCACCCGTGCGTACCGGCCGCGCATGGCCTGGAGCAAGTGGAATTCCTCGTCGCCGGCCATGCGGGCACGGCGCCCCGCTCGCTGGCGAAAGTGGCGTCCGGCGGCGAACTGGCGCGCATCGCGCTGGCCATCTCCGTCATCACCTCGCACGCCACCACCACGCCGACCCTGATCTTCGACGAGGTCGACAGCGGCATCGGCGGCGCCGTCGCCGAAGTGGTGGGGCGTTTGTTGAAACGCCTGGGGCAGGGACGGCAAGTGCTGTGCGTGACCCACTTGCCGCAAGTGGCCAGCCAGGCGAATCAGCATTTCCAGGTGGCAAAAAGCACCCTGGACAATGGCAAGACGGCGTCGCGCATCGATATGCTCGACGCCAAGGCCAGGGTGGAAGAAGTGGCGCGCATGCTGGGCGGCCTGGAAATCACGGCCACCACGCGCAAGCATGCACGCGAGTTGCTGGCTATCTAGTACACCTAACCAAACCTACTGCGCGTCGCGGGTCGCGGCCAGCGATGCTCACTGCCTCGGCGGCCCCGTGCTTCGCACAGCTGCGCTTCTCAGACCAACGGGGGCGCCGAGCCTCGCTGCCGCTCGCTACGGTTTTGTTAGGCGTTGTTAGCGTAAGCCGGTCTGGTGAGAATGGCAGTTAGCCTTATGCCGTTCCTTTCCATCTTTCCCAATGTTGACGCAATGTAACTATAATGGTCGGCTAATCCATCCAACGCCTTCGAAGAGCTTTCATGTCATTTCAAACAGAACCGCCGTACACGCATGGCCGTATCGACCGCAGCGCCGTGGTGCTGGTCAACCTGGGCACGCCCGATGCGCCGACCTCGTCGGCCGTGCGGCGCTACCTGAAGCAATTTTTGTCCGACCCGCGCGTGGTGGAGATTCCCCGCCTGGTCTGGTGGTTCATCCTGAACCTGATCATTTTGCCCTTCCGCTCCGGCCAGTCTGCCAAAAAATACGCGTCGATCTGGACGCGCGACGGTTCGCCCCTGAAAGTGCACACGCAAAAGCAGGCGAAATTGCTGGCCGGCGCCCTGGCCGAGCGGGGCCACGATGGCGTCACGGTGGCCATGGCCATGCGCTACGGTTCGCCTTCCCTGCCCGAAGTGCTGGCCAGGCTGAAAAGTGAAGGCTGCGAGCGCATCGCCATCCTGCCTGCCTATCCGCAATACTCGGGCACGACGACGGGTTCCATCTACGACGCCGTGTTTGCCCATTACGCCACGGTGCGCAATGTGCCGGAATTGCGCTTTATCAAGCAGTATCACGAGCACGACACGTACATCGACGCCTTGCGCGATTCCGTGCTGAATCATTGGGAAGCGCATGGCCGTCCCGAAAAACTGGTGATGAGTTTTCATGGCGTGCCCAAGCGCACCTTGCTGCTGGGTGATCCCTACCACTGCCAATGCCTGAAAACGGCGCGCTTGCTGGCGGAAAAGTTGAAGTTAAGCAAAGATCAATACGTGGTGACTTTCCAGTCGCGCTTTGGCAAGGCCGAATGGCTGCAGCCGTACACGGCACCCACCCTCGTGGCGCTGGCGCAACAGGGCGTCAAGCGCGTCGACCTGCTGTGTCCGGGCTTTACCAGCGATTGCCTGGAAACCCTGGAAGAGATCGCCATGGAAGCCAAGCATGATTTCGAGACGGCCGGCGGCCAGCAGTTTCATTACATCGCTTGCCTGAACGAAACGCCAGCCTGGATCGCGGGCCTGGCGGAAATTGCGGAACAGCACATGATTGGCTGGCCGACGATGAAGACGGCGGCGCAGCGCGAAGCGGACAAGAAGGCGGGCGAGCAGGCGCGCACGGCGGCCCTGGCCCTGGGCGCGCCGAATTAAGCTGTCGCTGCCGGTATCAAATATCATCAAGAAAGCCGCGCTTGCGCGGCTTTGTCATGTCTGGCGCAGCCAAGGGGTTTTCCAAATAGCAACACCGCCAGTGGCGATGGCCGCGGCGGGACTGGTAGAATGCCCGCTTTGCCGTGGGAAGCCTGGGAAATCAAGGGGGGCGCGCACGGATCGCTGGCCGAAATGGGAAGTGCTTTGTAATAAGCTGTAACATGGATCGATGTAATTCCGGTTTTGCCACGCATACCCCTTGAAACAATAGGATATAGCCCCATCTGCCCGTTAGTGTTGTAAAGATAGTTAGACTAACTCATTTAAGTCATTGATTGTAGGAGCTTTTCAGATGCAAGATCAGGAAAACCAAGCTGTACCTAATCCGCAAGCGGACGCCGCGGCGACTGCCCCATCGACTCCCGCAGAGCCTACTTTGGAAGAGCAGCTGGCGAGTACCGAAGCGCGTCTTGCAGAGATGCACGATGCCTTCATGCGCGCCAAGGCCGATGGCGAAAATATCCGCCGCCGCGCGCAGGAAGATGTTGCTAAAGCACATAAATTTGCAGTGGAAAGCTTTGCCGAAGCCATGGTGCCGGTGAAAGACAGCCTGGAAACGGCGCTGACGGTGGAAGCACCGACCATCGACTCGCTGAAAGAAGGCGTCGAGATGACCTTGAAGCAACTGAACGCCGCGTTCGAGCGCAACCGCCTGGTGGAAGTGTTGCCGGTGCAGGGCGAGAAGCTCGATCCGATGAAACACCAGGCTGTTGCCGTGGTGCCAGCGGACCAGGAAGCCAATACCATCGTGTCAGTCCTGCAAAAGGGCTATATGATTGCGGACCGCCTGCTGCGTCCAGCCATTGTAACGACCGCGCAAGCAAAATAATCAGAGGGCGGCATCAAGCAAGCCTTGAAACCATGCCGCTTTGCCACATATAAGAACCATCTGAAATCTAGCAAATAAAAGGAAAAAAATCATGGGTAGAATTATCGGTATCGATCTGGGAACCACGAATTCCTGCGTTTCCATCATGGAAAACGGTCAACCAAAGGTAATCGAAAACGCTGAAGGCGCACGCACGACGCCGTCGATTATTGCTTATCAAGAAGATGGCGAAATTCTCGTCGGCGCGCCAGCGAAACGCCAGGCCGTGACCAATCCGAAAAACACGCTGTACGCAGTCAAGCGTTTGATCGGTCGCAAGTTCGACGAAAAAGAAGTGCAAAAAGACATCGCGCTGATGCCGTACCAAATCATGAAAGCCGACAATGGCGATGCATGGATCGGCGTGCGCGACAAAAAACTGGCGCCGCCGCAAATTTCGGCTGAAGTCCTGCGCAAGATGAAGAAAACGGCAGAAGACTACCTCGGTGAAGAAGTCACCGAAGCCGTCATCACCGTGCCTGCGTACTTCAACGACTCGCAGCGTCAAGCCACCAAGGATGCCGGCCGTATCGCTGGCCTGGACGTCAAGCGCATCATCAACGAGCCAACCGCGGCAGCGCTGGCGTTCGGCCTGGACAAGACCGAAAAAGGCGACCGTAAAATCGCCGTGTATGACTTGGGTGGCGGTACGTTCGACGTGTCGATCATCGAAATCGCAGATGTTGATGGCGAGAAACAATTTGAAGTGCTGTCGACCAACGGCGACACCTTCCTGGGCGGCGAAGACTTCGATCAGCGCGTCATCGATTACATCATTGACGAGTTCAAGAAGATCAACGGCATCGACCTGAAAAAAGATCCGATCGCCCTGCAGCGCATCAAGGCTTCGGCCGAGCGCGCGAAGATCGAATTGTCGTCGTCGCAACAAACCGAGATCAACGAGCCGTACATCGCCATGGCGAACGGCGCACCGGTCCACTTGAACCTGAAGATGACCCGCGCCAAGCTGGAATCGCTGGTGGAAGAGCTGATCACGGCCACGATGGAACCATGCCGTACCGCCATCAAAGATGCTGGCGTGAAAGTGTCGGACATCGATGACATCATCCTGGTCGGCGGCATGACGCGTATGCCGAAGGTGCAGGAAAAAGTGAAGGAATTCTTCGGCAAGGATCCACGCAAGGACGTGAACCCGGACGAAGCCGTCGCCGTGGGCGCAGCGATTCAAGGTTCGGTCCTGTCGGGCGAACGCAAGGACTTGCTGTTGCTGGACGTCACCCCTCTGTCCCTGGGTATCGAAACCCTGGGCGGCGTGATGACCAAGATGATCCACAAAAACACGACGATTCCGACCAAGTTCAGCCAGGTCTTCTCGACGGCCGACGACAACCAGCCTGCGGTGACCATCAAGGTCTTCCAGGGTGAGCGCGAAATCGCCGCCGGCAACAAGGGCCTGGGCGAATTCAATCTGGAAGGTATCCCGCCAGCATCGCGCGGTACGCCACAGATCGAAGTGACCTTCGACATCGACGCTAACGGCATCTTGCATGTCGGCGCGAAAGACAAGGCCACCGGCAAGGAAAACAAGATCACGATCAAGGCCAATTCCGGCTTGACCGAGGCGGAAATCCAGAAGATGGTGAAAGACGCCGAGTTGAACGCGGAAGAAGACAAGAAGGTCAAAGAATTGGCCGAGTCGCGCAACCAGGCCGATGCTCTGGTACACTCGACCCGGAAATCCTTGACCGAATACGGCGACAAGCTGGATGCGGGCGAGAAAGAGAAGATCGAAGCGGCGATCACCGACCTGGAAGCAAGCATCAAGGCCGGCGACAAGGCTGAGATCGACGCCAAGGTGGAAGCACTGTCGAGCGCATCGCAGAAACTGGGCGAAAAAATGTATGCCGACATGCAAGCGCAGCAAGCTGCCGGCGGCGCGGAAGGTGCACAGCAAGCTGCTGGCGCATCGGACGCAGGCGCCAAGCAAGACGACGTTGTTGACGCTGACTTCAAAGAAGTCAAAGACAGCAAGTAGTGTCTTGCGCTCCCATGAACTGGGGGTAGCCGGGCTGAACGCTACATCGCGGGATTAGCCGCGAAGACCGGCCGAGCCGAGTCGCTGCGCCTAGCGCAGCACTCGACTCGGCTTTTTCGTGTAATTTTTACATCAGTAGATAGACTGCAAGGTGCCGACAACATGGCAAAGCGTGATTTTTACGAGACACTCGGTGTCGCAAAAAATGCTTCGGAAGAAGAGATCAAAAAGTCTTACCGTAAACTGGCGATGAAATACCATCCGGACCGCAATCCGGATAGCAAGGAATCGGAAGAAAAGTTTAAGGAAGTCAAAGAAGCCTACGAGATGCTGACCAATCCGGAAAAGCGCGATGCGTATGACCGTTACGGTCACGCTGGCGTGGACCCGAACATGGGCGGCGGTGGCGGCTTCGGCGGCGGTGCTGGCGGCTTTGCCGACAGCTTCGGCGATATCTTCGGCGACATCTTTGGCGGTGGCGGTGGACGCAGCCGCAATGCGGGTCCACAGGTGTACCGTGGCGCCGACTTGCGCTACAACCTGGAAATTACACTGGAGCAAGCTGCTCACGGCTTCGACACGACCATCCGCGTGCCGAGCTGGGACAAGTGCGACACCTGCCACGGCAGCGGCGCCAAGCCGGGCACCTCGCCGACCACTTGCGGTACGTGCGGTGGCCACGGCCAGGTGCGCATGCAGCAAGGTTTCTTCAGCATCCAGCAAACCTGCCCGAAATGCCATGGCAGCGGCAAGGTCATCACCGACCCGTGCACGCCGTGCGGCGGCGCCGGTCGCATCAAGCGCAACAAGACCCTGGAAGTGAAAATTCCAGTCGGTATCGACAACGGCATGCGTATCCGGTCGTCCGGCAACGGCGAACCGGGCACGAATGGCGGTCCGTCGGGCGACCTGTATGTGGAAATCCACATCAAGCCGCACGCCGTGTTCCAGCGCGAAGGCGACGACCTGCATTGCGAAATGCCGATCTCGTTCACCAAGGCGGCCTTGGGCGGCGAAATCGAAGTGCCTACCCTGAACGGCAAAGTGTCGTTTACGATCCCGGAAGGCACCCAGTCGGGCAAGACCTTCCGCCTGAAAGGCAAGGGCATCAAGGGCGTGCGCTCCGGTTACGCGGGCGACCTGTTCTGCCACGTGGCCATCGAAACGCCGGTGAAACTGACGGAAAAACAGAAAGACCTGCTGCGCGACTTTGAAAAGTCGACGACCGAGGGCGGTGCCAAGCACAGTCCGCAAAGCAAGACCTGGAAAGACAAGGTCAAGGATTTTTTTGAGTAAGCACACGTAATACCATGCGCCGGGATGCTGAAACATCCCGGCGTTTTTTTCACCACGACTGAGAAATGTGCGCGCATCGCCGGCCTATGGGCGCGATCTGCCGCCAACTCAGTCGTACGCACACAATGGGAGCGATATGACCGAACCGAAAAATGGCCTGGCCCTGGCGGAACTGCTGCAGCGTAACCGCCGCTGGGCCGACTCGATGGTGGCGAAAGACCCGAACTTCTTCAAGAATCTGGAAGCGCAAACGTCGCCCGAATACCTGTGGATCGGCTGCTCCGACAGCCGCGTGCCCGCCAACGAACTGCTGGGCATGGCGCCTGGCGACGTGTTTGTGCACCGTAATATTGCCAACGTGGTCGTGCATTCCGACCTCAATTGCTTGTCCGTCCTGCAATTTGCCGTGGACGTGCTGAAAGTCAAACATGTCATCATCGTCGGCCATTACGGCTGCAAGGGCGTGCATGCGGCCATGACGGGCACGCGCATCGGCCTGGTCGACAACTGGCTGCGCCACGTCCAGGACGTGGGCCAGAAGCATGAGCGCTACCTGGGCGACGTGCTGACGAGCCGCCAGCGCGGCGACCGCCTGTGCGAACTGAACGTGGTCGAGCAAGTCTTGAACGTGTGCCAGACCACCATCGTGCAAGATGCGTGGGAACGGGGCCAGGAACTCAGCGTCCATGGCTGGGTCTATGGCTTGAAGGATGGCTTGCTGAACGACCTGGAAGTGACCGTCACGGCCGGCCACGAACTGGCGCCGCGCATGGCGACCCGTTTGGCGCGCTACGAAGCGACGGCGTAAGCCAGCAATGCTGGCGCGGCGCTAAGGTGCCGCGCCTTCCAGGCGGCCCAGGTAGTCGGCCGCCTCCCGCACGCCCTCCTGCGCCGCCTGGCGCAGCCAGGTCTTGGCCTGGGCAATGTCCTGCGGCGTGCCCCGGCCTTCGGCCAGGGCCACGCCATAGTGGTAGCGCGCCAGCCGCGCATAGGCGGCGTCATCGTTCGTATGCGCGCCGCGCCGCATCAGCGCCGTCGCCTGCGCCAGGTCCTTGGGCACGCCGATGCCCGTTTCATACAGCTGGGCCAGCCAAATCATCGAATACACATCGTTCCAGCGCCGGATGCAGTCTTCAAAGATGGCGACGGCTGCCGCATGGTCGCCCGTCTTGTCGGCCGCATAGCCGTACAAACACTTGATGCGCTTGTTGCTGTGCACATAGGCTTTGTAGCTGAGATCACTTTCACCCTGGCTGTCCTGGGCGTGGATGGAAGCAGGGAACAGCAAGGCGAGCAGCAGGGCGACGATGGGCATGGCTTTCCTGGGATAGGGTTAAAGATTGGTAGATAAGCAAGTTTCGTGCTAGCGCCATTCCCGGGCAACGCCGGTGCTGCTGTGCCATTGCGTGACAGCCGCTGTGGCAACCTGGCGCAACGCGCCGCGCATATCCATATAGTAAATGCTTCGTTTGCAAGCAAGGCTGGCCGGCATACAGTGGACTTCCCCTGACTCTTGGCGAATTCCCATGTCGGCCGTCCTGAAACCCGTGCAGTCCACCAGCCACTTCCGTATCGAAACGTTCGACGCGCCGCTCGGCGCGCAAGTGCTGGGGCTGGACCTGGCGCAGCCGCTGTCGCTGAACGACTTCCAGCGCCTGCACCACGCCCACCTCGACCATCACGTGCTGGTGTTCCGCGAGCAGCGCATCACGCCGCAACAGCAAGTCGATTTCAGCCGCCGCTTCGGCCCCCTGCAAATCCACGTGCTGCGCCAGTTCCAGCTGCCCGCGCAGCCGGAAGTGCTGATCATCTCGAACATCGTCGAAGATGGCCAGCCCATCGGCCTGGGCGACGCGGGCCATTTCTGGCATTCCGACCTGTCGTACAAGGAAGTGCCCAGCCTCGGCTCCATGCTGCACGCGCAAGAGTTGCCGGACGAGGGCGGCGATACCGTGTTTGCCAACATGCACCTGGCGTGGGAAAGCTTGCCGGCCGCGCTGCGCCACGCCGTGCGCGGTGCCCGTGCCGAGCACAGCTACCTGAGCCAGTACGAGGAATTGCGCCGCCGCAACCCATGGCGGCCCGCCCTGACGCAGGCGCAGGTCGATGAAGTCAAACCCGTAACGCACCCCGTCGTGCGCGTGCACCCGGAAACGGGGCGCCGCGCCCTGTTCGTCAGCGAGCATTTCACCACGCGCATCGTCGGCTTGCCCGACGATGAAAGCCGCGCCCTGCTCGATGAACTGTTCGCCCACAGCGTGCGCCCCGAGCATTTATATGTGCACCGCTGGCAGCCGCACGACCTGGTGTTCTGGGACAACCGCTCGCTGATGCATCTGGCGACGGGCTGCCCGCCCGACCAGCGCCGCAAACTCTACCGCACCACCATCGAAGGCGATGCGCCTTACTGATTTTGACTGTTGATTTAACCCAAGGAGTGTCCATGTTGCCGATCTTTAGCTTTGCCCGCCGCCTGCTCGCCACCATCGCCCTGCTGTGCATGGCCATGCCCATGGCCCGGGCCGAAGGTCAGATCCGCATCGCGGGCCAGCACGGCATCACCTTCTTGCTGCTCAATATTGCGCAGGAACAAAAGCTGATAGAAAAGCATGGCAAGCAGCAGGGCGTCGATGTCAAAGTCGAGTGGATCACCCTGTCCGGCGGGCCGGCCATCAATGACGCTTTGTTGTCCGGCAATATCGATATCGCGGGGGCCGGGCTGGGGCCGCTGCTGACCATCTGGGACCGCACCAAGGGCCGGCAGAACGTGCGCGCTGTCGCATCCCTGGGCAATTTCCCCTACTATTTGATCAGCAACAACCCGAAGGTGAAAACCTTGGCGGACTTGACGGACAAGGACCGCATCGCCTTGCCGGCCGTCTCCGTTTCCGTGCAGGCAAGGATATTGCAGATGGCCGTGGCGAAACAATGGGGCGACAAGGAATTTGCCCGCCTCGATAAAATTACGCAAACCCTGCCGCACCCGGACGCGGCGGCCGCCATCATCGCCGGCGGCACGGAGCTGAGCGGCCACTTCGGCAATTCGCCGTTCCAGGAGCAGGAACTGGCGCAAAACCCGAACGCCCACATCATCCTGAACTCGTACGACGTGCAAGGCGGGCCCAGCTCGTCGACCCTGCTGTATGCGACGGAAAAGTACCGCAAGGACAATCCGAAGACGTACCGCGCCTTCATCGCCGCCCTGGCGGAAGCGGCGCAGTATGCGAGCAGCAATCCGCAAGGCGCGGCCGACATCTATATCAAGGTCAACAAGAGCAAGGTGGACCGCAACCTGCTGCTGAAAATCTTTGCGAATCCGCAAGTGCAATTCAAGATCGCGCCGCAAAACACCTATGGCCTGGCGCAATTTTTGCACCGCGTGAACGCCATCCGCAACCTGCCCGACAGCTGGCGCGACTACTTCTTTGACGACCTTGCCATCACGCAAGGAGGCTGATATGAATGCACCCGCTTTTCACCTGGTACGTCCGCCAGTCGCCTTACAGCCTTTGCTCAGCGTCAAGCATGTCAGCCTGGAATATCGGACCGAACAGCGCACCGTGCGCGCCACGCATGACGTCAGTTTCGACGTGTTCCGCGGCGACCGTTTTGTGCTGCTGGGTCCATCCGGCTGCGGCAAGTC
Organism: Janthinobacterium sp. LM6; assembly: GCF_002002885.1. Classification (GTDB taxonomy): domain Bacteria; phylum Pseudomonadota; class Gammaproteobacteria; order Burkholderiales; family Burkholderiaceae_D; genus Janthinobacterium; species Janthinobacterium kumbetense. The sequence goes on along the minus strand of NZ_CP019510.1, from coordinate 6,021,640 downwards.
GTCCTTATTAAAAGCCGTGGCGGGCTTCATCGCGCCGCGCGCGGGCAGCATCGCCATGCAGGGCCAGCCCATCCAGAAACCGGGGCCGGACCGTGTCGTCGTATTCCAGGAATTCGACCAGTTGCCGCCATGGAAAACGGTACTGGAGAACGTCATGTTCCCCTTGCTGGCCAGCAAGCGGCTGGACAAGCAGGCGGCCCGCGAGCGTGCCCATCACTGGATCGCCAAGGTGGGCCTGGCCGGCTTCGAGGATGCCCATCCGCATACCTTGTCGGGCGGCATGAAGCAGCGGGTAGCCATCGCCCGCGCCCTGGCGATGCAGCCGGAAGTGCTGCTGATGGACGAACCGTTTGCCGCCCTCGATGCCTTGACGCGGCGCAAGATGCAGGAAGAGCTGAGCCGCCTCTGGGAAGAGCTGCGTTTTACGCTTGTCTTCGTCACGCATTCGATCGAGGAAGCGCTGGTCGTGGGCAACCGCATCCTGCTGCTGTCGCCCCATCCGGGCCGGGTGCGCGCCGAACTCAACAGCCACCAGTTCGGCTTGCACAGCGCCGGCAGCGCGGAATTCCAGGCTGCCAGCAGCCGCATCCATGGTTTGCTGTTCGATGAGGACGTTGCTCCCGCCCAGCAAGCTGACGCGGCACGTAGGGAGGCCGTATGAGCGCGCTGCTGGAACCGCCCATTCGCCAGGAATTCGTCTACGCGGCGCCGCCGCCGGCTGGCGTCACGGTCGAGCAGCCGCTGTCGCGCTGGCAGCGCCTGGGCCAGCATGCGCTATGGCGCAAGATCTTGATTTTGCTCAGCCTGGCCCTATTGTGGGAAGGGGCGGCGCGCTGGACGCATAACGATTTATTGTTGCCCGGTTTTCTGCAGACGGCGCAGGCGTTTATCGGCGGCATCGCCAGCGGTGAATTGCTCACGCGCACGGCCGCGTCCCTCGTCGTCTTGCTGCAGGGCTATGCGGTGGGCGTGCTGGCCGCCTTCGTGCTGACTTTGCTGGCCGTGTCGAGCCGCATCGGGCGTGACGTGCTGGAAACCCTGACGGCCATGTTGAATCCCTTGCCGGCGATTGCCCTGCTGCCGCTGGCCTTGCTGTGGTTTGGCCTGGGGCGCGCCAGTTTGATCTTTGTCATCGTTCATTCCGTGATGTGGCCGCTGGCCTTGAACACGTATGCGGGCTTCCAGGGCGTGCCCGACACTCTGCGCATGGCGGGCCGCAATTATGGCTTGAACGGCTTGCGCCTGGTGTTGCACATCCTCGTGCCCGGTGCCTTGCCGTCCATCGTCTCGGGATTGAAGATCGGCTGGGCGTTTGCCTGGCGCACCCTGATCGCGGCCGAGCTGGTATTTGGCACGACATCGGGGCAGGGCGGCCTGGGCTGGTATATCTTCCAGAACCGCAACGAACTCTACACGGACAAGGTGTTTGCGGGCCTGGCGGCCGTCATCGTCATCGGTTTAATCGTGGAAAACATCGGCTTTCGCACCCTGGAGCGCGTCACCTTGAAACGCTGGGGCATGCAGCGGTAGTTATCTGACCATACTTATTTCAGGATCTTGCGCGCCGCCGCGATGATTTGCCGCGACAGCTGCTCCATGCGCGGCGACTGCACCTTCCACGTGTGCCAGTACAGGGCCACGTCGGCCGGGGTCTTGGGCGTGAGCATCTCCACGAGTTCGCCGTCCGTGTTCGCTTTCAGCAGCAATTCCGGCACCATGCCGTAGCCGAGGCCGTAGCGGATAGCGTTGAAGTGCGAGGTGGCGCCCGGCACGTAATGGCAGGGGTAAGCCCCTTCGGGCAAGCCCAGCGCCTCTTGCAGGAACGATGACTGCAGGGTGTCCTTGCGCGTGTAGGCGACGACGGGCGCCGTGCGCGCCGCCTTGCGCGTCAGGCCGTGCGCGAACCAATGCTGGCGGAACGCGGGCGTAGCCACCAGCCAGTAGCGCATCACGCCCAGCGGTTCGGCCGTGCAGCCGCGCATGGGTTTCGGCTCGGTGCTGATGCAGCCGATGGCCATGCCCGTCTCCAGCAAGGTATACGTGTGGTCCTGGTCTTCCACGGTCAGGTCCAGCAGCACGCGCTCGCGTATCAACACCTCGGACAGGGCGGGGAAGAACCACGTGCCCATCGAATCCGCATTCAGCGCCAGCACCAGGGTCAGCGGGGTATCCTGCTGCACCGCTAGTTCCGCCTGCAAGTCCGCTTCCAGCAGCTTGGCGCGCTTCAGATACTGCATCAGGCGTTGGCCCATGCGCGTGGCGCGTGCGGGACGGCTGCGCACGATCAAGGCATTGCCCAGCTGGCTTTCCAGCGCCCGCACCCGCTGCGAAATGGCGGGCGACGTCAGGTGCAGCCGCAGCGCCGCCTGCTCGAAGCTGCCCGTTTCGACGACGGCGCGGAACGCTTCCGTGTGCTTGGGATTGAGGTCCATGGTGCGCGCCTAACATAAGAAAAATTTATCAATACTAAATAATACTTACTTTTCATAAGGATGGGTGTGTTGCAGTGCACAATGCCTCTTTGATGGAGTGCCACGCGCCAGCGCGCGGCCTCCTGGCAGCAAGGGAATACCACCATGGAAGCACAAGCGAACGACACATCTACCCGCAAGCCGCAATCTAAACTGGCGCGCAATCTGAAATTCGGCCTGGGATTGACCCTGGGCCTGGGCATGGCCGCCGCCCTGGCGGGCGGCTGGTGGCTGCGCCAGGCCTGGCAGGATTTGCCCGCCGTCGAGCACCTGGCCCAGTACAAGCCCGCGCTGCCGTTGCGCATTTTCTCCAGCGAAGGCGAGCTGCTGGCCGAATACGGCGAAGAGCGCCGAGAATTTCTGCCCTTGAAGGAGATCCCGCTGCGCATGCGCCAAGCCTTGCTGGCCATCGAGGATGCGCGCTTCTATGAGCATGGCGCCGTCGATTTCTATGGCTTGACGCGCGCCACGCTCGCCAACGTCGTCACGGGCCACCACGCGCAGGGCGCCAGCACCATCACCATGCAGGTGGCGCGCGACTTTTTCCTGTCGCGCGAAAAAACCGTGCAGCGCAAGCTGACGGAGATGCTGCTGGCCTACAAGCTGGAACAGCACTACGGCAAGGACAAGCTGCTGGAACTGTATATGAACCAGATTTACCTGGGCGAGCGCTCCTACGGCTTTTCCGCCGCCTCGAACATTTACTTTGACAAGCCGCTGGCGGACGTCAGCATCGCCGAAGCGGCCATGCTGGCCGGCTTGCCGAAAGCGCCGTCGGCCTACAACCCCGTCGCCAATCCGCAGCGCGCCACAGTGCGCCAGCATTACATCCTGCAGCGCATGCGCGAACTCGGTTACATCACGCCGGCCGAATACGATGCGGCTGTGGCGGAAAAACTGGCCCTGAACAAGGACCGCAACAGCTCCGTGCACGCGGCCGCGTATGCGGTCGAGGAAGCGCGTCAATTGATCCTGCAAAGCTATCCCGAAGGCGCCTACAGCATGGGCCTGGACGTGACGACCACCATCCGCATGGCGCCGCAGCGCGCGGCCGACAAGTCGCTGCGCGATGGACTATTGAATGCGCAGGCGCGGCGCGGCTATCGCGGCCCGGAAGCACGCCTGGCCGCCTCCGCAGACGGCGTGGCGCGCCAGCTGGCCGCCTACCCGGACAGCGGTGAACTGCGTGCCGCCTTGGTACGCAAGGTGGAGAGTGCCGGTGCGCGCCAGGTCAAGGCGCAGCTGCGCAATGGCGACGAGATCGTGCTCACGGCATCGGATGCGCGCCTGGGCGGCAAGCTGCAGTGGGATGGCAAGCGCACCATCGTCGAGGGCAGCGTGATCCGCGTGGTGCACGACGCGGCGAAAAAACGCTGGCTGGTGAGCCAGCTGCCCGAGATGGAAGGCGCGCTCATTTCCGTCGAGGCGCACAGCGGCGAAATCGTCGCCATGGCCGGCGGCTTCGATTTCTACCGCAACCACTACAACCACGCCATGCAGGCGTATCGCCAGCCCGGTTCCAGCTTCAAGCCCTTCGTGTATTCGGCGGCGCTGGAAAAGGGATATTTTCCCGGCACGGCCGTGGACGATACGCAGCGCCTGCTGCTGCCGCAGGAGACGGGCGCGCAGCCATGGCGTCCGCGCAATTACGGCAACAACTATGAAGGCTTCATCAGCGTGCGGCGCGGCCTCGTGCGCTCGAAAAACCTCGTGGCCGTCAGCCTGATGCAGGCGGCCGGTCCCGGCTACGTGCAGCACTACGCCACGCGCTTCGGCTTCGAGGGCGCGCGCAATCCCGTCTCCCTGCCGCTGGCGCTGGGCGCTGGCGCCGTCACGCCGCTGCAGCTGGCGCAGTCGTATGCCGTGTTCGCCAACGGCGGCGTGCAGATGCCGCCCAAATTGATCAAGGAAGTGCGCAACCGCAGCGGAGAAGTGCTGTTTTCCGATGCGGCGCCACGCGCCAAAGGCGAGCCGACGCCGGGCACGCAAGTCATCTCCACGCGCAACGCCTACGTCATGGACAGCATGCTGCGCGACGTCGTCAAGAGCGGTACGGGACGCGGCGCGCTGGCGCTGGGACGCGGCGACGCGGCCGGCAAGACGGGCACGTCGAACAACGCGTATGACGCCTGGTTCGCCGGCTATTCCTCGGGCCTCGTCTCGGTCGTCTGGCTCGGCTACGACCAGCCGAAAAGCCTGGGCAACGCCACCGGGGGGACGTTGGCGCTGCCCGTCTGGCGCGACTACATGCAGGTGGCCGTGCAGGGCCGCCGCGAACAGGTATTGGCTGAGCCGCCAGGCCTGGCCCTGCTCGACGGCGATTACGTGTATGCGGAATACCTGGCCGGCGACTGCCTGAAGGATAACCATGCCTTTATCCACAGCAGCGTCAGCTGCGGCAGTGGCAGCCTGGGCGCCGACACGCGCCTGGCCAACGGCGAAGAGCGCGGCACCAGCGGCACGGGCCACGAAGCGCGCACCCTGAGCGAAGCGCGCGAACGCGAACAAATTCTCAAATCATTTTCGGAAGAGTAAGACCATGCTGCTATATACGATTTACCTGGTGGCGATTGTCGCCGAAGCGATGTCCGGCGCCATCATGGGCATGCGGCGCGGCATGGATTTGTTCGGCATCTGCATGATCGGCACCGTCACGGCGCTGGGCGGCGGCACCGTGCGCGACGTGCTGCTGGGGCACTACCCACTGGGCTGGATCGCGCATCCCGAATACCTGCTGTTTACCATCGGCGCGGCCGTCGTCACGGCCTTTGTCGCGCGCTATCTGCACCATCTGCGCGCCGTCTTCCTGCTGGTCGATGGACTGGGCCTGGTGGCGTTTTGCGTGATCGGCTGCGATATCGCCATGTCGGCCAAGATGCATCCGGCCATCGTCGTGCTGGCGGGGATGATCACGGGCGTCTTCGGCGGCCTGTTGCGCGACATCCTGTGCAACCAGATTCCGCTCGTGCTGCAGCGAGAGGTGTATGCCACCGTGGCCCTGTTTACGGGCGCCCTGTATGTCGGCCTGCTGCACTTCAAGGTCGACAGCTCGGTGGCGCAGCTGGCGTCCATCGGTGCCGGTTTCCTGTTCCGCTTCCTGGCCCTGCATTTCGAGTGGCGCCTGCCGAATTTCAACGGCGACCGGATTCGGGGATTTGAATAGGGCGGCAGCTTCCTGACTATTTTTACGCGCGCTTAACCCCTTTTTCTGCGCCGCTGCGTTTCATGTTGGACACCCAGCCAACCGGAGAAGAAGCGATGTCCAGCGCCCTCAAGATCACATTGATACTGTCCCTGCTGCTGTCGGCCGGCTGCCACGCCGCCGAGACGGCGCCAAGGAAAACCCTGGCGCCGTTCGCCAGCGAGCAAGCCTTGAGCAGCTACCTGCAGCAGTTGCAGGCGCGCCAGGCGGCACTGCAAAGGGAGCAGCGGAAACTGCAGCGCGCCACGGCGCAGCCCATGGCGGCACCATCGCCGGCCCCTGCTGCGCCGATGATGGCGAAAGCCGCGCCGGCAGCGTCGGCGGAAGCGGCGGAATCCGTCACCAATGTGCAGACGGTGGGCGTGGACGAAGGCGGCATCGTCAAGCTGCATGGCAAGCACCTGGTGATGCTCCGGCGCGGCAAGCTGTTCACCGTGCAGGTGGGAGGCAATGCCTTGCAGCCCGTGGCCTCGCTCGACGCATTTACGCCGGGGGCCGACCCGTCGGGCAGCTGGTATGACGAGATGCTGATCGACGGCGATACGCTGGTGGTGATCGGCTACAGCTACAGCCGGGGCGGCACGGAGATCGGCTTGTTCGACATCGACGCGGACGGCAAGCTGGCCTACCGCTCGACTTACCATTTGCGCTCCAACGATTATTACTCGTCGCGTAATTACGCCAGCCGCCTGATCGGCAGCAAACTGGTGTTCTATTCGCCCCTGTCGCTGAATTTGCGCCGTGGCGACCCGTTCGGCGGCTTTCCCGCCCTGCGCCGCTGGCGTCCCGACGCCGTGCCGTCCGACTTCAGGCGCATTGCCCCGGCTACGCGCATCTACCGCACCGATGACGAGCCCGAACCGGGCTTTGGTCTGACCCTGCACACGGTCACCGTGTGCGACCTGGCGCAGCGCGACATGCGCTGCGCAGCGACCGCCGTGATGGGGCCGCAGGGCCGCGTATTTTATGTGTCGGGTGAATCCGTGTTCGTGTGGACCACGCGCCGCGGCAGCGACTCGGGCGTGTTCCGCATTCCCCTCGATGGTTCGGCGCCCAGCGCCCTGAAGGTGGCGGGTGCGCCCGTCGACCAGTTCTCGTTCCTGGAAAGCGCTGACGGCCACCTGAACGTCCTGCTGCGCGCCGAAGGCCAGGGCGACGCCATGTGGGATGGCGCGCGCGGGCGTGGCGACATGGCCTTGCTGCGCGTGCCATTGGCGTCGTTTTCCGATGGCCGCGACAGCGCGCCGGCCGGCAGCTACAAGGCGCTGCCCGGCGGCGGCGGCTACGGTCTGCAGAACCGCTATGTGGGGTCATATTTGTTGTACGGCAATCCGGGCAATGCAGGACGCCGTCAGGCGGACCAGGCCTGGCCGCACCAGCCCCTGTATGCCGTGCGCTGGGCCGATGCGGGCAGCGTGCAAGCCTTGTCCCTGCCGCACGGCGTGGAGCGCATCGAAGCGCTGGGCAATGACGCCGTGGTGATCGGCGCGCAGGGCAAGGATCTGCACTTCAGCAGCATCCGCCTGGGGGCGCAGGCGGCGATTGCCACGCGCTACATCCGCGCCGATGCGGCGCAGGGCGAGTCGCGCAGCCACGGCTTTTTCTACAAGCCGCACACGGCCAGTGAGGGCGTGATCGGCCTGCCCATCCTGGGCGCGGACGAGCGGCCGGGATCAAGCCGGCCGGCCGCCTCCGTCCTGTACCTGCGCAACAGTGGTTTGACATTGACGGAACTCGGTGCGCTGGCCGCGCGTCCCGGTCCGGCACCGGACGACGGTTGCCGCGCATCCTGCGTGGACTGGTATGGCAATGCGCGGCCCCTGTTCCTGCGGGGCCGGGTCTTCGCCCTGCTCGGCTATGAAGTGGTGGAAGGGGCGCTCAAGGATGGACAGATCCGTGAAGTGCGCCGCATCAGCTATGCGCCCATTGCGTCCACTGTACGCTGAAGGAGCATGGGAATTGTCGCTGCCGCGCAGTTCGGCTACACTGCTTCGCATGCCCGACACATTACTCACTGCCACGGATGAAGAACTGATGCTGCGCTACAGCGCCGGCGACCTGCCGTCGTTTCGCGAATTGTACCGGCGCCATAGCCAGGGCCTGTACCGCTTCGTGGCATGGCGTTCTCCCCGGCGCGCGTGGGTCGACGAGATCGTGCAGGATGCGTGGGCCAGCCTGCATGCGGCGCGCACGGGCTACCAGCCGCAGGCGGCGTTTCGCACCTATCTGTACCAGATCGCGCGCAACCGCCTGATCGACCTGCTGCGCCAGCGGGAAGGGCAGCAACACGAGGACGCGGGCGAACTGGTGGACGAGGGCGCATCGCCGCCGCAATCGCTGGAGCAGAAACAGCAGCATGCGCTGCTGCATGCGGCCATCGCCGCGCTGCCGGTGGAGCAAAAGGAAGCGCTGGTGCTGCAGCAGTTCAGCGGCATGAGCATCCTCGAGATCGCCGTGGTGACGGGGGCGGAAGCGGAAACAGTCAAGAGCCGGCTGCGCTACGCCATGCAGAAATTGCGCGCGGGCTTGGACAGCGCCGCTGGCGCGGGAGCACAGGCATGAATACGCACGATACAGAGCATCACGACGACGAATTGAAGGCGCTGCTGGACAGCCTGCCGCAGCCCGCGCCTTCCAGCGCGCTCGATGCGGCCATCCTGGCCGACGCTGAAAAAGCCTTGGACAAGCCGGCGGCCGCGAACGACAGCGCCGATGGCGTGCGGCGCACCTTGCCGGCCAAGAAATCGCCCGATTACCTGCAGCGCTGGCGCGTGCCGCTGGGACTGGCCGCCGCCGTGCTGTTGACGGTAAACCTGATCGGTGTGGACTGGTTCGGCTCGAAGCCGGCGCAATTTCCCGTGGTCGGGGAACCGGTCACGCAGGACGTGACGCCTGCACCTGTCACCGTACCTGCCGCTGCGCCCGCGACTGAGTCTGCGCCACCGGCACTGCGCGCCATGGCCAAAGCGGCACCCAGGATGCCAGCGCAGGCCGAGCCAGTGCCAGCACCCCTGCCTCCGCCAGCACCGCCGCCTCCTCCGGCCCGGGCAATGCGTGAGGCGATGGAGCAGCAAGCCGCCATGCAGGCTGAAGCCGGCCTGCAGCGCCCGGCGTCCGTGCAGCGCGCGCTGGCCATGCCCGCGCCCGCGCCCGTCGCGGCCCGTTCCGTTCCGCTGCCGCCACCGGCCAGGCTCGACGCTTCCGTGTGGCTGGTGAAGATCGACGCCCTGCTCAAGGCGGGCGAGGGTACCCTGGCGCACGAGGAGTGGACGGCGTTCCGGCAGGCGTATCCCGATTATCCGGTGGCCGAGGAGCTGCGGCAGCGGCTGGAAATGAAGTAAAAAACGCTAGACGATTCCCTTCCGGCGTTCCCATACGGCGCTGCCCACGAAAATGGCGGCGCACACCCACATCACGGCAGGCAGGGCGTTCACGCCCACCGACTGCATCAGCACGCCCGTCAGCAGTGGCCCGCCGCCGCTGGTGATACCCCAGGTGGCGTTGACGATGGCGCTGGCGCTGGTCAGCGACAGGCCCGTAAAACGCTCACCGCACGCCACCAGCGCCAGCATGTAGATGCCGCCCGCCGCCGCGCCCAGCAACAGCAGCAGGGTCCACCACAGCCACGGCGTGCCGACGGCGAACGGCAGCAGCGGCAGCAGCAGGCAGACGGCCACGCCGCAGCCCGCGTGGACCCTGGCGCGGCCGAATCGGTCGGCCATCCAGCCCAGCGCGAATTGCAGGCCCGTGTCGCCCACCAGCACCACGGTGGCCGACAGCAGGGCCAGGTTCGTGCCAATGCCGTGCTCCATCGCGTACAGGGGCAGTAAGCTCAATGCGAGGGTGTCGAACAGGGCGAAGAAGGCGGCGCCCAGCACGATCATCGGCATGCGCGGCAGGATCAAGGTCCACTTCACGCCGTGTTCCTCCGGTTCGCGTTCCGGGCCGCTGTTCGAGATCAGCATCAGGCCCGGCACGGCCAGCAAAAACAGCAGGCCGCAGGCGGCGAAGCTCCAGCTGATCTTGTCGTTGAACAGGGCCACGAGGGCGGGGCCGATCAGCTGGAAAAACGTAAAACTGGTGGTGTACATGGCCACCACGCGGCCGCGCGAATTGTCGGGCGCCAGGCGGTTGACCCACGCCTCGCCGATGGTAAACAGCACGCCCATGGCGCCGCCGAACAGGAAGCGTAGCACGCTCCACGCCAGCAAGTGGTCGGTACACTGCATGGCGATCGTCGCCAGCGACGCCACCCAGACGGCGCCCAGCATGGTGGCGCGCGCGCCGAAGCGTCCCACCCAGCGCGAGACGAATGGCGAAGCGGCCAGGATGCCGAGGGCGCTGACGGCCGTGATCATGCCGATGATGTCCGTGCCCACGCCGCGCTGGTGCAGGGTCAGCGCGGTGAGCGGCATGGTGGCGCCCAGGCCCAGGCCCACCACGCCGATGCTGACCACGAGGGCGAAGAAGTCGCGCCACGGCATGTGCTTCATGGCTGCTCCCGCAGGGGGGAACAGGTACTTGGAAAGGCTGGAAAACGGTGTGGATGCATGGGAAAGTGAGGGACTTTGCCTGCGGCGCTGGTGTTTGGCGCCGGACGGGCATATGATGATTTAAGAAAGGCAATATTGCAAAGCCGTAGTGTAGGCGATATGCGCCGCTGCTGGCCACGTCCATCGGTGTGGCCGCCCCTGCCGGCTCTGCTGTACAGTGAAGCGAGCGGCAGCGCTGTCATGCGCTGTCATTGGATCGTCACGCCAGCGAGGTAGCACTCTATGCGCCGTCCCATCGTTCTCGTCCCCGCCTGCCAGCGCCAGCTTGGCAGCCACGCCTGGCACATGGCGCAGGACAAATACCTGCACGCCGTGCTGCGCGGCGCCGGCTGCATGCCGCTGCTGCTGCCGGCCCTGGGCGCCGATGCCGACCTGGAAGCGGCGCTGCGGATTGCCGATGGCGTGATGCTGACCGGTTCGGCCTCGAACGTCGACGCGCGCCTGTATGGCGAAGACATCCTGCATCCCGACCTGCCGCAAGATCCCGCGCGCGACGCCACCACCTTGCCCCTGATCCGCGCCGCGCTGGCGCGCCAGCTGCCCTTGCTGGCCATCTGCCGCGGCTTCCAGGAAGTCAATGTGGCCCTTGGCGGCAGCCTGCACCAGGCCGTGCACGCCGTGCCGGGCATGCAAGACCACCGCGAAAACGTGCTCGATCCCCTGGCGCGCCAGTATGCACCCGCACACCGCATCAAGTTGATGCCCGACGGCCTGCTGGCACGGTTGCTGGGCGGCGAGAGCGAGATGATGGTCAATTCCCTGCATGGCCAGGGCATCGCTCGGCTGGCCGATGGCTTGCTGGCGGAAGCACTGGCCGACGACGGCCTGGTGGAAGCGTATAGCGTGGCCAGCGCCGCCGGTTTTACGCTGGCCGTGCAATGGCACCCGGAGTGGCAGGTGGAAGACAACCCGCAGTCGATGCGGCTGTTCGACGCTTTTGGCCATGCGTGCCGCGATTTCCAGGAACAGCAGCACAGGAAGAAAGAATGACAGGCGCGCCGCACCAGCACCATGCGGCGCTTAATCAGGAAAAGCGCAAGACCAACGAGAGGGAAACATGGCAATACGCGAAAATTTCACCTATACGGATATGGATTTGTGGCTCAATGAAAAGCGCGTCACGGAAATCGAATGCCTGGTGCCCGACTTGACGGGCGTGGCGCGGGGGAAGATCCTGCCGCGCGGGAAATTCACCCAGGAGCGCGGCATGCGCATCCCGGAAGCGGTGCTGGGCATGACGGTGACGGGCAATTACCCGGTCGACGATGGCGGCTATGACCGCGCCATTTCCAGCACCGACCGCGACATGATCTTGAAGGCCGACCCGACCACCATCACCATGGTGCCGTGGGCCACGGACCCTACCGCGCAAGTCATCCACGACTGCTATTTTGCCGACGGCGCGCTGGTCGATTTCGCTCCCCGCTCCGTGCTGCGGCGCGTGCTGAAACTGTATGCGGACAAGGGCTGGAAACCCGTGGTGGCGCCGGAGCTGGAGTTCTACCTGACGGCGAAAAACACGGACCCGGACTTGCCATTGAAGCCGCCCATCGGCCGCAGCGGCCGGGCCGAGACGAGCCGCCAGGTGTACAGCATCGACGCCGTCAACGAATTCGACCCGCTGTTCGAGGATATCTACGATTACTGCGAATTGATGAACCTTGACGTCGATACGCTGATCCACGAGATCGGCGCGGGGCAGATGGAAATCAACTTCCTGCATGGCGACCCGCTGGGCCTGGCCGACAAGGTCTTCTTCTTCAAGCGCACCCTGCGCGAAGCAGCGTTAAAACACGATATGTACGCCACCTTCATGGCCAAGCCCATGGCGGGCGAGCCGGGTTCCGCCATGCACGTGCACCAGAGCGTGACGGATGCGAAGACGGGCCTGAACATTTTCAGCAACGAGGACGGTTCGGCCGCGCCCATCTTCAAGCATTACATCGCGGGCCTGCAGCGCTACATGCCGTCGGCCATGGCCATCGTCGCGCCCTACGTGAACTCCTACCGCCGCATCGTGCGCCACACGGCCGCACCCATCAACATCCAGTGGGGCCTGGACAACCGCACGGTGGGCTTCCGCGTGCCCGAGTCGGGCGTGCAGGACCGGCGCGTGGAAAACCGCATCATCGGCGCCGACGCGAATCCCTACCTGGCCCTGGCCGTAACCCTGGCCTGCGGATATCTCGGCATGACGGAGCAGCTGGAAGCGACGCCGATGATGGTGGGCAGCGCCTACGACATGAAATTCGAGTTGCCGCAAGGCTTGCCCGAGGCCCTGCAACTGCTGCGCGCGGAAGACAAGCTGCGCACGGTGCTGGGCGAGCGCTTCATCGACGTGTATGCAGCCATCAAGGACCTGGAGCACCAGGAGTTCATGACCGTCATCAGTCCGTGGGAGCGCGAACACCTGTTATTACACGTTTAAAAGGAACACGCATGAGCACAAGCAACAATCCACTGGCGCCGAGCGCCGCTTTTGTCGACTCCGTGGCGCAAAGGAATGCGGCGCCGCAGGTGTATGACACGGCCGCCATCCAGCACATGGATTCGGCCCACTACCTGCATCCATTCACCGATTTTAAAGATCTGGCAAGCAAGGGTGCGCGCGTGATGGTGCGCGGCGACGGCGTCTACCTGTGGGACAGCCAGGGCAAGAAGATCGTCGACGGCATGTCGGGCCTGTGGTGCGTCAACGTGGGCTACGGCCGCACGTCGATTTCGCAAGCCGTGTACCGGCAGATGGAGACGCTGCCCTTCTATAACAGCTTCTTTGGCACGACGAACGTGCCGGCCGCGCAACTGGCGGCCAAGCTGGCGCAAATATCGCCGCCGCAGTTCCAGCACGTGTTCTTCACCAGTTCCGGCTCGGAAGGCAATGACACGAATTTGCGCATGGTGCGCCGCTACTGGGACATTCTTGGCCACAAGGAGCGCCACACCATCATCAGCCGCCACAACGCGTATCACGGCAGTACGGTGGCGGGAGCGTCGCTGGGCGGCATGGATGGCATGCATGCGCAGGGCGGCTTGCCGATACCGGGCATCGCGCACATCGGCCAACCCAATTACCTGGAGTCGGGCCACGGTTTGAGTCCCGAGGAGTTCGGTGTCAAAGCGGCCGGCTGGCTGGAAGACAAGATTCTGGAAATCGGCGCCGACAAGGTGGCCGCCTTCATCGGCGAACCGGTGCAGGGCGCGGGCGGCGTCATCATCCCGCCTTCGACCTACTGGCCCGAAATCCAGCGCATCTGCGACAAGTACGACATCTTGCTGATCGCCGATGAAGTCATCTGCGGCTTCGGCCGACTGGGGCGCTGGTTCGGCTCCGAACTGTTCGGCATCAAGCCCGACCTGATCACCTTTGCCAAGGGTGTCACCTCGGGCTATGTGCCGCTGGGCGGCGTGCTGGTGGGCGACAGGGTGGCCACGGTATTGATCGAGCAGGGCGGCGAATTCACGCACGGTTTCACGTATTCCGGCCATCCCGTCGCCTGCGCGGCGGCGCTGGAAAACATCCGCATCATCGAGGAAGAGCAACTGGTGGCGAAGGTGGCCGAGGATACGGGACCCTACCTGAAGCAATGCTTCGCCAGCCTGGCCGAACATCCGCTGGTCGGCTATGCGGACAGCTGCGGCCTCGTCGCGGGCCTGAACCTGGTGCGCAGGAAGGGCGCCACCGTGCACGACAACGAGCTGTTCGACGAGGACCAGGGCGTGGGCATGATCTGCCGCGGCCACATGTTCGACAATGGCGTCATCATGCGTGCCGTGGGCGAGCGCATGATCGTCGCCCCGCCGCTGGTGATAACGCGCGCGCAGATCGATGAAATGGTGGCATTGATACGGCTGTGCCTGGACAAGACGTATGCGGATGTGAAAGCGAAGGGCTGGGTGTAGGTTCTGGCTGAACCCAAACGCAAGGGCTGGGGTCGTACCCTCAGGGTACGACCCCGGGGTTGGCTCTTGGGTTGGTGTCAGTTTTTTACCCAAATAGACGCCAACTCAAGTTTTTTGGACCAGAATCGCGGCAGTTCCGCTAAACTTCCATCCTGGCCGCTCTTTGTAGCGGCCAGTTTTTCATTTTGACACCCTCTTACCCAGAAGCTACCCACAATGACGATAGCAACACCCGCCGCGTCGGCCAGCGACGCCCCAGCGCCTTTCTTGCTGATTGATCAGCTGGTCAAGGAATTCGATGGCGTGCGCGCCGTCGATGGAATTTCCGTGACGATCAACAAGGGCGAGATCTTCGCCCTGCTGGGCAGTTCAGGTTGCGGCAAGTCGACCCTGCTGCGCATGCTGGCCGGTTTCGAGACGCCGACGTCGGGGCGCATCGCCCTGGCGGGCAACAGTATCGTCGATGTGCCGCCGCACCAGCGGCCCATCAACATGATGTTCCAGTCGTATGCGCTGTTCCCCCATCTGTCCGTGTGGGACAACATCGCCTTCGGCCTGCGCCGCGACGGCTTGCCGAAAGCGGAAGTGGCGGCGCGGGTCGAGCAGATGCTGGCGCTGGTGCAGCTGGGCCAATACGCGAAGCGCAAGCCGCACCAGCTGTCGGGCGGGCAGCAGCAGCGCGTGGCGCTGGCGCGCAGCCTGGCCAAGCGTCCGCAGTTGCTGCTGCTCGACGAGCCGTTGGGCGCGCTGGATAAAAAACTGCGCGAGCGCACGCAGATGGAACTGGTCAACATCATCGAGCAGGTGGGCGTCACCTGCGTGATGGTCACGCATGACCAGGACGAGGCCATGAGCATGGCCACGCGCATCGCCGTCATGAGCGAAGGGCGCATCCTGCAGGTGGGCGCGCCCGGCGAAATCTACGAAACGCCGAACTGCCGTTTCGTGGCCGACTTCATCGGCAGCGTCAACCTGTTCGACGGCCGCATCACGGAAGACGAACCGGATCACGTGATCATCGACACGCCCGACGGCCGCCAGTATGTCGCGCATGGCATCACGGGCAACCTGGGCATGGATGTCTCGGTGGCCGTGCGCCCCGAGAAAATCGGCATCCAGATCGAACCACCCGCCCTGGAAGAGCGCGCGTCGCCGGCCGAACACGGCTACAACTGCGCCCAGGGCGTGATCGTCGCCATGGCGTATTTTGGCAATGAAACCAGCTACCACGTGCGCCTCGACAGCGGCACGGTGGTGAAAGTCTCGCGCACCAACGCGGCCCGCCACGATGTCTCGCGCCTCGAGCGCGAACAGCGCGTGTGGGTATGGTGGGATGGCGCCGACATCGTCGTGCTGACCAGCTGAGGCCATCATGACGCCTATTCTGCAATTGCTGCGCAAGCTCGTCACCCTGCGTTGGGTCACTGGGCGCAACGCCGTCATCGCCGTGCCCGCGCTGTTCCTGACGGCCGCCTTTTTAATACCGTTCCTGATCGTGCTGCGCATCAGCCTGTCCGACATGGACACGGCGGGCAGTCCGTTCGGCGGCTTGCTGTCGTATGTCGACGGCATCGTCGTGCTGAAGGTGAAAGTCGCCAATTACCTGTTCATCGCCGCCGATGAACTGTATCTGCTCACCTACCTCAGTTCCATCAAGTACGCAGCCATCACCACCGCCATCTGCCTGTGTATCGGCTATCCGTTTGCCTACTTCATGGCGCGCGCCAAACCGTCGATACGCCCCGTGCTGATGATGCTGGTGATGCTGCCGTTCTGGACCTCGTTCCTGCTGCGCGTGTACGCGTGGAAGGGCATCCTGGCCAATCACGGCTTGCTCAACGACCTGCTGATCGCGCTGGGCGTGGTGAGCGAACCGCTGCACATGATGAATACCTCGTTTTCCCTGGTGGTCGGCATGGTGTACGCCTACCTGCCGTTCATGATCCTGCCCCTGTACGCCAATCTGGTCAAAATGGACATGCGCTACCTGGAAGCGGCGGCCGACCTGGGCGCCACGCCATTGCAGGCGTTCTGGCGCATCACGGTGCCCCTGTCGAAGTCGGGCATCATCGCCGGCGCCATGCTGGTGTTCATCCCGTCCGTGGGCGAATACGTGATTCCCGAACTGCTGGGCGGCCCGGAAACCCTGATGATCGGCCGTGTGCTGTGGGATGAGTACTTCACGAATAACGACTGGGCCATGGCTTCGTCGGTGACGGTGCTGGTGATCCTGCTGATCCTTGTGCCGATGGCCATTTTTAACAAATACAAGACGGACCAGGACGCGGAGGAGCGCACATGAACGGACGTACTTTCCTGCAGCGCTGGTTCGGCCGCGGCTGGCTCTCGCTCGGTTATCTGTTCCTGTACCTGCCCATCATCGTGCTGATCGTCTTTTCGTTCAACAGCTCGCGCCAGGACATGGTGTGGAGCGGCTTCTCGCTGCGCTGGTACCAGGAGCTGATGAGCGATACGGAAATCATCGCGGGTTTCGGTTTGTCCTTGAAGATCGCCTTCATGTCGGCCACCTCGTCCGTCATCCTGGGCACGTTCGCCGCCTTCGCCTTGACCAGCTACCAGCGCTTCCGTGGCCGCACCGTGTTTTCCGCCATGGTCAGCGCGCCGTTGGTGATGCCGGAAGTGATCATCGGCTTATCCTTGCTGCTGATGCTGGTGTCCATGCAAAAGGTCTTCGGCTTTCCCGAGCGGGGCGTGCTGACCATCTGGCTCGGCCACACCTTGCTGGGCATGGCGTATGCTGCCGTGGTGGTGCAATCGCGCCTGCAGGAAATGAGTAAATCATTGGCCGAGGCGGCGATGGACCTCGGTTGCCGCGCGCACCAGGTGTTCTTCCTCGTGACCCTGCCGAACATCACGCAGGCCCTGGCTTCTGCCTGGTTGCTGACATTTACCCTGTCGCTGGACGACGTGGTGCTCTCCGCGTTCCTGTCCGGCCCCGGTTCGACGACGATGCCGCTGGTAATTTTCTCTCGCGCGCGCCTGGGACTCGACCCGCGCGTCAATGCCATCGCCGCGCTGACCATCCTCGTCGTGACGCTCGCCGTGATCACGTATGCCGTGATGCTGGCGCGCGCCGACCGCAGACGCCGCAAGCAACTGTCCGCGGCGTATTCGGCGGACCAGGAGTAAGCTGCTTGTAAACTGACACAGGAGACGACCATGACGGAAAACACCAGCTGGCACGCACGGGCCGCAGAGATCAAGATCGATGGCCGCGCCGTCATCAACGGCGAACGGGTTGCGGCCAGGTCCGGCCAGACTTTCGACAATCTGTCGCCCATCGACGGACGTCTGCTGGGGCAGGTGGCCCGCTGCGACGGCGCCGACGTGGAGGCGGCCGTGCAGGCCGCGCGCGTCGCCTTTGACGACCGCCGCTGGGCCGGTAAATCGCCGGCGCAGCGCAAGCGGATATTGATCAAGTTCGCCGACCTGGTGCAGAAATACGGTCCCGAACTGGCCCTGCTGGAAACCCTGGACATGGGTAAACCGATCAAGTACAGCCAGAGCGTGGACGTGGGCGCCACGGCCAACTGCCTGCGCTGGTACGGCGAGGCGATCGACAAGGTCTACGATGAAATCGCGCCGACACCCGCCAACAGCCTGGCCCTGATCACGCGCGAACCGGTGGGCGTCGTCGCCGCCATCGTGCCGTGGAACTACCCGATGATCATGGCCGCCTGGAAGATCGCGCCCGCCCTCGCGGCCGGCAACAGCGTGATATTGAAGCCGTCTGAAAAATCGCCATTGACGGCGCTGCGCCTGGCCGATATCGCGCTGGAAGCGGGTGTGCCGGCGGGCGTGTTCAACGTGCTGCCAGGCTACGGCCACGAGGCGGGCGCCGCGCTGGCGCTGCACATGGACGTCGATTGCATCGGCTTTACGGGTTCCACGCGCACGGGGAAACTGATCGTGCAGATGGCGGGCCAGTCGAATCTGAAACGGGCGTGGACGGAACTGGGCGGCAAGTCCGCCAACATCGTGTGCGCCGATTGCCCGGACCTGGACAAGGCCGTGGCGGCCGCCGTCGGTTCCATCTTTTTCAACCAGGGCGAAAGCTGCAACGCGCCCTCGCGCCTGTTCGTGGAAGAGTCGATCAGGGAAGAATTTGTCGCCAAGGCGCTGGCCATGCTGCCCCGTTTCCAGCCCGGCGACCCGCTCGACGAAGCCACCGTCATGGGGGCGATTGTCGACGCCACGCAGATGAAGACCGTGATGGACTATATCGCTTCCGGCAAGCAGGAAGGCGCGCAGCTGCTGGGCGGCGGCGAGGCCGTGCGCCTTGATACGGGCGGCTATTACGTGCAGCCGACCATCTTCGGCGTGGACGCCGGCATGACGATCGCGCGCGAAGAGATATTCGGGCCCGTCTTGTCCGTGCTGGGCTTTACGGACATCGCCGAGGCGGTGAAACAGGCCAACGCCACGCCGTACGGCTTGCAGGCGGCCGTGTGGACATCCGACATCACCAAGGCCATCCAGACGGCGCGCGTCCTGCGCGCGGGCACCGTGCACGTCAACCAGTACGATGGCGACGACATCACCGTGCCGTTCGGCGGTTATAAACAGTCGGGCAACGGGCGCGACAAGTCGCTGCACGCGCTGGATAAGTACACGGAGTTGAAGACGACGTGGATACAGGTGGGGTAGGCGTATTGTTGGCCTAAAAGCCAGGGTCAGACCCGACGGGGGCTGACCCTGGCTTTCATCTGCGGACTAAAGCGTCAATCAGTGGCTCGCTAAGTGCAATCAGAAGCAGTGTTCCAGCGCCGGGAAGCTGCCGTCCTTGACGGCTTTGACATAGCCGGTGACGGCGTCGTCGATGCTGGCCGCGCCTTCCATGAAGTTGCGCACGAAGCGTGCCTTGCGGCCTGGGAAGACGCCCAGCATGTCGTGCATGACGAGGACCTGGCCCGAGCAATCGGGACCGGCGCCGATGCCGATCGTCGGGATCGTCAGCATCTCGGTCACTTCCTTGCCCAGCTGCGACGGCATGGCTTCCATCAGCACGATGGCGGCGCCCGCGTTTTGCAGCACCAGTGCGTCGTTTTTCAGCTCGGCGGCGCTTTCCGTGCTCTTGCCCTGCACCTTATAGCCGCCCAGCTGGTGCACGAATTGCGGCGTCAGGCCGATGTGGGCGCAGATGGGGATGCCGCGCTCGGTGAGGAAACGGACGGTCTCGGCCAGCCAGGCGCCGCCTTCGATCTTGATCATGTGCGCGCCCGCCTGCATCAGGATGACGGCGTTGGCGTAAGCCGTTTCAGGCGTGCCGTACGCGCCGAACGGCAGGTCCGAGACGATCATGGCCGACTTGCTGCCGCGCGCGACGGAAGCTGTGTGGTAGGCCAGTTCGGCCACGGTGACGGGCAGGGTGGAGTTGAGGCCGTTGCAGACCATGCCGAGCGAATCGCCGATCAGCAGGATTTCCACACCGCAGCGGTCCATCAGGGACGCGAAGCTGGCGTCATAGCAGGTCAGCATGGAGATCTTTTCGCCGGCAGCGCGCAGCGTGGCCAGCGTATGGATGGTCACGGCCTTGTTGGCGACAGGCTTGGATGGCGCCGGCGCCGGTGTGGCGGCCTTGTCTTTGGCGGCCAGATCTGTTCCTTGCAAATAAGCGGACATAGGTATTCTCTAGAGTGAAAGGGGGGTGATGCGATTGCGACGCCGCTAGTGTAGTACTTTATGCGGCGTGCTGCAGGAGCGGCATTGTAGAGGATGGGAGTGAAACGGGTCAGAGCTGGCTGATGGCCTGGTCGGCCACGCTTGTCAGGTAGTCCTGCGCCGGGCCCAGACCGGGCACGACGATGGCCGGCGCCAGGGCCAGCAGCGGCACCAGCACGAAGGCGCGCTCGGTGAGGCGCGGATGGGGCACCGTCAGGGTGGCGCTGGCGATCTGTTCATCGCCGTACAGCAGCAAGTCCAGGTCCAGGGTGCGCGGGGCGTTGCGGTAGGGCCGTTCGCGCCCGTGCGCCGCCTCGATGGCGTGCAGGGCCAGCAGCAGCTCTTCCGCCGGCACGGTGGTCGTGATGCGCGCCACGGCGTTGATGTAGTCGTCGCCGCTGGAATCGATGGGCGCCGTGCGATAGCTGGCCGAGGCGTCCAGCAAGCTGGCGCCGGGCAGGCGCGCCAGGCGCGCAAGCGCATCCTGCACATTCGCGCGCGCGTCGCCCAGGTTGGCCCCGATGCCGATGTAAGCGATAACTTCCGTTGCTGGCTGCATGGCTGCGTTTACTCGCCGCTGGTGCTGCCGGTGGTGGTGCCGCCACCCGTTTTGCTGCGCGTGCTGCGGCGTGGCGGACGTTTCTTCTTGACGGCGCCCGGCGCGGCATTCGCGCTGACGAGCAGCGCTTCGCGCGTTTCCTCGTCGCCTTCATAGAAGGCCGTCCACCATTCGCCGATGTCCATGTCGATCTCGCCCGAGGCGCAGCGCAGCAGCAGGAAGTCGTAGCCGGCGCGGAAGCGCAGGTGCTCGAGCAATTTGTACGGCGCCTTGCCGACGCGGCGCTCGAAGCGCGGCTGCATCGACCAGATGTCGCGCATGTCCGAGCCGATCTTGCGCTGCAAGGCCAGTTTTTCCGTCTGCGAATCGAGCACGTCGTCGGCCGCCAGGTGCAGCGCGGGAATCGTCGACTCGCCGGCGGCGCGGTAGGCCGTCCATTTTTCCAGCACCTGGTGCCACAGCAGCGAGGCAAACAGGAAGCCCGGCGAGACGGTCTTGCCGGCGGCGATGCGCTGGTCGGTGGCGTCCAGCGCCAGGGTGACGAATTTCGCGCCCAGCGGCTGCTCCAGCACCACGTCGAGCAGCGGCAGCAGGCCGTGGTGCAAGCCTTCCTTGCGCAGTTGCTGCAGGCAAGCCAGCGCGTGGCCGCTCATCAGGAGTTTGAGCATTTCATCGAACACACGCGGCGCGGGCACGTTGTTGATCAGCGGCGCCATGACGGGAATCGGCGCGGCCGTGTGCGGCTCGATGGTGAATTTCAGCTTGGCGGCAAAGCGCACCACGCGCAGCATGCGCACGGGATCTTCGCGGTAGCGTTCCTCTGGTTTACCGATCATGCGCAGGGTCTTGGCGCGGATGTCTTCCACGCCGCCGTGGTAATCGAGCACTTCCTGCGTGGCCGGGTTGTAGTACATGGCGTTGATGGTGAAATCGCGGCGCAGCGCGTCTTCGTGCTGCAAGCCGAAGGTGTTGTCGCGCAGGACGCGGCCATGTTCATCCTTGGGCGCGGAATCGGCGCCGGCGCCGCGGAAGGTCGTCACTTCCAGCAAATCCTGGCCGAACATCACGTGCACGATCTGGAAGCGCTTGCCGATGATGAAGGCGCGGCGGAACAAGCGCTTGACCTGTTCCGGCGTGGCGTTGGTGGCGATGTCGAAGTCCTTGGGTTTGACGCCCAGCAGCAGGTCGCGCACGGCGCCGCCGACGACAAAGGCCTCGAAGCCCGCTTCCTGCAGGCTGCTGGTGACGCGGATGGCATTCGACGACACCAGTTTCGGGTCGATTCCGTGTTGCGCAGGACCGAGCACGATGGGTGCCGTGGTGTCGCGCGCTGCCTCTTTTTTAACGCCGAGGATCTTGCGGATGAATTTTTTAATCATTGAATAAGTGGAGTGATGGCCAGCCGTGGAGGGATGCGTGTGCGCTCAAAGCGGTGTTGGGATTGGTCGCGACAGGGTGTGTCACGACGGACAGCAAGGGAATGTCGTTGTGCGAATCGCTGTAAAAATAGCTGCGCTCGAACTGCCCCAGTTCCTTGCCCATTTTTTCCAGCCAGGCATGGGTGTGGGTCAGCTTGCCCGCGCCCAGGGTCGGCGTGCCCAGCAGCCTGCCCGTGACATTGCCTTGCGCGTCATATTCGGGCATGGCGGCCAGCAGGTGCTCGACGCCCAGCGCATCGGCGATGGGTTTGGTGATGAAATGGTTGGTGGCCGTGACGATGGCCAGCAGGTCGCCCGCGTCCTGGTGCTGTTTCAGCAGGGCCACGACTTCCGGGCGGATGGCCGGCAAGACCACTTCTGCCATGAATTGGCGGTGCAGCGCTTCCAGGCGTTCGCGCGGGAATTGCGCCAGGGTGCCGAGGGAAAATTCCAGGTATTCCACCGGATCGAGCGTGCCGGCCTGGTATTGCGCGAAAAATTCGTCGTTGCGGCGGGTGAATTCGGCGGCGTCCACGGCACCGATGCGTACCAGGAATTCGCCCCACTCGTGATCCGAGTCGATGGGCAGCAGGGTGTGGTCGAGGTCAAACAGGGCCAGATTCATCATTCTTTCGCTTCCGCCTGCAGCAACTCGCGCAACAATGGCAAGGTGATCGGGCGTTGGGTTTCCAGGGAGTAGAGGTCGAGAGAGTCCAGCATCGTCGACAGCGAACGCATGTCGCGCCGGAAATGGGACAGCAGATAGGGTAACACGCCGGGCGACAAGGTCAAGCCGCGGGTGGTGGCCGCCTGGGTCAGGGCGGCGATTTTTTCATCGTCAGTCAAGCCGTGGATCTGGTAGATCAGGCCCCAGCCCATGCGTGTGCGCAAGTCTTCGCGCACGGGCAGCACGGCCGGCGGCACGGCGCCGCTGCATACCATATAGGCCTTGTTGGCGCGGATTTCATTGAACAGGGCAAAGGCGTCGATCTGCGCCAGCGGCGACAGCTTTTCGCAGTCGTCGAGCAGGTACAGGTCGACGTCTGGCGAATACACGAATTCGGACTCGATCGAGAATGGCGAAATGTAGCGCGCGCGCTCGGTGCTGGCCAGGGCCTTGAGCAGATGGCTCTTGCCGGCGGCCAGTTCGCCCCACAGGTAGGCAAAATGTTCGCGCGAAGTGCGCGCGGCGAACTGGCGCATCAGCTGCGCCACTTCGGCATTCTGTCCCACCTCGAAGGTATCGAGGCTGTGCGCCTGGTCTGTGCCTAAATCGAGCACCAGTTGTTTCATGGCGTACGCCTTGTCCTGTTTTTCATTACTGCTTGTGCATCATTGGTATTGCCAGGTTGATATGATATCCGCTTTTATTATGCATTATAGAAGGTGCTGGACAGGTAGTGGCGTCTTAGATGCTTAAAAGCGACCATCAACACGGCAGAAGCGGGTAAAGCGAGCAGTACGCCGACGAAACCAAACAGTTGCCCGAAAGCCAATAAGGCGAAGATCACGGCCAGCGGGTTCAGGCCGATGCGCTCGCCCACCAGGCGCGGCGTCAGGAAAAAGCCTTCGATGACCTGGCCGCAGCCGTAGATGACGGCCACGGCGATGACGCCGCTCCAGTCGGCGAACTGCAGCAGGGCGGCGATCAGCGCCAGCATCAGCCCCAGGCCGAAGCCCAGGTAGGGGATGAATACCAGCAAGCCTGTGATGATGCCTACAGGCAATGCCACTTCAAAACCGGCGATGGCCAGCGCCACCGAGTAATACGTGGCCAGCACCAGCATGACGAGCAACTGGCCGCGCAGGTATTGCGCCAGCAGGGTATCGACTTCCTGCGCCATGCCCACGGTGCGGCCCACCCAGCGGCGCGGCACGGCGCCGGCGATGCGCGCCAGCATCGGATGCCAATCCAGCAACAAGTAAAACAGCACGACGGGAATCAGCACCACGGTGGCCAGCCAGCCCAGCACAGCCGTGCCGCCGATGCGGGCCGAGGCGAGTACCGTGCTCCAGATTTCATCGCCGCTGGTGGCCATCTGCTGGCTCAGCATGCGTTTGATGCCCGTGCCGTCCAGCCGTACGCGGATGCCCAGGTCGCGTAGCTTCGGCGCGAGGAATTCGTTGGCCTTGCTGAGAAACTGGGGGATTTGCGCCTGCAGCAAGGGGATTTCCTTCTGCAGAACGGGCACGACGATCAGCACCAGCGCCGTAATGGCGAGGAAAAACAACACTACGACGACCAGCACGGCCAGAGGACGGGGCAGGTAAAAGCGCTTGTAATGCAGGCGTTGCAATCGGTCCACGCCGGGATTGAGCACGTAGGCGAGGATGGCGGCGGCCAGGAAGGGCGTCAGGATGGGGCCCAGGCTGACGAGCAGCAGCAGGAATGCCAGCCAGACCGCGATCCAAAATGCTGTTTGCTTCTGTTCGGCGGTGATGGCGAATGGCATGTAGTTTGTGCTGTTGCGTTAAAAAAAGGCAGTTAATTACGAAATGGCGGGGCAGTTTGATAAAATAGCGACTTGATCGACCGAATTCACCCGCTGGCGCCCTGCCGCTTGATGTTGAAAAACATGCTTGCGCGCGCGTGTCGGCGGGTATCCGCCTTCTATTTTACCGCCTCCGCTGCCACCACACCATGAACCAGACTTCTAATGTTTCCCTTTCCTACCGTGACGCTGGCGTCGATATCGACGCAGGCGACGCTTTAGTCGAAGCAATCAAGCCGTTTGCCAAGCGCACCCTGCGCGAAGGCGTGATGGGCGGCCTGGGCGGTTTTGGCGCCATGTTTGAAATCAGCAAGAAGTACAAGGAACCGGTGCTGGTCTCGGGCACCGACGGCGTGGGCACGAAATTGCGCCTGGCGTTCGAACTGAACCGCCACGACACGGTCGGCATCGACCTGGTCGCCATGAGCGTCAACGACATCTTGGTGCAAGGCGCCGAACCGCTGTTCTTCCTCGACTACTTCGCTTGCGGCAAGCTGGACGTGGCCATCGCCACCGACGTCATCAAGGGCATCGCCCAGGGTTGCGAACAAGCGGGCTGCGCGCTGATCGGCGGCGAAACGGCGGAAATGCCGAGCATGTACCCGGCCGGAGAATACGACCTGGCAGGTTTTGCCGTCGGCGCCGTGGAAAAATCGAAAATCATCGACGGCACCAAGATCGCCCCGGGCGACGTGGTGCTGGGTCTGGCCTCGTCGGGCGTGCACTCGAATGGTTACTCGCTGGTGCGCAAGATTATCGAAGTGGCAAAACCGGACCTGGAAGGCGACTTCCATGGCCGCAAGCTGGCCGACGTGCTGATGCAGCCGACGCGCATCTACGTCAAGCCATTGCTGGCGCTGATGGATGCCATGGAAGTCAAGGGCATGGTGCACATCACCGGTGGCGGCCTGGTGGAAAACATCCCGCGCGTGCTGCAGCCTGGCCTGGTGGCCGAACTGGACTCGAAATCGTGGACCATGCCACCGCTGTTCACGTGGCTGCAGCAGCACGGCGGCGTGGCTGACGCCGAAATGCACCGCGTCTTCAACTGCGGCATCGGCATGACCGTCATCGTCTCGCAGGAAAACGCGGACGCCGCCATCGCCCAGCTGCAAGCGGCCGGCGAAACCGTCTCGCGCATCGGCACCATCCGCGCCCGCGTGGGTGACGAGCATCAAACCATCGTTATTTAAGCTATAGCTTGAACAAACAAGGCAGGCACTCGCGAGAGGCCTGCCTTTTTTACGTCCCGATGTCGCTTACCTTGCGTGCGCGGGCTTCATGCGGCCATCCGGCTGCGAGCCGCCCCTGCCGATCATGGCCACGCTGACGGCCGAGACGAGGGAGGCGAACAGGATGTAGCCGACGATGTGCCACGGCTCGCCATTGCCCGTTTTCAGCAGGTAGGTGGCGATGATGGGCGTCAGGCCGCTGGCGAAGATGCCGGAGAACTGGTACACGAAGGAAATGCCCGTGTAGCGCACCTTGGCGTCGAACAGGTCGCAGAACAGGGCCGCTTCCGGGCCGTACACGGCCGAATACAGCACGCCCAGCGGGATGATCACGGAACACCACAGCAGCAGCGGATTGTCGGCGTGGTTGAGCATGATCCAGAAGGCGGGGATGGCCGACACGCCCGTGATCAAGGAACCCCAGAAAAACACCTTGCTGCGGCCGATGCGGTCCGACAGGCGGCCGAAGAACGGAATGCAGAAGCACATCACGACAGCCGACGCCATCACGCCCATCAGCGCTTCCGTGCGGTCTATCTTGATGGTGTTGGTCAGATAGGTGATGGAAAACACGCCGAAGATATTGAAGAACACGCCATCGATGTAGCGCGCGCCCATGCCTTTCAAGACGTTGCCCGGATAGCGTTTCAACAGGTCGAAAAACGGAATCTGCGTTTCCGCGTTCTTTTCCTTGACGGCCTGGAATTCCGGCGTTTCCATCACGTTCAGGCGTATCCACATGCCGATGAAGACGAGGGCGGCCGACAGGATGAAGGCCACGCGCCAGCCCCAGGACAGGAATTGCGCATCCGTCAGGCTGTACGACAGGATGGCCACCACGCCGGAAGCGAGGCACAGGCCGATGGCCAGGCCGATCTGCGGCAAGCTGGCGTAGAAGCCGCGGTCTTTTGGCGGCGCATATTCATACGCCATCAGCACGGCGCCGCCCCATTCGCCGCCGAGGCCGATACCCTGCAGCACGCGCAGGAACAGCAGCAGGCCGGGAGCCCAGTAGCCGATGTGGTCGTAGGTGGGCAGCACGCCGATCAGGAAGGTGGAGATCCCCATGATCATCAGGGTCATCACCAGCATGCTCTTGCGGCCGATCTTGTCGCCGAAGTGGCCGAAGATCACGCCGCCGATGGGGCGCGACAGAAAGCCCACGGCGAAGGTGCCGTAGGCCAGCATGGTCGAGACGAGCGGATCGCCGCCCGGGAAATACAGCTTGCTGAACACGATGCCGGCGACGACGCCGTATAAAAAGAAGTCGTACCACTCGATGGTGGCGCCGATCACGCTGGCCATCACGACTTTCCGCAGCTCTTTGGCTTTTTTCGGATTGTTCGGATTGTTATCCATAATATCTAGTCTCCAATCGATATCGATTATGTATTTTTTTTAGATGGTTGGGTTACAACCACCGCGCTGCTGGCGCGGCGGCCGGTACAACAGGGGCGGGCCGGTCTGCCTGCCGCTGGCATCCTCCTTGGTCGGGTGGAATGGGGAAGGCGCGGGGCGCCGGCTAGGCCGCCCTGGGAAGCCGCACGGCGTCCGCCAGGATCATGTCGGCCGCTTTTTCCGCGATCATGATGGTGGGAGCGTTCGTGTTGCCCGAGACGATTTCCGGCATGATCGACGCGTCGACCACGCGCAGGTTCTGCATGCCGTGCACGCGCAGGCGGTCATCGACGACGGCCATGGCGTCGTGGCCCATCTTGCAGGTGCCGCTCGGGTGGTAGATCGACTGGCTGAAGCGCCGCGCCGCATCCAGCAATTCCGCATCCGTTTCGAATTGCGGGCCGGGCACGAATTCGGCAATGATGTGCGGCGCCAGCGACGGCGCGGCGGCGATTCTGCGCGCCACGCGCAGGGCGGCGATCGCCGTCTGCTGGTCGCGCGGGTCGGACAGGTAGTTCGGGTAGATGCCCGGATAGGCGAGCGGGTCGGCGGACTTGATCGACACGTGACCGCGGCTGTGCGGGCGCAGCTGGCACACGGACGACGTAAAGGCGGAAAACGGATGCGCACCTTCGCCCGGCTTGTCGGCGCTTAGCGGCTGCATGTGGAACTGGATGTCGGGCCGCTCCACCTCGGGTGACGATTTGGTAAATACCGTCACCTGGCTGGCCGCCAGGGTCAACGGCCCCGAGCGGGAAAACACATATTGCATGCCCACCCACAGCTTGCCCCACAGGCTGTTGACTTCATCGTTCAGGGTTTTCAGCCGCGTCTTGAAGACGAGGCGGATTTGCAGATGGTCTTGCAGGTTCTGTCCCACGCCGGGCAAGTCGTGCACGAGAGGCACGCCCACGTCAGCCAGCAGTGCGCGTGGTCCCACGCCCGAGCATTGCAGGATTTGCGGCGAGCCGATGGCGCCCGCGCATAAAATCACTTCGCCGCTGGCGCGCGCCTGGCGCAACTGGCCATCCTGCCGAAACTCGATGCCGACGGCGCGCTTGCCCTCGAACAGCACGCGGGTGATCTGCGCGCGCACTTCCACGCGCAGGTTGGCGCGCTTGCGGGCCGGCCGCAAGAAGGCTTTCGCCGTGCTCCAGCGCAAGCCCTTGCTGGCCGTCTGCTGGAAGTAGCCGACGCCTTCCTGCGTGGCGCCGTTGTAATCGGCATTGAAGGGGATGCCGCTTTCCGTGGCGCCGGCAATAAAGTGTTCCGCGATGGGACGGCGCAGGCGCAAGTCCGACACCTTCAATGGGCCACCGACGCCGTGGTAATCGCTGGCGCCGCGTTCCTGGTCTTCCGATTTCTTGAAGTAGGGCAGCACCTCGGCATAGCTCCAGCCAGCGTTGCCCAGCTCGGCCCAGCGGTCGTAGTCTTCTTTCTGGCCGCGCACATACAGCAGACCGTTGAGCGAGCTGGAGCCGCCCAAGACCTTGCCGCGCGGCCATTGCAGCTGGCGCCCGGCGATGCCGGCGTCCGCTTCCGTGCGGTAGCACCAGTCCAGATTCGGGTCGTGCATGGTCTTGAAATAGCCGACCGGCACGTGTATCCACGGATTGTTGTCCTTGCCGCCCGCTTCCAGCAGCAATACCTGATTGTTGCTGTCGTGCGACAGGCGGTTGGCCAGCACGCAGCCGGCCGAACCGGCGCCGACGACGATGTAATCGTAGTGTGTTTGCAACATTGCTCTTGTCTCCTGCGTTGCGGCATCGCGCCGCCTCGGCGGGCGTTTTTTGCGATACACTGGTCTTTATTGATTATTTTTGGAACATCTGGTTCCATTTATAAAAGACGTGCAGCACCGGGACAAGCGGAAACCACCGCATACGCGAGAGGTGAAACAGAACATGCATGATGCGTTTCAAAAACGGCAGGCCGAGGCCGAAGAAGACGGCTCGGCGGGCGGTGCGGTGGCTGCGAGCGCGGCGGCCAGCCATGGCGACGAGGCGCGGGGCTTGCGCGTGCTGCGTTTGATCGAGCACCTGGCCAGTGCCAGCCAGCCCTTGACCCTGTCGCAACTGGCCGCGCGCATGCAGGTGCCCAAGGCCAGCATGATGCGCTTGCTCGATACCCTGGAGCAACATGGCTATGTGCTGCGCACGCCCGTCGGACGCGGCTATGTGCCGGGTGCCGCTTCCACCAACCTGGCTTTGGCGACCCTGCGCAACAATGCCCTGATCCGCGTGAGCCGCAGCATCCTGGGCAGCCTGGTGGCGGCCACGGGCGAGACGTGCAATCTGGCCATTCCGGAGGGCAATGCGATCGTGTATGTGGACCGCGTTGAAACCCAGGAACCGCTGCGCCTGCACCTGGTGCTGGGCACGCGCGCGCCCATGCATTGCACGGCGAGTGGAAAATTATTCCTGGCGCACATGACCCTGCTGGAGCGGCGCGAATTGCTGGCCATGCTGACCCTGCAGGCGCGCACGCCGAAAAGCATCACGGATCCCGCGCTGCTGGAGCGCGAGATCGTGCGCATCGCCCGCCTGGGCATCGGCATCGATGACGAGGAATTCGTGCACGGCATGGTCGCCGTGGCCGTGCCCATCTGCGCAGCCGACGGGCGCATCGTGGCGGCCGTCGCCTGCCACGCGCCCGTGGCGAGAAAGTCCGTGGAGCAATTGCTGCAGCACGTGCCGCAACTGAAGGAGGCGGCCGTCAAGCTGCGGCCGCTGCTGCTGGCAGAAAACAGCTAGGGCTTGAGCACCTTTGCCACCTTGGCTGCGCGCAGGCGGAAGGCGTCCGGCATGCCCGAGCCCAGCAGCGGGCGCAGATACAGCCGGAAAGCGTCCGTCACGTCCGTGCCGCTGGCGCTGATGAATTCGTCTTCCATGGTGCGTGTCTTGCCCGCCACATCGGAAAGTGGCAGCAACTCGTAATCGACGGAATAAAAACCCGTGCGCTTGATGGCGACGGAACCGTCGCGGTCGCCCCACATGGCGAATTGCACGGCCTTTTCGCCCACTTCGCGGGCTTCGCGTTGATCTACATCAGAGACGCAGCCGATGAAGGAGCGCTGCAGATAGCCGAAGGTATCGCCGCGCACGCGCTTGATGCCCAGTTTCGCCTTGATTTCGTCGCACAGCAGGTCGGCCAGCGCGCCCGTGCCGGACAATTGCACGTTGCCATGCGCATCGCGCTCGACCGCATTGCCCGCCTGTGTGGCCAGCAGGCTGGCGATCGGCTCGCCCGACGCGTCGTGGATGCCTTCCGAGACGGCGATGACGCAGCGGCCATGTTTTTCATACGTGGCCTTCACGTCGGCGAGGAATTGATCCAGCGCAAAGACGCGCTCGGGCAGGTAGATCAGGTGCGGGCCGTCGTCGGGGAACTTCTTGCCCAGCGCCGAGGCGGCCGTCAAAAAGCCCGCATGGCGGCCCATGACCACGCCCACGTACACGCCGGGCAAGGCCGCGTTGTCGAGGTTGGCGCCGGCGAACGCCTGCGCGACGAAGCGCGCGGCCGAGGGAAAGCCGGGCGTGTGGTCGCTGCCGACAAGGTCGTTGTCGATGGTTTTCGGGATATGGATGCAGCGCAGCGGATAGCCGGCCTTGTGCGCTTCCTCGCTGACGATGCGCACCGTATCGGACGAGTCATTGCCGCCGATGTAAAAGAAATGTTCGATTTCATGCGCGCGCAGCACTTCGAAGATTTGCTGGCAGTAGGCAATATCGGGCTTGTCGCGCGTGGAACCGAGGGCCGAGGACGGCGTGGCGGCCACCAGTTCCAGGTTATGGCTGGTTTCCTGCGTCAGATCGACGAATTCTTCATTGACGATGCCGCGCACGCCGTGCAGCGCGCCATACACGCGTGTGACATGTTGAAAGCGCCGCGATTCGAGCACCACGCCCACCAGCGACTGGTTGATGACGGCGGTGGGACCACCCCCTTGGGCGACAAGAATTTTTCCAGACGGCATGGGATTTCCTCGTAAATGGAACGGCCCTCCAGCCTACTCCTTTTTTGCCGGGCCGCTGTCTTTTCCGATAGTTCTGTCGCGGAATTTCTCCATCTCATCCCATGGCCGGGATGCGCTGTTATTCCGGCGCCCGGATGTGCTCGACCAGTCCCGTGCTGCGGCGCCCAGGCGCCGGCGTCAGCCAGCTGACCAGCACGGCGGCGGCCAGGCCGGCCGGCACGCCGAAGATGCCGGCGGAAATGGGTGCGATATGAAACCATTGACCGCTGGCATTACCGCCCAGCATGGTGCTCGTGTGCAGCATGTAATACAGGCACACGCCGAAGCCCGCCAGCATGCCGGCCAGTGCGCCCTGGTGGTTGGCGCGGTTCCAGAACACGCCCAGCACCAGCGGCGGAAACAGGGTCGAGGCGGCCAGGGAGAACGCCACGCCCACCAGCGACAAAATATCCGCCGGCTTTTGCGAGGCCGCGTAGGCGGCGATGAAGGCCACGGCCAGCAGCAGCAATTTTGAAATCGTCACGCGCTTTTGCGTCGAGGCCGTGGGATCGACCACCTTGTAATAAATGTCGTGCGACAGGGCGTTGGAGATGGCCAGCAGCAAGCCATCGGCCGTCGACAGGGCTGCAGCCAGGCCGCCGGCCGCCACCAGGCCGGAAATCACGTAGGGCAGGCCGGCGATCTCGGGCGTGGCCAGCACCAGCACGTCGGCGTCGATGGAAATTTCCGCCAGTTGCACGATGCCGTCACGGTTGACGTCGACGATGCTGATCAGGGGACTGAGCTTGTCCACGTTGGCCCAGTACGACACCCAGGTGGGCAGGTTCGCGTATTGCGTGCCGACCAAGGCCGAGTAAATATCGTACTTGACCAGCACGGCCAGCGCGGGAATCGTGAGGTAGATCAACAAGATGAAGAACAGGGTCCAGAAGACGGAGACGCGCGTTTCGTGCACGGACGGCGTGGTGTACGATCGCATCAGGATATGCGGCAGGGCGGCCGTGCCCAGCATCATGCAGAACACGAGGGCCAGGAAATTGTTGCGCTTGATGTCAGACTGCTCGCGGTCGGCGGCGGGAAACGGCTGCGCGTGCGGAATGATCGGCTCGGCGCGTTTCTGGTTTTGCGCCTGCGCCGCCTGCCACAGCACGCGTGCCTCGTCCGGACTTTTCGGATAGGCGATCAGGGTGCGCTCCGCGTTGCGGATGTCGAACAGCGAAGCATTGCGCTGGCGCAAACTATCGAGCTGGCGCTGCGCCGTCAGATGGCCTTGTTCCCAAGAGGCGGGCAAGCCGTCGATGCGCGCCTGGTAGCTGTGCGCGCGCTGGCGGAAGATGGCGCGCACTTCGTTTTCTTTCGGGTCCGTTTCCAGCACGTGTTCGCGCGCGCTCAGTTGCGGCAGCACCTTGCCGTAGGCGATCTGCGGCACGGGATTGTCCGCATGCTTGACCGACAGCCACATGGCGGGAATCAGAAAGGCGACGAGGATGATGATGTACTGCGCCACCTGCGTCCAGGTGATGGCGCGCATGCCGCCCAGAAAGGAGCAGACGAGGATGCTGGCCAGGCCCAGGAAGATGCCGACGGAAAAATCCACGCCCGTGAAGCGCGAGGCGATCAGGCCGACGGCATAGATCTGCGCCACCACATACGTAAACGAGACGATGATGGTGGCGGCCACGGCCACCACGCGCACGCTGGCGCCCCGTTTGTCGATGCCGCTGCCGTAGCGGGCGGCGAGGAAATCGGGAATCGTGTACTGGCTGAACTTGCGCAGGTAGGGCGCGATCAGCAGCGCCACCAGGCAATAGCCGCCCGTCCAGCCCATGATGAAGGCCAGGCCGTCGAAGCCGTTCAGGTACAGGCCGCCGGCCAGGCTGATGAAGCTGGCGGCCGAAATCCAGTCGGCGGCCGTGGCCATGCCGTTGAACATGGCCGGCACCCTGCGCCCCGCCACATAGTATTCGGTGACGTTCGAGGTGCGGCTGATGACGCCGATGGTGGCGTACAGGGTGATGGTGACGAGCATGAACAGGTAGCCGATCCATGCGCGCGGCATGCCTTCCTGTTCCAGTACCGACAGGGCCAGCAGGAAGGCGGCGAAACCGGCGGTAAACAGCAGGTAGTAGCGGCACAGGCGCGCAAAGAAGCTGCGCTGGCTGCTCATGCTTGCTCCTCGGCATGAAAAGCCCGGTCGAGGCGCCGCATGCGCCAGGCATACAAGGCGATGATGGCCAGGTACACGAGCGAGGCGCCCTGGGCCGCCATATAGAAGGGCAGCGGCCAGCCGAATAGATTCAAATGTAACAGTTCGCGCGCATAAAACACGGTCAGGAAGCCCGTCAGCAGCCAGACCAGCAGCAGGATGGCCGTCAGGCGCCGCGTCTTGCGCCAGTGCACATCGAGGCGCGCCTGCAGCTCGGGGCTGGCCGTGCGCGCCGGCCGCGCGGGAGGAGCGGGTGGGCTCGGCTTATCCATACGTGATGTCATCCTCTTCTGGCGCGTCCGGCAACAGCAGGGCGATGCTCAGGCGCAGCAGGGTGCCCGGCAGCTTCGGCGACTGCGCGCGCGGATTGTTAAAAATATCGACTTCGGCGCCATGCTGCTGGGCAATTTCGCGCACGATGGCCAGGCCCAGGCCGCTACCGTCGACATTGCTGCCGAGAATGCGGTAAAAGCGTTCGAACACGTGCGCCCGCTCGGCCGGCGCAATGCCGGGGCCCGTATCTTCCACTTCCAGGATGGCCAGTTCCAGGGTGCTGCGCACGCGCACCGTGACGCTGCCGCCGGCCGGCGTGTAGCGCAAGGCATTGTCGATGAGGTTGCTCAGCAGCTCGCGCAGCATCATGGCATTGCCGGAAATCAGGATCGAATACGCGGGCTGCTCGAAGCCCAGGTCGATATGCTGGGCAAACGAGGCTTGCACCCAGTCCTGCACCACGCCGCGCGCCAGTTCGCTCAGCTCGATCGGTTCGAATGCCGTGCCCGCCTGCGGCTGGTTTTCCGCGCGCGCCAGGGCCAGCAGCTGGTTGACCAGGCGCGTGGCCGCTTCCGAACTTTTCGCCAGTTGCAGCAGCGAGCGGTGGATCTCGTCGTGGTCGGTCTGGCGCAGGGCCAGCTCCGATTGCATGCGCATGCCGGCCAGCGGCGTCTTCATCTGGTGCGCGGCATCGGCGATGAAGCGTTTCTGCATGTCGATCGACAGCGACAGCCGCGCCAGCATCTCGTTGAGCGAACCGACCAGCGGCGTGATTTCCTCGGGCACCTGGCCCGATTCGATGGGCGATAAATCGTCGGGCGGGCGGGCGCGTATGCGTTCCTGCAATTGCGCCAGCGGCGACAAGCCGCGTGCCAGGGCAAACCAGACCAGGGCCAGGATCACGGGCAGGATGATGAACTGCGGCAAAATCACGCCCTTGATGATTTCATTGGCCAGCTGGGCGCGCTTTTCCAGGGTTTCCGCCACTTGCACCAGCGCGCGGCTGGGTTCATCGTCGTTGCCGGAAGGAATGTCGAGATAGCTGAACGCCACGCGCACGGGCGTGCCATGGATAGTATCGTTGCGAAACAGCACCATGCCGCTGCGGTATTTGTCGGGGTCTTGCGGCGGCGGCAAATCGCGGTCGCCGTTCAGGTATTCGCCGCGCGGGCCCACCACCAGGTAATACAGTGTGTCGACATCGTCGCCGCGCAGGAAGTCGCGGCCCTTGCCGTTTTTGTCCGGCACGTGGCGCAGCATCGCGCCATCGGCCTGTTTGACCTGCTGCGTCAGCACCGTCACGCTGTCTTCCAGCGCATGGTCGAACGGTTGATTGGCGATGCCCTTGGCCACCAGATAGGTGATGGCGATGCTCATCGGCCACAGCAGCAGCAAGGGCGCCAGCATCCAGTCGAGGATTTCGCCGAACAGCGAATGCTCGATGGTGTCATCCTGCTCCGTGGTGGGCGGCTCGAACCAGTCGTCGTCGTCCGCCTCGTCCGCTGGCGCCTCGCGCGCCTTCACTTGCTGGCGGGTCCGTTGGCCGGGCTTGCCGATTCGCCCGCTTCGGCGTTCAGGCGCGCCGCTTCCGAGTATTTTTCCAGGCAATAGCCGAGGCCGCGCACGGTGGCGATGCGCACGCCGCCCACTTCGATCTTCTTGCGCAGGCGGTGGACATACACTTCGATGGCGTTGTTCGACACTTCTTCGCCCCATTCGCACAAGTGGTCGACCAGTTGCTCTTTTGAAACAAGGCGGCCCGTGCGGCCCAGCAGGATTTCCAGCAAGCCCAGTTCGCGCGCCGACAGGTCGAGCATCTGGTCGTTGATGTAGGCGCTGCGCCCCACCTGGTCGTAGCTGAGGGGGCCGTGCTTGATGATGGTGGCGCCGCCGCCGGCGCCGCGGCGCGTCAGGGCGCGCACTCTTGCCTCCAGTTCCGACAAGGCGAACGGCTTGGCCATATAATCATCGGCACCGAGGTCGAGGCCATTCACGCGTTGCTCGATGGAATCGGCGGCCGTCAGGATCAGCACGGGCAGCAGCGAGGCGCGCGCGCGCAGGCGGCGCAGCACTTCCAGCCCGGACATCTTGGGCAAGCCCAGGTCGAGGATCAGCAAGTCGAATTCCTGGGTGGACAGGGCCGTATCGGCCTCTTGCCCGGTCTTGACGTAGTCGATCGCATAACCGGACTGGCGCAGCGAACGGGTCAGGCCATCGGCCAGCACGCTGTCATCTTCGGCAAGTAAAATACGCATGGTGCACTTCCTATGCTTGCGACGGTAGAAGCTTGTATTGTGTTTCATTTTCCGCAAGGTGGCGAATTTTTGTGAAAAACAGGGTTGTATTGATCTGTTTCAAAACAAATCCACGTTCCGCTTGCATTGATCACTGTTTTTTTATACAGTACTGTCTGTGTAAAGAATTTAACCCACTGGCGCTATCGCAGGCCGACCGATTCACGTGAATCGTCGACTGTAGAACGGCTGAAAGAACATATGGACGATAAAAAAGCTGTAGTACCCGCATCGGAAAAAGCCAAGGCGCTCGCCGCCGCACTGGCGCAGATCGAGAAGCAGTTTGGCAAAGGTTCGGTCATGCGCATGGATGCCAGCGCACCGATCGAAGAAGTGCAAGTCGTGTCGACCGGTTCGCTCGGCCTCGATATCGCGCTGGGCGTGGGCGGCTTGCCGCGCGGCCGCGTGGTAGAGATCTACGGTCCGGAATCGTCGGGTAAAACCACGCTGACCCTGCAAACCATTGCTGAAATGCAAAAACTGGGCGGCACTTGCGCCTTTATCGATGCCGAGCACGCGCTCGACGTCGGTTACGCGCAAAAGCTGGGCGTGAACCTGCATGAATTGCTGATCTCGCAACCGGACACGGGCGAACAGGCACTGGAAATCTGCGACGCCCTCGTGCGTTCGGGCAGCGTCGACCTGGTCGTCATCGACTCCGTGGCCGCGCTGACGCCACGCGCCGAGATCGAAGGCGACATGGGTGATTCCCTGCCCGGCCTGCAAGCGCGTCTGATGTCGCAAGCCCTGCGCAAGCTGACCGGTTCCATCAACCGCACGAATACCCTGGTCATCTTCATCAACCAGATCCGCATGAAGATCGGCGTGATGTTCGGCAGCCCTGAAACGACCACCGGCGGCAATGCGCTGAAATTCTACGCCTCCGTGCGCCTGGACATCCGCCGCACGGGCTCGATCAAGTCCGGCGATGAAGTGATCGGCAACGAAACCAAGGTCAAGGTCGTCAAGAACAAGATCGCGCCGCCGTTCAAGGAAGCGCACTTCGACATCCTGTACGGCGCCGGCACCTCGCGCGAAGGCGAAATCCTGGACCTGGGTTCGGATGCCAAGATCGTGGAAAAATCCGGTTCGTGGTACAGCTACAACGGCGAACGCATCGGCCAGGGCAAGGACAATGCCCGTGCCTTCCTGCAAGAGCGTCCGGCGCTGGCCCGCGAGATCGAAAACAAGGTCCGCGCTTCGCTGGGCGTGCGCGAACTGCCGCCGCTGGCCGCTGAAAAGCCGGAAAAAGCGGATAAAGCTGCCGACAAGGCTGCCAAGGCTGCGGAAGCCAAGGCCGCCGAGTAAGCGACAGTGGCGGGGCCAGCCTGGCCCGCCGGCGGCAGCTTGCCGCATAAAAAAGTTCTACAATGATTGCCGCCCTGCGCCTGTGCGCCTGGCGGCAATTGTGTTTTCAGTCCGGTGTGGTAAAGATGGGATACGGGTATGGCAGCGGTACAACTAAGCCTGAAGGGCAGGGCGCTACGCTTTCTGTCGATGCGTGAACACAGCCGCATGGAATTGCGGCGCAAGCTGCAGCGCCATGCGCAGGAGGGCGACGATGTGGAAGCCTTGCTCGACAGCCTGGAGCAAGCCAACTGGCTGTCGCAGGAGCGTTTTTCCGAGTCGCTGATCCACCGCCGCTCGGCCCGTTTCGGCAATAGCCGCATCATGGCGGAATTGCAAAGCCACGGCATCGGGGGCGAGGCGCTGCAGGAACTCAAGGCGGGCCTGGCCGAAGGGGAAGTGGCGCGTGCCTGCGAGGTGTGGCGCCGCAAATTTGGTGCAGTGGCGCAGGATGCCGAGCAGCGCAACAAGCAGATGCGGTTTTTGATGCAGCGCGGCTTTTCGCAGCGCGCCGTGCAGGTGGCCTTGAAGGG
Organism: Janthinobacterium sp. LM6; assembly: GCF_002002885.1. Classification (GTDB taxonomy): domain Bacteria; phylum Pseudomonadota; class Gammaproteobacteria; order Burkholderiales; family Burkholderiaceae_D; genus Janthinobacterium; species Janthinobacterium kumbetense. The sequence continues at coordinate 5,984,104 of NZ_CP019510.1, read as the reverse complement.
GCGGGATCCCGACGAGGAATAAGACCGCCCCCCCCTTGCCTCCAGAACTGCGCTTTCAAACGCCGTCTGTTTCCAGGATGGTGACGCCGCGCGATCGGGTATGCTGGCGTTCGAACGCTGTGCGATGCGCGCAGCACCACTGATCGTGACAGGATGCAAGATGAGCAATTGGAATGCCGGCTATATGGCTGAAATCGCCTATACCTATGGCTATTACGAAGAATTGAATCCTTTGCGTCTGCGGCTCCCCCTGCTGGCCGCCGGCCTTGCCTTGCCTTCCAGTGGCACGGCTTGCGAGCTGGGCTTTGGCCAGGGTATCAGCGCCAACATTCATGCGGCGGCGTCCGCCACGCGCTGGCATGGCAATGATTTCAATCCATCCCAGGCTGCATTTGCGCAGGAGCTGGCCAGCGCGGCCGGCGCCGGCGCGCAGTTCACGGACGAATCGTTCGCGCAGTTTTGCCGCCGCGACGACTTGCCTGATTTCGACTTTATCTGCCTGCACGGGATATGGAGTTGGGTCTCGGAGGAAAATCGCGCGCTGATCGTCGACTTCTTGCGGCGCAAGCTGAAAGTCGGCGGTGTCGTCTTCATCAGCTACAACACCCAGCCAGGTTGGGCCGCCATGATGCCGATGCGCGACCTGATGGCCGAACATAGCCGCGTCATGAGTGCCCCTGGCCAGGGCGTGCTGGCCAGAGTCGAGGGCGCCATCGGTTTCGTCGACAGGATGATCGCCACGCAACCGCGCTACCTGGAGGCCAACCCGCATCTTGCGGACCGCATCGAAAAGCTCAAGGCGATGGATGGGCATTATCTTGCCCATGAGTATTTCAATGCCGACTGGCAGCCGATGGCTTTTTCCAGCGTCGCGGCCATGCTGGGTGAGGCCAAGCTTGAGTTTGCCGCGTCCGCCACGTATACCGCTCTGGTCGACATGCTGAATTTGACGGCCGAGCACCAGCAATTCCTGGCCGAGATACCCGATCCCATCTTCCGCGAGACGACGCGCGCCTTCCTCGTCAATGAGCAGTTCCGCAAAGATTATTGGGTCAAGGGCGCGCACAGGCTGACACCGTTCGCCCAGGCCAGTGCCTTGCGGGCCGTGCGCGTGGTGCTGGCCGTGCCCCGCGACGAGGTGGTGTTGAGCGTGCATGGCGTGCTGGGCGACGCCGATATGGACGAGCGCGTGTATGCACCCGTGCTCGATGCCATGGCTGACCATCGCGTGTACACGATATGTGAGCTGGAGCAGCAATTGGCTGGCACAGAAGCCAGCCTGGCCGCCTTGTTGCAGATCATGTTGATCTTGATCAGCAAGGGCAGCGTGCTGGCCGTCCAGGACGAGGCCGATATCACCGTGGCGCGACCGCAGACGGCGCGCCTGAATGCGCACCTGCTGGAACAGGCACTGGCAAGAACTGATTTGACCATCCTCGCCAGTCCCCTGACGGGCAGCGGCGTGGCTGTGTCGCATTTACAACAGCTATTCCTGTGGGCGAACCTGCAAGGTTGTTCAACGCCGCAAGACTTGGTGCGCGCGACATGGCCGGTGTTGCTGCGCCTGAACCAGCTGCTGACGCGGGACGAGCAACCCTTGTTGACGGAAGAGGAAAACCTGGCCGAGCTGCTGGCGCACGCGCAGTATTTTTCTGCGCGTAGCTTGCCCATTTTACGCGTACTGGGCGTGACTGACTGAGGCGCGGCGCCGGCCAGGTTGCCGGTGCTCGCATATCTTTTTTCGGGTTATTCGCATTGTGAATGTTTGTCATTCATTTTGTGATTTTCATTGATAATTTGCGGCGGGCGGCCAGACCAATAAAAAATTATGTTGCGGCGCAACTAGCGCCCTATGTGCTACACTTTTAGGGTTTTTGCGGCGCCGCAGGTGCGGTTGCTGTTCGTAGAAGCTGCGAACAGAGTGCTTTAGGCACATGGCTGCTTACTAATTATGGCCGCGCAAGCGGCATCGGTCTTATGCCCCTGTCAACTCCCGTATCCCGGCGCGCCCTCCGGCACTCCCGCGTTATCGACGTCCAAGCGTATGTGCGCGACGACGGCCTGTGGGATATTGACGCCCGTATCACCGATATCAAAAGCTATGACGCGACCCTGGCCTCCGGCCCCCGTCCCGCCGGCTCCCCCCTGCATGACCTCCACTTACGCATTACCGTCGATCGCGAACTGACCATCGTCGAGGCCGAAGCCGCCTCCGATGCCGTGCCCTATCCCGGTTTTTGCGATACCATCGGCCCCGCTTACAGAGCGCTGATCGGTCTGAATTTATTGAAGAATTTCCGCCGCGACTTGAAACAGCGCCTGGCGGGAATCGCCGGCTGTACCCATTTGACCGAACTGGCGCAAGTCTTGCCGACTGCGACGGTTCAGGCATTTGCCGGCGATGTCTGGTCGACCCGTGACGGTGCGAATGCTGACTTGTCGCATGAAAAGCCGTTTCAACTCGACAAATGCCACGCCCTGCGCACCGATGGCGGGGCGGTTGCACAGTATTACCCGCGCTGGGTAGCCAAGGCGTGACCCCGGCGCTCTGTTTTTCCTGTTTTTTTGCACCACTAACCGTATTTTTACACATCAGTATCAGAAGGGAAGCCAGCATGAAAATCCATGAGTATCAAGCCAAAGAAATCCTCCGGCAATTCGGAGTGACGGTACCACGCGGTATTCCGTGCATGTCCGTCGAAGAAGCCGTCAAGGCTGCGGAAACCCTGGGCGGCCCGGTGTGGGTTGTCAAGGCGCAGATCCACGCAGGTGGCCGCGGCAAGGGCGGCGGCGTGAAAGTGGCAAAATCGATGGAACAGGTCAAGGAATACGCTGACCAGATCATGGGCATGCAGCTGATCACGCATCAGACCAGCGCCGAAGGCCAGAAAGTCAACCGCCTGCTGGTGGAAGAAGGCGCCGACATCAAACAGGAACTGTACGTTTCGCTGGTCACCGACCGCGTCACCCAGAAAATCGTCCTGATGGCGTCGTCCGAAGGCGGCATGGACATCGAAGAAGTGGCCGAGAGCCACCCAGAGAAGATCCACCACGTCACCATCGAGCCGAGCGTTGGCCTGACCGATGCCCAGGCAGACGACATCGCGACCAAAATCGGCGTGCCTGCCGGTTCCATCGTCGACGCCCGCGTCAACCTGCAAGGCCTGTACAAAGCATACTGGGAAACCGATTGCTCGCTGGCCGAAATCAATCCGCTGATCGTCACCGGCAGCGGCAAAGTCATCGCCCTGGACGCCAAGTTCAACTTTGACCCGAACGCCCTGTTCCGTCACCCGGAAATCATCGCCCTGCGCGACCTGGACGAAGAAGATCCAGCTGAAATCGAAGCGTCGAAATTCGACCTGGCCTACATTTCGCTCGACGGCAACATCGGTTGCCTGGTGAACGGCGCCGGCCTGGCCATGGCCACCATGGACACGATCAAACTGTTCGGCGGCGAGCCAGCCAACTTCCTGGACGTCGGCGGCGGCGCCACGGCAGAAAAAGTGACCGAAGCGTTCAAGATCATGCTGAAAAACCCAGGCCTGAAAGCCATCCTGGTGAACATTTTCGGCGGCATCATGCGTTGCGACGTGATCGCCGAAGGCGTTATCGCCGCGGTGAAAGCCGTTTCGCTGAACGTACCGCTGGTGGTGCGCATGAAGGGCACCAACGAAGATCTGGGCAAAAAGATGCTGGCCGATTCCGGTCTGCCTATCATCGCAGCCGACACCATGGAAGATGCAGCCAAGAGCGTCGTTGCCGCCGCTGCCGGTCAAGCTTAATTAAGGAATCAACATGTCCATTCTGATCAATAAAGATACCAAAGTTGTTACCCAAGGGATCACCGGCAAGACCGGCCAGTTCCACACCCGCGGTTGCCGCGACTACGCGAACGGCAAAGCTGCCTTCGTGGCAGGCGTGAACCCGAAGAAAGCCGGCGAAGATTTCGAAGGCATTCCTATTTTCGCTAACGTTACCGAAGCGAAAAAAGAAACCGGCGCTAACGTTTCCGTCATCTACGTACCGCCAGCAGGCGCGGCAGCGGCGATCTGGGAAGCTGTCGAAGCTGAAATGGATCTGGCCATTTGCATCACCGAAGGCATTCCTGTGCGTGACATGATGGCCCTGAAAGACCGCATGGCTAAAGCCAACAGCAAAACCTTGCTGCTGGGCCCTAACTGCCCAGGCTTGATCACGCCAGACGAAATCAAGATCGGCATCATGCCAGGTCACATCCACAAGAAGGGCCGTATCGGCGTGGTTTCGCGTTCGGGCACCCTGACCTATGAAGCAGTGGGTCAGCTGACCGCACTGGGCCTGGGCCAATCGTCGGCAGTCGGCATCGGCGGCGACCCGATCAACGGTCTGAAGCACATCGACATCATGAAGATGTTCAATGACGATCCGGATACCGACGCGGTCATCATGATCGGCGAAATCGGCGGTCCGGACGAAGCCAACGCGGCTTATTGGATCAAAGACAACATGAAAAAACCGGTCGTCGGCTTCATCGCCGGCGTGACCGCTCCTCCAGGCAAGCGCATGGGCCACGCCGGCGCGCTGATCTCGGGCGGTGCCGATACGGCACAAGCCAAGCTGGAAATCATGGAAGCTTGCGGCATCACCGTCACCAAGAACCCGTCGGAAATGGCGCGTCTGCTGAAAGCCATGCTGTAATTTCAGCCCGGTATTGATGCAGGACAAAAAAGGAGCTTCGGCTCCTTTTTTTTGTCCGCAAGACAGGTCGCATCCCGGCCCGGGACGACGGCGCTGGTCCGAACCTGCCAAAAAGTGTCGCTTTTCTTTCCACGTGCACCGCCGCTGCCCGGGCGCGCCGCTGGCATGGCGCTTGCACCATGCACGGCGTGAGCAATGCACAATGGGAGGATACGATGCGCGCGCAAAGCGGATTTACCCTGATAGAACTGATGATCGTGGTGGCCATCGCCGGCATCCTGGCGGCCGTGGCCATTCCCCAGTATGGCGACTACACGATGCGTGCCAAGGTCAGCAATGTGCTGGCGGCCGCCGCCCCGCTGAAAACGGCCGTGGCCCTGTGCGTGCAGGAAAACGGTGGCACCGCTACCGCCTGCAGCACGCCCACCCAGAGCGCACCAAGTTCCATTCCCTTGTTCAGTGCCACGCGCGAAGTGGCCAGCGCCATTGTGGACAAGGGCAATATCGTGCTGACCCTCGCTGCCGACCTGGGCACGGGTATCGGTGGACAAAGCGTGACGATGACCATGAAGCCGGGCACTAGCAGCCTGAGCTGGTTTAACAGCACCACCGTGACGAATGCGGCAGCCAAGGAAGCGATTACCAAAAACAACATTCCCGACGTGACGCCGACCCTGTAAGCAAGGCTTGCCGGCAGGGTGTCAGACGATTTTTTGCCGGTCCGCGATCAGCGCTTCATAGGTGAGGTTTTGCAGCAAGGTGTAGTGGGTCGGTTCCAGGTCGATGAATTGCACGCCATATGTATAGATTTCCTCCACCTCGGCGGCGTGGCCATTCGACGGCTTGCCCACGCTGACGTTCTGGATGCGCGCGCGCGTGTTGACGCGCATCTGATGCTTGTTCGGCTGCACCAGCAGGGTAAAGCTGAGGGCCACGCCGTCATCGTCCGGCGTGAGCATGCTGGGCGCCTCGATCAGCGCGCCTGAAACGCTGAGGTTGACGATGAATACGGGCACGGCCGCCACGTCGCGGTAGCTGAGCTGCGCCGGAATGTCCACTTTCACGCGCATGGCCGTGCGCAGGCTGGTGCCCTGGATGGCGTCGGGAAAGCTCAGGTGCACGTAGTTGAGCGGACGGCCAAAGATGCGCAGCACGCTGCAGGAAAACGAACACACGGTGACGCCGGAAAACACGCGGATGGTCAGCTTGTCGCCTTCGTTGAGCACGATGGACGCGCCGTTTTCCATGGGAATCTTGACGATCAGATACTCGTCTTTCACATAGCCGATCAGGGTCGAGAAATGCTGGATGGGCTTGATGGTGCGGTGCGTGATGAACTGGATGCGTCCACCCACCTGCAGATTCATGGCCTCGAATTCGAAGTCCTGGAGCTTGCTTTCCGCGGTGGGCTTGTTGCTAGTCATGCGATGCTCATCTGGATATGGTCGACTCGCAGTATGCATGATTTCTTGATGAAAAAGCATTTATATCAATGAAATTCATATTGACATCGAAAAATGCCATGCGCGCGTGCCGGTGCACGATTCAGGCTTTACAATTGCATCAATATTGACGAATGTAAATCTTATGCCGCGAAGCTACTTCTGGACGATGTTGTTGCTTATCCTGCATCAAATAGACGCTGCCTACTGGAAAGAGTGGGAGATGTTTCATGTGCCGGGCGGTGTGCAGGGTTTTCTGATATTTAACTTGGTTGCCATTGCCATCGTACTGGCCGGTTACCGGCACGTGCTGCTGAACACCAGACAAGCGCCCCGCTATGCGGCAGTGTGCGCCGCGCTGGGCGCAGGCACCTTCCTGATCCACGCCGGCTTCGCGCTGGCGGGACTGGCACAATTCCACTTGCCCCTGTCGATCGCCATCATCGTGCTGTGCCTGGCATGCGGCGTGTGGCTGCTGTGCGATTTGCGCCGCGTCAAGGTGACGCGGCCAGTGCCCGCCTGAAGCGGTGGCGTCTTACGCCTCGGCGTGCCAGTCGCCCGACTTGCCGCCATGTTTTTCCAGCACGCGCACGTTCGTCATGACCATGCCCCGGTCGACGGCCTTGCACATGTCGTAGATCGTCAACAAACCGATCTGCACGGAAGTGAGCGCTTCCATTTCCACGCCCGTCTTGCCCGTCGTGTCGACCTGGGCGCGGCAGTGCACGCTGTTGGCCGCCTCGTCCACATCAAAATCGACGGTGACGCGCGTGAGGGCCAGCGGGTGGCACAGGGGAATCAGGTCGCTGGTGCGCTTGGCGCCCATGATGGCGGCGATGCGGGCGATGCCCAGTACGTCGCCCTTTTTCGCATTGCCGGAAATGATCAATGCCAGGGTGGCGGGCTGCATGCGGATGGTGCCGGCGGCCACGGCGCTGCGGCGCGTGTCTTCCTTGCTGCCCACGTCGACCATATGGGCCTGGCCCGTGGCGTCGAAATGGGTCAGTTCCCCGGCGGGGGCTTGTTTGTCTGCTGTTGTCATGGCGTCAAAATAGGTGAGGAGTGGGGGCGCGGCACGCCTGGCCACGACGTCATGCCGCCTGAATGGCGCATGCCTGTCGCGCGGAAACGGCGCCGCGAACAAGGTATGATAGCACCCGTGAATTCAAAAACTCCCCTTCCGACCGTCCTTGAAAACGTCGGCGCGGCATGGCGGTGCGGCTCCCGGCGCGCATCCATGCTGGCCGCATTGTGGCTGGCGGCGCCGTTTGCGCTGGCGCAAACGTATACGTCCGCGCCTGCGGCACCGGTTGCCAGCGTGGCGGCCAAGCCGGCCGGCAGCTGGACGCCGCTGGCCGTGCCGCCGGCGCCGAATCTGCCGAACCTGGGCGATACGTCGCGCGAAGACCTGTCGCCGGCGATGGAGCGCAAGATCGGCGAGGAAATCATGCGCGGCATCCGCGGCGACCGCGACTACCTCGACGATGCGCCGCTGCTGGAATACCTGAATACCTTCGGCAACGCCCTCGTGGCGGCGCGCCCCAGCGTGCGGGGCGAAACGAATTACGACTATTTTTTCTTTGCCGTGCGCGATCCCCAGTTGAACGCGTTTGCCTTGCCGGGCGGCTTCATCGGCGTGCACTCGGCCCTGGTGCTGGCGGCGCAAACGGAGGCGGAGCTGGCTTCCGTGCTCTCGCACGAGATCGGCCACGTGGCGCAGCGCCATATCGCCCGCATGCTGGGCCAGCAGCGCCAGGATGCCCTGATGCCGCTGGCGGCCATGCTGCTGGCGGCGCTCGCTTCGCGCGCGGGCGGCGACGTGGCCATGGGCGTGTTTGCCGCCGGCCAGGGCCTGGCCATCCAGCGCCAGCTCAATTTCGGCCGCGACGCCGAACGCGAGGCGGACCGCATCGGTTTCCAGATCATGGGGGAAGCCGGTTTCGATACCACCGGCATGGTGGCCTTCTTCGGCCGCATGCAGGCGGCCAGCCGTTCGTACAGCGACCTGATGCCCGCCTATCTGCAGACCCACCCGCTGACGACGGAACGCATCGCCGACATCCAGGCGCGCATCCGCGAGCAGCCGTACAAGCAGCGTGCCGACAGCCTGAGTTTTCACCTGGCCCGGGCCCGCGCCCGCGTGCTGCAGGATGAAAGCGTGCAAGGCTTGCTGAATGCCAAGGCCCTCTTCAAGACGCAGCTGGAACAGCAAAGCCGTTTCCAGGTGACGGCCGCCCATTACGGCCTGTCTTTCGTCGCCGTCAAGCAGGGCAAGCCTGCGGAAGCGCAAAAGGAACTCGATGCGGCCAATGCGGCCCTGCACCAGCCGGCCGGGCCGAATGTGTTGACGTCGGGCGGCACGCAGGGCCCCAATTCGCTGCTGGCGGCGATGGGGCTGGAAGTGCTGTTGATGCCGGGGCAGAAGAAGGAAGTGGCGCAACAGGCTTTGACGGCGGCGGACGCTGCGCGCCAGCAGTTTCCCCTGTCGCGCGGCATTGCCCACCAGTATGCGGAAGCGCTGATGGCTGCCGGCAAGCTGGAGCAATCCACCCTGTATTTGCGCGACCAGGTGCAGCTCTACAAGGAAGAGCCGGAACTGTATGATTTATTGGCGAAAGCCTATGCGGAGCAGGGAAAAATGACCTTGCAGCACATGGCGCTGGCCGAATCCTACGTGCTGCAGGGCGCCACCATGGCCGCGCTGGACCAGCTGACGATCGCCCGCAAATCGACGGACGCGACCTTTTATGACCAAGCCGTGATCGATGCGCGCGAGCGCGAGTTGCAGGAAAAACGCCGCGAACAGATCAAGGACCAGAAGGGCTAGTCTTTATCGGCTTGCGGCGCCTGCCGGAAGCCGAAGATTTGCGGCACGCTGGCATAGGCCAGCGGCTGCACGGCGATCTCCTTGCCGTCATGCAATAACACCAAGTTGCCTTCAGCATCTTCCAGCCAGGCCAGCAGGGCTTCGTCGCTCGAGGCCAGCCCGTCCAGGCGCAGCGCCGCCAGTACCTGCGCCATGTCGCGGTCATCGACCTGCGCCACGATATGATCGCTGCGCAGGATCAAGGTGCCGTTGTCGCACAGCCAGGCCGCATCGATGGCCGCCAGCGGCGCACCCGTCTGCAAGACAAAACCGTGCTGCGGGTCGCTGCGGGCGATGTAGGGCGTCGCTTCCAGATTCACATACACGCGCTGCGGGCCGTTCTGGAAAAACCAGCAGCCGCGTTCGTCCTGGGCGTAATTGCGGTTGATAAAGCTCAACAGGGCGGCATGGGCGATCCTGTCGCCCGGCAGTTGTTGCTGTTGCGCCTGCTGGTCGCGCATGCGCCAGTGGCCGCGCGCATCCAGGCCCAGCCAGCCGTAGCAATGGGGTACGTTCGGCCATTTGGCCAGGGCCTGCTTGACGAGTTCATCCATGTGTAGCGTTTTCCGTGTGAGTGCGCGCAGCGCCAGCGTGACAGGTTTGCGGCGCCGATGGCGCCGTGTTGCCGCCTTCAAAAAAATGCATCAGGCGCTGCGGCAGCCAGCGTGTGCTTCCCGGCAACTTGCCTGCCGCAAAGCCGACGTGGCCGCCGTGGCGCGGATACTCGAGCGTGACCGTCGGCGCGGCGCTGCGCGGCAAGAAGCGTCCGGGCAGGAAAGGGTCATTTTGCGCATTCAGTACCAGGGTCGGCACGGTGATGTCCGGCAAGACGTGCTTGGCGCTGGCGCGGTGCCAGTAATCGTCGGCGTCGCGGTAGCCGTGCAGGGGGGCCGTGACGACATTGTCAAAGGCGTGCAAGTCGCGCGCGGCCAGCATGGCGTCGCGCGCAAACAGGCCGGGAAACTGTTCCAGCTTGGCCAGGCATTTCGGTTTGAGCGTGTTCAAAAACATGCGCGTGTAGAGCCGGTTGGCGCCCGAAGACAGGGCCTTGCCCCCTTGCGCCAGATCAAGGGGGGCGGACACGGCCGCTGCCGCATCGATGAAGTCCGCCTGGTGCTGCGACTGGCCCAGCCAGCACAGCAGGGCGTTGCCGCCCAGCGACACGCCGGCCGCGTAAAATTTTCCTGTGGCGCGCGGGTGCAGCGTGCGCACGACCCAGTCCACTTCCTGCGCATCGCCCGAATGGTAAAAGCGCGGGGCCAGGTTGGCTTCGCCCGAGCAGCCGCGGAAATGCGGCACGGCGCCCGACCAGCCGCGCGCGGCCACCTCGGCCATCAGGGCGCGCGCGTAATGGCTGTTCGACGAGCCTTCCAGGCCGTGGAACAGCACCACGAAGGGCTGGCCCGGCTGGCCGTCGACCAGGTCGACGTCGACGAAGTCGCCATCGGGCGCTTGCCAGCGCTCGCGGCGGAAAGCCACGGCCGGCTTGGCGAGGCACACGGCCGGATAAATCGTCTGCGCGTGGCCGCCAGGCAGCCACAGCGGGGCAGTATAGGAAAGAGACAAAGACATCAGTGCAGGATCTGCGCCCCCGTGGCGTCGGCCGGCGCGCCGCCCGGCGCGATCGAGGCATGGTGCAGCACGATGCGCCAGCCGCGCGGCGTTTTCACGTACACATTCGTTGCCAGCAGATGCGCCGGACCGCCTTCTTCCTGGGTGACGCCTTCGATCACCGTGTGCACCGAACTCATCAGGTTGTGCGTTTCATGCAGTTGCGCCGGCACGATGTGCAGGCCGCCGCCCGCCAGAATGGTTTCCCACGAGGCGCGGATGGCGGCATGGCCGATCAGGCGCGCGCCGCCCGGATGGATGCAGACGATCTCTTCATCGTCGGCCCACAGCGCCATCAGCGCTTCGAGGTCGGCGCGGTGCAAGGCATCGTAGAACGCCGCTTCGACTTCCGCGGCGCTGCCATTGAGTTCTTTCAGACGTTTCATGACGACTCCGGGCTGGTGCACATAAAAACGGCGCGCTGGTGGCGCGCCGCTGGGCAGTTTTAATGGTGGCCGGCGCTGGCGCCTTCCTTCAGGGTGTAGGCCGTGCCGCAGTACGGGCACTTGGCGATACCGTCCTTGTTGAACTCCAGGAACACACGCGGATGCGACGACCACAGCGGCATGGCCGGGTTAGGGCAGTGGGCTGGCAGGTCTTTACTGTCGAGTTCGACCGCTGGCTGGGTGGTTTTTGTCATCTTGTTATGCTCCGTGAGGCTGTATGGATGGAAGTCGGCTGCTGCCAAAAGTACGATTTTAACGGATTCAGGCAGACAGCAAAAATCATGGCTAAAATGTCGGCTCGATCATCTACGGCTGCGGCGCGGGTTTTTGCGGAAATATGGCGGCTGCAGCGCCACACTGACTGGATTTGCCTTGCCGGTATCACCGTTGCCGCCCTTGTCGCCACGCACCATTGTTGTGCAGTTACCACACCCAGCCTGCTGGGGGCTCGCATGAACACCCGCGTGAACGCCGTCCCGGTGGCCAGTGACGATGCCCTGCTGAAAGACGCCTGGCGCGCCGGCCTGAACCTGGGGGCGCCCACCTTGCTGGGCATCGCCGCCTGGGGCATGGTGGTAGGCGTGGCCATGGTGAAAAGCGGCCTGACGGTGGCGCAGGCGGGGGCCATGACCCTGTTTGTCTTTGCCGGCTCGGCCCAGCTCGCGTCTTTGCCGCTGCTGGCCGCGCATGCGCCCGTGTGGGTGATCTTCGCCACGGCCCTCGTCGTCAATTTGCGTTTTGTCATCTTTTCCGTGCTGCTGGCCCCGCATTTTTCCCATCTGCCGTGGCGCCAGCGCTTTGGGCTCGGCTATGTGGCCGGCGACATCACGGTGGGCCTGTTCCTGCAGCGCTATCCGCACGAAACGCCGGACCCGGCCAAGCTGCCTTTCCTGAAAGGCTTGATCTACCCTAACTGGCTGGCCTGGCAGATCGGTTCCTTCATCGGCATCGTGCTGGGCGCCGTCGTGCCGGCCGAATGGGGCTTGGGTTTTGCGGGCACCCTGGCGATCCTGTGCGTGACGGTACCGCTGATCCTCAGCCGCGCCGCCCTGTGCGGCGTGCTGGTGGCGGGCACGGTGGCCGTGCTGGCCTACGGCCTGCCGTATAAGCTGGGCTTGCTGGTGGCCGTGCTGGTGGGCATGGTCAGCGCCATGGCCGTGGAAGAATTGACAGAAAAATGGACAAAACGCCATGTTTGACGGCATAAACTGGGGCAGGGCCGACGTGTGGATCGCCATCGCCGTGCTGGTAGTGGCGACGGCCGCCACGCGCAGCACCTTCTGGCTGATCGGCCATCACATCACCATTCCGCGCCGCGTGGGCGAGATGCTGCGCTATGCGCCGGCCTGCGCGCTGGCGGCCATCATCGCGCCCGACATGCTGATGGAGGGGCAGCAGGTGCACTTCGAATTGTCGAATTTGAAACTCTTGTCCGGTATTGCCGCCACGCTCTTTTTTGTGATTCGCCGCAATATGCTGCAAACCATCGTGTTTGGCATGCTGGTTTTCACGGGCTTGCGACTGTTGCACGTTTTTCAGTAAAGCAGGACAAATCGGGGATTTGCGCTGGGCATTGCGGTAAAATAGCGCACTTCCTTCCACTCGTCATCTGGATCGCCATGTCAGCTGTTCTCAACTTCATCCGTCTGCAAGATTTGATCGCCCAAAATGCACTGCAAGGCAAGCGCGTGTTTATCCGCGCCGACCTGAACGTCCCGCAAGATGACAGTGGCAAGATCACCGAAGATACGCGCATCCGCGCCTCGGTGCCGGCCATCCGCGCCGCGCTGGACGCTGGCGCTGCCGTCATGGTGACGTCGCACCTGGGCCGCCCGACGGAAGGCGAGTTCAAGCCTGCCGACAGCCTGGCGCCCGTGGCGGCACGCCTGTCCGAGCTGCTGGGTCAGGAAGTTGCATTGAAACAAAACTGGGTCGATGGCGCCGGCCTGGAATCCCTGGCTGCCGGCCAGGTCGTCCTGCTGGAAAACGTGCGCGTCAACAAGGGCGAAAAGAAAAACAGCGATGAGCTGGCGCAAAAAATGGCCAAATTGTGCGATATCTACGTCAATGACGCGTTCGGCACGGCCCACCGCGCCGAAGCATCCACGCACGGCATCGCCAAGTTCGCGCCCGTTGCCTGCGCCGGCCCGCTGCTGGCCGCCGAACTCGATGCACTGGGGAAAGCTTTGCACGCGCCGGCCCGCCCGCTGCTGGCAATTGTTGCTGGTTCGAAAGTATCGAGCAAACTGACCATCCTGAAAGCCCTGTCCGACAAGGTCGATAACCTGATCGTCGGCGGCGGCATCGCCAACACCTTCATGAAGGCCGTCGGCTTGAACGTCGGCAAGTCGCTGGTGGAAGCGGAACTCGTCGAGGAAGCGAAAGCCATCATCGACATCATGGCCAAGCGCGGCGCGCAAGTGCCGATTCCCGTCGATGTCGTGTGCGCCAAGGAATTCTCGCCCACGGCCGCCGCCACCGTCAAGGACGTGGCCGACGTGGCGGACGACGACATGATCCTCGATATCGGCCCGAAAACGGCCGCCTTGCTGGCGCAGCAGATCGGCGCCGCCGGCACCATCGTGTGGAACGGCCCCGTCGGCGTGTTCGAATTTGACCAGTTCGGCAACGGCACCAAGACCCTGGCCCTGGCCATTGCCGATTCGAAAGCTTTCTCCATCGCCGGCGGTGGCGACACCCTGGCGGCGATTGCCAAATACGACATTACCGATAAAATCAGCTATATCTCGACGGGCGGCGGCGCTTTCCTGGAGTTCCTGGAAGGCAAGACTTTGCCAGCAGTGGAAATTCTCATGCAACGTGCTGGCTGATACAGCCTGACTGTAGTGCCACCAAGCGCAGCCTGACCGCTGCGCTTTTACCTTGCCGGATGCCTGATCAACCGGCCTTGCTCACCTTCGCTCGCGCACAAGGATTCCTATGCCACGCGGTACAAAAATCGTAGCAACAATCGGCCCCGCCTCCACCGACTTCGATATCCTGGTCAAAATGATACGTGCGGGCGTCGATGTGGTGCGCTTGAATTTTTCCCATGGCAAGGCGCAAGACCATATCGACCGCGCGGCGCTGGTGCGCCTGGCGGCGTCCGAGTGCGGGCGCGAAGTGGCCATCATGGCCGACATGCAAGGACCGAAGATTCGCGTCGGCAAGTTTGAAAATTCCCGCATCCAGCTTGAAGCGGGCGACAAGTTCATCCTCGACGCCAAGTGGGGAGAAAACGGCGAACTGGGCAACCAGGAGCGTGTCGGCCTCGATTACAAGGCCTTGCCGCGCGACCTGCACAAGGGCGACGTGCTGCTGCTGAACGACGGCCTCATCGTGCTGATCGTCGAGCGCATCCACGGCAGTGAAATCCACACCACCGTCAAGATTGGCGGCGAGTTGTCGAATAACAAGGGTATCAACCGCCAGGGCGGCGGCCTGTCCGCGCCCGCGCTGACGGCCAAGGATATGGAAGATATCAAGACGGCAATGAGTTTCCAGGCCGACTATCTGGCTATTTCTTTCCCGAAATGCGCGACCGACATGGAAATGGCGCGCCAGCTGGCCAATATCGCCGGCGAACCGTACCACCACAAGCCGATGATGATCGCCAAGATCGAGCGCGCGGAAGCTATTCCCGCGCTGCAAGAAATTCTCGACGCGTCCGACGGCATCATGGTGGCCCGCGGCGACCTGGCGGTCGAGGTGGGCAACGCGGCCGTGCCGGCCTTGCAGAAACGCATGATCAAGATGGCGCGCGCATCGAACAAGCTTGCCATCACGGCAACGCAGATGATGGAGTCGATGATCGTCAACGCCGTGCCGACCCGCGCCGAAGTGTCCGACGTGGCCAATGCCGTGCTCGATGGCACGGACGCCGTCATGACGTCGGCCGAAACGGCCTCGGGCAAGTACCCGATCGAGACGGTGGAAATGATGGCCGCCATCTGCGTGGAAGCGGAACAGTCCGAATACAACAAGCTCGATGCCGATTTCCTCAACGTCACGTTTACCCGCATCGACCAGTCGATCGCGTATGGCGCGCTGTTCACGGCCCATCACCTGCGCGTCAAAGCCATCGTGGCGCTGACGGAGTCCGGTTCCACCGCCTTGTGGATGAGCCGCCACAGTATCGATACGCCGATCTACGCGCTCACGCCAAGTGTGACGACTTTGCGCAAAGCCGCGCTGTACCGCAATGTTCGGGCGTATCATCTGATGCAGAACGCCCCCAGCGCGCAAGTGCTGAAGCAGGCGGAAGAGCTGCTGGTGGCGCAGGGCATCGTCAAGAAGGGCGACATGATCGTCGTCACCTGGGGCGAGCCGATGGGCCAGGTGGGCGGCACGAATGCCTTGAAAATTGTCAAAGTAGGCGAATTCGATTAAGAACGCCCATAAACAGTCCAGGGCGTTGTTGCATTGCCTCGTCGTACTAGTCGTACTGCCTTCGGCAACGCGCCTGGCCCTGAACAGTTTGGTGGACGTTCTGGTTTAGTTGAAAGAATTCAGGCGCCGCCGCGGTCATTGACCGCGAAGCGCCGCAACGGTTTCTATTGTTCTCTGGAGTATTACCATGTCTCTCGTATCCATGCGTCAACTGCTGGACCATGCCGCCGAAAACGGTTATGGCATTCCTGCTTTCAACGTCAACAACCTGGAGCAAGTGCAAGCCATCATGGCTGCCGCCGATGCGCTGAACAGCCCGGTGATCATGCAGGCGTCCGCTGGCGCGCGCAAGTACGCCGGTGAAGCGTTCCTGCGCCACCTGATCGACGCGGCCGTCGAAGCGTATCCGCACATTCCCGTCGTCATGCACCAGGATCACGGCCAGTCGCCGGCCGTCTGCATGGCCGCCATCCGCTCGGGTTTTACTTCCGTGATGATGGACGGTTCGCTGGAAGCGGACGGCAAGTCGGTCGCTTCCTACGAATACAACGTGGAAGTGTCGCGTGAAGTGGTGAAATTCTCGCACGCCATCGGCGTGACGGTGGAAGCGGAACTGGGCGTGCTCGGTTCGCTGGAAACCATGAAGGGCGACAAGGAAGACGGCCACGGCGCCGACGGCACCATGACCCGCGAGCAACTGCTGACGGACGTGGCGCAAGCGGCCGATTTCGTGCAGCGCACCCAGTGCGACGCCCTGGCGATCGCCATCGGCACCTCGCACGGCGCCTATAAATTCACGCGCAAGCCGACGGGCGACATCCTGGCCATCGACCGCATCAAGGAAATCCACGCGCGCATCCCGAACACCCACCTGGTGATGCACGGTTCCTCGTCGGTGCCGCAGGAATTGCTGGCCATCATCCGCGAATTCGGCGGCGACATGAAGGAAACCTACGGCGTACCGGTCGAAGAAATCCAGGAAGGCATCCGTCACGGTGTGCGCAAGATCAACATCGACACCGACATCCGCCTGGCGATGACGGCCGCGATCCGCAAATACCTGTTCGAGAACCCGTCGAAATTCGACCCGCGCGACTTCCTGAAGCCAGCCCGCACCGCCGCCGAGCAAATCGTGCGCGCGCGCATGCAGGCTTTCGGCTGCGAAGGCCAGGCGTCGAAAATCAAGGTCATCACGATGGAAAAAATGGCCGAGCGCTACAAGGCCGGCGAGCTGTCGCAAATTGTGAAGTAAAATTCTGTCTGGAACGGGCCGGTAGCAATGCTCCGTGCCCGATTTTCTCGACCGGCGGGCATCCCCTGCCTGCCGGTTTCGTTTCATCCAACTATTCCCCCCGCTATGAACAGCCTCTATCAGACTTCCATCCACTCCCTGCCATTGCTGGGCCACGGCAAGGTCCGCGACAACTACGCCGTTGGCGACGACAAGATCTTGATCGTCACCACGGACCGCCTGTCGGCCTTCGATGTCGTCATGAACGAGCCTATCCCCGGCAAGGGCAAGGTCCTCAACCAGATGAGCGACTTCTGGTTCGAGAAACTGGGCCACATCGTGCCGAACCACCTGACCGGCGTGGCGCCGGAATCCGTGGTGGCGCCAGAGGAAGTGGAGCAAGTGCAAGGCCGCGCCGTGGTGGCCAAGCGCCTGAAGCCGATCATGGTCGAGGCAGTCGTGCGCGGCTACATCATCGGTTCGGGCTGGAAAGATTACCAGGACACGGGCAGCATCTGCGGCATCGCGCTGCCAGCGGGCTTGCAACAGGCGGAAAAGCTGCCGGAACCGATCTTCACCCCGGCAGCCAAGGCTGAACTGGGCGAGCATGATGAAAACATCAGCTTTGCTGAAATGGAAGAGCGCATCGGCGCGGACCTGGCCGCCAAGATGCGCGACGTCGCCATCGCCCTGTACAAGACGGCCGCCGAGTACGCTGCCACGCGCGGCATCATCATCGCCGACACCAAGTTCGAATTCGGCCTGGACGACAATGGCGTCATGCATCTGATGGATGAAGTGCTGACGGCCGACTCGTCGCGCTTCTGGCCTGCCGATTCGTATCAGCCAGGCATCTCGCCGCCGTCGTTCGACAAGCAATTCGTGCGCGATTACCTGGAAACGTTGACCTGGGGCAAGACCGCACCGGCGCCAGCGCTGCCGGCCGACGTCATCGAAAAAACCCAGGCCAAGTACTTCGAAGCCATCGAACGCCTGACGGGCGAGAAACTGAAGGCCTGAGATGAGCGAGCAGAATAAGCCGCTGGTCGGCGTCATCATGGGGTCGTCCTCGGACTGGGACGTGATGCAGAATGCAGTTGCCATTTTGAAACAGTTTGGCGTGCCGTACGAAGCGCAAGTCATTTCCGCGCACCGCATGCCCGACGAGATGTATGCGTACGCGAAAAGCGCGCGCGCGCGCGGCTTGCGCGCCATCATCGCCGGCGCCGGCGGCGCCGCCCACCTGCCTGGCATGGTGGCGGCGATGACCATCGTGCCGGTGCTGGGCGTGCCCGTGCCGTCGAAATACTTGCGTGGCGAAGACTCCATGCTGTCCATCCTGCAAATGCCCAAGGGCGTGCCGGTCGCCACTTTCGCCATCGGCGAAGCGGGCGCGGCAAATGCGGCGCTGACGGCCGTGGCGATGCTGGCCGCAAATGACGATGTCCTGGCCGAAAAGCTGGAAGCTTTCCGTACCACGCAAACGGCCGCCGCCAAGGCCATGGTCTTGCCTGATTAATATGTTTGAAAAATAATGAATAGTAAATCGACTTCCCCATTGCTGCCCGCCGCCAACCCACCGGCGTGGCTGGGCGTGATGGGCGGCGGCCAGCTTGGCCGCATGTTTGCCCAGGCCGCCCAGAGCATGGGCTACCAGGTTGCCGTCCTGGAACCGTCCGACGCCTGCCCTGCGGGGCAGGTGGCGCAGCGCCTGGTCAATGCCGGCTATAGCGACGCAGCCGGGCTTGACGCGCTGGCGGCGCAATGCCTGGCCGTCACCACAGAATTCGAGAACGTGCCGGCCGACAGCCTGTCGCGCCTGGCCGAACGCGTGTTCGTGGCGCCCAATGCGCACGGCGTGTCGGTGGCGCAAGACCGCATCGCGGAAAAGCGTTTCTTTGTCGACTGTGCCGCGAAGTCGGGCGTGCTGCCGGCGCCGCACATGGTCATCGCCACGCAGGCCGATATCGACGCCATCGGCGACGACTTGCTGCCGGGCATCTTGAAAACCGTGCGCATGGGCTATGACGGCAAGGGCCAGTTCCGCGTGCGCACGCGCGACGACGTGTGCGCCGCCTTCGCGGAAATGGGACAAGTAACTTGCCTGTTGGAAAAAATGCTGCCGCTGGCGTATGAAGTGTCCGTGCTGACGGCGCGCGGCGCGGATGGCGAATCGGTCGTGTATCCGATCGCCGAAAACGTGCACCGCGACGGCGTGTTGTTTACTACCACGGTGCCGGGCCCGAACGTGTCGGACGACTGTGCCGCCAGGGCGCAGCGGGCGGCGCAAGCCATGGTCGCCGAACTCGGCTATGTCGGCGTGCTGTGCATCGAATTTTTCGTGCTGGACGACGGCAGCCTGGTGGTCAATGAAATGGCGCCGCGTCCGCACAACAGCGGCCACTACACGATGGATGCCTGCGTCACCAGCCAGTTCGCGCAGCAGGTGCGGGCCATGGCGCGTCTGCCGCTGGGCGACGTGCGCCAGCATTCGCCGGCCGTGATGCTCAACATCCTGGGCGACGCCTGGTTTGCCGACGGCAGCGATGTTGCCTGCGAACCGGCCTGGGACCAGGTGCTGGCGCTGCCGGGCGCGTGCCTGCACCTGTATGGCAAGGACGACCCGCGCCGTGGCCGCAAGATGGGCCACCTGACCTTCATCGCGGCCACCTTGCAAGAGGCGCAGCAGCGCCTGCGCGACGCTTGCCTGATCCTGGGAATCGCGCCGTGAGCGTGACCGCACAAGACCTGGCGGCGGCCGCTGCCGTGCTGGAAGCGGGCGGCCTCGTCGCTTTCCCGACGGAAACGGTGTATGGCCTGGGCGCCGATGCGGAAAACCCGGCCGCCGTGGCGCGCATCTACGAAGCCAAGGGCCGGCCCTCGGATCATCCCGTGATCGTGCACGTGGCGCCCGGCGCCGACCTGGGGCACTGGTCCGACGATATCCCGCCCGAAGCGCAGCAACTGGTGGCTGCCTTCTGGCCCGGTCCGCTGACCCTGATCGTCAAGCGCGCCGTGCATATTCCCGATGCCGTGTCCGGCGGCCAGGATACGGTGGGCTTGCGCTGCCCGTCGCACCCGGCGGCTATCGCATTGCTACGCACGTTCAAGGGCGGCAAGGGCGGCCTGGCGGCGCCGTCGGCAAACAAATTCGGCAATGTCAGCCCGACCACGGCGCAGCATGTGCGCGATGAATTCGCGGCGGAACTCGATAGCGGCTTGCTGGGCCTGGTCCTCGATGGCGGGCAGAGCGATGTCGGCATCGAGTCGACCATCGTCGACCTGTCGCGCCTGGCCACGCACGGTCCCGTGCTGTTGCGTCCCGGCCATATCAGCAGCGAACAGATCGCCGCCGTCATTGGCCGCGCACCGGCCGTGGCGGACGCGGCCGCGCCGCGCGCCTCGGGCACCCTGGAATCGCATTACGCACCGCACACGCCTGTTGCGATGCAGCACAGCGACGACGTGCGCGCCACCTTGAACCGTCTGCTCAATGACGGGCGCCGCGTGGCCCTGATCCACTACTCGGATCTGCCGCCGGCCAGCGCCAGCGTGCGCCTGGCGGCCAACCCGGAAAATTACGCACATGCGCTGTATGCCTCGCTGCGCACGATGGATCAGGTCGGCGCCGAGCTGATACTCGTCGAAGCACCGCCCACCGGCCCCGCGTGGCTGGGCGTCAACGACCGTCTGCGGCGCGCCGCCTTCGGCTCAAGTGGTATCTTGCAGCAATTTCTGTCCGCATAATAAAAGCCCCGCAAGGGGCTTTTTCTTGATGCAGCGCAATAGAGATGCTTGCCACGAAACATCTTATATCCTCCATAATTCAGCGGATCGCCCGGTCGTGACAGGGCGCTGGCAGTGTTGTTATTTCGTTGATTTTTAAAACATATTTTCTATACAAGCCTGAGGAACGATGGCATATTAGTTGGGTAGCGAATAGCACGCCCGTTCGTTTAGAAACCAGAAAAAAGACCGAGGAGACAAAATGCATCAAACAAAATTCGCGCTGGCCGTGCTGGCTGCGGCTGTCCTGGCAGGTTGCGGCGGCGCCAGTGGCGGTGATCAAGCCTTGAAAGTCAAATACACGGCGCAGGTGTCGTTCGGCGACAGCCTGTCCGATGTCGGTTCGTATGCGGTCGCCGGCGTGGCGGCCTCCGGTGGCGGCAAATTCACCATCAATGGCGACAATACCAAGATCAATCCTGAACTGACGGGCAAGAACTGGACCGAGCACCTGGCCGCGCAATTCGGCTTGCCGGCGCCATGCGCCGCCGAGACGGGCCTGGAAGGCAGCATTCCCTCCCTGCAGGCTCCGCGCGTCAAGCATGCCGGCTGCTTCGGCTACGCCATGGGCGGTTCGCGCGTGACCAACCCGGTCGGACCGAACAACAAGTTGGCGGGCGGTGCGTTGGGCGCCCTGACCGTGCCCGTGGTGACGCAGATTGCGAACCACCTGGCCGTTTCCGGCGGCAAGTTCAGCGGCACGGAAGCCGTTTTCGTGATGGCGGGCGGTAACGACGTGCTGTTCCTGCTGGGTGCATTGCAAGCGGGCGCGATGGACGCCGGCGCGAAGGCCGGTGCGGCTGCGGGCGCCCAGGCTTTCGCCACCAACCTGGCGGTGGCCCTGGCGGCCGGCGCCACCAATCCAACCACTGCGGTGGCTGCCATTGGCGCCGCCATCAAGACGGCCAGTGCGGCGCCTGGCGCCACGTCGGCAACCATCGTCGGTGCCGCCGTGCAAGCCGCCGTGATTGCGGGCAATGCGACTGCCCAGGCGCAGGCGCCGGCCCTGGCTGCCAAGGCACAAGCCGACGCGACGGTGACGGGCAACGCCGCCGGCGCCAAGGCCGGCGCCGATTACGCTGCGGCCCAGGGCCCGCTGCTGGTCGCCGCGATGGGACAGGCCGGCAAAGAGCTGGTAGTGCTGGTCAAGGACCAGATCATCGCCAAGGGCGCCAACTATGTCATCGTCAACAACCTGCCGGACGTGGCCGGCACGCCATCGGGCCTGAGCAAGGATGCCAACACCAAGGCGCTGATCAATGCCATGGTCAACACCTTCAACGGCGAGCTGAGCGCCGGCTTGAACGGCAATGCGAAAGTCTTGCTGGTCGATGTGTTTGCCGTCAGTCATGACCAGGGCGTCAATCCTGGCCCGTATGGCCTGACCAACGTCAGCGAGACGGCGTGCGACCTGAGCACGGCGAAGAATTTCCTGAGCAGCTCGCTCGTGTGCAATGGCACGAACTTGAAAGCGGGCGACGTCAGCCACTACTCGTATGCCGACGAAGTGCATCCTACGCCGTTCAACAACCTGTTGCTGGCCCGCTATGTGGCCAAGGACATGGTCGTGCGGGGCTGGCTGTAAGGGATGGCCGCACCGGCCGTGCCTGCGAGGCGCGGCCGGTGCCGGCAGCGACAAGACTCGAAAGCGGAACACTCCGCACATACTGAATCAGGAGACAAGATGAAGAATCGTTTGAATACCGCCGTACGCGTGCTGGCTGCGGCTGCCGCGATGGCCATGGCGACGGGCGCTTCGGCGCAAAGCGCAGGCACCTGGATGGTCAAGGCTGGCCTCAACAAGATCACGCCGCACGTGGACAGTGGCGACATTTCCGCGCCGGCGTTGCCGGGCACCAAGGCCGACGTCAAGTCGGATACCAAGCCCATCCTGACCTTTGCCTACATGATCACGGACAATGTTTCCGCTGAAATGATTTTGGGCGTGCCGTACAAGCATGACCTGATCGGCGCCGGCTCCATCAAGGGCACGGGCAAGTTGGGGACGGCGGAAGCCTTGCCGCCGACGGCTTTCATCCAGTACCGTTTCTTCCAGCCCAATGCGATGATCCGCCCTTACGTGGGCGCGGGCTTGACGTATGCCTATTTCCAGAAGGAAAAAGGCTCGGGCCAGATGACGGCCTTGCTGGATCCGGGTGGAAAACCCGTGACTTACCGCATGGACAACAAGCTGACAGGCAGCCTGGTGGTCGGCAGCACCCTGGCCTTCAACGAGCGCTGGTTTGCCGATGTGGCCGTGGTCAAGACCTACCTGAAAACCAAGGCGAAATTCTCCACGGGGCAGACGCAGGACATCAAGCTCGACCCGGTCGCCGTGAGTATCAGCATCGGGTATAACTTTACCCTGTAAAACAAAAAATCCGCCTCGGCGGATTTTTTTTTGTCCCGCTCAGGCTGGCGGTGTATTGAACTTACCATTGTGGAAGATCAAGGGCGGCTGCGCGGCAAACGCGCATTGTTCTACTTCGCCCACGAAAATGACGTGGTCGCCTTCCGGATAGCGGCTGCGGTTGTGGCATTCGAACCAGGCCGATGCGCCTTTCAGGATGGGCTGGCCCGTGCGCGACAGTTCGTATTCCACGTCGTCGAAGGGATTCGGCGTGCGGCGTGAAAAGCGCGTGGCCAGTTCCGCCTGGTCGGCGCCCAGCACATTGATGACGTAATGCGAGTTGCCGCTGAAAATGGGCATGCTGTTCGCCACGGAACCGAGGCTCCACAGCACCAGGGGCGGCGACAGCGAGACGGAATTGAAGGAACTGGCCGTCAAGCCGCGGAAACTGCCGTCGGCCAGGCGCGTCGTAATGACCGTCACGCCGGTGGCAAACTGCGACAGTGCCTGGCGGAAATGTGTCGTATCGAATTCTTGCGCGGGCGCGCGGGGAGAGCGTGTGTTCATGGGTGACCTGTCTATTTGCTGACATTATGCCAAAAATCGGGCATGCCAGCGCAATCGTGGCCGGCATGCCCGTATGTGCGGTGTCCCACGCGCCGTTTCAAGCGGCGCTGCAAGCCATGGCGCTTTGCGTTACAGTGGTGAAATGATAAGTCGCAGCAGCGTTGCGGGAGGACATCATGAATCAACAGACGGAAGTGGCGGTATTCGGCGGTGGCTGTTTCTGGTGCCTCGCCGCCGTGTATGGGGAAGTGCGCGGCGTGACGCGCGTCGAGTCCGGCTACACGGGCGGCAGCGTGCCCCATCCCAGCTACGAACAGGTGTGCGCGGGCGGCACGGGCCACGCGGAAGTGGTGCGCCTGGAATTCGATCCTGCCATCATCGCTTACCACGACTTGCTGGAAATCTTTTTTACGCTGCACGACCCTACCACCCTGAATCGCCAGGGAAATGATGTCGGCACGCAATTCCGCTCCGTCATCTATTACCAGTCGGCCGCGCAGGAAAGCGTGGCGCGCAAGGTAGTGGCCGAAATGGCCGGCGTGTGGGATGCGCCCATCGTCACGCAGCTGGCGCCGGCCGCGACCTTTTATCCGGCCGAGGATTACCACCAGAATTATGTCGAGCAGCATCCCTTGCAGGGCTATTGCGCCCTCGTCGTCGCGCCCAAGGTGGAGAAATTCCGCGCCATGTACGCGGGCCGCCTGAAGTAAGACGGCCCCGCACGCCTGTCAGGCCGTGAGCACGGGCGCCGGCCTTGTTTCCTGCGTATTCTCCTGCGCATACATGTAGTTGCGCGACCAGGGCAGGGTGGAAGAGCGCCGGCCCGCCTTCACGCAGACGATCTGGTACAGGCTGATCAGATCTTGCTCGAAGGCATAGGCGCAGCCGGCCAGGTAGACGTGCCAGATGCGGAAGCGCCGTTCGCCCGCCAGCGGACGGATCTGCTCGGCATGGGCTTCGAAATTCTCCGTCCACAGGGCGCAGGTGCGCGCATAGTGGCGGCGCAGGTTTTCCACGTCCAGCACTTCCAGTCCCCCCTGCTGCATGGTTTTCAAGACATTGCCGATGTGCGCCAGCTCGCCGTGCGGAAACACATATTTTTCGATGAATTCCCCGCCGCCATACGGCGTTTCGCCATTCTCCGGGTCGGTCGAGGTGATGCCGTGGTTCATCGCCATGCCATCGGGCGCCAGCAGCTTGTGGATGATGGAAAAGTAGTCGGGCAAGTGTTTCAGGCCCACGTGCTCGAACATGCCCACGCTGGTGATGCGGTCGAACTGGCCCGTGACGTCGCGGTAATCTTGCAGGCGGATATCGATCAAATGGGCCAGGCCGGCCGCCGCCACGCGCTCGCGCGCCAGCGCGTACTGGTTTTCCGACAGGGTCACGCCCACGCAGCGGGCGCCATATTGCTGCGCGGCACGAATCACGAGCGCGCCCCAGCCGCAGCCGATGTCGAGCAGGGTCTGGCCCGGCTGCAGCTGGATTTTCTTCAGGATATGGTCGATCTTCTTGACTTGCGCCTGCGCCAGGGTTTCATCGCCGTGTTCGAAATACGCGCAGGAATACACGAGGGAGGGATCGAGAAATTGTTCATAGAACGCGTTCGACACGTCGTAGTGGTAGCGGATGGCTTCGGCATCCTTGCTCTTGTCGTGCGTAAAGCTGCGCACGATGCGGGCCAGCTTGCCTTCCGGCTTCAAGGTAGTGCGCGCCAGGGCATTGCAGATGGAAATCATGTCCATCGCCGTGCCCTTGACCTCGATATTGCCTTCCACATAGGCCGAGCCCAGGTTGGCCAGCGACGGGTTCAGCAGATAGCGGGCCGAGGCGACGGTCGGCAGGCGGATGGTGACTCTGGGCGCTTCGCTGGACAGGTCGACATGCTGGCCGTTCCACAATTCTATGCGCAGCGGCAAGGCGGTCTTGCTGCGGATGCTGGCGATCCAGGACTTGAGTTGGTTTTGTACAAACAAAATGGCCTCCAATGAAGCGGCCGCCATGGCAACCGCAAATTGAGAAACAATGTCATTTAGTAACTTCTACCCTCATAGCCTACACCTATATTGACCAGCTTGCTTTGCGCCGCCTTGCCTATCCTGTTCAGGGTTGCAGGCGCTGCATGCTCCATTGCCCGTCAGCATCGCGGGTAAACACGATGCGGTCGTGGAAGCGCGAACGGCGTCCCTGCCAGAATTCGATGCGTTCCGGCTGCAAACGGTAGCCGCCCCAGTGGGCGGGGCGCGGCGGCTGTGCGTCGCCGACGGCGGCGGCCACGGCTTCGTAATGGCTTTCCAGCTCGGCGCGGCTGGCGATCGGTGTACTTTGCTGCGAGGCAATCGCCGACAGCCGGCTTTGCAGGGGACGCACGTTGAAATACTCGTCGCTCTCGGCAGCCGTGGTTTTCACCACCGTGCCCTCGATGCGCACTTGCCGCTCCAGCTCGCGCCAGAAGAACAGCAGGGCCGCGTGCGGGTTGTGTTCCAGCTGCTGGCCCTTGTCGCTGTTGTAATTCGTGTACCAGGTGAAACCCCGTTCGTCGAACTGCTTGATCAGCACGATGCGCGAGCTGGGCTTGCCGTCGGGACTGACGGTGGACAAGCTCATGGCGTTCGGCTCGCTGACCTGGGACTTGAGCGCTTCGTCGAACCACTTTTCAAATTGCGCAATCGGGTCGCGCTGCACGTCTTCCTCGGATAACAGTCTTTGCACATAATCGATGCGCATGGCGGCCAGGGTGGCTGCATCGTGCACGGGCACGGTGGACGCTGCCGGGGCGGCGGTCTCTTCCGGCGCGATGCCGCGGCGGCGCTGCATGGCCGTGCCCAGCTGTTCCATCTGTTGCGCGCTGAACAGGCGCTTGGCCATGGGCGCCAGTTGTCCCTCTTCCTTGGCCATGTGGGCCTGGTAGGCGGCGGCATAGTCGCGCACGCCATCATGCGACAACTGCGTGCCCGTGCCGGCAGCGATGGCGTCCAGTTCCGGGCGCAGGGTCAGCCAGGCCTGGTCCATGCGCTGGTGGTCGGCGAGGATTTCGGGCACCAGCGTGGCCAGCAGGGCGGCATCGTCGCCCGTGGCGGTCGCCTGCAGCATGGGCATCAAGTCCTGCTCTTCATCGTCATGGTGCAGATGGGCGGCTTTATTGAAATATTGCAACACCGCCCTGGCTGCCTGCTGCGCGTCCGCCGTGTTGCCGTGCTGCGCCAGATGGCCCAGCAGGTTTTGCAGGGTCGTCAGCTGCTTGCGGATCTTGTCGTGGCAATGTTTGAGCACGGCGATGGGCTGGTCAAAGCCGGGAACGGAGTCGAACAGGGGAGAGGTCATGGCGAGTTCTCGTGGTGGGCGGTGTGGGGGCGCGGCGACAATTGCTATTGTCGCTGTGTCAATCCGGCTATTTTAGAATATCCGCCAGCGCAGTGTCCGTTAAAATGGCGCCATGCATACCTCCACCAATGAACTAATTTCCATGGACTTGACCGAGATCGATTTTGAGCGGCGTTTCGGCGGCATTGCCCGCCTGTACGGCGCCTCCGCTTTGGCGCGCTTCCGCGCCGCGCATGTGTGTGTGATCGGCGTGGGCGGCGTCGGTTCCTGGATCGTCGAAGCGCTGGCGCGCAGCGCCGTCGGCCGCCTGACCCTGATCGACCTCGATAATGTTGCTGAATCGAACATCAATCGCCAGATCCAGGCCATGAGCGACACCATCGGCAAGGCCAAGATCACGGCCCTGGCCGAACGCATCGAATTGATCAATCCGTTTTGCCAGGTCACGCAGATCGAGGATTTCATTACCCCCGATAATCTGGAGCAGTTGCTGGGCGGACGCGATTTCGACTATCTGGTCGACGCCATCGACAATGCCAAGGCGAAAGCGGCCGTGATCGCGTATTGCCGCGCGCGCAACATTCCCATGCTGACCATCGGCAGCGCGGGCGGGCAGACGGACCCGACCCTGATCGCCGTGCGCGACCTGTCGAAAACGGAACAGGAACCGCTGCTCAAGCGCGTGCGAAAATTGTTGCGTACCGAATATGGTTTCCCCCGTGGCGTGAAAAACAAATTCAATGTCGACGCCGTGTTTTCCATGGAGCCGTTGAGCACGCCCGAGAGCGCGGAAGCGTGCGCCATCGATGGCACGCCCGCCGGCGTCACCGGCCTGAACTGTGCCGGCTTCGGTTCCAGCGTGGTGGTGACGGCCAGCTTCGGCATGGTGGCGGCCGCCCATGCGCTGAAAAGCTTGCGCCAGGACAAAGTTGCTGAAGTGCCAGCGCCAATGCCAGTGCCGGACGCCGCCTAAGTCACGCTGCTTAAATCAGCTTCCTGCTGGCCAGGATGCGGTAGTCGCCGCTGCTTTTCAGCGATTCCACCAGTACCAGTTCGTCCGCCAGCCAGGCGATGGGCGCGAAATCCTGGCTGGCCGGCGGCGGTGCCTGGCGCGCCAGGGTCACGTGCGGCGTGAAGCGGTCGTGCTCGAAGCGGGGCGCCAGGCCCCGTTGCGCCAGCGCATGCATGCAGGCCGCGCGCAAGTCCAGCAGGGCCGGCGACGGTTGCGCCAGGGCGGCCCAGGCCAGCGCCAGCTTGCTAAAGTGGCTGGCGTGGTCGAACAGCAGGGGCATGGGGCACGCCGGCAATTGTTCCAGGATAGCCAGCAGGGCCGGCAGCTCGCTGGCCGGGCGCTGGCCCAGGAAGGCCAGGGTCAGGTGCAGCTTTTCCGGGCGCACGGGCTTGCCGTCCAGCAACGCCTGCCAGGCGGCCAGGGCCGCGCGCGTGGCCGCATCGGGCCACAGCGCGTAAAACAGGCGGGGGCTATGGGTATCGGGCGACAAGTTTTTCCTATCGTTGCGGCGGTTTGCTATTATTGGCGTTCCCTGCCGGTTGGCATTAAGTAGGGCGTAGTAAATTATTGTGATTTCTGACTTCCATACCCGGCGCTCTGCGGTGTTGCCCGCTACTAGCAGTGCTCGCACTGCGTCGCAGCAGGCGCCTTGCAGAGCATCCGGTTCTGTTCGTCATAACTTCACAATAATTTCCCACGACCTACTTGGCAGGGATCTTACCGAAACTCACTGAAAGAATACATCATGACGCGTAGCTCCGTTTTGTTTGCCCTGATCTGCTCCGTCGCCGCGTCGCTGGCGCAGGCACAGGCGCCAGCGCCTGTTCCCGCCTCCGCCGTCTCGCTGAGCCCTGGCCCTGTTGCCGATAAATTGATCTTGATCGACAACAAGGTCGGCACGGGCAAGGAAGCGTCCGCCGGCAACAACGTCACCGTGCATTACACGGGCTGGCTGTACCGTCCGCTGGCGAAAGATTCGCGCGGCAAGAAGTTCGACAGCTCCGTAGGCCGTGGCCCGTTCGACTTCCCGCTGGGCAAGGGCATGGTCATCAAGGGCTGGGACCAGGGCGTGGCCGGCATGAAAGTGGGCGGCAAGCGCACCCTGATCATCCCAGGCGAACTGGCCTATGGCCCGCGCGGCGCCGGCAATGGCGACATTCCGCCGAACTCGGCACTGATCTTCGACGTGGAATTGCTGGACGTGAAGTAATTGTTCAGTTTGGCGGCGGCGCATGCTCGCGCCGCCGCCATCGGTACGTAACAAAATGTTCAGGGCTAGGCGCATTGCCGAAGACAGTACGAAAGTACGGCAAGGCATTGCAACAACGCCATGAACTTTTTGTTCAGTGCCTTGAAACGCGGTAGACTGGGTTCTTCTGTAATTGCTGTGGAGACTCCCATGAACATCGCCAACGACGTCACTGAACTGATCGGCAACACCCCCCTGGTGCGCATCAACCGCATCGCCGCGGGCAGTGTGGCCACCATCCTGGCCAAACTCGAATTCTACAATCCCGCGCACAGCGTCAAGGACCGCATCGGCCTGTCCATGATCGTCGCTGCGGAAGCCGCAGGCAAGATCCATCCCGATACCGTGATCGTCGAGCCCACCAGCGGCAACACGGGCATCGCGCTGGCCATGGTGTGCGCCGCGCGCGGCTACCGCTGCACCCTCGTCATGCCTGACACCATGAGCCGCGAGCGGCGCATCCTGCTGCGCGCCTACGGTGCCGAACTGGTGCTTACGCCCGGCAGCGAAGGCATGCTGGGCGCCATCCGCAAGGCCGAGGAACTGGTGGCGGCCGACCCGCGCTACCTGATGTTGCAGCAATTCAATAATCCCGCCAATCCCGCCATCCACCGCGCCACGACGGCCGAGGAAATCTGGCGCGATACGGATGGGCAAGTGGACATCGTCGTCGCCGGCGTGGGCACGGGCGGCACGATCACGGGCATCGGCGAAGTGTTGAAGGAACGCAAGCCTGGCCTGCAAATGATCGCCGTGGAACCGGAAGCGTCGCCGATGTTGTCGAAGGGGACCAAGGGCCCGCACCCGATCCAGGGCATCGGCGCCGGCTTCGTGCCGCAGATTTTGAATACGGCCATCTACGACGAAATCATCTGCGTCAAGAACGACGACGCGTTCGCCACGGCGCGCCTGGCCGCCAGCGATGAAGGCTTGCTGGTCGGCATCTCGTCGGGCGCCGCCCTGTGGGCCGCGCTGCAAGTGGCGCGCCGCCCGGAAAACGCGGGCAAGACCATCGTCACCATCATCCCGTCGTTTGGCGAGCGCTACCTGAGCACGGCCTTGTACGCGGGCCTGGGCGACTGATTCAACAGCAGCGACAGGTCTATCCCTTCCGCCAGCGCCCGGTTGCCCGCGTCACCCGGGTGCAAATGGTCGCCCGAGTCGTAGGCGGGCAGCAGGCGCAGCGGTTGCGCGGGGTCGCGCACCCAGGCGTCGAAGTCGAGCACGGCGTCAAAATGGCCGCTGGCGCGTATCCACGCGTTCAGTTGCTGGCGCAGCGCATCTTTATCAAGCTGATAATAGTCGCTCAGAGGCGTGCCGGGCAGGGCGCCTGCGAACGGCGTCAGGGTGGCGCCGACCACGCGCACGCCGCGGCTGCGGGCCTGGGCGATCAGCTGGGCGTAGCCGGCCGTTAATTCCTCCAGGGTGGGACGCTGTTCCCGTGGCGCAAACGCAGTGCCGGGCCAACTGATGTCATTGATGCCGATCAAGACGACCACCGTGCGCACGCCCGGTTGCGCCAGCACGTCGCGCTCGAAGCGCGCCAGGGCATTGGTTCCCATGCCGTCGGACAACAGCCGCGCACCGGAAATGCCCGCATTGATCACGGCCACGCCCTGCGGCGCCAGGCGAGCGGCCAGGAAATCGGGCCAGCGCGCATCCATCCCCAGGCTGGCGCTGGCGCCATCGCTGATCGAATCGCCAAGGATAGCCACGGCTTGCGCCGCTGGCGCCGCTTCCACCTGGATGGCGCTGAGCAAGAGGCGCGCCGTGGTGCTCTGCACGCCGGCTTGAGAATCATCGATGCGCGCGGCCCGCGTCTGGTCATGCGGGGCGATCCACGCCGTCTCGCGGCCATCCCAGTGAAACGTGGAAGTCGGGCTGGCGTGCGGCAGGTGGACGCTCACCGTCAGCCGGGCCAGGTCCGGCACGGGCAGGTCGACGGGGTCGCTGACGAGCGGCGCGCCCGGTGCCACGCTGGCCGAGGGCTGGCCGGAAAACGTCAGCGTGCGCAGGCTGCCTGCTTCGATGGCCGAAGCGGAAGCGGCCAGGGCCACGCTGGCCGCGCCGATGCGCAGCGGCACCTTGCCATACGCGTTCGACAGCACGATGCGCAAGCGCGGGCCGCCCACGCTGAGGCGCGCCACCTGGCGCACGGTTTGTTCGTGCAGCACGGCGGGCACGTTGGCGGGAAGCACAAAGTCGCTGCCCCACACGGCTTGCGGGCTGGCCGTCCAGCTGGCCAGCCAGGTGGTGTCCGCATTGGCGGCCTGGACAGGGCTTGTGCCGAATGCCAGGCTCAGCAGGGTGGCGGGGAGAATGGAAAATCGTTGCATGGCGGCTCGCTTCATCAAGGGGAATGTGCGCATGATGAAAGCAAAGCCATTTATGCACTAGACTATCCTATCGAAGAACATTTATGAGTTGAATTCACAATGGCCAGACTGGAAGTGAATCGTTCCGGCGAGCTGGAAGTGTTTGTGCGCGTGGTCGAGCTGGGCGGCTTTTCCGCCGCCGCGCGCGTTTGCGGCATGACGCCGTCGGCCGTCAGCAAGCTCGTCTCGCGGCTGGAAGAGCGCCTGGGCGCGCGCCTGCTGAACCGCTCCACGCGCCAGTTGCAGCTGACGGCCGAGGGCTGCGGCCTGTATGAACGGGGCATGCAGGTGCTGGCGGCCCTGGACGAGGCCGAGCGCTGCGCGGGCGTGCAGGATGTGCCGCGCGGCAAAATACGCGTGAATGCGAACGTGCCGTTCGGCCAGCATTTTTTGTTGCCGCTGGCGCCACTGTTTTTCGAACGCTATCCGCAGGTGACGCTCGACATCGTGCTGACGGATACCGTCGTCGATATCCTCGAGCAGCGCACGGACGTGGCCGTGCGGGCCGGTCCCCTGAAAAGTTCCAGCTTGCTGGCGCGCAAGCTGGGCCAGACGCGCATGGTCATCGTGGCGTCGCCAAGCTACCTGGCGCGGCGCGGCACGCCGAGGGCGCCCGCCGAGCTGGCAGCGCACAATCTGCTCGACGCCAATTACGCGCGCGCCCGCTCGGGCTGGCCGCTGCGCCTGCCCGAGGGCGACGTCGTCGTGCCGGTCACGGGCAATGCGCAGGCCAGCGATGGCGAGGCCTTGCGGCAACTGGCGCTGGCGGGACTGGGCCTGGCGCGCCTGGCCGCCTTCCAGGTGCGCGCCGATATCGCGGCCGGCCGTTTGCTGGCCGTGCTGGAAGAATACAATCCCGGCGACAGCGAGGACGTGCATGCCGTCTTCGTGGGCCAGGGCGGGCATGTGCCGCTGCGGGTGCGCGTCTTTCTCGATTTCCTGGCGCAGAACGTCAAGCTGAACTGATGCATTAGGCTACAGGCGGACACGGCCGCGCAGTACAATATCGGACGGGCCGCAATGGTTCGGCCCGTATTGTGCCTTTGAATGGAAATATGTTCCTGGTAAAACCTGAACGCCGCCGCCTGCTGCAGGTGGGCGCAACCGTGGCTGTCATCGCGCTGGGCCTGGCCTCGCGCGCCTATCCCCAATTCCTTCCCGCTGCATTGGGAAAATATCCGGGCGACGCCCTGTGGGCCATGATGATCGTCTTTGCGCTGGGCATCCTCGCCACGCGCATGCGCACGTGGCAACTGGCCTTGTGGTCTCTGCTGATCTGCTTTGCCGTGGAATTCGGCCAGCTGGTCCAGGCGCCGTGGCTCGTCGCGCTGCGCGCGCATCCGCTGGGGCACCTGGCGTTGGGTTCCACCTTCGGCTGGGGTGATTTGATCGCCTACACGGCCGGCGTGGCCGTGGCGGCGATCATCGACAAGCTGGCGCTGTTCAAGCGCCGCTAGCCTTATTTGACGTTACCCTCAGCATCGCGCAGTTCCACGGGCGCCAGTTTGAGCTTGCTCAATTGCGGGGCGATCTTCGCCTTGTCGCCCACGCCGATGATGATCAGCTTTTCCGGCTGCAGGTATTTTTTCGCCACCTGTTGCACCTGCTTGTCCGTCACGCCGGCAAAGCGCTGCGGCAAGGTCGTGTAATAGTCGAGACCCAGGCCGTAGATATACGCGTTCGCCATGCTGGCGCTGATGCTGGCGTTCGTGTCGAACTGGCCCGGCAGCGACAGCACCTGCGAGTTGCGCGCATTCGCCAATTCCTTGCCGCTCAGGGGCTTGGCGATCATGGCGCGCAATTCCTTGACGGTTTCCGACACGGCCGGGCCCGTCACATCGGTGCGCACGCTGGCGGCAATCGAGAACGGTCCAGGCTGGTTGCGGTACTGGAATTGCGAGCGCACGCCATACGTATACCCCTTTTCTTCGCGCAAGTTGGTGTTCAGGCGGCTGGTAAACAAGCCGCCCAGCGCCGCGTTCATCACTTGCAGCGGCGCATAGTCGGGCGTGGCGCGCGGCACGGCGATGGTCGACAGGCGCACGGCCGTTTGCGGCGCGCCCGGCTTGTCGACCAAAATCAGTTTTGCCTGCGTCGTCTGCGGCGCGGCGGCCACGGATTGCGCCACGGTGCCTGCCTTCCAGTTGCCGAACTTCGCTTCGGCCAGCGCCTTCAATTGCGCTTCGTCGATATCACCCGAGACGATCAGCGCCGCATTATTCGGCAGGTAATGCTGCTGCCAGAATGCCTGCAGGTCGGCGCGGCTGGCCGCCTTCAGCGCCGCTTCCGTGCCCAGCTGGATGTAGCCATACGGATGTTGCGGGCCATACAGGGCCGCCGCTTCCACGCGGGCGGCCACGGCACCCGCGTTTTCGCGCTGCTGCGCCAGCTGTCCGATGCGGCTGGCGCGTTGGCGTTCCACTTCTTCTTGAGGGAATTGCGGGTGCAGCACCACGTCGGCCAGCACGTCCAGCGCTTGCGGGAACGTGGCCTTGAGCGATGTCAACTGGGCAAACGAGGCATCCGTGTTGGAACCGGTGCTCAGCAGGGCGCCCAGTTGCGCCACATCGTCGGCGATCTGCGGCGCGCTGCGCGTGGCAGTGCCTTCCTGCAGCAATTGCGCCGTAAAGCTCGACAAGCCCGGCTGCGCCAGCGGATTGGCGCCCGAGCCGCTCTTGATCACCAGCTGGCTGGAAACGAGCGGCACGGCCGGATTGTAGTGGTGGATCACCGTCAGGCCGTTCGCCAGGGTGAACGATTTTCCTTGAGGTAAAACAATCTTCGGTGCGGGACCGGCCTTCGGCACGGCATTGCGCCATGGCTCGTCCGCATTGATGGCCGTGCCTGGCGCAGGCTTGACCTTGCCCGGCGCCGGCGTCGGCACTTCCGCGCCCAGGTCCGGCTTGCCCGGCACGCCGTAGACGACGACGCGCGACTGGTTTTTCAGGTACGTGTCCACCGCGCGCTGCACGCCGGCCGCCGTCACCTGGCGGTAGCGTTCGATATCCTTGGCCAGGTAGCCGGGGTCGCCCAGGTACTGGTTGTATTCGTTGAGCAAGTTGGCCACGCCGCGCCCGCCCATTTTTTCCACCTGGCTCAGCATGGTGGTTTCGATGCTGTTGCGCGCCCGTTCCAGCTCCTTCGCGGTGGGGCCCTTGGCGCGCAATTGCTCCAGCTCTACTTGCAGCGCTTGCTCGATTTCCTCGGGCTGGTGGCCGGGGCGCGCCGTTGCGTCGATGGTGAAGATGGAGGTGAGGGCGTTCGAGCCCTGGCTGGCGCCCACGTCCTGGGCGATCTGCTTGTCGTACACGAGCGATTTGTATAAACGGCTGGACTTGCCGCCGGCCAGGATGTGCGCGGCCATCGACAGTTCCGCGTCATCCCTGGTGTAGGCGGACGGCGTCAGCCAGGCCATGAAGACGCGCGGCAATTCGACCCGGTCCTGCACCACGATGCGGCGTTCCTGCGTGATGGGCGGGGTCACCACATTCGGTTTCGGCACGGCCGGGCCGCTCTTGAAGCTGCCGAAGTATTTGTTGACCAGTTCCTTGGTCTTCGCCTTGTCGATATCGCCGGCGATCACCAGGCTGGCGTTGTTGGGGCCATAGTATTTGCTGAAGAAATCCTTGATGTCGGCCAGTTTCGCGTTCTGGATGTCCGCGTGCGAACCGATGACGCTGGCGTAATACGGATGGGTCTTGGGAAACAGCTGGTGGTACAGGGCTTCCTGCACGATGCCGTAGGGCGCATTTTCCACGCTCTGGCGGCGCTCGTTGCGCACCACGTCCTGCTGGTTCGTCAGCGCCGTCTGGTCGAGCACGTCCAGCAGGTAGCCCATGCGGTCGGAATGCGTCCACAGGGCCAGTTCCAGCTGGTTCGACGGCACCGTGTCGAAATAATTGGTGCGGTCGAAATCCGTGCTGCCGTTCGAATCGGTGGCGCCCGCGCCTTCGAGCAGCTGGTCGGCCATGCCGCGCGGCACGTGCTTGGTGGCGGCAAACATCATGTGCTCGAACAAATGCGCAAAGCCCGTCAAGCCCGGCGCTTCATTGGCCGGTCCCACGTGGTACCAGATATTGACGGCCGTGACGGGCAATTTATGGTCTTCCACGAGAATCACGTCGAGGCCGTTCGGCAAGGTGTATTTTTCGTAGGCAATATTCGGCACGGACGTCGCACCCGTCGCGACGGCCGCATCGGCGGCGTGGCTGAGAGAGAGCGGGGCGCCGTACAGCGACAGCAGCAGGGCGGGGAGGGCCAGCAATTTGATCGGTTTCATGCATGCTTCCAGGGTAGGTGGAGAAGACGCTGCGGCTCGCTCGTGGCTGGCGCAGCGCGACGGTGCTACGGTCGGTGCTACAGTTTATACAGCAGGGCCGCGCCGCCCAGCACCAGCAGCGCGCTGGCGATGGAGACGATGGCCGCGGCGCCCAGCAAGCGCCATTCGCGCGGCGTGAAGCCGGTCGGCGCTGGCGCGGGTACTGCCGGCACGGGCTGGGGCATGGCTGCCGCCGGCAAGGGCGGCAAGCCGCCCGCCGCGCGCGCCTGGGCCGCCAGCGCCTGCGTGGCGGCGTCCAGCAGGGCCAGCTGGCGCTCGACGGTTTCCGCCAGCACGGCTTCGTTCAGCGCCACCAGGGCGAATATCGGGTCATCGACGTCGATCTTGATGCCCGTCTTGTCGAATACGTGGCTGCGCAGTTTTTGCTGGTCCATCTACCACTGCACCTTGTCGAGCTGTTCGAAGATGTCGCGGTAGACGACCTTGATGCGCTGCTTTTCCATGATGTTGAACTTGTCGTTCTGCAACACTTCCTGCATCGTCAGGCGCGCCGTGTTCATTTTCTTGACGTCCGCGCCAAAGGTGTCGGGATTGCGCTGGCTCAAGGTGATGCTGCCTTTGACGCGCGCGCGGTTGTCGCTGTACGACTGCGATTCGACGAATTGCTTGCCGGACGCCGATTGCAGCAGGCCGAAGTGTTCGTTTTGCCACAGCACCAGCGGCACGGTCGTCGCTTGGGCCGTCGCGACAAAACCCGTGGCCGTGTCGTGCAGGGTGTCGCCGCCGCCGACGATGGTGTGGATGTACACCTTGCGGCCCGATTCCTGCAGCAGCGAAAAACAGTCGTTTTCCAGCAGGTAGCCCATCAGCGGCGAAAACGTGTTCGCGCCATTGTCGACCACGCAGTTGCCGTCTTCTTCGAGGATATCGATCATCAGCGCGTCGAAGCGTTTCGGGTCGATGTTGCGCGCATCCGTCATCACGGGCACATGCTTGACGTTCATCGCCTTGTAGCGCGAGAACGTGGCGTTTTCCTGATCGGTGTCATAGCAGCGCAAAGGCGTGCCGTCCTTGCCGCCTATCCACTGGGCCAGCAGGGTCGAGACGAGGGTCTTGCCGATGCCGCCCTTGCCCTGCAGGATGAAATGTACCGTGTTTTGCATTGCGACTACTCCAAGTTGTTGCGTCAGTGACAATCAAAGATCCGTGACAGCGGCGCAGGCGCCCGGCCAGGCCACGACTGGCATTTTTACCACAATCCTTTGCAAATATGCCATGCGGAACAGCGAATCTGGTTATGATGTTAATCAGGATACCATTGATACAGAGCAAGTTTTGTGTGAAAAATCCACCCCAGAGTGTGAACGAGGACGCAGTGCCGATCTCCAGTCTCGATAAAGCCGACATTGACCGTCTGAATCAGCAAGCCCTGTCTTGCCTGGTCGGCAACCGCCGCCAGGCGCGCCGGCTGGCGCAGATGGCGCTGGCGGCGGCGCAACGGCAACAGTATGCGCGCGGCGGCGCGTATGCGGAACTCAATCATTGCTGGCTGGCGTATTACGCGGGCGAGGCGGAACCGTCGTGCGAACGCCTGGACGCGTATTTCCAGCACAGCGGCGACCTGGAAGGGGGCATGGAAGTGGCCGCCCTGCAGGGCGCGTATGCGAGCCGGCGCGGCGATTTTGCCGATGCAGAGCAGCATTTCCTGCAGGCGCGCAGCCAGGCCGCGCAGATACCCGACTCGCTGCACAAATTCATGCTGTACGCGCGCCTGGGCGTCGATGCCCTGAACCGTGGCGATACGCAGGACGGTCCGCGCAATTTCCTGCTGGCACTGGACATCGCCGAGCGTTTCGGCAGCCCCGCGCACCGGGTCAACAGCCTGTCGAACCTGGCGTCGTCGCAGCATGACCTGGGCAACGACGAAGACGCCATTCCCCTGCTGGTCGAGGCGCTCGAGATCATCGGCGCGCAAAAGCTCAAATACCAGCAAACCATCGTCTCGGCCAACCTGGCCATGTGTTTATTAGCCACGGGCAAGCCGGCCGAGGCGCTGGCGCTGGTGGAACCGTTTTACGAGTGGCCGGAAGAAGACCTGGCCGTGCGCGCCTTTCTGTTTTGCATCGCCGCCCACGCCGCCATCCTGCTGCAACAGCCGGCCAGTGCCCTGCAATTGCTGTTGCGGGCGGAAGAATATGCGCGCCGCGGCCAGGACCTGGAAGAGCAGATGCATGCGTGGCTGGTGCGCGGCAAGCTGGACCTGCACGCGGGCCAGACGGCGCAGGCGCTGGCGTCGCTGACGCAGGCGCACAGCCTGCTGAGCTGGACGCGCAATCCGTTTCACCAGCAGCAGATTTTGCGCGGCTTGTCCGATATCAATGCCCAGCTGGGCGAATGGCAAGCCGCGTATGGTTTCCTGCAGCAATACCAGGCCGCCTACGAGGCCAGCAGCAAGTCGGCGCGCGCCTCGCGCAGCCTGATGCGCAACCTGGAAAAGGAAATGCACAGCCTGAAAGCCGAGCGCGACAAGGCGCTGGAGCTGCAGGCGGCGCGCGAGACGGAAAACGCCAAGCTCGAGCACCTGAACCGCGAACTGGCGCACCAGATCCTGCACGTCAACTCCCTGCAGGACAGCCTGAAGGAGCAGGCCATGCGCGACCACCTGACGGGCCTGTACAACCGCCGCCATTTTGAAACTTGCCTCAATGCCATCCTGCACGAAGCCGATGCGGATGCGCCCGTGGCCATCGCCATCATCGACCTGGATTTCTTCAAGCGCGTCAACGACACCTACGGGCATAACTTTGGCGATGAAGTGCTGATCCAGTTCGCGCGCCTGGTGGAAGGCCAGTTGCGCGGCAGCGACATGCTGTGCCGCTATGGCGGCGAGGAATTCTGCCTGCTGTTGCGCGAAGCCGACAGCCTCATCGCGGCGCACAAGATCGACGATATCGCCGCGCGCTACCGCCAGCTGCTGATCCAGCAGGCGCCGCACAGCTTGTCCGGCTGCACCTTTTCGGCCGGCATCGCCGAGTATCCGCGCCACGGCGCCGGCCGCCACGAATTGCTGATGCGCGCCGACAGCGCGCTGTACGCGGCCAAGCAGGCGGGCCGCGACCGCGCCTGCATCGCCGATGCTACTGGATAAAGCGCAGCAGTTCCCGCAGGGCATGCGCCACGGCCTGCTCGCGCACGGCCTGGCGGTCGCCCGCAAACACCAGCCGCTGCGTCTGCACGCGCCCGGCCATGGCCCAGCCGAAGCAGACGGTGCCGACGGGCTTGCCCGGTACGCCGCCCGTGGGGCCGGCGATGCCCGTGGTCGAGACGGCCACCTGGGCTTCGCTGTGGAGCAGGGTGCCTTGCGCCATGGCGGCGGCCACTTCCTCGCTGACGGCGCCGTGGGCGGCGATCAGCGCGGCGGGCACGCCCAGCATGCCGGTCTTGGCCCCGTTCGAATAGGTGACGAAACCCCGTTCGAACCAGGCGCTCGAGCCCGAGATATCGGTGACGGCTTGCGCCACGCCGCCGCCCGTGCACGATTCGGCCGTGGCCAGCAGCAAGCCCTTCGCTTGCAAGGCCAGGCCGAGCGCGGTGGAAAGGGGGGCGAGTTCGTTGCTCATGGATGACTCCTGCAGGCGGTGAAAATGGTGGCAAGACTGTAGCATGGCCCACGGTAAAAGAAACTTTCCCCGGTCACAGCGAAAATGCGTACACTCTTTTATACATTTGCTACCACTTCGGTCCGGCAGGCGCTCTGTCGCTGCGCCACCCTGGTGCGCATCGCTCGAACAGGCCAGCGGCATGGTGCCGCGCCTTCGTATGCATTATCTTTACTCGGTTGTCATGGCAATTCTGAACTGGACCTGGTGGCGTCATCCTGGCCCCCTGCGCCGCCCCGCGCGCGGCGTCGGCCGCCGCGCTCACCGCTGGGGCTGGCTATTGCTGCTTTTGGGCGTGCTGTGCGCCGAGACGCGGGCACAGGTGCCGGGGGAGCTGGAGCGCCAGGTCAAGGCCGCGTATCTGTACAAGTTTGCCGGCTTTGTCGAATGGCCCGACGGCAGCTTTGCCCGGCCCGACGCGCCGCTGGTGATCGGCGTGGCGGGCGCCGATGCGCTGGCCGAGCAGCTCGAACAGAGCGTGGCCGGGCATAGCGTCAACGGCCGTGCCGTGCAGGTGAAAAAAGTGCGCCGCGGCGAAGCGCTGGCCGGGCTGCACGTGCTGTACCTGGGCGCGCTGGAGAAGGCGGCGCTGCAGGAGATGCTGGCCGCCAGCCGTGGCCTGGCGTTGTTGACGGTGTCCGATTCGGATGAGGTCTACGCGATGGGCAGCATGATCAATTTTGTGATGGCCGAGGACAAGGTGCGCTTCGACGTGGCCCTGAAACCCGTGGCGCAGGCGCATATCCGCATCAGCGCGCGCATGCTGCTGGCCGCCTACCGCGTGCAGACGGGAGGCGCCTAGATGATACGACTGCGCTCCATCCGCCACAAGCTGATGTCGGTGGTCTTGCTGACCACCCTGGTGGCCCTCGTCATTTCGCTGGGCACCATCGTCGTCTACGACTTGCGCGCCTACCACCGCAACCTGGTGGCCGATATCAGTACCCAGGCCGAGCTGCTGGGGCACATGAGCTCGGCTGCGCTGGCCTTCGACGACGAACGCCTGGCGCTGGAAAACCTCAACCTGATGCGCATCCGCCCGCGCGTGACGGCCGGCGCCCTGTACAAGGCCGACGGCAGCCTGTTCGCCAGCTATCGCGCGAACCAGAATGTGGGCGAGCTGCCGGCGAAGGTGGGCAAGGAAGGCGAAAGCATCCAGGGCACCTCGGTGGAGCTGTTCAAGCCCATCGTCGACAATGGTGAGCTGCTGGGCACCGTGTATTTGCGCGCCGACTATGAGCTGGCCGGCCGCACGGCCGATTACCTGGCCATCGCGCTGGGCGTGACGGTGCTGGCGCTGCTGGTGGCCTTGCTGCTGCTGCGCCGCCTCGATTTCGTCATCACGCAACCGATCCTCGATATCGCCGACGTGGCGCGCGAAGTGATCGAGACGGGCGACTACTCGCGCCGCGCGCGCAAGCTCAGCGTCGACGAAGTGGCGCAGCTGGTCGATTCCTTCAACAAGATGCTGGCCGAGATCGAGCTGCGCACGCAGGCGCTGGAGCGCTCGAACGGCGAGCTGGCGCGCGAAGGCGAGCAGCGCACCGAGGCGCAGCAGGAAGTCATGC
This sequence comes from Janthinobacterium sp. LM6, assembly GCF_002002885.1. Classification (GTDB taxonomy): domain Bacteria; phylum Pseudomonadota; class Gammaproteobacteria; order Burkholderiales; family Burkholderiaceae_D; genus Janthinobacterium; species Janthinobacterium kumbetense. Next base: position 5,943,270 of record NZ_CP019510.1, on the reverse strand, counting down.
GCCTGAACCAGGAGCTCGAAGTGCGCGTGCATGAACGCACGGTGCAGCTGGAAATGACGAATGGCGAACTGGCCATGGCGATGGAAGAGGCGCGCAGCGCCAACTATGCCAAGTCGGCCTTTTTGTCGTCGATGAGCCATGAATTGCGCACGCCGCTCAACGCCATCCTGGGCTTCGCGCAAATCCTCAGTTCCGACCGCCTGCCGTCGACCCTGGAGCAAAAGAAGGAGTTCGCCGGCCATATCCTGAAATCGGGGCGCCACCTGTTGACCTTGATCAATGAAATCCTCGACCTGGCGAAGGTGGAATCGGGTACGGTCAGCCTGTCGCTCGAACCGGTGGGCCTGGACGCCATCTTGCAGGAATGCCGCGACATGATCGCGCCGCTGGCCAGCCAGCGCGGCATCGGCATGGCCTTCCCCGACGCCTGCCCCCTGAACGTGCTGGCCGACCGCACGCGTCTCAAGCAGATTCTGTTGAACCTGCTGTCGAATGCGCTCAAGTACAACCGCGAGCATGGCGAAGTGAGCATCGCTTGCGCGCCGCAGGCGGGCGGGCGGGTGCGCATCAGCGTGCGCGACACGGGCGTGGGCCTCGACGGCGAACAGGTGGCGCTGCTGTTCCAGCCCTTCAACCGGCTGGGGCAGGAGGGCGGCACGGAAGAAGGCAGCGGCATCGGCCTGGTGGTCACCAAGCGCCTGGTGGAGCTGATGGATGGCAGCATCGGCGTCTCCAGCGCGCCCGGCGAGGGCAGCACGTTCTGGATCGAGCTGCGCGTGGTCGATGCCTTGCCCGCGCCCGCCACGCTGGCCTTGCCGCGACCGGACCTGGCCGGCGCGCTGCTCGAGCACAGCGCCCCCGTGACCTTGCTGTACGTGGAAGACAATCCCGCCAACCTGACCCTGGTCGAGGAAATCGTGCGCTATTGCCCGCAATTGCAGCTGCTGACGGCCACGGATGGCCGCCTGGGCGTGGAAATGGCGCGCACGCACCTGCCGCAGCTGATCTTGATGGATATCAACCTGCCGCACGTGAACGGCACGGATGCGCTGAAACTGCTGCGCGCCGATCCCCGCACGGCGCACATTCCCGTCATCGCCCTGACGGCCAACGCCATGCCGGGCGACGTGGAGCGCAGCCTGGCGCTGGGCTTTTACCGCTATCTGACGAAGCCGATCAACCTCGATGAATTTACCGAGGCGATCAACAGCACCCTGGCTTACGTGGCGCAGCAGCGCCGGCAGAAGGGAACAGGCGCGCCATGATCAGCCAGGCCGATATCTACGCGGCGAAAATTCTCATCGTCGACGACCAGGAAGTCAATTTGCGCCTGCTCGAGCATTTGCTGCAAAGCGGCGGCTACACGGCCGTCACCAGCACCCTCGACGCGCGCGCCGTGGCCGGCCTGCACCAGCGCCAGCAGTTCGACCTGATCATCCTCGACCTGGCGATGCCCGGCATGAGCGGCTACGAGGTGATGGATGCCTTGCGCCCGCTGGAACTGGAAGGCTATCTGCCCGTGCTGGTGATCGCCGCCGACCCGGACGCCAAGCTGGCGGCGCTGGAAGCGGGGGCGCGCGACTTCATCAGCAAGCCGTTCGACGCGCTCGAGGTGCTCACGCGCATCCGCAACATGCTCGAAGTGCGGCTGCTGCACCGTGCCGCGCGCCACTACAACACCTTGCTCGAACGCACGGTGGGCCAGCGCACGGCCGAACTGCAGCGCTTTCGCGGCGCCATGGACGCCACCACCGATGCCATCTTCCTCGTCGACGTGCTGGGCATGACCCTGGTCGACGTCAATGACGGCGCGTGCCGCCTGCTCGGCTATGCGCGCGCCGAACTGCTGGCGCTGGCGCCCGGCACCCTGCTGCCGTCGCCGCCGGCCCCGCCCCTGGCCGCGCTGCCGGGCGGCCCGGCGCACCTGGCCACGGAAGTGACGGAATGCGAACTGGTGCGGCGCGACCTGAGCCTGATACCCGTGGAACTGGGCTGGCACTGGTATGCGCAGGCGCCCGTGGCGGGCGGCCATCCCGGTACCCCTGGCGCGGGCGGCCTGCTGCTGATCGCCGTGGCGCGCGACATCAGCGAACGGCGCCAGGCGCAGGAGCGTCTGAAGCACCTGGCCCATTACGATGGCTTGACGGGGCTGCCGAACCGCAGCCTGTTCTACCAGACGCTGGCCCAGGCCGTCGAACTGGCGCAGGAAAAAAGCTGGCGCATCGTGGTGCTGTTCATCGCGCTCGACCGCTTCAAAAGCATCAACGACACGCTGGGCGCGGCGCTGGGCGACGAATTGCTGCGCCAGTTCAGCAACCGCCTGGTCGAATGCGTGCGCCTGCGCGATACGGTGGGACGCCTGGGCAACGACGAATTCGCGCTCATACTGACCATGAGCCGCAACCAGCAGGAAGCCGTGGCCGTGGCGAACCAGGTGCGCGAAGCCTTGCGCGCGCCATTCGACTTGCGCGGCCATGCGGCCACCCTGACGGCCAGCATCGGCATCGCCATGTATCCGGACGACGCCACCGACCCGGAAACCCTGATCAAATACGCGAATACGGCCATGGGCGGGGCCAAGCAGGCGGGCCGCGACGGCTACCGCTTTTTCACGGCCGGCATGAACGTGCAGGTGCTGGCGCGCCTGGACCTGGAACTGGCGCTGCGCCATGCGCTCGAACACGAGCAGTTCATCCTGTACTACCAGCCCAAGGTGGATTTGCGCACGGGCCGCATCAGCGGCGTGGAAGCGCTGCTGCGCTGGCGCCGTCCCGGCTACGGCCTGGTGGCGCCGGCCGAATTCGTGCCGGTGCTGGAAGACACGGGCCTGATCGTGCGGGTGGGCGCCTGGGTGATCCAGGCCGCCTGCCGCCAGATCGCCGAGTGGCGCGACAGCGAGGTGGGGCCGGTGCACGTGGCCGTGAACGTGTCGAGCCGCCAGTTTGCCGAAGGCGACCTGGAAGGCGAGGTGACGCGCGCGCTGGCGCTGCACGAGGTGGCGCCCGAACTGCTGGAGCTGGAATTGACGGAAACGGCGCTGATGTCGAACGCCGAGCGCACCATCGTCGTGCTGGGCAAATTGAAGAAAATCGGCGTGAAGGTGGCCATCGACGATTTCGGCACAGGTTACTCGAGCCTGGCCTACCTGCAGCGCTTCCCCATCGACAAGCTGAAAATCGACATCGCCTTCGTGCGCAACATCACCAGCAACCCGAACGACGCGGCCATCGCGCTGGCCATCGTCAGCATGGCGCACAGCCTGAAATTGAGCGTGGTGGCCGAGGGCGTGGAATCGCGCCCGCAGCTGGAATACCTGCGGCGCAACCGCTGCGACGAAATCCAGGGTTTCTATTTCAGCCGCGCCCTGCCGGCGCTGGAACTGGGGCAGATGATCGTCGCCGGCGCAGGCCTGCCGCCCGGCCACGACCCGGCCGCCCAGCCGGCGCAAACCCTGCTCATCGTCGACGACGACGTCAACGTGCTGTCGTCGCTGCACCGCCTGTTCCGTCCCGAAGGCTACCAGATCCTCACGGCCAGCACGCCGGCCGAAGGGTTTGAAATGCTGGCCCTGCACCGCGTGCACGTCATCGTCTGCGACCAGCGCATGCCCAGCATGAGCGGCACCGAGTTCTTGAGCAAGGTCAAGGAGCTGTACCCGGAAACCATCCGCATCATCCTGTCCGGCTACACGGGCCTGGAAGCCGTGCTCGATTCGATCAACCGCGGCGCCATCTACCGCTTTTATACGAAGCCGTGGGATGACACCCAGCTGCGCGACAACATCCGCCTGGCCTTCCAGCACTACTGGATGGTGAACCAGCCGGGGCTGGCGCGGGTGGCGGTGCGGTAGAACTTATTCGCTGAAGTGGTCGAAAGAAGATAAGCGCAGGTCGAGCGGCTGCCCCGTTGCATCCACCAGCCGCAAGCCCGCCTGCGCCTCGATGCGGCCCACGCGCGTGACGGGCGTGCCGCAGCTGGCCGCCAGGGCGGCGATGGCGTCGCGCGAGGCCGCGGGGGCCGTGAAGCACAGTTCATAGTCGTCGCCGCCGGCGGCCGTGTAGCGGCGGCGCAGGGCGGTGGCTTGCCGCGCCAGCACGGGGCCGGCCGGCAGGGCGTCGACGTCGAGGGTGGCGCCCACTTGCGACGCTTTCAAGATGTGTCCCAGGTCGCCCGCCAGGCCATCCGAGATGTCGATGGCCGCATGCGCCAGGCCCGCTTCGGCCAGGGCGCAGCCCAGCGCCACGCGCGGCGTCGGCGTGTGCATGCGCGCGGCGGCAGTGGCCAGGTCGGCGGGTGCCAGCTCCTGCTCCATGCGGTAGCCGGCCAGCGCCAGGCGCGCATCGCCCACGGTGCCGCTGACCCAGATATCGTCGCCCGCCACGGCCGCGCTGCGGCGCAAGGCCTGGCCCGGCACCAGTTCGCCAAACACGGTGATGCAGATATTTAAAGGCCCCTTGGTGGTATCGCCGCCGATCAATTCGCAATCAAAGGCGTCGGCCAGCGCGAACAGGCCTTCGGCAAAGCCGGCCAGCCAGGCGCGTTCCGCCTGCGGCAGCGCCAGCGCCAGGGTAAAGGCCACGGGGCGCGCGCCCATCGCCGCCAGGTCGGACAAATTCACGGCCAGGCTTTTGTGGCCGAGCATGCGGGCGTCGGCGCCGGCAAAGAAGTGCCGGTCCTCGACCAGCATGTCCGAGGAGATGGCGATCTGCCTGCCTGCACTTGGCGTAATCAGCGCGCAATCGTCGCCGATGCCCAGGGTGGCGCGGCCGGGGCGCTGGCGCACGAAATATTGTTTGATCAGGTCGAATTCGGAAAGCGCGTCGTGTGGGGCCATGGCGTAGTCTGTGCGTTGAGTGATGGTGTGGCCCGGCTATTATAGGCTGGCCTACAATACGGGTCTTTTCCACTGCCGAGCAACTTGCCATGCCCATTCTCGATATTCACGTCTTACTGCAATCCTGGCTGGACCATGGCTGGCTGCGCGACCCGCAAGCCGTCGGCTTGAACACCTTCGAGGCGCAGGAACTGGTGGCGCACGGCTTCGACGCCATCAGCGACGGCGGCCAGCTGTGCCTGTACGAGGACGAGCGCCTGTTCCGCAGGGGCCAGCGGCCCGTAGAGGGATCGTTCAAGGCGTATCTGCAGCGCGGCCAGCTGGGCGCGAATGGACTGGACCTCGGTTACCAGGTGCACCTGGCCGGTTTCCTGCGCGCGGCGCGGCAGCCCTTGCCGGCGTTTCGCGTGCTGCTGGAACAGGGCGGCCGCAGCGGCGCCCTGCTGTTCGACAGCGGCCTGGTGCTGCAGTTTGCCGCCAATTTGCGCGGCAAGCCCCGCCATTATTATCTGACCCTGGTCGAGGGCCACGTGGCCGACGCCGAGCTTGCGGACCGCGACAGCGATATCGACTTGCGCGCCGCCAGCGTGGGCCATGTCCAGGCCCTGTACGACAGCCGCGATCCTGCCGACCTGCAGCGCCTGGCCCGGCGCGGCAATGCGGCGCTGCGCGAGCTGGCAAACCTGCTTTCCTAAGCTTTCCTAACTTTTCTTCGCCTGCGCCATGCCGTGCAGCAGCTTGGCCAGCAACTGGTCGAGCTGGCGCTGCTCGTCCGCGCTGAGCACCGACAGCATCGCGCGCTCGTTGTCCACGTGCAACAGCACCAGCTTTTCAATCAATTCCAGTCCCCTTTGCGTCAGGGCCACCAGCACGCCGCGCCGGTCCGTCGGGTGTTTCTGGCGTTCGATCAGGCCGGCCGCTTCCAGGCGGTCGATGCGGTTGGTCATGCCGCCCGAGGACAGCATGGCCGCTTCGTACAGGGCCGTCGGCGTCAGGCTGTAGGGCGCGCCCGAGCGGCGCAATGTCGCCAGCACGTCGAACTCGCCCGGCTGCAAGCCGTGTTCGGCGAACAGCGGGTTGAGCCAGTCGCGCGCCATCAGCTGCGCTACCGTGCCCAGCTGGCCCACCAGCTGCATGGCGGCGGTATCCATCTGCGGCAGTTCGCGCTGCCATTGTGCGGCGGCAAATTGCGCGCGCGTGTGTTCTTGCGGGGTATCCGTCATGGCGTATGTATTTATCTCGACATCAAGATAGATTTCTATCTTTATGTTAAGATACTTTTCATCGAGTTATTTTATATGACGCATTAAACCATGTGCCTCCCAGCGAGGCAAGGACTATCCCATGCCATCCGCACGACCTGCCGCTTTCTCCGCTTCCTCATCATCTTCGGCCCTGCTGGTGGCCGCCATCATCCTGCTGGGCCTGAACCTGCGGCCCATCCTGGCCGCCATCGGCCCCTTGCTCGACAGCATCCAGGCCGGCACGGGCCTCAGCAATGCCGACGCGGGCTTGCTGACCACCGTGCCCGTGTTCGCCATGGGCGTGTGCGCCTTGCTGGGCGCGCAGCTGCAGCGCCGCCTGGGCGTGGCGCGCGGCATCGGCATCGGCATCGCCATCATCGCCGCCGCCTGCGCGCTGCGCTGGCCCCTGCACGGCAGCGGCGGCCTGATCGCCACGGCGGCCCTGGGCGGCCTGGGCATTGCGCTGGTGCAAGCACTGCTGCCCGCCTTCATCAAGCGCCATTTCCCCGCGCGGGCAGGGCAGCTGATGGGGTTTTATACGACGGGCATCATGGGCGGCGCGGCCATTGCCGCCGCGTCCGCTTCGCCCCTGGCGCAGTCGCTGGGTTGGCAGGCGTTGCTGGCCCTGTGGGCGCTGCCCGCCGTGGCGGCCGCGCTGCTGTGGCGCCGCGCCTCGGCTTCGCGCGTGGACGTGGCCGGCGGCGCCGGCGCCAGCCTGCCCGTGGGCAGTGGCCGCGCCTGGATGCTGATGGTGTTTTTCGGCATCGGCACGGGCGCCTACACGCTGGTGCTGGCCTGGCTGCCGCCGTTTTACACGGAACTGGGCTGGAGCGCGGCCGACAGCGGCTTGCTGCTGGGCGGCCTGACTCTGGTGGAAGTGCTGGCGGGACTGGTCATTTCCAGCGTCATCCACCGCTTTCCCGACCGTCGCATCCTGTTATTGTCGGTATTGCTGGCCGTGCTGGCCGGCCTGGCTTGCCTGATCGTGGCGCCCGCGCAACTGGCGCTGCCCGCCGTGATATTGCTCGGCTGCGGCATCGGCGCCCTGTTTCCCCTGTCGCTGATCGTCAGCATGGACCACGTGCGCGACCCGGCCGGCGCCGGCGCCCTGCTCGGTTTCGTGCAGGGCGGCGGCTACATCATCGCCAGCAGCATGCCCTTCATCGCCGGCCTGATCCGCCAGCATTCGTCCAGCCTGGCCCAGGCGTGGATGGTGATGGCCGCCGGCGTCGTGCTGTTGCTGCTGATCGCCGTGCGCTTCGCGCCCGGCGCGCGTCTGGTCCCATTGGATTAGCGTGCGCCTGCCGGGTGCCGGCAGCTGATATATTTCGCCTATGAACATCGTCGACCATTATTTGGCAGGATTGCGCCAGGCCATGCCCCCGGAGCCGCTGGCGGAGCTGGCGCTGGCCAGCGGCGCCAGCGCGGAGCAACTGGACAGCTTGCGCCAGGCGTATCCGCTGTGCCCGGACAGCCTGCTGCGCCTGCTGGGCCACTACAACGGCACCTATTACCAGGAATATGCGGGCGGCATGGTGCTGGTGTACATGCTGGGCTCGGACGTATTCGAGTACCCGTATTACCTGAGTTCCGTCGAACAGATCCTGGAAGACCGGCAAGCGAACCAGCGCAGCATCGCCGATATCTACGGCCATTACCTGGAAGACGACCCCGGCATCATCGACGCCCGCATCGACGCGGGCATCAAGCAGGGCCAGCGCCTGTGTTTTTCGCATTGCATGAACAACGGCGGCTCCTCGCGGCTGTATGTCGATTTCACGCCCACGGCATCGGGCAAGGTGGGACAGGTCGTGCGCTTCCTGCACGATCCCGACAATTACCAGGTCATCGCCGACAGTTTCGATGCCTATCTGCAAATGCTGATCGATGAGGACTACGGCTTCCTGATCGAGGACAATTTTGAATAGTCCGGCCGCGCCGCCGTCCCTGCTGCCCGCCAACCGCCGCATCGTGCTGTCCGGCGAGGATGCGCTGCGCATCCTGCGCGAGATCGAATTTTTGTTGATATCGCTCAATAACATCGGCCGCCATTATTATCCCGACGGCGACGATGACGGCGCCGATGCCCAGCGCCGCGCGCAGTATTGCGCCGAGACGACGCGCTTCATCGACGAAGAGCAAGCCACGGCGCGTTTGGCCCTGATGCGCCGCATCCTGTCCGCGCCATTCGACACCAGCCTGGGCGCGGATGACATGGACGATCTCGAGCGCGCCGTCGCCGCGCTGCCGCTGTGGCGCGCCGCCGATATTCCATCATAAAAACTAATTGAAATCTAAAATTTGATAGTTTTTCCTGTTCAGGACGTTTGTGCCGCCGGACGGCCTTACAATGCTAGGTTATGCGTTTTCGTGATATCAGACTGTGGCTAGCGGAAAATACCTAGCTAATTGAAAGAATCGGTCTGATAAAATCCGGAACACCCGATCGACCAAACAGGAAGGCAGCACAGCATGGATTCGTCATCTGATAAAAAAGAAGAATTGCGTCAACAATTGCGCTTGGCCGCACTCGAGTATCACGAGTGCCCGCGCCCCGGCAAAATCAGCGTGACGCCGACCAAACAACTGACCAACCAGCGCGACCTGGCGCTGGCCTACTCGCCAGGCGTGGCGGCACCGTGCGAAGAAATCGTCATCGATCCGGCAAATGCCTATAAATATACGGCGCGCGGCAACCTGGTGGCCGTCATCACCAACGGCACGGCCGTGCTGGGACTGGGCAATATCGGCCCGCTGGCCGCCAAGCCGGTGATGGAAGGCAAGGGCGTGCTGTTCAAGAAATTCGCCGGCATCGACGTCTTCGACATCGAAATCAACGAGATGGACCCGGACAAGCTGGTCGACATCATCGCTTCGCTGGAACCGACCTTCGGCGGCGTGAACCTGGAAGACATTAAGGCGCCCGAGTGCTTCTACATCGAGCGCCAGTTGCGCGACCGCATGAAGATTCCCGTCTTCCATGACGACCAGCACGGCACCGCCATCATCGTCGGCGCGGCCATCCTGAACGGCCTGAAAGCCGTCGGCAAGAAAATCGAGGATTGCAAGCTGGTCGTGTCGGGCGCTGGCGCCGCGGCGCTGGCCTGCCTGGACCTGATCGTCGACCTGGGCTTCCCGCTGAAAAACATCTACGTCACCGACCTGGCCGGCGTCGTCTACAAGGGCCGCACGGAACTGATGGACCCGGACAAGGAACGCTTCGCGCAAGACACGCCGCTGCGCACCCTGGCCGAGATCATCCCGGACGCCGACATCTTCCTCGGCGTGTCCGCCGGCGGCGTGCTGAAACAGGACATGGTGCGCAAGATGGCGCCCAATCCATTGATTTTGGCGCTGGCCAACCCGAATCCGGAAATCCTGCCGGAAGAAGTCAAGGCCGTGCGCAGCGACGCCATCATCGCCACGGGCCGTTCGGACTATCCGAACCAGGTCAACAACGTGCTGTGCTTCCCGTACATCTTCCGCGGCGCCCTCGATTGCGGCGCCACCACCATCACGCGCGAGATGGAAATCGCCGTCGTGCACGCGATCGCCGACCTGGCGCATGCCGAGCAGTCGGACATCGTGGCCACCACCTACGGCATCAGCAACCTGTCGTTCGGCCCTGAATACCTGATCCCGATGCCGTTCGATCCGCGCCTCCTGATCAAGATCGCACCGGCGGTCGCCAAGGCGGCCGAGGATTCGGGCGTCGCCACGCGTCCGATCAAGGACTTGCAAGCGTACGCGGACAGCCTGCAGCAATTCGTCTACCGCAGCGGCACCTTCATGAAGCCGCTGTTCCTGATGGCCAAATCCACGCCGGCCGAACTCAAACGCATCGTCTACGCCGAAGGCGAAGAAGAGCGCGTGCTGCGCGCCGTGCAAGTGGTGGTCGATGAAAAACTGGCGCGTCCCATCCTGGTGGGCCGTCCACCGGTGCTCGAAGCGCGCATCCAGAAGTTCGGCCTGCGCCTCAAGCAAGGCGTCGACTTCGACGTCATCAACCCGGACTTCGACGAGCGCTATCGCGATTACTGGAATACGTACTACGCCATGACGAGCCGCAAAGGCGTCACCGAGGAATACGCTAAACTGGAAATGCGCCGCCGCCACACCCTGATCGGTTCGATGATGATCCACAAGGGCGACGCGGACGGCATGATCTGCGGCACTTTCGGCACCACCCAGCTGCACCTGAAGTATATCGACCAGGTGCTGGGCAAGCGCGCCGGCAGCAATGTCTACGCCGCCATGAACGTGCTGATCATGCCGGAACGCCAACTGGTGATGGTCGACACGCACGTCAACGAAAACCCGGACGCCGACCAATTGGCCGAGATCACCATCATGGCGGCCGAAGAGATGACCCGTTTCGGCCTGTCGCCGCGCGCGGCCCTGCTGTCGCACTCGAACTTCGGCTCCAGCGACAGCGCCTCGGCGCAAAAGATGCGCGCCGCGCTGGCCATCATCAAGGAACGCGCGCCGGACCTGGAAATCGACGGCGAAATGCACGGCGATACGGCCCTCGACAGCAAGCTGCGTCAAAAACTCATGCCGAATTCGGCACTGAAGAACGACGCCAACCTGCTCGTCATGCCGAACATCGAATCGGCCAACATCGCCTACAACCTGGTCAAAACGGCCGCCGGCAACGGCATCGCCGTCGGTCCGATCCTGCTCGGCTGCGCCAAGCCCGTGCACATCCTGACGCCATCGGCCACCGTGCGCCGCATTGTCAACATGACGGCGCTGTGCGTCGTCGACGCCGTGGCGCAGCGCAAAGCCTAAGCTTTTAGCTGCCGCCTGAAAGCCGCGCCATCCGCAAGGAGGCGCGGCTTTTTTTACATGGGCGGCACGGGCAGGGCCGCGGCGGGCGGCTGGCGGCGCAGGTAGTAATGGCGGTACAGCAAGATCTCGCCCCATACCAGCAGCAGCGCCGCCAGCGCGAACAGGCCCAGCGTGATCTTGAGCGAATTGAAATACGCGCCGGCCTGGCGCTTGATGGCGTCGATGAAGATCATCGGCACGGATTTATCGAGTTTGCTGAAGTCGGCATGGCGCGCCACGTCGGTGGTCAGGCGCACGGCCAGATCGGTGCCCAGCGCGGCCAGTTCGCCCGTCGCCTGGCCACGGAAGTTGGCGCCCTTGAGCGCTTCGCCGAGCAGGCCGACCCTGGCGATCAGCTGTTCCTGCAGCACCTGCGTCAGCAGCACGCTGCCGCGGCGCAGGATGAATTCATTGATCCAGCGCGCCTTGCTGCGTTCCCAGTAGCTGCTGGACGTGGGCTGGTAATACATGCCTTGCACGAACGGTTCGAGCAGGCTGCGCACGCTGATGGGCTGGCCCGGGGCGATCAGCTTGACCTGCTGTTCCAGGTAGACGCGCAGCGCCGGCATCTGCGCCTCGACCACGGGCTGCAAGTCGCGCTCGAGGGCCTGGTTGACCACGCGGTGCACGCTGTGCACGGCGCCCAACCCGGCACCGAGGAGCGGCAGCGCGAGCAGGATCAGTACATAGCTGAGTTTGGCGGCCACATGCCAGGCGGGCGGACGGCGCACCAGCAGGCATTTTCTGGCCAACTGGTAGCATATGCCGAGCGCCAGCACGAAGCCGGCCGCGCTGCACAGCAGCATCCACGGCAGGGCGGTCCACAGCAGTTCGCCGCCGAACGGCGCCAGGCTATTGCCCCAATTGACGAGTTGTTGGTTCATGTACATTGCTTTGATATGGATAAACAGGCAAGTATACCCATTGTGCAACGACATGGAGCGCGCTTGGTGTCAGTGCGCCATCAGCACCGGCAAGGTCATCTGGCGCAGCACGGTTTCCGTCACGCCGCCCAGCAGGATTTCGCGGAAGCGCGCGTGGCCGTAGCCGCCCATCACCAGCAAGTCCGCATGCACTTCGGCGGCCATGGCCAGCAGCGCCGCGCCGATGTCGCCCGTGGCGACGGCCGGGCGTACTTCCACGGGCACGCCATGGCGGCTCAGGTAGGCGGCGATGTCGGCGCCCGGATGGCGCGCCGGCTGCGCGTGGCCGGCCGGCGGGTGCAGCAGGGCCAGCACCACCAGGCGCGCCGCGCGCAAGAGGGGCAAGGCGTGGCCGATGGCGCGCGTCGCTTCCATGCTGCCATCCCAGGCCACGATCACCGTGTTGTCCACCTGTGCGAACTGGCCGCTGCGCGGCACGATCAGCACGGGACGGGCCGCGTTCAGCATCACGTAGGGCACCAGGTCGCTCATGGCGCCGGGCAAGGCTTCGCCGTCGTCGTGCTGGCTCAGCACCGTCAGGTCGCTGTAGCGGGCGCTGACGGCCATGCCGCCGTCTTCATCGTCTTCGATCAGGCGCCGCTCGAGCGAGGCGGCGCCGGCCTGGCGCGCCAGCGTCTCGAACTGGTCGAGCGCCTGTTCCGCCTGGCCGTGCAGGGCATTGATCTGCGCCGCCACGGCGCCGCCGCGCATGCCGCGGTTGTTTTCCAGGGTAAAGCGCGACATGCCCGTCATGGCGGCGCCGATCAGGTGCGCCTGGTGCGCGTGCGCCAGCCGCGCCGCGATGGCGATGCGCTGCGGCGCATGGCGCGACAGGTCGGCGTGGACGAGGATGGATTTGTAAGCCATGTTGTCACTCGGTAGTCAGGATGGCAACAAGGCTAGAACGGCAACACGGGCAAGTCCAGCATTGCCGTGCTGGCCGGGGCTTTTCTTATGCTGGGCTTGATGTAAGTCAAAAAAAGAGCGGCCAGGGGCATCTGCAAGTTCGCCGCGAGGAAAGTGCGAGCTGTTTGATGTGCATCAAAATGCCTGCCCCACCGCCAGCCATAATGGCATTGAACTCCTGGCTCCTCCAGTGGTCTGCATCGGCGCCGGCGCCATCTGTCCGGCACTTGCTTGTGTGACGCAACAACGCTGGCCGTGGCGGGAGTTCACTCTTCAAGCGGACGCGTGGTGCTCCGCTTTCTCTGCCCAGCGCTGCCGGATGGCGTCGATGGCGGGCAGTTCCCCGACAAACAGGTCGACCAGCCGCGCATCGAAATGGCTGCCTTGTTGCGCTTGCAGATAGCCCACGGCGTCCGGCACCGACCAGGCGCGCTTGTACGGGCGCACCGAGGTCAGCGCATCGAAGACGTCGGCCACGGCGACGATGCGCCCCGCCAGCGGGATCGCTTCGCCTGCCAAGCCGTTCGGATAGCCGCTGCCATCCCATTTTTCATGGTGCGACACGGCGATGGCGCGCGCCAGCGCCAGCATGCCGCCTTCCGCATGTTCGCCGATGATGTCGGCGCCGATGCGCGCGTGCGTCTGCATGACGGCCCATTCGTCCGCGTCGAGCTTGCCCGGCTTTTGCAGGATGCGGTCGGGGATGCCGATCTTGCCCACGTCGTGCATGGGCGCCGCGTGCAGCAGGTCGTCAGCGGCGGCTTCGTCCATGCCGGCGGCCACGCCCAGCAGGCGCGCGTAATGGCTCATGCGGATCACGTGCAAGCCTGTTTCATTGTCCTTGTATTCGGCCGCCAGGCCCAGGCGCTGGACGATCTGCAGCCGCGTTTCCTTCAATTCATCGATGCGCACCAGCGACAGGTGCGTGCGCACGCGGGCGCGCACGATGGCGGGGCTGAGCGGCTTGGTGATGTAATCGACGGCGCCCGCTTCAAAACCGCTCAGCTCGTCGCGCATGTCGTTCAGGGCCGTGACGAAAATGACGGGGATGGCGGCCGTCTGCGGCGCGGCCTTCAGCTGGCGGCAGGCATCGTGGCCGCTCATGCCCGGCATCATCACGTCGAGCAGGATCAGGGCCGGGCGCTCCTGCTGCGCCAGTACCAAGGCCCGCGCGCCATCCTTGGCGAACAGCAGCGCATAGTCGCTCTGCAAGATCTGGCGCAGCAATTGCAAATTGGCCGCCTCATCGTCGACGATGAGAATCACGGGTCTGGCTGGTGCATTCATGGGGACTCCGGGGCGTAGGTGTGCAGCAAGTCGTGCAGCAGCGACTGTGCCTGGGGGAAATCAAAGTCGTCGATGGCATGCAGCAGCGGCGTTAGCGCGTCCGCTTGCGCGCCCATGGCGTGCTGCAACTGGGCTTGCGCCGTGTCATCGAGTTCGCCGCGCCGCAAGGCGCTTAACAGTGCATTGGCCGCTCGCCGGACGGCGGGCGCGTCGATGGCCGCCGTCGTTGCCGTCGGCAAGGCAGGCGGCGCCAGCCGGGCGATGGCGGCCAAGGCCGCCGGCCATTGCGTCAGCAGGGCGCCCAGGATTTCGTCGAGCTGCAGCGCCGTGGCGGGACCGGGGCCGGGGCCGGGACCGGCGCAGCATTGCTCCAGCGCCGCCAGGCTGGCGGCCAGTTGCTCCAGTCCCAGGTTGGCGGCCACGCCGCGCAGTTGGTGGCTGTGCGACAAGAGCGCCGCGTGGTCGCGCGCTTCGATGGCGGCCAGCAGGGCGGGCGGCAGGCGCGGATGCTCGCGTCCGAAACGGGCCAGCGCCGCGCGGTAGGCGCCGTCGTTGCCGGCCCAGCGCTGCAGGGCGCCCGCATGGTGCAGCACCCGTCCGCCAGCGGGGGGCGGGGCGTGGCTATCGTCGGCCGGGTCCGCCGCCAGGCCCAGCACGCGCGCGATTTCCTGCGCCAGCGCCTGCCATTCGACGGGTTTTGTGGCGAAACCATCCATGCCGGCCGCCCGCGCCGCCTTGCGGTGCGCCTCGAGCACGCTGGCCGTCATGGCGATCACGGGCACGCGCGGGCGTCCGTCGCGCAGGGCGGCGGCACGGATGGCTTGCGTGGCGGCCAGGCCATCCATGTGCGGCATTTGCAAGTCCAGCAGCAGCACGTCGAAGTCGTCCTGCTGCGCCAGCTGCAAGGCTTGCGCGCCATCGCCGGCCGTGACCACCGTGTGGCCACGCTTGCCCAGCAGTAAGCTCAGCAGTTCCAGGTTTTGCGGCACGTCGTCGGCGGCCAGCACGCGCAGGGGCGGCAGGCGCACGCTGCGCCGTTCGCTGGCGGGCAGCGCCGCCTGGCGCGCCGGCAGCAAGGGCAGCATGACGTGGAACACGCTGCCGTGCGGCAAGGCGGCATCGGCCCAGATGCGCCCCTGCATCAGGGTCACCAGCTGCCGGCTGATGGTGGTGCCCAGGCCCGTGCCGCCAAAGCGCCGCGTGGTCGAGGCGTCCGCTTGCACGAACGGATCGAAAATGGCGTCGCGCCGTTCCGCGGGGATGCCGATGCCGCTGTCCTGCACCAGCAGGTGCAGCTGGCCATCGTCGCGGCGCGCCGCCAGGCTGACGGCGCCGCCGGGCGTGAACTTGATGGCGTTGTCGAGCAGGTTGCCCAGCACTTGCCGCATGCGCAATTCGTCGCCATGCAGCATGGCCGGCAGTTGCGGGTCGTACTGCACCTCCATGCGCAAACCCTTGGCGCGCGCATGGATGCCATACGTGGACGCCAGTTCGTCGACCAGCGCCAGCAGGCTGTAGTCGCGCAATTCCAGCGCCACGGCGCCCTTGTCCAGCTTGGCAGTATCGAGCACTTCGTTGAGCAGGCGCAACAGCGAGCGGCCGGACTGGCGTACGGTATCGAGGTGGCGCCGCTGCTCGGGCGCCAGCGGCGAGTCGAGCAGCACATCGGTAAAACCGAGGATGGAATTCATCGGCGTGCGGATTTCATGGCTCATGTTGGCGACGAAGCTGGCCCGCGTGGCGGCCGCCAGCTCCGCTTTTTCCTTGGCCATGCGCAAGTCTTCCTCCATTTGCCGCCGTTCGCTGATGTCGAGGATGACGCCGTCGACCCAGCGCACGGCGCCTGCCGCATCGTGCACGACGGTGCCCCGCTCCCACAGCCAGCGCGCCGTGCCGTCCGCATGCCGCAGCCGGTATTCGAGCAGGTAGGGCTCGCCGCTGGCGACGCTGCGGTTGAAGACGTCGATGACGTAGGCGCGCTCTTCGCTGGCGATCAGGCCCGTGATGCTGCGGCGCGGCGCGGCGCCGAGAAAGTCGGCGGGCGGATAGCCGGTGATGGCTTCCACGCCGTCGCTGATGAACAGCATGGGTTGGTTTTCCGCCGTGGTGCAGCGAAAGGCGATGCCGGGCAGATTGCCGATCAGCGAGCGCAACTGCTGCTCGCTTTCGCGCAGGGCGGCCAGCATGGCGCGTCGTTCGCTGATGTCCGTAATGAACAGCACATATAAATCCTGGTCGGCCAGGCGCGCGCCGGCCATCGAGCGCTGCACGGCAACCGGTACCCCATCCTTGCGCAGGTAGACGATTTCCTCGCTGGCGTGGGAAGCGTCGCCTTCGCCCGTGCGCAGGTAGTGCAGCAGGCCCTGCTGTTCCGACTGGCGCACGTCGCTGACCAGCAGGCTGACGTGGCGGCCGACGATTTCCGCCGACCGCCAGCCGAGGATGCGCTCGGCGGCGCCGTTGAAGTCGACGATGCTGCCATGCCGGTCGATGGTGATGACGCCGTCGACCGTGCTCGTCAACAGCGAACGCGTCCAGTGTTCGCTCTGGTTCAGGTGGCGAAACAGTTCGCGGTAGCGCAAGATGCCCACGGCCGAGGCGACCAGGATCGTCAGGGCGATGGTCAGCAGGGTCACGCTGATCACCAGCATGGGCCGGTTGGCATCGGCATCGTTGCCTGGGGGAATCGTCCCCACGAAGCGGGCTGCCTGCATGCCCATATAATGCATCCCGGCAATCGCGCAACCCATGACGCCAGCGCTGATCAGCGTGCGCCGCGAGGCAGACACGCGGCTGCTCCAGCCGCGCAGGCCGAAGCGTATCCACAGGGCCACGGTGGCCAGCGCCACGGCAACGACGAGCGACAGCGCGAACAGCAGCGGATCGTAGCGCAGCGACAGGCCCATGCGCATGGCGTGCATGCCCGTGTAATGCATGGCGCCGATGCCCAGGCCCACCAGCAAGCCGCTCCTGAGCAGTAGCGGTGCCGTGACGGCGCGCCGGCTGATGGTGGCCAGGGCCACGAACGAGGCCGCCACGCTGGGCACGATGGACAGCAAGGTCAGGCCCGGATCGTAGGCGACGCTGGTGCCCAGCTCGAAGGCCAGCATGCCGATGAAATGCATGGCCCACACGCCGCAGCCCAGCGCCAGGCTGCCGGCCAGCAGGCACAGCAAGTGCAAGCGGCGGCTGATGCTGGCCTGCGCGCGGCTGTATGCCGTCATCTGGAACGCCATCCACGACGTGAAAATGGCGATCACGAGCGACAGCAGCACCAGGCCCGGCGCATGCTGGCCGTGGTGCAGCTGGGCCGGATCGGCGGGCAGGTGGAACAGGTGCTGGACGCTGGCAGGTATCATCGTGGGCAGGCAAATAGAGCGTCGTGGCGCAGAAAACAGGATCGGGGCCGGTCATCGCTGCGGGTGGCCGATGCAAATGACCTTACCAGATTTCTGGAAACAAATATCTTATTTGTAATTATTTTCCCTGTCGTGCAAGCCGTTCCCATGCTGGAAAGTGGGCCGCACACCTTGCCGCGCCCGTGGAATGGCGGTGCGGGCGAAGAAGTTTCCATCAGGAATTATGTGGTTTTTTTGCAAAGTGCGACGCCTTGCCGGACGTCATGCTACATTCGCGTCCTGCTTTTTTGAAAGGATGACGATGCCTTTAGGTAACAACTTCTTGCGGCATAATCAGCAAGCCTGGGATGCCCAGGCGACCCGGAACAGTCCGTGGTCGCAGCCCGTCGACAGCGCCACCATCGCGGCGGCGCGCGCCGGACAGTGGCTCATCCACCTGACGCCCGGCCCCTTGCCGGCAGGCTGGCTGGATGACGTGCGCGGCAAGCGCATCCTGTGCCTGGCCGGCGCCGGCGGGCAGCAGGCGCCCGTGCTGGCGGCCGCCGGCGCGCGCGTCACCGTCTTCGACCTGTCTGAACAGCAACTGGCGCAAGACCGCATGGTGGCCGAACGCGACGGCTTGCAACTGACCACCGTGCAGGGCGACATGCGCGACCTGGCCTGCTTTGCCGACGCCAGCTTCGATGTCATCGTCCACCCCGTGTCGAACCAGTACGTGCCCGATATCGCCCCCGTGTGGCGCGAATGCGCGCGCGTGCTGGCCGATGGCGGTGTGTTGCTGAGCAGTTTCTTCAATCCGGCCGTGTTCATCGGCGACCGCGACCCGCAATGGGCAAAACAGGGCTTGATACGGCCGCGTTTCGTGCTGCCGTACTCGGATGTGGCGGATATGGATGCCGATGCGCTGGCGGCGCGCATGGAAAGGGGCGAGGCGCTGGTCTTCGGCCACGGCCTGGACAGCCAGATCGGCGGCCAGCTGGCGGCGGGCTTCGTGCTGGCGGGTTACCACGAGGAAATGCATCCCCACCCGCGCTTTGAAATTGAAAAATACCTGCCCAGCTTTATCGCCACGCGCGCCGTCAGGCTGGCGCGCGCAGGATAGCGTTTAGTTGTAGGGCTGCAAGTCCAGCCAGACGGCGTACGACAGGCGCTTGCCATTCCACAGTCCGCCGCCGCGGATGACGGCGTCGCACGAGGTCAGCTGGCCCACCAGGTCCTGGCGGCCCAGGTTGCGGCGCAGGCGCAGCGCGTCGTTGTGCGACAGGTAGCCGACCAGCTGGCCATCGATGAAGACGGCGATGGCCTTGTCCTGGAACGGGTTGGCATCGTCGCAGACGAGCAGGGCCAGGCATTTCTCTTCCGCATTGCCGGGACCATGCTCGCCGGCCAGTTTGGCGATGGCGGGCTGGTACATCGATTCGTTTTCCACTTCCGACGCAAAGCGCCCCTCATCGGTCCAGTGATGCGCGGGTGCGCCCGCAGGAATTGCCGGCACGTACTGGCGCACCGACATGAGCGGCTTGTGCAGCGGTTTGGCGGGCGTGCGGCCGCTGAAGACGTAGTACAGCAGGGCGATGACGATCACGATGGCAAGCAGGTAAAGCATGGTATCTCTCTGATTTCTGAAGGGGAAGCCGGTGGCGCGGGCGCATTGCGCGGCGTTGCCGCTACTATAGCAAGTTCGCCGCCTGGTTCCGGGTAAATCTGGCCATCAGGCGGCGCCGCCGGCGCAGTGCGCGCGGGTCGTTCAGCACGATGGGCGAGGCGCCCGTCAAGCCCGAATAATACTGGCCGTGCTGGCGCAGGACGATGGCATAGTCGCGCCAGGCATGACCGTGCGCCAGCATGCGCGCGTCGCAATCGACTTCGATGGCAAAGCGCAGCCGGTGCAGCTGCCACCACAGGGGCACATTCCACGGCATGAGAATAATCAAGGCATACGCCACGGCCAGCAGCTGCGGGTCGCGCGCCCGGAGCCGGCATTGCTCGTGCGCCAGCAGCAGCGCCTGTTGCTGGGGCGGAATCAGTTGCAGCCAGACGGGCATGACGATGCGGGGGCGCAGCAAGCCTGCCACGCAGGGACCGATGCCGCCGCTCAAGTACACGGGCGTGCCCAGCAGCGATGTTTTCTGCCAGCGCCGCTGGTGCGACAGCAGCCAGACGCAGCGCAGCGCCAGCAGCGTCAGCATGCCTGCAGACGCCATAAACCAGCCCAGTTTCAGCTGCGCCTGTTCCACCGGCATGGCCGCCAGCACGCCGGGCAGCCATGCCAGGGGCAGGATGGCGGACGCGGCGATGGCCGCCAGCCACGGCCAGCGCGTCGCGCGCCCGCGCCGCTGCAGCGCGCGCTCGGCGCGCCAGGCGGCGGCGCTCAACAGCAGCGCCAGCGCCATGGTGCACAGCAGCCAGGCCGGCATCGGGCGCCTAGCGCTTCAGCGCCATGCCGACGGAGGCGGGCGCCGTGTGCTTGAAACCGAACTGCGCGTACAGATCTTGCGCCTGGCCATCGGCGATCAGGCTGACATACGCGCTTTCCGGCACGTCGCGGTCGATGAACTGGTGGATTTCGCGCATGATCAGCTTGCCCAATCCCTTGCCCTGGTGGGCCGGCAGCACGGCGATATCGACGACCTGGAAGAAGCAGCCGCCATCGCCGATGATGCGGCCCATGCCCACCACCTCGTCGCCATGCAGCACTTGCACGGCAAACAGGGAATTCGGCAAGCCCCTGGCCGCGGCATCCGTGGTTTTCGCGCTCAGGCCGGCGGCGACGCGCAGGTGCTGGTAGGTGGCGATGGCGGGAATGGCCAGGCGGGTGGTGTAGGGCGATGCTGCGGTCAAGGCGGTCTCCTGTAGAAATAGTTTGGAGCGGCAATTATAGGCGGCCATGGATTTTCGTGACGGCCGGCTTTTTTCGCCGCGCGCTATGTCGTCCGTGCCGCTTTTGCGCTATGGTGGCGGCATCCCTTGAATTGTTGAAAGCACGCCATGTCCGCAGGATTTACCGCCACCGAGTTGTCCGTCATCAACGAAGACGACGCCCTGATCACCACCCTGGCCGCGCCAGCCGGCAAAGGCGAGCCCGTCTACCTGATGCTGCAGCGCGCCGACGAGTATGACGAGCAGGACGTCGCCATGGGCATGGACGAGCCCTACATCGAATATGGCGGCCAGGAATTTGCCTGGTATGGCCACATGCACGCCGTCATCCTGCATCCGAACCGTTTGTCCGTGCAGATGGATGCCGAGGCCGCCATGCAGATGGACGACGACGGCCAGATCGACGTGCGTTTCAACTTGACGCCCGAGCGCTACGCCCAGCTGCAGCAGGCGCTGCGCACCACGTTCGAGGGCTGCGATTACTATCGCGAAGAACGTTGATCTGCGTGGACGGCACCGGCCATGGTGTCGCGTATGCTGGATAGAGGATATGAACTGGGGAGTGGACGATGACGGTGCTGATACTCGGTTTGCTGCTGTTCCTGGGCTTGCACTCGGTGCGCATCGTCGCCGACGGCTGGCGCAGCGCCCAGCTGGCGCGCCTTGGCGAAAAGCGCTGGAAGGGCCTGTATTCGCTCGTGGCGTTCGTGGGGCTGGGCCTGATCATCTGGGGCTACGCCCTGGCGCGCCAGCAGCCGCAAGTGCTGTGGACGCCACCCATGGGCTTGCGCCACATCAGTGCCCTGCTGATGCTGTTCTCGCTGATTTTACTGGCGGCGGCGAATGTGCCGCGCAACCATATCAAGACCCTGATGCACCACCCCATGCTGCTGGGCACGCAATTCTGGGCCGTGGCGCATCTGCTGGCCAACGGCAATGTGGCCGACGTGCTGCTGTTCGGCGGCTTCCTCGTCTGGTCGTCAGTCGATCTGTATGCCGCCGTGCAACGCGACCGCGCGGCCGGCGTGGCCTACCCGGGCGGCACCATGGCAGGCACCCTGATCGCCATAGTCGCGGGCTGTGCGTTGTGGCTGCTGCTGGCGTTCTGGCTGCACGGCGTGCTGTTTGGCGTGCGGCCGTTTGGATAGGCGGACGGGCGCAAGCGCAATTCCGTGCGTTTCAGCATTATCGATACGGAGTGGGCGGCGGTGAAGGCGGGGCTGGAGGGCAGGCTGCGGTGTTAGGGGATTTTTGGCCGGATGGAAGAGCGGCCGCTGGCGTCCAGCATATCGCGTAACAGCTGGTCGCCCAGGCGGTTTGAGAAATGCGTCTCATCCCAAAACATGGGCATGGAAGGAGGAGAGTTGTCAGAGTGATCACTTTCACCGTTACGCAGCTCATAGTCAAGCAAACGCACATGGAATTGCGATGCGAGCAAGGTGACCTCCCTTTTCCACTGCGCGGCTTGAGGCACGAGTCCGGCCTGGCGGATACGTGTTTGCCATTTTTCGCTAACAGGCAAAATCAGCAAAATAACTTCTATCTGCCTGGTTTGCGCGAGATGGAAGATGGCCGTCAAATCCCTGACATCGGCGGCATTGTTTGCATGATTTTGACAAGCGCTTGCAATCGTCTTGAATAGCTGCTTAAAGCGTGACTCATGTGCTTGCGCTCCTCCTGCACGTGTCGCCCCTTTGGCAGGATCGTCATAGTAACGCCCTTGTTTGTCAAAATAGCTGTCGAAGGAGCGCGGAGGAAACAGATTTATTTTCAGCGTTCTTAGGCTGTATATGACGGCATTCTCGGGCGACAGATAATGAAACGGCGGGTCGGGCTTATTTTTTGTCACCGCATTGTCATTTTTCGTTTCGCAGGCATTGGATGTGAGGTAATTGACTTCCAAATACAGCCTTCGAATGCGTGCCTCCTGGCTCAGGGTGAAAAACAGATCCCTGGCTGTTGATAGCGGCAGGGCATCGATGCCAGCCACTTGAACGTTGCCGCCGTATAAGCTGGAGGCGAGTGTTTCGTTGAAACCACGCCGTACCCGGGAAGAACCAAGAATCAGCACGTCAGGCGGGTTCAGCGTGCTGCGCAATACAGCCGCGCTTGTCTGGCTACTGTTAGGAATCTCCAGTCTGATGGTATTGATCTTATGGCTCGACTGGTGCCGCCAGATGGCATAGGGATCGACGATAAAAACGAGTCCGGCAACAAGGAGCGCGAATCCGAGCGCAATGAAAAAAACGCAGGCGAAAAAGCGCGCGATGGGGATGTCTTGATTAAAACCCTGCATATTTGAACTCTTTGACAGCGGACAAATTGATGAGCGCCAGGCACAGCGCGACGGCGACTGCTACCGCCCACGCCAGGCTGGGTTTCCAGGCCAGCAAGCTGGTCGTGGATTTTTTCAGCTGCACGCTCCAGGCGGGGAGTTCTTTCGCCATCAGGTCGATCAGGGAAGGGGCCGACCAGTTAAATGCAATGGCGGCGAGGATGGCGGTGATGCCGAAAAAACCTCCGGGCCAGGCGCTTGCCTGCCCCGCACCCAGCAAGCCGAGCATGACGTGCCGGGCCTCCTGCCAGTCGGGCGTGGCCCACAGGCTGACGGAAAAACCGATGGCCGCCAGCGTGAAGGCCCTGCCGGCCCAGTGCTGCAGCTTGCCGCCTTTGCGCGACACCAGATTCCAGCGCCGCAAGGCGTGGTTGCCCGTGACGAGCAGCCCTTGATAAATGCCAAAGATCAGCAGCGGAATGGTGGCGCCATGCCAGATGGCGACAGCCATCATCACCACGAACAGGGCTGCGTAATGCCGCCATACCTGGCGTTTTTTTGTCAGGGGCCGATACAGGTAGTCGCGCATGAAGGCACCCAGGGTCACATGCCAGCGGGTCCAGAATTCGACCGGGCTGGAGGACTTGAACGGGGCATGGAAATTGACGGGCAGGTGGATGCCGAACATGCGGCTGATGCCCATGGCCATTTCCGAATAGCCGCAAAAATCATAGTACGTTTCAAACAGGAAACCCAGGCAGGCGATCCAGGTCTCGACGAGGCCGATGGGGTCGCCTTGTCCCGCGCGCAGGAAAACGTCGCCCTGGGCGTGGTGAAAAATGGGTGCGACGCAGGATTTCTTGAACAGGCCCATGGCAAACAGGGTGAGGCCGACGGCATAGTCGCGCGGCGCCGGATGCAAGGCCGACGACGTGCCCGGCGCGGCCAGGAATTGCGGCAGCATGTCCTTGTGCGACAGCAGGGGGCCGGCAGGCAAGTGGGGAAACCAGGCCACGAAGAGCGCGTATTCGAGCGGATTGGTGCTGCGGGCCTGTCCCCGCGCCGTATCGACCAGGAAGGCGATTTGCGTAAACGTGAAATACGAGATGCCCAGCGGTAAGGCCGGGATCGCCATCCCGGGCACGACAAAGAATTTCGCATACTTGTACGCGGCAAGAAAACATAAATTTCCCGCGATGGCCAGTGCCAGATAGCGGGTTTTGCCGCGGTTCCTGCCAATGACGCCGGCGAGCAGCCAGTTGGCGCCCATCGATGCACAAAACAGCAGCAGGTTGTGCGCATCGTTGAGGTAATAAAAAACCAGCGAAATCCCCAGCGGCAGCAGGTGGAGCTGGCGGGTTGAAATCAGGCGGTGGTAGGCGTACGCCGATAGCGGCAAGAAGGCCAGGGCAAACCAGTACGAGGTGAAACTCATTCGATTACCGGTGGGCGGTGGCCGATTGATCGGCGTTCAGGAACAGGCTGGCCCAGATTTCCCTGACTTCAATCCATTTGGCGAGTTCTTCCGGTTTTCTGACGGCTTCGCGGATACGCGACAGATAGGTCGATTGTCCCATCGCATAAGCGCGGCAGTTGCTGCAATCGATATTCGAACTGCAGCACTTGCCCTTGCCCGGTTGATGATCGACATGCACATGCACTTGCTTGGTGACGCGAAAACCGCAGTTCCTGGCGATCTTGGTGACGGGATCAATGTCATACAGCTTGTCGCCCGTGACCCAGTCGTCGTAGTGCAGGGAGTATTGCACCGTTTCCGGATAGGCCAGCATGGCGCGCACAATTTCCGCGCGTGCATGGGCAAAATCGGCTTGCGTCAGGGCCAGGCTCTGCGTGGCACTGCTGATGCGGAAATACGCCTTGTCGTTATCGGCCTTGTTTTCCAGCTTGTCCAGATAGCGGGTAGTGGGACTGAAATAGCTGAAGGTGAGCGGCAAGCCGTGACTGTTGGCAAGCTCTGCCATGATCATGATCTGCTTGATATTCAGGGAGGTAATGGTAAACACGCAAACGGCACGCGGGTCGTCGCGGTAATTGTTCATCGCCTTGGTCAGCACGTCGCCGGCGCGCAATGAACTGCCGATTTCATCGACACCCCAGGAAGAGATATGGATGCGATAAAAGATATCGTCCGGCAAGCGTATCGTGCCATTGGTAAATACGATGCCATGCGGGATGTACTTTTGGGCCGCGCGCAGCCTGTCGGGCACCAAGCTCGGTTCCGCGCCCGCCATGTAGGCCAGCGTGACGCCACGCGCCGCATCGGCGGCAAACAGGGCATCCCATTCGGCAAGCGAACGGCTGTCTTCGTGTCCTTCGTTTTCCTCGCCTTCGAAGAACAGGCAGCCCTCGCAACGCAAATTGCATTTTGACGCCACATCATAGTTGGCCGCCTTGAGGGTTCCCAGCCGCGCATTGAGTTCACGAAAATAGGCAAAGTCATTTTGCTTCGTGGCGGACGCAAGTTCAGAGAGGGAGTTCATAGGCAGCGGAAGGTAAGATCGAAAAATTTATGGACATTGAACATCCTGTATGGCGAGGCATGACGGCAGCTTGCATGCCCAGGCGTGAGCCGTAATGTGGGCGATTGCCTGAGGCCCTAGTATGCCGCTTGCTCCGGCAAAATGAAATATTGGCTATAAATTAATTTACTTTTGAACCACATCTTTTTATTGCAATGCAAGATTTTCTTGACAGCATGAAATACTCCATTTTCACCGTTTGCAGGGCGTGCGCGGCCGGTGCTGCGGCGCATGACTAGCAAGTTGGGTGCACAGGGTGCGCATTTGACACGGAGGGGGCGGCGCAAGTGTGGAAAATCAGGCGAAAAAAAACCACCCGATCCTGAGAATGAGTGGTTGTTTTCTGGTGCTGCGATGTCTGGTGGTGCCGGGAGCCGGAATCGAACCGGCACGCTGTTTCCAGCGCGGGATTTTGAGTCCCGTGCGTCTACCTATTCCGCCATCCCGGCAACGCGAGACGCATTATCACTGATTTATCGTGATCCGGCAAGTTTTTTGCTTTGCAAACGGTTTAGCCCATTTATCGGGCGCTGTCCTTGCATGAAAAACGCCGTCCCGGGCGCGAACCGGGGACGGCGTGGTCAGACTGCGGCGATGCTGGAATCAGTTATGCACGGAGTTCAGCTGGCGCGCGATGATGTCGTGGTTGAGCCAGACGACGGGCGCTTGCGGCTCAGACATGGCGTGGAACATCAGCGGGCCCGTGCCTTCCAGGACCAGCGAGCTCAGGTGGTCGGTGATCAGTTCCTTGCGGTCCTTGTGCAGCTTGGTGATGTCGTCCGAGGTGCCGATCATGACGTCGGCCAGCTCTGGCGTGTTGTCCATCGGCCAGGCGGCGAAGTTGCGGAACTGCACGCTCGTGGCGTCGCCATTGTAGGCGGCGATACGGTCGAGCAAGTCTTGCAGCGAAACGCCGTCTTCCAGCAAGCCCTGGCAGATTTTCCATTGCTCTTCGGCCCAGGCTGCGCCGCCTTCTTTTTTCAGCGCGTCGAGCAGGGGGAACAGGGACAGTTCCACGCCGACGAAGATGTCGGACGAATTCGTGCGGATTTCCGGGCAATTGAAGACGGTCGCCTTGATGCCTTTTTCCCACGCGGCCTTGGCCACGTTTTCCAGGCGCATCTTGGCCAGGCCTTGCGTGTAGTTGCTATACGTTTGCCACTGGTACTTGCCGTCGATCAAGATCTCCGTGCCATGGTAGCCATAGGCGCTGTAGCGCACCTGGCCGCCAGCTTGCTCGATGCGGGCGCGGATGGCGGCGCTGCCGTCGATCAGGTGTTGCAGCGTGTTGGCCGTGACTTCGTCGAAGTTCATTAGGATCAGCTTGCCCAGGTCGCTGTCGAGCAGGGCGCGCGAGGACATGAAGCGCTCGCCGCGGCCCTTGTAGATGCGGTTGGCGATGGCCAGGAAGACCTTGACCTTCGGAATGCCGCCGGCCATGGTGTGGGCGAAATACACATTGCTGCCGTCAGGAATCAGGCTGTCCAGCTCGGCCATGGCTTTCGCCACGGAAGCGCTGAAGCGGGCGATGCCGGCTTCGCGGCAGCGTTCGATCTGTGCCCAGTCCAGCTTGTCTTCTTGCCAGCTTTTCAGGGTCATGTCGGCCAGCAGGGCCGTCGGGGTCGGCTCGCCGGCTGGCGCGTCCAGGTCGAAACCGGCCATCAGCGGCACATTGATGATGCGGCCGCCCAGGTTGGCTTCGGCTTCGGCCAGCTCTTCCGCGTTCAGCGGGCGCAGCGCCATGTTTTCATCGCGGCGGCCGACCGTCATGCCGACGATATTCATGCCCGCCTTGCGCGCTTCGTCCAGCAAGCCATTCACATAGCCGCGGCCGAACAGCTCGCCGAACAGCACAAAGGTGTCGCCCTTGCGGAAGATATTTTTTTGCGGGATGTCTCTTAAGGACGTGATCTCGGTCATGGTATCAATTCATTCAAAAATTAGCGGGGCAGACGGCTAAACGCGCTGTCCGCTGGTTCAACATAGTGTGAAATTATGCGCCATTTCAGCGTGGAAAATCCTGTTGCGAACGATTCTCGTCTGGAATGGCATCTTCTTCTTCGTGCAGTTCTTATTCTTTCGCCATGGCGTATTTTACGCTGCCGCAGCGTACAACGCCCGCAGACAGGGCCAGATAAGCCCGGCAGGCGCCGATATTACCCCAGCTTGGCCATGCTGGTCAGCAAAATTGATCTAAAACAAATCCTGCTGGCCCGATACGAGGCGCGAAAAATCGTCGCCCAGAAACGGCAATATCGCGTCCGCCACCGGTTGCAGCTGGCGCGTCAGGTAATGCTGGTAGTCGATGGGCGAGCGCTGCGTTTCCAGCGGTTCCGGCCCCGCCACCGTGATGACATAGCTGATCCAGCCGCCGTTCTGGTATTGCAGCGGCCGGCCCTGCGCCAGGTTGTAGGCGTCGGCCGTGCGCGCCGCGCGCACGTGGGGCGGCACGTTGCGCTGGTAATCGTCGAGCGGGCGGCGCAGGCGCTTGCGGTAGACCAATAAAGCGTCGAATTCGCCGCGCACCGTGCGCGCCACGTAGTCGCGCACGTAGTCCTGGTAGGCGTCGCGCTGGAAGATGCGCAGGTACAAGGCTTGCTGGAATTGCTGCGCCAGCGGCGTCCAGTCGCTGCGCACCGTTTCCAGGCCCTTGTAGACCATCTGCTCGCTGCCGTCGGGCTTGCCGACCAGGCCGGCATAGCGCTTCTTGCTGCCTTCTTCCGAGCCGCGGATGGTGGGCATCAGGAAGCGCCGGTAATGCGTCTCGAACTCCAGCTCCAGCGCATTGTCCAGGCCGAATTCCTCGCGCAGATGCTGGTCCCACCAGGCGTTCACATGCGCCACCAGGGCGCGGCCGATCTTGCCCGCCTCTTCATCCGTATGTGCCGTTTTCAGCCACACGAAGGTGGAATCCGTGTCGCCATAGATCACCTGATACCCCTGCCCGGTGATCAGTTCGCGCGTGCGGTGCATGATGTCGTGGCCGCGCAGGGTGATCGACGAAGCCAGGCGCGGGTCGAAAAAGCGGCAGCCGCTGGATCCCAGCACGCCGTAAAACGCGTTCATGATGATCTTTAACGCTTGCGACAGCGGTGCATTGCGCTCGCGCTTGGCCGTCTCGCGGCCCTGCCACACCTGTTCCACGATGGCCGGCAGGCAATGTTTCACACGCGAAAACTGCGCGCCCCGGTAGCCGGGCACGGTATCGGCTTCGTCGCCGCTGGTGCCCACCACCAGGCCGACGGGGTCGATGAGGAAAGTGCGGATGATGGACGGGTACAGGCTTTTGTAGTCGAGCACGAGCACGGAATCGTACAGTCCCGACTGCGAATCCATGACGAAGCCGCCGGGGCTGTTTTCACCGGAAATATCGCCCAGGTTGGGCGCCACGTAACCCTGCCGGTGCATCAGCGGCAAGTACAAATGTTCGAAGGCTGCCACGGAGCCGCCGCTGCGGTCAGCCGCCAGGCCCGTCACGCTGGCCCGTTCCAGCAGGAAGGTCAGCAGCTCGGTCTTGGCGAAGATGCGCGTGACCAGCTCGCAATCCTTGAGGTTGTAGCGGGCCAGCGCCGGCTTGTCTTCGTGGAAACGCCGGTCGATCTCGGCCATGCGCTGGTAGGGATTGTCGATGGACTTGCCTTCGCCCAATAAGGTTTGCGCCACGTTTTCCAGGCTGAACGAGGAAAAGTTCCACGTCGCCGATTTTAACGCTTCGATGCCGTCGATGATCAGCCGGCCCGCGGCGGCGGCAAAATAGTGCTCCTGCTTGCCGCCATGTTCGCGCCATTCCATCACGGCGCCGCCCCGTCCCAGCCTCAACGGTACTTGATAACGCTCGGCATGTTGCTTGAGCACGCGCAAGTCGAACTGCACCAGGTTCCAGCCGATGATGGCGTCCGGGTCGTGGCGCTCCATCCACGTGTTCAGGCGTTCGAGGATCTGTGCGCGCGAGTCGCAGTAGTCGAGGTCGAAGTCGCGTTCCCCGTCGACGCCGTTTGGCGGGCCCAGCATGTAGACCTGGCGCTGGCCGCAGCCTTCCAGGGCCAGCGAATACAGCTCGCCATGCGCCGTCGTCTCGATGTCGAGCGACACCAGTTTTAATGCGGGACGGTAGCCGGGCGCCGGTTTCAGCTGCACTTCCTGCAGTGTTTCTCCGCTGAATGTCACCGGCGCCGTAATAAAACGCTCCATCAGATAGCGCTCGGGCGGGCGGATGTCGGCTTCATACACGTCGATGCCGTGCGCGCGCAGCTGCTTTTCCAGCTTCAGCAAATGCCGGTATTGCTTGCAGTACAGTCCCAGCACGGGGCGATGGTGGAAATCGCACAGCGACAGGGGACGCAGCTCCGCGTGGCGCTCACCGCGCAACAGCTGTTGCGCCTGTTCCTGTTGCTCCATGGGAAGGAAGGCGACGGCCGTCTGCACGGGCAGGCGCACGTGGCGGGGCCCGGCGTCCGTTGCCAGCCAGAAATCGACCTCCGTGCCGGCGGGCGTGTCGCGCCAGTGGCGGGTCAGGATGAAGCCCTGTTCGGGCGGGTGCTGCGTGTTGCCTGTCATGGTGCCGTGAATGTCGGGTGTGCTGGCCTGCACATTACAGCAAGCTGGTGCAGGGCGGGGGCGGTTGCGGCTATAATTTTTGTAGTCGATGACCATAAGAAGAGCGCGCCGCGCCGTTACCCTGGAGACAGCATGCAAGCAATGAGTTATGTACATGGCGCCCACGAGACGCCGTTGATCGGCGAAACGATAGGCGCTTACCTGGACGGCATTGCCGCCCGCTACGGCCAGCACGACGCCCTGATCGTGGCGCACCAGAACGTGCGCTGGACGTATCTGGAATTCCAGCAGCGCGTGCACCGCCTGGCCGCCGGCTTGCTGAAGCTGGGCTTGCAGCCGGGCGACCGGGTCGGCATCTGGTCGCAAAACTGCGCCGAATGGGTGCTGACCCAGTTTGCCACGGCGAAAGCCGGCTTGATCATGGTCAACATCAACCCCGCCTACCGGCGTTCGGAACTCGAATACGTGCTCGACAAGGTGCAATGCAGCGCGCTGATCCTGTCACCCAGCTTCAAGTCCAGCGATTACCTGGCCATCGTGCAAGACGTGGTGCCGGAAATCGCCCGTTCGCGCGCCGGCGCCCTGCAGTCGCCGCGCCTGCCGCAATTGCGCCACGTCATCCGCCTGGGCGCGGCCGCCACGCCGGGCATGCACAACTTCGACGCGGTGATGGACGGCATTGCCGACGCCGACCTGGCGCACCTGGAAGAAGTGAGCGCTACCTTGCAGTTTGACGACGCCGTCAACATTCAGTTCACGTCCGGCACCACGGGCGCGCCGAAGGGCGCCACCTTGACGCACCACAATATCCTGAACAACGGTTTCTTCATCGGCGAAGCCATGCGCCTGACGCAGCAGGACCGCTTGTGCATTCCCGTGCCCCTGTACCACTGCTTCGGCATGGTGCTGGGCAACCTGGCCTGCGTCACGCATGGCGCGGCCATGGTGTTTCCCGGTGAAGGCTTCGACCCGAAAGCCGTGCTGGAAACGGTGCAGGCCGAGCGCTGCACGGGACTGCACGGCGTGCCGACCATGTTCATCGCCATCCTCGACCATCCTGATTTCAAGCAATACGACCTGTCGAATTTGCGCACCGGCATCATGGCCGGTTCGCCATGCCCGATGGAAGTCATGACGCGGGTCATCGAATTGATGCACATGGCGGAAATCACGATCGCGTATGGCATGACGGAAACGTCGCCCGTCAGTTTCCAGACGGCGATCGAGGATCCGCGCGAAATGCGCGTGTCGTCCATCGGCCGCGTCCATCCGCACCTGGAAGTGAAAATCGTCGATGCGGAAGGGCGGATCGTGCCGCGCGGTGAAAAGGGCGAATTGCTCACGCGCGGCTATTCCGTGATGCAGGGCTACTGGGGCGATCCTGAAAAAACCAGCGAGGCCATCGATGCGGCGCGCTGGATGCACACGGGCGACCTGGCCGTCATCGACGACTACGGTTTTTGCAGCATCGTCGGCCGCTCGAAGGACATGGTCATCCGCGGCGGCGAAAACATCTATCCGCGCGAAGTCGAGGAATTCCTGTACCGCCACCCGAGCGTGCTCGACGTGCAATGCGTGGGCGTGCCGGATGCCAAGTATGGTGAAGAGTTATGCGCCTGCATCATCTTGCGTCCGGGCACGCAGGCCACCAGCGAGGACATCCGCGCCTTTTGTGACGGGCAGATCGCCTATTACAAGATTCCCCGCTACGTGCGCTTCGTCGAGGAATTCCCCATGACGGTGACGGGCAAGATCCAGAAATACCTGCTGCGCAAGCAGGTGGCGACGGATCTGGGGCTGAGCGGGGACTAAGTCTTTCGCCCGCGCAATAAAAAACACCGGGACGCTCGCGCGGCCCGGTGTTTTTTATTGATTCAGCGTAAAGCTCAGGCCATTGCGGCTTGCGGTGCGCGCGCTGGCGTGCGGCGGCGCACGAAGGCCAGCAAGCCCAGGCCGGCCAGCAGCATGGCGTAGGTGCCTGGTTCCGGCACGGCCGAGACGCTCACCGTGTTGAAGCCGGCGCCGTTCATCGAGACGTGGCCGTAATTGATCGAGCTGACCGAATTGGCGACCAGGGTGCCGTTCATGCTGCCCGAACCGGAAAACGCGCTGTTCGGCGCCAGGATGCTGCCGTTGATGCCAACGTTGTTCAGGCTGGTGGTGGTGGCATTGGCGAAGTTCAGCAGCGTACGGTCGGTAAAGCTGCCGAAATTGTCGAAGCCGCCGCTCATGGTGATGTTGGTGGCGGTGCCGTTGATGATGATGCTGGCCGTGCTTTTCAGCGACGAAACGTCCAGGCTCAGGTTATGCAGGTCGTTTGCATTGATCGTGAAGACGTTGACGTCGGCGTTGATGTCGCCCACCAGCTTGAAGCCGCCGTATTGCGAAATCACGGTGCCGTTCGATTGCAGCTTGGCCACATCGCCCGACAGGGTCGTCAGTTGC
Source organism: Janthinobacterium sp. LM6 (assembly GCF_002002885.1). Classification (GTDB taxonomy): domain Bacteria; phylum Pseudomonadota; class Gammaproteobacteria; order Burkholderiales; family Burkholderiaceae_D; genus Janthinobacterium; species Janthinobacterium kumbetense. Next base: position 5,911,190 of record NZ_CP019510.1, on the reverse strand, counting down.
TGCTGGGCAGCTGCAAAGTCCAGGGTGGAGGCATTGCCCTTGCTGAAGGTGCCCGTTGGGTACCACGATGGCGCCGTCACGGTGCCGTTGGCATTGCTCACGCCATACACGCCCGTACCGTTGATGCTGCCGCCGCCGATGTTCAGGTTGTTACCGGCGACCAGCGTGTTGGCGGCGCTGCCCGGCTTCTTGTTCGTGCCGACGCTGTAGCCTTCCAGATAGATATTGCCGCCGGCGGCCAGGCTGCCGCTGACGCTGGTAAAGCCGCTGGCGTTGCTGCTGCCAATGTTGCCGAAGATGAAGGCCGAGTAGCCGTTGGCGACGCCGAGGTCAATCACGGTGGCCTGGGCCGAGGCGCTGAAGGAGAAGGCGAACAGGGCGGCGCTGATGAGCGGCAAGGTACGTGTGGCAAATATTTTCATGGACAACCTTATGGTGAATTGGGGGACGAATAGGGCGGGAAAGCAAGACACCGCCATCGCGCAAGCCGTCATTATAATCTAAAAAACAATTATAGTTCAATTTAGGTAATTAACTATATTTAAAAGCAACACTTTTGCTGTCGGCAGTGATTGGCTTGCGGACATAAAAAAACCGGGCCTGGCCCGGTTTTTTTGCCGCTTACCTGACGCGCTGGTACAGGCGGAAGCGTTCCACATCATCCGTGGGGCGGCGCCCTTCCCACAGCTTGATCCAGTCCGCGCCGTGGTGCTCGGGCAATTGTTCCTTGCTGTCAGGAACCTTGATGCTGTCTTGCAACAGGAACACATCGCATTCCTGCTGCCCCACGCTGGCAAACGGCAAGTGGCCGAAGTAGGCGAACGAGGCGCGCTGGGCCGCGCCGACGTTGCTGTTGATGCAACTGCTGCCTGGCGGCAGGTGAATGGAAATCTGGTGCGCCACGCTGGCGTAGCTCTTGCTGTAGTTCAGCGGCGGCAGGAACAGGGTCATGATCAGCACCCAGATCAGGATCAGGCCGCCGGACGACAGCACCACGGCGCGCCACAGCACGGCCGGCTGGCGCGAAATGCGCCAGTGCACCAGCGCCACCCAGCCCGCGCTGACGCAGGCGGCCACGAAAAAGGCCAGCAAGTCCAGCTCGGGCTTGAAGCCTGGCATGAGTTTCAGGGCGTTATGCGCCAGTTTTGGCGGCCAGCCGGTCAGGATGGCGAACCAGAACAGCCACAGCGCGAGGGCGCAGATGGTCAGCACCATCACGGAGAACCAGTCGATGGCGTTGATGGCGCCCCGCTTCATGGTCAGCAAGCCAAACGCGGCCATGACGGCCAGCGGCGGCAGCAGGGGCAGCAACTGGCTCGGGTCGGGATCGGGATGGCACAGGCCCAATATTGCCAGCATGGCAACAAAAGTCAGCGGCACGACGATGTGCAGCACGTGGTGCTGGCGGCGCCAGGCATACACGGCCCAGGCGGCGAAAGGCCATGCGGGCCAGAAGAACCAGATGCCGACACGCAAGAAATACTGCACGCTTTTCAGGCTCGGAGCGCTGAACTGGCGGCAATTCCACTCCATCCAGGCGTGCAGCGGCGAATGGCCGTACGGCTGCAGCCATTCGCCCGGCAGCAGCCAGACGAGGGTCAGCGCGATGCCGATCAGGATGGCCAGCGCCAGGTGGCGTATGCTGCGCAGCAACGGCAGGCGCAGGAAGATAGTACACAGCAGCAAGGCGATGCTCAGTGCCGCCGGCGTGATCCAGCCGCGCGCCAGGGCCAGGCCGCCCATCGCCAGGCCCAGCAGGGCCGCATTGCGCACGGACGGGCCTTCCATGTAGCGCACGGCGCGGTACAGCAAATAGGCCATCAGGGACACGTACAGCGCTTCGGCCGTGATGTCGTGGCTGTGCTGCAGCAGGCCCAGGCAACCCAGGTAGATGAGCACGGCGGCATCGGCCAGGGTGCGGCCGAAGTCGTCCGGCTCGGGCTGGCCGCCGAAGGCCAGGCGCAGCGGCTGGGCATCGCTGCGGCGTCCCAGGTTGAAGGCGGTGTACCAGACGGACAGGGTGCTGACGACGAAGATGCCGATGGTCGACATGCGCGCGCCAAAGACGTCGCCGTCGATCCAGCCGAACAGCTTGATGAAGATGGCGCCCAGCCAGAAGGCCAGCGGGCCTTCATCGGGCAGCGACAGGCCGGCCACATTGGGCCACAGCCAGTCGTTCAGGCCGCCATGCGCCATGGTCCACATGATGCCGAAACTGGCGGCGTCATCGTTCTTCCACGGTTCGCGGCCAATCAGGCCAGGCAGGATGTACAGCAGGCCAAGCGCAAACAAGGCCCATCGTGGCAGCGCGAGTGTGGCAGCGGCGGGAAGGCGGACTGGCTTCATCGATAATCGGTATCAGAATAGTGGCAAGACGCGACGAATGGCGTCGGGTATGCGCGAGTATAAAGTAAAGCGGCCAAAGACAAAAAAGGCAGCCGTAGCTGCCTTTTCTCTGGTAGCCGAAGCTGCCCTTTTTTGCCGCAAAGCGGCAAAAATCAGCCTGCTGCGACTGCGGTTTTCGAACCAACCGAACCGAACTTCTGACGGAACTTCTCGACGCGACCGGCGGTATCGACGATTTTGTGCTTGCCCGTGAAGAATGGGTGCGATTCAGCCGAAACCTCGATCTTCACCAGTGGGTATTCTTTACCGTCGTGGGTGATTTTTTCGCGGGTTTGGATGGTCGAGCGGGTAACGAATTTGAAATCGCACGACAGATCGTGGAAAACAACTTCGCGGTATTCTGGATGGGTATCGACTTTCATGGTCTTCTCTCTAGTTTGGTAGCCAAACAGCACTTCGTCGGTCGTCCTGCTTCTTGACCCGATTGCCGATCACTTGCCAGGGTTTAAAATAATGCAACCGTCGATTATATAGCGCTTTCGGGCTGGCGGCAATAAAAAAGCCGCTCGATGAGCGGCTTGCACTACGATCCTGCACCGGGGAGGGAGAAACCGTAGCGAGCAGGCCGCAGTTGCGATCGAGTAGCGCAACCGTACAAAAGTACGGTGAGCAACGGAAATCGCAAATGCGGCCGCGCAGTAGGTTTATCCCCCCCGGCGCATCATGTCGAAGAATTCGGCGTTGTTTTTGGTCGCCTTCATCTTGTCGAGAATGAACTCCATCGCCTCGATCTCGTCCATCGAGTACAGCAACTTGCGCAAAATCCAGATTTTTTGCAGTTCGTTCGGCTTGATCAGCAATTCTTCGCGGCGGGTACCCGATTTGTTTAGGTTAATTGCCGGATAGACACGTTTTTCAGCCAGACGGCGTTCCAGATGCACTTCCATGTTGCCGGTACCCTTGAATTCTTCAAAGATCACGTCATCCATGCGCGAACCCGTTTCGATCAGCGCCGTGGCGATGATGGTCAGCGAGCCGCCTTCTTCGATATTGCGCGCGGCGCCGAAGAAGCGTTTTGGACGTTGCAGCGCGTTCGCGTCGACACCACCGGTCAGGACCTTGCCCGAGGCAGGAATCACGGTGTTGTAGGCGCGCGCCAGACGGGTGATCGAGTCGAGCAGGATGACCACGTCTTTTTTCATTTCGACCAGGCGCTTGGCTTTTTCCAGCACCATCTCGGCCACTTGCACGTGGCGCGTGGCCGGCTCGTCGAAGGTCGAGGCGACGACTTCGCCGCGTACCGAACGTTGCATTTCGGTAACTTCTTCCGGACGTTCGTCGATCAGCAGCACGATCAGGGTGATGTCCGGGTGATTTGCCGTGATCGCATGGGCGATGTGCTGCAGGATCACGGATTTACCGGATTTCGGCGACGCCACCAGCAAGCCGCGCTGGCCTTTGCCGATCGGGGCGATCAGGTCGATGATGCGGCCGGTGATGTTTTCCTGGCCATTCATTTCACGTTCCAGGCGCAGCGGCTCGTTCGGGTGCAGCGGCGTCAGGTTTTCAAACAGGATGCGGTGTTTCGACATCTCCGGCGATTCGCCGTTGACCTTGTCGACTTTGACCAATGCGAAATAGCGTTCGCCATCTTTCGGGGTCCGTACCTCGCCTTCGATCGAATCGCCGGTGTGCAGATTGAAGCGGCGGATTTGCGAAGGGGAGATGTAAATGTCGTCGGTGGACGCCATGTAGCTGGCGTCGGGCGAGCGCAGGAAGCCGAAACCGTCAGGCAGCACTTCCAGGGCGCCATCGCCAAAAATCTGTTCGCCGGACTTGGCGCGTTTTTTCAGGATAGCGAACATCAGCTCCTGTTTGCGCAAGCGGGCTGCGTTGTCAATGTCAAGACCGATCGCCATCTCAAGCAGGGCGGATACGTGTAAGGCCTTTAGTTCGGATAAATGCATATGTGTTGAGTGTCCCGAGACGGGATGTAAAGGTAGGGGAGGGGACTGCGTGGCGTTGATTAATAATTGGGGAAGGCTGTGCACGAATGAGGCAAAGCCGCTTCCCGGTCGTTCCAGTCAGGCGGCGCTGCGGGCGCAGCGCTGCCCATCATACATTAAATGTTGCTGTCGACGAAAGCGGTCAACTGGCCCTTGGCCATGGCGCCCACTTTTTGAGCAGCTGCAACACCATCCTTGAACAGGATCAGGGTCGGGATGCCGCGGATGCCGAACTTGGCAGGCACTGCCTGGTTGGCGTCCACGTCCATCTTGGCGATCTGGATGCGGCCGGCGTATTCCTTGGCCACTTCTTCCAGGATCGGGGCGATGGCCTTGCAGGGACCGCACCATTCTGCCCAGAAGTCGACGAGGACGGGCAAATCGGATTTCAGGACGTCTGCTTCAAAAGATGCATCGCTAATGTGTTTGATATTTTCGCTCATATTTTCCTCAAATGAGGGTGGGATCAATAATGCCTGGAATTAACCATACGCTGGTTCGCCATCCATGCTTCCTGGAATGCAGTTAGAAGATGGGGACAATGGGCACGACTTCAATGTCTTGGAAGGTGCGACCAGAGGTATGCAGGCGGGGATGGCTGAAATAATAACCCATTTTTTCAAAGCGTGGCGATTATTGCAGAAAAACTTGAGGCATATCGTCCCCATGCATGCCGGCAGGGCGGCAAAGCCGCATGCCTGCTGGCCCGCAGCGCCGTGTCCGCCCTCCCGGCCGGCCTGCGCGCTCAGGCTTGCACGCTGGCCAGACGCGCCGAGTGCTGCAGTTGCAAGTTCACCATCAGCTGCAATTCCGCGCTTTCCATCGGCTTGCGGAACGTGCCCAAGATATGCAGGCCGTTGGCCATGGCCAGGCGCTCGGCCGCCAGGCGCACGGCCGAATGCAGACCCGACAGCAAGACCACGCCGCCGCGGAAGCCGTTTTCCGCCGCCATGCGCAAAAATTCGATGCCGTCGATGTCGGGCATCGACAGGTCGCAGATCAGCAGGTCGGGCTGGTGCTGCTTCAGGGTGGCCAGCGCCTGTTCGCTGTGCGACTCGCAGCGGATGTCGAACTGGCCCATTTGCTCGAGCATGTCGCTGAGCACGTCGAGCATGAAAACGTCGTCGTCCAGCAGCAGCACGCGCAATGGCGCCAGGCCTGCTTCGTTGTGTTCCCGGCTCGCTTGGTTTGATACAGTGTTCATCGTCATGTCTTTCTGTTGATATGCATCGTTGTCGATGCCGATACCTTGCCGCAACCCAATTTGGCGGTAGCTAATCGTCATTGGCAAAGCTGGTGTTATTCATGATTTGTTCGGTAATCTGTTCCAGCAGGGGCCACAGGCGCGCCACGATGTGCCGTGCCCGCTCTGCCTCGTCGGCCGGTTCGCCCGGCGCCAGGGTTTCCAGGTTGTGGCACAGCTCGGCCAGCCCCAGGGCGCCCACGGTGCGTGCCGACGATTTGATGCGGTGCCCCAGTTCGCGCACCTGGTGCACGTCGCCGCGCGCCAGGGCCGCATCGATGTCGCCAAAGCCATCCTGCGTGGTCTGCAGGAACTTGAAGGCGAATTTGCGCACCTTTTCAGGGTTGTAGCCCAGCAACTTGGCCAGGATGGACAGGTCGATCACTTGCGGGTCGCCTGCCAGCGTGGTCTTGAAGGCGGGCGCGGCGCGGCTGCGCGCCGGTGGCGGCGGCGTTTCGTGCGCCGGCAGCCAGCTGGCGATGGTCTGGTACATCATGGCCGGCTGGATGGGCTTGGAAATGAAATCGTCCATGCCCGCTTCCAGGCAGCGCACGCGGTCTTCGCTGGTGGCCGTGGCCGTCATGGCCAGCACGCGCAGGTGCGCCAGCTGCGGGTCGGCGCGGATGTGGCGCGTCGCCTGCAAGCCATCCATCAGCGGCATCTGCACGTCCATCAGCACGCAGTCGAACTGCGTCTGGCGCAGCAGGTCGAGCGCTTCTTCGCCATTGTTGGCCAGGCAGACGGAGGCGCCCGCTTCCTCCAGCAATTCCAGCGCCACCTGCTGATTAAAAGTGTTGTCTTCCACCAGCAGGATGCGCGCATGCTTGAGCGTGCGCATCACCAGGGCCGCGTCGGCGCTGGCGCGCATGGCGGCCGCCGTCTGCACCATGCTGTCGAGCATGGCGGGCGCGGCCTGGTCGGAAATGCCCAGGTTGGCCGTGAACCAGAAGGTGCTGCCGGCGCCGGGACGGCTGTCGACGCCCACGTCGCCGCCCATCAGCTGCGCCAGCTGCTTGCAGATGGCCAGGCCCAGGCCCGTGCCGCCATATTCGCGCGTGGTGGAGGTGTCGGCTTGCTGGAAGGACTGGAAGAGTTTACTCATTTCATCCTGCGACAGGCCGATGCCGTGGTCGCACACTTCAAAGCGCACGAGGCAGTGTTTCGCGTCCGCCACCACCCGGCGCACTTTCACGGTAATGCTGCCCTGTTCGCTGAACTTGATGGCGTTATTGGCGTAGTTGATCAGCACTTGCCCCAGGCGCAGCGGGTCGCCCACGAGCACGGCCGGCAATTGCGGGTCGATCTCGAACAGCAGTTCCAGGTTCTTGCCGGCGGCGCGCGGCGCCACCACCGTCATCAGGGTTTGCACGACATGGTCGAAACTGAAGTTGACGTGCTCGATTTCCAGCTTGCCCGCCTCGATTTTCGAGATGTCGAGGATATCGTCGATGATGCCCAGCAAGTGTTCGCCGGCGAAGCGGATTTTTTCCAGGTAGTCGCGCTGGCGCGGTTCCAGGTCCGTTTTGAGGGCCAGGTAGGCCATGCCGATCACGCCATTCATCGGCGTGCGGATTTCATGGCTCATGTTGGCCAGGAATTGTCCCTTCGCCAGACTTGCTTCCTCGGCCACCTGCTTGGCCTGGTCCAGCTGTTCCGTGCGCTGCGCCACGCGCTCTTCCAGATGTTCATTGAGCTCGCGCAAGGCGCTCTCGCTGCGCTTGTGATACGTGATGTCCGTCAGGCTGGCCACCACCATGCCCACCTTGCCGTATTCATCGCGGATCGCCTCGGTATTCACGGACAGCCACGACAGGCTGCCGTCGGGCTGCTGCACGCCCATCAGCACGTCGCGCATGGCTTCGCCCGTCGACAGGGTGATGTGCACGGGATGGCTGCGCTGGTCGAAGGCGGACCCGTCTTCGCGGATGGCTTGCCACAGGCTGTTGCCGGCCGGACTGGCCGCCAGCATGCGTTCGGCGGCGGCATTGCTTTCCAATATGTGACCGTGGCTGTCCTGCACCACCAGGCCATTCGTCACGGCGCCGAACACGGACGCCATGCGCTGGCTCGAGTTCGACAGGGCGATCGACGCCTGGCGCCGCTCGGTGATGTCGGTGATCATCGCCAGCGTGCCGCCGGGCTCACCGTTGTCCGACTGGATGCTGGTGCTCGACAGCAAGCCCCACAGGCTGGACTGATCCTTGCGGAAGAAGCGGAAATCGACCTGGTCCGGCTGGCTGGCGAAGCTGCCGTGGCTGGCCAGGCGGCGCTGCATCAGCAACTGGCTGTCGCGGTCCATGAAGTCGAGCAGGGGGCGGCCCAGCATTTCCTGCACCGTGTAGCCCAGCATGTGCGCCATCTTCGGGTTGACGAACGTGGTCTTGCCGTTCGCATCCGTCATCCAGATGCCTTCGGCGGCCGTCTGCACGATCAGGCGGTAGCGTTCCGAACTGGCGTGCAGCGCTTCTTCGGCGCGTTGCCGCTGCGTCATGTCGCGCAGCGAGACGATGGAAAACACCTGGCCGGCCATGCGCAGCGGCGACAGGCTGACCTTGGCGGGGAAGTGCGTGCCGTCGCGGCGGCGCGCCATCATCACCCGGCCCGGCAGGCTGTGCCGCCCTTGCGGGTCGCCTGCGGAGTGGCTGGCCGTGCTTTCCGGCACCAATTGCTCAAGCGACATACCCGTCAATTCGGCCAGCGGATAGCCGAAGCAGCGCGCGCCGATCTGGTTGGCGTAATGCACCTTGCCCTCGACGTCGGCCACCAGCATGGCTTCGGGCGCCGCTTCCAGCATCGAGCGCATGCGCGATTGCTCGTCCTGCTTGCGCTCGCTGATATCGCAGACGATGCCGCTGGCCTGGGTGGCGGCGCCATCCGAGGCGCGCGACAGGACGGCGCCGCGCGCCAGCAGCCAGCGCCAGTGGCCGTCGCTGTGGCGCAAACGGAATTCGCAATTGAAGGTGCCGGGCGCCTGGCCATCCAGGTGCTGGCGGAAGGCAAGGCTCAGGCGGGCGCGGTCGTCCCGGTGGACTTCGGCCAGCCAGTCGGCCAGCGCATGCTCGAGCCGGGCATTCTTGTCGCCCAGGACGTCCTGGTACTGGGGCGCGAACTGCAGCCGGTCGGACTGGGGCCGCCAAGTCCAGCCGGCCATGGTGGCGCCGCGCAAGGCTTGCACGGCATCCTGTTCGGCCTGGGCTTGCGTCGGTTGGGGCTGTCGGTGCAGCTGCCGGCGCAGGCGCCAGGCTTGCCAGCAAGCCAGTCCCGCCAGGGCGGTGGCGCTGGCAGCCGCATACGGCCACAGCAATGCCGGCGCCATGACGGCTGCCGCCGCCTGCGCCGGCAGCGAAAGTGTCATGCCTGCCGCCAGCATCGTACGAGCGAGCCGGCGCAGCGCAGGGCGCCGTGGGCGTGGTGCGCCGAAACTCGTGTGGCTGCAATACGACAAATGCATCCCTTTCTGGGGCGTGATTGGACTAGGCTGGCAGTACATGAGGCGCGCTCAAATAAACGCCTGCGGCGCTTTCTGGCGGCAACTATAGCATCGAATATTTACTCGGAGTATTTAAGTTCAGAAACGGCCAAAACGGGATTTTTTTTGCCCCGAAATGGCCGTTTTTTTCGAGATTTGGTGAGAATTCGTGAGAAAGTTTGCGCGAAATCGTGCTACTCAATCGCGGCGATAGCCTTACGTAAAACTTCCGGCGAACTGATAGCGGTGTCCGGGATGCCACATGGTGGCGATCGAGGCGATCTTGCCGCCCGAGCGCGTCTGGCGGCGCAGCACCAGGCACGGCTGTTTGGTGTCGATGGCCAGCATTTCGGCGATGTCGCGCGGCGCCGACAGTGCTTCGATGCTGTAGGTGGCGCCTTGCAGGGGCGCGGCAGCCATCAGGTATTCGTTCGGCGTGATGCTGGAAAAATCCTGCGTCATGTAGTCGGGCGCGCACTCGGGATTGACCCAGCGGTCTTCCACCTGGATCGGCACGCCGTTTTCAAAATGCACGATCAGCGAATGAAACAGCGGATGTTCCGGCGGCAGGCCGAATTGCTTGGCCAGCAGGTCGGACGCCTTGGTGCGTTCCAGCAATTGCAAGCTGCTGCGGTGGATATGTCCGCGCGCCCGCACTTCATCGGCGATACTCTTGATTTCCAACAAGGTCGCCTGGTATTTCTGCTGCGCCACATAGGTGCCGGAACCCTGGCGCCGCGTCAGCACCTGCTCGCTGGTCAGCTCGCGCACGGCGCGGTTGACCGTCATGCGCGAGACGCCGAATTGCTTCACCAGCGCTTGCTCGGAGGGAATCACGTCGCCTTCCTTCCAGCGTCCGGCAGCGATGCCGGCCAGCAGAAAATCCTTGATGCGCTGGAAAATGGGCGTATTTTCCTGGGTAGTATGATCGTCCAATGCGGTTTCTCCGGGGCGCGGGCAGGGCGCGCCGCCGGCTGGAGGCGCGATGGCCGATTTTAGCACCGAGCGCGATGCCTGCCGCCAGCCTTTTTTTTGAATTCAAAAGCAAGCGCCGGAGTGTGGCGCGCCCTGGCGCTGGCTATGCTGGAGACTGACTATTGACTTGCACGGAGTTCGCCATGGAACACGCTTACCTGACTGACGATGAACGCTGGGATGCGCTGCAGCGGCGCGCGCCCGACGCCGACGGCGTCTTTTACTATTCTGTGCGCACGACGGGCGTGTATTGCCGCCCTTCCTGCGCGGCGCGCCCCGCCTTGCGCCGCAACGTGGCTTTCCACGCCACGTGCGAGCAGGCGGAGGCGGCCGGTTTCCGCCCCTGCCTGCGCTGCAAACCGAACTTGCCGCCGCTGGCCCAGCGCCAGGCGGCCATCGTGGCCGATATCTGCCGCCTGATCGACGCCAGCGACGAGCTGCCTGACCTGGACAGCCTTGCCAGCGCCGCCGGCATGAGCCGCTTTCACTTTCACCGCGTCTTCAAGGCGCACACGGGCATCACGCCGAAAGCCTATGCGGCGGCGCGGCGCGGCGAGCGCCTGAAGGCCGGCCTGCAGGGGGCGGGCAACGTCACCGAGACCTTGTACGCGGCCGGTTTTAATTCCAGCGGCCGCCTGTATGCCGCCACGCCGGGCTTGCTGGGCATGACGCCGGGCGCGTTTCGCGCCGGCGGCAGCGGCGCCGTGATCCGCTTCGCCATCGGCGCCTGCTCGCTGGGCGCCATCCTCGTGGCCAGCACGGACAAGGGCATCTGCGCGATTTTGATCGACGACGACCCGGAAGTGCTGCTGCGCGACTTGCAGGACCGCTTTCCGCAAGCCGAGCTGCGCGGCGCGGAAGCCGATTATGAACAGACGGTGGCGCAAGTCGTCGGTCTGGTCGAGGCGCCGGGCCTGGGTCTGGACTTGCCGCTCGACGTGCGCGGCACCGTGTTCCAGCAGCGCGTGTGGCAAGCCTTGCGCGAAATTCCCGCCGGCAGCACCGTCAGCTACGCGGAACTGGCGCGGCGCATCGGCGCGCCGAACGGGGCGCGGGCCGTGGCGGGCGCCTGCGCCGCCAATGCCCTGGCCGTCGCCATTCCCTGCCACCGGGTGGTGCGCAACGATGGCGCGCTGTCCGGCTACCGCTGGGGCGTGGAGCGCAAGCAGGCGCTGCTGGAACGCGAGGGCGAACGGTGAGGGCGCTGGACTGGCGCCAGATCGAAGATGATCTGAATCAATACGGCTGCGCTGTCGTGCCGGGCTTGCTGAATCCCGCGCAGTGCGGGGCACTGGCGGCGCAGTATGACGATGCGTCGCGCTTTCGCAGCCGTGTGGTGATGCAGCGCCACGGTTTTGGCCAGGGCGAGTACCAGTATTGGGCGCATCCGCTGCCGGACGTGGTGGCCGCCTTGCGCGAGCAGCTGTACGGGCCGCTGGCGGCGATTGCCAACCGCTGGCACGCCAGCATGGGCCTCGATAGCCGCTTTCCCGTGGCGCACGCCGATTTCCTCGCGCGCTGCCATGCGGCCGGGCAAACCCGGCCCACGCCCTTGCTCTTGCGCTACCGCAAGGGTGATTACAACTGCCTGCACCAGGACCTGTATGGCGAGCACGTGTTTCCGCTGCAGCTGGCAGTGCTGCTGTCGCGCCCGCAAGACGACTTCACGGGCGGCGAGTTCGTGCTGACGGAGCAGCGCCCGCGCATGCAGTCGCGCGCCGAGGTCGTGCCGCTGGCGCAGGGCGACGCCGTGATCTTTCCCGTGGCGCAGCGGCCCGTCAACGGCACGCGCGGCAGTTACCGCGTCAACATGCGCCATGGCGTGTCGCGCCTGCGCTCGGGCATGCGCCACACCCTGGGCATCATTTTCCATGATGCGAGCTGAAGAGTAGCTGCGGCGCTTGAGTTTCCCGGATTACATGGCATGATGACTGCTTCTTGTCACTCTTTCATTTCTGCCATGTCCGCGCTGCTCCGCCTGTTGTGCCTGTTGACCATGTTTTTGTTGCCCGCAGCCCACGCGGACGAGGGCGTGCCCGCGCTCGTTGCGGAGGCCGCGGCCGTCGTGGCGCCGTCACAGCTTGCGGCCAGGACGGCGCCGCTGATGTTTGCCAACCGCAAGGTATTCGTCTTCCGTGCCGCGCTGGCCGGCTATCCGCCCGATGAGCGGGCCGTTGGCGCGCAGCGCCGCCTGGAAGGCGTGCTGGCGAAGAACGGCCCCTTGCAGGCAAGCACGCGCATGATTCCCGAAGGCACGCAGGTGCTGCTCGACGGCGTGCAGCTGTTCGTCGTCGTGCCGGGCGACGTCAACCAGCTGGCCGGCGACACGACGGAAAGCGTGGCGAAAACCGCGGCCGGCGAGTTGAGCAAGGCCGTGTTTGACTATCGTGAACAGGGCAGCTGGCGCTACCTGGCGATCGCCGCCGCCGTGTGCGCGGCCGCCACCCTCGTGTTCTGGCTGGTGTGGCTGGGCTTGACGCGCCTGTACCGCTGGGCCAAGCGTCGCAGCGGCATCCTGCTGGCCTCGCGCCTGCGCGACGTGCGCCTGAAAAACGTGCGCGTGCTCGATGCCGAGCACTACATCGCCTTTGCGTATCAACTGCTGAGCGCCGTGCTGTGGGGCTTGCGCCTGATGGCCACGTATCTGTGGGCCGCCTTCGTGCTGGGCCGCCTGCCCTACACGCGCTCGTGGGGCGAAAGCCTGAGCGGCTATCTGTTCGACGTGGCAGCCGACGTCTTCCACGCCATCATCGGCGCCTTGCCGGGGCTGGTGCTGGTGTGCGTGATCTTCGCCATCGCGCGCCTGATCGCCGCCACTGCCGCCTCGCTGTTCAAGCGCGTGGAAAGCGGAGAATTGCAAATCGGCTGGCTGGACAAGGACACGGCCCTGCCGACGCGCCGCATCGCCAGCGTGGTGATCTGGCTGTTCGCGCTGGCCATGGCGTATCCGTATTTGCCCGGCTCGCACACGGCCGCTTTCCAGGGCCTGTCCGTGCTGGTGGGCTTGATGGTGTCGATCGGCGCGTCGAGCATCGTGGGCCAGGGCGCCAGCGGCCTGATCCTGATGTACACGCGCGCCCTGCGCAAGGGAGAATATGTGCGCGTGGGCGACAGCGAAGGCACGGTGGTCGACGTCGGCATGTTCGAGACGCGCCTGCGCACGGGCCTGGGCGAGGAAGTCGCCTTGCCGAACGCCTGGGTGATGTCGCAAACGACGAAGAACTATTCACGCGCCCAGCCGGGCGGCGGCTTCGTGCTCGACTCCACCGTCACCATCGGCTACGCCACGCCTTGGCGGCAGGTGCACGCCATGCTGGAACTGGCCGCGTCGCGCACGACGGAGCTGTCGACCACGCCGAAACCGTATGTGATGCAGCTGGCGTTGCAAGATTACTACGTGCAATACCGCCTCGTCGCCTACGCCAGCGCCGAAGTTCCTCGCCAGAGAGCCGAAGTGCTGAACCGCTTGCACCAGAACATCATCGACGTTTTCAACGAGTTCGACGTGCAGATCACCTCGCCACATTACATCGACGACCCGAAAGAATCGCACGTGGTGCCGCCCGGTGAATGGTTCAGGGCGCCGGCGAAGCGGGGGGAGGAACAATAGCCCTTACGTTTTCCTTTAGGGAACCATGTTGCAGGAAATGGCGATATCGGTGTCGTTGTATTGATTGCGAGATATTCGGATGACGCAGCGATCAGCCTGTACGGGCAAGCGGTATGCCAGCTCGATCTCTCCTCCTCGTCCATAGGTGCAGAGCAACCATTTTTCCATCGATTTCAGGTGCGGGTATGTGGTTTCGGTAACGTATTTGCCGAGGCGGCCAGTGTCGCCGCGCAACTCGGCCCGGGGTTCTACATCGGGCGGCCCGGCCACGATGCCTGCGCCGGACAGCAGCAAGCGCGCAGGCACGATACCGAGCCATCCGGATGCAGGCCGCACCTGGACCGAAGCTGGGCTCAGCTCGTGCGGACACTGCGGCACCTGCGCAATGGCGGCCGGCGCGGCCACCGTGAGGAGGATGAAGATGAGAAGGGCGTTGCTCATGTTAATGAATCACATAGAACGCGGCGGCATTATCTGAGTCCAGGATGCGCCTTGCCTTGGCAACTTCGGGACTGTAGTAGTCGATACGACGCGACTTTACCCGGCGCCCTTGCCACTGATCCATCACCACGATGTATTTGGGGCGATTCGAGGCAGGGTCTTTCGGACCCGCATACATGAACAGGGCTGCGTGGTTGCCATGCGTGGGTTGAAAAGCGGCGGTCGGACTGGAAAACGTGGCGATGGCAGTCCCCGGTGCGATATACCCGGCGTCCAGGACGTGCTGGCCTGGACGCCAATGGATGGTGCGGGGGGCTTGGGCGTACGCTTGCACGAGCGCGACGCATTCGCCTGTTCCCACCGGGTCATGACCTTGCAGATCGTTCAAGTCGCCCTTGTATCGATATTCCAAAGCGCTTCCTTATGGATCGGCTTACTTATGGATATTCTTATGCGGAATGGAAAAAGTGTATTGCGCATACGCAAATAGCCATGCTGCAGCATTCGATACGGAGCGGGATAATGATCGTAGCGATGGCTGGCCGGGGTAGAGTTCAGCAATCCATGCCGGGGCGTCCCTGCTGACAGCAGTGATCTTGGGACGACCTGAGGCGCCGGGGATCAGGAAAAACTTGCCCGCACAGGCATGCAGGCCGAGGAACATGAGCAGTATGAACAGGGGATTCCGCTGCAAGGACATCATGTTTTTCATATTTCTGAACGGGGCAGATTTCATCTATCCAGGCTTGGCTATCGCTGTCGATACGAAGAATCTTGCGCTCCCCGGAGATGCTGGTGATTAAGCAAAATTTCCCCACGTAACCGCGAGTAGGATCTGAAGGATCGGCTGGCCCACCGTTCAGGAAGACGTCATACATGCGCCCCGTTTTCAGCGGCGGAGCTTTGGGTGGCTTGACCTCTGCCGTTGCTGGAGCAAGCCCATACAAAAGGCAGGACTTGGCATGCACAGGGATAGTTGCTGTGCCCGGTAAAAGAAAAGACCATACTTTGACTGCAGGCTTGGCGGATACATCTGTCAGTACGACCGCACTAATCTGCGGAAGCCCGTTGCGTGCTTCTTCTTTTTGCGAAATGGTGAAACAGGGAATGCCATTTTTTAGCTGTACTTCCGCATATGCCATGCGGGAGGTGGCCGAGGCACTCATGCAGGTCATCAAGGCGAGTACCAATAGGCTCTTGTGGCAGATGGGCATTATTGGCCTTTTTGTGCCGGGGTGTTTGCCGGGCAAATTTCATCTATCCAGGCCTGCATATCGCGCTTGATGGGAATGACCTGTTGACCACCGTTAGCTGTCGCGATGAGACAGAATTTTCCTTTATAGCCACGGGTCGAGTCAGACGGGTCATCCGGCCTGCCATTCAAGAAGACGCTGTACATCCTGCCTGTTTTCAACATCGTCGCGGCAGTCGATTCGGCTCCTGCTGGTACTTGGCCATACAAATAGCAGATTTTTGCATGCATGGGGAGGGTCGTCGCTCCAGGGAGAATGAAGGACCAGACCTCTACAGGCGGCTTTATGGAGATATCGTAAACCATGAGTGCGCCCAGCATTGGCGTTCCATTGCGGCGTTCTTCTTTTTTTGAAATGGTAAAGCATGGTATGCCTTTGAATGAGCTAATCTCGGCTTCGGCCATGCGCGACCACGCCGAGGCATCCATGCTCGTCAAGGTCGCCAGCAGACAAAGAATAAGGTGGCGATGATTCATGGCATGCCTTGCGCTATCGGGAAGAATTTCTGGCTGGGCACGTATCATCCATCCAGGCCTGTGTATCGCTTTTGATGACGACGAGGCGTGGCTTGGCAGAGACCTGCTGTGCGAGACAGAACTTTGCCACATATCCATTGGTTGAATCGGCAGGATCGGCTGGCCTGCCATTCAGAAATACCTCGTACACGCTGCCGGTCTTCAATTCAGGCGCGGGCACGGCGTCGGCATGTGCCGGAATATTCCCATAGGGAATGCAATTTGTTGAAGACAGCGGAACTTTCTTACCGTCCGTCATGAGAAACCCCCATATTTCCGTCGTTGGCTTGACCGTCACGTCGGACACGCTCAAGGCGCCGAGGAAGGGCTGGCCGTCGCGCCTCTCTTCCTGTTTGGAAATGCTAAAGCAGGGCACGCCATTGATCGAGGTAACTTCGGCATCGGCCATGCGTGATCGCGCGTCGCTGTTCATGCTCGTGAACGCGAGCAGTATGAGCAGCGTTTGATTGATGCTAACGGGGCGTTGGGCAAACTTCATCGATCCAGGCCTGCATGTCGCTGTTAATTGGAATGATTTGCTGACCGCCATCCGCCGTAGCTCTCACGCAGAATTTTCCTTGATAGCCATAGGTTGGATCGGATGGGTCTTTGGGGCTGCCATTCAGGAACACATGATAAAAATGCCCGGGCATCAGTTTTTCAGCGCGTATGCCCGTCGCGCCGGTAGGCAGGTTTCCATAGCGGATGCATGTGCTGGCACGGATGGGTAACGCCATGTCTGGCGGTAGGGAGAATCCCCATACTTCTTTTACCGGTTGCACGGACATGTCTGAAACCATGAGTGCGCCAAGAAATGGCAGGCCATTGCGCGCCTCTTCCTTTTTTGTAATGGAGAAGCACGGTATGCCGTTGACAGAGTGAATGTGGGCATCAGCGATGCGCGACCACGCCGAGGCATTGATGCTCGTCAAGGCGGCAAGCAGGAATAACAGTGTGTGACGATATGGCATGGCGATCCTTGCACTATCTGATGAGCGAATGCTCCGGGCAACTATCCTGTTTCCACGCTGGCGTGTCGCTGCCAATGGCGATGATTTTTCGTTCACCAGTGGATGTGGCTACTATGCAAAACTTTCCCATGTAGCCATAGGTAGGGTCTGCAGGATCATTTGGTCTTCCATTGAGGAAAATGCTGTAGACCCGTCCTGTTTGCAGTTCAGGGGCGGGCATGCCGTTCGCTCCTTGGGGAAGATCACCATACCGAAGGCAGCTTTTTGACGAGAGCGGTACTTTTTTTCCACCAGTCATATAAAAACTCCACACACCAACGGCGGGCTTTTCTGACAGGTCTGAAATGCTGAGTGCTCCCAGGAGTGGCTGGCCGTTACGCTTTTCTTCCTTCTGTGAGATTGTGAAACACGGTACGCCGTCAACCGAACTTACTTCTGCGTCGGCGATGCGCGATCTTGCGGATACTTCAAGGGATATCGACGAGAGGAGTACGCTCGATATTGCCGCCAGGTAAATTTTTTTCGCTTTTTCTGTCTGTGAAAAAGTCACTGAGTACTTCTTCGTATAGTGCTTGGTCATTGGCATATTGCTCCTGTTGCATCGTTGGAGGATGCTTCAAATACTTTAACGCATAGTAGTCAGCCAGTAGATCCCCTTGTGCTTCCATGTTGTAGTCAGCTAGTCTTTTTGTGTGGCTGAGCTCATAGTTATAGTCCAACCCAATTCTGAATGCGCCCCGCATTGCCACCGGGTATCTCAGTTGATACTGCCAAACATGGACCATTTCGTGAATGAACCAACGGCGCCGGATCCTATCAGTACTAGAAAAATCGTCCAGAAATCTCGACTCATGAAAGTACATTTCCCCATTGGGTGTCATGGCAGTGTTTTTTGGTTGGAACAGCCATAGATAAGGCCTCTTGTGAATTTTGACTTTGCTATAGTCGACGGCATCCTCGAAAATCATCCATGCCATGTCTATTTCACCCTGGGTAAGCGGGCGAGCCATGCTATCGATTTTTACCTGTTTTACTGATGTATCGAGATCCTTGTCGGTCGTTTTTACGTCTTGTAGCTCCACTATGATCGCCGTCGAAGCCACTGGGTCTGGTGCAGCAGAGCAGCAGGGAAGGCTGTCTTCTTGTGGGAAAAATTCCACCGTCGTGATTTGCTCTTCCCGCTTGCTGGCCACGCGCCCCGTGCGTCCCTTCGCATCCGTCGTCCCCGTCCACGTTTCCCCATTGCTCAAGGTGAGCCGGTAGTCGGCGTGCGCCAGCGGCACCTTGTTTTGCGAGACGAATTCCAGCTGTTCGTCGTAGCCGCAGCACCAGCATTCGTCGGGCTGGCCGGCCAGGCGGTGCAGCTCGCAGCCGCTTGTCGCGTTGCGCAGGGCGGCGCCCAGCACGGGCCGGCCGTCGGCGCTGAAGGTGACGATCATGCTGTCGAAGCGCGCGCCCAGGCTTTTCTTCTGGTGGGCCACGAGCTTGAAGAACACGTCGCACGCGGTGGTGCTGATGACATGGTGCCTGGCCATGGCGCGCTCCGCCTTAAAACCTCAGCCTAAGCCAGCGGGGGCGGGATGGTATTGACTGGGCGCAAGGGGTGTGCGCTTGCGTTAAGATGCCCGGCGTTTCCACGTTACGATGAAAAGAAAGAGAATCCATGTCCAGCGCACCCCATACTCAAGCATCGCAAGCCGCCCGCAGCCTGGCCGCCGCCCTGATCGGCGACCCGTTTTACCGCGCCGTCACGGTGGCCTGCGGCGACGACGAAGCGGCGCGGCTGGCCATGCTGGAAGCGTATTTTGCGCTGGCGCTGGCCGAAGGCTGGCAGGCGGGCCGCGTCGACCTGGCTGATGACGGGTGCAATGGCGCCGCCATCTGGACGACGGATACGCCGGCAGCCGAGCGCCAGGCCGCCTATGCGCAGCGCGAGGATGCCTTGCGCGTGCTGCTGGGTGAGCGCGGCTTTGCACACTTTTCGGCCATCGTCGAAAACATGGAGCATGCGCTGGCATCGCACGACTTGAGCGCGGCCTGGTATCTGTCGATCGCCGGCATCGCCCCGGACGCGCAGGGCCGGGGATTGGGCGCATCCGTGCTGGCGCCTGGCCTGGCGGCCGTCGATGCGGCGGGTGCCGCGTGCTTCCTGGAGACCTACAACGAGCGCAGCCTGCCGTTCTACGGCCGCCTGGGCTTCGTGGTGGCGGGGCGTTACGCGGAAGCCGTCACGGGCTGCGATTACTGGCTGATGCTGCGGCAATCATCTGCTGCCTGATTGACCATTTTGCCAATTTCTATACACTCGTCTTTTCGTTCATTGACTTAAATTAAAAGACCTGGAGATGGAAATGCCGACCCTGCCCTTGCGCCGTACCCTGCTCACGCTCGCCTGCCTGGGCGCCCTTGGCCACGCTCACGCCGATACCGTCATCGACAACGCCAACGGCTACACGCTCGACGCAAACGGCAAGGTGGTGCGTTTTACGGCGCTGGCGTTTGACGACGCGGGCAAGCTGCTCGCCGTCGGCAGCGCCGCGCAGGTGAAACGCAAGGTGGCCAAGGGCGCCACGTATGTCGACGTGCAGGGCAAGACCGTGTTGCCGGGCCTGATCGACGCGCACGGCCACGTGTTTGGCCTGGGGACGATCGCCAGCGGCGTGATGCTGTACGGTTCCGCGTCGCTGCAGGCCGCCGTGCAGGCCGTGGGCGACTTCGCCCGTGCGCACCCCGAGCGCAGCTGGATCGTCGGCAATGGCTGGAACCAGGAAATCTGGAGGCTGGGGCGCTTTCCCACGGCGCTTGAGCTCGATGCGGTGGAAAGCGCGCGGCCCGTGTGGCTGCGCCGCGTCGACGGCCACGCGGGCTGGGCCAACAGCCGCGCGCTGGCGCTGGCCGGCATCACGCGCGCCACACAAGACCCGTCCGGCGGCAAGATAGAACGCGATGCGGATGGCAATGCCACCGGTGTGCTGGTCGATAATGCCATGGACTTGATGGATGCCGTGCTGCCCAAGCCCGGCGACGTGGAAAACCGCGCCGCCCTCGATGGCGCGCTGGCGCAGCTGTCGCAGGCGGGCCTGACCAGCGTGCACGATGCGGGCATCGGCCAGATGCAGGACCGGCTGTTCCGCGACTACGTGGACCACGGCAAGCTGACGGTGCGCGTGTACGGCATGATTGCCGACACGACGGACGACTTCGACGCGCTGTCGAAAAACGGCCCATTAAAAAGCTATGCGCGCGACATGTACGCCTTGCGCGCCGTCAAACTGCTGTCCGACGGCGCCCTGGGCAGCCGCGGCGCGGCCCTGCTGGCGCCGTACAGCGACGATCCGACCACCAGCGGCCTGCTGTTCTTCAAAGATGACGCCATGCGCGCGAAGATGGAAAAGGCCATGCGCGCCGGCTACCAGGTGAACGTGCACGCCATCGGCGACGCGGGCAACCATCAAATTCTCGACGGCTACCAGGCCTTGACCGCGCAATACCGCAGCGCGGGCCTGCGCCACCGCATGGAGCATGCGCAGGTGGTGCAATTGAGCGATATCCCCCGTTTCAAGGCTCTCGGCATCGTGCCGTCGATGCAGCCCACGCACGCCACGTCCGACCAGAACATGGCGGAGCAGCGCGTGGGCCATGAGCGCATCAAGGGCGCGTATGCGTGGCGCACCTTCCTCCAGCAGGGCTCGCGCATCGCCTGCGGATCGGACTTCCCCATCGAGTCGCCGAACCCGTTCGAAGGCATCCACGCGGCCGTCACGCGGCAAAACAGCGAGGGGTTCCCGGCCGGCGGCTGGTATCCGCAGCAGGCGATGACGGTGACGCAGGCGCTGCGCTGCTTCACCGTGGACGCGGCCTGGGCGGCGCACCAGGAAAAGGTCATCGGCACGCTGGAAGCGGGCAAATGGGCGGACTTCATCGTCGTCGACCAGGACCTGTTCAAGGTGTTACCAGCCGCCATCGGCAAGACGCAGGTGCTGCAGACGTGGGTGGCGGGCAAGCGCGTGTTCGAGAAAAAATAGGCGCTGGACGGCTGCAAAAACCTGTTGACTTGGTTGTATAGACAACCTATGCTGGGAGCACCAGAGCGGGCCATGTATCGGGCCAGATACGCCCGCTCGCACCCTACGAGGAGACAGCATGAACAGCACAATGGACACCGATCCACGCTTTGATGCCAGCCGTACCATCCGCGCGCCGCGCGGCACGGTCATGGCTTGCAAGAGTTGGCAGGCCGAGGCGGCCTACCGCATGTTGCAAAACAACCTGGACCCGGAAGTGGCGGAAAATCCGCAGCACCTGGTTGTCTACGGCGGCATCGGCCGCGCCGCCCGCAACTGGGCTTGCTTCGACCAGATCCTCGCCTCCTTGCGCGAGCTGGAAGACGACCAGACCTTGCTGATCCAGTCCGGCAAGCCGGTGGGCGTGTTCCAGACCCACGCGGACGCGCCGCGCGTATTGATCGCCAACTCCAACCTGGTGCCGAAATGGGCGAACTGGGAACACTTCAACGAACTCGATCGCCAGGGCCTGTTCATGTATGGCCAGATGACGGCAGGCAGCTGGATCTACATTGGCACGCAGGGCATCGTGCAGGGCACGTATGAAACCTTCGCCGAGGCGGGCCGCCAGCATTTCGGCGGCGACTGGGCCGGGCGCTGGATTTTGACGGCGGGCCTGGGCGGCATGGGCGGCGCGCAGCCGCTGGCTGCCACCATGGCGGGCGCCGTCTCGCTCAACATCGAATGCCAGCAAAGCAGCATCGACTTCCGTTTGCGCACGCGCTACCTGGACAAGCAGGCGGCCAGCCTGGATGAAGCTTTGACGCTGGTCAAATACCACACCGAGCGCAAGGAAGCCATTTCCATTGGCCTGTTGGGCAACGCGGCCGAAGTGCTGCCGGAACTGGTGCGCCGCGCCAAGGCGGGGGGGCTGGTGCCGGACCTGGTGACGGACCAGACCTCCGCGCACGACCTGGTCAACGGCTATTTGCCGCGCGGCTGGAGCGTGTCGGACTGGAAGGCGGCGCAGCAGGACCCGCAGCGCCATGCGCGCCTGACGGTGGCCGCCGCCGATTCCTGCGCCGCCCACGTGCAAGCCATGCTCGATTTCCACGCCATGGGCGTGCACACCGTCGATTACGGCAACAACATCCGCCAGGTGGCGTTCGACCAGGGCGTGCAAAATGCCTTCGCCTTCCCCGGCTTCGTGCCCGCCTACATCCGCCCGCAATTCTGCGAGGGGCGGGGGCCGTTCCGCTGGGTGGCCTTGTCGGGCGACCCGGAAGACATCTATAAAACGGATGCGAAGATCAAGGAGCTGTTCCCGCACCACGCGCAGGTGCACCACTGGCTGGACATGGCGCGCGAGCGCATCGCCTTCCAGGGCCTGCCGGCGCGCATCTGCTGGCTGGGACTGGGCGAGCGCCACATCGCCGGCCTGGCCTTCAACGAGATGGTGCGCACGGGCGAGCTGAAGGCGCCCATCGTCATCGGCCGCGACCACCTGGACACGGGTTCCGTCGCCAGCCCGAACCGCGAGACGGAAAGCATGAAGGACGGCACCGACGCCGTCTCCGACTGGCCGCTGCTCAACGCCATGCTCAATACGGCCGGCGGCGCCACCTGGGTCTCGCTGCACCATGGCGGCGGCGTGGGAATGGGGTATTCTCAGCATGCGGGCATGGTCATCGTGGCCGACGGCAGCGAAGCGGCGGCGAAACGCCTGGCGCGCGTGCTGGTCAACGACAGCGGCTCGGGCGTGATGCGCCATGCCGATGCCGGTTACGAAACAGCGGCCGCCTGCGCCAAGCGCAACGGCCTGATTCTTCCCATGATTCCTTGAGACTTAGACGCGAATGACTATGACACAGCATGCCAAAAGTTGGACCCTGAAACCGGGCGCGATGACCCTGGCCGACCTGCGCGCCGTCTGGGCAGCGCCGGCAAAATTGACCCTCGCCGCCGAGGCCTATCCCGTCATCGAGGCGTCGGCCGCCGCCGTGCAAGCCATCGTCGCCAAGGGCGATGCGGCGTACGGCATCAACACGGGCTTCGGCCTGCTCGCCAAGACGCGCATCCCCGATGAAAAGCTGGAGCAGTTGCAGCGCAACCTGATCCTGTCGCACTCCGTCGGCACGGGAGAACTGCTGTCGGACGCCGTCGTGCGTCTGATCATGCTGATGAAGATCGGCAGCCTGGCGCGCGGCTTTTCCGGCGTGCGCCCGCTGATCGTCGATACCCTGATCGCCCTGTACAACGCGGGCATCATGCCGGCCATTCCCGCCAAGGGCTCCGTCGGCGCCTCGGGCGACCTGGCGCCGCTGTCGCACATGACCCTGGCCATGCTGGGCGTGGGCGAGGTGCGCGTCAACGGAGAATTGATGGCGGCCCCCGAGGCGCTGGCGCAGGCGGGCATCGCGCCCGTGGTGCTGGCGGCGAAAGAGGGCCTGGCCCTGATCAACGGCACGCAAGTGTCGAACGCGCTGGCGCTGCATGGCTTGTTCATGGCCGAGCGCCTGCTGGAAGCGGCCATGGTCACGGGCGCGCTGTCGCTCGACGCGGCCAAGGGCAGCGACTCGCCGTTTGACGCGCGCGTGCACGCCGTGCGCGGACAGCCGGGCCAGATCCTGGCCGCGCAGATGTACCGCCAGTTGGTGGCGCACAGCGCCATTCGCGCCTCGCACCTGGAAGGCGACGAGCGCGTGCAGGACCCGTACAGCCTGCGCTGCCAGCCGCAAGTCATGGGCGCCTGCCTCGATTTGATCGGCAACGTGGGCCGCACCCTGCTGATCGAAGCCAATGCCGTCACGGACAACCCGCTGATCTTCCAGGATGGCCCAAACGGGCAGGCGGAAATCGTCTCGGGCGGCAATTTCCACGCCGAACCTGTCGCCTTTGCCGCCGACACGCTGGCGCTGGCGATCGCTGAAATCGGCGCGCTGGCCGAGCGCCGCATCGCGCTGCTGATCGACGCCACGCTCTCCGGCCTGCCGCCGTTCCTCGTGCGCGATCCGGGCGTCAATTCCGGCTTCATGATCGCCCACGTGACGGCTGCCGCGCTGGCGTCGGAAAACAAGTCGCTCGCGCATCCGGCCAGCGTCGACAGCCTGCCGACGTCCGCCAACCAGGAAGACCACGTGAGCATGGCCACGTTCGCCGGGCGCCGCCTGGACGACATGGCGCACAACACGGCCGTCATCGTCGGCATCGAGCTGCTGGCCGCCGCGCAGGGCATCGATTTCCACCGTCCGCTGAAAACCTCGCCGCACCTGGAACATGTGCATCACCAGCTGCGCCAGAAAGTGCCGTTCTTCGACGCCGACCGCTTCTTCGCGCCCGACATCGAAGCGGCCAAGCAGATGGTGCTGCAGGGTGAGTTGAGCAGCACGTGCAAGAATTTGTTCGCCCCGCTGTACGCTTGAGCTGGAGCAAGGAGACAAGCATGGATTTCCGCTTTAATAAAGGCAGCATCCCGCTGCTGGTGTCGATGCCCCACGTGGGCACCGACATACCGGACGATATCGCCGCGCGCATGACGCCGCAGGCCCTGGTCAAGGCCGACACGGACTGGCATCTGCGCGAGCTGTATGGTTTTTTGCAGGAGATGGATGCGTCCGTGCTGTCGGCGCGCTGGTCGCGCTACACCATCGACTTGAACCGCCCGCAGGAAGACACGAATCTGTATCCGGGCCAGGATACGACGGGCTTGCTGCCCAACGATACCTTTCATCGCGAGCCGCTGTACCTGGCCGGGAAGGAACCGGATGCGCAGGACGTGCGGCAGCGGCTGCAGCGCTACTGGGCGCCGTATCATGCGCAACTGCGCGCGGAACTGGAGCGGCTGCTGCGCGTGCATGGCGCCGTGGTGCTGTGGGATGCGCACTCCATCGCCTCGCGCGTGCCGCGCTTCTTTGACGGCAAGCTGCCCGACCTGAACTTCGGCACGGCCGATGGCGCCAGCTGCGACAGCGGCCTGACGTCCGCCGTGGTCGATATCGCCCGCGCGCAGGATGCATTTACCGTGGCCTTGAATGGCCGCTTCAAGGGCGGCCATATCACGCGCCACTACGGCCGGCCGGCGCAGCGCGTGCATGCGATCCAGCTGGAGATGTGCCAGTGCCTGTACATGGACGAAGCGGCGCCGTTCGGCTACCGGCCGGACCTGGCGGCCCAGGTGCAGCCGCTGCTGCGCCGGATGATGGAAGCGGCCGTGGCATGGGTGGCGCATTGAGTACCTGTCTGTTTGCGCGCCATGCGCTGCTGCCGCAAGGCTGGCGCCGCGACGTGCTGCTGGAATGGGACAAGAATGGGGATTTGACGGCGGTGGCGGAAAACGCCGCGCCGCCTGCCGGCGCCGAAGTGGCCGAATATGTCTTGCCCGGCATGGTCAACCTGCATTCGCACGCGTTTCAGCGGGCGCTGGGCGGCATGACGGAGATTGCGGGGGACGAGGTTAATCATGTAGCGGACAGCTTCTGGACCTGGCGCGACCTGATGTACCGCTTCGCGCGCCACATCACGCCGGAACAGATGGAAAGCATCGCCGCGCAGCTGTTTGCCGAATGCCTGCGCCATGGCTACACGGCCGTGTGCGAATTTCACTACCTGCAGCGCGATGCGGCCGGTGCGCTGTATGCGCGCCCCGCTGAAACGGCGGAACGGGTGCTGGCCGCGGCGCGCATCAGCGGCATCGGCCTGACCATGCTGCCCGTGCTGTACAGCCATGCGGGTTTCGGCGCACAGCCGTTGAAAGCGGAGCAGGCGCGCTTCCGCACCGGTGCGGACGATGTCTTGCGCATCGTCGAGGCGCTGGCGCCGCAGCGCGGCGGGCAGGTGGAGGTGGGCTTTGCGCCCCATTCGCTGCGTGCGGCCGGCGTGGCGCAGATCAAACAGGTGGCGGAGGCGCTGCCCGCGGGCCGCCCCATCCACATCCACATCGCCGAGCAGCAGGGCGAAGTGCGCCAGAGTCTCGATTACAGCGGCCGGCGCCCGGTGCAGTACCTGTACGAGCAGGTCGATGTCGATGCGCGCTGGTGCCTCGTGCATGCGACGCATGTGCAGCCCGACGAGGTGGCGCTGATGGCGGCCAGCGGCGCCGTGGCGGGCCTGTGTCCGACGACCGAGGCGAACCTGGGCGACGGCCTGTTCCCGCTGGCCGAATTCATCGCTGCCGGCGGGCGCTTCGGCGTCGGCAGCGACAGCCATGTATCGCAGTCGCCGGTCGAGGAATTACGCTGGCTCGAATATGGCCAGCGCTTGCAACGCCAGCAGCGCAACGTGGCCGCCACGCCGGAGGAGCGCCATGTCGGCGACTACCTGTGGCAGGCGGCCTTGCGGGGCGGGGCGCAGGCTGCCGGGCGCAAGCTCGGCGCGCTGGCGCCCGGCTGCCGCGCTGACTTGCTGGTGCTCGACGAGGCGCATGTGAACCTGTGCGGCGTGGCCATCGAAAATGTGCTGGGCAGCGTACTTTTCTGCGGCAACGACAACCTGGTGCGCGACGTGCTGTGCGGCGGCCAATGGCAGGTGCGCGATGGGCGCCACGTGGCGCAGGACGCCATCGCCGCCGCCTACAAGCGCACGCTGGCGCAACTGAGGGCGCTCTGATGGCGACCTTCATCCCGCAGGAATGCCTGCGCGCCGCGCCGTGGAAAAACGGCGGCGGTAGCACGATGGAAATCGCCATTTCTCCGCCCGGCGCCAGCTTGATGGAATTCGACTGGCGTATCAGCCTGGCGACGATCACGGCCAGCGGGCCGTTTTCCAGCTTTCCCGGCATCGACCGCAGCCTGATGCTGGTCGATGGCGACAGCGTGCAGCTGACGCTCGATGGCGCGCGCAAGGTGACCTTGAGCGCGGCGCAACCGATGCTGTGGTTTCCCGGCGAAGCGGCCGTGGAGGCGCAAGTCAGGGGAACGACGACGGATTTCAATGTGATGACGCGGCGCGACCGCTGCCGCCACCAGCTGGAAAAAATCACGGCCCCGTGCCGGCTGGTGCGGCGCAGCGCGGCGACCTTGCTGTTTGTCGCCGGCGAAGGCCACGTGCTGGCGCGCGGTGGCGAGCAGCAGTTCGCGCTGGCCCGCCATGACGCGCTGCTGCTCGATGCCGACGATGCGCAGGAATGGCGGCTCGACGCCTTGCAGCGTTCGCCCGTGCTGTGCGTCGACCTGTTCATCTAGGAAGGAAAACACCATGCACGACTGGGACCTGGTCATCCACAACGTCCACCTGGCCACCATGGAGCACGGTTATGGCGAGCTGCTCGATGCGGCCATCGCCGTCAAGGATGGCCGCATCGCCTGGTTCGGCCCCGGCGACGAGCTGCCGGCCAGCGGCGCGGTGCTGCACGACGGCCAGGGCTGCTGGCTCACGCCCGGCCTGATCGACTGCCACACGCACATCGTCCACGCGGGCAACCGCAGCGATGAATTCGAGGCGCGGCTGAATGGCGCCAGCTATGAAGACATCAGCCGCGCCGGCGGCGGCATCATGTCCACCGTGCGCGCCACGCGCGCGGCCAGCGACGACGAATTGCTGCGGCAAAGCCTGCCCCGCGTGCTGGCGCTGCTGGCCGAGGGCGTGACGACGCTGGAAATCAAGTCCGGCTATGGCCTCGACGCGGCCAGCGAAGCGAAGATGCTGCGCGTGGCGCGCAGGATAGGCCAACAGCTGCCGGTGTCCGTGCGCACCACCTTCCTCGGCGCCCACGCGCTGCCGCCCGAGTATGCGGGCCAGCCCGACGCGTATATCGACCTGCTGTGCGCGCAGATGCTGCCCCGGCTGGCCGGCGATGGCCTGGTGGACGCCGTCGACGCGTTTTGCGAGCGCATCGGCTTTACGCCGGCGCAAACGGAATTAGTGTTCGAGGCGGCGAAAGCGCTGGGGCTACCTGTGAAACTCCATGCCGAGCAGCTGTCGGACCTGGGCGGCGCGGCGCTGGTGGCGCGCTACGGCGGCCTGTCGGCCGACCACCTGGAATTTTTGTCGGCAGAGGGCGTCGCCGCCATGGCGCAACACGGCACGGTGGCCGTGCTGCTGCCGGGCGCGTATTACTTTTTGCGCGAGACGCAGCCGCCGCCCGTGGCGGCCTTGCGCGCGGCCGGCGTGCCGATGGCCGTGTCCACCGATTGCAATCCGGGCACCTCGCCCATGACGTCATTGCTGCTGGCGATGAACATGGCGTGCACCCTGTGGCGGCTGACGCCGCAGGAAGCGCTGGCCGGCTGCACGATCCATGCGGCGCGCGCGCTGGGGCTGCAGCAGGAAACGGGCAGCCTGGCGGTGGGCAAGCGCGCCGATTTCGCCCTGTGGCGCATCGCGCGTCCGGCCGACCTGGCGTATGCGCTGGGCCTGAACCCGTGCGCGGGCGTGGTGCACGGCGGTGTCTGGCGCGCGCCGGTGGTAAGCTTGCCGGACTGATCATCCGTCCTGGAGCGCCGCGTGCGTGCTGCTTATTTGCCGTTTTACTTGCTGTTGTTACTGCTCTTCGCCGCCGCGCCCATGTCCTCCCTTGCCATGGACGGCGGCACCCTGAAGGTGGGCTCGAAGCGCTTTACGGAATCGTATATTCTCGGCGAAATCGTCAAACAGAGCGCCGCGCCGCACGTGGCGGCGGAGCACCGCCAGGGCCTGGGCAACACGGCCATCGTGCTGGCCGCGCTGCAGGCGGGCAGCATCGACGTGTATGCCGAATACATGGGCACCATCGCCAGCGAAATCCTCAAGCACGACAAGGCCATTGATCTGGAACAGATGCGGCGCGAGCTGGCGTCGCTGGGCCTGGGCGTGGCCGTGCCGCTGGGTTTTAATAATACGTATGCGCTGGCCGTGCGCGGCGATGAAAAATCCATCACGAACCTGGCGCAGCTGGCGCAGCACCCGGCCCTGAAATTCGGCCTGTCGCATGAATTCATCGGCCGTGTCGACGGCTGGCCGGGCCTGGCCGCGCGCTATGGCTTGCCGCAGCGCCCGCGCGGGCTCGATCACGGCATCGCCTATGAAGCGCTGGCGCAGCGCCAGGTGGACGTGATCGACATTTATTCGACGGACGCGAAGATACGCCAGTACGGCTTGCGCGTGCTGGCCGACACGCAGCATTATTTTCCCCGCTACGACGCCATGCTCCTGTACCGGCTCGACGTGCCGAAGCGTTTCCCCGCCGCCTGGCAAGCCTTGCAGGCGCTGCAGGGGCGCATCAGCGAGACCGACATGATCGCCATGAATGCGGCCGTGGAAATCGATGGCAAGACTTTTTCCGGCGTGGCCCACCAATGGCTGGCCTCCGGCACGCAGGCGAAAAAACCGGCCGCCGCGCGCAGCAAGCTGCTCGACAAAATCATCGGCGACGATCTGTGGACCCTGACGCGCCAGCATGTGACCCTGGTGCTGCTGTCGGTCGCGCTGGCGTGCCTGGCCGGCATTCCGCTGGGCGTGCTGGCGGCGTTGTCGGCGCCGCTGCGGCAAACGGTGCTGGCGCTGGTCGGCGTGCTGCAGACGGTGCCGTCGCTGGCCCTGCTGGCGATATTGATTCCGCTGCTGGGCATGATCGGCACCGTGCCGGCGCTGGTGGCCCTATTCGTGTACGCCTTGCTGCCCATCGTGCGCAACACGTGCACGGGCATCTTGCAGGTGCCGCAAGGCTTGCGCATGGCGGCGCTGGCGCTGGGCTTGAGCAAGCGCGACCGCCTGCTGCACGTGGACTTGCCGCTGGCCTTGCCCGTCATGCTGGCGGGCATTAAAACGGCGGCCGTGATGAGCGTGGGTACGGCCACCATCGCCGCCTTCATCGGCGCAGGCGGTTACGGCGAACGCATCACCATCGGCCTGGCGCTGAATGACAACGACATGCTGCTGGCCGGCGCGATCCCCGCAGCCGTGCTGGCCCTGCTGACGCAAGGCTTGTTCGAGCTGGTGGAGCGCTGGGCCGTGGCCGGCCGGCAGCACTGACGGCATCACGGTTACAGCGAGTGCAGTTTGGAGCGCACCGAGACGACGGCCTGGTGCAGGATGCGTTCAGCCTGGAAGTCGTTCTCGCGCTGTTCGGCGATGGCTTGCAAGTCGCGCGTATAGCGCTCCAGGCGGGAGCGCAGGTAGGCGCGGTAGATTTTCATGACGAGCGGTTTGGCAGAGACATTCATGATGTGGCTCCCAGGTGCGTAACGATGCGTTCATTTTGTGTGAGCGGAATGCCGCCACTTTGCGCCATATCAAATGCCATGACCCTGTCAAATTGGCGCGTTTGAGATTGCGCAATGCCCCCCAGACCGAAGATGCCACACTGAATCTTCCCTGCTCGCCTGGTCATCATCAGGCGTCGCGGGTTCTGATTCCCTCAAGCATACTCAAGGAGCGTCGCATGGTCATTTTCGCCGTGGTTGCTGGCTGCATCGCCTGCCTGACAGTGTACCAAATCTATACAAATACGCAGGGCGGCAGTGGGCTTACACAACAACATATCGGTTTGCACGGCACATTGATTGAGCCACGGAAATAAACTGTGGTGAAGGATGCACAGTCAGCTGACAGATTTAAGGAAAATGTAAGGCCCGGTAAGCAAATGTAAAGGTCGGCGCGGTGACCAGTCGTAGCGTTTATATTGATAACCGTTGATTGCATTCTCCCCCTCCCACTTGACAATGGGTTCACCCCGCGGTGCCGCTAGCCCGCGGGGATTTTTTTTGGAACTGACGCTTGCAGTTGCCTCGATGCAGTGCCAATCAAAGTGATTTCGGCGTACCCGCCGACAATTGCGTCAAGGCATCACCAGCGACCCGGCAGATGCGCCAGTCCGGCATCACGTCCGCGCCCATGCCCTTGTAGAAGTTGATCGCGTTTTCATTCCAGTCCAGCACCGACCATTCGAAGCGGCCGCAATCGCGTGCGACGGCCAGTTGCGCCAGCGCCACCAGCATCTGCTTGCCATAGCCCTTGCCGCGCACCGATTGCTTCACGTACAGGTCTTCCAGGTACAGACCCTTGCGGCACAGGAAGGTGGAAAAGTTGTGGAAGAACAAGGCGAACGTCACCACCTCGCCGTTTTCCTCGCCGACCAGCGCTTCGCACGCGGGGTGCGGGCCGAACAGGCTGTCGTGCAGCATGGATTCCTTGGCGATCATCATGTGTTCGAGTTTTTCAAACACGGCCAGTTCATGGATCATGCCAAAGATGGCAGCCACGTCGGATGCGGTCGCGGGACGGATGGCGAGGGAGGAAGAGGTGCTCATGTTGCCTTTGCGGATGAAGTGGTGGAAATAGAGGAAACGGCAGCCGTCTTGCGCGCACCCGACGTCAGGGCCCAGGCCACGCTGGACAGGCACAGCACCATGCCTACCCATTCGATGGGGGCGGGCCGGTAGTGTTCGAACTGCACCGACAGCAGCACGGAAATGACGGGGGTGACGACGCCGATATACACGGTCTTTTGCGTGCCGATGCGGGCGATTAACGTGAAATACGCGCTGAAGGCGATCACCGAGCCGAAGATGGCCAGATAGACCAGTCCCATCCAGTAACTGGGGCGCATGGGCAACTGCCAGGACTGGCCCGTGACGATCGCCCAGGCGGCCACCATCAAGGTGCCCCACAGCATGGTCCAGGCCATGGTCAGCATCACGTTGCCGGAATGTTCGCGCACTTTCATGACGAGGGCGTTGCCTGCCGTGCTGGACACGGTGGCTACCAGGGCCAGCATGAAACCGAGCAGGAAATGACCATTGCCGCCGCCGAGGATGTCGTGCAGCGCCGCGCCGATGGACTGGTAAAACAGCAGCACGATGCCGCAGATGGCGACGAAGGCCGCGCAGCAGGTGCTCCAGGTGATCGGTGTGCCGAAGGCGATGCGGTTGAGCAATGGCGTCCAGAACACCATCAGCGCAAACAGCACGCTGACGAGGGCCGAGACCAGGTATTGCTCCGAACTATACGTGCACACATAGCTGAGGGCAAACGAGGCCAGGCCCTGCAGCAGCATCCATTTCTGCGCGCGCCAGGGCAGGCGCAAGGTGTCGCCGCGCAAGGCGCACCAGGCAAACAGGGTGGCGGACGCGAGGCCGAAGCGGTAGACCACGGAAACGGCGGGGGCGACATCGCCCAGCTGCAAGGTGATGGCCCAGAAGGTGGAGCCCCAGATCAGGCAGGCAATGATGAACAGGAGAGGAGAGGACATCGCGCAAGTATACGGGCATCGCGCGGGGATGGCGAGTCTTGGTCTAGCTTGCTCAAAGAGTGGTCCGGAGACAGCGAGGCATTGAGCCAGCGCAGTGCTTCTGGAAAATGTTGAATTTATGAAAATATTTACTTTAATATCAAGTAAATATTTTCTGAATTGCATCTTTGACCGGAGACCGCCATGCCAGCCTCACTGCAGATCAAAGTATGGAGCGTGCTTGTGTATGTCATCGTGGCAACATGGATTGCCGTCTGGCTGCATGAGGGCATGTCGCCCTCGGCCTTGCTCATCGCTGCCGGCGCCTTCGGCTGAGCGCATGCGCCGGCAAGCAGATCAGTGGGTGACGCGGGTCTTGCGGCCATCGGACAACAGGCGCACGCGTTCGCCCGGACGGAACAGTTCATCCGCGTCTTGCACGATGGCGCGCATGTCGCCATTGTCCAGGCGGACGGTGATTTCCAGGCCGGGCTTGTTGGAAGCGTTCGCTTCGATGCTCTTGCCGGCCATGCCGCCGGCGACGGCGCCCAGGATGCTGGCCGCGATGGCGCCCTTGCCGCCGCCGACGGTCGAGCCGGCCACGCCGCCCAGCGCCGCGCCAGCCAGCACGCCCGTGCCCGTTTCACCCTTGTCGATGGTTACCTGGCGCACGGATTCAACCGTGCCCATGCGAACCGATTGTTCATTCTGCGCCTGGCGCGCGTTGTACACATTTGCCGAGTTCGGTTGTACGGCGCAGCCGGCCAGGGTGGCGAGCAATGCCACTGCAATAATTGGTGCTTTCATGTGGGACTCCCTTGGACAAAAGTTAGTTGCCGATTACATTGACCGACAGATGATGACTTATCATAAGGACACTTGCCTCATATAACTAGTTGCGAATAGTAAAAATCTGTTACCGATCCCGCGTGACCAAGGGACCACCTGCCGCTCAATACGCCAGCCGCAGGCGCCGGTACAAAAATCCCAGCACGAACAGCGGTCCCACCAGCAAGAAGCGCAAATCGTCGAGGAACGACGGTTTCTTGCCTTCGATCTGGTGACCGATGAACTGGCCTATCCAGGCCAGCACGAACAGCGCCAGCGACACGGGCAGGACGGTCAGCGGGGGCATCAGCAGCAGCAGGCCCAGCATGGCGGCCAGCATCAGCAGCATACCCGCCGCAAACGGACGCGACAGCTTGTAGTAATAGTATAAGGCGAGAATACTGCCGAGCAGCGCCACGCTGGGATGCACGCTCCAAAGCAGCCCCAGCAGGCTGAAGACGATCAGCGGCACGCACACGATGTGCACCCATTCATTGACGTGGTTGCGGTGGCTTTCGCCATACTGGGCCAGCAGGGTGTCGATGGTGCGCATGGGCGGTCTCTTGTGCAGGGATGGTTGTGCGGGAATTCTACACCGTCGCGTGGCCGGGTAAAATGGCCCTTCATTTCCCCTTCCGGACCTTTCATTTGAATAGCCCAGCCTTCTTGCCAGACACTGCCGCCGATCCGCGCAAGCGCTGTTTCGATCCCGTCGTCGACGCCGGCACGCGCTTGCTGATACTGGGCAGCTTGCCCGGCGAAAAATCGCTGGCGCACAGCCAGTATTATGCGCATCCGCAAAACAAGTTCTGGCGGCTGCTGGGAGAGGTGCTGGACGTGGACTTGACGAGCTTGCCCTATGAAGCGCGCTTGAGCACCTTGCTGGCGCACGGCGTGGGCCTGTGGGATGTGGTGGCGCAGGCGCAGCGCACGGGCAGCCTCGACAGCAATATCCGCGCCCGCGACGATAACGACCTGGTGTCCCTGGCCGCCAGCCTGCCGCAATTGCACACGATCGCCTTCAACGGCGGCACGGCCGCCAAGCTGGGCATCAAGGTGCTGGGCGAGCACGCGCAGTGCTACCGCATCGTCAGCTTGCCGTCGAGCAGCCCGGCTTATACCTTGGCGTATGCGCAGAAACTAGTGGCATGGAAATTATTGTCGGAATAAATAATTTTTTATTATATGTCTGGTGCCCTTGTGCTTTTTTATGGGGCATGAGATCGTATTAAATTTAAATTCAATTATTTAGTGCGAGGAATATTTTATGTCGGAAAATGAATCGACTTCCAGTCGGCGAGCCGAACAGGCTATAACAATGTTAGATCGGGTGGTGCAATATAGATGGGCTTTGCTAGTTGTCTCAGTTGTGTTGGCAATTGATAATGCCTTGGTGATTTTTTTTAATATTGGAATTATTAATTTTGATTTGCACTTATCCAGTGATGCCGCGGGGAGTAAATTGATCACCACGGGTTCTTATATCATTTTTTTGGTTGCTATGTATTTTTCATGGGCGCTATTTCACCAGTATTCCAACATATTCTGGAATGGTTAATGAATTTGGTTCGCTACTCAAATGTTTGGCATAAAATATTTTCCCACACTGGATCGTATAGAGATTACCGTGAAAAACTAAGTTATGGTTACGTCAGTTTGCATGATGCGGAAAAGGAAGCTCTTAAGGGGAAAGATAGCTTTTGGATTGGAAGGATTGAGGCAAGGAAGGAAGAGAAACGAAAGAGTAATAGTGACGGAGCGATGCTGTCACGATTATCTTTTTCATGCACATTGCTATTATTGGTGAATTTAGTAGCAGGGGATAATTCTTTTTCGAACTTGTTGTTGGGCTGGAATATAACGCAATCAGTTATTGAGAATTGGATTGTTGATATTTGTTTTTTGATATGCTCTGGTATGTTATTTGCACCGTGGCTTATAGATTTCATGAAAAACGACGCATATTTTGATTGGGTGGCGCACCCAGAAATGGCGGAACAAAAATTGCGGGCAATGAAAGCCAGAGATTAGCGCGCATATCAAGAATGCCTGTTAATATTGTTTGTGGCGATGAGTGAAGCTCAGAAGTGAGATGGAAGTTCATATGCTGGATGATCAACCTGTAGCATTATGTCGCAGGTTGATCACTATGAATCTCCAAATCGTGGTTTACTTTGTATGAAGAAAATCTGTTTTAACTGCGTGTGTACGCCAGCACTTCCACCGGCTGTCCCTTGGCATCGAATCTCAGCGCCACGGACAGTTGCGTCACGCCGATGGTGGCCAGCGCGTCGCAGATGTCGTCGACTTCGTCCTGCAGGTCGGCGGCCAGGTCCAGCGGCTTGTCGGCGCTGTGCAGCAGCTCGCCGCCCGCCGTGCTGACATTGACGCGCAGCAGCATTTCGCCGTGTTCATCGGCCGGGCCGACGACCACCGAGACGTCGCCCGCATCAATGTTGTTTTCCGCCAATGCATGGTTGATGCCGGACATCATCTGCAGCATCGCATACTCGCTCATGCCTTGTTCCTTGCCGCCGTGGAACAGATCCTGGTAGAGGAAGCTGACTTCCAGGGCGCTGCCGGCCGGCGCCAGGCAGCGTTTCACCAGGTCGCCCACTTCCGTCGTCCACTGCTGGTAGCGGGCCATGCGCGCATCGAACCAGGCATCGAGCGCCGCTTCGTCCTTCGGTTCCGCATAGAAAGGGTCGTCCACGCGCTTCAGGGCAAAGCCCAGCAGGAAGCGCAGTTCGACGGCCGTGTCCTGCGGCCCGAAGGCCGTCTCGCTCCAGCCGACGATGCTGCTTTCCAGACCCGGCGTGGCGACGATTTTCTTGTCTGTCATCGATGCGTATGCATCGCGCACCATCTCGTGCAGGTGACTGTAGGTGATGCGGTCGATTTCATCGAGGTCGTAGGCGTGGCTCATCAGGACGACCTTGGCCTTGGCGCTTTCCAGCTCTGCCTGCTGGAAACTCTTCACCAGCGCTTCGAACGCGTCCTGGTCCTGGAAGCTGTCCGCTTCCTTCAGGCCGCCCGTGCTTTGCACCAGCAGGGGCACGACGAAGGCGTTGATTTCCATCGCCGGGGCGTTTTCGCGGCGGATCACGGAAATGGACGCCGCTTCCTCGATATGGCTGCGCAAATACTGGTAGGCGCCCACGTCTTCGTACTTGGAACGCTCGATGGCGTCGTACAGGATTTCATCCTTCTTTTGATTTAAGGCCTTGCGGATCAGGCGGCCGAACTCGACGGCTTGCTCGGCCAGCACCGTGCCCTGCGATTCGCTGTCTTCCTGCTCCGCCAGGTTGAGGGCCATCGTGCACAGCATGCGCGTGACGGATTCATCCTTGTCTTCAGGCGTGTTGGCGGATTTACGGGGGACAGGGCGCTTATTTTTGGGCATGGCGATCAACAGGTTAAGAAAGACGGGGCAGGCAAACGGAAACAGGCGCCAGGGCTTATGCCAGGCGCCGGGACGGATCATACAGGCGGACGCGGCCGCCTGATACCTCAATGGTCGGTATCGAACATCTCGTGCAGTTCGTCGAGCAGGTCGGCGGCTTCTTCCTGCGACAGGCCAAGATGCTGGCAAGCAAGTTCGCCGCCCTTGTCCCACTCCAGCGAGGTACTGTTGCCATGGTAGCGCTGAATGCCCTTTTCGGCCAGCAGCGACAGGGCGACGAGCGAGCGGATGGCGTCGTCCGTGGACGGATCCGCCAGCACCGTGTAGTCGTGGTGGTGCAAAATCGCCCAGGAGACGTCGGAAGACAGGCCCCAGTTGCGCGCCAGCAAGCAACCGATGGCCGCGTGGTTGGTCTGGTGGCGCGCGTCTTCCAGTGACGTAAAACAATTGTGCGCATCGTTGGCGGCCGCCGCGTACGTGTTGACGTAGTCGGGAAAGCGGTTCATCAGCAAGGGCACGCCGATGTCGCAGAACAGGCCGAAGGTGTGGGCGATGTCGGGCGGGGCGATGCGCAACTTGCGTGAAGTAAATACCAGGGCGCGCGCGCGCTTGGCCGACACATCCCAGAAGTTGGTCAGTTCCACGCCTTCCGCTTCCAGCGCCTGGCGCGCCAGCAAGCCCGTCATCATGGCGCTGCACTGGTTGATGCCGAGGAAATTGATGCCTTGCTCGACGGACTTGGCCTTGCGCGCGGCGCCATAGAACGGCGAATTGGCCAATTTCAGCAGGGCGCCCGACATGCCGACGTCGTCGGCGATGATACGCGCGATGCGGCGCGGCGACGGGTCCTGTTCCGCCAGTTCGCGCTGCAAGTCGACCAGCAGGCTGGGACGCGGCGGGATACGGATGGAACGCATCAAGGCGTCAACCGGATCTTCCTGCTCTACCTGCTTTTGCGCTGCAGCTCTCATCATCACGCTTTCATCATCATTTTTGTGCCCGGTGCTTATTCTGTCGTGCTGCCGCTGCCCGCCTCAGGGGCGTCTGGCGCAGTGCCCGACGATTATCGCTGTTTATGCATAGCAATAGTTCATATCTGCAATATATTCTGGAAAAAATCCCCGTTTTGGCCTGGTCCAGCCGTAATTTTCATCATTTTACGACGTTGCCCATCTTGGCATTCATGATGAAAAGACTAAGTTTTATTTGTTTTCAAGGCGGGGCAAGACATGCGGCGGGATGTGCGGCAGTACAATTGCCGGATGAAAAAAATCCTCGCGGGTATCGATTTTGCGGACGATTCCAGCAGCGTGGCGCGCCAGCTGATCGGCGTGACCGTGCTGGTCGACGGCGTGGGCGGGCGCATCGTGGAAACGGAAGCGTATGACCGGCTGGACCCTGCCTCGCACGCGTATGGGGGCATGACGCCGCGCAATGCGGCCATGTTCGGCCCGCCCGGGCACGCCTATGTCTACCGCTCGTACGGCATCCACTGGTGCCTGAACTTTGTATGCCGCGAAGCGGGGCATGGCGCAGGCGTGCTGATCCGCGCCATCGAACCCGTGGCGGGACTCGATGCGATGCGGGAACGGCGCGGCGTCGAGGGGGAGCGGCTGCTGTGCTCGGGACCGGGCAAGGTGTGCCAGGCGCTCGGCGTGAGCCATCTGCACAACCGGCTGGCGCTCGATGCGCCGCCGTTCCTGTTGCTGGCCCGCGAGAGTGATGTCACGGTGCAAACTGGGCCGCGCATCGGCATTTCCAGGGCGATGGACACGCCGTGGCGCTTCGTGCTGGCCGGCTCGCCTTACCTGAGTAAACCGCTGCGCGCGCCAGCCGTCTAGCTGCGCTGGCGTCGCGATGCATCGTTGGCGCCAGGCCGGCCGGGCATGCCGCGCAGCGGGCTGTGCAATGCGCGCCGGTCCTTGCCTTCTCCGTTGGCGGGGCTGGCCGGATGCTGGAATGCTTCCTCATCGGTGTGGCCGGCCGGCGCGGCGGGGCGCTCGTCCAGGGTGAACACGGCCACGGCCGCCGACAATTTGACGGCCTGGTCCTGCAAACTGGCCGCCGCCGCTGCCGCCTGCTCCACCAGGGCCGCATTTTGCTGGGTGACGTCATCCATTTGCGTGACGGCCTGGTTCACTTCCGTGATGCCCGACGCCTGTTCCGCGCTGGCCTGTTTCACGCGCTGGATGATCTCATTGACTTGCTGCACCGAGGCCACGATGGCGCCCATGCTGTCGCCCGCTTGCTGCACGGCCACGCTGCCGCCATCGATGGTGGTGACGGACGTGGCGATCAGGGTCTTGATTTCCTTGGCGGCCTGCGCCGAGCGCTGCGCCAGGGTACGCACTTCCGACGCCACCACGGCAAAACCGCGGCCTTGCTCCCCCGCGCGCGCCGCTTCCACCGCCGCATTCAGCGCGAGGATATTGGTCTGGAAGGAAATACCGTCGATTACGCCGATAATATCCACGATCTGGCGCGAATTGGCGCGTATCGTCGCCATCGTCGTCACGGCTTGCTGCATCGACACGCCCCCTTGCACGGCCAGGGTGGATGCCTGCCCCGCCAGCTCGCAGGCCAGCTGGGCGTTGTCGGCGTTGTCATTGACGGCTTGCGTCAGCGTTTCCATGGCGCTCGACGTTTCTTCCAGCGAACTGGCTTGCATTTCCGTGCGCGCCGACAGATCCAGATTGCCGGTGGCAATTTCGCGCGAGGCCGTGTCGATCGATTGCACGGCGCCCATGATGGTGCGCAAGGTCTGATTCAGGTGGGCGATGGTCTGGTCCAGCACGCGCGAGGTGGCGGCGATCTCGTCGTTGCCCTGCTTGGGCGCGCCGGCCATCAGCTTACCCGCCGCCAAGTCTTGCACGGCGTCGGCAATGCCGCGGATTTCCAGCAGCATGGCGCGCCGCACCAGCATGGTCACCACGATGGAGACGAGGATGGAGAGCAGGACGGTCAGCAGCAAGCTCCAGCACAGGGTGCGAAACTCGGCGCTGGCCGTCGCATGGGCCTGGCTGCTGAGCGTCGTTTCCAGCGCGGACAGTTGCGCCAGTTGGGTATTGAACTGGCCGAACTGCGTTTCCGCCTTGAGCATGGAATTGGTGGCGATCGACTGGTCCATCTGCGCCATTTCCATGGTTTCCAGCACGGCCTTGCGATAGCCGGCCAGTGCCGTGATGGCCGCATCGACCAGGGTGAGTTCGGCGCCCGTGGCCGTGGCGCGCAAGGTGGCAAGCTGGGCACCGATGGCCGCGTGGCGCGTTTTGATCTGTTGCTCCAGTGTATCGAGACGGGCCTTGGCGAAGCTGCCATTCGTCCACGACAGCAACTGGTACATATTGCCGTGCACATGCTTGGCCTCCCCTAGTACGTCGGCGGCCGCTTTCAGATGCGTGATGCGTACCCGCACCATGTTTTCCAGCGAGGTATTTTGCCGCACCATGCCATACCAGGCGCCGGTCGAGCTGAGTATCAGCAGCAGCAAGACCAGGGTGGGTGCCAGCAATAATTTTGGCCCTATGCGTAATTGATTGAGCATGCTTGACTCCTGGCGATGGCTGTTCAAACCGCAGGCGGCGCGCGGCGTGCGTGCGCGCCGCCCTTGCCTTACTTTTTGTAGATCCCCGCTTCCAGCACCACATCGTTGACGCGCAGGATGTAGGTGGTCTTCGGCTCGATCTTGCCGGTGGTGGGATTCTTGTATTGGTAATCGACCCAGCCCTTGCCCTGTTTTTGCGCCAGCTCAATGATTTCACGGCGATATTTCTTGCCATTCGCATCGGGCACATCCGTCAAATCCTTGCCGACGATGGAAGGATTGATGGGGTGGGCCAGCACGATGCCCGTCTTGATGTCGCGCATGTCCACATACAGCGAGCCCTGCACGAAGTCCGGGTCTTTCGCCGTGATTTTCTTCATCATTTCTTCCTTGCCATGCGCCTTCATGAAGGCGGCGCCCCGTTCGGCCATGGCGATGGCGTCTTTTTCCGTTGGTTCGACCGCGGCGCTGACGTTGCCACCGGCAAATGCCAGGCACAGCAGGCTACCCGTGAATAAGAATTTCATGAAAGCTCCTTGTGATATCGAGGGATATGTTGCCAAGTCGTAATTTACGTCGCCGACGCTGCCCTCAAATTGCGATGGCACAAACTAAGGTGTTGCTTGTCGGTAGCTTGCAACGTATCGACGGCTTGTTGATATGTAACAATTTGGTTCCAAGCGGCAAGAATTATGATGACTTTCACAGCATGCCAAGCTGGCTGGCATGGCAGAGGAAGAGGCTGGAATTGGCCGGGATAGGGCTGGTTTCAAGGAAGTTATCGCTGTTTACTGGCAAGGAGCCGATCGTGTCCGCACCCATTACCGAGCCGTTTTCACCCAAGTTCAAGCCGTATACGCGGCACACCATACAACAGGCGCGGCAGTGGGAATGGCTGCCGGAAGAGCAGCGCGAAGCCGTGCAAGTGGTCTCGCACGTCTTGCCGTTTCGCACCAATGCCTATGTGCTCGACCAGTTGATCGACTGGAACAACATCCCTGACGACCCCATCTATCGCCTCGTCTTTCCCCACCGCGACATGCTGGCGCCCGAGCAGTACGCGCACCTGCGCGAGCTGGTGCTGGCGCAACAGGACAAGGCCGCCATCGATGCCTATGTGCATGGCTTGCGCCTGGGCATGAATCCCCATCCGGCCGGGCAGATGACGCACAACGTGCCCCGGGTCAACGATGCGCCCGTGCGCGGCTTGCAGCATAAATATGCGCAAACGGTGCTGTTTTTCCCCAGTGCAGGACAGACCTGCCACGCGTATTGCACCTTCTGTTTCCGCTGGCCCCAGTTTGTCGGCATGGACGACATGAAGTTCGATGCGCACGAGTCGCATGAGCTGGTCGCTTACCTGAAACTGCATCCGGAAGTGACGGACGTGCTGATCACGGGCGGCGACCCGATGATCATGAATACGCGGCAACTGGCCGCCTACCTGGAGCCGCTGCTGGCGCCGGGCCTGGAACATATCCAGAACATCCGCATCGGCACCAAGGCGGTGGCGTATTGGCCGCAGCGCTTCGTCTCGGACCGCGACGCGGACGACTTGATGCGCCTGTTCGAGCGCATCGTCAAGGCGGGCAAGAACCTGGCCGTGATGGGCCATTACAGCCATGCCGTCGAGTTGCGCCAGGACATTGCCCAGCAAGCGGTGAAGCGCATCATTTCCACGGGCGCCACCTTGCGCATGCAGGGGCCGCTGATCCGCCACATCAACGAAGACCCCGCTAGCTGGGCCGAGCTGTGGCAGACGGGCACGCGCCTGGGGGCGATTCCGTATTACATGTTTGTCGAACGGGACACGGGCCCGCGCAGCTATTTCGAGTTGCCCCTGGCGAAGGCGCACGAGATTTTCCAGGCCGCCTACCAGATGGTATCGGGCTTGTCGCGCACGGTGCGCGGGCCTTCCATGAGCGCGTTTCCCGGCAAGATCGTCATCGACGGCATCGTCACCATCCATGGCGAAAAACTGTTTGCCCTGCAATTTTTGCAGGCGCGCAACCCGGACTGGGTGCGCCGGCCGTTTTATGCGAAATTCGATGCGGAAGCGACGTGGATGGACGATTTGAAGCCGGCCTTTGGCCACGATAAATTTTTCTTCGAGACGGATGACCCTGTGCCGCAGGCGCCGCACAAAATCATCCGCATGGCACAGGCCGCCTGAGCATGCACGGCCACGGCGCGCCTGCCCGCTCCGGCGTGGCCGTGTTTTGCCTGGTGTTCCTGCCGTTCGCGCTCGGGCATTACCTGTCCTGCCTGCTGCGCGGCGTGAATGCCGTGCTGACGGCGGAGTTGCTGGGCGCCATCGCCCTGACGCCAGCCCAGCTGGGCCTGCTGACCAGCGCTTTTTTTCTCGCCTTTGCGCTGGTGCAATTGCCAGTTGGCATGGCGCTCGACCGTTATGGCCCCCGCACGGTGCAACTGTGGCTGCTGGCGCTGGCGGCCCTGGGCGTGTGGCTGTTTAGCCGGGGCCACAGCTTTGCCGAACTGATGTGGGCACGCGCCATGATGGGGGCGGGCCTGGGCGGCTGCTTCATGGCCGCCGTGAAAGCGGTCTCGTGCGCCATCGCGCCATCGCACCTGCCTTCCGTGCATGGCTACCTGATCGCCGTGGGCGGCCTGGGGGCGGCCACGGCTACCATGCCCGTCAAGCTGGCCCTGCACTACACGGACTGGCGCGGCGTGTTCCTGGGTCTGGCGCTGGCGGCGCTGGCCATCGGCTTGCTGATCCGCCTGCTTTCACCGGCCCTGCCCGCGCCTGCCGCAGGCATGAACCCGGCGAGCAAGGTCAGCGTCTGGAGCGTGTATGGCGACAGGGCCTTTCGCCGCACCATTGCGCTGATCCTGCTGCCGCACACGGTGTTCTTTGGCGTGCAAGGCTTGTGGGTGGGGCGCTGGCTGGCCGACGTGGGCGGCTTGTCCGACGACAGCGTGGCGTATTTGTTGTACCTGGGCATGGCGGCCGTCATCTTCGGCGCCATCGGCATGGGCATGCTGACGGAATGGGCGGGGCGGCGCGGTATTGCACCCATACAAGTGGCGGCCGTCGGCATCGTCCTG
This sequence comes from Janthinobacterium sp. LM6, assembly GCF_002002885.1. Lineage (GTDB taxonomy): Bacteria > Pseudomonadota > Gammaproteobacteria > Burkholderiales > Burkholderiaceae_D > Janthinobacterium > Janthinobacterium kumbetense. Next base: position 5,868,370 of record NZ_CP019510.1, on the reverse strand, counting down.
TTTGTCGCAGTGCAAGTGGCGATGGCGTGCAATGTGGTGCCCAGCCTGCCTTTGCTATCCGTGCTGTTTACCCTGCTGGGCACGGTGACGGGCCTCGAGTATGCGATCGTTGCGCAAAGCATGCCGGCCAGTTTGACGGGCAGGGCGGCCACCTGTTTGAATTTGCTCATTTTCACGGGCGCCTTCCTGGTGCAGGCGGGCTTCGGCCTGATCCTCGGCTGCTGGCCCCTGAACAGCCAGCAGCAGTATCCGCCGCAGGCGTATCAGGCGGCGTTTGGCGTGCTGGCGGCCTTGCAATTGCCGGGACTTGCGATGTTTTTCATTCGCCGCTGCAGGCGTGCCGGGCCATCCGGTAAAATGGCAGCCTGCACAGCGGCAATGATCAACTCCAAGGAAGACTATGAAACTCGTTCGTTATGGACGTCCAGGCAAGGAAAAACCGGGCCTGATCGATGAAGAAGGCAAACTGCGCGACCTGTCCGGCGTGATTGCCGATATTGACGGCGCGCAACTGTCCGACAAGGCCCTGCGCAAGCTGGCCAAGCTGGACGAAAAGACCTTGCCTTTGGTACGCGGCAATCCACGCTTCGGCGTGCCGCTGGCGAAAGTCGGCAAGTTCATCGGCATCGGCCTCAATTACGCGGATCACGCGGCCGAGGCCGGCATGCCGATCCCGGCCGAACCCATCGTCTTCATGAAGGCCATCACTTGCCTGAATGGCCCGGATGACAATGTCGTGTTGCCAAAAGGCTCGAAAAAGACGGATTGGGAAGTGGAGCTGGGCGTGATCATCGGCACGCGCGCGCAATACGTGAGCGAAGAGGACGCCCTGAAATATGTGGCTGGTTACTGCGTCGTCAACGACATTTCCGAGCGCTCGTTCCAGCTGGAGCGGGGCGGCCAGTGGGACAAGGGCAAGGGCTGCGACACCTTCGGCCCCATCGGCCCGTGGCTGGTGACGCGCGATGAAGTCATCGATGAGCAGGATCTGGACCTGTACCTGGAAGTCAACGGCAAACGCATGCAGACCGGCAATACGCAAACCATGATCTTCACGGTGGCGCAGATCGTCAGCTATCTGTCGCAATTCATGACCCTGGAACCGGGCGACGTCATCGCCACGGGCACTCCGCCGGGCGTGGGCCAGGGCCGCAAGCCGCAGCGTTTCCTCAAAAAAGGCGACAGCATGCGCCTGGGTATCGCCGGCCTCGGTGAACAGCAGCAGGACGTGGTCGCCTGGACTGCCTGATGGCCGGTAGCGATATCGACCGTTTGCCCGCGTTGCCGCTGGACCGGCTTGATGTCCAGCAGCGCGCGGCTGCGCAAGCCATCATCGACGGGCCGCGCGGGGCGCTGTACGGCCCCTTCGTGCCGCTGATCCGCAGCCCCGAGCTGATGGAAACGGCGCAGCGCATGGGGGAATATTTGCGCTACCGTAGCGCCATCGGCACGCGGCTGTCGGAACTGGCGATCCTGGTGACGGCGCGCCAGTGGGACCAGCAAGTCGAGTGGGCCATCCACGCGCCGCTGGCCGTGCAGAACGGCATCGCGCAAGCGGCCGTGGATGCCATCGCCGCGCGGCGCGTACCGCTGGCCCTGAAAGAAGATGAGCAAGCCGTGCACGATTTTTGCATCGAGTTGCAGCAGAACAAGCGCGTCAGCGATGCCACGTATGCGCGGGCGCTGGCGCTGTTCGGCGAGCACGGCGTGGTCGACTTGATGGGCATCAATGGCTATTACACTTTCCTGGCCATGGTGATGAATGGGGCGCAGACGGCCGTGCCCGCCTTGGGCGTCACGCCTTTGCCCGATTAGAAGAGTTCTTCGGGCAAAGATGGACAAAGTGTAATGAAGTTGAAATTATTCAATATATAATTTTACTTCCCTTCCATTGCCCACTAGCTCAATGAAAACTCGTCCGTGCATCACCCTGATGGGCCGCGCCTTCCTGGCGCTGGCCCTTTCTTTTTGCCCATTGATGACGGTGCGGGTGCTGGCCGCCGAGCCCGCCGCTACGGCGACTGCCAGTGCTTCCGCCCTGGAAAATTCCGTCGTCAAGGTGTTTTCCACGCTGCGCGGGCCTGACCCGTATAAACCCTGGAGCAAGGCCGCGCCGCAGGAAGTGACGGGCTCCGGCGTCGTCATCGAGGGCCGCCGCATCCTCACCAATGCGCACGTGGTCGGCTATGCGAGCCAGGTGCAGATCCAGGCGAATGGCGCCGGCGACAAGATCCCGGCGACCGTGCTGGCCATCTCGCGCGGCATGGATTTGGCCTTGCTGAAGATCGATGACGACAGTTTTTTCGCCAGCCACAAAGCGGTGCCGCGGGCTAACGTCTTGCCCGACGTGCGTGATGCCGTGCTGGCGTATGGCTATCCGACGGGCGGCACCTCGCTGTCGATCACCAAGGGCATCGTCTCGCGCATCGAGTTTGTGCGCTACAACTTCCCCGTCTCCGGCCTGCGCATCCAGATCGATGCGGCCATCAATCCGGGCAATAGCGGCGGCCCCGTGATTGCCGGTGACAAGATGATCGGCCTGGCCTTCGCCGGCATGGCCAATGCGCAAAACATCGGCTACATCATCCCCAACGAGGAAATCGAACTGTTCCTGCGCGACCAGGACAGTGGCGCACCCAAGGGCAAGCCGGCCATGCGCGACATGACGCAAACGCTGGAAAATCCCGCGCTGCGCACGTATCTGAAGCTGGCCAAGGGCGTCGAAGGCGCCGTCGTGATGACGCCGGCCAGCAAGGATGCCGCCTATCCGCTCAAGGAGTGGGATGTCATCACGCACATTGGCGATTTTCCTATCGACAACCAAGGCATGGTCAAGCTGAATGCCAATAGCCGCGTGCGCTTCCAGTACCGGGTACAGCAGCTGGCGAAAGACGGCGAATTGCCGTTGACGGTGGTGCGCCAGGGCGCGCCCCTGAAAATCAAGGTGCCCGTCTCGGCGGCGCACCCGATGCTCATTAGCGGTCTGCAGGGCAATTACCCATCCTATTTCATCTTCGGCCCCATGGTGTTTTCGCGTGCCAGCACGGAATTCATGGCGGCGCCGAATGGCAATCCGGCGATGTTGGGCGGCATGGCGTTTGCCGGCAATCCGCTGGCCACGCGGCGCGGCGATGCGCCCGACAGCGAACGCGAGGAACTGGTGGTGATCGCCGCGCCGTTCTTCCCGCACAAGCTGATGAATGGCTACAGCACCCGTTTCTTCTCGGTCGTCGATTCCGTCAATGGCGTGCGCGTGCGCAGCCTGGCGCACCTGGTGGCCTTGCTGCGCGACCAGACGGATGAATTGCTGACGTTCCGCTTCCAGCAGCGCGACGCGGAAATGGTCGTCGTGCCGCGCAAGGACATGCTGGCCGCGACGGAATCGGTGCTGACGGACAACGGCATCCGCTCGGAAGCGTCGCCCGACATGTTGAAAATCTGGAATGCAAAAACGCCGGCGAACTGATCGTTTCCGGCGTACCGTACGACAGCAGGCGCGGCGTAGACCGCGCCTGTTTTACTTTAAGCCAATACTTTCTTCAGCCACGCGCCGATGGCGTCGATTTCTTCCTGGCACAGCGAGTGCTGCATCATGTATTCGTGCCATTCCACCTTGTAACCCATGCCGGTGAGCAAGTCGTGCGACTGCTGCGCGCGGCCGATCGGCACCACGGGGTCGGCCGTGCCGTGCGCCATGAAAATCGGCGTCTGCAGGCTCACCGGCGTGCGCTCGGCCGCCGTCTTGTCGGCCAGCGGCAGGTAGCCGGACAGGCACATCAGGCCGGCCAGCGGTTCCGCGTGGCGCAAGCCCGTTTGCAGGGTCATGGCGCAGCCTTGCGAGAAGCCGGCCAGGATGATGCGGCTGGCGGGAATGCCGCGCGCCTTTTCGCGCGCGATCAGCGCTTCGATTTGTCCCTGCGAGGCGCGCAAGCCGCTTTCATCTTCGCGGCGCACCAGGTCATTTTCGCGAATGTCGTACCAGGCGCGCATCACGTAGCCGTTGTTGATGGTGACGGGCATGGTGCCGGCGCTGGGGAAGATGAAGCGGATGGCGGGGCAGCCGCGCAAATCGAGTTCTTTGACCAGGGGCACGAAATCGTTGCCGTCGGCGCCCAGGCCATGCATCCAGATGATGGAAACGGTGGGATTCGGTGCGCTGTCGAGTTCTATGGTTTCCAGCAAGGTGCTCATGTATTTTCCTCAGGTAAAGGTTGCGCCGGACGCAGCGCCGATTTGGGACGGAAGGCCTTGCAGATGGCCGGGTCGGTTTCCATATAGGGACCTCCGATGAGGTCGATGCAATACGGCACGGCGGCAAAGATGCCGTTCACCAATTGATTTCCGTCAACGTCTTTCAGACCTTCTAATGTTTCCTTGATGGCTTTCGGCTGGCCCGGCAAGTTCATGATCAGGCAAGCGCGCTCGGGCGTCTCGCGGATCACGGCCACCTGGCGCGACAAAATGGCGGTCGGCACGAATTGCAGGCTGATCTGGCGCATCTGTTCGCCGAAACCGGGCATTTCCTTGGTCCCGACGGACAAGGTGGCGTCCGGCGTCACGTCGCGCCGCGCCGGGCCCGTGCCGCCCGTCGTCAGGATCAGATGGCAGTGGCTCAGGTCGACCATGTCGATCAGGGTGTTTTCAATTTGCGAGCGCTCGTCCGGAATCAGGCGTTTTTCCAGGCGGAAAGGCGTGCGGATGGTGGCGGACAGCCAGCTTTTCAGGGCCGGGATGCCCAGGTCTTCATACACGCCGCCGCTGGCGCGGTCCGAGATCGACACGAGGCCGATAATCAATTCGTCTTCTATCGTGGTCATGGGGCACCTGTCTATGTCGTAAAAAAACCGGGCTGATCCCGGTTTTTGCCAACCCAAGTGCAAAAGCCGGGGTCGTACCCTGAAGGTACGACCCCAGTCTTTGGCTGGGGTTTATTCTTCGTCGGCCTCTGCGCCATCTTCATCCGCATCTTTCTTGCCGCCATTTTGCTTCTTGGCGATCTCTTTCAAGATCTGGAAGATTTCACGGTAGGCCTTCGGCGGCTTGTTCTCGGCTTGCTCCTTGCGGGCATTGCGGATCAGGGTGCGCAGGTGCTGCACGTCCAGTTCCGGATTTTCCGACAGCAAGACGGTCAGGGCCTTGTCGTCCGTCAAGAGTTTGTCGCGGCGGCGTTCCATCGCGTGCATATTGGCCGTGTCGGCTTTCGACAAGCCTTTCCAGCTATCGATGGTGCGTTGGATGGCGGCAACTTCGTCCTCATCCAGGGTGCGCATCTTCTTGCCCACGTATTGCAGCTGGCGGCGGCGGCCTTCGTGATCCTTGATTTGCTGGCATTCGAGAATGGCGTCGCGCACGTCTTCCGGCATCGGGACGCGCTTGACGCGGTCGCGTGCCTCATTGACGAGTTCTTCGCCCAGCTTTTGCAGGACGGTCATCTGGCGCTTGAGTTCCGACTTCGAAGGACGTTCATATTCCTGTTCGAATTCGGTGGATTGGAAGCCGCAAGCTCCCCGGTTTGGATTTGGCATGATAAGGCGGGATTGGCCGCGTAGGCCGCACCTGTAAACTGTAAACGACTGCTATGATAACCTTTTTAGCGGCTTTCCGAAGAAAACAGCGCATGAACGACTCCGTATTTACCCATAGTCAAGAGCAATTGCAGCAACTGGCCCGTGATGTGTTGTCTTTTGCGCGGGAAGCGGGCGGCACTGACGCAGCCGTCGAAGTCAGCGAAGGCGGCGGCTTGTCCGTTTCTGTACGAAAAGGCAAGATCGAGACGATCGAGCAAAACAAGGACAAGGGCATGGGCGTGACCGTGTTTGTCGGCAAGAAGCGCGGCAATGCCAGCACCTCCGATTTCTCGCCGTCCGCCCTGCGCGCCACGGTGGATGCGGCCTACAACATCGCCCGCTTCACGGCCGAGGACGATTGCGCGGGCCTGGCCGACACGGACATGCTGGAAATGTCCCCCCGCGACTTGCAATTGTTCTATCCCTGGCGCATTTCCACCGAGGAAGCCGTCGCGCTGGCCCAGCGGGCCGAAGCGGCCGCGTTTGCCGTCGACCCGCGCATCACGAACAGCGAGGGCGCCAGCGTGCACGTGCAGCAATCGCACTTTGTTTCCGCCAATTCGCGCGGCTTCATCGGCGGCTACCCGTTCTCGCGCCACACCCTGTCCGTGGCGCCCATCGCCGGCAAAGGGGCGAAGATGCAGCGCGACGACTGGTATTCGTCCGTGCGCGACGCCTCCAAAATGTCGAGCCCGGAAGCCATCGGCCGCTATGCCGCCGAGCGCGCCCTGTCGCGCCTGAATGCGCGCAAGCTGGGCACGCGCACTTGTCCCGTGCTGTTCGAGGCGCCGCTGGCGGCCGGTTTGCTGGGTACCTATGTGCAAGCGACCTCGGGCGGCGCCCTGTACCGCAAATCCACTTTCCTGAACGATTCCCTGGGCACGCAGGTGCTGCCGTCGCATGTGCAGATCTTCGAAGACCCGCACGTGATCGGCGGCGTCGGCTCCGCGCCGTTCGACGAGGAAGGCGTGAAAACCGTCAGCCGCGACGTCGTCAAGGATGGCGTGGTGCAAGGCTATTTCCTGTCGACCTATACGGCCCGCAAGCTGGGCATGCAGACGACGGGCAATGCGGGCGGCTCGCACAATCTGTACCTGACCTCGAACCTGACGGCCGCCAGCGACGATTTTAGTGCCATGCTGAAAAAGCTGGGCACGGGCTTGCTGGTGACGGAGCTGATGGGACAAGGAACCAATTACGTGACGGGCGACTATTCGCGCGGCGCCTCCGGTTTCTGGGTGGAAAATGGCGTGATCCAGTACCCGGTGGAAGAAATCACCATCGCCGGCAACATGAAGGACATGCTGCGTAACATCGTTGCCGTGGGCGCCGACGAACTGCGCCGCGGCACCAAACAGACGGGTTCCATCCTCATCGAGAGCATGGTGGTGGCGGGCGGCTGAGCGCCTGCATGGCAAGCGGGGCAACGCCGGGCGGGCGCGCCACGCTTTACTGCTGGACTTGATAGCCATCCGTCAGGGTGGCCAGGAACTTCACCATATCCTCGATCTCGCCCGCCGTCAGCGCCGGCGCCATGCCGCGCTTGCGGTCGAACGGCGCTTCCTTGACGTTCACGTTGGCGCGGTATCTGGCGGGTATGTCATTGAATTTCTGCACTTTTCCTCGCTTATCGCGCGGATACCATTCTTGCGGATGCGTATCGCGCCGCACATAAAAACGCAGGGCATCCGTCAGGTTGTCGAACACGCCGTTATGAAAAAACACCTGGCGCGTGGCTACATTGCGCAGGCTGGGTACCTTGAAGGCGCCGCATAGCTCGCCTTTCGCCGCCAGATCCGTACGGTCGGGACCGCACAAGCCCAGGTCGAAATAGGCCGGGTCGGCCGTGGCGGGAATGCGCATATTGCGCGGCACCCCCAGATTGTCGAAACTGAAGTCCGTAAACAAGGGCGGCGCGCCATGTTCGCCCCGCACGCTGGGGTGGCAAGCGGCGCAATTGCCCTTGCGTTCATCGTTGAACAGGGCCAGGCCCCGCAATTCGGCCAGTTCCAGCGGAACCTTGTTGGCCAGGTAGAGGTCATATTTGGAATCGTAGCGGTGAAAATCCGGCTCTTCCTGCTGGAATTGTTGCAAGGCAAAGGTGATACGGCGGAATGCCTGTTGTGGTTGTGCAAAGATGGCGTCGCCAAAGACGCGCCGGAATGCGTCTGCATAGTTGCCGTTGCGCAACCGTTCCACCACTGCATCCGTGCTGGCATTGGCCATTTCGTGCGCTGCCAGGAACGGTCGTTCCGCCTGTTCCGCCAGGCTGGCGGCGCGGCCATCGCGGTTGATGCCGCCGTTGGGTGCGCCTTCTTCATCAAAGCGGAAGGGCGGATTGTGTTCCAGGTAGCGCAGCGATGGCGTGGCGCGGTAGCCGTGCGCCTGGCCATCGGCGCCGCCCAGTTGCACGGCCAGCTTGTTGCCGGGCGCGTAGGCGTGGGCCGGATCATGGCAACTGGCGCACGACTGCCTGCCCGAGGCGGACAGGCTGGCATCGTGGAAGATGTGCCGCCCCAGCTGCGCGGCAGGACTGAGTTCGGCCGCCGTGCCTGGCATGGCGTGCAAGCCAAGAAACAAGAATATGCACACGTGTGCAAATCGGATCGGTGAAAATCGCGCCTCAGCGCGTGGCTGGTCTTTGATGGTCATATGCGGGATGGTTGTCGGCAAGGGAGAGACAGGCAATGCTGCGCCCAGTATAGGCAGCAATGGCTGGCGTGGCAACGATTAGCGATGCTGCGCTGCGCAAGACGGGGAGCGGAAAACAGCCGGCGGCAGCGTAACCGCCGGCCAAGCCCGTCACGTCATGCGTGGCGGGCCAGTTTCATGTGCGGCTCAGGCGCGCAAGGTGGACAGGATAGGCTGCAGCACGGCCGCGCCCAGGGCGGCGCTGCGGGCGCCGCTCCAGCCCGTTTGCGGGTCGGGATCGTTGGCGTTGTCCTTAAACGGCAATTCCAGGGTCAGCGACAGGCAGCCGAAGGCGTGGGTGATGTGGGGCGAACCCATGGTCAGTACTTCCGGCGTGAACGGGCCGTCTTCGTAGCCGTGCTCATCCTGGAAGTCGGGGCTGGCCACCTTGAAGTCGGCGATGAAGCGGTCTTGCTCGGCTTTTTGTGCCGGCGTGAAATTTTCCAGCGCATCGCTGCCGGCCACGAAGACGTAAGGCAAGCCTTCGTCGCCATGCACGTCGAGGAACAGGTCGCAGCCGATTTCATGCATTTTCTGTTTCACCAGGAACACTTCCGGGCTGCGCTCCATCGTCGGCGTCATCCATTCGCGGTTCAGGTTGGCGCCGGCCGCATTGGTGCGCAGGTTGCCATGCACGGAACCGTCCGGGTTCATGTTCGGCACCACGTAGAAGACGGCGTCTTGCAGGCACTGGCGGGCAAATGGATTGGCCTGGTCCAGCAAGGCTTCGAGCATGCCTTCGACAAACCATTCGGCCATCGTCTCGCCCGGATGTTGGCGCGCGATGACCCAGACTTTTTTCTCGGCATCGGCGTCGCCGACCACGAGCAGATTCATGTCGCGGCCTTCCACGGTGCTGCCCAGGTCGATCAAGCGCACCAGCGGCGACGCTTGCGCGCTGTCGATCAGGGCCAGGTGACGGTCCCATGGGTACGGTTCGAAGTAGGCGTAGTACACGCTTTCTTCTTCCGGCGTGTGTTCGATGGTCATCACCGTGCCGTCAAAGCTGGTCGGAACGCGGAACCAGGTTTCGCGGTCGTAGCTGGCCACGGCCTGGTAATCTTTCCAGCCGTCCGGGTAGGCTGACTTGCCTGCGTTCATGAAGCGGATCGTGCACGCCTCGCCTTGCGCGCCTTGCAGGCGGAAGTAAAACCATTGCGTGATGTCGGCGTGGGAATCCTTGCGGATGTTCAGCTCGATGGATTGGGCATCGTCGGCGCGCAGCACCTCGATCGCGCCGGCGTCGAATTGCTGGCTGATTTTAATGGTCATGTGTGTTCCTGATAAAAACGTATGGGTTTTGCATCGTGTGCAATGGCGCGATGATACCTGTTTTGCGGTGGACTTTGTGCTGGCGCAAACGATGACGGACGCGCTTTGCTAACGTGATAGCTCCAACACGGGGAGACCATCATGGATGACAACGGCAAACACATACGCGAGCTGGAAAAGAAAATCAGCGCCCTCAGCGATGCCCTGGCGCACCTGGGCAAGGGCACGACCTTGCAGGAATTGCTGCGCATCATACGTTTCCCCGGCTATACGACGCCGGCCGAATTCACCTTCAACGTCGCCATTCTCGACACCATGCTGGTACAGGCCAATGCGCTGGAAAAGCTGGGGCAGGATTTATTGGCAGGGGCGAAACAGGTGGTAGCAAAACAGTGAGCGCAGGCACTGACTTATTCCGGAATGCCTGAAAAACGGCCAGGGCCAGGCTCTGTAATGCCGCCATGGATGTTTTATCAGGTGTTCAGGCCGCCAAAACGTTCGTAGAACCATGGTTCCACATCGGGCGCCTGCGCATCTTCGTGCCGCAAGGTGGCCAGGATATGTTCTTCGGCCGCCGCGTACGTGATGCGGTACAGGTCGCGCGCCAGCGCATACGCCTGCGTGCCGGGCCACGGTTCGGGCAACAGTTCGACGGGCAGTTGCGGGTCGTGCAACTGCACGCGGCGGTAGGCGTGCGTCAGCAGCGAGCGGATGACGAAGGCTTGCTCGGCATCGAACTCGGGCGCCTCTTGCAGCAGGGTCAGCAGCGGCTGGAAGCTGGCGATGAATTTTTCGTAACCGGCCATCACTTCCGACAAGTCCCAGCAGTCGCCCACCATGTCGCGCAGGGGGCGCGTGCTGACACCTGGCAATTCCGTGGTGTGGCAGACGTACAGTTTGCCTTGCACCTCGTTGCGCACGAGGATATCTTCCAGCGCTTCCGTATTGCTGGCCGGATGGCCAAAGATGCCGGGAGAGATCAAACCATAGCCCGCCCACAATAATTCCTTGCGCAGCGCCCCCCGCTCGGCGGCGCCGATGCTGCCGGCCGGCCCGATCACCAGGGTCCAGCTGCCATCCCAGTGCACGACCAGCGGCGCATAGATGCGACGATAGGCGCGTTCGAAGCGGGCCAGCGCCTCCGGGCGTATCGTGTAGGCGCTGCGGCGGCCGTCGCGCTGCGAGCTGAGCCAGCCTTCCTGCGCCAGGCGGAACACGCTGGTGCGCAATAAACGGTCATTGACGCCGAACGGCGCCAGCAGTTCGATCAGGCTGCCCAGCCAGATGGCACCGCCGCGCGGCACGATGGCGTCGCCAAAGATGGTCATTACCAGGGACTTCGAGCGCGGTGGGTCGCTTTCCAGGAAATCGGCTATCCATGCCGTGCAGCGGGTGTTCTTCATGTGGTTCCGGTCTGGCCGTGTTGCGGTCGGTTCAATAAAAGCAGCAGTTTACTTGGCTGCGCGGGTAGCGCGTCAATAATTTGCCGGAAGCGCTGGTGGCGCTCCGCAGTGTTTTCTCATAAGCAATATCATACGCACAAAAAAGCTGCACAAGATACGAATTTTTAAAATGATTCATATCAAGTGTATGCAAATCGTTTTTTGTATCGTATTATCTGTTCATCGCACCGCGTTGCTGCGCAAAATCAAAGACATGGGAGACAGATCATGTACGCACAAATGGTTGAAACCGGCCTTAAGAACGTCCGTTCCCTCGACGACATGGGCCAGGAAGAGCGCGCTTTCCAGGCGCGCATCGACGAAGGCATCAAGATCGAGGCCAAGGACTGGATGCCGGACGCTTACCGCAAGACCCTGATCCGCCAGATTTCGCAGCACGCGCACTCGGAAATCGTCGGCCAATTGCCTGAAGGTAACTGGGTCACGCGCGCGCCCACTCTGAAACGCAAGTCCATCCTGCTGGCCAAGATTCAGGATGAAGCGGGCCACGGCCTGTACCTGTATAGCGCCGCGGAAACCCTGGGTGTGTCGCGCGACGACTTGCTGGCCGCCTTGCACTCGGGCAAAGCCAAGTATTCCAGCATCTTTAACTATCCCACCCTGTCGTGGGCGGACATGGGCGCCATCGGCTGGCTGGTCGACGGCTCTGCCATCATCAACCAGATTCCCCTGTGCCGCTGCTCGTACGGTCCGTATGCGCGCGCCATGATCCGCGTCTGCAAGGAAGAATCGTTCCATGCGCGCCAGGGCTACGACATCATGATGTCGCTGTGCAAGGGTACGCCGGCGCAGAAAGCCATGGCGCAGGATGCGCTGAACCGCTGGTGGTGGCCGTCGCTGATGATGTTCGGCCCGTCCGACGCCGCTTCCGTCAACAGCGCCCAATCGGCGCAATGGCGCATCAAGCTGTTCTCGAACGATGAATTGCGCCAGCGCATGGTCGACCAGACCGTGCCGCAAATCGAATACCTGGGCCTGACCGTGCCCGATCCCGACCTGAAGTTCAATGCGGAAACGGGTCACTATGAATTCGGCGAGATCGACTGGTCCGAGTTCAACAATGTCCTGAAGGGTAATGGCCCCTGCAACCGCGAACGCCTGCAAACGCGCGTGAAAGCGTATGAAGACGGCGAATGGTTCCGCGATGCCTTGGTCGCCTACGCCGACAAGCAAGCCGCTAGCAAAGCGGCAGCCTGAAAACATCTATAAAAGGGGATAGCAACATGAGCAAAGAATGGCCTTTGTGGGAAGTTTTCATCCGCAGCCAGCACGGCCTGGCGCACAAGCATGTGGGCAGCCTGCACGCTTCCGACGCCACCATGGCGGTCAACCATGCACGCGACGTCTACACGCGCCGCAATGAAGGTGTGAGCATCTGGGTGGTGCGCGCGGCCGATATCGTCGCCAGCAGCCCTGGCGACAAGGGCGCCCTGTTCGAGCCGTCGAACAGCAAGGTGTACCGCCATCCCACCTTCTTCCCGATGCCGGAAGAAGTCAAGAATCTGTGATGGGAGCGCCTGCAATGGATGACAAGGTCACTCAACAAAAGTTCGATTACTTGCTGCGCCTGGGCGACAACGCCCTGATCCTCAGCCAGCAGTTGTCGCAGCTGTGCGGCAAGGGGCCGGCGCTGGAAGAAGACATGGCGCTGACCAACGTGGCGCTGGACTTGCTGGGCCAGACGCGCTTGTGGTTCAGCTACGCGGCCGAACTGGAAAACGCGGGCCGCGACGAGGACGACATCGCCTTCCTGCGCGATGCCCACGATTTCAAGAATTGCCTGCTGGTTGAGCAGCCGAACGGCAATTACGCCGACACGATGATGCGCCAGTTCTTCTTCGACAGCTGGCATTACTTCCAGCTGCTGGAACTGACGAAATCGACGGATGCGCGCATCGTCGAAGTGGCGCAAAAGTCGATCAAGGAAGTGACGTATCACCTGCGCCGCAGCGGCGATCTCGTCGTGCGCCTCGGCGACGGCACGGAAGAAAGCCACGCGAAAACGCAGGCCGCCGCCGACAAGCTGTGGATGTACACGGGCGAGATGTTCAAGTACGACGCCGTCGACCAGGCCATGGTCGCCGCCGGCATCGCACCGCCATCGGACGTGTTGCGCCAGGCCTTCCTGGAACACGTGGCCGAGATCTTCGCCGAAGCGACGCTGGTCATGCCGGCGCCCGACGCCTGGATGCAAAAGGGCGGCAAGCAGGGCACGCACACGGAACACCTGGGTTTTATTCTGGCCGAGATGCAGTTCCTGCAGCGCGCCTATCCTGGGGCGGAGTGGTAATGAACGCCGCCGCTGGTGCCGCAGCGCTGGACGCCGCCCAGGTCTGGGCCTGGCTGGGCGACGTGCCGGACCCGGAAATCCCCGTCATTTCAGTGGTGGACCTGGGCATCGTGCGCGCCGTCGAAGTCACGGATGGCGATGCGTGCATCGTGACGATCACGCCCACCTATTCGGGTTGCCCTGCCATGCAGGTGATCGCCGACGCCGTCACGGATGCCTTGCGCAGCCATGGCGTGGCCAGGGTGACGCTGGTGAACCAGCTGGCGCCCGCGTGGACGACGGACTGGATGAGCGAGACGGGCAAGGCCAAGCTGAAAGGCTATGGCATCGCGCCGCCGCAGCAGCAGGTGATCGACATCAGCGGCTTGAAAGGTGGAGTCAAGCGCCAGGCCATGCCCAAGCTGGACGTGATCTGCCCGAACTGCGGTTCGACGCATACGCAGCTGACCAGCCAGTTCGGCTCCACGCCGTGCAAGGCCCTGTACAAATGCCTGGCTTGCCGCGAACCGTTTGACTACTTCAAGTGCCACTAAAAAAATCAGGCACACGTTCCGAAGAAACTGGAGATGAAGCATGAGTAAATTTTATCCGCTGTGCGTGGCCAACGTGCGCAACGAAACGCGCGACACCATCGCCGTCACGTTCGACGTGCCAGCCGAGCTGCAGCAGCAGTTCCGTTTCCAGCAGGGCCAGCACCTGACCTTGCGCGCCCATATTAATGCGGAAGACGTGCGCCGCTCGTATTCCATCTGCTCGGCGGTGCAGGACGGCACCCTGCGCGTGGCCATCAAGCGCACGCCGGGCGGCGCCTTTTCCACCTGGGCGAACGATACCCTGAAAGCCGGCGCCACCATCGAGGTGATGCCGCCGATGGGCCACTTCAACGTGCCGCTCGACTGCGTCAACCGCAAGCACTACCTGGCATTCGCGGCCGGCAGCGGCATCACGCCCATCCTTTCCATCATCAAGACGACCCTGCTGACGGAACCCTTGAGTCGCTTCACCCTTTTCTACGGTAACCGCGCCTCGTCGTCCGTCATCTTCAAGGAAGAATTGACGGACTTGAAGGATGTGTACCTGGAGCGTTTGAACCTGGTCTACGTGATGAGCCGCGAACAGCAGGACATCGAACTGTTCAACGGCCGCATCACGCAGGAAAAATGCGAGCAGTTCCTGCAGCACTGGATCAAGGTCGAAGACTACGACAACGCGTTTATTTGCGGCCCGGAAGACATGATGCTCGGCGTGTCCGCTGCCCTGCAGGCGGCCGGCATGCCCAAGCAGAACATCAAGATCGAGCTGTTCGCCGCCAGCATCCCGAAAAACGCCCACAAGCCGCGCGCTCAGCTGGCCGCGGGCGTGGTGCAGGAAACGGAAGTGACCGTCATCATGGATGGCAACCACACCACCTTCACGATGGACAAGGACAAGGAATCCATCCTCGACGCGGGCCTGCGCCAAGGCATCGACATGCGCTACTCGTGCAAAGGCGGCGTATGTTCGACCTGCCGCTGCAAGATCCTCGACGGCAAAGTCGAAATGGATGTCAACTACGCGCTGGAAGACTACGAAGTGGCGCGCGGCTTTGTCCTCAGCTGCCAGAGTTTTCCGGTTACTGACAAAGTCGTGGTGGACTTTGACCAAGCCGAATAACCCAACTGCCACTGCCGGGGTCAGACCCGACGGGTCTGACCCCAGATTTCCGCTGTGGGTTGATAACTAAAATAGCGAGACGCCATGACCTATCAAAACATCCTCTTCACCATCGAGCAGGGTATCGCGACGCTCACCCTGAACCGTCCCGACAAGCTCAATAGTTTTACGCAAGCCATGCACGAGGAAGTGCGCGACGCCATCGCGAAAGTCAATACCGACAGTACCGTGCGCGTCTTCGTGCTGACGGGCGCCGGCCGCGGCTTTTGCGCGGGCCAGGATCTGTCCGACCGCGCCGTGGAACCTGGCTCGAAGGGCGTGGACCTGGGCGAGTCGGTGGAAAAGAACTATGCGCCGCTGGTGCTGGCCCTGAAAGCGCTGCCGATGCCCGTGATCTGCGCCGTCAACGGCGTGGCCGCCGGCGCGGGCGCCAACCTGGCGCTGGCCTGCGACATCGTCATCGCCGGCAAGTCGGCCAGTTTCGTCGAAGTATTCTGCAAGCTGGGCCTGATCCCGGACACGGGCGGCACCTTCTTCCTGCCACGCCTGATCGGTTCCGCGCGCGCCATGGGGCTGGCCATGCTCGGCGAAAAACTGACGGCGGAAAAAGCGGAAGACTGGGGCCTGATCTGGAAATGCGTGGACGATGCCGAACTGGCGCAGGAAACGCGCAAGCTGGCCGTGCACTTTTCCACAGCCCCCACCAAGGGCCTGGCCTATACCAAACAGGCGCTGGCCGCTAGCGGCGCGAATACCCTGCCGCAGCAGCTTGCGCTGGAAGCGCGCATGATGAGCGATCTCGGTAACAGCGACGATTACCGCGAAGGCGTGGCCGCCTTCATGGAAAAGCGCACACCGCAATTCAAGGGACATTGATATGGCAGCTTTGGACAATAGCAGTATCGTCGCCGTCATCGGCAGCGGCGCCATGGGCGCCGGCATCGCGCAGGTGGCCGCGGCCGCCGGCTACCGCGTGAAACTGTACGACACGCGCTTTGACGCCGTCAGCAAGGCGCTGGCCGACATCGCAAAAATGTATGCGAAGCTGGCTGAAAAGGGCCGCATGACGGCCGACGAAGCCACTGCCGCCACGGCGCGCCTGCAGGCGGCCGGCAGCCTGGCCGACGTGGCAGATGCCGCGCTGGTGGTGGAAGCCATCGTGGAAAACCTCGACGTCAAGCGGGGCCTGTTCGCCGAACTGGAAGCCTTGGTCAGCGACGCCTGCATCCTGGCGACGAATACCTCGTCGATCTCCGTCACGGCGATTGCCGCCAAGCTGCGCCGTCCGGAACGCCTGGTCGGCATGCACTTCTTTAACCCTGTGCCCCTGATGGCGCTGGTCGAAGTGATCAGCGGGCTGGCCACCAGCGAACAAGTGGCCACCACCGTCTACGACACGTCTATCGCCTGGGGCAAGAACCCCGTGCATGCGAAATCGACGCCCGGCTTCATCGTCAACCGAGTCGCCCGTCCGTTTTATGCGGAAGGCTGGCGTTTGCTCAATGAACAGGCAGGCGACGCCGCCACCATCGATGCCGTTCTGCGCGAATCGGGCGGTTTCCGCATGGGGCCATTCGAGCTGATGGATCTGATCGGCCATGACGTCAATTTTTCCGTCACGCAGTCCGTGTTCGGCGCCTATTTCAACGACCCGCGTTTCACGCCGTCCGTGCTGCAACAGGAAATGGTCAACGCCGGTTTCCTGGGCCGCAAATCGGGCCGCGGTTTTTACCAGTACGGCGAAGGCGCACCTGCCCCCGTGGCGCAGGCGGAAGGCGCGCAACCGAAGCCGGAATTCGTTGCCCTGTCGGCCGCCATCGGCGGCGATGGCCGTGGCCACAGCGGCATCATTCGCAGTCTGGTGCAGCGCCTGGAGCAGGCCGGCATCACCGTCAGCCGCCGCGTGACGCAGGAAGGCCAGACACACGACGAAGCGCCGGCCCTGCATTGCAACGGCGCCGCGATTTATCTCACCGATGGCCGCAGCGCCACCCAGCGCGCGCACGACAACCAGCATCCTGACACGGTGCTGTTCGACCTGGCGCTCGATTACGCCGGTACCAAGCGCATCGCCGTGGCCCGTGCGGATCAGTGCAGCGACGCCGCCTATGCGGCCGTCGCCGGCCTGTTCCAGGCGGCCGGTTTCATCGTCACGCGCCTGGACGACGTGCCTGGCATGGCCGTCATGCGCACGGTCGCCATGCTGGCCAACGAGGCGGCCGATGCCGTCAACCAGGGCGTATGCACGGTGGCCGCCGTCGATATCGCCATGCAGAAGGGCGTCAACTATCCGCGCGGACCGCTGGCCTGGGCCGATGCCGTCGGCGTCCAGCACATCGTCGCTGTGCTGCATCACCTGGCGCAAGGCTATGGTGAAGACCGCTACCGGGTCTCGCCGCTGCTGCGTCGCAAACTCGCCAATGGAGCCACGTTTCATGCCGAATGAAGATCACAACCTGACCGCGCAAGCCCTGGCCGAAGCGGCCGCCGCCTCCATGCTGTCGCGCGATAACGCCACCGCCGCCATGGGCATCGCCCTGGCCGACGTGGGCCCCGGCCATGCGCGCATGACGATGACGGTACGCGCCGACATGCTCAATGGCCACCAGACCTGCCACGGCGGCTTTATCTTCGCCCTGGCTGACAGCGCCTTCGCGTTTGCCTGCAACAGCTACAACATGAACACCGTGGGCGCCGGCTGCACCATCGATTACCTGGCGCCGGGCCGCGAAGGCGACGTGCTGACGGCGCACGCCGTCGAACAGGCGCTGGCCGGCAAGAGCGGCGTCTACGACGTCAAGGTCAGCAACCAGGACGGACGCGCCATCGCGCTCTTCCGTGGCAAGTCGATTCGCGTGGCGGGTGAAGTCATCAGCAATTGAAGTTACAAGAGCAGGCTTGAACTGCCGGAACGAATTACATAGTTATAGAACCGAATCAGGAGACAGAGATGGTCCAACGTACACCTTCCCCGAATGACCTCGAGCCGATCGAGCGCGCCAGCAAGGATGAACTGCAGGCGCTGCAGCTTGAACGCATGAAATGGACGCTCAAGCACGCGTATGACAACGTGCCCCATTACCGCGCCGCTTTTGACGAAGCGGGCGTGCATCCGGACGACCTGAAATCGCTGTCCGATCTGGCCAAATTCCCGTTCACCGATAAAAAGGTCTTGCGCGACAATTACCCGTTTGGCCTGTTCGCCGTGCCGCGCGAGCAAGTGGTGCGCATCCACGCGTCCAGCGGTACCACGGGCAAGGCCACGGTGGTCGGCTACACGCAGAACGATATCGATACCTGGGCCAACGTGGTGGCGCGCTCGATCCGTGCCGGCGGCGGCCGTGCAGGCGACATGGTGCATATCTCCTACGGCTACGGCCTGTTCACGGGCGGCCTGGGCGCGCACTACGGCGCCGAGCGCCTCGGTTGCACGGTCATTCCCATGTCCGGCGGGCAGACGGAAAAACAGGTGCAGCTGATCCAGGATTTCAAGCCATCGATCATCATGGTCACGCCATCGTACATGCTCAACATCATCGAGGAATTCACGCGCCAGGGTCTGGACCCGGCCGAGTCGTCGCTGAAGGTGGGCATTTTCGGCGCCGAGCCGTGGACGGACGCCATGCGCTCGGAAATCGAGGCGCGCGCCGGCATCGACGCCGTCGACATCTACGGCCTGTCCGAAGTGATGGGCCCTGGCGTGGCGTCCGAATGCATCGAGAGCAAGGACGGTCCCGTCATCTGGGAAGACCATTTTTACCCGGAGATCATCGATCCGGAAACGGGCGAAGTGCTGCCGGACGGCGCAGAGGGCGAGCTGGTGTTTACCTCGCTGTCGAAGGAAGCGCTCCCCATTATCCGCTACCGCACGCGCGACCTGACCCGCTTGCTGCCGCCCACGTCGCGTTCGATGCGCCGCATCGGCAAGATCACGGGCCGCTCGGACGACATGCTGATCATCCGCGGCGTGAACGTCTTCCCCACGCAGATCGAAGAGCTGATCCTGAAAATGCCGAAGCTGGCGCCGCAATACCAGCTGGTGGTCACGCGCGACGGCCACCTCGACAAGCTGGAAGTGGTGGCCGAGCTGCGTATCGACCTCACTGCCACCATCTCGGCCAGCGAAACGGACGCCCTGGCGCGCGAGCTGGAACACCGCATCAAGACGCACGTGGGTGTGAGCACGCGTGTACGCCTGGTGGCCGCTGCCGGCATCGAACGTACCCTGACGGGCAAGGCCCGCCGCGTGGTCGACCAGCGCCCGAAGATATTCTCCTGATAGCACGAACAAGGAACCAAACATGAATGACGCTTTTATCTGTGACGCCGTACGCACGCCCTTTGGCCGCTATGGCGGTGCGCTGTCCAGCGTGCGCGCCGACGACCTGGGCGCGCTGCCGATCGCCGCGCTGATCGCCCGCAACCCGTCCGTTGACTGGTCCGCCATTGACGACGTGTTCTACGGCTGCGCCAACCAGGCCGGCGAAGACAACCGCAACGTGGGCCGCATGGCCGCGCTGCTGGCTGGCTTGCCGGCGGCAGTGCCCGCCAATACTATCAATCGCCTGTGCGGCTCCAGCCTGGACGCCGTCGGCATGGCCGCCCGCTCCATCAAGGCGGGCGAGGCGGAACTGATCATCGCCGGCGGCGTGGAAAGCATGACGCGCGCGCCTTTCGTGATGGGCAAGGCCGACAGCGCCTTCTCGCGCGCGGCGAAGATCGAAGACACGACCCTGGGCTGGCGTTTTGTGAACGGCAAGATGAAAGCGCAGTACGGCATCGACACCATGCCGGAAACGGCGGAAAACGTGGCCGTGGAATTTGGCATCAGCCGCGCCGACCAGGATGGTCTGGCTCTGCGCAGCCAGCAGCGCTGGGCCGCTGCCCACGCGGCCGGCGTGTTCGAGCGCGAAATCGTGCCTGTCGCCGTGCCGCAAAAGAAGGGTGATCCGAAGATGGTCACCAGCGACGAACATCCGCGCCCCGACACCTCGCTGGAAATGCTGGCGAAACTCAAGGGCGTCGTGAAAGCGGACGGCAGCGTCACGGCCGGCAATGCCTCTGGCTTGAACGACGGCGCCTGCGCCATCCTGCTGGCGTCTGCCGCCGCCGTCGACAAGTACAAATTGAAGGCCCGCGCAAAAGTGCTGGGCATGGCCACGGCAGGCCTGGCGCCGCGCATCATGGGTTTCGGACCTTCGCCGGCGTCGCGCAAGGTGCTGGCGCAAACGGGTCTGACCATCGAGCAGATGGATGTGATCGAGCTCAATGAAGCGTTTGCCGCGCAGGCGCTGGCCGTCACGCGCGACCTGGGCCTGGCGGATGATGCGGCTCACGTGAATCCGAATGGCGGCGCGATCGCCATCGGCCACCCGCTGGGCGCATCGGGCGCGCGCCTGGTGATGGCGGCCCTGAATCAGCTGGAACGCACGGGCGGGCGCTATGCGCTGTGCACCATGTGCATCGGCGTGGGGCAGGGGATTGCCGTAGTAATTGAACGCGTATAAAAAAGTAAAAACAAAAGGCGCAGGCTTGTAAAAAAGCGCCAACCATACATTGACCGTAGTGCCAACCTGGTGGAGACCACAATGATTGCCAATATCTTCAAGAAAACCCTGATCGCCGGCGTGCTGGCCATGTCCGCCGCGGGCGCGTATGCGGCCGATAACATCAAGATCGGCTCCGTGCTGTCCGTCACGGGGCCGGCCGCCTTCCTGGGCGATCCGGAACTGAAAACCCTGCAGCTGTACATCGAGAAGATCAATGCGGCCGGCGGCGTGCTGGGACGCAAGCTGGAGCTGGTGCACTACGATGACGGTAGCGACGCGGCCAAGGCCAACGGTTTTACCAAGCGCCTGATCGAGTCGGACAAGGTCGACGTGCTGATCGGCGGCACCACCACCGGCGCGACGATGGCGATGGCGCCGCTGGTGGATCGCGCCAGCATGCCGTTCATTTCGCTGGCGGGCGCCGTGGTCATCATCGATCCCGTGAAAAAATGGGTGTTCAAGACGCCGCACACGGACCGCATGGCGGCCGAGAAGGTGTTCGAGGACATGAAGAAGCGCGGCATCAGCAAGGTGGGCCTGCTGTCGGAAACGAGCGGTTTCGGCGCCTCGGGCCGCAAGGAATCGCAAATCGTCGCGTCCAAATATGGCATCACCCTGGTGGCCGATGAAACCTACGGTCCGAAAGACACGGACATCACGGCGCAGCTCACGCGCATCAAGAACACCGTCGGCGTGCAAGCCGTCTTCGTCTTCGGCCTGGGCCAGGGCCCGGCCGTCGTGACCAAGAACTATGGCCAGCTGGGCATGGCCGCGCTGCCGCTGTACCAGTCGCACGGCGTGGCGTCGGACGAATACCTGAAATTGTCGGGCAAGGCCGCCGAAGGCGTGCGCCTGCCGACGCCGGCGCTGTTAATCGGCGCCATGCTGCCCGATAGTGACGCGCAAAAGGCCGTCGTCGTCGGTTACGACAAGACGTACAAGGACCGCTACAAGATCGACCCGTCGACCTTTGGCGGCTATGCGCTCGACGCCCTGAATCTGTCGGTGGACGCCATCAAGCGCGCCGGCGGCACGGACCGCGAAAAAGTGCGCACGGCGCTGGAGCAGACCAAGGGCTTTGTGGGCACCACCGGTGTCTTCAACATGTCGGTCAAGGACCACATGGGCCTGGACCTGTCGGCTTTCCGCATGGTCGAAGTGAAGAACGGCGAATGGCAATTGTCTAAATAAGTTCGAGAAGGTAAGCCAGAAGTACCCGCGTGGGCCGCCCTCGAAGGCGGTTCGCGCGTAGCCGAACATAATGGAGACACCATGGAAGTCGCTCAATTTCTACAATTTCTGTATTCCGGGATGACGGTCGGTTCCGCCTACGCGCTGGCGGCGCTGGGCTTTACCATCATCTACAACACCAGCGGCGTGATCAATTTCGCCCAGGGCGAATTCATCATGCTGGGCGGGATGCTGGCCGCCGTGATGTCGGCCGCTGGCGTGCCGCTGCCGCTGGCCATCATCCTGGCCGTCATCGCCACGGGCCTGGTGGGCCTGCTGATGGAAAAAACCGTGATCGAACCGGCGCAAAATGCGCAGGTCATCACCCTCTTGATCATCACCATCGGCGCCTCGCTGGTGTTGCGCGGCCTGGTGCAAATCTGGCTGGGCAAGGATACGCACTCGCTGCCAGCCTTTTCCGGAGATGCGCCGATCGAATTCCTGGGCGCCAGCCTGCTGCCGCAAAGCCTGTGGGTACTCGGCGTGACGGTCGTCATCGTGCTGGTGCTGGGCTGGTTCTTTGGCCGCACCCTGATGGGCAAGGCCATGCTGGCCACCTCGCACAACAAGCTGGCCGCGCAACTGGTGGGCATCAACACGCGCAAGGTGCTGCTGTTCTCGTTCGGCCTGTCGGCCCTGCTGGGCGCGGCGGGCGGCATCCTCGTCGCCCCGATCACCTACACGTCCTACGACGCGGGCATCATGCTGGGCCTGAAAGGCTTTGTCGCCGCCGTCCTCGGCGGCCTCGGTGGCGGCGCGGGCGCGATTGCCGGTGGCCTGATCCTCGGTATCGCCGAAGCCATGACGGCCGGCTATATCTCCTCGGCCTACAAGGACGCGGTACCGTTCGTGCTGATTCTGTTGATCCTGTTCTTCCTGCCGCAAGGCTTGTTTGGCGCTAAAAATTCGGAGCGTGTATGACCAACTTTTTCACACGCTCGCGCCACGGCGGCTTGCTGGTGCTGGCCCTCGTGCTGGCCATCCTGCCGCTGTTCCTGAGCAACGCGTTCTATTATGACGTGGCGATCCGCATCGCCCTGAACGCCATCGTCGTCATCGGCCTGAACCTCCTGATGGGCTACACGGGCCAGATCAGCCTGGGCCACGCGGGTTTCTATGGCCTGGGCGCGTATGCGTCGGCCGTGCTGACCACGCACTACAACTGGCCGCCGTTGGCCGCGCTGGCGGCGGGCGCCATCGCCACGGGTCTGCTGGCGCTGCTGCTGGCGCGTCCCGTGCTGAAACTCAAGGGCCACACCCTGGCCATGGCCACCCTGGGCCTGGGCATCATCATTTCCATCGTCATCAACAACGAGACGCAGTGGACGGGCGGCCCGGACGGCATCGGCGTGTCCGCCTTCACCTTGGGCGGCCTGGAAATCGCCGGTGAAAAATCGTGGTACCTGGTGTGCGCCGTGCTGCTGTTGCTGGTGACGTGGCTGGCCCTGAACCTGATCGATTCGCCCGTCGGCCGCGCGCTGCAGGCGATTCACGGTTCGGAAGTGGCGGCCCGCGTGGTCGGCGTCGATACCACCCGCTTCAAGGTGCGCGTGTTCGTGCTGTCGGCCATCATCGCCAGCATCGCGGGCAGCATCAGCGCTCACTACATCGGCTTCATCACGCCCAACCTGGCCGGCTTTTTCCACTCGATCGAGCTGGTGACGATGGTCGTGGTGGGCGGCATGGCGTCGATCTTCGGTTCCATCATCGGCGCGGCCCTGCTGACGATCCTGCCGCAATTGCTGTCCAGTTTTGAAGGCTGGGAAACGGTGGTCTTCGGCGTGATCCTGATGGCCACCATGATCTTCATGCCGAAAGGCCTGGTACCGAGCCTGGCCAGCCGTTCGCGCAAGCGGGCCGCCACACCCAAGGCGCCCGTCAAATCCGCGCAGGAGGTGTGACATGCTGACGATTAACAATCTGAGCAAGAGCTTTGGCGGCGTGCACGCGGTGCAGGACGTGAGCTTTACCGTCAAGGAAGGCAATATCCATTCCGTGATCGGGCCGAATGGCGCCGGCAAGACGACGCTGTTCAACCTGATCACGGGCGTCTACACGCCGACCAAGGGCGAGATTTTGCTCAATGGCGAGAACGTGGCCGCCATGCCGCCCGATGCGTTGGCGCGGCGCGGCATGAGCCGCACCTTCCAGAATCTGCAAGTGTGCATGAACATGACGGCAATCGACAACGTGATGGTGGGGGCGCATTTGCGCCTGAACCAGAACCTGTTCGGCTCCATGCTGCGTTTGCCGTCCGTGCGCCGCGCCGATGCGGCTTGCCGCGACGAGGCGGCGGGCCTGATGGAGTTTGTCGGCGTGGGCCGGCATATCGATGACGAGGCGGGACAGATGTCGTATGGCGCATTAAAACGCCTGGAAATCGCGCGCGCGCTGGCGGCCAAGCCGAAGGTGCTGCTGCTCGATGAGCCGGCGGCGGGCCTGAACCACACGGAAACGGGCGAGATCGAAGCCCTGATCCGCAAGGTGGCGCAATCGGGCGTGACGGTGGTGCTGGTCGAGCATGACATGAAACTGGTGATGAATTTGTCGGACCATATCCTGGTGCTCGACTATGGCAAGAAGCTGGCCGAGGGAACCGCCGCCGAAGTGCGCGCGAACCCCGACGTGGTGGCCGCGTATCTGGGAGTGGCGGCATGATGAAGATGGAAAAACCTCAAACTCCGCTGGTGCTCGATATCGCCGGCCTGACCAGCCATTACGGCCGCATCCAGGCCTTGCACGGCATCGACCTGCAGGTACGCCAGGGCCAGCTCGTGGCGCTGGTGGGCGCGAATGGCGCCGGCAAGACGACCCTGTTGCGGGCCATCTCCGGCGTGCAGCCGATCAGCGCCGGCAGCATCGCCTTCGCCGGCCAGGACGTGAGCCGCATGAGCGCCGACAGGCGCGTGCGCAGCGGCATTTGCCAGGTGCCGGAGGGGCGGCAAGTGTTCGGCCCCATGACGGTGGAAGACAATCTGCGCCTGGGCGCCTTCACGCGCCCTCCGCAGGACGTGGCCGGCGACATGGAGCGCATGTACGGCCTGTTCCCGATCCTGAAGGAAAAGCGCTTGCTGCTGGCCGGAACTTTATCGGGTGGGCAGCAGCAGATGCTGGCCATGGCGCGCGCTCTGATGGGCCGCCCGCAACTGCTGCTGCTCGACGAACCGAGCATGGGCCTGGCGCCCTTGCTGATCGCGGAAATCTTCCGCATCGTGGCCGAACTGCGTGACCAGGGCATCACCATCTTCCTCGTCGAACAGAACGCGCACGCCGCCCTGTCGATCGCCGACGTGGGCTATGTGATCGAGACTGGCGCCATCACCCTGTCCGGTCCCGGTCCCGAATTGCTGCATAACGAGCAGGTACAAAGCGCGTACTTGGGTATGTAACCCGAAGGGCAAATACTGGGGTCTGGGTATGTGAAGACAGCAGCGGAGGGCCGGGGTCAGACCCGCCGGGTCTGACCCCAGTTTTCCGCTGCGTCTAGTAATAGCGTGCATGGCGCGCAGATGAATAGGAGTGTGTATGGTCAAAGTCTACGAAATCAACGGCGTTACCCCCGTCGTCCACCCCAGCGCCTATGTGCACCCGTCGGCCGTGCTGATCGGCGATGTGATCGTCGGCCCGCGCTGCTATATCGGTCCGCTGGCCTCGATCCGCGGCGACTTCGGCCGATTGATCCTGGAAGAGGGCGCGAATCTGCAGGATACCTGCGTCATGCACGGCTTCCCCGGCTGCGACACGGTGGTCGAAGTCGACGGCCATATCGGCCACGGCGCCGTGCTGCACGGCTGCCGCATCGGCCGCAATGCGCTCGTCGGCATGAACGCCGTGGTGATGGATAACGCCATCATCGGCGAGGAATCCATCGTCGCGGCCATGAGTTTTGTGAAGGCGGGCATGATCGTCGCGCCGCGCAGCATGGTGGTAGGCACGCCCGCCAAGATTATCCGCGCGCTGACCGACGATGAAATCAAATGGAAAAGCTCGGGCACGGGCCAGTACCACGAACTGGCCGTGCGCTCGATGCAGACGATGCGCGAGGTGGAAGCCCTGACGGAAGTCGAGGCAAACCGCCAGCGCCTGAATTTCGAATCGGCCTTGCCGCTGCATTTGCACAAGAACGCTGCGGCGCAATAACCTTTAACCCTTTAAATGCAGGGGTCAGACCCGACGGGTCTGACCCCTAACGGAGAATCGAATGGCTAATATATCCACCCTGCAAAGCCTGATCGCCGGCCGCTGGCTGGGCGAAAGCGCCGCCGTGCCACTGCACAGCGCCTTGAACAACCGCGTCATCTATCACACGCATGCGGAAAAGATCGACTTCGACGAAGCCGTCACGTATGCGCGCAAGACGGGTGTGCCTGGCCTGATGGCGCTGGACTTCCAGCAGCGCGCCGCGCGCCTGAAGGCATTGGCCCTGTACCTGGTCGAGCGCAAGGAAGAGCTGTACGCGATCTCGCACCTGTCGGGCGCCACGCGCGCCGACAGCTGGGTCGACATCGAAGGCGGCACGGGCACCCTGTTCGCCTACGCCAGCATGGGCAGCAACGAGCTGCCGTCGTCGAACGTGCTGCACGAAGGCCCGGCCATCGCGCTCGGTAAAAAAGGCGGTTTCGCCGGCACGCATATCCTGGTGCCGCGCGGCGGCCTGGCCGTGCATATCAACGCCTTCAATTTCCCCATCTGGGGCTTGCTGGAAAAATTCGCGCCCAGCTTCCTGGCGGCCATGCCCTGCATCGCCAAGCCGGCCACGGCGACGAGTTACCTGACGCAGGCCGTCGTGCGCATGATGCACGAATCGGGCTTGCTGCCGGCCGGCAGCCTGCAATTGGTGATTGGTTCCACGGGCGACTTGCTGGATCGCTTGAATGGCCAGGATTTCGTCACGTTTACGGGATCGGCGGCCACGGCCGCCAAGCTGCGCACCAATCCGAACCTGATCGCCCAGTCCGTGCCCTTCAACGGCGAAGCCGATTCGCTCAACTGCGCCATCCTGGCGCCGGATGTCACGCCCGACGACGTGGAATTCGACCTGTTCGTGAAGGAAGTCGTGCGCGAAATGACGGGCAAGTCTGGCCAGAAGTGCACGGCCATCCGTCGCATCATCGTGCCGCAACACTTGATGGACGCCGTCGGCACGCGCTTGCGCGAACGCCTGGCCAAGGTGGTGGTGGGTGACCCGTCCATCGAAGGCGTGCGCATGGGCGCGCTGGCGTCGAAGGAACAGCAGAACGACGTGGCCGAACGGGTCGCCACCCTGTCGCAGGGTAATGAAGTGGTGTTCGGCGCGGCCGACGGTTTTAGTCCTTTGGGCGATGGCGCCCTTGACGGCAGCTTCTTCTCGCCGACTTTGCTGCTGTGCCGCGACGCCTTCGGCAACGACGCCGTGCATGACGTGGAAGCATTCGGCCCCGTCAGCACCATGATGGGCTACAACGATATCGACGAAGCGCTGGCCCTGGCCGCGCGCGGCAAGGGCAGCCTGGTGAGTACCCTGGTGACGCGCGATCCGAAGATCGCCGCGCGCGTGGTGCCGCAAGTGGCGGCCACGCATGGCCGCGTGCACGTGCTCGAGCGCGTGGCCTCCGTCGATTCGACGGGCCATGGCTCACCGCTGCCGCAACTGAAGCACGGCGGCCCTGGCCGCGCGGGCGGCGGCGAAGAACTGGGCGGCGTGCGCGCCGTGCGCCATTACCTGCAACGGGCGGCTGTGCAAGGCTCGCCGACCATGCTGGCGGCGATCACGGGCGAATACGTGCGCGGTGCGGATGTCAACGAAAGTCCGATCCACCCGTTCCGCAAGCACTTCGAGGACCTGAAGACGGGCGATTCGCTGCTCACGCACCGCCGCACGGTCAGCGAAGCGGACATCGTCGCCTTCGGCGGCATCTCGGGCGACTTCTTCTACATGCACTTTGACGAAATCGCGGCCAAGGAATCGCAGTTCGGCAAGCGCATCGCCCACGGCTACTTCGTGCTGTCGGCCGCTGCCGGCCTGTTCGTCTCGCCCGGCGTCGGCCCCGTGCTGGCCAATTATGGCCTGGACAACCTGCGTTTCGTCGCCCCCGTCGCCATCGGCGACACCATCCGCGCGCGCCTGACGTGCAAGCGCAAGGTCGACCGCAACCGCAAGGACGTGTTTGGCGTGGGACAGGGCGTGGTCGCGTGGGACGTGCAGGTGACGAACCAGAACGAGGAACTCGTGGCCAGCTACGATATTCTGACCCTGGTGTCGAAGCGCGAGTAAGTCCGAGAGTAAGCGTCTCTGGCAGGACTGGTTTGAACGGCGCCGCCCGCGGTCTTCGCGCGGGCGGCGCTTTTTTTATCCGGATTCTTTTCGTCTTGAATTATCCATAAGTGTATGAAAAATATAGCCTAAGTGTGGTTTTGCACGGCGTGCTATTTAGATAAACCCCTCTAGAACGCGTGCTTTTTTCATGGAAATGGGCGAATTCGCTTATTGCCTTAAGAAAACTTTCCAACGTAAAACCTTTTCTCTGTAGCATGGTTTTACTCACTGGTCACGCCGCCATGGACGCCCAAGGCGATGACGGCGCGAAAAAAACGGACCCGGCCTTTTACGGCCGGTGAGCCATCGACCTCGAGTCCCATTCCACGATTAACGTTCACCGCTACGGGTATTTAATTACTATGAATAAACACGTCCTGATTTTCCTGCTGGCCATGCCCCTGGCCATCAGCCATGCCTATGCCGAAGAGGCCCCTGGTCCCGCGGTCAAGATCAGCGGTTACGGCACTGCTGCCCTGACCATGGCCGATACCGACAACGCGCAGTTTGCGCGCCCGAACCAGGCTGCCGGCGCAGGCCGCACCGCCCGCACAGGCGTCGATTCCAACCTGGGCTTGCAGGCCAATGTCACCGTCAATCCCTGGCTGTCGGCCACCGTGCAAGGGCTGGCGCGCAAGGATGGCGAGGACGATTTTGGCGCCGAACTGGCGTGGGCCTTCGCCAAGGCCAAGGTGTCGGACAGCTTCAGTGTGCGCGTTGGCCGCATGGGTCTGCCCGTCTTCATGATTTCCGATTACCGTAACGTGGGCTATGCCAACACCATGCTGCGCCCGCCCGGCGAAATGTATTCGCAGGTTCCCCTGAACAGCATCGACGGCGTCGATGGCACCTACCAGTTCAGCGCGGGCGACACCAGCATCACCACGCAGCTGGCGCTGGGCCGCACCAAGGCCACCCTGGCCACGGGTCCCGCTTCGACCGTGCAGGTGGAAGGCAAGTCCATCGTCGCCCTCAACGTGGTGGCCGAACATGGTCCCGTCACCGTGCGTTTCGGCCGGGCCGAGACCAAGCTGACGATCAACGATTCACCGAGCCTGAACACCCTGATGGGCGGCTTGCGCACGGCCGGCAACGGCTACAAGATCGCCCAGCTGGGCGCCCTGGCCGATGCGCTGGAAGTCAAGGACAAGAAGGCATCGTTTACGTCCGTGGGCCTCGGCCTGGACTGGAACAATGTGCTGCTGCAGTCCGAATATGCGAAGCGCAAGACGGACAGCTATGTCAGCGACAGCACCTCGTGGTACGTGATGGGAGGCTACCGCATCGGCGCCTTCCTGCCATACTACAGCCACGCCAGCCTGAAGGCCGATGGCCGCGTGAACAACACCGTGCCCGCATCCTGCCCTGCCGGCTATCCGGCCGCCTGCACGCCGACCCTGCGCGCCCTGTCGGCCGGCGTCGACACCCTCGCTTATATGCGCAACCAGCTGGAGCAATCGACGGACAGCATCGGCGTGCGCTGGGACTTCCACCGTTCGGCCGCGCTGAAAGTGCAGATCGACCGCATCAAGCCGAAGAATGGCCCGGGCCTGTTCGTGCAAGCCAAGCCAGGTTTCCATGGCCCTGTCACGGTGGCTGCCGCCGCCATCGATTTCGTTTTCTAAGGAGCGCCGCATGAAACCATTTATTGTGAATGTGGCTGCCTTGCTGGCGCTGTCGATTAGCGTGCCCGCCATGGCCGAAGTGGTCGTGGTGGTCAATCCCAAAAGCGCCGCCGGCGCCATGACGAACGAACAGGTGGCGCAATTTTTCCTCGGCAAATCGACGGCCATGACGCCGATCGACCAGCCGGAAAGCGCCCCCGTGCGCGCCGAGTTCTACAAGAAGGTGACGGACAAGGAACCATCGCAAGCGAAAGCCCTGTGGTCCAAGCTGGTTTTCACGGGGAAGGCGACCTTGCCGAAGGAAGCGGCCAATAGCGCCGACGTGAAGAAGGCCGTGGCGGCCGATCCGAAAGCCATCGGCTATATCGAAAAGAGTGCCGTCGACGGCACCGTCAAAGTGGTGCTGACGGCGCCATAAAGCCGGTTCGGGCCGCGCGTCATGCGGCGGCCCGATAACTCATCAACATCAGGAGACAGCAATGAGCATCAAACGCAAGATATGGGCGCTGCCTGTCGTCTCGGCCGTGATTTTCGGGCTGGGACTGGCCGTCAGTGCCTATCTGTCCACGGCCACGCTCAATTCCATCCACGCTACCGAAAGTGCCGACTATCCCGTGCTCGACATGGCCAAGTCGCTGACCCTGGACGTGGCAGCCGTCGGCGACGCCCTGCGCGATGCCGTCAGCGAAGGCGACAAGGAGCGCATCGGGCAAGTCGGCGGCCAGGCCGTCAAGCTGCGCGCCAAGCTGGACGTCTTTGCGGCGATCCCCGGCCAGCGCGAACAGGGTGCGCGGCTGGCAAAGGAATTCGATGCCTACTATGCGCCGGCGCTGAGCGCGGCGCGCATCATGCTGGAAATGGAAGAGGGCGACCCGCAAGCGACCGTGGCGCGCATGCAGGGCGCGCTGGCGGTGCTCAACACGGACCTGGCAAAGACCAACGAGCAGGCGCAAGCGCAGTTCAAGCAGGGCATCGAGCGCAGTGCGGCCAACGTGCGCAATGCGCTCAATACCAGCATCGCCGTGGCGCTGGCCGTGATCGTTTGCCTGGTGGCCGTGTCGCATTTCGTCGTGCGCGCCATCTGGCAGCAGCTGGGCGGCGAACCGGAATATGCGCGCCAGATCGCGCGCGCCGTGGCCGATGGCGACCTCTCGATGCACATCGAGACCGAAGCGGGCGACCAGGCCAGCCTGCTGGCGGCGCTGAAGGACATGCGCGCCAAGCTCGGTGGCATGGTCTCCGACATCAAGGCATCGGCTGAAACCATCCAGGTGGCCAGCGCTGAAATCGCGCAGGGCAATGCGGACCTGGCCGCGCGCACGGAATCGCAGGCGGGCAGCCTGGATCAGACGGCGCGCAGCATGGATAGCCTGACTTCCACCGTGCGCGACAACGCCGCCAACGCGGGCCAGGCGCATGCACTGGTGGTGTCGGCCTCCTCGGTTGCCGTGAAGGGCGGGCAAGTGGTCAGCCAGGTGGTCACCACCATGGGCGAGATCAACGATTCGTCCAGGCGCATCGTCGACATCATCGGCGTCATTGACGGCATCGCCTTCCAGACGAATATCCTGGCCTTGAATGCGGCCGTGGAAGCGGCGCGCGCGGGCGAGCAGGGACGCGGCTTTGCCGTGGTGGCGTCCGAAGTGCGCAACCTGGCGCAGCGCAGCGCGGCAGCGGCGCGCGAGATCAAGCAATTGATCGGCGATTCGGTGGCCAAGGTGAATGTCGGCTCGAAGCTGGTCGACGAGGCGGGGCTGACCATGGGCCAGATCGTCGATTCCGTGAAAAAGGTGGCCGACATCATGGCCGAGATCAGCGCCGCCAGCCAGGCGCAGAGCGCCGGCATCGGCGACATCGGCGTGGCCATCGGCAGCATGGACCAGATGACGCAGCAAAATTCCGCGCTGGTGGAAGAAGCGTCGGCAGCGGCCGAATCGCTGCAGGAACAGGCCGTGCAGCTGGGCACGGCGCTGGCCGTGTTCAAGCTGGCGCAGGGAAGCGCGCCGGCGATCACCACCTTGCCAGCGGGACGGCGGCTGGCGTTGACGAAGGCGGCTTAAACCTTCAGGCCGAACGGTTCGTCGATGCTGTGCGCTGGTTCAGTGAACCAGCGCGGGCCGTTTTCTGTCATGTAAAAATGGTCTTCGTGGCGGATGCCGAATTCGCCGGGGATGCAGATCATCGGCTCGTTCGAGAAGCACATGCCGATGTCCAGCGGCGTCGTGTCATTGCCCACCAGGTAGGGCCACTCGTGGATATCGAGGCCGATGCCGTGACCCGTGCGGTGCGGCAGGCCCGGCAGCTTGTAGCCGGGGCCGTAGCCGTCCGCTTCCAGCGAGACGCGCGCGGCGCGGTCCACGTCGCCGCAGGGCACGCCCAACTGTGCGGCGGCGAATGCGGCTGCCTGCGCGGCCTTTTCGCTGTTCCACACGCTGCGCTGGCGTTCGCTGACGGTGCCAAATACATAGGTGCGCGTGATGTCGGAAATGTAGTTCATCACCTGGCAGCCCGTGTCGATTAGCACCGTGTCGCCCGCCTTCAGGGTCTGCACGTAATTGACGCCATGCGGATAGGCCGTCGCTTCGCCGAACAGCACGATGCAGAAATACGAGCGGGGCGCGCCCACCTTGCGGTGCGCGCGCTGGATGAATTCTTCCACTTCCACCGTCGTGATGCCTTCATACAGCATGCTGGCCGTGGCTACGTGCACGGCCAGGGTCATGTCCATCACGCGCTGCATCAGGGCGATTTCCGCCGCTGACTTGCGGCTGCGGCAGTACGCCGTCACGGTGCGTGCGTTTTCCAGCGCGTAGCCGGGGGCCAGCGGTTTGATGCCGTCGTAGATGAAGAAGGCGGCGCTTTCGCAGATGCCCACGCGCGGCGGTTGATGCGCATCCTGGGCGATACCCATGCGCGCCAGCACGTCGACGAACAGCTGGTACGGGCTTTCATGCTCTTCCCAGCAATTGACTTTGCCTTCGATGAGCATGAAGCCCGTCAGGGTACTTTCCTCGAAGGCGGGAGCAATGTATTCGATCTCGCCGCTGGCCGGCAGGATAGCGCCCACCATGCGTTCGCTGGCATACCATTTGGTGCCCGTGAAATAGGTGAGGTTGGCGCCCGCGTTCACGTAGATCGCGGCGATGCCCTGCTTTCGCATGAAGGCCTGCGCCTTGGTGATGCGTTGTGCGTGTTCGTCCTTACCGATGGCGACCATGCCGGATGTCATGTCCGACAGCGATGCCAATGCCTGTTCGATGGAAGTGCCACCTATGCTCATGCTTGCTCCTTTGTTCGATGCTGAATATGGAATGCGGGCATGATATCAGTTCGCGCTTTTCGGCTTGAGCCCGGGCGCGCCGCCGGCGGCATCGGGCTGGGCCAGCACCAGGTCGTGCGGATACGTGAAGTGCCAGTCCGCGTAGCGTTGCTTGCGGCGCAGGCTGGCGTCTTCGTCGAGAAAATTGTCCTGCTTGATGGGGAGCTGCGGCGACAGCGAATGGATGCCGACGATACGTCCCTCCTGGCGCAGCACGCCCCATTCCGCTTTGCCCGTGACGGGGTCCGCATACAGACGGCGCAAATGCCGCCGGGCGTTGGCGAAGCGCGGGTCGCGCAGCAGTTCCTGCAGGGTCAGCGGATAGCGCGGGCGGCCATCGCCCGGCGTGCTGTTGTAGTAGCGGCCCAGCGCATTGCGAAATTCATGGCCGATGAACAGCAGCTCGCGTTCCTTGTCGCGCCGCGCAGCCGTGGCATGCAATTCGCTGGCCAGCACCAGGCCCACGCCCATGAAAGCGACCAGAATCAGGGTCCAGATATACGCGAAGCCCCGTGCGCGGCGCTGGAAACTAGAGCTGCTCAAACGGGATGCCCTCGCGCGTCTTGCCCTTGGCGCCGCTGCGCACGTCCGCCACGCCGCCAATTTCGCCATTGGGCGAAGGGATCAGCTGCCAGGTGGCGCTGGACTCCGTGACGGGGTCCAGCGGCACGCTGCGGAAGTAATGGTGGGTCACCAGGTCGGCCAGCGCGGCCGGATACTCGCCCTTGTCGGCATAGTATTTATCGAGGCCGCTCCTGAGCACCTGCAGGTTTTCCTTCAGGGCGACTTCCTTGGACTTTTCCACCGAGCCGAAATAGCGGGGAATGGCGATCGTCAGCAGCAGCGAGATGATGGCCAGCACCACCAGCAGTTCGACCAGGGTAAAGCCGCGCCGCGGGCCAGTTGTCTGCATGGCGATCACCATTCCTTGAGCGGCACGCCGTTCAGGCCCACCTTGGTCGAGCGCGAGGCGACGTCAAACACGTCTTCGCCTTCGCTGGGATTATCGGGCGGCGAAGCGTAGGCGCGCTTGCCCCAGCTGTCGGCCGCGCTGCCGTCTTCCCTGGACAGGAACGGGTCGCGCGGCAGGCGGCGCAAAAAATAGATGTTCTGCTTCGAGGGACTGCGTTGGTCGGGCACGCCCTCGACCAGTTCCTCGAGCTTTTTCGGATAGCCGGATGCGCCCAGCGACAGCTTGATGCGACCATTGTCCGAAGCGCGCTTGTAGGTATCGATCGCTTCGCGTATCTCGATCAGCGCGCTGCGCAATTGCTGTTCCTTCGCCCGTTGCAAGGCCACCTGCGCCATCGGCACGGCCACCGTGGCCAGGGTCGCCATGATGGCCAGGGTGATCATCAGTTCGATGAAGGTAAAGCCTTGTTGCTTCATTGGCCACCTTTGCCGGACTTGTCGCCTGCCGCTGGCGCCTCGTCGCCGCCCGTCATGGGCGAGCCGCTGCGTGGGGCGGCTTGCTCTGGCGCGGCGATGGCCTCGGCAGAGCCGCCGACGCTGGCACGGCCGCCCACGGATGCCTCGGTGCCGGAGTTGAATTCGGCCGTCATCAGGTCCGGGCGGCGGATGCTGCGCAGCAGGCGCGGCGTGATCGACAGCACGATTTCGCTGCGCATGGCGTCGTCCTTCTGGCTGCCGAACAGGCGGTTCAGCACGGGCAGTTCGCCCACGCCCGGCACCTTGTTGGCCGTACCCCGGTCTTCGTCGCTGATCAGGCCTGCCAGCACCTGCGTTTCGCCGTCTTTCAGGCGCAGGACCGTCGAGGCGCTGCGCGTGCCGATCTGGTAAGCCTGCGTGCCCGTCTTGCTGATCACTTCCTTGACGACGTTCGACACTTCCAGGTTGATCTTGATGGCCACTTCGTCGTCCAGGTAGACGTTCGGTTCCACGTCGAGCTTCAGGCCCACGTCGATGTAGTTGACGCTGTCGGAACTGACGCCGTTGTTCGTCGTGACGGTGATGACGGGCACGCGGTCGCCGATGAGGATCTTGGCCTTTTCCTTATTGCGCACGCGGATGCGCGGGTTGGCCAGGATATTGCTGTCGCTGTCCGTCTTGTTGGCGTTCAGGGTGACGCCGCCGATGCCCAGGTTGATATTGTCGCCATTGATGCGGTGCAGGTCCGCCACCTTCAAGCCACCGAGGCCTCCCGTGCTACCTGCGACGCCGGCCAGTGTCAGGCTAGCCTGGTCCGGCCAGCGCACGCCCAGTTCCATCAGGCGCGTGCGCTTCACCTCCAGCACTTCCACCTCCAGCATCACTTCCGGGTCGGCCAGGTCCTGCACGTTGATGATGCGTTCGGCCATGCGTACCATTTCCGGCGTATCGCGCAGCATGATGATGCCCAGGCGTTCATCGGTGACGACATCCTTGGCCTTGAGCAGGGTCTTGATGGAAAACGCCACCGTCTTGACATCCGCATTGGCGAGGAAGAAAGTGCGCACCACGAGCTGCTGGTAGTCCTTCACCTTTTGCGGCGTGTTCGGGTAGATCGTGATCGATTTATCGCTGGTGACGCTCTGTTCGAGCTGGTTGGCGCCCAGCAGCATGGCGATCGCCTCTTCGATGCTTGTGTCGCGCACGGAGATGGTGGCGCGCAGGGCGGGGTCGACTTCCTTGTCGAAGACGAAGTTCAGGCCCGACACCTTGCTGAGAAGATCGAACACGGAGCGCAGCGGCGCGTCGCGAAATTCGAGGGTCACGGGTTTGCGGTAGGCGGCCGCCAGCTTGCCGCCGGATGGCAGATTTTTTGACTGCGCCTCGCTGATGCGGCTTTTCAGGGCCAGCGCCTCGCGCTGTGCGGGCCGTTCCTGCAGCACCTGGCGCAACGCTTCCTGCGCCTGCGCGATATTCGCTTCGCCGCCGCGCTGGTAGCTGGCCTGCGCTTCCTGCACCAACTTGCGGTGACGTTCCTCCTGCGCCACGCCGGCCAGGCCCCGCTGCGCCACGTCGTTGCTGGCATCCAGCGCCAGCGCCTGCTGGTACAGCGCTTGTGCCCCGGCCAGGTTGCCCTGCTGGCGCAGCGCTTCGGCGCGGCCGTTCAGGTTATTCAGCGCGCGCATCCTGCCATTCGTGACGGCGATGCGGTACTTGGCGTTGGTCGGTTCGGCTTGCGCGGCCTGTTCCAGCAGGGCCAGGCCCTGTTCCGTGCGGCCCGCTCCCAGCATGGCCTGGCCGTCGTTGTAGGCCTGGTTGCCGGCGCAGGCGGCCAGCAGGGACAGCATCGGCAGCAGGGCGATGACAGGGCGTGACATACGTGCGGCGCGTTGTTTCAATTGAGGTCCCCTACGGCGAGTGTCTGTTTCAGGTTGAGCGGCAGATAGGTAAATTGCAGTGCGCCCTGCACCACGCCGTCGAAGCGGTAGCGCTCTTCGAGCGTGTCGCCTGGCCGCGCCACCACGTTGCGTTCGCCCGCTTGCAGGAAGTAGGCAGCCCTGCCTTCGTCGACGAAACGGCCAACGAATTGAAAGGGCAGTGGTGGCGGTGCGTTCGCGTCGACGGCGGCGACAGTGCGCGTGGCCTGCGCCGCCTGCTGGTCGAGCATGATCTTTTTCGGCGTATCGGGCTGCCAGCTTTGCTTGGAAAACAGGGTGGCCGCTTCGTCATCGTCGAGCGCGCGCCGCGGATGGATCGCCAGCGGACGGCCAGGCGCCGGCGCGGCGGCATCGGGAAGCACGGGTGCTGGCGTCACCCGTTCCACCTGGCGCGTGGTGGCCGTGGCCGGTCCCACGATGCTGCCTTCATCCTCGGGTGCGAAGAGGGCTGCCAGCAAGGTCGCCACGGCGGCGCCTCCCAGTACGACTTTCTTCATCGGCGTACCTCCGCCTTTTTCACCAGCAGGATGAACTGGATGCGCGCGTCGATCTCGCCCGCCTCGATCTGCTCTCGCTTGAACAGCACGGAGTCGAGCGTCAGGGTGGGCAGCTCCTGCAAGGCGTCGACGATGAACGTTTGCAGCTGCGCGTATTCGGCCTTCACGGGCAGGGTGATCTGGTAGCGCAAAAAGGCCGTATTGCCATCTTCCTGCGGCTTGTAGTCGGCCTTTGCCAGGGTGACGCCGCTCTTTTGCGCCACTTCCAGCAAGGTTTTCAGCTGGTCGGGAATGCTGTCGTGCGCGGGCAGGTAGGCGTGAAAGGCGGCCAGGCTGTCCGCATCGGCATCGAGCGTGATTGGTGCCGGCGGCAGCGCCGACTGTCTGGCCGCAGCGGCCAGTTGCGCCGCCAGTTGCCGCTGGCGTGCGGCCAGCGCATCGCCCTGCTGCATGGCGAAAGCGGCCAGCGCCAGGCAGGCCGCGCCGAGGGCGCTGGGCCAGCCCAGGGTACGCCACAACCGTTGCGCTTCCCACTGCAGGCGCGGCGGCATGCGCAGCTGCAGGCGTGGACGGGCCACGGGCGCGCCGGCTTTGAACACGGGTTTTATTGCCGCCATTGCGCCTCCAGCTGAAAACGGTACGGGTGTTCGGGCGCGTTGGCGTTCATCTCGTGCTTGAGCAGATACACAGAGCTGAACATGGGCTGCTGGTTCAGGAAGGCCAGGTAATTGAGCATGTCCTGCGGCGTTTCCGCTTCGGCGGCGATTTTCAGGACGCTGGCGCCATCCTGTCCTTGCTGCGCATTCAGGTCCAACCCCAGCAAGGCGATGCGCACGTCGCGCGGCGGCTGTACCGTCCTGACCAGGCGCGTGACGGGCAAGTTAAGCTGGCGCACGGCGGCAGCCACCTGTTTCAGTTCGAGGTCGCGTTCGCGCTGCTGGCTCGCCGAAAGGGGCGCGCGCACGGGGCGCGCGGGCTGCAGCTGCGCCAGTTGCGCTTCCAGGCGCCGCGTCTCCTGCGCCTGCACCAGCCAGTACACGGCGGCCGGCAGCAGCATCAAGCCGCCCGCCAGGCACAGGGCCAGGCGCCAGCCGCTGAACGCCCGCGCCGCGCCGGGAGGCACGAAGTCGATGCGGCTCAGGCCCATGCGGCCTCCCGTATCAGGTGCGCGGCGCTGGCCACGGCAACGGGCTGGAAGCGCGCCGGCAGCGCATCCTGCGGTTCGCCGCTCAGATCGAGCAGCGCCACTTGCTCGATCGCGTCCAGCTGCGGCGCGCGCAAGTTCCAGCGCCGCCACGCCCGATCCAGTTCGTCGCTCCAGGCGGCGCCGCAGGATTGGCTATGCAGGCCAGTGATGCGCCCGCCGCCCGTCGTTGCCAGCAGCAGCCGTCCCGCTTCCACCAGGGCGAAGGCGGCAGGTTTTCCAGCGGCGATGCTGCGCCAGGCCGGCCCGGCGATGGGTTCGATGGAGAGGAGGCGCCGGCCATGCGCGGCGGCCGCATCCTGCACGCCTTGCAGCAGGCCTGCATCGGTGCCGCAGGCCAGGCGCGGCTTGCCGTAGGGCGCATCGTCGGCAGCCAGGCGCCAGGCGCGCGCGCCATCGCCATAGACGGCAGCGAACTGGCTGTGCAGGAAGCGCTGTGCGCTGGCCGCGTCGAGCAGGGCGCCGCTCCACGGCACCATCAGCATGGCGCACCAGCGGCTGGCCAGGCTGACGGCCAGCGGCAGTTTTTTTTCATTGTGCTGTTCGAGCCAGCCGCGCAGGGCGGCCAGCGCCACTTCCCAGCTGGCGTCGGGGTTCGCAATGGGCAGGTGGAAGGTGCTGTCGGACACGGGACGGCCGGCGCGGCGCAGCACGCCGTGCAGTCCGTGCGGCGCCAGGTGCAGGCACAGGGTGGCGCGGGTAAGGCGTTCAATAAGTGACACGATTGAGCTCCGCTAAAGTGGTTTCGCCGCGCCGCACCAGGTCCAGGCCCGCTTCGCGCGCCAGGCGAAAGCCGTTGCGAGCCGCCTCTTCCTTCATCTGGCTCAGGGGAGCACGCGTGCAGATCATTTCGCGCATCGCGTCGTTGAGCATCAGCACTTCGGCGACGGCCTTGCGGCCCTTGTAGCCGGTGCCGCGGCAATGGCCGCAGCCCTTGCCGGCCATGAATTGCCAGTCCTGCACCTGGTGCAGGGCCAGGCCGCTGTCGCGCAGTTGCTGCGCATCGGCCAGCACCTCGGCGCTGGCGTCGACGGCGCAATGGGCGCAATTGAGGCGCAGCAGGCGCTGCGCCACGATGCCGTTCAGGGCCGCCGCGAAGCTGTAGGCATCGACGCCCATGTGCAGGAAGCGCCCGACCACGTCGAAGACGTTATTCGCGTGCACGGTGGTAAATACCAGGTGGCCCGTGAGCGCGGCCTGCACGGCGATCTGCGCCGTTTCATCGTCGCGGATTTCGCCGATCATGATCTTGTCGGGGTCATGGCGCAGGATGGAGCGCAGGCCGCGCGCGAACGTCAGGCCCTTCTTTTCATTGACGGGGATCTGCAGCACGCGCGGCAGCCGGTATTCGACGGGGTCCTCGATGGTGACGATCTTGTCGCGCCCCGTATTGATTTCCGTGATGGCCGCGTACAGGGTGGTGGTCTTGCCGGAACCGGTGGGCCCCGTCACCAGCAGCATGCCGTGCGGCTTGGCGGCCAGGCGGCGGATATGTTCGATGGCGTCCTCGTTCAGGCCCAGGCTTTCCAGGCGCAGCGCCTGCGCCGCCTCCGTCAGCGCGCGCCGGTCCAGCAGGCGCAGCACGGCGTCCTCGCCAAAGATATTGGGCATGATGGAAACGCGAAAATCGATTTCCGCCCCTTTCACGCGCACCTTGAAGCGGCCATCCTGGGGGATGCGGCGCTCGGCGATGTCGAGATCGGCCATCACCTTGATGCGCGAGATGATCTGTTCCGCCATCGCCAGTCCCTGCACCTGGCCCGCCTGTACCAGCACGCCGTCGACGCGGTATTTGATGACCAGGCTGGCCACGTCGCATTCGAGGTGGATATCGCTGGCCTGGAATTTCAGGGCGTCGTAGATGGTGGAGTTCACCAGTTTCACCACGGGGCTGCTGTCCTCGCTGATGCGTATCAGCGAGATGTCTTCGATGCTCTGGTCGAGTCCTGGCACGTCATCCCCGTGCTGCATTTCCTGCATCGCCTGCTGCACGCTTTCCTGCTGCAGCAGATAGGCGGCCAGGTCGTCCGGGTGCGCCAGCGCCACGGTGAAGGGCGTGGACAGGGCGAAGTCGGCCCACTGCAGCAAGTCTTCGGCAAATGGGTTGCCGATGACAAGCACGGGCGGCGTGCCGGGAACGCTTGGGTGCAGCAGCACGCAGTCGCGTTGGGCGCAATCCGTGTAGGGCAGCAGGGCAAAGGCGGGCAAGGCGGCTTGCAGTTCGGCCATCGTCCAGGCCGGATAGCGGAACAGGGCGGCCAGCTGGCGCAAAAAGACTTCGGGCGGCAGGGCCGCCGTTTCCTGCAGCACGGCCATTTGCGGACGACCCTGTTCCAGCGCGCTGGCGTGGGCCCGGCGCAGCATGGCGGCATCGAGCACGGCCCGTTCTTCGTCGCGTGCGTTCATGGCATGA
The DNA here is from genome assembly GCF_002002885.1 of Janthinobacterium sp. LM6. Classification (GTDB taxonomy): domain Bacteria; phylum Pseudomonadota; class Gammaproteobacteria; order Burkholderiales; family Burkholderiaceae_D; genus Janthinobacterium; species Janthinobacterium kumbetense. The sequence goes on along the minus strand of NZ_CP019510.1, from coordinate 5,827,976 downwards.
TCCTCACGATAACGTTCACGATAAGCTCCCGGCCAGTTCAAAGATCGGCATGTACATCAGCACCACCACGCCGCCGATGACGACGCCGATGATGGTCATCAAGAGCGGTTCGAGCAGGCGCGAGGCCCAGTCCACCCAGCGGGCGAATTCTTCGTCGTGGAACTTGGCCGAGCGTTCCAGCATGTCGCCCAGGCGGCCCGTGTTTTCACCCACTTTCAGCAGCGATTGCGCCACCGGCGTGGCCATGCCGGCGTATTCCAGCGCGGTGGAAAACGGCATGCCTTCCTGCACCGCGCGGCGTGCCTGCGCCAGCTGCTCCTGCTGCGCCGGCAGCAGCATGGGCGCGACCATGGCCAGCGCCTTGTGCAGCGGGATGCCGGCGTGCAGCAGCAGGCTCAGGGCCCGGTAGAAGCGCGCCAGGCGGAATTCCGCCGCCTTCCCGGCCAGCACGGGCAGGCGCAGCAGGCGCAAGATGAGGGCCTGGCGCGCACCGGCATTGGCGATGCCGAAGACCACGGCGCCGACGGCCGCGGCCAGCGCGCCGGCGCACAGCAGCGGATGCGCGGCCAGGGTCTGGCCAAAGCCCAGCAGCATCTGCGACATCCAGGGGATTTCGCGGCCCGAACTTTCGTAGACGACGCTGAACTTCGGCACCACATAGCCGAGCAGGAACAGGGTCACCAGGCCGCCGACGACGAGCAGCATGCACGGGTAGATGGCGGCGGAAATGAGTTTTTTGCGGATGGCGTCGAACTGCAGCTGGTAGCCGACGAAGCGCGCCAGCGCCTCGGGCAGGTTGCCTGAGCGTTCGGCCGCATGCACGGTGGCGATGTAGATGTCGGGGAAAATGTCGGGGAAACCGGCCAGGGTGTCGGAAAAGCTTTGCCCCTGTTGCAGGGTGAGCACGATGGCGGCCAGGGTGGCCCTGGCGCCCGCGCGCGTTTCCTTGTTGTGCAGGGTGGCCATGGCCTCGCCCAGGTTCAGGCCCGCTTCGAGCAGGGCCAGCAGCTCCTGGCTGAATTGCAGCAGGGGCAAGCCCTGCTTGCCCGGGCGCGGCGCGACGCCAGCCTCCTGCGCCGCGCCATCGTCGACGGCCAGCACGCGCCAGCCGCCGCGCACGGCCGCGCGGATCGCCTCGGCCTCGCTGGCGGCGTCGATGGCCAGCGCCTGGCTGCCCGCCGGGCCCTGCACCTGGAGGTGGAACTGCATGGTCGCGTCAGGCGAGCATGGTGGCAGGCGTAAAAATGGACAGGCTGGAATGGGGGAAAGCGCGTGCGGACAAGGTCGAAGTAGGCATCGGTCAGGAACAATCCAAAAAAAGTTCAATTCGTCGCGGGTACCGGCAGCAGGCAAGATGCAATCACTGCCTCAGGGTAGACTGTAATTGCCAGAAAATCAATCGTGCTGTGCGGGCAAGCCTTGTATCGATGGCTTGCCCGCATGTTTAGCCGCTTACTGGGTAACCAGGCTGACCTTGTCGATCACGAACGAGGTTTGCAGCGATGCGTCCTCGGTCGCGGCAAACGAGATCTGCACGGTCTGGCCCTTGTAGGCGATCAGGTCAAACGTGCGGATCTGGTAGCCGGCAGCCTTGTTCACGTTCGAGTACGAGGCCAGGGTGCCCAGCACCGTGCCGGCGCTGTTTTTCACGGTGACGACCAGCTTGTCGTACACGGTATTGCCCGTTTCAGCCGTGTCGATATGCAGCGCAAAGGTCAGGCTGGCGGACGTGGCGGCGGCCGGAATGGCCACGCTTTGCGTCAGCGATTCGCTGGCCGTGGCGCCATTGCCGCCCAGCCAGGCGTACTGCGTGCCTTCGTACGCGGTTTGCCCCGTAAACGTGCCGATGGCGCCCGTGGTGCCGCTCCAGCCCGTGGCGCCGGACTCGAAACCGCCGTTCGTCACGCGTTCGGTGGCGCTGCTCGTGCCCACCGTCAGCGTGGCGTTGTTCGATGTGGCCGTCACGGCGGGCGAGGAGGAATCCGTCACCGTGGCCTTGAAGACGGCGCCGCTGTCGGCCGCCACGGTCGTGAAGCTGTAGGCGGGCGACGTGGCGCCGCTGATCACGGCACCGTTGCGGTACCACTTGTAGGTGTACGGCGCCGTGCCGCCGCCCGCGCCCACGGCGAACGAGGCGGTGGCGCCCGGTGCGACGGTGATGCTGGCCGGCTGGCTGGTGATGGTCACCGCGCCGCCCGTGGTCGATTCATCGACGTCGGCGCCCACGTTGATGGCCGCATACGCGCGCTTGACGGCGATAGCCTCGGCGCTGCCCACGCCATACAGTTCCTCGGCTGCCTGCAGCACCTTGTTGCGCGCGTCGGCATAGTTGGTCGACGAGGTGAACTTGGTGGTGGCGGCCTTGAACCAGATGCGGTATGCCTTGTCGCTGCCGATACCGGTCATGGCCAGCGGGCTTTTGTTCAGGTACGAGCTGTAGTAGTCGCTGCTGGACGTGGAGTTCGAACCTTGCGACAGGAAGTAGAACATGCGGTTGTTCGGGCCGCTGCTGTAGTGGACGTCGAGGTTCTTGATGGTGCTGCTCCACGCATTCGGGCTGCTGCCATCCTTGCTTGGCTTGTACAGCCAGCGCAGCGGCTGGCCATTCTTGGCGATTTCCTTGCCCGTCATCCAATCGTTGCCCGTGTTGGGGATGCTGCTGCCCGTGCCGCCGGCGCGCGCATAGGCTTCCACCATCTCGCCCGCGATGTCCGAGCTCGATTCGTTCAAGCCGCCCGACTCTTGCGAGTAGATTAGGCCCGAGGTGGCGTCCGTGATGCCGTGGCCCATTTCGTGGCCGATCACGTCGATGGAACCGAGGTTGTTGAACGAGCTGCCGCCGTCGCCGATGTACATGCACTTGCAGCTGCTGTCGTAGTAGGCGTTGTCGTAGGCCGTGTTGACGTGGGCGGCGATGTGGGTAGCCGTGTTGTTGCCGTCCAGGCTGGACCAGCCCAGCACATTCTTGTGCGTGTCGTAGGTGTTCATCAGGCCCCACATCGCGTTCACGGCCGCCGTCTGGCCGTTGGCGTTGGTGGTGCTGCCGCCGTTGATGTACTGCTGGCCGTCGCCCCAGGTATTGCTGGTGCTGCTGTACACGCTGCCCGAGGTGGTGCCGTGGTTGGCATTCGTGATGGCCATGCCGCCGAAGCTGCCGCCCGTGCCGCGGCTCGGGTCCTTCATGGTGTAGGTGCTGCCCGTGAGCGTGGTGTTGAGCGGTACCTGGCCGTTGTACTGGCTGTTGCCGATGCCGGCGACGGTTTTCAGGGCTTTCCACTGGCGCAGGATGCGGCCATCCTTGGCGCTGACGACGGTGTCGTAGTAGACCGGCTTGCTGCCGCTGATCATGCGCGTCTGCACCAGATAGGCCAGCTCGTAGTGGTCGACCACGTCCTGCACGTCGAGGGCGTTCAGCGCGGCTTCCGACTTGTTCTCGGCGCCGGCCACGCGCACCGTTTTCATGACGGGGTAGATCAGCAGCTGCGCATGCGGCGGCACATGGTCGACGGCCTGCACGCCGATGCTTTTCACGGCAGCGGCGATGGCGGCGGCGGTGCTGACGGCCGGCGTGGTGTCGATGTCGGTGGTGGCGCTGCGGGTGACGGAATTGACGCCGCCGCTACCGAGGCCGGAAGCGCGGTCCGACACGGATTCGCTGACGATGTCGCCGGCGTTGTTGCTGACCACGACCGTCTCGGAACCGAAGACGGGCAAGCCCTTGTAGGTGTGCTGTACGCGGCTCACACGCGTGCCGCTGACGCCCGGATGCTGGGCGCCGACGGCAAAGCCATGCTCGGTATTCAGGCCGCGGCTGCGTGCCTGCGCGGCCAGCTTGTTGACCAGGCTGGCGTTCTCTTGTGGAGAGGCCAGGCTGACCGGGGCGGCCATCAGGGTCTGTGGCAGCGGCGTGGCGGCATCTGCCGTGGTGGCCATCAGCGGCAGGGCGGCGATGGATGCGGCAACTATCGTCAAACGTAAATTCATTTCTGCTCCATGGTATCGGTTAAGGAAATGGTGAATGAGCTGGCCGCGATGCCTGATGGCCACCCCGGCGTGCCTGGCGGCGGGCGGATAGCCTGCCGTTTTGTGGCGGCATGACGCCGGGTAGGGGGACACTAAACTTGTCGAGATCGCCATGTCAAAAAATTCAAGAAATGGGTCACTACGCGAATTTTTGTTAAGAATTGAACATTTATCGGCGCTGTATCGTTGGAAAGTTTGATCTACCACAAGCTGCAACTTTTGTTTTGGACTACTTCCCCTAATGGCGCGCTCTGTTGGAAAAACACTGTTGCATTTTCTAAATGTTGCGATCTACACTAGGTCTTCACGTGGTCCCCAGCGGATCACGCGAAGACAAAAAAAGCGCACGCGGCAATGACCGCGTCCAGATACAGCGCATCGGGAAAAAAATCGGGAGTTTCACATGACGTCAGTTCTGTTTTCTGCTGTTGGTTTCAGCCATTTCCCCTCTGGAGCGGCATTCATGCTGCATCCGCCTTCCTAGCCGCCGCTAACCGGCCCTTCCCCCGCGAGGGGGGCTTTTCAGCGAGTCCGACCGCGCCGCCCGGTGCGGCCGCTGGCGCAGTGCATCCTTTTTTCAGGAAGGGTTGCCGGCTCCTGGTGCGTGCACCGGAATCACCGGCCCGACGAACTATGCTTTCGATAGCGACCAAAGTGGAACAGATCGTGATGGAATCGGCTTTTCTCAGCGAGGGACTGGGCCGGGGCTTGCTCAACCTGTCGGAACTGGCGCGCCAGCTGCAGCCGCAATTGCAGAGCGACTTATGGAAACCGGTGGGCCAGGCCGCCGTGGTGATGGCGCTGCGCCGCCTGGCCGAACGCATGCCGCAGCAGAACAGCGGCGAGATCGTACTGGCGCACCGCGCGGGCGAACTGTCCACGCGCAGCGAACTGATGATTTTTACCTACCGTTACTCCGACCAGACGTATGCCTGCCAGCGCCAGTTGCTGGCGCTGGCCGCGCCCCAGCGGGGCACGTTCATTACCGTCACGCGCGGCGTCAACGAGGTGATGGTGATCTGCAGCCGCAGCCTGCATGCGCTGGTGGAAGAGGTTTTCGGCGAAGAGCAGGAGCTGGCGCGCCTCGAACGCGTGACGGCCGTGACCTTGCACCTGGCGCCCGAAACCTGCTACACGCCGGGCGTGTATCACGCCATTCTCAAGCGCCTGGCGTGGGAGCGCATCAATCTGATCAACATCATCTGCACCTATACGGAGCTGACCTTGCTGCTGGAGGCCTCGCAGACGGGGGCCGCCTTTGCCGTGCTGTCGAAAATCGTCGCCCAATGAAAAACGCCCCGCTGCAGCGATGCAGCGGGGCGCTGGCGGGACGCAGCCCGTTTATTTTTCCAGCTGCGTACGCACGCGGGCGATCGCGGCGCGTACCTGGCGGGGAGCGGTGCCGCCCACGTGGTCGCGCGCGGCGACGGAACCTTCCAGGGTCAGCACGGCAAACACGTCTTCGTCCGTCAGCGGGGAAAACGCGCGCAGCTGGGCCAAAGACAGGTCGGCCAGGTCGCAGCCGGCGTCGACGCAGGCGCGCACGGCCAGGGCTACCGCTTCATGGGCGTCGCGGAACGGCAAGCCCTTCTTGACCAGGTAGTCGGCCAGGTCGGTCGCCGTGGCATAACCCTGCAGGGCTGCCGCGCGCATCGCTTCCGGTTTCACCGTGATGCCGCCGGCCATGTCGGCGAAGATGCGCAGGGTGTCGATGACGGTGTCGACGGTGTCGAACAGCGGTTCCTTGTCTTCCTGGTTGTCCTTGTTGTAGGCCAGCGGCTGGCCTTTCATCAGGGTCAAGAGGCCAGTCAGGTGGCCATACACGCGACCCGTCTTGCCACGCGCCAGTTCCGGCACGTCAGGGTTTTTCTTTTGCGGCATGATCGACGAGCCGGTGCAGAAGCGGTCGGCGATGTCGATGAAGCCGATGCGTGGGCTCATCCAGATCACCAGTTCTTCGGCCATGCGCGACACGTGCATCATCAGCACGGCGGAGGCGGCGCAAAATTCGATGGCGAAATCGCGGTCCGACACGGCGTCGAGCGAGTTGTGGCAGACGTCGTCAAAGCCCAGCGTCTTGGCCACGCGCAGGCGGTCGATGGGGAAGGTGGTGCCGGCCAGGGCGGCGGCGCCCAGCGGCAGGCGGTTGACGCGCTTGCGGCAATCGGCCATGCGCTCGGCGTCGCGGCCGAACATCTCGACATACGCCAGCATGTGGTGGCCGAAGGTGATCGGCTGGGCCACCTGCATGTGGGTAAAGCCCGGCATGATGGTGTCGGCATGCTGTTCGGCCAGGTCCGTCAGCGCGCTGCGGAACGTCGCCAGCAGGGCGGTGATGTCGTCGATGGCGGAGCGCACGTACAGGCGAATGTCTGTCGCTACCTGGTCGTTGCGCGAACGGCCCGTGTGCAAGCGCTTGCCCGCATCGCCTACCAGTTCGGTCAGGCGTTTTTCAATATTCAGGTGGACATCTTCCAGGTCCAGCAGCCATTCGAACTGGCCGGCGGCGATTTCCTGCGAGATTTGCGCCATGCCGCGCTGGATTTCCGCGTAGTCGGCCGGGCTGATGATGGCTTGCGCATGCAGCATTTCCGCATGGGCCAGCGAACCTTCGATGTCGAACAGCGCCAGGCGCTTGTCAAAAAATACAGAAGCTGTGTAGCGCTTGACGAGGTCCGAGACCGGTTCGGAAAACCGGGCCGACCAGGCTTCGCCCTTTTTGGAGAATTGATCAGTCATGAAAGAAGTCCTTTAGTGTAGGGCGATTATAAACAAGGTTGGCCGGTGGTAGGGCTTTTAGGGGCTTGCAGGGCGCTGAAATGGCCAGGATTGGGGCTGGCAAGCCTCAAATGCCACGGCGCGGGCACGTTGTGCGTTCCATCCGGGCTTTTTGTATTCTGTCCCGCGAATTGTGCGTTTGGTCGCAATCCGATGGCGGTTCAGCGGGGATCGGCCTACAGTTCAATCATCGCAGCACACAACCAGCCACCCAAAGGACATCATCATGAACATCGCTAAAAACATGGAAGCCATCTTCGTCGCCATCATCGCCATCGCCGCCGCCACCAGCCTGGCGACCGCCGCCGTGCCGAAGTTCCGCGCTGCGCCGGCACCCATTGCCGCCAGTGCCGAGCAAGTCACCATGCACACCGTGTACGTCAGCGCCAAGCGCCTGAGCGCCGAAGAAAAAGCCGCCCTGTAAGCGTGGCCGTGCCATGCAGGCAGTAGCAGTACATCGCAGTATCTTGTCACAGGCAATTCGAACGGGCGGCGCCCCCGGTTCTCTCCAGCCCAGGTGACAGCAGCAATCCACAACACAGCGTAGCAACAGGCGGAACGCACGCTTCCAGCCAGGCACCCTATTTTTTTTATCAGCCAGCCATCATCAGCCATCGGCATCGCGCCGGCGGCAGCGGACAGCCACGCCTAGCGCATTTCGTCCAGCGCCCAGCGCACTTCGCTGGCCACGTCGGGAATGGGATCGTTCAAGCAGCTTTGCAGCATGGGAATGGCGGTGCCGGCTTGCAAGTCGCCCAGCGCATGCGCCACGCGGCGGCGCACCAGAGCGTCGTTGTCGCCCAGCATGGCGATCATCGGCGCCAGCCAGCGCCGCTCGCCCATGTCGCCCAGCGCAGCGGCAGCCTCGGCGCGCACCGCGGCGTCGCGATCGGCCAGCAGCGCCGCCACCGCGGGTGCCGTTTCCGTAAAACGCATTTCACCGAAGGCCCAGACGGCAAGCTGGCGTACGACAGGCTGCGGGTCGCGCAAGGCCAGCAGCAGCGCCGGTATGGCGGCGCGCTGGCGGAACGATTCCGTCTCGGCCGCATGGCGCAGCGTGTAGTCCCTGGTGCGCATCGCGCTGGCAAGCCGGGTGAAATTCGGGTTGTCGAGCGCTTGCAGCAAGGCGACCGGGTCTTGCTGCCGGCTGTCGGGACCCGGCAGCAGGCTGTCCGGCCACAGCACCCGTTCCCCTTGCAGCGTGATACTGCCGATCACGCACACCAGCGCCACGGTGGACAGCATGCCGCTCCACCATTGACGCAGCGTGACGCGCCCGCGCGGGCGATGGGCTTCCAGCAGCGCCGCGATGCGTGCGCCCAGCATGGCGCCGCGGCTGGCAATGCGATTGGCCATGCTCGCTGCCGGCTTGCCTGCCGTTCCTGCGCCGAAGGCCTGGCGCGACACCGTGAGCAGGGTGTGGGCATAACGCGATGGCGTGGCGCCGGCAGCCAGCACCGCATCATCGGCAGCGCATTCCGTATCGTGTTCGAACATGCGCAACAGCGGATACATCAGCGGGTGCCACCAGTACAGGGCAAGCAGCACGCGCGCCAGCAGCAGCATGGGCCAGTCATGGGTGCGGATATGCGCCAGTTCGTGGGCCAGCACGGCATCGGCCTGTGCGTTGCCGGTGCTGTGCCGGTCCAGCACGATGACGGGTTGACGCCAGCCCCAGCTGTATGGCGATGCGGCCGTAGCGGAGACCAGCAGGCGCACGGGGCGGCGCAGGCCCAGCGACCGATGCAGCCTTTGCAGGGCCGTTGTCCATGCCGGCGCTTCGAGCACCTGTGCGGCGATGCTCGCCTGGTGCAGGCGCACCAGGTTCAGCGCCAGGCGCAGCAGGTGGCATGCCACGCCGACGGCATACGCGGCCAGCAGCCAGCGGCCCAGCCATGCGGCACGTGCCGGGGCAGCTACGGCTGCGTCGATGTCGGGCAGTGCGGCCGTCGTCACGCCGGCGGGAATGCGCAGAGGAGGATCGAGCAGGGCCGACAGGGCCAGCGGCATGCGCATGGGCAGCTGCGGCAGCCATAGCCAGAACAAGGGCATCAACAGCAGCGCCACCAGGCCGCAGCGCGTGGCAAACACGCGGCGCGAGGCAGATGCGCGGTGCAGCAGGCGCAGCATGCAGAGCAGCAGCACGACCGTCACGCTATGCTTCAACAGCAGCTGCGCGAGGTCGGTTCCCGCCATCAGCGGCCTTCCTGGCGTGCCTTCGCGATCATCGCTTCGAGATCATCGAGCTCCTTCGCACTCAGTTCGCCGGACATGCCGAGCAAGGCCGTCGCGGCGCTGGCCTTGGAGTTGTTGAAAAAGGTGCCGACCAGTTTTTTCAGCGCCGACTCGCGCACCTGCGCCTGCGGCGCCACGGCGCTGTACAAATAGCGCTGGCCATCGACGCGATGCTGCAGTACGCCCTTCGTTTCCAGGCGCGCCAGCATGGCGCGCACCGCCGAATTGCTCAAGTCCGGGCCCAGTGCTTCCTGGATTTGCGACGCGGTGGCTTCCTGCAGCCGGTACACGCATTCGACGACCTGGCGCTCGCGCGGTGCCAGGTCTTCCAGTCCGTACATCTCGGCGGGGACAGTGGCTAAGGGTTTCTTTTTCATGGTGATTTCAATGCTTGCTCTGCTTGTGAAAGATGCTGGCGGTAGCCGGCCATTGCCTGTTCGCGTGCACCGTTGGCCTGTCCCAGCGCAAGCGCCCGCGTGAACTCGCGCTGCGCTTCCGCAGGGCGGGCGTCCGCCAGCAAGGCTTCGCCGTAGCTGTCCGCGGCATTGTCGGACTGCGCGTGAGCCTGGTTATTGTACGCCAGCACCAGCGTGGCCAGCGCCGTCTGCTTCGCTCTGGTCAGCAGGTCGAAACCCAGCGTATTGATCTCCGCTTCGCTCAGGGCGCTGTCCCGCAGCGCGAGCGCGATGCGGCTTGCGGCCGCGTCGTTCTGCTGCTCGCCCAGCAAGGCGGCGCTGTGCTCCAGTTCCCCCATCAGTTTTTGTCTGGCCTGCGCCCTGGCCACGCGTGCGGCGCCCTGCGTGGCCAGGGTCATGACCTGGCCGATGGCGGCAACGACCAGCTCCGGCTCCTGCATCTGGATGCCATGGCCACTGTTCGGCGTGAAGACGTGCGCGCCGCTGGAAAACTGGCTGAGGAAGGCGGCGTGCCGCTCGCGCTTGATCTTGACGATGGCCGGCGTCTCCTGGAAAAAGTCCGAACCGGCACGCGCCTGCACGGATGTAAGGAGCACCGCCGGCACGTCGGGCAGTGCCGGCATCGCCGGCAGCTTGCCCGCATCGAGGATGGCCTGGACCGTCTGCAGCTCGCCCTGCCACTTGGCCGGGATGCTGGCAGCGAGCATGCGCTGGTCCTGCTGCACGCGCGCCGGATCGATGCGCTTGAGAGCGGCCTCCAGTCCTTCATCCGCAGGGTCGACAAAGACCAGGCCCGCGATACGCTGCGGATGCGTGGCCGCGAAATAGCGGATCAGGAAGCCGCCATAGGAATGACCCACCAGGATCAGCGGTCCCTCCACCTTGCGCAGGCGCAGCACGTCGGCCAACTCGGCGACGCTTTGCTCCATGCTGAGCGGCTGCGGGCGCGCCGGCGACTCGCCGTAGCCGGCGCGCGAGTAGAGCAGCACCGCCGCCTTCTTCGCCACCTCCGGCGCCACCTTGCGCCATACCGACAGGTCGCTGGCGAAGCCCGCCTCGAAGACGACGGTATATGGTCCGGTGCCAGCCTGCGCCACGTGCAGCGGATGCCCGCCGACGCTGACCATGCCGTCAAAATCGGCGGCGACGGCCGGCGTTGTCAGGACGGCGGCAGACAGCAGGCCACTTCCATGCGAATGAGAGCATCGTTTTCCTTGGTGATTGAGTTGGCTACAAATGTAGCATGCCACATTTGTAGCACCCTTGCAAGCAATGCAGGCGGCGGCTTGTCCGCCGCAGGGAACGGCGTCCAGCCAGCCTTCCTGCCTTTCATCGGGCCGGTTGGCATTCTGTCCCTTCTTTTGGGCGGTTGGTCGCAAGCCGCTGGAGATGGCCGGCCGATGCGCCTACAGTTCCATCATCGCAGCAGACAACCCGCCACCCAAAGGAACCGTCATGAACATCGCTAAAAACATGGAAGCCATCTTCGTTGCCGTCATCGCCATCGCCGCTGCTACCAGCCTGGCCACCGCCGCCGTGCCGAAGTTCCGCGCCGCGCCGGCATCCATGATCGCCAGCGCCGATCAAGCCACCATGCACACCGTGCATGTCAGCGCCAAGCGCCTGAGCGCGGAAGAAAAAGCCGCTCTGTAAGGATGAAGGCAACACGACAGACTGGATATCGGACCCTGATCCCATGACCTCAAATTTTTTCTGGCCTCTGCTTGCCATATCGTTCTCGGCGACTGCTGCGCCCATGCCGGAGGCATTCAGCCCGGCACCTTGCGAGACGGGTATTTTTCGCCTGGACCAGACGGGCTTTGTCGCCCTCACCAAGGGGGCGAAAGGCTATGGCTATACCTTCAGCGACGGGACCGTTGGCAACACGCAGGATGCCGGCGCGTTGCTCGCGTGCGGAAAGGACGCCGTGCTTGTCAACGGCAAGGAACGCTGGCCGAAAGTGGCTTTGGCCGAAGCAGATACGCGCTTTGAATCGCATGGCGTCATGCTGGCAGGCCGTCTGATGGAAGCGCCGGGCGCCGGCAAGGACACGCCACTGGTCGTGTATGCCCATGGTTCCGAAAGCAGCGGCTGGATCGACCGCGCGCGCGACCCTTATCAGATGGTGGGACGGGGCGTGTCCGTTTTCGTGTATGACAAGCGCGGTACCGGGCTGTCCGAAGGCGAATATACGCAGAATTTTCCGCGCCTGGCCGATGACCTGGTGGCCGCGTCGCGCGAAGCAAAACGGCTGGCGCAAGGACGTTACGGCCGCTTCGGCCTGATGGGCGTGAGCCAGGGCGGCTGGATCGCCCCACTGGCGCAGGCGCGCGCCAAGGCGCACTTTCTCGGCATCGGCTATGGCCTGGTGACCGATATCACGGAGCAGGATGCGGCGCAGGTTGCCAGGGAACTGCAGGGCAAGGGCTATGGCGGCGACGTCATCGCCAAGGCCAGGACGGTGACGGATATCACGGCCAGAATCGTCAAGTCCGGCTACAAGGATGGCTTGGACGACCTGTCGGCATTCCAGCAGCAGTTTGGCAAGGAACCGTGGTTTGCCCTCATCAAGGGCGGCTACACGGGCGTGTTGCTGGGCATGCCGGCCGATGAGCTGCGCAAGAATGGCATACCGCGGTTCGACAAGCTCGATATCGACTGGTCGCTCGATCCCGTGCAGGTCGCGCGGCAAGTCACGGTGCCGCAGCTGTGGGCCTTGGCAGAGGATGACCGCCAGGCGCCGCCGGCCGTTACCGTCGAGCGCCTGACGGCGTTGCGCGGCCAGGGCCAGGCTATTTCTGTCTACCTTTTCCCGCAGGCCGATCACGGTATGCGCAGCTATGTTCAGGCGCCCGATGGAACGCGCAAGCCTACCGTCATCACGCCCGGGTTTTACGACCTGATGGCCGACTGGGCGAAGGGCGGCATCCATGGTGCCTACGGACAGGCGTACCGCAAATAACGCCACGGCGACGGCGCGTGGCCGTGGTTATTGCCAGTGCATCAGGCAGGGCGGAATCAAGAGCAGGAGCGCCAGCGCCAGGTAAATCAGCTGCAGCGGGATCATCCACTTGGCCCACGTAATCCAGGGCACGCGCGCCAGCGCCAGCACGCCGACGGTGATGCCGGACGTGGGAATCATCGGCGTGGTGAATTCGCCGAACTGGAAGGCCAGGATGGCCGTCTGGCGCGTCACGCCTACCAGGTCGGCCAGCGGCGCCATGATGGGCATGGTGAGAGCCGCCTGGCCGCTGCCGGAATGGATGAAGAAGTTGATCACCGACTGCATGAAGAACATCTTTTGCGCGGCGAAGACGGGACTCGACGAGGCCACCAGGGGCGTCAATGCATGCAATATGGTGTCGATGATCTGCGCGTCGCGCGCCAGGATCATGGTGCCGCGCGCCAGCGCGATGACCAGCGCCACGCTGACCATGTCACGCGCGCCCTGCACGAAAGACGCCACCAGGCTGTCCATGTCGAGCCGGCCGACCAGGCCGACGACGATGGCCATCACCAGAAACAGGGCGGCAATTTCATCGATGAACCAGTCGTATTTGACGACGCCGACGACCATCGTCAGCAAGGTCGCCATGAAAATCCACAGCACGGCGCGGTGCGTGCGCGTCATGCCGGCAAAGCTGTCGAGGTCCATCGAGTGCTCGCCGCGCTTTTCGATGTCGAGCAAGTAGGTGGGGCTTTTTTCCGGATGGCGCTTGATGCGGGCCGCGTACCACATCAAAAACACGATGCTGACGGCCGTGGCGATGGCCCACACGATCAGGCGATAGCCGATACCGGAAAAGATCGGCACGCCGGCGATGCCCTGCGCGATGCCGACGTTGAACGGATTTAAAAAGGCGGCGGAAAAGCCCACCTGCGAGCCGATGAAGGGAATCGACACGCCCGTGATGGTGTCATAGCCCAGGGCCAGCGCCAGCGGCACGAAGATCAGGATGAAGGGAATGGCTTCCTCGTTCATGCCGAAAGTGGCGCCGCCGAGCGAGAACATGGTGAAGAAGACGGGGATGATGGCGGCGCGCACGAAGCGCGAACTGGTGTGCGCCTTGGCGATGGCCTTGATCAGGGAGTCGAAGGCTTCCGTCTTTTGCAGCACGGCGAAGGCGCCGCCGACGATCAGCACGAAGCCGATGATCAGGCTGGCGTCGACGAAGCCCTTGATGGGCGCCATCATCAGGGCGGCGAGTCCCTGTGGCTTGTTGTCCACGTAGTGAAACGTGCCGGGGATGATCAGCTGCTTGCCGTTCACCAGTTGCGTGTCGAATTTCCCGCCCGGCACCAGCCACGTCGCCAGAGCGATCATGGCCAGGATGCCGCACAGCAGGACGAAGGTATTGGGGAGCTTGAATTTTCTCATGGCGCTTTTTTGTGACATTTATTGGCTCAGCAGGCTGCCGCCGCGGAAAGCGACAGCGCCTGCGACCTTGCCGACGTTCATGCCGCGCAGGACGTGGCGGTGCGCGCTGCGCGCAAAGAAGACGCCGGCGACGGTGCAGCGCAAGGTCGTCGTCTCGCCGCTGACAGGGTCGATCAGGTCGGCCACCGCGTCGCCGGCGGCCAGCACCTCGCCCATTTCGCGCAGGTAGACCAGCACGCCGTGATGCGGCGCGAGGATCGGTTCCACGCCGGCCAGCGGCGTCGGCTGGCATTGCGGCGCGGGCAGGTCGTCGCCGGCGCCGGGGATGTCCAGCACGCCCTCGATGGCGAGAAAGCGCAGCAGGGCGGCGGCGTCGCGTTCGGCCAGGGCGTAGCTCACCTCCACTTCGCCGCGCAGTTCGACGGTGGTCGACAGGCAGGCGGCGGGAATCGGATAGCGGCCCTGGAAGTGCGCGTCGAGATCCCACCACAATCGGCTGCAGGCTTCGTCGAACGGTTCTTCGCCGGCCGCCAGTTCCAGCAGCACGGCGCGCGCGCCCAGCAACGCGGACAGGGGCGCGATCTGCGCCGCCAGCGGCGTGCCCGTGTAAATGTGCAGGGCCGCTTCGTTATCGCAATGCAGGTCGAGCACGATGTCGGCGTCGATGGCCATGCCCAGCAGGGTTTTCTTCAGCGATTCCGCATCCGTGCCCGGCCGCCAGGCGGCGACGGCGGCGCGCGCATGCTCGCGTATCAGCGCCACGTTGGCTTGCGCATCCTGTCCCAGTTGGCCGTCGAGCGTGGTTTTCAGTTCATCGGCCACATGGCGGTAGGCGCGGTTGAAGTTGATGCCGGTGGTCAGGTCGAAGCGGCCGAACGGCGCGCCATGGATGGCTTGCGCCAGGCCGATCGGATTGGCGGCCGGCACCAGGATGATTTCGCCATGCACCTTGCCGGCTGCCTCCAGCGCCAGCAGTTCGCGGCGCAGGAATTGCGACACCAGCATGCCCGGCACTTCATCCGCATGCAGCGCCGCCTGGATGTACACCTTCTTGCCGCTGCGGCTAGCGGCGGCTGCACTGCCGAAGTGGAAGCTGCTCAATTGGCACGCTACGCTGGCGTGCGCGGTGGAGATGGGATGCTGTTGTACTTGCATGATGAATTCGCCCCAAAACGGGGCGCGGTTGATGGATTCCGGTCGATTATGTAGCAATATTTTCACGAAGTAAATCAATGAAAATCCTTTTACAAATATTTGTTGAGTTTTCTTTTTGATATGAGTACAGTAAGTTCCAGCGACCCGATTTCGCCTTCCGCCAGTGATCCGCAGTGTCCAAGAATACAGGCCGCCAGTGATATGAAAGCATCCGCCAGTCCTGCCAGAAGCAGCGCCCCCACGCCACTTGCCACCACGCTGGCGTCGCCCGATGCCGCGTTCGCGCAATCGCCGCTGGGGCAGGCGCTGATGCACGTGCTGGCGAGCGGCTCGGCGTCGCAGCGGCAGATCGCCGATTACCTGCTGCGCAACCAGATGCGCGTCATTGCGCTGGGCATCGAGGAATTGGCCGACAGCTGCCAGGTGTCGACGGCCACCATCAGCCGCTTCGCGCGCGACATCGGCCAGAAGAATTATTCGGCCATGCGCGGCGCCATGGCCGAAACCCTGCAATCGCTGTTGCAGCCCGTCGACAAATTGCGCCGCACGATAGAGCGGCGCGCGCGCGCCACCTCGCCCGTCACGGAAAGCCTGGAATATGCGGCCGCGAACATCGCCGCCACGTCCGGTGCCCTGTCGCCGCACGCCATGCAGGCCGTGGTGCGCCGCCTGACGCGCGCCAAAGTGGTGTATGTGATGGGCTTTGGCCTGTCGGCCAACCTGGCCGGCATGCTGGTGCAGCATCTGCAGCCGTTTTGCCCGCACGTGGTGGAAGTGGTGGGCATCGGCGGTTCGGAAGTGGCGGCTGGCCACCTGGTCAACCTGACGGCGCAGGACGTGCTGGTGGTGATCTCGTTCCCCCGTTACACGCTCGACTGCATCGGCCTGGCCAGCTTCGCGCGCGACCGCGGCGCCTGCATCGTGGCGCTCACCGACGCGCCCGCGTCGCCTCTTGCCGAACTGGCCGATCACGCGCTGTATGCGCAAAGCACGCATCCCGTCCTGCCCAGCAGCGCCAGTACGGCGCTGGCCATGATCGAGGCGCTGGCCGTGGCGCTGATGGTGTCGAACAAGAAGAATGTTGACAAAGCGGCCCGCCTGAGCGAAGTCATCGCCGCCTATCTGTACGGCGGCGAGCATGGCGTGCAGGCCACCCGGAAAACAGCGGTAAAGCAGCGCAAGGCAGTACAAAAATCATGATAAAAATCAGACATACACCATCGGGGAGAGATGCAATGCACATGAAAAGACAGGTGGGTCGTTCCGTATTGCCACGCGAGTCGGCGCTGGCGCATGCCGTGCGCCTGGCGCTGGGGGCCGTGGGCTTGTCGGCGGCGCTGGGCATGCTGGCCGGCGCCGCGCAGGCGCAGGAACAGGATGCAGAACCGACGCAGAAAAAAATGCAGCGCGTGGAAATCACTGGGTCGGCCATCAAGCGGCTGGAATCGGAGACGGCGCTGCCGGTGCAGATCATCACGCGCGCCGAGATCGACAAGGCGGGCGTGACGACGGCGGCCGAGCTGATGGCGCGCGTGTCGGCCAACGTGGGCGGCCTGACCGATGGCGTCAGCATCAACGTGGGCGGCGACCAGCGCGGCTTCAACAGCGCCAACCTGCGCGGCGTGGGCACGTCGTCGACCCTGGTGCTGCTCAATGGCCGGCGCATGGCCAACTTTGCCTCGCCCGGCGACGATGCGGGCGTGGACCTGAACAACATCCCCGCCGCCGCCCTGCAGCGCGTGGAAGTGCTGCTCGACGGCGCCTCGGCCCTGTACGGCACGGACGCCATCGGCGGCGTCATCAATTTTATTACGCGCAAGGATTACCAGGGCGTGGAGTTGAACGTCTACGGCAGCGGCACGCAGGAAGGTGGGGCCGGCAAGCGCACGGCCAGCATCACGGCCGGCACGGGCGACATGGCCACGGATGGCTACAATATCTTTGCCGTGGTCGACCTGCAAAAAACCGACCGCCTGAGCACGTCGCAGCGCAAGTTCATTCCGAATCTGCATGTGGCGGAACGCCTCGGCCATTTGTTGTCCAGCTATACCAGTCCGGCGAATATCCGCCTCTCCAGCGACCAGCGCGACTACCTGCAGGAACAGGGCTTCCTGCTCAATGGCCAGCCGATCACGAATCGTCTCGTCAACCTGTCGATTCCCGGCTGCAGCGGTCCCGCCAATGTGTACCTGCCGGCGGGCACGGGCGGCGTCGATGCGTGTACCTATAACTATATGGGCGATACCGAGCTGTATCCCAAGACGGACAAGCAGAATCTGCTGACGCGCGGCGTGCTGAAATTGAACGATGACCACCAGCTGTATGCGGAGGTGGCGTTGAGCCGTGCGCGCAGCTATTATGTGGGATCGACGGCGCGGCCGGACGGCGAAATCGACGCCAGCATGGTGCCGCAGCTGAGCGCCGCCGGGCTGACCGGCACGCTGGCCCTGCGCATCCGCCTGAACGAAGCGGGCATGCGCACCAGCGAGTTGACGAGCGAAAGCCAGCGTTACGTGGTCGGTGCCACCGGCACCGTCGGCGGCTGGGATTACGACGTGGGCTTGAATCACAGCGTCAACGTGGTCAGGGACAAGGACACGCACGGCTATCTTCTGGCCGACCAGCTACAGAAGGGCATCACGGATGGCACCATCAATCCGTTCGGCCCCTCCAGCGCGGCGGGCAAGGCGCTGCTCGAGAGCATCCAGGTCAACGACGAAGTGCGGCATGCGCGCGGCGTCATGGACTCGTTCGACTTCAAGGTGTCGCGCGCATTGATGCCCATGGGCGGCGGCGACCTGGCGCTGGCCGTGGGCGGCGAAGTGCGGCGCGAACGCACGGACTTCCGGCCATCCGCATTGCTGATGAGTAATAACATCACCAACGATGACGCGCCGGAAGGCGGCGTGGCCACCAGCGACAGCCGCAATGTAAAGGCCATCTACGGCGAACTGCTGCTGCCGTTTACCAAGCAGTGGCAGGCGCAGCTGTCGGGCCGCTACGACCATTACCAGCAGGTGGGCGGCGCCCTCAGTCCGAAGATCGGGCTGAGCTACATGCCCAGCAAGCAGGTGCTGCTGCGCGCCTCGGCCGGCAAGGGCTTTCGCGCGCCGTCGATGTCGGACCTGCACCGTCCCACCGTCTACAGCCAGACGGCGACCCTGCCCGATCCCGTCTACTGCGAAGCCGAGGACAACGACTACTCGATTTGCGCCGACAACTGGCGTACGCGCCGCTACAGCAACGACAAGCTGAAACCGGAGCGCAGCCGCCAGTTCACGGCCGGCCTGGTGCTCGAACCGAGCCAGCACTGGACCTTCAGTGCCGATTACTGGAACATCAAGCGCACGGACCTGATCAGCGAAATCGGCGACGACATCATCCTCGGCAACCTGGCCAAGTATGGCGACCTGGTGCACCGCGATGAAGACAATGAAATCCGCTATATCGAGCTGCGCAAGGAGAACCGCGGCGCGCAAAAGGCCGCGGGTATCGACTTGACGGCCGATCTGCATGGCGTGCAAACGGCCTGGGGACGCTTTGGCGGCCACCTGAGCGGCACCTATGTGCTCGATTCAAGCATCCAGACCAGTCCCGGCGACGTCTTTATCAGCAACCTGAACAAGTTCGTCACGGATGGCGTGGTGCAGCGCTGGCGCCACACGATCACCCTCGACTGGGACAATGGCCCGTATTCGGCGAGCCTGTCGAACACCTATTCGAGCAGCTACGATGACCAGAACTCGGCCATCAACACGGACGACGGCAGCGTCGTCAAGCCGAACCGGGTGAAGGCGTATACCTTGTGGGACATGTCGGGCGCGTATGCCGTCAGCAAGCAGTTCAAGCTGCGCGCGGGCATACAGAATCTGTTCAATACCAGTCCGCCGTACTCGAACCAGGCCTACTATTTCCTCTCCGGCTATGACCCGACTTACGCGGACCCGCGCGGCCGGCGCTTCTATGCCAGCGCCAATTACAGCTTCAAGTAAGCAGTTTTACATAGAAGCGTGGAGATAGCGCAACAACGTTGTCATATGCAGCAAGTAGTATCGTAGTGCGATGGCGTTGGATTGCAAGCAGCAGTTTTGGCAGCAAGGGCGCGTGCCTGTATCAACAAATATGCGCCACTTTCCTTGTATTCGAAAGGCACCATGAAATCATCTTCAAGCCTGTATCAACAATTGTGCGCCGCGCTGCTGTTCGCGCTGGCATTGTGCAGCGTCCATGCCGTGGCAGCGCCCGGCGGCAGCGCCATCGGCAGCGCGCCGCAGGGCACCCTCGTCATCATCGGGGGCGGCCTGCGCGCCGACAATGCCGAAGTCTGGCAGCGCATCGTCAAGTTGTCGGGCGGGCCAGGCGCGCGCATCGCCGTGCTGGCCTCGGCCGCGATGAATCCGGAAAAATCGGGCGAAAGCATCATCAAGAAGCTGAACCAGTATGGCGCCGACGCCTTTTTCGTGCCGCTGGCCGTCAAGCTGGCCAATCGCGATTACCGCAAGGCGGCCGAAGACCCGGCCATCGTCACGCAGATCAAGTCGGCCAGCGGCATTTATTTTGCCGGCGGCGACCAGGGGCGCATCACGCAAGCCTTGCTGCGCCCGGACGGCAGCCGCACGGCCGCGCTGGAAGCCATCTGGTCGGTCTACCGCAACGGCGGCGTGATCGCCGGTTCCAGCGCCGGCGCGGCCATCATGAGCACCACCATGTTCTACGACGCCAAGCCCGTGCTCGACATGCTCAAGATGGGCGTGACGGACGGGCGCGAGATCGCGCCGGGCCTCGGCTTCATCGGCAGCGACGTTTTCGTCGACCAGCATCTGCTGGTGCGCGGCCGCTTTGCGCGCATGATTCCCGTGATGCTGAAAAAAGGCTATCACCTGGGACTGGGCATCGATGAAAACAGCGCCATGGTGGTCGACGCCATGCGCGACGTGGAAGTCATCGGCTACAGCGGCGCCCTGCTGATCGACCTGTCGGGCGCCATCAGCGATCGTGGCGTGAAAAATTTCAATATCAGCAATGCGGCCATCAGCTACCTGGACCGGGGCGATAAATTCAACCTCGTCACGCGCGTGTTTACGCCCTCGCCGGACAAGGCTGACAACAAGCTCGATCCGAACCAGCCAGACATGCGCGAACCCGTGTTTACCAACGATATCCTCGGCAATAACGCCGTGCTCGACCTAATGGGTAATTTGATCGACAACGCGCAGCAGGAAGCCATCGGCATCGCCTTCGGCAACCCGCGCGACCCATATCCGGACCTGGGCTTCGAGTTCCGCTTCAGTAAAACGGTCAACAGCGTCGGCTACAGCTCGACCGAGGCGGAAGCGTATTCGGTGCTGAAACTGCGCCTCGACATCCGCCCCATCCAGCTGCGCCAGCCCCTGTACCGCTACAAGTAAGCGGCGCGTTACCGCCGCCAGCGCGGCCACGCGGCGATCGTCAAGGCCCTGAGCAGCCATTCGACGGGGCCATACGCGTGGCCGCGCAGCCACCAGCGGCTCAGTGGCAGCTGCAGGCCGAAGATGATGGCTGCCAGCGCCAGCGCGCCCAGCGGAGACACACTCCCCATCAACCGCGCGCCATACGCGAGGAACAGCACGGCGCAGATGGCCGACTGCAGCAGGTAGTTCGACAGGGCCATGCGGCCCGTGTCCGCCAGCAGCGCAAACAGCGTGCCGTTGCGCAGGCGCTCGAAGAGGGCCAGCGCCAGCGCCAGGTAGGCGCCCGCCAGCAGTGGCGCGCTCGCCAGGCCCACGGCCAGTCCCGCCACCTGCCATGCCTGGCTGTCGCCATACACGGAAGTCCACGCATAGAAGGCAGCACCAGGCAATCCCGCCAGCGCTCCGGCCCACAGCAGGCGGCGGCGCAGCGGCAGGTAATCGCTTGCGTGCAGCAGCATCTCGCGCTTGCCGGCGGCCAGGCCGCACAGGAACATGGCCAGCGCGCACGGTGCCTGCACCAGCAGCAGGACGATCCAGATGTCACCCAGTTCGCGCAGGTGCTGATGGATGACGGCGGCCGGCGTGGCGCGGTAGGCGGCCAGCGCGCTTGCCGCCTTTTGCGCCATCGCCACGGCGTTGTCCGTGGCGTCTCCCGCCGGCTGCAGGCTTTGCAGCCAGGCCATGCCTGCCCAGAATGCCACGCAGACGGCGACGAGTATCGACGCCAGGGACAGTGCCTGGCGCTCGCCGCAGCGGTGCAGCGCCAGCAGCACGATGCCCAGCAGAGCATAGGTCGTGAGTATGTCGCCATGAAACAGGAGCACGGCATGCAGGGCGCCGATCAGCCACAGGCCCGCTTGCCGGCGCAGCATGCGCGGCACGAACGGCGCATCGGCGCGCGCGGCCGCCTGCATCTGCAAGGTGAAGCTGTAGCCGAACAGGAAGGAAAACAGCAGGTAGAACTTGGTTTCGAACAGCAGGGCGACGATAAAGTGCGTGGCGCGGTCCACGTCGCCGTGAAAGGCGGGATCGGTCAATCCCAGGCCGAACCAGGGCGTGGCGAAGGCGCCGATATTGACGACCAAAATGCCGAACAGGGCGCAGCCGCGCAGGGCGTCGACGTCGGCGATGCGCGTGGGCCGGGTTTGCATGGCGGCGCTCATGCCAGGGCAGGGCGCAGGAAGCGCGCCAATAGCAGGTGCAGGCTGGCCCGCTGCGCCGGCGGCGCGTAATGAGGATCGACGGCGACCCGGTTGAAGATGCCGTCGATCAGCGCGGCGATCCAGCCGGCCGTTTGCGCGGGGTCGAGCGCGGCGTCGACCTGGCCTTGTGCCGCAGCGTTTTCCAGCAGCGCCTGCACGCCGGCGCGCAGCACGGCATCGTTGCGCGCCACCCTGGCCGCGATATCTGGATCGCGCATCGCTTCGGCGGAAATGTCCAGCGCCAGTCCCGCGAAATCCGCGTCGGCCGCCAGCGCCAGCACCAGGTCCATGAAATCGAGCAGGGCGCCGTACGCATCGGCGCTGCCTTGCACGCCGGCGAAATAGGCGGCCGTCTCGCTGCCTTCCTGGTCGACGATGGCGGCGATGATGGCTTGCTTGGTGGGGAAGTAATGAAACAGGTTGCCGGGACTCATGCCCGCTTGCGCGCAGATGGCGGCGGTGCTGGTCTGGTGAAAGCCCTTGCGTGCGAAGCAACTGCGCGCGGCGGCGAGAATGGCGTCGCGACGGGCCGCGTGTTTGCCGGGATCGATGGTGCGCATGGCGGTTTTCTCTCCTTTTAATTAATCGACTAGTCAGTCTAATATAAATGGATTGCGTGGCGCGGTCAAACGGGTGCTTTGCAGTGCCGATTCCTGTCGCTACAATGTGCCGCAGCGGTTTTTCCCGCGCCTGCCGGTAGGCCCGCCGATTGTTTGGAAAACCGTTCCCTTCACCTGTTTTTCTACCGTTTTAGGAATGACATGCAGCAGACCCCGATTCGATCCTTCCTCTGCGCGCTGGCGCTTGCCGCCGGCATCGTCCCAGCCGCGCAGGCTGCCGGTGCCGCCCAGCCGGCCACCATGCGCCTCGATTACCAGCACAGCGGCAATGCGCTGGGCGAGCATTATGCGGTCGAGCGCGTGCTGGTCGAGCCGCTGCCATGGCCGGGCAACCTGGCGCGCCCCATCGACGACAGCAACCGCGGCAACAATATGCTGGAAGTGGTCGACATCAAGTCGGGCAAGGTGCTGTACTCGCGCGGTTTTTCCACCATCTTCGGCGAATGGGCCAGCACCGATGAGGCGAAAACCACCACGCGCGCCTTCCAGGAATCCGTGCGCTTCCCGCAGCCCGAGCACCCCGTGCGCGTGCGCATCCTGAAACGCGACGAACGAGGCCTGTTTTCTGTTGTGTGGAGCACCGATGTCGATCCTGCCGCGCAGGACGTGATCCGCAAGCAGCCGCCGGCGACCGTCAAGCCGATCCCGATCCGCATCAGTGGGCCATCGCCCGACAAGGTCGACCTGCTGATCATGGGCGACGGCTACACGGCGGCCGAAATGGACAAGTTCGAGGCGACGGCGCGCAAGCTGGCCGAGCACCTGTTTACCGTCTCGCCATTCCGCGAGCGGGCCAATGACTTCAACGTGTGGGCCATGGCCGCGCCGACGCAGGAGTCGGGCGTGTCGCGTCCATCGACGGGCGTGCACCACGCCTCGCCGCTGGGCACGCGCTACGATATCTTCGGCAGCGAGCGCTATGTGCTGACGACGGACAACCGCGCTTTGCGCGACCTGGCGCAATACGCGCCGTATGAGTTCATCGAAATCCTCGTCAATAACGATACCTATGGCGGCGGCGGCATCTTCGGCCAGTTCAGCACGGCGGCGGCGAACAACGATTGGGCCAATTACCTGTTCGTGCATGAATTCGGCCACCATTTCGCCGGCCTGGCCGACGAGTATTACACTTCGCCCGTGGCCTATCAGTCGAATGGCGAGCGCCAGGAACCGTGGGAGCCGAACGCCACGGCGCTGCGCGATCCGTCCAAACTGAAATGGAAGAGCCACATCAAGGCCGGCACGCCGCTGCCGACGCCATGGCCGAAGGAAGCATACGACAGCCATGCGCGCGAATACCAGCAGCAGCGCGCGGCCCTGCGCGCGGCGAACCGCCCGGAAAGCGAGATGAGCGCCTTGTTCAAGGCCGACCTGGCGTACACGCAGCAGCTGTTCTCGAAGGCGCCGCAGCGCCATACGGTGGGCGCCTTCGAAGGCGCGAACTACGAGTCGTCCGGCTACTACCGGCCCGAGATGCAGTGCATTATGTTCGACCGCAGCGAGACGTTCTGCTCCGTGTGCCAGGATGGCATCAGTACCATCATCGACCTGTATTCGCGTGGCGCCGCGGCGCCGGGCAAATAATGCCGTTCCTGCCGCGTCCGTAATGCATGGGGGTCATGTTGCATCGCAATAGCATGGCCCCCTTTCTGCCTCTCCCCACCGTCTGCCTTCCGTCCCTGCCCAGCGCTGCTTGTTTTTCAGGCAATACCAATTGTCGCTCACCTGCGCGCTTTTCTTCTCGCTAGCCCAGTGATATTATCAAATCAATACGCCCGCACGCTTGCCTGAAAAATATTTCATTTAGATAATATTGAGGTAAAATTTGATTTACATCAATGTTGCATTGCCGCAATCGCACTTATAGTTGACCTAGCTCAAAGCGTCATGGAATGCGGATCGGACTCATCACGAATCACGCGTCTAAATGCTGTAGAGTAATTTCGCCCCGTACCAGTTCCCCGAAAATGCACTGGTGCGTGCCTCGAATTTCAGTGACGGAAGCCGATTCATGAAGATGCAGACCCCCGCGCCTGACGCGTGCAGTTCCTTACACCCCCACACTCCCATTGCCTTGCCGTATGCGCGTGCCGGCGGCGTGACGCTGGCCACTTGCGCCGCCGCCATGCGCGCCGGCGCGGTGCGATGCGTGCATGCGGCCACGCCGTGGCCCGCCCTGCGTCCGGTCCAGGCATGACGGCCGACTTGCGGTCCTTGCCTTTGCAGGGCAAGCGGGGCCTGGTGGTGGGTATCGCCAACACGCAAAGCATCGCCTGGGGCTGCGCCAGCGCACTGCGCGCGGCCGGCGCCGAACTGGCCGTGACCTGGCTCAATGACAAGGCCCGTCCATACGTGGAACCGCTGGCGCAGCAAGTGCAGGCGGCCATCATGGCGCCGCTCGACGTGGCCGTACCGGGTCAACTGGAGGCGCTGTTCGCGCAGATCGAACGGCAATGGGGGCGGCTCGATTTCGTCGTCCATTCCATCGCTTACGCACCGAAACAGGATTTGCATGGCCGCGTGACCGACAGTTCGGCAGACGGTTTTGCGCAGGCGATGGATATCTCCTGCCACTCCTTCATGCGCATGGCAAAACTGGCCGAACCGCTGATGCCGGACGGCGGCAGCTTGACCACCATGAGTTACCTGGGCGCCGAGGAAGTCATCGCCGACTACGGCCTGATGGGACCCGTGAAGGCGGCGCTGGAAGCGTCGGTGCGCTACCTGGCCGCCGAACTGGGCCCGCAAGGCATCCGCGTCAACGCCATTTCGCCGGGGCCACTGGAAACGCGGGCCGCTTCCGGCATCGCCCATTTCGACCGCCTGATGGCCGACGCCATCGAGCGCTCGCCTATGCGGCGCCTGGCCACCATCGAGGACGTGGGCGCGCTGTGCGCCTTCCTCGCCGGCGACGGCGCGCGCGCCATCACGGGCGGCACCCTGTATGTCGATGGCGGCTACAACATTCTGAATTGACTGGAAGAAGATAACCATGGCTGTTCCTACTTTGCCCAACCGCGCCAGGATGGCCGCGCTGGCCACCACGCTGGCCCTGGCCGGCTGCGCCTCGATGGCGCCGTTGTATGCGCCACCGCCGCTGCCCGTGGCGACGCAGTATCCGGAGACCGATTCCGCCGGCGCGCAGGCGCCCGACGTCGCCTGGCAAGCCTACTTTGCCGACGCGCGCCTGCAGGCGTTGATTGCGCAGGCGCTGGCCAGCAACCGCGATATCCGTATTGCCGCCCTGCGCGTGGAAGAGGCGCGCGCCGCGTATGGCATCCAGCGTGCGGAGCAGTTCCCCACCATCGCGCTGGGCGCCTCCGGCAGCCGTGCGCGCGTGCCGGCTGACCTGAGTCCGACGGGGCGCGCCATGACGAGCGCGCAGTACCAGGCGGGCTTGAACGTGAGCGCCTGGGAGCTCGATTTCTGGGGCCGCGTGCGCAGCTTGAAGGACAGCGCGCTGCAAACCCTGCTGGCCAGCGACGAGGCGCGTCGCGCCGTCGGCGTGGCCCTGGTGGCGCAGGTGGCCAATGGCTACCTGGGCTTGCGCGAACTCGATGAACGGGTGGCGCTGGCGCGCGCCACGGTCGACAGCCGCGCCGAATCGCTGCGCATCTTCACGCGCCGCTTCGAAGTGGGTTCGATTTCCAAGCTGGACCTGACGCAGGTGGAAACCTTGCTCAGCCAGGCCTTGTCGCTGTCGGCCCAGCTGGAACAGGCGCGCGCCGTGCAGGCGCATGCGCTGGCCCAACTGGTGGGCGGCCCCGTCGACCTGACTCCGGACACGCGCCGCTTCGACGACGCCAGCGTGCTGCAGCCGCTGCATGCGGGCTTGCCTTCGGCCTTGCTCACGCAGCGTCCCGACCTGATAGCGGCCGAGCACCAGCTGCGCGCCGCGCAAGCCAATATCGGCGCCGCGCGCGCCGCCTTCTTCCCGACGATTTCGCTGACGGCGGCCTACGGCACGGCCAGCGCGGAATTGAACGGCCTGTTCGATTCTGGCAGCGGCGCCTGGAATCTCGCGCCGCGCCTGGTGCTGCCGATCTTTGACGCAGGCCGCCTGCGCGCCAATATGGACCTGGCCGAGGTGCGCCGCGACGTGGCTGTGGCCAACTATGAAAAAAGCGTGCAGGGCGCCTTCCGCGAAGTGGCCGATGCGCTGTCGAACCGGCGCTGGCTGGCGCTGCAGGTCGACATCGGCAAGACGACGCTGGCCGCGCAGAGCGAACGGGCGCGCCTGGCCAAGCTGCGCTACGACAATGGCGCCGCGCCCTACCTGGAAGTGCTCGATGCGCAGCGCGACCTGCTGACGGTGGAGCAGCAGCTGGTGCAGACGCGCCGCGCGCTGCTCTCGAGCCAGGTCAGCCTGTATGCGGCGCTGGGCGGCGGCGTACCTGCCAATACCTCCGCCGCCTCCGCCGCCGCTTCCACCCACTAATTTGATCGCCCCGATACCATGAATGCTCAACTGAAGAAAAAACTCATCCCCGCGGCGCTGGTCGTGGCCGTTCTCGTGCTGGGCTACGTGGCCTGGCAAAAAATGCGTCCCACGGGCCCTGGCGAAGGTTTTGTCAGCGGCAATGGCCGCATCGAAGCGACGGAAATCGACGTCGCCACCAAGCTGGCAGGCCGGGTCAAGGAGATCCTCGTGCGCGAGGGCGACTTCGTCAAGGCGGGCCAGCCGCTGGCCACCATGCAGGTAGACTCGTTGTCGGCCCAGCGCGACGAGGCGCGCGCGCGCCAGCAGCAGGCGTCCGATGCCGTGGTCGGCGCGCAGGCGCAGGTGGCCGTGCGTGAGAGCGACAAGGCGGCCGCGCTGGCCATGGTGGCGCAGCGCGAAAGCGAACTCGATGCGGCCAGGCGCCGCCTGGCCCGTTCCGAAACCCTGTCGAAGGAAGGCGCTTCCTCGGTGCAGGAACTCGACGACGACCGCGCCCGCGTGCGCAGCGTGGCAGCAGCATTGAACGCGGCCAAGGCGCAGGTGACGGCGGCGCAGGCAGCCATTGACGCAGCCAGGGCGCAGGTGGTGGGTTCGCGCTCCGCCGTCGTCGCCGCCGAGGCGACGACGGCGCGCATCGATTCCGACCTGGCCGATGGCCAGCTGACGGCGCCGCGCGACGGCCGCGTGCAATACCTGGTGGCGCAGCAGGGCGAAGTACTGGCCGGCGGCGGCAAGGTGCTTAACCTCGTCGACCTGTCGGACGTCTACATGACCTTCTTCCTGCCCGAGACGGCGGCCGGCAAGGTGGCGCTGGGCGGCGAAGTGCGCATCATCCTCGACGCGGCGCCTCAGTACGTGATTCCCGCGACGATTTCGTTTGTCGCGGCCAGCGCGCAGTTCACGCCGAAGACGGTGGAAACGGCCAGCGAGCGCCAGAAGCTGATGTTCCGCGTGAAGGCGCAGATCAGCCGCGAGCTGCTGCAAAAACACCTGGCCCTGGTCAAAGTGGGTTTGCCCGGCGTGGCCTGGGTGCGCCTCGATGCGAAGCAGCCATGGCCCGCTGAACTGACGGCCAAGGTTCCGCAGTGAGCATGGACGTGAACCCCTTTGTCGTCCGCATCCAGGGCGTCAGCCAGCATTACGGCAAGACGGTGGCGCTCGACGCCATCGACCTGGACGTGCCGGCCGGCCGCATGGTGGGACTGATCGGTCCCGATGGCGTGGGCAAATCGAGCTTGCTGTCGCTGGTGGCCGGCGCGCGTGCCGTGCAGCAGGGCAGCGTGATGGCGCTGGGCGGCGACATGCGCGATGCGCGCCACCGCGACGACGTCTGCCCGCGTATCGCCTACATGCCGCAAGGCCTGGGCAAGAATCTGTATCCGACCTTGTCGGTCGAGGAAAACCTGCAGTTTTTCGCGCGCCTGTTCGGCCACGACGCGGCCGAACGCCGCCGCCGCATCGACCAGCTGACCCGCAGTACGGGCCTGCAGACGTTCCTGGCGCGCCCGGCGGGCAAGCTGTCGGGCGGCATGAAGCAGAAGCTGGGCCTGTGCTGCGCCCTGATCCACGATCCCGACCTGCTCATTCTCGATGAGCCCACCACCGGCGTCGATCCGCTGGCGCGCGCCCAGTTCTGGGACCTGATCGCCGGCATCCGCGTGCAGCGGCCGCAAATGAGCGTGATGGTGGCCACCGCCTACATGGACGAGGCGCAGCGCTTCGATTGGCTGGTGGCCATGGATGACGGCAAGGTACTGGACACGGGCACGCCGGCCGAACTGCTGGCGCGCACGCAAAGCGACAACCTGGAAGCGGCCTTCATCAAGCTGCTGCCCGAAGCCAAGCGCGCCGGTCACCAGCCCGTTGTGATCACGCCGCTGGACGCTGCCAGCGCGCAGGACGTCGCCATCGAGGCGAAGGACCTGACCATGCGCTTCGGCGACTTCACGGCCGTCGACCATGTGAATTTCCGCATCGGCCGCGGCGAGATCTTCGGCTTTCTCGGCTCGAACGGCTGCGGCAAGTCGACCACCATGAAGATGCTTACGGGCCTGCTGCCGGCGACGGAAGGCAAGGCCTGGCTGTTCGGCAAGGAAGTCGATTCCAACGATATCGACACGCGCCGCAGGGTCGGTTACATGTCGCAGGCCTTCTCTCTGTACAGCGAATTGACGGTGCGCCAGAATCTGGTGCTGCACGCGCGCCTGTTCCACGTCCCGGAAGCTGAAATCGCCGCACGCATCGACGAGATGGCGCAGCGCTTCGACTTGCGCGCCGTGATGGACGACTTACCCGACAGCCTGCCGCTGGGCATACGCCAGCGCCTGTCGCTGGCCGTGGCCATGGTGCACAAGCCGGAAATGCTGATTCTCGACGAGCCGACGTCCGGCGTCGACCCGATTGCGCGCGACAATTTCTGGCGCCTGATGATCGAGCTGGCGCGGCGCGACCGCGTCACCATTTTCATTTCCACCCACTTCATGAACGAGGCCGAGCGCTGCGACCGCATTTCGCTGATGCATGCGGGGAAAGTGCTGGTCAGCGATGCGCCGACCGAACTGGCGCGCAAGAAGGGCGCGCCGTCGCTGGAAGCGGCCTTCATCGCCTACCTGGAAGAGGCGGGCGGCGGGACGGCGCCGGCGGTGCAGGAAACACCGGTGCCGGTGCAGCAGGAGGCGGCAGCGCAGCCGCCGCAGCACCGGCGTAGCCGTTTCAGCCTGGGCCGCATGCTCAGCTACATGTGGCGCGAGACGCTGGAACTGCGTCGCGACCCCGTGCGCCTGACCCTGGCGCTGGGCGGCTCCGTGCTGCTGCTGTTCGTCATCGGCTTCGGCATCAGCCTGGATGTCGAAGACTTGAGCTACGCGGTGCTCGACCACGACCAGACGACTTTGAGCCAGAATTACACGAACAATCTGGCCGGCTCGCGCTACTTCATCGAGCGACCGCCCCTGCGCGACTATGCCGATATCGACAAGCGCATGCGCAGCGGCGAACTGTCGCTGGCCATCGAGATTCCGCCCGGCTTTGCGCGCGACGTGCAGCGCGGCGCGCCGGCCCAGGTGGGCGCGTGGATCGACGGCGCCATGCCGATGCGCGCCGAAACCGTGCAGGGCTACGTGCAGGGCATGCATCAGCTGTGGTTGGCCGACCAGGCCCTGCACCGCTATGGCATCAAGATGAACAACCCCGTTGCCATCCAGACGCGCTACCGCTACAACCCCGACGTGAAAAGCTTGCCGGCGATGGTACCGGCCGTGATTCCCTTGCTGCTGCTGATGCTGCCGGCCATGCTGGCGGCGCTGTCCGTGGTGCGAGAAAAGGAACTCGGCTCCATCATCAACCTGTACGTGACGCCCGTCACGCGCCTGGAATTCTTGCTCGGCAAGCAAGTGCCGTACGTGCTGCTGGCCATGCTCAATTTCATCCTCATGGCGCTGCTGGCAGTGACGGCGTTCGGCGTGCCGGTCAAGGGCAGCTTGCTGACGTTGATCGGCGCCACCTTCATCTTTAATATCTGCGCCACGGGCATCGGCCTGTTCGCTTCGACGTTTACGCGCAGCCAGATCGCGGCCCTGTTCGTGACCATGATCGGCACCATGATCCCGGCCATCCAGTTTTCCGGCCTGCTCAATCCCGTCTCGTCGATGGAAGGCGTGGGCAAGGCCATCGGCCTGATGTACCCCGCCACGCACATGCTCAATATCAGCCGCGGCGTGTTCAACAAGGCGCTGGGCTTTGGCGACCTGCACGCCTCGTTCTGGCCCCTGATCGTCGCCATTCCCGTGATCCTCGGCGTGACGGTGGCGCTGCTGAAGAAACAGGAGTCGTAAGCATATGCGCCACCTTGAAAATATCTACCGCCTGGGCGTGAAGGAAATCTGGAGCCTGATCCGCGACCCGATGATGCTGATCCTGATCCTCTACACGTTTACGTTGGCCATCTACGTGGCCGCCACGGCCAAGCCGGAAACCCTGCACATGGCGTCGATCGCCATCGTCGACGAGGATGGCTCGCCTCTGTCCGGGCGCATCGCCTCGGCCTTCTTCCCGCCGCAGTTCACGCCGCCGGCCATGATCAACCAGAGCCAGGTCGATGCGGGCCTCGATGCGGGCCAGTACACCTTCGTGCTGACGATACCGCCCAAGCTGCAGGCCGACGTGCTGGGCGGGCGCCAGGCGGAGCTGCAGCTGAACGTGGACGCCACGCGCATGAGCCAGGCCTTCAGCGGCAGCGGCTACATCCAGCAGATCGTCGCCGGCGAAGTGTCCGAATTCGCCAAGCGCTATCGGGGCGCGACCGTCTCGCCCGTGGAGCTGGTGATGCGCGCGCGCTTCAATCCATCGCTGAGCCAGGCATGGTTTGGCTCGCTGATGGAAATCATCAACCAGGTAACGATGTTGTCGATCATTTTGACGGGGGCGGCGCTGATCCGCGAGCGCGAACACGGCACCATCGAACACTTGCTGGTGATGCCCGTCACGCCGGCCGAGATCATGCTGGGTAAGGTCTGGTCGATGGGTCTCGTGGTGCTGCTGGCCGCCGCCCTGTCGCTTAACCTGGTGGTGCGCGGCATGCTGCACGTGCCCATCGAGGGTTCCATCGCGCTGTTCCTGTGCGGCGCGGCCCTGCACCTGTTTGCCACCACCTCGATGGGCATTTTCCTCGCCACCGTGGCGCGCAGCATGCCGCAGTTCGGCATGCTGCTGATCCTCGTGCTGCTGCCGCTGCAGATGCTGTCGGGCGGCAGCACGCCGCGTGAAAGCATGCCCCAGCTGGTGCAGAACATCATGCTGATCGCCCCGACCACGCATTTCGTCGAATTGAGCCAGGCGATTTTGTACCGGGGTGCCGGCATCGACGTGGTGTGGAAACCGTTTCTGGCCTTGCTGGCCATCGGCACGGCGCTGTTTACCTTCGCGCTGGCGCGCTTTCGCAAGACCATCAGCCAGATGGCGTAGCCCCCGCGCCGGAATGGTCCGGCGTTTTTTGCATGAAAAGGATAGCCATGAAGATCGAAGCTGCACCATTTTTCTCCACCGGCGGCTTGCCGTCGCTGGGCGTGCTGGGCGACTATGCGCGCGATTCGTGGCAGCGCATCGTGCTGTACGCGGACGTGATGCGTCGCCGCGGCAACCAGTACCAGGAGCACATGGCCGAGGAGGTGCCGAACGTGCTGGACTTCCCCGCCGAACTGGTGATGTCCGGCCTGGAGCTGGCGCGTCCCGTCAACTACGGCCTGGCGCGCATCCTCACTCCCGATGCGCCGGATCCTGATCCGTCGAAGCGGCCCTTCGTCGTCGTCGATCCGCGCGCGGGACACGGTCCCGGCATCGGCGGCTTCAAGGCGGAAAGCGAAATCGGCGTGGCCCTGCGCGCCGGCCATCCGTGCTACTTCATCGGCTTCCTGCCCGATCCCGTGCCGGGACAGACGGTGGAAGACGTGATGCACGCCGAGGCGGCCTTCCTGGAAAAAGTCATCGCCCTGCATCCGCTCAGCGAAGGCAAGCCCGTCGTCATCGGCAATTGCCAGGCGGGCTGGCAAATCCTCATGACGGCGGCGATGCGTCCGGAATTGTTCGGCCCCATCATCGTGGCCGGCGCACCCGTGTCCTACTGGGCCGGCTGGCATGGCCGCAACCCGATGCGCTACGCGGGTGGGCTGATGGGCGGAAGCTGGGCCACGGCGCTGGCCGGCGATCTGGGCAACGGCCGTTTCGACGGCGCCAGCCTGGTGCAGAATTTCGAGAAACTCAACCCGGCCAATACCCTGTGGAGCAAACAGTACAACCTGTATGCGAACATCGATACGGAAGCGCCACGCTACCTGGAATTTGAAAAATACTGGGGCGGCCATGTCTTCCTCAACGACGTCGAGATGCAGTACATCGTCGATAATCTGTTCATCGGCAACCGTCTGGCCACGGCGGAATTGATTACCTCCGACGGCGTGCGCCTGGACTTGCGCAATATCCGTTCGCCCATCGTCGTGTTCTGCTCGAACGGCGACAACATCACGCCGCCGCCGCAGGCGCTGGGCTGGATCACGGACCTGTACCGCGACGACAAGGATGTGCTGATGCACGACCAGACCATCGTGTATGCCGTGCATGACAGCATCGGCCACCTGGGTATCTTCGTCTCGGCCAAGGTGGGGCACAAGGAACACCAGAAATTCGCCAGCAATATCGACCTGATCAACCTGCTGCCAGCCGGCATCTACGAAGCGAGGATCGTCGACAAGACGCCCGACACGCCGAACGCGGACCTGGCCAGCGGCGATTATGTGCTGCAGGTCGAACACCGCGGCATCGACGACGTGCGCGCCATCGTGCAGCCAAGCGTGGAAAACGACCGCAAGTTCGCCGCTGCCGCGCGCGTGTCCGAAGTGAACCTGGCCCTGTATCGCACGTTTGCGCAGCCGTGGGTGCGCGCCATGGTCACGCCGCAGACGGCGCGCTTCCTGCAGCTCGCGCATCCGCTGCGTGTGTCGTACGAGCGCTGGACCGATCACAATCCGCTGGCCAGGCTGGTGGCCAAGGAGGCGGAAAAGGTACGCGCCCAGCGTCAGCCGGTGGCACCCGACAATCCGCTGCTGGCCATGCAGGAGGCCTTCTCCGGCGCCATCACGGCCGGCTTGAACAGCTGGCGCGACTGGCGCGATACGGTGCAGGAAACCACCTTCGACCTGGTGTACGGTTCACCGCTGGTGCAGGCGCTGACGGGACAAGCCCTTGGCGACACGACGCCGCCGCGCCCGCATCCCGGCATCTCGCCCGAGCATTGCGAGTACGTGCGCTGCGAAACGCGCAAGATGGACGAAGACATGCAGCGTGGCGGGCTGGTGGAAGCGGCCGTGCGCGCGCTGTTCTACATCTACCGCTTCCGCATGATCGCCGACGAGCGCAGGGTCAACCTGGCCCTGAAATTGATCAAGCCGCAGTACCGGCAGGATGTCAACATGGAGGAATTTCGCGGCATCGTGCGCCAGCAGGCGCGCTTGATGCTGCATGATTTCGATGCCGCCATCGCCGCCTTGCCGATCCTGCTGTCGCGTGCCAGCCCGGACGACATCGGCGCGCTGTCCGAATGGCTGCAGCAAGTGCTGCAAGTGCCCGAAGCGCCAACGCCGGACGAGGAAGCGAGTCTGCAGCAGATGCAGGGCGTCTTCGAGCGCGCGATCAAGGCGCAAGCGAAGGCGTTGCCGTCGGACGCGCGCTCATCCCCTGCCGGGCCAAAAGCCAAGCCGGCCAAACACATTACCCCTGTATAGAAGATCACGATGACTACTACCCAAGACGATGACTTGAATATCGTACGTAACCGCACCTTCGACCAGATCGCCATCGGCGACAGCGCCAGCATCACGCGCACCCTGAGCATGGACGATATCGCCCTGTTCGCGGTGATGTCGGGCGATGACAACCCGCAGCACCTCGATGCCGAATTTGCCGCCGCCAGCCGCTACCAGGGCGTGATCGCCCACGGCATGTGGGGCGCGGCCCTCATTTCCGCCGTGCTGGGCACGCGCCTGCCCGGCGCCGGCACAGTCTACACGGGCCAGACCCTGCGCTTTTTGCAGCCCGTGCGCGTGGGCGATACGCTGGCCATCAGCGTCACCGTCACGGCGCTCGATCCGCGCAGCCGCCACGTGACTCTGGCGTGCCGCTGCGTCAACCAGCATGGCGCCGTGGTGCTCGACGGCGAGGCGCAGGTGATCGCGCCGGCCGAGCAGATCGAACGCCAGCGCGCCACCCTGCCCGAGGTACGCCTGCATAACGGCGACGGCACGCGGCGCCTGCTGGAACACGCGCGCACCCTGGGGCCGATCAGGGTGGCCGTGATCCACCCTTGCGATGAACTGAGCCTGTCGGGCGCGCTCGACGCGCATGCGGCAGGCCTGATCACGCCCGTGCTGGTGGCGCCGCGCGCGCGCCTGGAAGCGGTGGCGGCCGAAGCGGGCCTGAGCTTGGCCGGCATCGCCATCGAGGACGTCGAGCATAGCCATGCGGCAGCTGCACGCGGCGCCGAACTGGCGGGCAAGGGCGAAGTGGAAGCCTTGATGAAAGGCAGCCTGCACACGGATGAATTGATGTCGGCCGTGCTGGCCGCCAGCGCCGGACTGCGCACCAAGCGCCGCATCAGCCACTGCTTCCTGATGCAGACACCCGCGTAT
The DNA here is from genome assembly GCF_002002885.1 of Janthinobacterium sp. LM6. Lineage (GTDB taxonomy): Bacteria > Pseudomonadota > Gammaproteobacteria > Burkholderiales > Burkholderiaceae_D > Janthinobacterium > Janthinobacterium kumbetense. The sequence continues at coordinate 5,793,101 of NZ_CP019510.1, read as the reverse complement.
CCGCGTCCTTTCATCATCACGGACGCGGCCATCAATATCGCGCCGAACCTGGCCATGAAGGCCGATATCGTGCGCAACGCCATCGACCTGGCGCACGTGATCGGCGTGGCCTGCCCGCGCGTGGCCATCCTGGCCGCCGTGGAAACGGTGAACGCGGACATGCCGGCCACCCTGGACGCGGCCGCCCTGTGCAAGATGGCCGACCGCGGGCAGATCACGGGCGCGATCCTCGACGGCCCGCTGGCTTTTGATAACGCCGTCTCGATCGCCGCCGCCACCGTCAAGGGCATCGTCTCCGAGGTGGCGGGCCGCGCCGATATCTTGCTGGTGCCCGACCTGGAAAGCGGAAACATGCTGGCCAAGCAGCTCGAATACATGGGCGACGCGGACAGCGCCGGCATCGTGCTGGGCGCGAAGATCCCCGTCATCCTCACCAGCCGCGCCGATTCGCGCGCCAGCCGCATCGCTTCGTGCGCCATCGCCGTGATGCTGGCCAACCATTACCGGAGCACGCCGCCATGAACGCACCAATCATCCATGCCGATGGCACCCTGATCCTGGTGCTCAATTGCGGCTCGTCGAGCATCAAGTTCGCCCTGTTCGAGCAAGCGGGCGGCGTGCTGCCGCAGCAGGCGCAATGGAGCGGCAAGGTCGAAGGCATCGGCCGCGAAAACGCCACGTACCGCGCCGGCGGACTGCCGGCAGTCGCCTTGCAGCTGGACCCGGAGCAGCCGCATCACGCGGCCCTCGAATACATCCGCGCGCAAGTGGTCGCGCAGCTGGACGGGCGTCCGCTGCGCGCCGTGGCGCACCGCGTGGTGCATGGCGGCAGCAAGTATTTCGCCCCCGTGCGCATCGATTTCACCGTATTGGCCGACCTGAAAAGCTTCGTCCCGCTGGCGCCCCTGCACCAGCCGTTCGCCCTTGAGGCGATCGAAGTGCTGCTCACATCGCGGCCCGACATCGCCCAGGTGGCGTGCTTCGACACGGCCTTCCACCACACGGTGCCGCAGGTCGAGCAGATGCTGGCACTGCCGTACGATGCGTGGGAGCGGGGCTTGCGCCGCTATGGCTTCCACGGCCTGTCGTACGAATACCAGTCGCTGGTGCTGGAGCAGCGTTTCGGCGCTGTCGCGCGCGGCAAGGTCATCGTGGCGCACCTGGGCAGCGGCGCCAGCCTGTGCGCCATGAATAATTTGCACAGCGTGGCCACCACCATGGGATTTTCCGCGCTCGACGGCCTGATGATGGGCACGCGCTGCGGTTCGCTCGATCCTGGCGCCGTGATCTATTTGATGGAAATCGAAAAACTGTCGCTGGAAAAGGTGGCGCACGTGCTGTACCACGAATCGGGCTTGCTGGGCGTGTCGGGCGTGTCGGCCGACCCGCCGGTCTTGCTGGCGCAGCAGGACCGGAAGGATGCGACGGGCGAACGCATCCGCGCCGCGCTGGCTTTATATATCCGCCGCATCGTGCGCGAGATCGGCGCCCTGACGGCCGTGCTGGGGGGGCTGGACATGCTGGTGTTTACGGCCGGTATCGGGGAGCACAGCGCCGAGCTGCGCCAGCGCATCTGCGCCGAGCTGGGTTTTATTGGTCCCGTGCTCGACGCGCAGGCCAATGCGCGCAATGCCAGCCGCATTTCCAGCGATGCCAGCCGCATCGTGGTGGGCGTGGAGCCGGCCAACGAGGAGTGGGTGGCGGCGCGCCACGCGGCCCTGGCCGTCAGCGTGTGAGTCCTGCAGCGTACGGCAGCGCTCGATGGGAAGTTTGCCGAAATGCATATATTTTCCGTTGAGTGCGCTAACGCACTGTGTGGTTTGCCCGTTATCTTTACTATGAAGTCATGCCATTGCGCTACATCAAGAAACAGCGCGATGCCTGGCAAATTTTGAACATTTTGCCCGCCTTTAGTAAGAATAAAATTAAACCATATTGAAAGGTCTCATCATGAACAAATTACTCGCCGCCCTGATCGCCACCCTGTTTGCTACCGCTGCCATCGCGCAAACGTCGCCAGTTACCCCAGCCGTTGCCAGCGCCCAGGCGTCTGCGCAGCATGACATCAACAAGGCTGCCAACAAGGAAGCCAAAGTCGATGCGAAGGCTGACGCCAATGTCGCCAAGGCAGAAATGAAGGCCGACGAAAAGAAAGCCGACGCCCAGCACAAGGCGAACAAAACCAAGGCCAAGGCTCACGATAAAGTGGTCGATGCCGATCCGGAAGACAAGATGAAGGCGCAAGCCAAGGCTGACAAGGCTGCCGCCAAGGCCGATGCGAAAGCGGGCAAAACCGCCGTGAAAGCGGATGCCAAGGTCGCCAAGGAAAAAGTGGAAGCGAACGCCGACAAGGCCATCGCCGCCACCAAGACGGAAGAAGTGAAGGCCAAGGCCGACGCTGAAGTCAAGGCCGCCGCCGCCAAGTAATGCCCTGTTTGCGGGCCTCGGCCTGCAAACCCAAAAGACAGCTTCGGCTGTCTTTTTTTTCGTCTGCCACTTTTCCTTGGCACCGCTTGCCAGTCTTGATCTGGCGCAAATGCTCCTCTTTTCGCCGTGCCATAGTGATCTGGCAAACAGACGAAGGGAGACACCATGAACACCGCTAAAACGAAAAAATCACCGGCTACCGGTTCGGCTGAAGGTGCGCCAGCCATGTCCGCCATGCAGGCGATGCCGGTCGAGGGCAACATGCAGGCCGATGCTGATGCGGTGGGCGGTGACGCCATGCCGGGGCCGCGCCTGGGCGTGTCGTACGCGGACCAGGCGGCGCTCGCCCAGGGCGCTGCCGCCGCGGATGCCGGCGCCATGCCGGGTGGCGGCATGCAGCAGGCGCCGCAAGGCATGGCGGGCACCAGCTGCATGCAGATCGGTGGCGGCGGCATGGGCGGCGATGGTGGCGGTGGCAATGGCGGAGGCGGAGGGCAGGGTGGCGGTACGCCGCAGACGCGCACCTGCGCCACGATGGACGTGCATCGCCGCTTGCTGACCGAAGATCCATCCTATGCGAATGTGCGCGCCGATATTGAAAATCTGGCCGGACTCTACGAGGGTGACAGCAGCATTGCCGGACGTTCCGGCGTGACGCAGATACCAGTGGTGGTGCACGTGGTGTGGAATACGGCCGCGCAGAATATTTCGGATGCGCAGATCGCCAGCCAGATCGATGTCCTCAATCGCGATTTCCGGCGCGTCAACCCGGATGTGAACAGCACGCCGGCGCCATTTTTGCCGCTGACGGCCGATGCGCGCGTCGAGTTTGCGCTGGCCACGACCGATCCGCATGGCGCGGCCACCAGCGGCATCGAGCGGCGCCAGACGACGGTCGCCTCGTTTGGCGCGGACGATGCCGTCAAGTCGCAGGCAACGGGCGGCATGGATGCCTGGCCGGCCGACAGCTACCTGAATATCTGGGTGTGCCAGCTCGGTGGCGGTTTGCTGGGCTACGCGCAGTTCCCCGGCGGCCCGGCCGCCACTGACGGCGTGGTGATCCTGCAATCGGCCTTCGGCACGACGGGCACGGCCGCGCCGCCGTTCCACCTGGGGCGCACGGCCACGCATGAAATCGGCCATTGGCTGAACCTGAATCATATCTGGGGCGACGACGGCACTGGGTGCTCGGGCACGGACAACGTGGCCGATACGCCGAACCAGGGCGGGCCGAACACGGGCCAGCCTTCGTTCCCCCACGTTTCCTGCAGCAACGGGCCGAATGGCGACATGTTCATGAACTACATGGATTACGTCGACGATCCCGCCATGTTCATGTTTACGGCGGGCCAGGTGGCGCGCATGCAGGCCTGTCTCGATGGCCCGCGCGCCAGCATCGGCACGGGCGGCACAGGCGCAGGCGCCACGCCGCGCCAGAGCTCTTCTCCCGTCGTGGCCTGGGGCGCGACCCGCCTCGACGTGTTCGTGCTCGGCACGGACCGCGCGCTCTACCACAAGGCCTGGAATGGCACGGCCTGGGCGCCGTCCGTCACCGGCTATGAAGGCCAGGGCGGCATCTGCACCAGTGCGCCGCAGGTGGTGTCGTGGGCGCCGAACCGGCTCGACGTGTTTGTCACGGGCACCGACAGCGGCTTGTTTCACAAATGGTGGAACGGCACGGCCTGGGGACCGTCCCTGACCGGCTATGAGGCGATGGGCGGCTTGTGCGTGGGCGACCCGCGCGCCGTGGCCTGGGGTCCGAACCGCCTCGACGTGTTTGTCGTCGGCACGGACCGGGCGCTGTACCACAAGTGGTGGAATGGCGCGGCCTGGGGGCCGTCGCTGACGGGTTACGAAGCCATGGGCGGCATCTGTCTGGGCCAGCCGGAAGCCGTGGCCTGGGGACCGAACCGCCTCGATGTCTTCGTCATCGGCACGGACCGGGCCTTGTACCACAAGTGGTGGAACGGCACGGCCTGGGGGCCGTCGCTGACGGGCTATGAGCGCTTGGGCGGTATCTGCACCTCGTCGCCGAAGGCGGTGGCGTGGGGGGCGAACCGTCTCGACGTTTTTGTGACGGGCACCGATGGCGCGCTGTACCACAAGTGGTGGGATGGCGCGAAATGGGGCCCTTCCAACGACGGCTTCGAGCGCCTGGGCGGCATCTGCGTGGGCGAAGTGGAAGCCGTGTCGTGGGCGCCCAACCGGCTCGATGTCTTTGTCATCGGCACGGACAGCGCCCTGTATCACAAGGCGTGGAATGGATCTGCCTGGTCGCCTTCCGTGACGGGGTTTGAAAACCTGGGCGGCATCTGCACCTCGCGTCCGCGCGCCACGGCATGGGCGCCGAACCGCCTCGACGTGTTTGTCACGGGCACGAATGGCGCCCTGTTCCACAAGGCGTGGAATGGCACGGCCTGGTCGCCTTCCGTGAGCGGCTATGAAAGCCTGGGCGGCGTGGTATCGTGTTTCTGATGACAATCTGTTAAACGGGAGGCGGCATGCACGGCATGACGATGGCTTTGCCCAGCGGTAGCTGGACGCATTCCTTCGAGGAGGATGCGGATGGTATCGAGGTGTACCGGCCCACGGCCACCTTCGCCTTTCCTCCCAGCCGCAAGGGCCGCAAGGTGCTGGAGTTCGGCGCGCCCGCCGGCGCCATGGCGCCAGGGGAGGCGACCTTGACGTCCATGGCGCCCGGCCCCGATGACCGGCCCCGCGCCGGCCCCGTGACCCGGTTGCTGCCCCTGGGAATGGGCCGTTATGCGCTGGGCGATGTTAGCGGGGCGCAGGAGGTGATCGACATCGTTGAAGCGACGCCCGATGTGCTGCGCTTGTCGCGACGTTAAGGCGTGTCGCGCAGTTTGCAGGCGAGCGCCGTGCGGTTGTCCACGCCCAGCTTCTGGTAAATCGCATGCAGCTGGTTGCGCACGGTGGCCGGCGACTTGCCCAGTTCCCTGGCGATGCTTTTATACGGCAATCCTTCGGCCGCCATGGCCGCCACCCGCCGTTCGGCCGGGGTCAGGCGCTGCATGGCAGCCTGCATGAAACGTTGTTTGTCATCCTTGTTCTCCTGTCCGTGTGCGGCATGCCGGTGGCATGCCTGCAGGGATAACGGTAACGCGGGACATATCTGTCAAATTATCTGTGAAATATTTTTTCCTGCGCCGCTGCGAGGTGATGGGCGAAAAAAAAGACAGGCGAACCTGTCTTTTCGTATGACCGGATGGCGATCAGCCGATGGCCGCCATGGAGACCGGTTTCAGCTTGGCCGCCAGCGCCTTGCCCTTCTTCGCGCGCTTGCCGAAGTGCTCGGCCAGGGCCGTGGCGCCCAGCGACGCATCCTGCGGTCTCGATGCTCGGCCGATGCCCGAGACCACCACGCCGCGCTGGGTGATTGGCTGCACGGCCAGCAGCTTGTCCTTGGCATCGAGGTCGATCAGCTTGACGCCCGTGCCGCCTTTGGACAGGGTTTTCATTTCATCGAGGCCGAACACGAGCAGGCGCGCGCCTTCCGTCAGGCAGGCCAGGGCGCTGGCCGCCTCGGGAATGACTTTGGGCGCCAGAGGCACGTCGCCATCGTCCAGGGTGATGAAGGCCTTGCCGCCTTTCAGACGGCTCGTCATGTCGCCTGCCTTGGCGATGAAGCCGTAGCCGGCGCTCGACGCCAGCAGTAAATTGGTGGCGCCATTGCCCGCAAAGTAATGGAGGATGCGCACGGCGTTGCCGGGAGTGCCGCCGCTCAGGTCGCACAAGGTCGTGATCGGCACGCCGTCGCCGCGCGCGTTGGGCAGCGCCGAGACGGGAACCGAGTAAATCTTGCCGTTGTTGCCAAAGCCCAGCAGGGTATCGACCGTGCGGCACTCGAAGGCGCCATGCAGGCTGTCGCCCGCCTTGAAGGTGAATTGCGCCGCATCGTGGCCGATACCGGTGCGTGCGCGCACCCAGCCTTTTTCCGAAATGATGACGGTGACGGGTTCATCGACGACCTTCTGTTCGGCCACGGCTTTCTGCGCTTCCTCGATCAGGGTGCGGCGCGCGTCGCCAAACTGCTTGGCGTCGGCCTCGATCTCGCGGATGATGGCGCGCTTCATCGAGCCCGGGTTGTCGAGCAGGTCTTGCAGCGACTTTTCTTCCTTGCGCAGCTCGGCCAGTTCCTGCTGGATCTTGATCGTTTCCAGGCGCGCCAGCTGGCGCAAGCGGATTTCCAGGATGTCGTCGGCCTGGCGTTCGGATAGCTTGAACGCCTCGATCAGGGCCGCCTTCGGTTCATCCGAATTGCGGATGATCTGGATTACCTTGTCGATATTGAGCAGGATCGCTTCGCGTCCTTCCAGGATATGGATGCGGTCCTTGACCTTGCCCAGTTTGTAGCCGGTGCGGCGCGTGACGGTCTCGAAGCGGAAGTCGATCCACTCGCGCAGGATGTCGCCCAGGCCCTTCTGGCGCGGACGGCCATCGCCGCCGATCATCACCAGGTTGATCGAGGTCGATGATTCCAGCGAGGTGTGCGCCAGCAGCATCAGCATGAATTCCGTCTGGTCCTGGTTCTTCGATTTCGGCTCGAACACGAGGCGCACGGGCGCGGCACGGCCCGATTCGTCGCGGATGGTGTCGAGCGAATTGAGGATCAGCGCCTTCAGGGCCACCTGGTCCGGCGACAGCGCCTTCTTGCCCAGCTTGATCTTCGGATTCGTCAGTTCCTCGATTTCTTCCAGTACCTTTTGCGACGAGGTACCCGGCGGCAGTTCCGTCACGACGGCTTGCCACTGGCCGCGCGCCAGTTCTTCGATCTTCCAGCGCGCGCGCACTTTCATGCTGCCACGGCCGCTCGCGTACATGTCCTGAATTTGCGACGGCGGCGTGATGATCTGGCCGCCGCCGGGGAAGTCCGGGCCAGGAATGATGGCCATCAGTTCGGCGTGCGTCATCTTCGGATCGCGGATCATGGCAACAGCCGCTTTTGCCACTTCCGCCAGGTTGTGCGACGGGATTTCCGTCGCCAGGCCCACGGCGATGCCGGAAGCGCCATTGAGCAGCACCATCGGCAGGCGGGCCGGCAGCAGCTTCGGTTCTTCCGTCGAGCCGTCGTAGTTGGGCTGGAAGTCCACGGTGCCCATGCCGATTTCATCCATCAGCAGCTTGGCGATCGGCGTCAGGCGCGCTTCCGTGTAACGCATGGCCGCGGCGCCATCGCCATCGCGCGAGCCGAAGTTGCCCTGGCCATCGATCAGCGGGTAGCGCAAGGAAAAGTCCTGCGCCATGCGCACCAGCGCGTCGTACACGGACTGGTCGCCATGCGGATGCAGTTTACCCAGCACGTCGCCGACCACGGCCGCCGATTTGCGCGGCTTCGCCGTGGAATTCAAGCCCAGCTCATTCATCGCATACAGGATGCGGCGCTGCACGGGTTTCTGGCCGTCGCACACGTCGGGCAGGGCGCGGCCCTTGACGACGGAGATGGCGTAATCGAGATAGGCGCGCTCGGCAAAGGTGGAGAGGGTCAGCGCTTCGCCGTCGAATACCGGTTCATCCGGCTCGATCGGCTCAGGCTGGGCATCGTCAAATAAATTGGTTTGTGTGGACATGGCGCTTGTTTCGGTGTGAAGTGGTTGCGGTTGAATTCTTGGAGCTGATTATGACAGCCCGGATTTGGAGAAGGATTTGCCGTAGGTCTTGTAGATGTAGCACATGGTGAAATACAGCACGGCCAGGGCCAGCTCCACGCTGTTGTGCATCATCTGCATGGCGCGGATGGCCGGGGCTTGGCCTGCCAGCACGAAAGTGGCGATGGACGGCACCAGCACCACCGGCCAGATCGTCTTCCATTTGAAATCGCTGGGGGAAAACAGCAAGCCGGCGCACGACCAGACATATAGCGCGGCGCCGACGAAGGCGGCCGGCAGCAGTTGCAAGTACAGTTGCAGCAGCAAGCCCGCGCAGCCGACCAGCCATGCCGCGCGCAGGCGGGGCAAGAGCGCCTCCGGCCAGCCGCAATCGCCATACAGGCCGGTGGCGCTGCGCAGGGCCAGCGCCGCCAGGCAAAACATCAATGGCATGGCTTCGCCGATGGCCAGCGCCGCAGGGCCTTTGCCACTCATGAACATGGCGGCGAACAGCGACAGGCCCAGACACAGGAACAGCAGCATGCCATGCAGCAGCTGGCGGTTCAGCGCATACGCGAGCAGGGCCGACGCGCACAAACCGGCCGCGGTGACGAGGCGCACGGTCTCGCCGCGTTCGGGCAGGAACAGCAGCAAGGCCAGCACGAGATAGGGCGCGATCCAGCCCAGCTGTCGCAAGCCGGGCCGCTGCCACAGCGTGGGCAGGCGTTCCTGCAGCGCTTCCTGGAGTGTATCTAGCTGCGTGAACAGCGGCGCCGGCCAGCGCAAGGCATGCATGGCCAGCAGGCCAAAGGCGAATGCCTGGAAGCCTAGCAGGCTGGCATAGGCAGCCGTGTCGCCGAGCTTGAAACCGGCCGCATCGAGCACGCCCGCGAGCATGAAGTGCAGCATGAAACCCAGGCCCCCCGAGGCCAGCGCCGTCTGCTTGAAGTAGCGCTTTGCATGAACGGCGTGTTCCCACTGCTCGAACAGGTCCGTATCGAGTTTGTAGGCCAGCATCTCGCCGTGCTGCCAGCGTATCGTATGCAGCAGCTCGCGCAGCTGCAGCGTGAATTTTTGGTCGAACAGCTGGCGCGCGTAGGCCGATGGCGACTGCTGCGACATGATGCAGTCCAGGCCCGGATAGCTGTCGCGGTTGTCGCTGAAATGGGCGAACGAGCGGTCCGCCCGGTAGCGCTGCACGGCGCTGCGCACCAGATCCGCATGGCTGCGCGCCAGGTAGGAAAAATCGTGGTCCCAGCCCAGCAGCTCGAACAGGGCCTGGCGCAGCGACAGGTCGTAGCCGGCGCTGGCGCAATAGCGCAGCGCGCACAGCTCGAATTCCTCGCGCACGTCGAGGTTAAGCATGGTGTCGTCTTGCAGCACGCGGGTCAGCACCTCGCCGGCATCCGCGTGCCGCGCCAGCGCCTGGCAGCCTTGCCAAAGGCTGGCCGCTTCCTGCGCCGGGTCGATGGCGACCACGCCCCATTGTTCCGGGGGCGGAGCCGGTTCCTGGGCAATGATGCCCCACAGTTCCGCAGGCGCTTCCTGCGCCGCCTCGTCGATGACGCCCCACAGGTCGGCCGGTTCCATGGGTGGCGCTTCTGGCGTTTCCAGGGCTTCCGCCTCGGCCCCGGCCGATTCCGCTTCCGACAGTTCCCCGGCAAAATGGGATGCATGGCGCAGCGCGTATTCATACGCTTCACGCAGCTCCTGGAAGGCGGCCGGATCGTCTTCGGGACGCGTCACCTTCAGGCGCTTCGCATACGCGCGCTTGAGGGCGCGCTCGTCGCCGGTCGGCTCCGTGCCCAGGATATCCCACAGGCTGCGCTGCCCGTTGTGCATGCCGCCGTCCATCTACAAAAAGCTCTCGCTCTCGACCTGGCGCAGCACCTCATCCAATGCCTGGCGCGCCTTGCGGATGGTGTTCGGGTCCTGCGTTTCCAGCGCGGCCTGGAAATTGGCCGTGTGCGCCGCCAGGTATTGGCGCACGTCGCCCAGCGACTGTTCATACAGGCGGTCGGCGCGCGTGACCAGGGTGCGGTTTTCTATCTGCTCGCGGGGGTGGATCTTCAGGTCGGCCAGTTCCGCAAAGCGCTGCTCGATCTGTTCCGGCGTCATCACGCCCGCATTGTCGCTGATGACCATCTTGTGCTTTTCCTGCGTGGCCAGCACCGTCACTTCCGCTTCCAGCACGCCGCTGACGTCGTAGGTGAAGCGCACGTCGATTCCGATCTCGCCCGCCTTTTTTGCGGGTATCGGGAAGCTGATCTTGCCGAGGAAGACGTTGTCGGCCACCAGGCGCGACTCGCCCTGGAAGATCGCCACGTTGATTTCCTTCTGGTTGTCGTAGATGGTGGTGATGTTTTCCGTGCGGGAGACGGGCACCACGGAGTTACGCTCGATGATGGGCAGGTAATGCCCGCCTTCATATTGGTTCGCGCCGACCTGGCGCGAAATCGAAATGCCCAGCGAGTACGGCGCCACGTCCGTCATCACCACTTCATCGAGGGCAGAGTCGCGCATCTTCAGGCCCGCCTGCACGGCGGCTCCCAGCGCCACGGCTTCGTCCGGATCCAGGTGGATGGCGGGGAAGCGGCCGAACATGCGCGAGACGAGTTTACGCACCAGCGGCATGCGCGTGGCGCCGCCGGCCAGCACCACTTCATTCAATTCCGCGGCGCGGATGGTGGCGTCGCGCAGCGCCCGCTCCACGGGCAGGCGCAAGCGCGCCAGCAGGGGCTCGCACAATTGCGCCAGTTTGTCTTCGCCGATCTCCCAGCTGTATTCCTTGTCCTGGTAGCGTGTGGCCATGCGCACGGACGGCTGCTCCGACAGCAAGCGCTTGACGCGCTCTGCCTCATCGCGCAGCAGCTGCTGCTGGCGCGGGTCGAACAGGCGGCTGCCGGCCGCATCGCGCAAGCCGCTGCCTTCCAAAAAGGCGTCGACCAGCACGGTGACGAAGTCTTCGCCGCCCAGAAAATTGTCGCCGGCCGAGGCGCGCACTTCCATCACGCCTTCGAACAGTTCCAGGATCGACACGTCAAACGTGCCGCCGCCCAGGTCGAAGACGAGGAATTTGCTTTCCTGTTCCTTGTCGCGGATGCCGTAGGCCAGCGCGGCGGCCGTCGGCTCGTTCAGCAGCCGCTCCACGCGCAAGCCCGCCAGTTGTCCCGCGATGCGCGTGGCCTTGCGCTGCGCATCGCTGAAATACGCGGGCACCGTAATGATGGCTTCCTCGACCTTGTGCCCCAAAAAGGCTTCGGCATCTTCCTTCAGCGCGCGCAGCACCATCGACGACAGTTCTTCCGGGCGGAATTGCTGCGTGCCGAGGGTGATCTTCTTTTCGCTGCCCATGTAGCGTTTGAAGACGGCCGCCGTCAGCTGCGGGTGCGTCTGCAGGCGCTCGCGCGCGGCGCGGCCCACCAGCACGGTGCCGTCGTCATCGATGCTCACGCACGACGGCGTCAGGTGTTCACCGAGCGCATTCGGGATGATGGAAGCCTTGCCGTCGCGCCAAATGGCGACCAGGCTGTTGGTGGTGCCCAGGTCGATGCCGATGATCATCAGATATCCGCCTCCGCCTCATTGCCGTGTTCTTCGATCCAGGCGCGGCGTCCGGCCGCTTCGCCCTTGCCCATCAACATATTGAAGCGGGAGGCAGAGGCCATGTGGTCTACTTCACCGAGCGTGACGGGCAGCAGGCGGCGCGTGTCCGGGTTCATCGTCGTTTCCCACAGCTGCTCGGCGTTCATCTCGCCCAGGCCCTTGAAGCGCGAGATCGACCAGGCGCCCTGTTTCACGCCTTCCTTGCGCAGCTTGTCCTCGATGGCGAGTAGTTCGCCGTCGTCGAGCGCGTAGATTTTCTGCATCGGCTTCTTGCCGCGCGCGGGCGCATCCACGCGGTACAACGGCGGACGGGCGATGCAGATATGGCCCTTGTTGATCAGCGCCGGAAAGTGCTTGAAGAAGAGCGTCAGCAGCAGTACCTGGATGTGCGAGCCGTCCACGTCTGCATCCGACAGGATGCAGATCTTGCCGTAGCGCAGGCCGGACAGGTCGGGCGAGTCGCCCACGCTGTGCGGATCGACGCCGATGGCCACGGCGATGTCGTGGATCTCGTTATTGGCGAACAGGCGGTCGCGGTCCGTTTCCCACGAATTCAAGACCTTGCCGCGCAGGGGCAGAATCGCCTGGAATTCCTTGTCGCGGCCCATCTTGGCCGAACCGCCCGCCGAGTCACCCTCGACGAGGAACAGTTCATTGCGCGTGATGTCCGACGATTCGCAGTCGGTCAGCTTGCCGGGAAGGACTGCGACGCCCGAGGATTTTTTCTTTTCCACTTTTTGCAGCGAGCGCTGGCGCGACTGCGCCTGCTTGATCACGAGCTCGGCCAGCTTCTTGCCGTAATCGACGTGCTGGTTCAGCCACAGTTCCAGCGGCGGCTTGGTGAAGGTCGAGACGAGGCGCACGGCGTCGCGCGAGTTCAGGCGTTCCTTGATCTGGCCCTGAAATTGCGGGTCCAGCACCTTGGCCGACAGCACGAACGAGGCGCGCGCGAACACGTCTTCCGGCAGAAGTTTCACGCCCTTCGGCAGCAGCGAGTGCATTTCGACGAAGTTTTTCACGGCGCCGAACAGGCCGTCGCGCAAGCCCGATTCGTGCGTGCCTCCATTCGAGGTGGGGATCAGGTTGACATACGATTCGCGCACGATGGCGCCCTCTTCCGTCCACGCCACCACCCAGGCCGCGCCTTCGCCTTCGGCAAAGCCTTCCGAGTCCGGGCCCGCGTATTGCGCGCCTTCGAACAGGGGAATCAGGGTTTCGCCATTCGATACCTGCGCCAGCGTTTCGGTCAGGTAGCCGCGCAAGCCTTCCGCGTACTGCCAGGTCTGCGTGTCGCCCGTCTTCGCGTTGGTGAGCGTGACGGTCACGCCCGGCAGCAGCACGGCTTTCGAGCGCAGCAGGCGTTGCAGCTCCGTTTGCGAGATGTTCGGCGAGTCAAAGTATTTTGCATCGGGCCAGGCCGTGACGCGCGTGCCGGATTTTTTCCCGTCGCGCGGGGCGGGGCGGGAACTCAGGGGCTCGATCACGTCGCCGTTGGCAAACACCATGTGGTGCAAGCCGTTGCCATCGCTTTCCTTGCGCCAGACGGTGATTTCCAGGCGCGTCGACAGCGCATTGGTGACGGATACGCCGACGCCGTGCAAGCCGCCCGAGAACGCGTAGGCGCCGCCCGAACCCTTGTCGAACTTGCCGCCCGCGTGCAGCCGTGTAAACACGATTTCCACCGTCGGCACGCCTTCTTCCGGGTGCAGGCCGACGGGAATGCCGCGGCCATTGTCTTCGACGGTGATGCTGCCATCCGTGTTTTGCGTCACGGCGATATGCGTGCAATGACCGCCCAGCGCCTCGTCGGAGGCATTGTCGATCACTTCCTGAATGATGTGCAGCGGATTTTCAGTGCGGGTGTACATCCCCGGGCGCTGCTTGACGGGTTCCAGTCCTTTCAGGACACGGATGGATGATTCGCTGTAGTCGGATGCTGGTTTTTTAGTGGCCATACGTGTTCAAGCTAAGTAAAGACAGTGGTTGGAACGCCAGGCCAGGGCACTGCGGGGCGCAATGACAGCGGCGGCGATAACTGTATGAATATACAGTATATCCCGTCCAGCGTCACTGGGGGAGGGCAGTGCGGCAGGCTTGGCGTCCTTGTGCGGACGCTCGCGCATTCTATCTTGTCCGGCGAGCAATAGCGCTACTCCAAGGCAACAACAGTGCGCCGCGCGCGTGGTTTGGCGCCCATTGTGAAGGATTTTATGCGGTAAAGCCCCCGTTTTTACATCTTGTTTACAAGCACCTCCCCAGTCTTTACGAATTTTTTAGACCCTTTTGGCTAATCTGCTCACTATCAAAACAAACCTGAATGAGGGTGGGAATGGATCTCGTGTATCTCGGCTTGATTGCCGTGTTTTTCGTCGTGGCGGCCGGCTTTGCCGTCGCCTGCGACAAATTAGGGAGCGTCAAATGAACGCGTTTTATGTGCTGGGCGCCGTCGTGTCGGCTGGCCTGCTCGTGTACCTGCTGGTGGCGCTGCTGAAGGCGGAGGAACTGTGATGACGACGCAATCGATACTGTTGTTGGTGGCCTTCCTGGCCGTGCTGCTGGCCGCCGGCTATCCGCTGGGCCTGTACATGGCCAGGGTGGCCGGCGATGGCCCCGTGCGCGGCCTGGGCTGGCTGCAAAAGCTGGAAAATCTGCTGTACCGCTGGTCCGGCCTTCCCGCCGACAAGGCCATGGGCTGGAAAAGCTATGCCATCGCCCTGATCGTCTTCAATACCGTGGGCGCCGTCTTCGTCTACGGCCTGCAGCGCCTGCAGGGCTTCCTGCCTTTGAATCCCCAGGGCCTGGGTGCCGTCAGCCCCGATTCCTCGTTCAATACCACCGTCAGCTTCGTCGCCAACACCAACTGGCAGGGCTACGGCGGCGAACAGACCATGAGCTATTTGACGCAGATGCTGGGCATGGCCTGCCAGAATTTCTTCTCGGCGGCCACCGGCATCGCCGTGATCTTCGCGCTGGTGCGCGGCTTCGCCTCGCGCTCGGGCAAATCGATCGGCAATTTCTGGGTCGACCTTGTGCGCTCGACCCTGTACATCCTGCTGCCGCTGTCCCTGGCCCTGTCCGTCGTCTTCATGGGCGAAGGCATGATCCAGAATTTTTCCGCCTACAAGGAAGTGACCCTGCTCGACCACGTGGCGTATGAAACGCCGAAAACGACGGCCGACGGCCAGCCCGTGCTCGATGCGGCCGGCAAGCCCGTGATGGAAGCGCAAGTGGCGACGACGCAGACGATCGCCATGGGCCCCGTCGCGTCGCAGGAATCGATCAAGCTGCTGGGCACGAATGGCGGCGGCTTCTTCAATGCCAATTCCTCGCACCCGTACGAAAATCCGACCGTGCTGTCGAACTTCCTGCAGATGCTGGCCATCTTCATCATTCCCGCCGGCCTGTGCTTCACATTCGGCCGCATGGTGGGCGACCTGCGCCAGGGCTGGGCCGTGCTGGCCGCGATGAGCCTGATCTTCGTCGTCATGACGGCTGGCGTGATGAGCGCCGAGCAGCAAGCCAATCCCGCCTTGCAAGGCCTGGGCGTGGACCAGCAGGCCAGCAGTCTGCAATCGGGCGGCAATATGGAAGGCAAGGAAACGCGCTTCGGCATCAGCTCTTCGACCCTGTTCGCAGCGGTGACGACGGCCGCATCGTGCGGTGCCGTCAATTCCATGCACGACTCCTACATGCCCCTGGGCGGCATGGTTCCGCTGCTGCTGATGCAGTTCGGCGAAGTGATTTTCGGCGGCGTGGGCACGGGCCTGTACGGCATGCTGATGTTCGCCATCCTGGCCGTCTTCATCGCCGGCCTGATGATCGGCCGCACGCCTGAATACCTGGGCAAGAAAATCCAGGCCTATGAAATGAAGATGGTGTCGCTGGCCATCCTGATTACGCCAGCCCTCGTATTGACGGGCACGGCGATCGCCGTGATGGTCGAACCGGGCAAGATCGGCGTGGCCAATCCGGGCGCGCACGGCTTCTCCGAGATACTGTATGCCTTCACGTCGGCGGCCAACAACAACGGCAGCGCGTTTGCCGGCCTGTCCGCCAACACGCCGTTCTACAACGTGATGCTGGCGATTGCCATGTGGTTCGGCCGCTTCGGCGTGATCGTGCCCGTGCTGGCGGTGGCCGGTTCGCTGGCGGCCAAGCAGCGCCTGTCGGCCAATGCCGGCACCATGCCCACGCACGGCCCCATGTTCATCGGCCTGCTGATCGGCGTTGTCGTGCTGGTCGGCGTATTGAATTACGTTCCCGCGCTGGCCCTGGGCCCGATCGTCGAACACCTGCAACTTTTCATCAAATAAGAGGCTACCATGTCACGCACAAGCCTGACTTTGTTCGATTCCGCACTGATTGGCCCCGCCGTCGTCGATGCGTTCAAAAAACTCGACCCCCGCACGCAGTGGCGCAGCCCCGTGATGTTCGTCGTCTATGTCGGCAGCATCATCACGACCCTGCTGGCCATCCAGGCCCTGAATGGCCAGGGTGAAGCGCCATTCGGCTTCATCGTCGCCGTCGCCGTGTGGCTGTGGTTTACCGTACTGTTCGCAAACTTCGCCGAAGCGCTGGCCGAAGGCCGCAGCAAGGCCCAGGCGGCCTCGCTGCGCGCCCTCAAGCAAACGGTGATGGCAAAGAAAATGCAAACGCCGAAATACGGCACGTCCTGGCTGCCCACGCCGGCCACCGACCTGCGCAAGGGCATGACGGTGCTGGTCGAGGCGGGTGACGTGATTCCCGCCGACGGCGAAGTGACGGCCGGCGTGGCCTCCGTCGACGAAAGCGCCATTACGGGCGAATCGGCGCCGGTGATCCGCGAATCGGGCGGCGACTTTTCGGCCGTCACGGGCGGCACGCGCGTGCTGTCGGATTGGCTGCTGGTGCGCGTCTCCGTCAACCCGGGCGAAGCCTTCATCGACCGCATGATCGCCATGGTCGAAGGCGCCAAGCGCCAGAAGACGCCGAACGAGATCGCCCTGACGATCCTGCTCGTGGCGCTGTCGATCGTGTTCCTGATCGTCACCGTGACCTTGCTGCCGTACTCGCTGTTTTCCGTGGCGGCGGCCGGCACTGGCACGCCGGTGACGATCACCGTGCTCATCGCGCTGCTCGTGTGCCTGATTCCGACCACCATCGGCGGTTTGCTGTCCGCCATCGGCGTGGCTGGCATGAGCCGCATGATGCAGGCCAATGTGATCGCCACCTCGGGCCGCGCCGTGGAAGCGGCCGGCGACGTGGACGTGCTGCTGCTCGACAAAACGGGCACCATCACCCTGGGCAACCGCCAGGCTTCCAGCTTCGTGCCGGCGCCCGGCGTGACGGAGCAGCAGCTGGCCGATGCGGCGCAACTGGCCTCGCTGGCCGATGAAACGCCGGAAGGTCGCAGCATCGTCGTGCTGGCCAAGCAGAAGTTCAACATCCGCGAACGCGAGATGGCCAGCCTGCACGCCACCTTCGTGCCATTCACTGCACAGACGCGCATGAGCGGCGTGGATATCCCTGGCGAGCAGCAGGTGCGCCAGCTGCGCAAGGGCGCGGCCGACTCCATGAAGAAGTACGTGGAAGCGCTGGGCCAGCCGTATCCGGCCGAGGTGGCGCGCGCCGTCGACGACATCGCGCGCCGCGGCAGCACGCCGCTGGTAGTGGTCGACGATGGCAAGGTCATGGGTGTCGTGGAACTGAAGGATATCGTCAAGGGCGGCATCAAGGAGCGCTTCGCGGAATTGCGCCGCATGGGCATCAAGACCGTCATGATCACGGGCGACAACAAGCTGACGGCCGCCGCGATTGCCGCCGAAGCGGGCGTGGACGATTTCCTCGCCGAGGCGACGCCGGAAGACAAGCTGAAACTGATTCGCAGCTACCAGTCCGAAGGCCGTCTGGTGGCGATGACGGGCGACGGCACCAACGACGCACCGGCGCTGGCGCAGGCCGACGTGGCCGTGGCCATGAATTCGGGCACGCAGGCGGCGAAGGAGGCGGGCAATATGGTCGACCTGGACTCAAACCCGACCAAGCTGCTGGAAATCGTTGAAATCGGCAAGCAGATGCTGATGACGCGCGGTTCGCTGACGACGTTCTCGATTTCGAACGACATCGCCAAGTACTTCGCCATCATCCCGGCCGCCTTCGTGGGCACCTATCCGCAGTTGAAGGCGCTCGACATCATGCATTTGGCCAGCCCCGCCTCGGCCATCATGTCGGCCGTGATCTTCAATGCCCTGATCATCGTCGTGCTGATTCCACTGGCGTTGAAAGGCGTGCAATACCGGGCCATCGGCGCGGCCAGCCTGTTGCGCCGCAACCTGCTGATCTACGGCTTGGGCGGCATCGTCCTGCCCTTCATCGGCATCAAGTTGATCGATATGCTGCTGTCCGCACTCAATTTAGTTTAAAGGAACCATCATGAGCACTATCGTACGTCCCGCCCTGGTCTTGTTTGCCGCGCTGACCGTGATCTGCGGTGTCGTCTATCCGTTTGCCACGGCCGGCATCGGCCAGCTGGCCTTCAGCGATGAAGTCAACGGCAGCATCGTCGAGCGTGGTGGCAAGCCCGTCGGCTCGACCCTGATCGGCCAGTCCTTCACCTCGCCCAAGTATTTCTGGGGCCGTCCATCGGCCACCGCGCCGATGGCCAATAACGGCGCCGGTTCGGGCGGCTCCAACCAGGGACCGAGCAACCCGGCCCTAGTGGACGCCGTCAAGGCGCGCATCGCCGCCCTGCAGGCAGCCGATCCGGGCAACCGCAACCCGATCCCTGTCGACCTGGTGACGGCGTCGAGCAGCGGCCTGGACCCGGAAATCAGCCTGGCGGCGGCCCTGTACCAGGCGCCGCGCGTGGCCCGCGTGCGCGCCGTGCCGCTGGCGCAGGTGGAAAACGCCATCGCCAAGGTGCAGAAAACCGCGTATATCGGCTTTTTCGGCGAACCGCGCGTGAATGTGCTGGAACTGAATCTGGCGCTTGATGCGGCCGCGAAGTAAGATGATGCAGGGGCAGAGCCGCCGGTTTTGCCCCTGGTTTTGACCTTAAAAGATACCCATGCTCCCCAACGACAGCCAACGCCCCGACCCTGATGCCCTGCTGGCGCAAGTGCAGGCGCAGGAAAAGAAAGCCGCGCGCGGCCGGCTGCGCATTTATTTCGGCGCCTCGGCCGGCGTCGGCAAGACCTACGCGATGCTGGCGGCCGCCCGCAAATTGCTGGCCGACGGCCAGGATTTGCTGGTGGGCGTGGTGGAGACGCATGGGCGCCAGGATACGGCTGCCCAGCTTGACGGCTTGCCCGTGCTGCCCCTGAAGGCCATCGAGTACCGGGGCAAGACCTTGTACGAGTTCGACCTGGACGAAGCGCTGCGGCGCGCGCCAGCGCTGATACTGATGGATGAACTGGCCCATTCGAACGTGGCCGGTTCGCGCCATCCGAAGCGCTGGCAGGATGTCGAGGAATTGCTGGCGGCCGGCATCGACGTGCTGTCGACCGTCAACGTGCAGCACCTGGAAAGCCTCAACGATGTGGTAGGCGGTATCACGGGCGTGCGCGTGGCCGAGACCTTGCCCGACACGGTGTTCGACCGCGCCGATGAAGTGGTGCTGGTCGATATCCCCGCCGATGAACTGCTGCGCCGCCTGAAGCAGGGCAAGGTGTATCAGCCGCTGCAGGCCGAGCGGGCGTCCCAGCATTTTTTCCGCAAGGGGAACCTGATCGCCCTGCGCGAACTGGCCTTGCGCCGCACGGCGGACCGGGTGCAGGACGACGTGCAAGCTTACCGCGTCGAGAAATCCATCAATCCCGTGTGGAAGACGGGCGCCGCGCTGCTGGCCTGCGTGGGACCGCACGCGGGGGGGGAGCACGTGATCCGCAGCACGGCGCGCCTGGCCAGTCAGCTGAACGCGGAATGGCACGCGCTGTACGTGGAAACGCCGCGTTTGCAGCGCCTGCCGGCGAGCCAGCGCGAACGCATCCTGAAAACGCTGAAACTGGCGCAGGACCTGGGCGCGCGCACCGCCATTGTGCCATCCGCCGACATCGCCGGCGCCGTGGTCGAATATGCGCGCAGCGCGAATATTTCTAAAGTCATCGTCGGGCGTGGCCACGCCGGCGCGCTGGCGCGCCTGTGGCATGCGCCGCCGGCCGCGCGCATGGCCAGCCTGGCGCCCGATATCGATTTGATCGAGGTGGGCTTGCCGCCAGCCGATGCGGCGCCGCGGCGCGCAGCCGGCGACGACGCGGAGACGCCGCGCCGGCCGTCGCGCCATTGGCGTTACATATTGGCCGGCGGCGCCAGCCTGGGCACGGCCCTCGCCTCGGTCCCATTGCAACCTTACCTGGACCTGGCCAATATCGCCATGCTGTCCTTGCTGACGGTGGTGCTGGTGGCCGTGCGCCTGGGGCGTGGGCCGGCGGCGCTGGCCAGCCTGGTGGGCGTGGCCTGCTTCGATTTCATCTTCGTACCGCCCCGTTTCTCGTTTGCTGTGGGCGATTTTCAGTACGTGATCACGTTTGGCGTGATGCTGGCCGTGGGACTGATCACGGGCCACCTGACGGCCGGCCTGCGCTTCCAGGCGCGCGTGGCCTCGCACCGCGAAGCGCGCGCCCGCGCCCTGTACGAATTCTCGCGCGAGTTGTCCGGCGTGCTGCAGACGGAGCAGATTTTCGACATCACGAAAAGTGCCATCGAACGGGCGTTCCGCGCGCGCGCCACCTTGCTGCTGCCCGATGACGAGGGCAGCTTGCAGGCCACGAACGGCGGCGAACCGCTCGATATCGGCATCGCGCAGTGGGCCTTCGACCATGCGCAGGCGGCGGGGACGGGCACGGATACCTTGCCGGCGTCGCCCATTTTCTACCTGCCGCTGATCGCGCCCATGCGCACGCGTGGCGTGCTGGCGCTGCTGCCGCTCGATGGCGCGCAGCGGGGGCGCTGGCTGCTGGTGCCGGAACAGCGGCAGCACCTCGATACCTTTGCCGCGCTGGCGGCCATCGCGCTTGAACGTGTGCATTACATCGATGTGGCCCAGGGCGCGCTGCTGCAGATGGAGTCCGAGCGGCTGCGCAATTCGCTGCTGGCGGCCCTGTCGCACGACTTGCGCACGCCATTGACGTCGCTGGTGGGCCTGGCCGAATCGCTGGCCCTGTCCCGGCCTGCGTTGTCGCCCGCGCAACTGGACATGGCGCGCTCGCTGCAGTCCGAAACCGTGCGCATGAGCGCCCTGGTGGCGAACTTGCTGGACATGGCGCGAATCGAGAGCGGCCAGGTGCGCCTGAATTTGCAATGGCAGGCGCTGGAAGAAGTGGTGGGCAGCGCGCTGCGCGCCAGCGGCCCGCAATTGCAGCAGCACGCCGTGCAGACGCAGCTGGCGCCGGACCTGCCACTGGTGCGCTACGATGCCGTGCTGATCGAGCGCGTGCTGTGCAACCTGCTGGAAAACGCGGCCAAGTACACGCCGCCCGGCAGCACCATCACGGTCGCGGCCGGGGTGCACGGCCAGTTCCTGCAGGTGACGGTGCTTGACGATGGCCCGGGCCTGCCGCCGGGCCGCGAAGAAGCCATCTTTGAAAAATTCACGCGCGGCGAGCGCGAATCGAACAAGCCGGGCGTCGGGCTGGGGCTGGCCATTTGCCGCGCCATCGTCGAAGCCCATGGCGGCACCATCCACGCGCAGCCCCACACGCCGGGGCAGGGCGCCGCCATCGTCTTCAGCCTGCCGCTGGGCACGCCGCCGGCGCCGCCGGAGATCGAGCTCGATGACGCCAACGACCATGAAACAGGAAAACCAACATGAACGAACCTTCCGCCACCGCCTTGCTGGTCGAGGATGAACCGCAAATCCGCCGCTTCGTGCGCGCCGCGCTGGAAGACGAGGGCTGGCAGATTTTCGAGTCCGCCACCATGCAGCGGGGCTTGATCGATGCCGGCACGCGGCGGCCCGACCTGATCGTGCTGGACCTGGGCCTGCCCGACGGCGACGGCATCGATTTCATCGCCGACATCCGCAAATGGTCGGCCGTGCCCATCATCGTGCTGTCGGCGCGGGTCGACGAGCAGGACAAGATCCGCGCGCTCGATGCGGGCGCCGACGACTATCTCACCAAGCCGTTCGGCGTGGGCGAACTGCTGGCCCGCGTGCGCGCCACCCTGCGCCGCCAGCGCCAGCCCGCCGCCAGCGACGATGGCGTGGTGCAGTTCGGCGACGTGCGCGTCGACCTGAAGGACCGCCTGGTGACGCGCAACAAGCAGCTGGTGCACATGACGCCGACGGAATTCCGTCTGCTGTCGGTGCTGGTGAAAAACGCGGGCAGGGTGGTCACCAATCCGCAGCTGCTGCGTGAAGTGTGGGGGCCGTCGAACAGCGAAAACGGCCACTACCTGCGCATCTACATGGGCCACCTGCGCCAGAAGCTGGAAGCCGACCCGGCCCAGCCGCAGTACCTGCTGACGGAAACGGCCGTCGGCTACCGGCTGCTGCTGCCGCTCTAACACCTGTGAATCCCCTGCTGGACAACAGGCGCCGCGCGCGCCAGGGGGACGCTTTACCCAAAATTTTGCAGCGGCGGGCCAGCTGCGCCATGTTGGCAAAGGCCCATACCACCCATGAAGAAGAAAAAACCATGAATAAAATGCTACTTGCACTTGCCGTCGCCACAGCCTTGACGGGCAGCCTGGCCCACGCGGATGAGGCCAAGCCCGACAACGAAGTCAGTTTCAACGTGGCCGGCGTGTCCGACTACCGTTATCGGGGCATCTCGCAGACGCGTTTGAAACCCGCGCTGCAGGGCGGCGTCGACTATGTCAACAATCCGACCGGCCTGTATGCGGGCGCATGGGCTTCCACCATCAAGTGGACCAAGGATGCGGGCGGCAGCGGCGACGTGGAAGTGGACCTGTATGCGGGCAAGCGCGGCCAGTTGGGCGGCGATGTCGGCTATGACGTGGGCGTGCTGGCGTATGTGTACGCGGACAACGGCTTGAAGCACGTCGGCGGCCTGGCCAACGCGGACACGCAGGAAGTCTACGGCCAGCTGTCGTACGGCCCCGCCTACGTCAAGTATTCGCACGCCGTCTCCAACCTGTTCGGCATCGTCAACAGCAAGAACAGCGCTTACCTGGACATCGGCGCGAATATCGACCTGACGAATGGCTGGACCGGCAACCTGCACGCGGGCCATCAGAAGGTCAAAAACAATGACGCGGCTAGCTACACGGACTGGAAAGTGGGCGTCACGCGCGATTTCGGTTTTGTTTCGGGCGCGCTGGCTGTGATCGGCACGAATGCGGGCAAATCGGCCTATGCCTCGCCCGTGAATGGCAAATTCATGGGCAAGACGGCGCTGCAGCTGACGGTCAGCAAGACGTTTTAATGGACTGAGTTGACTGAAAGGAGAGGCGGCGCATGCGCCGCCTTTTTTTGCGCGCTTACGCTGGCAGGTTGAAAACGGCGCAGTACAGCTGTCCCAGTCCGACCACGCGGGCGGCTGGAATCTGCGCGGCCAGCGCATGGGCGGGCGCCGCTTGCGCATCCGTTGCCAGCAGGACGCGCAGGCCCGGGTTGACGCTGCGCGCGTGCGCGATGCGGCGCGCCAGGCCCGCCTGCGCGGCGCCATCGACGACACCGTCGAGCGGCACCACCAGCACGCGCGCGGCGATCAGGGCCGAACGGCTGCCCATGGAGTCGCGGCCTTCGCTGTCGATGACGATGTCGTGGTAGCAGTGCACCAGGTGTTCCAGCTCCGGTTGCAAGCCCTTGGCGCTGATGGCGCGCGCCATCAGGCGCGGCCGGGTCAGGCTGCCGTGCATGGCGCCGTCGTGCATGTTCCTGGCTTGCGCCATGGCGCCCTGGCGCGGATCGGCATCGAGCAGCAATACCTTGCGTCCGGCCAGCGCGCGCGAGGCGGCCAGCCGCCCGGCCAGGATGGATTTCTCCATGCCCCCGCGTTCATCCGTGATGGCGATGATCATCTTGGCGCACGGCTGGCATGATGTTGGCGGGGGAGACCAGCTGGAGCAGACAGCCTTCGCGCGGCGCATCCCTGTCGCTGGCGGTCCAGACGGGCAATTCCATCAGGGGTTCGAGCGCCGCGGCCAGGGCGGCCTGGCCGGCGGCGGACATGGGCGTCATCGGCAGGCGCAATGCGTCGCGCGCCTTGCCTTGCATGGCCAGCGCCGCTTTCACGGGAGCGGGATTCGGTTCGGCAAACAGCAGGCGGATGACGGGCAGCATGGTCTTGAACAGGGCGCCGGCGGCGCCGTGGCGGCCCTGCCTGACGAGGTGGTACAACTGTGCATACAGGTCGGGGCGCACCTGCGCGGCGGCCGACATGGCGCCGTGGCCGCCCATGGACAGGCTGGCCAGCAGCAGCGCATCGTCGCCGCACAGCACGTCCAGGCGCGTGTCGAGCAGCAGTTCGCCCAGCTGCTGCAGCTTGCCGCCCGCTTCCTTGATGGCGACGAAGTGCGAGTCGCGCGCCAGCAGCGCCGCCGTCTGCGGTTCGATATTGACGCCCGTGCGGGCCGGCACGTTGTACAGCACGATGGACTGGTCGGTGGCGGCGGCGATGGCCTGGAAGTGGCGCACGATGCCGTCCTGCGAAGGGCGTACATAGGACGGCGCCGAGATCAGCAGACCGGCCAGCGGATGGTCGTGATAGCGCTGTACCGTGGCGACGACGCCGCGCGTATCGCTGCCGCCGATACCCATCACGACGGGGAAGCGGGGGCCGACGGCTTCAAGCACGCTGTCGAGCAGCATGGTTTGTTCTGCGGCGCTCAGCATGGCCGCTTCGCCCGTGGTGCCGCACACCACCAGGCCATCGATGCCGCTGGCGGCCAGCTCGCATGCCAGCTGCTGGGCCGCGTCGAAGTCGATGTCGCCATCGCCATCAAGGAAGGGCGTGACCATCGGCACCCAGATGCCCTGGAAGTGGGCGGTGATGCGCGACGAAGACATGGCGTGCTCGCAGGAGTACTGGTTCATAGCGATTTCCCCTGGCTGATGCGGCCAAATTCCGCCGCCGGCAGCAGGCGCATGACGGCATCCATGGTCAGGCGCAGGGCCGGTTCCGTCACGCACAGCCAGACTTTCATGCGCTCGGCATGGTCGACCGCCTCGACGCGCATGAACGACAGCATGCCGCCGCAGGTCCGCACGACCAGCTGGCGCAGCTCGGCCAGGCAGGACTTGTCGACCGTGATATGCATGAGGAAGGTGGGCAGGCGGGGATGACGGTGGGGCAGGGCTTGATGCGATTGCAGGCGTGAATGGGGTTCCATGGTGGCTTTGCAGCGGTGGTTGAGGTACGTTCAAGATTAGCAGCGAGGGCGTAAAGATTCTCTAAAAAGCGGGGCCGTGGGCGTAAACGGTCTGTATGCGGCGGGCGCTCGCGTGTTGCGCAGATGTCCCGCGCGTGGGCTTTTGTTACAAAATTGAATCGTGCTTTCGGGGACAGGGGTTTATATTGAAAACGTCTCCGCTTTCAGTCAGCCTTGCCATGTCAGACGAAAAAGATCCCCAGCAGCCCCTATCCACCGATCCCGCAGCGCCGGCGCCGTCGCGGCCCGACCGGGTGGGCCGCCGGGCGCCCGATGAGGAGCACCGTGCGCGCGACGCCGCCCCCCGCTATCTGAAGGATAACGACACGCCGCTGGCGCTGGCCTGGCGGGTGATCTCGTCGCGCTACCGCTCCATGCGCGACAAGGCCAGCCGCGATTTCATGCGGCGCACCCTGCGCATCGGCATCTCGGCGCGCATTTTCCACCCGGAGCCGGGCGCCACTGGCCTGCGCAGCAAGAACCTGCAATACCTGGAAGAGTCGATCGCGCAGTGGGTCATGTCGCGCGACGTGCTGGTGTTCATGATCCCGACCGTCAATACCAGTGGCCAGCTACATCCGAGCAATATCACGTTGCGCCACTATGCGCGTCACCTGGACGGCCTGGTGCTGCAGGGCGGCGCCGACGTCTCGCCGCA
This sequence comes from Janthinobacterium sp. LM6, assembly GCF_002002885.1. Classification (GTDB taxonomy): domain Bacteria; phylum Pseudomonadota; class Gammaproteobacteria; order Burkholderiales; family Burkholderiaceae_D; genus Janthinobacterium; species Janthinobacterium kumbetense. The sequence continues at coordinate 5,767,493 of NZ_CP019510.1, read as the reverse complement.
GACGTATTCCGAGGCGGCCACGCGGCCCGAATGGAGCGGCGACCGCGCGCGCGACCTGTACGAGCTGGAACTGCTGCACGAATTCGTCGACGCGGGCAAACCCGTGCTGGGCATTTGCCGCGGTTGTCAACTGATCAACGTGGGCTTTGGCGGCACCCTGTACCAGGACATCGCCTCGGACGTGGCAGGCGCCACCTCGCACGTCAACGACCTGTATGACCGCCACCGCCACAGCATCGTCTTCCCGAAAGGCTCGTCGCTGGCAGGCATGTTCCCGAAGGCGGGCGAGGCGCTCGTCAACTCCATCCACCACCAGTCGGTCAAGGATCTGGGGCGCGATATTACCGTGGAAGCGTATTCGCAAGGGGACAATATCGTCGAAGCCATCCGCTACCAGCGGGCACGCTTCGTCATGGGCTTGCAGTGGCATCCGGAATTCCATTCGGCGGGTGGCGTCGAACTGCTCGATTGCACGCCCATCCTAGATAACTTTTTGCGCGCGGCGCGGGAGACGCGGTTTTGAGTACCCATCTGATGCGCCGGCGCACCGTGCTGGCCGGCCTGCTGGCGTTGCCCCTGGCCGGCTTGCGCGCGGCGCCGCGCCCGCCTGAAGGCGCGCTGCCGTTTGCGCTGACGTCCGCCGCGCGCGCCCGCACGCTCAAGGCGCGGGTGGCGCCGGCCATTGCCGAGCAGGTGCTCAAGGCGGCGCGCAAGGATGCGGCGCGGCCCGTGCACCTGATGGCCGAAGTGCGCACGGGCGGCTTGCTGAAGGGAGAAGGCGGACGCGAGACCAGCCAGCAGGCGCAGGAGGACTGGCGCCAGGCGCGCCTGCAGGCGCTGGCCTGGAGATTATCGGGCGAGATGGCGCATTTCGAGGCAGCGCGCCAGCTGTTGCTGGCCTGGAGCGGTACTTATCAGCCATCGTTCAGTCCCGTCGACGAGACGGAGCTGGCCAGCCTGCTGATGGGCTTTGACCTGGTACAGGAACGCTTGAACGGCGTCGAGCGCGAGCAGGTGCAGGCGTTTTGCCGCACCCTGGCGCACGGGTATCTGAGTGATCCCGTCAAGGTGGGCGGCCCGTCCACGGCGCGCAACAACTGGCATAGCCACCGCATCAAGATCGGCACGGCCGCCGCGTATGTCACGGGCGAGGCCTTGCTGATCGCGCGCGCGAAGGAGCGCTTCCTGGCGCACGTGCCGCGCAATATCGGCGCCGGTGGCGTGCCCTTCGACTTCGAGCAGCGCGACGCCCTGCATTACACCACCTACAGCCTGGAGCCGTTGTTGACGACGGCCCTGATGGCGCAGGCGCATGGCGACGACTGGTATGGCGCGCCGGAAGCGCGGCGCCTGGCCGAGGCGCTGGCCTGGCTGGCGCCGTATGCGCAGGGCAGAAAGACGCACGAGGAATTCGCGAAAAGCGCCGTGCCCTTCGACCGCAAGCGCGTGGCGGCCGGCGAAAAGGGTTTTACGGGGAATTGGGAGCCCAGGGGCGCCGCCAATGTGTATCTGCTGGCGGCGCGCTTCGATCCCGCTTATCTGTCTCTGGCGCTGGAATTGCGCCCGCCAGCCTGGGCGCTGGCGCTGTATGGAACTTAGTTAGAACTTCGCGTTAAAATTTCGTCCGTACGGTGAACATCACATTGCGCGGTTCGCCGTAGAAGCCCGTCTGGAACAGACCCAGTCCCGTGAAGTACTTCTTGTCGAGCAGGTTGTTCACGTTGAGGCTGGCCGTGACGTTCTTGCTGATCTCGTAGCGCGCCATCAGGTTGACCAGCGCATAGCCGCCCTGCTTGATGCGGGAATAGTCCACGATGGCGGGGTTCCAGATATTGCCGTCGTAGCTGCTTTGCCAGTTGATGCCGCCACCGACGGTCAGCTTGTCCAGGCTGGCCGGCAGGCGCCACGTGCCCTGTACGCGCACCAGGTGGGCAGGCTGCGTGGTTTGCATCATGGTGGAAAACACGTCCTTGCCATCCGCGTCGCGCACATGCGCATAGGTATAGCCGGCGCTCAGCTTCACGTCCTTCATCACTTCGCCCGTCACTTCCATTTCCACGCCGCGGCTGGTGACGCCATCGATGGCCTTGAACACGGCCTCACCGTTGACTTCGCCCGCAGGGCCGGCCACGTTGCTCTGGCGGATCTGGAACAGGGCGGCGCTGGCATTGACCTTGCCGTCGAGATACTCCGCCTTCACACCCGCTTCCACACCCTTGCCGCGCACGGGCGACAGAAAATTACGGTTCACGTCGCGGCTGCTCTGCGGCGCGAAGATGGTCGTGTAGCTGCCGAACACGGAATAGGTCTTGTCGAGGTCATACACGACGCCCGCATACGGCGTGATGACGCCGCTTTCGTCCATGCGCGTATGGCTGGGCGTGGCATTGTCGAATAAGCTGCGCTTCTGATCCATCTTGTAGTTGCTGATCCGCGTGCCGACGATCACCGATAGCGCATCGCTCGGGCGCAGGCGCACGGCGCCATACAGGCCGCTCTGGCGCGTGCTGTCATCATCGTTGCCCTGGTGTTCGAACGCCGGCTCCGCATACTGGCCGCGCCAGTCGAAGTAGCTGCCGTCCAGGGGCGGATAGACCGATTTGTAGACGGGGGCGTCCTGCTTGGCCGTCGACGAAGAATAGCCCAGCATGGCTTCATGCTGGCGGCCGAACAGGGTAAACGGGCCGCTGGCGTCGACGTTGACGGTGGTCTGGCGGCGGTCGCCCTTGTATTTTCCCATGAAGAAATAGGCGCCTTCGCCCGTGACGGGGTCGGGATTGCCGTTGCTGGCCGAGCCGAGCACGCTGTCATGCTTGCTGCGCAACTGGTTGGCGCTCAATTTCACTTTCCACGCGTTGGCGAAGCTGTGTTCCAGCGACGAGAACAGCGTGGTGTTCTTCATGTCGCGGCGGCTCCAGTCGGTGGCAGGATTCCACGAAGTGGGAAAGTTCGTGCGCGTGCCGCCGGAAAACAACAGGGGAAAGCCCGTCCAGGTGGAGCCGCGCGGCTTGTAATCCTGGTGCGTGAAGCCGGCCGTCAGCAGGGTGACGGGTGTCAGGTCCGCTTCGATGATGCCGTAGGCGACGGATTTCTGCTGCGTGTAGCGGTCCAGGTAGGAGTGCTTGTCCTGGTAGGCGGCCACCAGGCGGCCGCGCAGCGTGCGGCTGTCGTTCAGGGGGCCGGAGACATCGGCTTCGCCGCGGTAGTTGTCCCACGATCCCGCGCCCAGGGTGGCCGAGCCCTCGAAGCTGGCAGTGGGGCGCTTGCGCACCATGTTGACGGTGGCCGACGGGTCGCCCGAGCCGCTCATCAAGCCCGTCGCGCCCTTCAGCACTTCGATGCGGTCATAGATGGCCATGTCGCTGTTGGTGGTGCCCCAGTCGTACACGCCGTCATAGATGGCAGACACGCCGTCGTACTGGAAATTGGTGACGGCAAAGCCGCGCGCCTGGAAGCTCCAGCGGTCGCTGTCGTAGTTTTGCACGCTCACGCCATTGACGTTTTTCATGACGTCGGAGACGGCGTTGCTGTTCTGGTCATCCATCTGCTGGCGCGTGACGATGGTCAGCGACTGCGGCGTTTCGCGCTGCGTCAACGCCAGGCCAGTGGCGCCGCTGGCGGGACCGCCCGTATAGCTGCCCGTGCCGCTGGTGGCGGCGCTGCGCTCGGCTGTCGCCACCACGGTGACGCCGCCCATGACGGCCACGCCGCGGCTGTCCGCAGTGGCAGCGTTCGTGCTGGCGGCGATCTTTTGCAGCAGATAGCCGCCGTTCGTCTGCGGCACGGCTTGCAGGCCGCTGCCGGCCAGCAGCACGCGGAAACCATCGTGCACGCCATAGCTGCCTTGCAGACCGGCGCTGCGCAAGCCTTGCGTGGCGTCGCTGGAAAACGACAATAAAATGGCGCTCTCGCTGCCGAAGCGCGTCAGCACATCGCCCAGCGCGCCGGCGGGAATGCTGTAGACGCGCACTTGCTGGCTTTGTGCCTGGGCCAGCGCCGGCAGGGTGAGAGCCATGCCGATCTGCGACAGGGCGCAGGCCAGGACGGTGCGGGTGAGGAGGGAACGCGAAGCGTGGTGCATGGAATAAAACCTTTCGTGGATGCGCAAGATGGAGACTGCCTGTCTACCAAGTCACGCGAGCACGCCGAAACAGCTCACTTTGCAGAAAATTTAATTCAGCGCGCCGCCAGTTCGATCCTGACGACTTGATGGCCCCAGAAGCGCGTGACGGTATTGCGCCGCAATTGCAAGCTGGCGCCGACGGCGTCGAGGATGGCGCCCACATCGGCCAGCGGGTAGGAGCCTGAGACGCGCAGGCCGGCGATGGCCGGCGCGCAGGCCAGCGGATACTCGCTGTAGCGCGACAGCTCGGTGAGGAAATCGGCCAGGCGCATGTCGCGCGCCACCAGCATGCCATCGAGCCAGGCGCCGCCATACGGCGCCAGCGCCTGGCGGTGGCAGCTCGTGCCGTCGAAATGCGCGCCTTCGCCGGGATGCAGCACCAGGCGCTGTGCTCCATCGCCGGCCAGCACGGTGACGGCGCCTTCGAGCACGCCGGCGCTGGCGTATTGCTGGTGCAGGCGTACGGTGAAGCGCGTGCCCAGCGCCTGCAGGCTGCCATGCGGCGTGCCGACGAAGAAGGGCCGCCGTGCCGCATCCTTGGCGGTAGCGATGAAGATTTCACCGGCCAGCAGGTCGATGCGGCGCTGCGCGCCGTCGTAAGCGATATTCACGGCGCTGCTGGTATTGAGCGTGAGCCGCGTGCCGTCATCGAGGGTCACGACGCGGCGCTGGTTGACGCCCGTGCGGTAGTCGGCCGTCCAGCCGCGCCATGGGCTGCGGCGTTCGAACGCATACAGCGAGGCGCCGCAGGCCAGCAGCAGGGCCAGCGTCTTGACGGCATGGCGGCGCGGGGCGTTGGCTTGCACGCAGGCGCGCAGCAGGCTCGCGTGCGCCGCGGGCGGCAGATGCTCGTGCTGCATTTGCAGCTGCTGCCACGCTTGCGTGGCGCTGCCGGCCCGCTGCAGATGGCGTTTGACTGTCGCCAGCGAGATGCCGAGCTGGCGCGCGATGTCTTCCTGCGGCAGCTCGTCGAGCTGCCGCAGTAAAAAAGCCCGTTTCACGGGAGGCGGCAAGCCGTCAAGCATGCGGTCGAGTTCAGACACGGTCGCCAGCAGCATTGCCCGTTCTTCGGGCGACGGCGCATGCCGGGGCGGCAGTTGCGCCAGCACGTCAAGGTAAGCCTGTTCGAGTTTCTGACGGCGGTAATGGTTGAACAGCACGCGCTGCGCGACGGTGGCGAGAAGGGCGCGCGGCTCGCGCGCGGCGACGGCGTCTTCGCGGTCGAGCAGGCGCATGAAGGTGTCGTGCGCCACATCGGCCGCGCAGGCCGTGCTGCCCAGCTTCTTGCGCAGCCATCCCTGCAGCCAGCCGTGGTGGTCGGCATACAGTGTCGCGATGTCCTGGCGTTGTAGCGGCTCTGCCAGCGGCATCGCATTCCCTTTGCATTTTTAAACAATAATAAGAATCATTCTCACTTATTGTAGCAAGCGGGAGAGGGGGCTGTAAATGACGGGGAGGCGGGGTGTGGTTTTTTTGCTTGACGTTGTTGAATGCTGGGGTCTGACCCGGCGGGACTCGGCGTCCCCGTCAGACCCCATGGACGCGACGTTGGCTGAGCCGGGCGGCGTCAGTAGTTCATGGGCTCGCCACGGAAGCAGCGGATGGCGGAATCGACCATGCCCTCGGCGCTGCCCTGCAGGCTGTGCTGCTTGCGCAGGTATTGCGCGTCGCTCCACTGCTTGGCCACGTCCGACAGGTGTTTCAGGGCCGGCGTGCTGCCCAGGGCCTCGGCGTGCGGTTCCATTTTGCGCAGGGTGGTCATGATGTCTTCGCGCAGCGACATCGTTTCGTAGGTTTTCGGATGCGTAATGGCGCCATCGAGGCCGAAGCGGCAGGCCTGGAAGCGGTTGTAGTTATACACGAGGTAATCGTCTTCCACCGGCGGCGTTTCGCGGCGTTCGAGCAGGTAGCGGCACAGGGCCTGCAGGTAGGCGGCCAGCGCGGCGGCCCGCTCCACCGTCAGCGGCGTGTCGCACACGCGCAGTTCGATGGTGCCGAATTCCGGCTTGGGACGGATATCCCAGTAAAAATCCTTCATGCTCTTGATAATGCCCGTGTTCTCCATCTTGGCGAAATACTCGTTGGAGAACTGGTCCCAGCTGAGGGTGAACGGCGCGCGCCCGCTCATGGGAAACGCGAACACAGAGTTCAGGCGGGCCGAATCGAACAGGGTGTCGCGTCCCTGCACGTAGGGCGAGGAAGCCGACAGGGCGATGAAGTGGGGGATGTAGCGGTTCAGCGAATGCAGCAGGAACATGGCGTCGTCGCCCGAGGCGCAGCCGATGTGCACGTGCTGGCCGAAGATGGTGAACTGCTTGGCCAGGTAGCCGTACAGTTCCGAGATTTCCTGGAAGCGGGGCTTGGAAAAGATCTTTTGCGACGACCATTGCTGGAACGGGTGCGTGCCGCCGCCCGCGATGCCGATATTGAGCTTGTCGCCAGCCGTGATCAAGGTGTCGCGGATTTCCTGCAACTGCTCCAGCAGGGGGCCGTGATGCGTGTGCACGCTCGAGTTAATCTCGATCATGCTCTCGGTGATTTCCGGCGTGACGTTGCCGGGGAACGGTTTCTTGTTCAGCAAATGCAGCAGGTCGGGGCTGGCGGCCGTCAAGTCATAGTCCGACAGGTTCACCAGTTGCAGTTCGAGTTCGACGCCGAAGGTCAGCGCGGCCGATTGGCCAAAGGGTTCCAGCGGCATTTAGCGCTCCTTGATTTCGTGGGTTTCTTTGGCCAGCATCAGCACGCGCTGCACCAGCACGGGGCCGACCAGTTCCAGGCCCAGGGTGATGGCGGCCAGGGCGTTCAATTCGTCGCCGAAGTTCACGCCGTGCTGGCGCGCATGTTCGAGCAGCAGGATGATGAAGACGGAGACGGGCGTCAGCGCCACGCCCGTCAGCACGCCCTTGCGCCAGGAAATGCCGCTCACATGCGAAAACGCGGCCACGCCGACGACTTTTGTCAGCAATCGCCCGCCGACGACGGCCAGGGCCAGGCCCGCGCCGGCTGCTACGCTGGCCCATTCCAGGGTCGAAGCGGCATACACGAACAGCAGCACCGTCAGCAGTTCGCCCAGCGCGCCGAAATTGCGTTGCGCCTGGCTGAAGGCGACACGGCGGTGGCGTGCCACCAGGCCGAAGGTGAGGGTGGCCAAGAGCGGCGACAGGCTGGTGGTGTAGGTGAGGGCGACGAGCAGCATCACCGACAGCGCGAAGGCGACGGTGGCGTCCTGCGCCATGTTGCCCAGCCGGCGCAGCATGGCTGGCACGACGATGCCGAAGACGGTGCCGGCGGCCACGGAGGCGGCCAGCACGGCGGCGCTGCTGCTGCTCGCCTCGATCAGGTCTGTGGAGCTCTGGAACATCCAGAAGCCGACGATGATGTTGAACGTGAAGACGGCCAGCACGCAATTGAGGGCGGTGAGGTGGACGATGCGTTCCGTCACCTGGCCCGAGCTGCGCTCCTCGTTAATGACGCGCATGATGGTGGCCGGCGAGGTGGACATGGCCAGGGACGCCAGCAGCAGCGCCGTCATCGAGGTGGAACCGAATTCGATGCCGATGAAGTAGACGACGGCAAAGGTCAGCAGGGATTCGACCAGGCCCGTGACGGCGATCCACGGATTGTTCTTCAGCCAGCGCAGGTTGATGCGGTAGCCGACTTCGAACAGGATCAGGCCGAAGGCCACGTCGGCCAGCACCAGCATGGGGCCGGCGTCCGTCTGCGGCAGGATGCCTACCTGGGTTTGCGCGAGGACGAAACCGATCACGCCGTAAAAACTGATGCGCGGCAGGCCAGTCCAGCGGTGGCCGAATTCGCCCACCACCCAGGCCAGGGTGATGGCGAACGGCCAGGACAGGTCGGCGGCGATCGAGATCAGACTTTGCATGCTCATTCCTTTGAAAATGGCGCTGGCACCGGCCGGCAGCACTGGGGCTGGCGCGGCAATGTCGTGGTGCAGCGGTGGTGCATGGTTTGCGCAGAGCGATGCGCCGATTCTACCGGAGCAGAAGGCGCGCACGATGTGCGCAATCGAACAGTGTCGCGGTCATGGCGGCCGCGCACGGGATGCAGCAGGGTAGGGCAGGGCTGGTATCGGCGTATGCTACCTGCCCGCAGCGGAGAGGCTCCGCACGGTAGTGCCGTGTCGCAGTGTACGGCATGGCGGCCCCCAGCCGCCATGGACTTTTTGTTGCGTGCTTTTATTTACTGAGCAGACGCATGCCCCGTTCCAGCCCGTCGATCGACAGGGGGAACATGCGGTTGTTCATCAACTGCCGCATCACGCCGATCGACTGACGGTACTGCCACAATCCCTCCGATTCGGGATTGAGCCAGATGAATTTCGGGAACGCCTGGGTAAAGCGCGCCAGCCACGCCGATCCCGCTTCCTCGTTGTTGTATTCGACGCTGCCGCCCGGCTGCAGGATTTCGTAGGGGCTCATGGTGGCGTCGCCGACGAAAATCAGCTTGGTGTCGGGCGGGTACTTGCGCAGCACGTCCCAGGTGGGAAAACGCTCGGCGTTGCGGCGCCGGTTGTTCTTCCACAGGTAGTCGTAGACGCAGTTGTGAAAGTAAAAGAATTCCATGTTCTTGAATTCCGTCTTCGCCGCCGAGAACAGTTCCTCGGTGCGCTCGATATGGTCGTCCATGCTGCCGCCCACGTCGAGCAGCATCAGCACCTTGATGCGGTTCTTGCGCTCGGGCCGCATCCTGATGTCGAGGTAGCCCGCATTGTTCGCCGTGGCGGCGATGGTGGCGTCGAGCGCCAGTTCATCTTCCGCGCCTTCGCGCGCGAACTTGCGCAGGCGGCGCAAGGCCACCTTGATGTTGCGCGTGCCGAGTTCGCGCTCGTCGTCGTAATCCTTGTAGCTGCGCGCTTCCCACACTTTCACTGCCGTGCGGTTGCCGCCCTTGCCGCCGATGCGGATGCCTTCCGGGTTCGTGCCGCCATTGCCGAACGGCGAGGTGCCGCCCGTGCCGATCCACTTGCTGCCGCCCTCGTGGCGCTCCTTCTGTTCCTTCAGCAGCTCGTTCAGGCGGTCCATCAGCTTGTCGTAGCCGAATTTCTCCAGCTGCGCCTTCTGCTCTTCGGACAGCTCGCGCTGCATGCGTTTCAGCAGCCAGTCGAGGGGAATCGCCGCGTTCGTGTCGAAAGCCGCGTTGACGCCCTTGAAGTACTGGGCAAAGGCGCGGTCGAACTTGTCGAAATGGGCCTCATCTTTGACCAGGGTCAGGCGCGCCAGATAGTAAAAATCGTCCATCGAGGCGCCGATGACGTTCTTTTGCAGCGCCTCAAGAAGCGTCAAAAACTCCTTGATCGAGACGGGAATTTTCGCATCCTTGAGGGTGAAGAAGAAATCGATCAGCATGGCGCTTCCTCTGTCCCGGCGTCGCCTGCGCGGGGCAGTGCGGCGATGGGGCGCTGCGCCAGCTTGTAGCGCAGATGGGCGGCGATTTCCGGCCACTCGCCGCGCGTGATGCTGTACATGACGGTGTCGCGCACGGTGCCGTCGCGGCGCAGCGCATGGTGGCGCAGCACGCCGTCCTTTTTCGCGCCCAGGCGCTCGATGGCTGTTTGCGAGGCGTGGTTGAAGTTGTCGGTGCGCAGGCCCACCAGCGCGCAGCCGAGCACGTCGAAGGCGTGCGCCAGCAGCAGCAATTTGCAGGTGGTGTTGACGTGGCTGCGCTGGCAGCGCTTCGCATACCAGGTGTAGCCGATTTCCAGGCGCCCGATGGCTGGCACCACGTCGTGGTAGCTGGTGGTGCCGAGCACCTCGCCGCTGGCCATGTCGATGACGGCAAAGGCGAAGCGCGAAGGGCGCATCTCGATGCCCTTGAAAATGTACTGGTCCACCTGGTCCGGCTCGGGCACGGAGGTGACGCGCAGATTCCACAGTTCGCCATCCATGGCCGCCGCGCGCAGGCCGGGCGCGTGGTGCGGTGCCAGTGCTTCGAGGCGGATGCCGTGCAGTTCCAGGGGGACGAAGACCTTGTCCGGGCTGATGTCGTTCACCGGCGCTCCTTAGCGGTTGGTGCGCGACATGAACATCAGGCGCTCGAACAGGTGCACGTCCTGCTCGTTTTTCAGCAGCGCGCCGTGCAGCGGTGGCACGACGGCCTTGTTGTCCTTGCTGCGCAGCGCGTCAAAGGGGATGTCCTCGGCCAGCAGGAGCTTGAGCCAGTCGAGGAATTCCGACGTCGACGGCTTTTTCTTCAGGCCCGGCACGTCGCGCACTTCATAGAAGGTTTGCAGCGCCTGCGCCAGCAATTCCTGTTTCAGGTGGGGGTAGTGGACGGCGACGATCTGCTCCATCGTGTCCTTGTCCGGGAATTTGATGTAATGGAAGAAGCAGCGGCGCAGGAAGGCGTCCGGCAGTTCCTTTTCGTTGTTCGAGGTGATGATGACGAGCGGGCGATGGCGCGCCGTGACCATTTCGCGCGTTTCGTAGACATAGAATTCCATGCGGTCCAGTTCGCGCAGCAAGTCGTTCGGGAATTCGATGTCGGCCTTGTCGATTTCATCGATCAAGAGCACCACCGGTTCGGGCGCCGTGAATGCCTGCCACAGCACGCCCTTGACGATGTAGTTCTGGATGTCGCGCACGCGCTCGTCGCCCAGCTGCGAATCGCGCAGGCGCGAGACGGCGTCGTATTCGTACAGGCCCTGCTGCGCCTTGGTGGTCGATTTGATATGCCATTGCATCAGCGGCATGTTCAGCGCGGCGGCCACTTCCTCGGCCAGCATGGTCTTGCCCGTGCCCGGTTCGCCCTTGATCAGCAGCGGGCGTTGCAGGGTCAGCGCCGCATTCACGGCCAGTTTCAGGTCGGCGGTGGCGACATAGCTGTCGGAACCTTCGAAGCGTTGGCCTTGCTGGATGTGCTGTGCTTGCATGAGCGGTCTGCCAAAGTAGGGAAATGGTGAGTATAAACAGAACTGTGGCGCACCGCCACGCGGACGGCCTGTGCCTGCCTGCCTACAATGCGGGTTTTATAGGTGGACTTGCAAGAATATCTTGGCTAGAATCGGCAAGCAGCAGATTAATTGTCAACCTTAATTGTCAACACATAAAATCAATAAAAACCAGCTCTGGCGTTTCTCCGATTACCTTTGTTCACATTGCCACTATGAAAAAAATATTTGCACTTCTCGTGCTTGCCGGCATAGCAAATGCCGTCACAGCGGCTGACATTGTAGGAAACGCCAAGGCAGCGGCTGCCAAGGTGGAAATGTGTATCGGCTGCCACGGCATTCCCGGTTACAAGGCGACCTTCCCCGAAGTGTTCCAGGTGCCGATGATCGGCGGCCAGCCGGCAAAATATATCGAGAATGCGCTGCAAGCCTACAAGAAGGGCGACCGCAAGCACCCCAGCATGAAGGGCATCGCCAGCAGCCTGTCGGACCAGGATATCGCCGATGTCGCCGCGTATTATGCGCAACAAGCCAAGCCGAACTGAGGACCAGCCAGATGAAAAAATTACTCGCCGCCCTCGTTTGCGCCACCGTCTCGCTTGGCGCCAGCGCCGCCGGCAATATCAATACAGGTAAAGCCCTGGCCGAAAAATACAGCTGCGCCACCTGCCACGGCAAGGATTACGGTTCGCCCATCGATCCGTCCTATCCGAAGCTGGCGGGCCAGCACAAGGATTATCTGGAACACGCCTTGACGGCGTATAAACGGGGCGACAAGGCCAATGGCCGCAACAACGCCATCATGACGGGCCAGGTGAAACCGCTGAGCAACCAGGACATCAAGGACCTGGCCGCCTACCTGCACAGCCTGCCGACCACCCTGGTGACCCACCGCTGAGTTTTAGCGCCGGATTGATTGTTCTGACACCTGACAAAACCGTAGCGAGCGCAAGGGAGAGGCGGCCGAGACGCGGAACTGTGCTGAAGCACAGTGAGCATCGCAGGTTGCCTATACCGACGCGCAGTAGGTTTGGTTAGGTGTTCTTCAGTCCGACGCGACGCGCCAGCTTATGCAGATTGCTGGCGTCGAGTCCCAGCTGGCGCGCCGCGGCGGCCCAGTTATCTTGATGTAGCACCAGCGCTTGCCGGATGGCCTGACGCTGGCTCGCTTCCACGATCTGATGCATGGACAGCAGCGGCGCCGTTTGCGCTCCGCACGCGGCCGGCGCAGGAAACGACGCGTCCGCGCCGGCCGGCGCGTCCAGCGCATCGAGGTCGAGCATATCCGTTTCCAGCGTTACTATCTCTTTGCGGTCCGCGCCGCGGATCACGGCTTTCAGCGCGGCCCGGCTGATCACATGTTCCAGTTCGCGCACATTGCCCGGCCAGCGGTAGTGACACAAGGCGTTTTCCGCCGCGGCGGACAGGCGCAGGCTGCGCAAGCCCAGGCGCGCGCGGTTCAGTTCCAGGAAACCACCGGCCAGCAGCAGCACGTCGTTGCCCCGCTCGCGCAACGGCGGAATCGGCACGGGATACACGGACAAGCGGTGATACAGGTCGGCGCGGAACGAACCATCGCGCACATGTTCGCGCAGGCTGCGGTTGGTGGCGGCGATCACGCGCACGTTGACCCGGCGCGGCCGGTCCGCGCCCAGGCGCTGGATTTCGCCATTTTGCAGGGTGCGCAGCAGCTTGGCCTGTATCGACAGCGGTAATTCCCCCACTTCATCGAGAAACAGGGTGCCCCCTTCGGCCGCCTCGAAGCGCCCGGGCCGGTCGCTGACGGCGCCGGAAAACGCGCCGCGTACATGGCCGAACAATTCGCTTTCGGCCAGGGACTCGGGCAAGGCCGCGCAATTGACATGGATCAAGGGCTTGCCGGCGCGGCGCGACAGCCGGTGCAGGCGGTGCGCGCACAGTTCCTTGCCCACGCCCGTCTCTCCCAGCAGCAGCACGGGCAGTTCGGAATCGGCGACCACCTGCAATTCGTGCAGCAAGTGCGTGATGGCGCTGCTCTGGCCGACGAAATCGTGTTCCTCGCGCGGCGCCTGCGCATTGGCCAGCATGGCGCCGCCCGACAGGCGCAGGGCGCGGATTTCCGTTTCCAGGCGGGTCACGCGCACGGCCGCCTCGATGGCGCAGGCCAGTTCACCGAGGTCGCGCTGCGCCTGCCCGTCGAAGGTGCCCACCTGCAGCGCGTCGAGCGTGATTACGCCCCAGCGTTCGCCTTCCAGGTCCAGCGCCATGCCCATGCAGTCGTGCACGGGCAGCGGCTCGCCGGCCCGCTCGGCGATCAGGCCATCGTAGGGATCGGGCAGGGAGCTGTCGTGATGGAAGCACAGCACGCCGCGCCGCTGCAGGATGGCGGCGAGGCGCGGATGGTCGGCGACGGCGAAGCGGCGTCCCAGCGCGTCGCTGGCCAGGCCTGCCATCGCCACGGGGCGCAAATGCTCGCCATCGAGCTTGAGCAAGGCCACGGCCTCGCAGCCGAAGTGCGCGCGCAGGCTGCCGACCAGGCGCTGCAGGCGCACGGCCACGGGCAGGTCGGCAACCAGGTCGGTGAGCAGCAGCAGGTGGATGGCAGTGGTGGTCATAAGTACCATGCAGGGTACAACGGACCATGCTTTAAAAGGGTCATACCGACCCTGCAATTTTCAAATCGTTGATTTAAAACAAGTTTTTCCTGGCACGTCGTTTGCCTAGATAAGGGGGCCGAACCGGCATACAAGACCAAGGAAAGCTTGATGAAAACGACTCCCTCCCTCCGCGCCATTGCCGCCGCCGTCTGCGTATTGGCCATGCCCCTGTCCGTGCAAGCCCAGGCGAGCCTGCCGGCCAGCGCCGCCGCCACTGCGGCCGCTGTCAGCCAACCCTCTGCCGCCGCCACGCTCAAGCGCTATGAACTGCAAACCAATATCGTCGACGGCAAGATGGTCTTCATCGATGCCAAGGGCCAGGTCAATCCCGTGCTGGCGGCCAAGGTGGGCGACACGGTCGAACTGGTGCTGAAAAGCGGCGAAGGCGCCGAGCACGATTTGCTGATCCCGGAACTCAATGTGGCCTCAAGCAAATTCAGCGCCAACAGCGGCAGCACCACCGTGCGCTTCAAGGTCACGCGCGCCGGCACGTTCACCTATTACTGCTCGATTCCCGGCCACCGCCAGATCGGCATGGAAGGCAAGCTGGAAGTCGCCGGCGCCTCGCTGGCTGAAGCCGGGGCACCGAAGGCCGCTGGCGCCGGCAGCGCAGCGGGCGAATCGAGCCAGGCAGCCGCGCTGGCCCTGTACACGCCCGCGCCGTCGCCGATGCGCGGCCCCGATCCATCGGCCGTCAGCGTGGCCGCCAATCCGGCGCAGGTGCCTTCCGCCATCGGCGCGCGCGCGCCGCAAACCCTGAAATACCGCATGGAGACGGTGGAGCTGCCGGGCAAGCTCGATGACGGCACCAGCTTTACGTACTGGACCTTCAACCGGCAAGTACCGGGCCCGATGCTGCGCGCGAAGGTGGGCGACACGGTGGAACTGACCCTGTTCAACGCCAAGGACAGCAAGATGATCCACTCGATCGACCTGCACGCCGTGACGGGCGGCCATGGCGGCGGACAGCACACGCAGGTGGCGCCGGGGCAGGAAAAGACGGTGACCTTCAAGGCGCTCAATCCGGGCCTGTTCGTCTACCACTGCGCCACGCCCCTGGTGCCGCAGCATATCGCCGCCGGCATGTACGGCATGATCCTGGTCGAACCGGAAGGCGGCTTGTCGAAGGTGGACCGCGAGTATTACGTGATGCAAGGCGAGATGTACACGGGCCGTCCACACGGCGCGCCCGTGCACCAGGAACCGAACCTGGAAAAAATGGCCAATGAGCTGCCCGACTACTACGTCTTCAACGGCGAAGTGGGCGCCCTGAGCAAGACGCACAAATTGCAGGCCAAAGTCGGCGAGACGGTGCGCATCTATTTCGGCGTCGGCGGGCCGAACAAGATTTCATCGTTCCACATCATCGGCGAGATCTTCGACAAGGTGTACAGCGAAGGCTCGATCAGCAGCCCGAAACACGACGTGCAAACCACCCTGGTGGCACCGGGCGGCGCGACCATCGTCGAACTCAAGGTACAGCATCCGGGCAGCTATCTGCTGGTCGACCATGCGCTGTCGCGCGCCGGCAAGGGCGCCGTGGGCGTGCTGGAAGTAACGGGCGAACCCGTGCCCGGCGTCTATCACGCGGGCGCGGCGCAATAAATCCACCTATTCATCCTTAAGGAACTGTTATGGAAATGATCGAGCTATCTCTGGGCCAGCTGGCCCGCCGCATCCCTGGCGCCACGCGCCTGTTCGATGCGCACCGCCTGGATTTCTGCTGCGGCGGCAACAAGACCCTGCGCGCAGCGGCCGAAGCGGCCGGTGTGGACACGGCGCCCATCGTCGAGGAACTGAAACTGCTGGCAGGACGGATTGACGCCAGCGGCGAGCGTGACTGGCAGGAAGCCTCGGCCGCCGAGCTGGTGGAACACATCCTGGCGCGCTACCACGCCGTGCACCGCGAGCAGCTGCCCGAGCTGATACGCCTGGCACGCAAGGTCGAGCAGGTGCATGGCGAGCGCGCCGACTGTCCGCACGGGCTGGCGGAACACCTGTCGGCCATGGCGCAGGAGCTGGAAAGCCATATGCGCAAGGAAGAAGACGTGCTGTTCCCGATGATCGTGCGCGGCCAGGGGCCCCGCGCCGGCGCGCCCATCAACGTGATGCGCATGGAGCACGACGACCATGGCGTGGCCTTGCGCGCCATGGAGGCGATGACGAACGATATCACCGCACCTGGCGGCGCCTGCACCACCTGGCGCGCGCTGTACACGGGCTTGCGCACCTTCCGTGCAGACCTGATGGCGCACATCCATACCGAAAACAATATCCTGTTCGAGCGCTTTGCGCCGGCCGCGGTGCACTGACAAAGGAAAGACCCATGGGTCCCTACAAAAAACTCTGGTTCACCCTGATCGGTGTGCTGATCGTGACGTTTTCGCTGCTCGGCTATTACGGCACGGAAGTGTATCGCCAGGCGCCGCCCATCCCCGCGCAAGTGCTGGCGCAGGATGGCCGGCAGCTGTTCGACCGCGAGGGCATCCTCGACGGCCAGACGGCCTGGCAATCGGTGGGCGGCATGCAGCTGGGCTCCATCTGGGGCCACGGTGCCTACCAGGCGCCCGACTGGACGGCCGACTGGCTGCACCGCGAACTGACGGCCTGGCTGGAACTGGCCGCGCAGGAGCAGCATGGCAAGGCCTACGCGGCGCTCGACGGCCCCGCGCAGGCGGCGCTGCGCGAAGCGCTCAAGCAGGAATACCGCGGCAATCGGGTCGATGAGGCACAAGTGCTGCGCCTGTCGGCGCGCCGCGTGCAAGCCATCGCCAACACGGCGCACTATTACGACCAGCTGTTCTCCGACGCGCCTGCGCTGCACGCCAGCCGCGAGCATTTCGCCATGAAGGAAAACACCCTGCCCAGCGCCGGGCGGCGTGCGCAGATGACGCAGTTCTTCTTCTGGACGGCGTGGGCCGCCGCCACCGAGCGCCCTGGCCAGAAAGTGACCTATACGAACAACTGGCCGCACGAACCGCTGATCGGCAACCAGCCCAGCGGCGAAAATCTCGTCTGGTCGGTCGCCAGCGTGGTGGTGCTGCTGGCCGGCGTGGGCTTCCTCGTCTGGGGCTGGGCCTTCTTGCGCGACCATGACGAAGCGCTGCCGGCCGCCGGTCCGCGCGACCCGCTCACCACGTTCGCGCTGACGCCTTCGCAGCGGGGACTGGGAAAATACCTGTTCCTGGTGGTGGCCCTGTTCATCTTCCAGGTCTTCATCGGCGGCTTTACGGCCCATTACACGGTGGAAGGGCAGCAGTTCTACGGCATCGACGTGTCGCGCTGGTTCCCGTATGCGCTCACGCGCACCTGGCATATCCAGGCCGCGCTGTTCTGGATCGCCACGGGCTTCCTGGCCGCCGGCCTGTTCCTGGCACCCCTGATCAATGGCGGCAAGGACCCCAGGTGGCAGCGCCTGGGCGTCGACGTGCTGTTCTGGGCGCTTGTGCTGGTCGTCGTCGGCTCGTTTATCGGCAATTACCTTGCGATTGCACAAGTCATGCCGCCGGAGTGGAACTTCTGGCTCGGTCATCAGGGTTATGAATATGTCGACCTGGGCCGTTTGTGGCAGATCGGCAAATTCGTCGGTATTCTGCTGTGGCTGGTGCTGATGCTGCGCGGCGTCATACCGGCCCTGTGCCAGAAGGGCGGCGACAAGAACCTGCTGGCGCTGCTGACCGCGTCCGTGGGCGCCATCGGGCTGTTCTATGGCGCCGGCCTGTTCTACGGCGAGCGCACGCATTTATCGGTGATGGAGTACTGGCGCTGGTGGGTGGTGCACCTGTGGGTGGAAGGCTTCTTCGAAGTGTTCGCCACCACGGCGCTGGCCTTCATCTTCTCGACCCTGGGCCTGGTGTCGGTGCGCATGGCCACGACGGCCAGCCTGGCCTCGGCCTCGCTGTTCATGCTGGGCGGCATACCCGGCACCTTCCACCACCTGTACTTTGCCGGCACCACCACGCCCGTGATGGCCATCGGCGCGAGCTTCAGCGCGCTGGAAGTGGTGCCGCTGATCGTGCTGGGTCATGAAGCGTGGGAAAACTGGCGTTTGAAGGAACGCGCGCCATGGATGGAAAACCTGCGCTGGCCCATGATGTGCTTTGTCGCCGTCGCCTTCTGGAACATGCTGGGCGCGGGCGTGCTGGGCTTCATGATCAATCCGCCCGTGGCCCTGTACTACATCCAGGGCCTGAACACGACTCCCGTGCATGCGCATGCGGCGCTGTTCGGCGTGTACGGCTTCCTGGCACTGGGCTTTACTTTGCTGGTGCTGCGTTATTTGCGGCCCGACTACCGCTTCAGCCCTGCCTTGATGAAGACGGCGTTCTGGGGCTTGAACGCGGGCCTGGTGCTGATGATCTTTACCAGCCTGTTGCCGATTGGCATTATCCAATTCCACGCCAGCGTGACGGAAGGCCTGTGGTATGCGCGCAGCGAAGGCTTCATGCAGCAGCCGCTGCTGCAGAACCTGCGCTGGATACGCACCTTTGGTGACGTGGTCTTCATCGTCGGCGCCATCGCCATGGCGCTGCAGGTGGTGCTGGGATTGCTGGGCAAGGCGCCGAAGGCAACTGTACTGCAGCCGCAGGCGGTGTAGCCAGGTTAGCGGCGGCGCACGCAGTCGATGTAGGCGTCCGTGTCCGGCGGCAAGCCCGAGCGCTGCGACGCCCAGATCATCTGGCCCAGGCATTCCATCACTTCGTGCTGGGCTGCATGGGCCGAATCGAGGCGCTGGGTGAGCTGCTGGACGGCCGGGCGGATGCCGCGCGGCTGGTCCACCTGCACCTGCTCCGTGATCGACAGATGCATGGACAGGTGCAGGAAGGGATTGGCTTGTCCGCCTTCGACGGAGTAATCGCGCGCCAGCGCCGCTTCAACGTCGGAGAGCTCGCTTTCATACTCGGGGTGTTCCAGGATCCAGTCGAGCGCGATGGCTTCCATCGGCGTGAGGATTTCATGGGCGCGGTGCTTGCGCAATGTTTCGCAAAAGAAGCGGCGCACATCGTCGGAAGAGGGGTTGAACATGGCTGAAGGACTATGGCTAAAGGGCAGCCGGCATTGTACCGCGTACATAAATAAAGGGCATCGAGGATGCCCTTTTTGCCGTCTGCCGGCCGCTTTCGTGACCCGATAGTCACCGCAATTTAATACCCTGCAGTAAGTATTATCCACTACCGCCACGGCCCGGCGGCGCCAAATAACGGTGATAAAATCGCCGCTCTTGATATTTGCACTGGACATGACGGCGATTTCATTGCCGGTTTTTCAGCCGACAACGAGGTCCGCGCTGTCCATTGCCCGCACCTTTGCCACCAGATCATGCTCTTGGGATATCCCGGAGCGCGGCAGCATGCCTATCACCATCGACATTGACCTGTCCGGCCGCCCTGGCGTTCCGGCTGGCTGGCTGTTTTTCATTCAATACGGCGATGGTGCCGCCACGGTGGCGCGCAAGAATCATCCTTCAGTATTCATAAACGGAGTTACGTATGCGTAAATCGCTATTACTTTTGATGTCGTGCCTGATCCTGGCGGCATGTGACAAGACCCCTCCGGCCTCGTCCGAAAAACCGGTCGACGTGCTGCTGATCGGCGCCGGCACCATGAGCGCCACCCTGGGCAGCATGCTCAAGGAACTCGATCCGTCGCTGACGATGGAAATGGTTGAGCGCCTCGATTCCGTGGCCGCCGAAAGCTCGGATGCGATGAACAACGCAGGCACGGGCCACTCGGCGTTTGCCGAACTGAACTACACGCCGGAAGCGGCCGATGGCAGCATCGAGACCAAGAAAGCCGTTGCCATCAACGAACAATTCGAAATCTCCAAGCAATTCTGGGCTTATCAGGTCGCCAACAAGCACCTGGGCGCGCCGCAAACCTTCATCAACAACGTGCCGCACATGGCCTTTGTCTGGGGCGACGACAATATTGCCTTCTTGAAGAAGCGCTATGCCGCGCTGCAAAAAGAAAACCTGTTCAAGGGCATGCTGTACTCGGAAGACCAGGCGCAGATCGAACAATGGGCGCCGCTGGTCATGCAAGGCCGCGACAAGGGCCAGAAAGTGGCCGCGACGCGCATGGAAATCGGTACCGACGTCAATTTCGGCAACCTCACGCGCGGCTTGGTCAAGTACCTGACGGACAGCCACGGCATGGTTCTGCACCTGCGCCACCAGGTGGAAGACATCCAGCGCGGCGCCGACGGCGTGTGGAACGTGACGGTGAAAGACTTGAACGCCGGCAAGGAAAAGACCATGCGCGCCAAGTTCGTCTTCATCGGCGCCGGCGGCGGTTCGCTGCCGCTGCTGGAAAAATCGGGCATTCCTGAAGCCAAGGGCTATGGCGGCGTGCCGGTGGGCGGCCAATGGCTGGTGACCACCAATCCGGAGCTGGTGGCGGCGCATGCGGCCAAGGTCTACGGCAAGGCGTCCGTCGGTTCGCCGCCGATGTCCGTGCCGCATCTCGATACGCGCATTATCGACGGCAAGAAAGCCCTGCTGTTTGGCCCGTTTGCCACCTTCTCGACGAAGTTCCTGAAAAATGGTTCGTGGATCGACTTGCCTGCTTCGATCGGCACGGGCAATGTGAAACCGATGCTGCAAGCCGGTTACGACAATATTCCGCTGACGAAATACCTGGTGGAACAAGTCATGAACACGCCGGAAGACCGCTTGAAGACCCTGCGCGAATACTTGCCGAACGCCAAGATGGAAGACTGGACCCTGCAAAACGCCGGCCAGCGCGTGCAGATCGTCAAGGATGACCCTGTCAAAGGCGGCTTGCTGCAGTTCGGCACGGAAGTCGTCGGCGCCGCCGATGGCAGCATCGTCGCCCTGCTGGGCGCCTCGCCAGGCGCCTCGACCGCGCCGCCGATCATGATCAAGGTGCTGCAAACGGCATTCAAGAGCCGTCTGGCCACGCCGGAATGGCAAGCGAAGATGGTGGAAATGGTGCCGTCGTACGGTCAAAAGCTGAACAATGACCCAGCCCTGGCGAACAAGATCCGCCACTACAGCAGCAATATCCTGGGCTTGAAGGCGATTACGCTCGACGTGCCAAGCGCCGCGCCAGCACCGGCAGCAAACTAAGTCAGCCTGGCCGGCAGGAAAGTTTCTTGTCGGCATGAAAAAAGGGGCAGCCTGTTCAGGCTGCCCCTTTTGCGTGGGAGAGTGCGTTCATTGCGGTGGACTACCCCTTGCCTGGCAAGATCAGTTCCGGCGTACACCCTTCGGCGGCGATGCCGTCGCAAGGCTTGGCCAGTGCCGCGCCGTCCTGTGCCCGTGGCGCATGGGGCTGGCGCAGGTAGCGCGACGTGTGGCGGTGCGCTTGCTGTGCGTTGCCATGCACGGGCCAGGTCAGGAAGCGGGACAGCTCCTGCAAGGCGCGCTGGTAGACATCGCGTTTAAATTCAATGACGACATCGAGCGGGACCCAGTACTCATGCCAGCGCCAGGCGTCGAACTCCGGATGGTCGGTCAGGCGCAGATTGACGTCGTTATCGCGCGCGCACATTCTCAGCAGAAACCAAATCTGCTTCTGGCCACGGTAATGGCCGCGAATCTCGCGCTTGATGAAGTGGTCTGGCACCTCATAGCGCAGCCAGTCGCGGGTGCGGCCGACAATTTTGACGTGTTCCTGTCTGAGTCCGATTTCCTCTTCAAGTTCGCGAAACATGGCTTGTTCCGGTGTTTCGCCATATTTGATACCGCCTTGCGGAAACTGCCATGAGTGCTCGCGCACCCGCTTGCCCCACCACACCTCGTTCTGGGCGTTTAGCAGGATGATGCCGACGTTGGGCCGAAACCCTTCACGGTCGAGCATAATGCACCTCAAACTTTCTGCGACAGTGCATCCTTTTTTACATAATTACCCACAACTTCGCAAGCCGGTGACCTTTTCGGGGTGCGAAAAGCGCCGGAATCGCACCAATTGAGCGCATTTGTGTAAAGTATGGACGCATCAGCCAGCTAATCCTTTAAAATTAGGTTGATTATAACCCTCTCTTTTTAAAAAGAATTCACCGTTATGCGCGCCTCCCGTTTTTTTATTTCCACACTTAAAGATGCACCTTCTGACGCGGAAATCGTCAGCCACCAATTGATGATGCGTGCAGGCATGATCAAACGCCTTGGTTCCGGCATCTATACCTACATGCCGATGGGCTTGCGCGTGATCCGCAAGGTGGAAGCCATCATCCGTGACGAGATGAACAAAGCCGCCGGTATCGAACTGCTGATGCCGCTCGTGCAGCCGGCCGAACTGTGGCAAGAGACGGGCCGCTGGACCAAGATGGGCGACGAACTGATGCGCGTGAAAGACCGCCACGGCCGCGAATACGCGATCCAGCCGACATCGGAAGAAGTCATCACGGACGTCGTGCGCACGGAAATCAAGTCCTACCGCCAGTTGCCGTTGAACTTTTATCACATCCAGACCAAGTTCCGCGACGAGCGCCGCCCACGCTTCGGCCTGATGCGCGGCCGCGAATTCACCATGAAGGACGCCTACTCGTTCGATCGCGACCTGGCCGGCATGCAGGCGTCGTACAAGGTCATGTTTGACGCCTACACGCGCATCTTCACGCGTTTCGGCCTGCAATTCCGCGCCGTGGCAGCCGATAACGGCGCCATCGGCGGTTCCGGTTCGCACGAATTCCACGTCATTGCCCACACAGGGGAAGACGCGCTCGTGTACTGCCCGACCTCCGATTACGCGGCCAACATGGAAGCGGCCGAAGCGCTGCCGCCAGCGGGCGAGCGCCCGGCAGCAAGCCAGGCGCTGACGAAAACGGCCACGCCGGACACCGTCAAGTGCGAAACCGTGGCCACCCTGCTGGGTCTTGATCTGTCGCAAACCGTGAAAACCATCGCCCTGACGGTGGAAACCGTTGGCAAGGATGAAAAAGTCACGAAACAGCATTTCATGCTGCTGCTGCGCGGCGACCATGAATTGAACGACATCAAGGTGGGCAAGGTTGCCGGCCTGGCCGGTCACCGTTTCTCGACGGAAGCGGAAATCCTGGAAGTCTACGGTACGATTCCTGGCTACCTGGGCCCGATCGGCACCAAAGCGCCCGTCACCGTGGTGGCGGACCGCACGGTCGCCCACATGAGCGACTTCGTCTGCGGCGCGAATGACGCCGGTTTCCACTACACGGGCGCCAACTGGGGCCGTGACGTGGCCGAGCCTGCCATCGTGGCCGACTTGCGCAATGTCGTCGCCGGCGACGCTTCGCCGGACGGCCAGGGCGCACTGGCCATCGAGCGCGGCATCGAAGTGGGCCACGTGTTCCAGCTGGGTACGGCGTATTCGGAAAGTATGAAAGCCACCTTCCTCGACGAAAACGGCAAGCCTGCGCCGTTGCAGATGGGTTGCTACGGCATCGGCGTGACGCGCATCCTGGGCGCCGCCATCGAGCAGAACTTCGACGACAAGGGCATCATCTGGCCAGCGTCCATCGCGCCGTTCGAAGTCGTGCTGTGCCCGATGGGCATGGACCGCAGCGAACTGGTCAAGGAAGAGACGGAGAAGCTGTACGCGGCCCTGCAAGGCGCTGGCGTCGATGTCATCGTCGACGACCGCGGCTTGCGTCCTGGCGCCATGTTTGCTGACTGGGAGCTGATTGGCGTGCCGCACCGCATCGTCATCGGCGAGCGCGGCCTGAAAGAAGGCAAGCTGGAATACCAGGGCCGCCGCGATGCGGAAGCCACCGGCGTGGCACCGGACGAGATCGTCGCCTTCATCCAGGGCAAAATGGCGCAGTGAAGCGCTTATCGCTAAGTAAAACGGCTGGCGCGCTCGCGCTGGCCGCCTGCCTGGCCTGCGTCTCTCCGGCGCAGGCCGGTAACCAGAAGGAGGAGGCGCTGGCCGACTCCGTCCGTCTGGCGCTGTCGCACGCGATCCGCGACGAACGCCCACCTCAACCCAAATTTGGCACTCCCACTGACTTGCAGCGCTACCAGCAATGGTTGGCGCAGATGTCGTCACGCCTGCAGCGCAAGCTGCCGGACGCGCAGCTGCGCACGGAATTCCTGGAAACCGTGTGGTACGAGTCGCGCCGCGCGGGCCTGGAACCGGCGCTGGTGCTGGGCCTGATCCAGGTCGAGTCGGCCTACCGCAAATATGCCGTCTCGCTGGCCGGCGCGCGCGGCTACATGCAGGTGATGCCGTTCTGGACGGGCGTCATCGGCGACAGCGACCGCAGCAAGCTGTTCCACATGCAGACGAATCTGCGCTATGGCTGCGCCATCCTGCGCATGTACCTGGATATGGAAAAGGGCGACCTGTACCTGGCGCTGGGCCGGTATAACGGCAGCCGGGGCAGGGCCGAGTATCCGAATGCGGTAAGGGCGGCTTGGAAGCAGTGGGAGTTCAAATGAGGGGTGGGGTCGGACCCTGTGGATCCGACCCCTGCATTTATATGGGGTTCGTGCGTTTTTAAACCCCACCGCAACGGCCGGGGGCAGACCCGACAGGGTTTGACCCCAAAAAAATGCCCCGCTCGCAGTGATGCGGCGGGGCACTCGCTCGGCTGTTGAAGCCGGCGCGTATCTGATTTATTTCAAATGATCGGAGATCAGTTTCGTCATTTCAAACATGGAGACTTGGGCTTTGCCGCCGAAAACTGCTTTCAGCTTGTCGTCCGCATTGATCATGCGGCGGTTGGCCGGATCTTGCAGATCGAGTTTTTTGATGTAATCCCATACCTTTTTGGTCACTTCCGTGCGCGGCAGCGGTGCTGCGCCAACAACGGCGGCCAGATCTTTCGATGGCGTCATTGCTTTCATGAATGCTGCGTTTGGCTTGCGTGGTGTTGCCGGTGCTGCCGCTTTCTTCGCCGCTGCTGGTTTAGCTGCTGCCTTGGCTGCGGGTGCTGCTTTCTTGGCGGCTGCAGGCTTGGCTGCTGCTGCTTTGGCTGGCGCTGCTACTGGGGTTTTTTTGGCTGTTGCCATCTTCGAGCCTCCTTAACAAACACATGGGAAATTGCGCAATTAATCGCACGGCTAATATTGGTGTGGATTTACCTTGTATGCAAGTGTTTTTCACGTTTTCACGAGGAAAAAGCAGGGAAATGGCCATGCTGTCGCCCGGGCGCACCGCTTGGGAGCGCAGAACGGCGTTTTTGCCCGTAAATGGCATGGTTGCTGGCTATGCGGGGAGGGGGACTGCGGAGAGAGGGAAGAGTGATGCCGGACACATGAAAATGCAATCCGGCATTATTTGGAACAGTGTTTTTTGATCTATCGACTTTCGATACGCGGCGTAAAAAAGGCCTTCAAAATCACAGCGAGCGGAGGTGATTTGTGGCCGAGAAGCGCAACCGTACTGAAGTACGGTGAGCATCGCCGGCCGCAAAGCGCCCCGCGCAGCGGATTTTGAAGCCTTCCACTACCTCATGCCAGGCATCATGCCCTTCATGCTGCGCATCATCTTCATCATGCCGCCGCCCGACAATTTCTTCATCATCGTCTGCATTTGCTCGAATTGCGTCAGCATGCGGTTCACTTCCTGCACTTGCACGCCGGCGCCGGCGGCGATGCGGCGCTTGCGCGTGGCCTTGATCAATTCAGGCTTGGCGCGTTCCTGCGGCGTCATCGAGTCGATGATGCCGCACATGCGGCGTACCTGCTTGTCGGCTTGATCCATGTTCTTGCCGCCTGCCGCCTGCTGGAACTGGGCCGGCAGCTTGTCCATCAGGTTGGCCATGCCGCCCATTTTCTTCATCTGGCCCAGTTGCGCCTTGAAGTCGTTCATGTCGAACTTGCCGCCGACCTTGATCTTTTGCGCCAGGTCGGCCGCCGCCTTGCTGTCGACGCCCTTGCGTGCCTCTTCGACCAGCGCGAGGATGTCGCCCATGCCCAGGATGCGGTTGGCCATGCGGGTCGGGTCAAATGCTTCCAGACCGTCGAGTTTTTCCGAGACGCCGGCAAACTTGATCGGCTTGCCCGTGATGTGGCGCACGGACAGGGCCGCACCGCCGCGCGCGTCGCCATCGAGCTTGGTCAGCACGATACCGGTCAGCGGCAGCGCATCATTGAAGGCCTTGGCCGTGTTGATGGCGTCCTGGCCCAGCATGGCGTCGACGACAAACAGGGTTTCGATCGGTTTCACGGCGCCGTGGACGGCGGCGATTTCGCGCATCATCTCTTCGTCGATACCGAGACGGCCCGCCGTATCGATGATCAGCACGTCGTGGTAATGCTTTTTCGCCCAGTCCAGCGCGGCCAGGGCGATATCGACCGGCTTGTCCGTGCTGGTGGACGGGAAGAAGTCGGCGCCTACCTGGGCGGTGACCGATTGCAGCTGGGCGATCGCGGCGGGACGGTACACGTCGGCCGAGACGGTCAGCACCTTCTTCTTCTTTTCTTCCTTCAGGTACTTCGCCAGCTTGCCGACGGTGGTGGTTTTACCCACACCTTGCAGACCGGCCATCAGGATGATGGCGGGCGGCTGCTGCGCAAAGCTGATCTGCGACGCTTCCGGTCCCAGGTCTGCGCCCATCAGGGCGGCCAGCTCGCGCTGCACCACGCCCACCAGGGCCTGGCCTGGCGTCAGCGAGGAAATGACATCCTCGCCCATGGCTTTTTCTTTGACTTTGGCGATGAATTCGCGCACGGCGGGCAGGGCGACGTCGGCTTCGAGCAACGCCAGGCGCACTTCGCGCAGCATGTCGGCGGTGTTCGCTTCGGTCAGGCGCGCCTCGCCGCGCATGGTCTTGACGACTTTGGCAAGCCGTTGGGTGAGATTATCTAGCATGATGAACCTGCAATGAAAAGCTTGGGAGTGGGCGGCGCAAGCCGGACGATGGCCGTCATTTTACCCCATCGCGGGTGGCTGGCGGTCCCGCGCTGCAGCGCCTGGCGGTTGGCCGGCTTTTGAATTAGTTGGTATTTCTGCCAACGCCACGATTGCATGAAAGTCAAAAACACGGTTAAAATGAGAATAATTCTTATTTACATTCGTGGGCGCGCCGCGCCAGACCGGAAAGGGATGCCATGTCGGCCGCCGATTTTGCCCAGCAACAGGACCTGCACGCGCTCTACAGCAGCCATCACGGCTGGCTGCAGGGCTGGCTGCGGCATAAGCTGGGCAATGCGGGCGACGCGGCGGATCTGGCGCAAGACACCTTCATCAGCGTGCTGACGGCCGCTTCCGCGCCGCAGATCCGCGAGGCGCGGCCTTTTCTCGCCACCGTCGCGCGCCGCCTGGTGGCGCACCGCTACCGCCGGCAAGTGCTGGAAGACGCCTACCTGGAAGCGCTCGCCTGCCTGCCGCCTGATGTGGCGCCCGCGCCCGAGGAACGGCTGCTGGCGCTGGAAGCCTTGCAGGAAATCGACCAGGCCCTCGACGGCTTGCCGGGTCCCGTGCGCACGGCGTTCTTGCTGGCGCAGCTCGAAGGCCTCAGCTATGCCGAGATCGCCGCGCGCCTGAACGTATCGGCCAGCTCGGTCAAGCAATACCTGACGCGCGCCAACCGCCAGGTGTTTTTCTCGCTGCCGGCATGAGCAAGCTGGCAGAGCCGGCGGCACCGCCAGCGATCCGCGAGGAGGTGCAGCAGCAGGCGGCAGAGTGGCTGACGGTGCTGATGTCGGAGCAGGCCGGCGAAGCGGAACACGCCGCCTGGCAGCGCTGGCGCGCAGCCGACCCGGAACATGAACGGGCCTGGCTGCATATCGACGCGGTGTCGCGGCGCTTCAACGGCTTGCACCGCGGTGCGGCCGCTCAGGCGCTGGCCGGCACGCAGCGCAAAGCCGTCAACGGCAAGCGGCGCCAGTTGCTGGCGTGGCTGGGCGTGGCGGCCGGCGGCGGCATGCTGGCCGCGCAGACGGATGCCTGGGATGGCATGCGCGCCCTGCGTGCCGACTACCGCACGGCCACGGGCGAGCGGCGCGAGGTGGTGCTGGACGATGGCAGCGTGCTCAGCCTGAATACGGGATCGGCCGTGAACGTGCGTTTCGACGCCAGCCGCCGCCTGATCGAACTGCTGGCCGGCGAGATCCTCGTGGCCAGCGGCCACGGCGCCGGCAGCGCCGCGCCTTTGGTGGTGGCCACGCGCGAAGGCCTGGTGCGCGCGCTGGGCACGCGCTTTGCCGTGCGCCAGCAGGATGACTACAGCACCGTGGACGTGCTTGAAAGCGCCGTTGAAATCCGTCCCCGCGACGGTGTTGGCGCGCCAATGCTGCTGGCGGCCGGGCGCGGCACGGCATTTTCCCGCCATGCGCCGGATGCGCCGCACGCCATCGATGCGCATGCGCACGCCTGGTCGCATGGGCAGTTGATCGTCGACGACGTGACCCTGGGCGATTTCCTGGCCGACCTGGCCCGTTACCGCCCCGGCGTGATCGACTGCGCGCCGGCAGTGGCCCAGCTGCGCCTGTCGGGCGTGTTCCCGCTGGCCGATACCCAGCGCATTTTGAACATGCTGCCCAACTCGCTGCCGGTGCAGGTACGCAGCCGCACGCGGTACTGGGTCAGCGTCGAACCGGCGCCGTAGCGTTCGATAAAAATATTTTTCCATCCGGCTGCCCGTTTTGCAGTCTTGCGGCACCTACAAGGTAGGGCGCCTGTTTTTCACCGTCTCATGACACCATCATCAGGAACTTTCATGTCGCACGCTTTGCCTTTTGTCAGTTTGCCATCATCTCACTCTTCACTGCGTCCGCTGGCGCAAGCGGCCGCGGCCCTGTGCCTGGCCGCCAGCCTGCCGGCGCTGGCCCAGCAGGCGCCAGCCAGTCCCGCGGCCGAGCAAACCATGCTTGGCGTGTCTGTCACGGCGGGGCGCGATGCGACGACGGAAGGTAGCGGCTCGTACACGACGGGCGTAAGCAACACGGCAACCAAGCTGAACCTGTCGCTGCGCGAGACGCCGCAGTCGGTCAGCGTGCTGACGCGCCAGCAGATCGACGACCTGGGCATCACCACCCTGGACGACGCCGTGCAGTCGATCACGGGGTTGGTCATGCAAAAGGGCAACTTCACGGGCGATTCGGGCAGTTTCAGCGCGCGGGGCTTTCCAATCGAAAACATCCTGTTCGACAGCTTGCCTACCAGCCTGGGCGCGAACGGCACTTTCAATGGCGACAATGACGACCTGGCCATCTATGACCGCATCGAGGTGGTGCGCGGTGCCACGGGCTTGATGACGGGCAGCGGCACGCCCAGCGCGGCCATCAACATGGTGCGCAAGCGCCCGACGGCCACGCCGCAGGCGTCATTCTCGGCCAGCATCGGCAGCTGGAGCAACTACCGCCTGGAAGCCGATGCGGCCAACGCGCTCAACGCAGCGAAGACCCTGCGCGGGCGCATGGTCGTCACGCTGCAGGACAAGAAGGATTTTGTCGACGTGCTGCATGGCCGCAATCACCAGCTGTACGGCATCATCGAGGCCGACCTGCGTCCCGATACCACATTGACCGTGGGCGCGCACTACCGCAAGACGGATAACGACGGCGTCGCGACGGGCGTGGTGACGGCCGCCGACGGCACCTTTTTGAACTTGCCCCGCTCGACTTACCTCGGCACCGACTTCGATGGCTGGCGCCAGACGGATAAAACCATTTTCGCCGAACTGGAACACCGCTTCGGCAACGGCTGGAAAGCCAGGCTGGCGGCCACGCGCAAGACGCCCGAGATCGACACGACGTTTTCCGGCATCAACCGCCGCGGCGGCACCCTGCGCTTCAATTCGCAAAGCTACCGCGCCGAACTGGCCAACACCAGCTATGACGCGTATGCCAGCGGCAGCTACAGCCTGTTCGGCCGCGAGCACGAGCTGACGGTCGGCGCCAGCCACCGCCGTTCGTCGAAAAACAGCTATGGCGGCTGGGCATCGTACACCCGGCAAGATAGCGCGCCGGTGATCGACCCGTTCCACTGGGATGCGGGCAGCGTGGCGCGCCCCGTCATCAACTACGCGCAGTGGGGCACGGCCAGCATCACCGAACAAAGCGGCGTGTATGCAGGGACGCGCCTGCGCCTGGCCGATCCGCTGTCGCTGGTGCTGGGCGGGCGCGTGAGCTGGTACAAGGACGATGCCGGCTACTCGGTGGCGCGCGAATTCACGCCGTACGCCGGTGTCGTGTATGACCTCGATAAGCAGCATTCCGTGTATGCCAGCTGGACCGAGATCTTCCAGCCGCAAGCGTCCACCGACGCCAAGGGGCAGCCCTTGAAGCCGGTCAGCGGCACCAACTATGAAGCGGGCGTGAAGGGCGAATACTTCGGCGGCGCCCTCAATGCCAGCGCGGCCGTGTTCCAGATCCGCCAGCAAAACCGCGGCGTGGACGACCTGGCCGGCCCGGATCCCTGCCCCGGCAGCACGTGGGGCTATTGCAAGCGCGCGTCGGGCGAAGTGCGCAGCGAAGGCGTGGAGCTGGACGTGGCGGGCGCGCTGACGCCCGACTGGCAGCTGTCTGCCGGTTTTACGTATGTGAAGGCGCAATTTACGCGCGACAGCGATCCGGCCAATATCGGCAAGGATTTTAATAGCCGCTATCCGCGCCAGCAGCTCAAGCTGGCCACCAGCTACCGCCTGTCCGGCGCGGCGCAGGGCTGGCGCGTCGGCGCCTCGGTGTACGGGCAGGGCGCGACGGAATCAACGGACGGTGATGCCCACCTGCGCCAGGGCCGCTACGCGATCCTCGGCTTGAACGCGGCGTGGCAAATCGACAGCCGCGCCGAGCTGCGCTTGAACGTCAACAATGCGCTCGACAAACGCTATTACCAGAGCATCTACTCCGATGTCCTCGGCAACCTGGTGGGCACGCCGCGCAACCTGATGCTGACCTTGAACTACAAACTGTAAACAATCACTTTTGAATGATCTATCTTGATGAAGGATGCATGGCTTATGGATGTGCAGTTGAACCTGGCCCGCGATGGCGTGACCACGCTGGCGCTGCAGGGAGCGCCGCGATGATGAAATCGGCCCACATGATGTTGTTTTCACGCGTGCTTGCCGCCGTTTTTGGCGGCTATGCGCTCACGTCCGGCGTGGCCGTGCTGCTGGCGGCCGTGCTGCCGCTGTCGCGCGCCGAAGCCGTGCTGACGGCCACCCTGAGCGCCTTCGTCGTCTACACCTGCGCCGTGATCTGGGTCTTTGCCGTGCAGGACCTGCGCCGCGCCTGGCTCGGCATGCTGCTGCCGGCCATCGCCTGCGGCGGCATCGGCCTGCTGCTGTCGCGAGGTGTGGCATGAACGCCGTCAAGGTAGACAAAATGGTCAAAACGCCGCAGCAGGGCGGCTTGCGCCAGGCCATGGCCTGGCTGCATACGTGGAGCGGCCTGTGGATTTCCTGGCTGCTGTTCGCCATCTTCCTGACCGGCACCCTGGCCGTCTTCGACGACCCGATCGGCCACTGGATGACGCCCGAACACGCGCTGGCCGAAGCGGCGCATGCGAACGATCCGCCGCTGCCGAAGGTCACGGACCGTGGCCACCGCCTGGAACTGGCGCTCGACTTCATGGCCAAGGAGCATCCGAAGGCGGACATGTGGGAAATCTGGCCCGTGCAGCGTCCTGGCCACGGCCTGTCCGCCTACTGGTTCCAGCCCAGCGGCGGTTATGGCTCGGCGGATCTCGATCCGCTGACGGGCGCCGTCATCGAGCATGCGCGCGAGGCAACGGAGCGCGAAACCATCGGCGGCCACCATTTCGTCGATTTTCACTACGAGCTGCACGCAGGACGCATCGGCGTATGGATCGTCGCCATCACCACCATGATCATGCTGGTGGCGCTGGTGAGCGGCGTCATCACGCACAAGCGCATCTTCAAGGATTTCTTCACCTTCCGCCCGGCCAAGGGCCAGCGCTCGTGGCTCGACGCGCACAACGCGGTGGCCGTGCTGACGTTGCCGTTCCAGTTCATGATCGCCTACACGGGCCTGGCATTCTTCAGCGATGACTATGTGCCGGCCCCCGTGGCGGCGCAATACGGCATGGACAATCCCAAGAAAGCCTTCCTGGCCGACTGGAACGACGCGGGCAAGCCCGTGAAAACGGGCCAGCCGCTGGCCATTCCCGCGCTGGAGTCATTTGCGCAGCGCGCCGAGCAGGCCATCGGCCAGGAAATCCGCGCCGTGGTGCTGGACAATCCGAACGATGCCTCCATGCGCGTGTGCATGTACGGCTGGAATGAGGACACGGAACTGCTCACGCGCCTCAGTGCCAATTCGGGCAGGGCTTGCTATGCGCTGGCCACGGGCGAGCAGGTCGCCGTGCGCCTGCCGGGCAAGTCGGACACGGGCGGTGCCGGCCTGACGCGCTCCGTCATGTCGAACCTGCACATGGTGGGTTTCGGCGGCACGCCCATGCGCTGGCTGTACTTCTTCTGCGGCCTGGCCGGCACGGCCATGATGGGTACGGGCGCCATTTTGTTCATGGTCAAGCGGCGCCAGAAGTCCGGCGGCGAGTTCGGCGCCTATACGCAGCGCGTGTACCGCGTCATCGCCTGCCTGAACGTGGCGGCGATTGCCGGCCTGTCCATCGCCTGCGTGGGCTTCCTGTGGGCCAACCGTTTGATCCCCGTCGGCATCGAGCACCGCGCCGGCTGGGAAGTGCGCGCTTTCTTCGGCGTCTGGTTCCTGATGCTGGTGCATGCCTGCCTGCGCGTGGAAAAGCGCGCGTGGATCGAGCAACTGTGCCTGCTGGCCGCACTGTGCCTGCTGCTGCCTGTCCTGAATGTCCTGAGCACGGGCGACAACCTGGCGGCGCAAATCGCGCGCGGCGACTGGGAAAGCGCCGGCGTGGAACTGGGCAGCATGGCCTTCGGCCTGCTGGCCGCCTGGGGCGCGTGGAAGGTCCACAAGCGCAAGGAAAAGCCGGTGAAAAAGGCTGCTGCCAAGGAAATCGCTGCGCCCTCGGCCAGCCTGCAAGTCAATGCGGAGGGACAGTCATGATCAATACCATCCTGTGTGCGCTGGGCCTGTCGTATGCGGGCATGGCCAGCCTCTCGCTGGCGATGGACCGCCACCATGGCCAGGTCTGGGGCAGGGACGCGGCGCCGAACGTGCGGCGCGCGCTGCAACTGGCCGGTACCGTCCTGCTGGCGCTTGCCATCTGGCCTTGCGTGGCTGGCTGGAGCGCCACCGTCGGTGTGGTCGCCTGGCTGGGTTTCATCGGCGCGGGAGCGCTGCTGGTGGCCCTGCTGCTGCCGTACGCCCCCCGCTTGCTGTTGCGTAGTTCCCTGCTGGCAGCCGTCGCCGCGCTGGCAGGTCTTGTGACGTTCCTGCGGTGATGTCCACCGCTATTTTCAAGGATAGACCGATGTATTTTTCACGTTTGGCGACACCGTTTTTCTTTACCTGCAACCGCAAGGCGGCTTCCTGATGGCGGCCCGCCTGCCTTCGCGCCGCGCCCGCATTCTCGGCGGCGCGGTCTTGCTGGCGCTGTTCGGCGCCGGTGCACTGTGGGCCACGCGCGGCCCGGCCACCGTATTCGACACGGTGCCCGTCAAGCGCGGCAATATCGAGGCCAGCGTCACGGCCATCGGCACCCTGCAGCCGCAAACCTATGTCGACGTGGGCGCGCAAGTGTCGGGCCAGATCACGCGATTGCACGTGCAGCCTGGCAGCGCCGTGGAAAAAGGCCAGCTGCTGGCCGAGATCGACCCCAGCGTGCAGCAGGCCACGGTTGACGCGGGCCGCGCCGCGCTGGCGGGATTGCGCGCGCAGCTGGCCGACCAGCAGGCGCAGCACCGCCTGGCGGGCCAGCAGCATGGGCGCCAGAAGCAGATGGCCAAGTTCGATTCCACGCCGCTGGCCGACCTGGAAACGGCCGAAGCCACCCTGGCCTCGGCCGGCGCCAAGATCGACCACCTGAAGGCGCAGATCGACCAGACGCAGGCCAGCCTGAAGGCGGACGAGGCGCGTCTCGGCTATACGCGCATCTATGCGCCCATGGCCGGCAAGGTGGTGGGCCTGGACGCGAAGGAAGGGCAAACCCTGAACGCCACGTACCAGACGCCGAACATCCTGCGCATCGCCGATCTGTCGGCCATGACGGTGTGGACGGAAGTGTCGGAAGCGGACGTGCGCCGCGTGCGCCCGGACATGCCCGTGTACTTCACCACCCTGGGCGGCGACCAGCGGCGCTGGAGCGGCAAGGTACGCCAAGTGCTGCCGGCGCCGCCGGTACCCGGTGGTTCTGCCGCCGGCACGGCCTTGGCGCCGTCGACCAGCAAGGTGATTTTATATACGGTGCTGTTCGACGTGGATAACGCCGACGGCGAACTGATGCCGCAAATGACGGCGCAAGTGGTGTTCGTCACGGCGGCGGCGAAGAATGTGCTGGCCGTGCCCTTGCCGGCGTTGAAACCATCGACGGAAGAAGGCGCCAAGCCGGGGCAGTTCACGGCCCGCGTGATGGATGCGGACGGCAAGGTCGATACGCGCGCCATCACCGTGGGCGTGCGCAACCGCCTCAGCGCGGAAGTGCTGCAAGGCTTGCGCGAAGGCGAGTTGCTGGTCACGGGCGAGCAGCCGGCCGGCAGCGGCAGCAGCAGGTTCCAGCTGTGAGCGCCATGAGCGAGGCCAGGTCACTGGGGCAGGCCGGAGAACCTGGCCAGCCGGCGCCGCTGATTGAACTTGCCGGCATCCGCAAGCGCTACGGCGGCCATGACGGCGCGCCGGCCGTGGAAGTGCTGCGCGGTTTGACGCTGTCCGTCGGCGCCGGCGAATTCGTCGCCATCGTCGGCGCGTCCGGTTCGGGCAAGTCGACCCTGATGCATCTGCTGGGCTGTCTGGACCGGCCCAGCGATGGCAGCTACCGCTTCGCCGGCCAGGACGTGGCCAGCCTGAATCCCGATGAACTGGCGTGGCTGCGGCGCGAAGCGTTCGGCTTCGTCTTCCAGGGCTATCACCTGATCGCCACCGAATCGGCGCGCGAAAACGTGGAAGTGCCGGCCCTGTACGCGGGCATGCCGGCCGCGGCCCGCCATGCCCGCTCGGAAGCGCTGCTTAAGCGCCTGGGCCTCGGCGAGCGGCTCGATCACCGGCCAAACCAGTTGTCCGGCGGGCAGCAGCAGCGCGTGTCGATCGCGCGCGCCCTGATGAACGGCGGGCGCATCATCCTCGCCGATGAACCGACGGGGGCGCTCGACAGCAGCAGCGGCGCCGAAGTCATGGCCCTCTTGGGCGAACTGGCCGACGCGGGCCATACCATCATCCTGATTACGCATGACCGCAAGGTGGCGGCCCAGGCGCGCCGCGTGATCGAGATCAGCGACGGCGAAATCGTCGAAGACTCGGGCGCCATCGCCATCCCCGCCACGTCGACGGCCCTGCCGCCGCTGGACATGTCGCGCGCCGCCCATGACACGGGCGCGTCGCTGGGCACGGAATTGCTCGACGCGGCGCGCGCCGCCTGGCGCGTGCTGTGGATCAACCGCTTCCGCACGGGCCTGACCCTGCTGGGCATCGTCATCGGCGTCGCCTCCGTGATCGTCATGCTGGCCATCGGCCTGGGCACGCGCCAGCAGGTGATGGCGCAGCTGGGCGCGTTCGGCTCGAATCTGCTGTACATGGCGTCGCGCGGCGAAAGCTCGCGCATCCCCGGGCGCAGCATCACCCTGGCCGACCTCGATGCGCTCAAGGACGTACCGGGCATCACCCACGTGCTGCCGAATGTCACGGGCAACAAGGTGATCCGCCATGGCAACCTCGATGTGCAGACTTATGTGCGGGGCACGGGGCCGGCCCTGCCGCAGATCCAGACCTGGCCGGTGGCCAAGGGCGGCTTCTTTACCGAGGAAGACGAGCGCGAGATGGCCACCGTGGCCGTGCTGGGTGCGCATCTGGCCGAAAAGCTGATGCCCGACGTGGCCAACCCCGTGGGGCAGAGCATCCTGATCGGCAATGTGCCGTTCCAGGTGATCGGCGTGATGAGCGCGAAGGGCGCGCTGACGGGCGAGAAGGATGAAGACGACGTGCTGCTGCTGCCGTTTTCCACGGCAGGCATCCGCGTCTTCGGCCAGCGCGAGCCGACGTACACGGTCATGGCGGTGGCTGACGTCAAGCGCGTAACGGAGGTGGAGGCGGCGGTCGACGCCACCATGTTCGAGCGCCACCGCATCCGCGACTACGGCATCAGCAACGCGGCCGCGTCGATCGCCGCGGAAGCGAAGACGCAGGACAACATGACCGTGATGCTCAGCCTGATTGCCGCAGTTTCCCTGGTGGTGGGCGGCATCGGCGTCATGAACGTGATGCTGATGACGGTGCGCGAGCGCACGCGCGAAATCGGCATCCGCATGGCGACGGGCGCGCGCCGGTACGACATCCTGCGCCAGTTCCTCACCGAAGCCGTGCTGGTATCGGTGGTGGGCGGCGTGGCCGGCATCGTGGTCGGCGTGACGGTGGCCGGCTTGCTGCTGGTATGGGACGTGCCGGTGATCTTTTCGCTCAGCGCCGTCGGCGGCGCCTTTGCCTGCGCCGTGGTGACGGGGCTGGTATTTGGCTTCATGCCGGCGCGCAAGGCGTCGGGGCTCGATCCGGTGGTGGCGCTGGCGGGGCAGTAGAGACAACGCCGGCAGCGTGGCTGCCGGCAAAAAAAATGTTGCTATGGCTCCAACACACGGTACTATCTCCTCATAATAAAAGCGCCGTGTTTTATGCCCTTGCGGGCACACACCAACCACCACAGGAGAACCCGATGCAGAAAAAATCAACCTTGAAGACCGGTATTGCCGTCGCCCTCATGCTGGCCTTCGGCATGGGCGCTGTCCAGGCCCACGCGCAGGAAGTCGTGCGCCTGGGCAATTTGAAGTTCGCCCATTACGGCGCCGTGTCGTACATCAAGGAAATCGCGCCCAAGTGCGGCATCAAGGTCGAAGAGCATGTCTTCGCCAAGGGCCTCGACGTGATGCAGGCGATTATCGCGGGCGAGCTGGACGTGGGGGCGACGGCCTCCGAAGCCGCCATTTCCGGCCGCGCCGGCGGCGCACCCATCTATGTGGTGGCAGGCTTTGCCAAGGGCGGCGCGCGCCTGGTGGCGGGCGCGGGGCAAAAGATCTCCAGCGTCAAGGAACTCAAGGGCAAGCGCGTGGGCGTGACGCGCGGCGGCATCCAGGAAGTGCTGCTGCTGGCCGAGCTGTCGCAGGCGGGCCTGACGTATTCCGAAACCAAGGGCAAGGATGTGCAGCTGGTGTTCCTCGCCTACGCCGACTTGAACCAGGCGCTGATGGGCAAGAATATCGACGCCATGATGCAGTCGGAGCCGCAATCGTCACAGGCGATCAACAAGGGTTTCGGCACCGAAGTCATCAAACCGTACGACACGCCGATCGGCGAACCCGTGCGCACCATGGTGATGACGGAAAAGTTTTACAAGGAACGCCGTCCCGTGGCGGAAAAATTCATGCGCTGCTTCGTCGAAGCCACGAAAACCTTTATCGACAACAAGGCGACGGCGGAAAAATATGTGCGCGAAGTGGTGTTCCGCGGCCAGATCACGAAGGATGACTTCGACGACGCGATCAGCAATTCGCCGTATTCGTATGACATCTCGCCCGAACACATCCAGATCACGACGGACGTGATGGTGAAAACGGGCGTGGGCCGCATGACGAAGCCGCCCGTGGCCAAGGACTGGGTCAAGACGGACTTGCTGGAGCAGGCGAAAAAGAGCCTGAATGTGAAGTAAATCAAGCAACCATTAAAAAACCTCCGTGCCAGCGATGGCGCGGAGGTTTTTTTGTGGAGGCGTGGCCTTAGCGGGCGTTAAAACCCATCCAGCCTTTTTCCGTCTGCCGGAAGCTCAAGGTGTAGATGCGCGTCAGTTCATCGCCTTTCTTGAGCTGGCGGCTGATGATGGCGCCGTAATTGTCTTGCACGATCTGGTCCGACCATTGCATGAGGTTCTCGAAACGTTCGGCCGTCATCGCCGCCTGGCGCGCCAGCAGCGGCGCGGGGATCGCCTTCTTTTCCTGCTGCTGCGCCCAGAATTCGCGGAAAACCTTGTTTTCACCGCCCATGCCGCGCGCCATCAGGCCCAGGCCCATGGTCATGCCCACGGAGCCATCCGTCTTCGCCTCTGTTTCGAGCCTGTCGGCCACGTCGGCCAGCAATTCCAGGTAGCCCACCTTGGCGCGCAGCACGGCCGAGCCCTTGATTTCGTACTGTTCGTTCTCTTTCCAGCCATTGAGCTTTTCCAGCGTCGCGATGTCGAAGTACTGTTTGTACAGGTCATAGCTTTGGATGGACGTACGGAAATATTCCTCGTACGTGGATTGGGAAGGTGCATCTTTCATGCAGCCGCCTAATATAGTACAGGCGGCCAGCAAGAGACAGGTCCAGGACAATTTCAGAAAAGACATGGCGAGGGGCGGTGGCGTCAAGGTGGATAAATATTGCTTTGTGGACATAATTATAGGACTGGCTAATCAGGATGGCAACGTGCCCGCGGCGCGGCGATAGTGCGCCGCAGGAAAGATTGCCGAAATCTTGAGGGTGCGCCACCCCGTCATGCCTCAGGCGCGATATCATGGCAGGCTTGCGGCATTGGATGGCGGCGTCGTGCCTGTCACCCGGGCTGTCGCCTGAATCGCGCTTGTCGGCTATGGTGTAAACTTAAACTATGCAGATCTATTTCTTTTTCATCGCCGCCCTGTTGTATGCGGTGTGCGCGGTGCTTCCCTCGTCCCGTGCCCGGCTCATTGCCGGCCTGACCGGCGTCGCCTGGCTGGCGCACGCCGCCACGCTGTGGTTCGACCTGATGGCGCCGGGCACCTTGCGCTTCGGTTTTTCCGCCATGCTGTCGGCCGCGCTGTGGGTCTCGGTGGGCGCCTACTGGATAGAGAACCGCAATTTCAGTTTGGACGGCTTGCGCCGCATGGTCATGCCCAGCGCCGTCCTCGCCATCGGCCTGGCCTGGGCCTTTCCCGGCAGCCAGGTCAGCATGGAAGGCAAGTCGGCCGTCTTCGGCTGGCATATTGCTGTGGCCGTGCTCGCCTACAGCACCTTGACGATTGCCGCCTTTCACGCCGTGCTGATGGCGCTGCAGGAATCGCGTTTGCACACGCGCAGCGAAAGCCGCGGCTTCATCGGCAGCGCGCTGGACCAGTTGCCAGCCTTGCTGACGATGGAAAAGCTGTTGTTCCGCATGATCGGCCTGGGTTTTATTTTGCTCAGCCTGACCGTGCTGTCGGGCATCGTGTTTTCCGAGCAATTATTTGGCAAGGCGCTCAACTGGGATCACAAATCCGTGTTCACCATGCTGTCGTGGCTGCTGTTTGCCTCGCTGCTGGCAGGCCGCCGCTTCCGCGGCTGGCGCGGCAAGACGGCCCTGAGTTTTACCCTGGCCGGTTTCGCCACCTTGCTGCTGGCCTATGTCGGCAGCCGTTTTGTACTGGAAGTGGTTTTACACCGAGGATTCGCATGACACGTGTTTTATTCTGGCTGGCGCTGGTGTTCCTGGTGCTGTTCGCTATCCGCAGCAAGATTCGTGGCATGCAGCAGCGGGCCCGCGCGCAACAGCAGCAGCGGCCGAATCCGTTTACGCCGCCGGTGCGGCCGCAGGAATTGCCGGATGCCGAACTGATGCTGTGCTGCGCCCATTGCGGCGTGTACTACCCGGCCTCGGAAAACGTGCAGGCCAAGGGCCACGACTACTGCAGCCACGCGCACGCCACGCTGTAAGGGGCGGTTTGCAGGGCCGCGTGCGTTGCTCATCCGTATCGTAACGTCCTCCGGCATCCGTCCGGCGTAGCATCTGCAGCAGGCGGTTCGCCGCCGCCATTGCAGAAAGGCGCGCTTACCATGTCCCGTCCCAGCCCCCGTTCCAGCCCGCCGACCGCCGACGGCATGCCACCGGCGCCGCAACTGAGCGGCAACTCGCTGCCCATGCAGGCGCTGCGCGCGCAGATCGGCCGCATCGCCCGCTGCGGCGCGCCGGTGGCCATCCGCGGCGAATCGGGCACAGGCAAGGAACTGGCGGCGCGCGCCATCCATGCGCAGGGCGCGCGCGCCAGTTTCCCGTTTATCGCCGTCAACTGCGGCGCCATTCCCGAAGCGCTGATGGAAGCGGAATTCTTCGGCTGCCGCCCGGGTGCCTATACGGGCGCGCTGCACGAGCGCCAGGGCTTGTTCCAGGCGGCCCACGGCGGCAGCCTGCTGCTCGACGAAGTCGACGATCTGCCGCTGGCCATGCAGGTGAAACTGTTGCGCGTGCTGCAAGAGCACCGCGTGCGCAAGCTGGGCGGCAGTACTGACGAAGCTGTCGACGTGCGCATCCTGTGCGCCAGCCAGCATGGCCTGACGCGCGGCGTGGCCGCCGGAACGTTTCGCCAGGACCTGTTTTACCGCCTGAATGTGATCGAGCTGGCGCTGCCGCCGCTGCGCGAACGGCGCGGCGATCTGCAGGTATTATGTGAGGTGATCCTCGCGCGCCTGTCGCCGCACCGGGCCGTGAGCCTGGCGCCGCCGGTGCTGGCGGCCCTGGCCGCATATGCGTTTCCCGGCAATGTGCGCGAACTGGAAAACGTGCTGGAACGGGCGCTGGCCTTTGCCGATGGCGGCGTGATCGCGCTCGACGGGCTGGCCTTGCCCTCCGCGGCGGGCAACGTGCCCTTGCGGGCGGCGCCGGCAATGCCGGCTGTGTTGGAGCGGCAACTGTGTCTGCCTGGCATGGCGGCGTATGGCGTGGCCAACGTCTTGCCGCTGGATGTGTATTTGCGCCAGGCCGAGCGCGACATGATCATGCTGGCGCTGGTGCAGGCGCGTTACCACCGCGCACGGGCGGCGCGCCAGCTGGGCTTGAGCGTGCGCCAGTTGCGTTACCGCATGCAGAAATTGACGATACAGGAAGCCCTATTTGATGAGTGCATGGACGATAGATGAAGATGGCTGGTGCGATGGCGCGCTGCGCTATGACTCGCCGTACTGCGATGCGCGTCCGGACGGTGCGCAAGTCGATTTGCTGGTGATCCATAACATCAGCTTGCCGGGTGGCCGCTTTGGCGGGCCGCATGTGTCGGACTTGTTTACGGGCCGGGTAGATTATAATGCCGATCCTTCTTTCGCCGACCTGCGTGGCTTGCAGGTGTCGGCGCACTTTTTTGTGCGGCGCGATGGTGCGTTGTTGCAATATGTTTCTGCTGATCAACGTGCCTGGCATGCGGGCGCGTCCGCCTTCGAAGGACGCCCGCAGTGCAATGGCTATTCCATCGGTATCGAAATGGAAGGCGCGGACGATGTGCCGTTCCAGCGGCGGCAATATCATGTGCTGGCGGCGCTGACGGCGGCGCTGGTGGCGCGCTACGGGCTGTCCCAGGTGCGCGGCCACGAGCATATCGCGCCGGGCAGGAAGACGGATCCGGGGCCGTTTTTTGACTG
The DNA here is from genome assembly GCF_002002885.1 of Janthinobacterium sp. LM6. GTDB lineage: Bacteria > Pseudomonadota > Gammaproteobacteria > Burkholderiales > Burkholderiaceae_D > Janthinobacterium > Janthinobacterium kumbetense. Next base: position 5,726,498 of record NZ_CP019510.1, on the reverse strand, counting down.
GCATTTTTATCAAGAATGCTGGCTGGAAACGCTGAACGGACAAGCTGCGTTAGCGCTTACTTCGCGGGGATTGGGCTTCCCAGCCATGCCCTGAAAAGTCAACCGAAATCGTATAGGAAAAGACAAAAAATTACGCGGACGGATGCCGGAAAACTATTGCATCGCCCTTCGATGGGTACTACAATTAGTGCAGAAGTTGGATGTAAAGACTATATGTAGTGCCATCACAGACGTTTTCAGAATTATTGTCAAAGCTACCCGGATTGCTGATAAAGCACTGGAACTGGCGGTTTATCACCCTTGATCGTGTTTTGCGCCAGCCGGGCAGTGCGGTGTGGCGAGATGGATACTGACCTGTTTTATGCACCATGAATTTACTATTTAGCAACAAATACCTGAAGAAACCCTGACCACCGGGCGTTCTATTCAACAACACACGCGGCAGCAAAACTGCAGGCTGACTTTAGCTGACAACGGGAGCTTCAATGCAATCACCACAAGATATTTCCATCCATCCAACGCCAGTATCGCCAGCGCCAGGCGCGGCCAACAGCGTGGCGAGCACGGGCGCGGCATTGGGCGACTATCGCATCATCCGCCGCAACGGCGCGGTGGTGGCATTTGAGCCTTCGAAGATCGCCATCGCCATGACCAAGGCGTTTTTGGCCGTTAACGGCGGCCAGGGCGCAGCCTCGGCACGCATCCGCGAACTGGTGGAACAATTGACCGACGGCGTCGTCGCCGCGCTGGTGCGCCGCCATCCGGGCGGCGGCACCTTCCATATCGAAGACGTGCAAGACCAGGTGGAACTGTCGCTGATGCGTTCGGGCGAGCACGACGTGGCGCGTGCCTACGTGCTGTACCGCGCCAAGCACATGGAAGAGCGCCGCCTGCAGAAGGAAGCGCAAGGCGCGTCCGCGCAAGTTTCCGCACCACAACTGAACGTGACCGATAACGGCGTGCGCCGCCTGCTGGACATGCAGGAAGTACGCGACCTGATCAACGCCGCCTGCGCCGGCCTGGAAAAGCACGTCGATGCCGACGCCATCCTGGCCGAAACCGTGAAAAACCTGTACGACGGCGTGCCCGTCGAAGAGCTGCACAAGTCGGCCATCCTGGCGGCGCGCGCGCTGATGGAAAAAGACCCGGCCTACAGCCAGGTTACGGCCCGCATCCTGCTGCACACGGTGCGCAAGGAAGTGTTCGGCAAGGAAGTGCCGCAAGCGGCCGCTGCCGCCGAATACCTGACGTATTTCCCGCAATACATTGCCAAGGGCATCGCCGCCGAACTGCTGAACCCGGTACTCGCCAGCTTCGACCTGGAACGCCTGGCCAAAGCCATCGTGGCCGACCGCGACTTGCAATTCGGCTACATCGGCCTGCAAACCCTGTACGACCGCTACTTCCTGCACATCCAGGACGTGCGCATCGAAATGCCGCAGGCGTTCTACATGCGCGTGGCCATGGGCCTGGCGCTGAACGAGGCGGACCGCGAAGCACGCGCCATCGAGTTCTACAGCCTGCTGTCCTCGTTCGACTTCATGAGCTCGACCCCGACCCTGTTCAACTCGGGCACCCTGCGCTCGCAGCTGTCGTCGTGCTACCTGAGCACCGTCTCGGATGACCTGGAAGGCATCTACGACGCCATCAAGGACAACGCGCTGCTGGCCAAGTTCGCCGGCGGTCTGGGTAACGACTGGACGCCAGTGCGCGCCCTGGGCGCCCACATCAAGGGCACCAACGGCAAGTCGCAAGGCGTCGTGCCTTTCCTGAAAGTGGTGAATGACACGGCCGTGGCAGTCAACCAGGGCGGCAAGCGCAAGGGCGCCGTCTGCGCCTACCTGGAAACCTGGCACATGGATATCGAGGAATTCCTCGACCTGCGCAAGAACACGGGCGACGACCGCCGCCGCACGCACGACATGAACACGGCGAACTGGATTCCCGACATGTTCATGAAGCGCGTCATGGAAAAAGGCGAGTGGACCCTGTTCTCGCCGTCGGACACGCCAGACCTGCACGACAAGGTCGGCAAGGCTTTCGAACAGGCTTACCTGGGCTACGAAGCGAAGGCCGCCGCCGGCGAAATCCGCGTCTTCAAGAAAATCCAGGCGCTGGACCTGTGGCGCAAGATGCTGTCGATGCTGTTTGAAACGGGCCACCCATGGATCACGTTCAAGGACCCTTGCAACATCCGCAGCCCGCAGTCGCACGTCGGCGTCGTCCACAGCTCGAACTTGTGCACGGAAATCACGCTGAACACGGGTCCGGATGAAATCGCCGTCTGCAACCTCGGTTCCGTGAACATGCCGGCGCACATGAAGGAAGGCAAGCTCGATCACGTCAAGCTGGCCAAGACCGTGCGCACCGCCATGCGCATGCTCGACAACGTCATCGACATCAATTACTACGCCGTCGATAAGGCGCGCAATTCGAACATGCGCCACCGTCCGGTCGGCATGGGCGTGATGGGCTTCCAGGATTGCCTGCACATGATGCGCATCCCGTTCGCCTCGGACGCCGCCGTGTCGTTTGCCGACACCTCGATGGAAGCCGTCTGCTACTACGCCTACCTGGCGTCGACGGAACTGGCCGAAGAGCGCGGCCGCTATGAATCGTATGCCGGCTCGCTGTGGGACCGTGGCATCCTGCCACAGGACTCGGTCAAGCTGCTGGCTGAAGAGCGCGGCGGCTACCTGGAAGTCGATTCCTCGTCGGCCATGGACTGGACACCGGTGCGCGAACGCATCGCCAAGTTCGGCATGCGCAACTCGAATTGCGTGGCGATCGCCCCGACGGCGACGATTTCGAACATCATCGGCGTCTCGGCCTGTATCGAGCCGACGTTCCAGAACCTGTACGTGAAATCGAACCTGTCGGGCGAATTCACCGAGATCAACGGCTACCTGGTGCGCGACCTGAAGGCGCGCGACCTGTGGGATGAAGTCATGATCTCCGACCTGAAGTACTTCGACGGCTCGCTGGTGAAGATCGACCGCATCCCGCAAGACCTGCGCGATATCTACGCTACCGCCTTTGAAGTGTCGCCAAGCTGGCTGGTGGAAGCGGCTTCGCGTCGCCAGAAGTGGATCGACCAGGCCCAGTCGCTGAACATTTACATGGCTGGCGCATCGGGCAAGAAACTGGACGAGACCTACAAGCTGGCATGGCTGCGTGGCCTGAAAACCACCTACTACCTGCGTACCATCGCCGCTACCCACATGGAGAAATCGACGTCCAAGACGGGCGCCCTGAACGCCGTGGCAGTCGATGGCGGTATGTCGGCCAGCGCGCAGAGCGCCCAGGCGGCGGTCGTGGCGGCAGCAGCAGTGGCCGTGGCGCCGGTAGTAGCAGCGGCAGCGGACGACGCCGATGGCGAAGCCTGCTACCTGCGTCCGGGTGACGATGGCTTTGAGGAATGCGAAGCCTGCCAGTAAGATTTTAGTTGTCAGCCCGGCACGGTCGGGCTGATTCAATGTTGTCAATGTCCGCATTGTCCGATACAACGGGCCTGTTGCGGATCGCCGGCTCGCCGGCATGGAAAGGAAGAAGAATATGTCGTTGTCATGGGATGATGAAACCACGTCGGCAGCTGCGCCGCGTCCGGCGCAGCAAGCGCCACTGGGTAATACCGAATTGAACCTGCCGGCCGGTGCCGAGCCGTCCGAAGCGAACGCCGAGCAAGTCGCACGCCGCGTGAATGCCGACGACAAGCGCATCATCAACGGCAAGACGGACGTCAACCAGCTGGTGCCGTTCAAGTACAAGTGGGCGTGGGACAAATACCTGGCCGGCTGCGCCAACCACTGGATGCCGCAGGAAGTGAACATGCAGCGCGATATCGAGCTGTGGAAAAACCCGAACGGTCTGACGGACGACGAGCGCCGCCTGGTCAAGCGCAACCTGGGCTTCTTCGTGACGGCCGACTCGCTGGCCGCCAACAACATCGTGCTGGGCACCTACCGCCACATCACGGCGCCCGAGTGCCGCCAGTACCTGCTGCGCCAGGCGTTCGAGGAAGCGATCCACACGCACGCTTACCAGTACATCGTCGAATCCCTGGGCCTGGACGAAGGCGAGATATTCAACGCCTACAACGAAGTCAAGTCGATCCGCGACAAGGATGAATTCCTGATTCCGTTCATCAACACCCTGACCGACCCGGCGTTTGTCACCGGCACGGTGGAAAACGACCAGAAGCTGCTCAAATCCCTGATCGTGTTTGCCTGCCTGATGGAAGGCCTGTTCTTCTACGTCGGCTTCACGCAGATCCTGGCGCTGGGCCGCCAGAACAAGATGATGGGCGCGGCCGAGCAGTACCAGTACATCCTGCGCGACGAATCGATGCACTGCAACTTCGGCATCGACTTGATCAACACGATCAAGATGGAAAACCCGCAGCTGTGGACGGCCTCCTTCCGCGAAGAGATCAAGGACCTGTTCATGAAGGCCGTGGAACTGGAATACGCGTACGCGGAAGACACCATGCCGCGCGGCGTGCTGGGTCTGAACGCGCCGATGTTCAAGGGCTACCTGCGCTTCATCGCCAACCGCCGCGCGCAGCAGATCGGCATCGAGCCGCTGTTCGCTCAGGAAGAAAATCCGTTCCCGTGGATGAGCGAAATGATCGACATGAAGAAGGAACGCAACTTCTTCGAGACGCGCGTGACCGAGTACCAAACCGGTGGTGCGCTGAACTGGGAGTAACCCTTTTTCAGTCAATGCCCAAAAGCGCCGTCATCGTGACGGCGCTTTTTTTTTCGCCTGCATGGCGGCGGAAAAATGCGTGCCTCATCGCGTCATGCGACGAGGCTTGCGCCAGGTTTTTCGGCCGCCGCGAATGGCCGCATCGCGGGTCCCAAAATTCATTTCCGGACACGCTGGCGGCGGCATTTGCCGCGCGATTGTGCGATAGCACGCGTAACGTGCAAAAAAGCGGGCGAAAACGTGTCGTGCCGGTTGCGCATTGACAAGGTTTTCGTGTACTTTATGAGATTGCAAATGCGAGCGTTAGAATGCGGGGTTTTTTAACCAGCGCGGTAGCGAAAAAACCTCGCAAAACAGGGATACAGATTTACACGGATATGCACAAAACCACACCGTTTTCGTCTGCCGCCGTGCCCGAATTTTTTCAGGCATGGCGGTTTTTTATTTGACGGATGGGTGTTGTGGCGAGCGCGATGCGAGGAGCGAAAAAACGCACGGCATCGAAAACGAATGACCGAATTCAGACTTTGCCACCAGCTGCGAGATAAAGCAGGGTGGCACCGACGATGGCTGAAGTGCTGCAAACGTGAGGAGTTGCAGCAGTTCAGCTGGTGCCGAATTCATTAGCGCAAACGACCGTTTGTGCCGATGAATAATTCGCCTGGCCTATCCCTGTGGTGGGTCGGACGGGTTTAAATCTTGTAGCTTAAATTTCTCATCTCAGATGAAGGAGAGACAAATGGCAACAGCCGCTAAGAAATCAGAAGTAAAGAAACCAGCCGCCAAGGCTGCTCCTGCCGCGAAGAAGCCGGCAGCCGCAGCGAAGACGGTTGCCGCTAAACCAGCTGCCAAAGCCGCAGCGAAACCAGCCGCCAAACCAGTCGCCAAAGCCGCAGCCAAGCCTGCAGCAAAAGTGGCTGCCAAGCCAGTAGCGAAAGCCGCAGCAAAACAGGCAGCCAAGCCAGCAGCGAAAGCCGCAGCGAAACCTGCAGCCAAGGCAGCAGCCAAGCCTGTCGCGAAAAAAGCCGCAGCCAAACCGGCCGCCAAGCCAGCAGCAAAAGCCGCAGCAAAACCAGCGGCCAAGGCAGCAGCCAAGCCAGCGGTGAAAAAAGCTGCAGCGAAACCTGCAGCCAAGGCAGCAGCCAAGCCAGCAGCGAAAAAAGTCGTCGCCAAGGCAGCAGCCAAGCCGGCCGCCAAAGCCGCAGCGAAACCTGCAGCAAAAGCAGCAGCCAAGCCAGCGGCAAAAGCAGCAGCGAAGCCAGCAGCAAAAGCAGCAGCCAAGCCAGCAGTGAAAAAAGCCGCAGCGAAACCTGCAGCCAAGGCAGCAGCGAAACCGGCCGCCAAGGCGGCAGCCAAGCCAGCAGCGAAAAAAGTCGTCGCCAAGGCAGCAGTCAAGCCGGCCGCCAAAGCCGCAGCCAAGCCAGCGGCCAAAGCAGTGGCCAAGCCAGCAGCCAAGGCAGTAGCGAAGCCAGCAGCAAAAGCTGCAGCCAAGCCAGCGGCCAAGGTAGCAGCGAAGCCAGCAGCGAAAGCGGCAGCCAAACCTGCGGCCAAGGTGGCAGCGAAGCCAGCAGCCAAGGTTGCAGCCAAGCCGGCAGCCAAGCCAGCAGCGAAAGTCGCAGCCAAGCCGGCAGCCAAAGCAGCAGCGAAACCTGCCGCCAAGGTCGCAGCAAAACCTGCAGCCAAACCAGCGGCCAAGGTAGCAGCGAAGCCAGCAGCAAAAGCTGCAGCCAAGCCAGCCGCCAAGCCGGCAGCGAAAGCAGCAGCGAAACCTGCCGCCAAGCCAGCCGCAGCGCCAGTCGTGGCAGCCGCACCAGCAGCAGCGCCGGCAGCAGCTCCAGCGGCACCAGCCGCCGTGGCCGCCAAGCCAGCAGCCAAGAAGGCCGCGCCTAAAAAGGCCGCACCGAAGAAGGCAGCTCCTGTCGCCAAGCCATCGGCACCTATCGCACCTGTAGCAAAAACCGTGTTGGCACCGGCTGCAGCCTGGCCATTCCCAACCAGCACCCGCCCATCGTAATTCCAACGATACGGGTGCCTGGATGAGGCAACACGCCGCTGTGTGACTCAATCACACAGCGGTTTTTTTTTGGAGAATTAGTCGTGCTGATCGTTATCCTTACATTGATCGTTGATACCATCGCCACCTTGCTGGGCGGCGTGTTGCTGCTGCGCTTCTGGATGCAGGCGGTGCGCGTGCGGCCGCCCTCGTCGGTGGCGCAATTCACGTTTCAATTGTCCGACTGGCTGGTGCGCCCCCTGCGCCGCGTGGTGCCGGGCGTGGGCGGGTATGACTGGGCCAGCCTGATTGGCGCCTTCCTGATCGTGCTGCTGGCCAGCTCGGTGCTGTTTATTTCCGGCTATCCTGTCGAAGTGGTGCTGCTCAAGTCGCTGCAACGCTTCCTGCAATGGATACTCTACGGTTTCATGGCCTTGCTGATCATCGAAGCCATCTTCAGCTGGGTCAACCCGCATGCGCCGCTGGCACCGTTCGTACGGGCCCTGAACGAGCCCCTGCTGCGCCCGATCCGCAAGGTCGTGCCGCTGGTCGGCAGCCTGGATCTGTCGCTGCTGGTGGCGTTGATCCTGCTGCAGATCGCGCAGGTGCTGGTGGGGATGATTATTGTGGTGAGGTAATGCGAGGAGGTCGGCCTGGCGCTTGCGCACAAGCCGACCGGACTACATACTAATAGCGGTAACCGAACGCCGCTTCGAACTGGTCGGCGATGCTTTCTGGCGTAAATACGTGGTTTTGCGCGCCCTGGGTGGCGATCTTGATGGCGCCCAGCAGGCTGGCCAGACGGCCGCTGGTTTCCCAGCCCAGGTCGTTGGTGATACCGAACAGCAAGCCGGCACGGTAGGCGTCGCCGCAGCCGGTCGGGTCCAGTACTTCTTTGGCGGTCACGACAGGAATGTCGATGCGCTTGCCGTCCGTATAGATTTCCGACCCTTTTTCGCCGCGCGTGACGATCAGCGCTTCCAGGCGGCTGGCGATGTCCGGCAGGGTCAAGCCCGTGCGTTCCATCAACATTTCCATTTCATAGTCGTTGGCCGACACATACGTGGCTTTGTTGATGAAGTCGATCAACTGTTCGCCATTGAAACGTGGCAACTGCTGGCCCGGGTCGAACATGAAGGGAATGCCCAGCTCGGCCAGGTCGGCGGCGTGCTTGAGCATGCCCTGGTCGCCATCCGGCGAAATGATGGCGACCTTGGCCGGACCCGCATTGGCGATCGGGTTTTCGTGCGCAAACGACATGGCGCCCGGGTGGAAGGCATTGATCTGGTTATTGTCCGCGTCGGCCGTGACGAAGCACTGCGCGTTGTAGCTGTCGGCCTTGATCAGGATGTTGGCGGTGGAAATGCCCAGCTTTTGCAGGCGCTCCAGGTAGGCGGCGCTATCTTGCCCCATGACGCCGACGATGCGCGGGTCGCCGCCCAGCATTTTCAGGCTGTAGGCGATGTTGCCCGAGCAGCCGCCGAACTCCGTGCGCATGGTTGGCACGAGGAAGGACACGTTTACCTTGTGCAACTGGTCGGCCAGCAGGGATTCGCCGAAGCGGCCGGGGAATTGCATGATGGTGTCGGTGGCAAGCGAGCCGCAGATCAGCGATGTTTTGGTCATGATAGTGTCTGTTAAGGGTAAAAGATGGCGATATGGTAGCCAGACGCCGTGAGTTGCTCTAATGCAAAGTACAGTTTGATGGTTTGTTCCGAGCGCGGTGCAAACCCCGTGCTCACGTCGATCGTGGCCGGCAGGTAGTCGCGCGGCGCGATCACCCGGCGCAAGACAGGCTTGTCATTGGCATCGTTGAGTATCAGTTCGATGCTGGGCCAGGCTTGTACACTGCGGCTCTGGTTGCGCAGCAGCGAGACGTAGGAAAAGGTCTGTTCCTTGAGGGTTTGCAATTCGCCCTGTTCGATGGACAGCGCCTCGATCTGCGCCGGCAAGTCGACCTGGCAGCCACTGAGCTTGCACACCGCCATCAGGGTCGGTTTCCACTGCGGAAATTGCGCCGCCAGCGGATTGCGGAAGGTGGTCATCACTTGCAGGAATAATAACAACAGCAGTGCGACCGAGCCGAGGGCCATGGCTGCGCGCAAGGCCTTGCCGCTCTGTTCGCGGCGTCGCCCCAAGGTCACAAAGGCCGGCTCGTCGTCGGCTGGCGGCAGGACGGGTTCTTCGTGACCGTCGGCTGGATGCGGCGCAACGGAGGGCGCGGGCAGCGGCGTGAAGGAATGGTCGGCCAGGGTGGGTTCCCGGCGAACAGACACGGGCTTGTCCAGGTTGACTCTTTCGGCGGCAGGCAATGTTGCGGCCACTGGGGCTGCCGCCGCTTCCAGGTTCGGTTCGCGGCGGCTATCGCGCAAATACGTGGCGAAGGCGGGCGCGTCATCGACCTGGCGGCGCTTGAAGGGGGCCATTGGCTGGGGCAAGGGCGGTTCGGGCAGTTCTGCCGGTGTTTCTACTGGTGTTTCTTCAGGTGTAGCGAGCGGTGCGGCGGCCGGCACGTGGTCCAGCGCCTCGTCGGGCAGGACCACGTCGAGGTCCAGCTCGATGTGCTCGCCATCGTCCGCATCGTCCTTGAGCTGCGCCGTTTCCGGCAGGATGCCGAACGGGTCGAACGAGGTATCGAAGTCGAGGGAATAAATGGGTTCGTCGTCCGTGGCGGACGGCAGGCTGTTGTCGACCGGGTAACTGGTCGACAGCGGGGCGGCAGTGCCGGGGCCGGATGTTAAAAACGGCGATGCCGCAGCTGGATCGACCAGCGCGGCATTGCCGTCAAACACTTCCCTGCACGTGCCACAGCGCACGATGCCCCCACGTAACTTCAGCTGGTCAGCAGCGACCCGAAATATCGTGTTGCAATGGGGGCATTTGGTGGCGAGGGCCATTGCTGTGCTTATGCACCTTCCGCGCGGGGCGCAGGTGCTTGCGTGCTGCCCAGGCGGCCATGCAGGGCCACCCAGCCGTCTTGCTCGGCCCACACACCCAGCTGGATGAACGGTGCGTAGGCGGCGGCCACTTCTTCCGCCTGGCGTGCCAGCACGCCGGAAAGGATCAGGGCGCCACCGTCGGCAACGCGGCCCGACAGCATCGGCGCCATCAGCTTCAATGGGCTCGACAGGATGTTGGCGACGACGATGTCAAACTTGGCCGTGGCGTGTGCCGAGGTGGCAAACGTGTCTGGCAAGAAATATTCGATGTCGCACTGGTTGCGTTCGGCATTGTCGCGCGCCGATTCGATCGCCTGCGGGTCGATGTCGACGCCGGCGACAGTTTCCGCACCGAGTTTCTTGGCCACCATGGCCAGGATGCCGGAACCGCAACCGTAGTCGAGCACGGTCTTGCCGGGAGCAGGGTTCGCTTCCAGCCATTCCATGCACAAACGCGTGGTCGGGTGGCTGCCCGTGCCGAAGGCCAGGCCCGGATCCAGCTCCAGAATCAGGCCGTCAGGATCCGGTGCCTCGTGCCAGCTGGGCACGACCCAGATATTCTTGCCGATGTGAATCGGTGCGAATTGCGACTGCGTCAGGCGTACCCAGTCCTGCTCTTCCACTGGACGCATGGTAAAGGCAGGTACGTCCGTCATGCCGACCGCCTGGGCTGCAGCGGCCACGATGGCGGCCTGGTCGGCGTCGACGTCCGTCAGCGCCACCACGCGGCTGCGTTCCCATGCCGCTTCCTTCGGTTCCATGCCGGGCTCGCCAAACAAGGGCTGCTCGGCTTCCGTGCCTTCATCGGCGTCTTCCACCGAAACCGACAGGGCACCCGCTTCCATCAACGCGTCGGACATGGCCTCGGCGTTGTCACGGGCGATCTCGATGACGATTTCCGTCCAGCTCATGCGCCCGCCTTGATTTCGGATTTCTTGGCGATGCTGGGGCTGCCGCTATTCAGGTTCTTGCCCAGGTCCGGCATATCGGCCAGTTTCTGTTCCAGATAGTGAATGTTGGTGCCGCCTTCGATGAAGCGCGCGTCGATCATCAGTTCGCGGTGCAGGGCGATATTCGTGTTGATGCCTTCGACCACCATTTCGGACAGAGCGATCTGCATGCGGCGGATCGCTTGCTCGCGCGTGGCGCCGTAAGCGATCACTTTGCCGATCATCGAGTCGTAGTGCGGCGGCACGTAGTAGCCGGCGTAGGCGTGCGAGTCGACGCGGATGCCGGGGCCGCCCGGTGCATGCCACGAGACGATCTTGCCTGGCGATGGCGTGAACTTGAATGGATCTTCAGCATTGATGCGGCACTCGACGGCGTGGCCCGACAGCAGGACGTCGCGCTGGCGGAAGCGCAGTTTTTCGCCGGCCGCGATGCGGATCTGCTCTTGCACGATGTCGATGCCGGTGATCATCTCGGTGACCGGATGTTCCACTTGCACGCGGGTATTCATTTCAATGAAATAGAACTCGCCGTTTTCATACAGGAATTCGAACGTGCCGGCGCCGCGGTAGCCGATCTTGCGGCAAGCTTCGGCGCAACGGTCGCCAATTTTCTCGATGAGTTTACGCGGGATGCCCGGCGCTGGTGCCTCTTCGATCACTTTCTGGTGGCGGCGCTGCATGGAGCAGTCGCGCTCGCCCAGCCAGACGGCGTTCTTGTGTTCGTCGGCGAGGATCTGGATTTCCACGTGGCGTGGATTTTCCAGGTACTTTTCCATATACACTTCAGGGTTGCCGAAGGCCGTGCCGGCTTCCGTCTTGGTCATCGCCACGGCGTTGATCAGGGCCGCTTCCGTGTGCACTACGCGCATGCCGCGTCCGCCACCGCCGCCGGCGGCCTTGATGATGACCGGGTAGCCGATCTTGCGGGCAATTTGCACGATCGCTTTCGGATCGTCCGGCAACGCGCCTTCCGAACCGGGGACGCACGGTACGCCAGCCTTGATCATGGTTTGCTTGGCCGACACTTTGTCGCCCATCAAACGGATCGATTCGGAGCGGGGACCGATGAAGACGAAGCCCGATTTCTCGACGCGCTCGGCAAAGTCGGCATTTTCCGACAGGAAGCCATAGCCTGGGTGAATCGCTTGCGCATCCGTCACTTCAGCGGCGCTGATGATGGCGGGCATGTTCAGGTAGCTCAGGGACGACTGGGCCGGGCCGATACAAACGGATTCGTCGGCCAGCTTGACGTATTTCGCGTCCTTGTCGGCTTCGGAGTGGACTACAACCGTTTTAATGCCCATTTCGCGGCAGGCGCGCTGAATACGGAGGGCAATTTCACCACGGTTGGCAATCAGGATTTTTTCAAACATGGTAGGTTCGCGTATGTCTGTGAGAGCCGGCGAGCCGGCGAAACAACAAGTGTGAGGGGCTAAAACTGCAAACGGCCGTTGCCGGCCGTGTGGACTGGGTTTTAGCCGATCACAAACAAGGGTTGACCGAATTCGACCGGTTGGCCGTTTTCGACCAGGATCTGGGTCACGACGCCGGCTTTGTCGGAGTCGATTTCATTCAGGAGCTTCATCGCTTCGATGATGCACAGGGTATCACCTTCCTTGACGGTCGAGCCCACTTCAACATAGGCGGCGCTGCCAGGAGCGGAGGAACGGTAGAAGGTACCGACCATCGGCGACTTGACCACATAGCCCGTTGGCTCGGCGGCGACCACGACGGCGGCTGCCGCAGCAGGAGCGGCGGCTGGCGCGGCTGGCTGGTATTGGGCGGGCATGCCTTGCGGCTGCATCATGACCATCTGGTTTTGCGGCATGGCCGACGATTTGACGATGCGAACCTTGCTTTCGCCTTCGGTAACTTCCAGCTCTGCGATATCCGATTCGGCGACCAGGTCGATCAAGGTCTTGAGTTTTCGTAGATCCATGTAAAACCCCTAGGAATGTAGTTTGTTTTATGAGTGATGCGGTGATGTCCAAGAACCTATCGCCGCGCTAAATGCGTGCAGATCGCGTAGATTAACGTTTTTTAAGCGCAAAGTCGATGGCAAACCGATATCCATCGATACCCAGGCCGCAGATCGTCCCCTGCGCGATCGCGCTGAGAAATGAGTGATGTCGAAACGTTTCGCGTTGATAAATATTCGAGATATGGACTTCCACGAACGGGATGGCGACCCCGGCCAGCGCATCGCGCAAGGCAACGCTGGTATGGGTCAGGCCGCCCGGATTGATGACGATGGCATCGATCCCTTCCGCTCGCGCGGCATGGATGCGGTCGATCAGCGCGCCTTCATGGTTGCTTTGAAAGCAAACCAGGTCGGCACCGGCCGCCATGGCTTGCGCCATTGCTGCCTGCTCGATATCGGCCAAGGTGCTGGCGCCGTAGACCTCAGGCTCGCGCGTTCCCAGCAAATTCAGGTTGGGACCGTTGAGCAGAAGGAGGTTTTTTGCCATGTATGGAAGACCGTTTTAGCGAAAGTTCCGCATTTTGCCGCCAAAGATACGCATTGGCAAGAGAAAAAAGCACGCTCCGAATTTACAATTTATCCAGATCGGCGCGCAACTGATCAAATTTCAAGCGGCCCAGATAGGTCTTTTTGACTTCGCCATCGGCGCCGATCAGTACCGTAAAGGGCAAACCACCCGTGGCATTGCCAAAATGACGCGACAGATCGGTGCCGCTCATGCCGGACACATACACGGGATAGGCGATCTTGACCTTGCTGGCAAAAGTGGCAATATTGCTGGCCGAATCGATGCCGATGCCGATCACCTGCAGGTTTTTCGCCCCGTAGTGGCCTTGCACTTCGGATAACTCCGGCATTTCTTCCACGCAAGGCGGGCACCACGGCGCCCAGAAATTGACCAGCAAATTCTTGCCTTTCCATTGCGACAACGCCTGCGTGACGCCTGCCGCGTCCGGCAGGGACAGCGCATACAGTTCGTTGACGGGACCCGTCGCGCCTGGCGCGATGGCGGTCGTCTGCGGTCCCGCTTGTTTTGCCGCTTCTTTCGCTTTTTCCTTGCTCAAACCGATATAAGCACCCATGCCGCCAAACATCAGCGCCACGATGGTGCAGGCGATCCAATTCTTTTTTGTCATAACTTTATCTATATCAATGTTAGTCGGCAGCCGGCACGCCGTCGGCGAGGCTGGTAGCCAGCAGGCTGCGCAGCCCGGCGATGTCGGTGCGCAGCACTTTTCCATCCGCTTTGGCTTTCAGCGCGCCGCGCATATCGTCGAGCTCATACATGGCCGCGTGCACGCCTTCGTTTTTCCACAAGAAACTGGCTGTCTCGACCGCATCATAACGCGCTCCCTTGAAATGCGGGCTTTCCGACATGTCGAGCACGACATTTTTATTCAGCAGGAAGATGTGGATTTCCTTGGCGCTCTCGGCAAACAGCTGCAAATAGATCTCGTCGTGGGGGCCGGCCGTGCCATTGAGCACGGGGCCGCTGAGCAGGGGATGAAATTGTTGCAACGCTTCCATCACCTGCAGCGCAATCGTGCGCAGCTGGAACAGCCGCGCCGGCTGGCTGTCGGCCAGGAACAGGGCATTGTATTGCCGCACCTGTTCTTCGATCATGTCGTTGTCCGGCAAGATATTGGGACGGTTCGGCGCGTCGCCGAGGACTTGCCGCGCCGCCTTGCGCTTGGCGCTGCCATAGTCGGCGCCATCCTGCGCCACGAGGCGCGCGGCAGCGGCGGCGATTTCCAGGCGCAACTGCGCGCTATCGTCAAATGCATCGTTCGTCATGAGCGAGATGATACTCCGAAGCGGAAAAAGTCATGGCGTCAGGTAAAATCCTGCACTTGCTGTTTTTTATCTCACCGTCTTACTTACTTAAGCGTGCACCTTTCGCACTGATCACATGCATATTCATATTCTCGGCATTTGCGGTACCTTCATGGGCGGCCTGGCTGTCCTGGCCAAGGAAGCCGGCCATAAAGTCACTGGTTGCGATGCCAACGTGTATCCGCCGATGAGCACCCAGCTGGAATCGCAGGGAATCGAACTGATCCAGGGCTTTGATCCGGAACAAACCAAGCTGAACCCGGATTTGTATGTGATTGGCAATGTGGTCTCGCGCGGCAACCCGCTGGTGGAAGAAATCCTCAACCGTAGCCTGCCGTATGTGTCCGGCCCCCAGTGGATCGGCGAACACATCTTGCGCAACAAGTGGGTGCTGGCCGTGGCCGGCACGCATGGCAAGACGACAACGTCGGCCATGCTGGCCTGGATACTCGAAGACGCTGGCTACGCGCCGGGCTTCCTGATCGGCGGCGTGCCGATGAACTTTGGCATTTCCGCCCGCCTCAGCGGCAAGATAGACGGCAAAAGCGCCGATTCGGACTTCTTCGTCATCGAAGCCGATGAATACGACACGGCCTTCTTCGACAAGCGCAGCAAGTTCGTGCATTACCACGCGAAGACGGCGATCATGAATAACCTGGAATATGATCACGCCGACATCTTCCCCGATCTGCACGCGATCGAGACGCAATTCCACCATCTGGTGCGCACGGTGCCCGGCATCGGCCGCCTCGTGTTCAACGGCGACGAAGCGTCGCTGCAGCGCGTGCTGGCGCGCGGTTGCTGGAGCGAAAAAGAAAGTTTTGGTCAAGATGCCAACTGGCAACTGCAAGAGCAGGCCGATGGCAGCCTCGACGTGTACTTCAATGGCCAGCAGGAAGGCCATGTGGCGTGGGCGCTCACGGGCAAGCACAACCGCAGCAATGCGCTGGCGGCCATCGCCGCCGCGCGCCACGTGGGCGTGCCGATTGCCCAGGCGTGCGCCTCGCTGGCCACGTTCGAGAGCGTCAAGCGCCGCATGGAAGTGCGCGGCGTGGTCAACGGCATTACCGTGTACGACGATTTCGCGCATCACCCGACGGCCATTGCCACCACCGTGGGGGGGCTGCGCCAAAAAATGAGCCAAACCGTCGGCAACAGCGGCCGCATCCTGGCCGTGCTGGAACCGCGTTCGAACACCATGAAGCTGGGCGCCATGAAAGATGCGCTGCCCGGCAGCCTCAAGGATGCCGACCTGGTCTTCGGCTTCGGCAGCCATGCCGCGTTGGGCTGGAGCCTGGACGACGCACTGGCGCCGCTGGGTCAGATTGCCAGCGCCTATGAAGACATCGATACCTTGGTGGCGGCCGTGGCCGCCAGCGCCCGTCCCGGCGACCAGATCGTGGTCATGAGCAACGGCGGCTTTGGCGGCGTGCACCAGAAATTGCTGGAGGCGCTGGGCCGATGATTCTGTACCTGCATGGATTTCGCTCGTCGCCCCTGTCGATGAAGTCGCGCCTGCTGGCCGCGCAGATGCAGGCGCTGGGCCGCGAAGCAGAATGGCTGTGCCCGCAGTTGCCGGCCTCGCCCAAGCTGGCCATCGAGCTGGCCCTGTCGCTGGTCAAGGATGCGGCGCCGGCCGACTTGACGATTATCGGCTCCTCGCTGGGCGGCTATTACGCTACCTGGCTGGCCGAACAGCTCGGTTGCCGCGCCGTGCTGCTCAATCCTGCGATTGTTCCCCTGATTGACCTGGAGCAACATGTGGGCGTGACGACCGAATTCCATTCGGACAAGCCATTCGAGTTCAAGCGCGAATACATCGATGAGCTGCGCACGTTTGCCGTGGAGAAAATTACGCAGCCGCAACGCTATTTCCTGATTGCCGCTACCGGCGATGAAGTGCTCGACTACCGCGACATGGTGGCGCATTATCAGGGGGCGCAGCAGTGCATCATCGATGGCAGCGACCATGGCATCAGCGAATTTGCCGCCTACCTGGCGCCCGTGCTGGCCTTTTGCGGCATCGACGCGGACTCTGCCCGGTGAGGCCGGGTTCGCTGCGCCAGGCGCAATGGCACGCGCACGTGAATGCCGTCAATGCGCCGCCGGCCTTGCGTCACTGGCTGACGGGCGGCGGTTCGCTGACGGCCAAGCTGAAAGCGCATAGCAGCGCGTTCCGCGTGCAATGTTTGCATCAGGAAACATCGCGCTGTTTGACCGACGAGGCCGCCATCATCGGTTTGCACCGTGCGGGCCGGGTGTGGGAACGCGAAGTGCTGTTGCGTTGTGATAACAAACCGGCCGTGTTTGGCCATACCGTCGTGCCCATGCAGGCGACGGCCACGGACTGGCCCTTGTTTTCCGCGCTGGGCGAGCGTTCGCTGGGTACGACCCTGTTTGGCGACCGCATGGTACGGCGCGGTGAACTGGAATTTGCCCGCTTGCGCGCCGGGCACCCGCTGGTGCAGCGGGCGCAGGCGGCGCTGGCAGGGGAAGGGCAGCGCGCCGATGAGCAAGCGCTGTTTTTTGCCCGCCGTTGCCTGTACCAGCGTCACCAGGGATTGTTGCTGGTAACTGAAGTATTTTTGCCGGCGGTGCTGGAGTTGACGTCCGTCACTCGCACCGTTGCAACCGACACATTAATAAACAAAGCATAACAATGAATCTATTTTTTGAAGAATCCGGCGATTTCAAGGTCGGCACGGTCCTGTCGCAAGCGGGTGAAGCGTATCAGGTCGAAATGGCCAGTGGCAAGCGCACCAAGGTCAAGGTCAAGGATGTGCTGCTGCAGTATGAAAAGCCGGCCCCGGCCGAGCTGCTGGAACAGGCCAAGGCCGTTGTCGCAGAGATCGATCTCGATTTCCTGTGGGAAGTGGCGGGCGAAGACGAGTTCGGCTTTGCCGAGCTGGGCGCCGAGTATTTCGGCCATGCCCCATTGCCGCCGGAAGCGGCCGGCCTGATCCTGGCCCTGCATTCGGCGCCCGTGTATTTCTACAAGAAGGGCCGTGGCCGCTACAAGGCGGCGCCGGAAGCGTCCCTGAAGGCGGCCCTGGCCGGCATCGAAAAGAAAAAACAGCAGGCGCTGGTGCAAGCCGCGTATGTGGAAGAGCTGAAACAGAACCGCTTGCCCGCCTCGATGCAGCCGATGGTGCTGCAACTGCTGTTCAAGCCGGACAAGAACACGATCGAATACAAGGCACTGGAAGCGGCGTGCACGGAATTGCACACGACGCCGCCGCGCCTGATGCTGGCCGTCGGTGGTATTGCTTCGCCGAAAGACTTGCACCTGTCGAAATTCCTCTTCGAAAATTTCCCGAAAGGCGCCGGCTTCCCGAGCGTGCCCGTGCCATCCGTGACGGCCAAGCTGCCGCTGGCCGACGTGGCCGCCTTCTCGATCGACGACGTGACCACGACCGAGATCGACGATGCCTTCTCCGTGCAACCGTTGCCGGATGGCACCGTGAAAGTGGGCATTCACATCGCCGCGCCGGGCCTGGGTATCCGCCCGGAAGACGTGATCGACAAGATGGCGCGCCAGCGCATGTCGACCGTCTACATGCCGGGCGACAAGATCACCATGCTGCCGGACGAAATCGTCAATGCGTTTACCCTGGCGGAAGGCACGACGTGCCCGGCACTGTCGCTGTACGCCACGCTGGACCCGAAAGCGGACTGGGCAGTTGTCAGCACGCAGACGCGCGCGGAACTGGTGCCGATCGCCAGCAATTTGCGCCATAACCAGCTGGACGACCTGGTCAACGAGGAAACCCTGGCCAGCGGCGAGGGCGAATACCCGCACAAGGCCGATTTTGCCGTGCTGTGGCAATGGGCGCAGCAGCTGGAACAGGGCCGCATGAAAAAGCGCGAAGCGTTTGGTTTGAAGCCGGAACAGAATAACCGCGTCGATTTCAATTTCTATGTGGAAAATGACATCGTCACCGTGGCGCGCCGCAAGCGTGGCGCGCCGCTGGACAAGATCGTTGCCGAATTGATGATTTTTGCCAACAGTACCTGGGGCAAGATGCTGCACGACCATGGCGTGCCGGGCATCTACCGCAGCCAGGGCGGCGGCAGTGGCAATAGCTGGGCGGCAAAGATGCAGGTGCGCATGGTCACCCATGCGGCGCCGCACCAGGGCCTGGGCGTGGATCAATACGCGTGGAGCACCTCGCCCTTGCGCCGCTACACGGACCTGGTGAACCAGTGGCAAATCATCGCTTGCGCCGAGCATGGCGTGACGGCGCCGCTGGTGGCACCGTTCAAGCCGCGCGACGCGAATTTGTTCGCCATCGTCTCCGCCTTCGACGCCGCGTATGCCGCGTATGGCGATTTCCAGTCGAACATGGAACGCTACTGGTGCTTGCGCTGGCTGCATCAGGAAAACGCGCGCCAGGTCGATGCCGTCGTCCTGAAAGATGAAATCCTGCGTTTGGTCGACATTCCGCTGGTTATCAAGCTGCCGGGCATGCCATCGGTGGCGCGCGGCGCCCAGGTGAAACTGGACTTGCTGCGCTGGGACGAAGTCGACCTGAGCATCGAAGCGCGCCTGCTGGAAATCGCCGCCGTGCCGGACGCGGCAGCCGACGCCGTGCTCGACTACGAAGAGGAATCGGGCGACGAAGGCGCGGACGAGGGCGACGTGGCGCCGGAAGCATCGCCGGAAGCGGCCAACCAGGTCAGCGACGCCGAGGCGGAAGTGGCGGAACTGGCCAGCGAAGACGTGGTCAGCGAACCCGGGGTCAAGTAAGGCGTCCGTCAGGCCCAAAGGCGGTGCTGAAAACTGTTGCCGGCACCGCCCTTTGACGTAGAATTCAGCCATCTTGTATCTTGTGCTTGTTGCGAACTGGGTTGCGCGTGAAGTCTTTCCGAGAGAATCGTTTCCTGATGATAGCCGTGGCAGTATCGCTGCTGGCGCACGGCGCCTTGCTGGCGATGCATTTTGTCGCCCCGGCGCCGCAGCGGGCCGTGGCCACCGATCCCGGCCTGGAAGTGATCCTGGTCAATGCCAAGCATGCGAACAAGCCGCTGAAGGCCGAGGCGCTGGCGCAAGCCAATCTCGACGGTGGCGGACAGGCCGACAAGGGGCGCGCCAAGTCGCCCTTGCCCGACATGCGCAAGGTGGAAGAGGGCGACAGCGTCAAGGCCAGCGCCCGGCGCATTGCCGAACTGGAACAAAAACAGCAGGAATTGCTGACGCAGGCGGCCAAGCCGACCCCTTACAGCGCCGCGCCCGTCACGGAAAAGGACAAGCCCAATCCCCTGGCCAGCGGCTCTGACTTGATGGAAAGCAGCAAGGCCATCGCCCGCATGGCGGCCGAGATCAGCCAGACCGTGGAAGACCAGAATAAACGTCCGCGCAAGACTTTTATTACGCCCAGCACGCAGGAAGTCGGCTATGCCATGTATTACAAGACCCTGCAAAAGCGTATCGAGGAAATCGGCACCCTGAATTTCCCGCAAAAGAATGGTCGCAAGATGTATGGCGAACTGGTTGTCTACATCCCCATCTTCCAGGACGGCACGATTTACCAGAAAGAGGGCGGCGCCCGCGTGGAGAAAAGCTCGGGCAACCCGGCGCTGGATGCGGCGGCCCTGGCCATCGTGCGCCGCGCGGCGCCGTATGGCCGTTTCCCACCGAATATGTTGTCGAGTGATAAAGATGACCTGTGGGTCGTCATCACCCGCTTCAAATTTACGCGCGAAGAAAAAATGGAAGCTAACCTGACTGGCGGCAGCAATTGAACAAGCAAGAGATGAATCCCGATCAATATTGCGTCTTCGGCAATCCCATCGCCCACAGCAAGTCCCCCCTGATCCACGCCGCGTTTGCCTTGCAGACAGGCCAGCCCATCGTCTATGAGCGCCGGCTGGCGCCGCTCGATGGCTTTGCCCTGGCGGCCCGTACGTTTGCCGCCGAGGGCGGCAAGGGTGCGAATGTGACGGTACCCTTTAAACTGGACGCGTGCGCGCTGGCCACCGAGCTGACGCCGCGTGCGCAAGCGGCCGGCGCCGTCAATACCCTGCGTTTCGATAATGAAACCATTCTTGGCGACAATACCGATGGCGCGGGCCTGGTGGCGGACATCGTACGCAACGCGGGCGTGAGCGTCGCGGGCAAGCGTATCCTGCTGCTGGGCGCCGGCGGCGCGGCGCGCGGCGTCGTGCTGCCCTTGCTGGAGCAGGGGCCGCAGGAAATCTTCATTGCCAACCGCACCGTGGCCACGGCCGAGGCGCTGGTGGCGCAGTTTGCCGACGCGCTGGCGCACCCCGGGCAGCTGCGCGCCGGCGGCTACATGCAGCCCGATGGCCAGTTCGATATCGTCATCAACGCCACCTCGGCCAGCCTGGCGGGCGACTTGCCGCCCGTGCCGCCGGGTATTTTCGGCCGCGACACCCTGGCGCTGGACATGATGTACGGCGCCCAGCCCACCGTCTTCATGGACTTTGCCGCCCAGCATGGCGCGCAGGTGCGCGACGGCCTGGGCATGCTGGTGGAGCAGGCGGCCGAAGCGTTTTACGTGTGGCGCGGCGTACGACCGCAGACGCAGGATTTGCTGGCGCAATTGCGCAGTGCCCTGTGAGCGCCGGCAAGAAGGGCGCGCGCAAGGGCGACAGCGGCAGCCGCTACGGCTGGATCAAGTGGCTGTTCATCCTGCCCGTGCTGGCGTTTATCGTCGTGCAACTGTATTTCTTCCTGCAAATCTGGTGGTGGGTCGACCATAACCCGACCAGCACGGCTTTCATGCGCGAACAGTTGTCTGTCTTGCAGGACAAGAATCCCAATGCCACCATCAAGCAGACGTGGGTGCCGTACAACCGCATTTCGAACAACCTGAAGCGGGCCATCATCGCCTCGGAAGACGCGAATTTTTCCGAGCACGAAGGCGTGGACTGGGAAGCCTTGCAAAAGGCATATGAAAAGAACAGCAAGAAGCAGAAAGTCGTGGCGGGCGGCTCCACCATCACCCAGCAGTTGGCGAAGAACCTGTTCCTGTCCGGTTCGCGCAGCTATGTGCGCAAGGGCCAGGAACTGATCATCACGTATATGCTGGAAAACCTGATGGAAAAGCAGCGCATTTTCGAGATTTATCTGAACGTGGTGGAATTTGGCACGGGCACCTTTGGCGCCGAGGCGGCCGCGCGCCACTATTACAAGGTCAGCGCGGCGGGCCTGAGCGCGGGACAGGCGGCGAAACTGGCCGTGATGCTGCCGAATCCCCGCTTTTACGACCGCCACCGCGATACGGGCTACCTGAACCGGCGTACCAGTGTCATCCTGCGCCGCATGGGGGCGGCGGAATTGCCTTGAGGATAGTGGAATTTCTTTGCATAAAATTAAAGCTGCCTGATTGGCATTA
This sequence comes from Janthinobacterium sp. LM6, assembly GCF_002002885.1. GTDB lineage: Bacteria > Pseudomonadota > Gammaproteobacteria > Burkholderiales > Burkholderiaceae_D > Janthinobacterium > Janthinobacterium kumbetense. The sequence continues at coordinate 5,704,737 of NZ_CP019510.1, read as the reverse complement.
TTGCGGCGCAGCATCTTAATTGGCCCGGTTGGTGCAACGCCGCACTTTTTCCGTGAAAAAGCGGTGCCGGGGGTGGTCGTGAAAAGGCCTTTGCGGGTACACTTGCGCTGTTTTCATTTTTGGCGCCAGCGCCAGCACATCACGATAACCCAACATCCGGCTGAGAGCGCGCATGATCAATGTCTTTGTATTACAGAATGGCCGGCTCAACCAGGTGCCGATCGACAGCCGCGCAGACCTCGAAAATGCCGAACCGGTGTGGGTCGACCTGACCGACCCCACCGATGATGAACGGGCCTGGGTCAAGGCCATCTACAACGTCACCTTGCCGGGCGAAGACGAAGTCAAGGATATTGAAGCGTCGGCCCGCTATTACGAAGCGGAAAACGGCGACTTGCACCTGCGCACGGACTTCCTGCGCGAAGAAGACGACGGTCCCTCGCGCGTCATCACCGTGGCCTTCATCCTGGCCCGCAAGATTTTGTTTTCCATGCATACGGACGACTTGCCCGTGTTCCGCCTGGTGCGCATGCGCGCCCGTTCGCGGCCAGGCTCGATTGCCGACTACATGGATGTGCTGCTCGACCTGTACGCCACCGATGCCGAATATTCGGCCGACGTGCTCGAAGGCATCTACCAGAACCTGGAAGAAGTCAGCACGCGCGTGCTGCAAAAGGAATTTACCGATGCGCACGCGGCTGAAGCGCTGAATGCGATTGCCCACGAGGAAGATTTGAATGGCCGCATCCGCCGCAACATGATGGATACGCGCCGTGCCGTGAGTTTCCTGATGCGTGGCCGCTTGCTCAATTCCGAGCAGTTCGAGGAAGCGCGGCAGATTTTGCGCGACATCGAATCGCTGGATGGCCACACGTCTTTCCTTTTTGATAAAATCAACTTCCTGATGGATGCCACCGTCGGCTTCATCAACATCAACCAGAACAAGATCATCAAGATATTCTCGGTGGCCAGCGTGGCCTTCCTGCCGCCTACCCTGATCGCCAGCGTGTACGGCATGAATTTCAAGCTGATGCCGGAACTGGAATGGTCGTTCGGCTATCCGTGGGCCTGGGGCCTGATGGTCACCAGCGCCATCGCACCCTTCCTGTACTTCCGCCACCGCGGCTGGCTGAAATAAGCCCTTGTCGCCGGGACGCGTCCGCGCCCCGGCGCTACCACCGGATCTTGTCCGGATTTCAATGCGAGCGCAGCAATTTCAAAAATCAGCGATAATCACTGGTATTGCGTGGTATTGAATTGGTATTCGCGCGTAGCCGCTTGCCTGACGCCTGATTCTTTCCCCGTTGGCTGCCTTTGGCAGAAAAGTATCGTCATTCAGACGTTTTCTGCGTGGTAGCGTCCGCCTGTTCCACCTATGATCGTTGCGATGCCAGCCTTGGCCGGCTGGCCGCCGCATTTCCCGTCACTGTTGCCTTCTGGAGAGTCCATGCCTGATACCGTCACCATCCCAACGCGCTTTACCCACCTGATCAGCGACTGCGACGGCGTGCTGGTCGACAGCGAGGCCGTGGCCCTGCAAGCGCTGCTGGAATTGCTGGGGCCGCGCCTGCCCAACCTGCCCGAGGGCGTCACCCTGCAGGGCTTGATCGAGCCGCGCCTGGGCCAGCGCCTGGTGCCGCTGATGCAGGACATTTACAAGGAGCTGGGCTTGCCGCAATTGCCGGCCGACGAGATCATGGCCATCGGCAACGCCGTCGATGTGGCCTGCGATGCGCAGCTGCGCGCCGTGCCCGGCGTGGCGCTGGCGCTGGCAGCCATTCCCCTGCCCAAGGCCGTGGCCTCGAACAGCGTCAGCGCGCGCGTGCTGTCGTCGCTCGAGCGGACCAGCATGGCGCCGCTGTTCGACAAGCGCGTTTTCACGCCGGACCTGGTGGGTCACGCCAAACCGCATCCGGGCCTGTACCTGGCAGCCGCGGCAGCTTTCGGCGTGCCGCCGGGCCAGTGCCTGGTGCTGGAAGACAGCGTCACGGGCGTGACGGCCGCCGTGGCGGCGGGCATGACGGTCCTGGGCTTCATCGGCGGCGGGCATATCGCCGCCGGCCAGGAAGCGCGCCTGAAGGCGGCTGGCGCGCATGTCGTGTTCAGCGACATGGCCAGCCTGCCGGCGCTGGTGGCCGCGGTGATGGACACCGCGGCGGTGTAACTTTACGCGAGCTTGGCAAACACCTTGCGTGCGGCAGCGATGGTGGCGTCGATGACGGCATCGTCGTGCTGCGCCGAGACGAAGCCCGCCTCGAAGGCGGCTGGCGCGAAGTACACGCCTTCGTCCAGCATGGCGTGGAAGAAGGCGTTGAACTTGCTGCGGTCACCCGCCATCATTTCCGCGTAGCTGGTCGGTGGGGTGGCGCTGAAATAGATGCCGAACATGCCGCCGATATAGTCGGCGCAGAAGACCACGCCCGCTTCTTTTGCGGCGGCCGTCAGGCCTTCGGCCAGGCGCTTGGCCGTGGCGCCCAGCTGCTCGTAGAAGCCTGGCTGCTGGATCAGTTTCAAGGTGGCCATGCCGGCCGCCACGGCGACCGGGTTGCCGGACAAGGTGCCGGCCTGGTAGACGGCGCCCAGCGGTGCCATATGGTGCATCAGCGCCGCGCTGCCGCCGAAGGCCGCCACCGGCATGCCGCCGCCGATCACCTTGCCCAGCGCCGTGAGGTCCGGCTGGATGCCGTACAGCGCCTGCGCGCCGCCCAGGGCCACGCGCAAGCCGCACATGACTTCATCGAAAATGAGCAGGGCGCCGTGCTGCGTGCACAGTTCGCGCATCGCCTGCAGGAATGCCGGCGTGGCTTTCACCAGGTTCATGTTGCCGGCCACCGGTTCGACGATGACGCAGGCGATTTCCGCGCCGAAGCTGTCGAAGGCGTCCTTCAGTTGTTCCACGTTGTTATAGTCGAGCACCAGCGTGTGTTTCACGAAGTCTTCCGGCACGCCGGCCGACGTCGGGTTGCCGAAGGTGAGCAGGCCGCTGCCCGCCTTCACCAGCAGCGAATCGGCGTGGCCGTGGTAGCAGCCTTCGAACTTGACGATCTTGTCGCGGCCCGTGGCGCCGCGCGCCAGGCGCAGGGCGCTCATGGTCGCTTCCGTGCCCGACGACACCAGGCGTACCTGCTCGATCGACGGCACCAGGCGCGTGATTTCCTCGGCCATCAGCACTTCGCCTTCGGTCGGCGCGCCGAACGACAGGCCCAGCGCGGCCGCATCCTGTACCGCCTTTACCACTTCCGGGTGGGCGTGGCCGACGATCGCCGGGCCCCAGGAGCCGATGTAGTCGATATAGCGCTTGCCATCCGCGTCCCAGAAGTACGGGCCTTCGGCGCGCGTGATGAAGCGCGGCGTGCCGCCCACGGAGCGGAAGGCGCGCACGGGCGAATTGACGCCGCCTGGCGTGGTTTTTTGTGCGCGGGCAAACAGGATGTCGTTTTGTGAAGTCGTCGTCATGATAATCGTGCCTTGAAAGTGGATCGTTGTCTGTGTCGTCTGTACTTATTGGGCGCCGCGCTGGCGCTGCTGCCGGAACAGCCGGTTCGGCACCAGCTTGCCCATGCCGTGGCGCTGCGCGTGGGCCAGCGCGCCGGTGGTAAATTCCTGCGCCGCCACGACTACCTGCGGCACATCGTCTTCGTTTTCCGCCAGGGCCAGCAGGGCGGTGGCCGCGGCCGACAGGGTGCTGCCGGCGCCGTTGAAGATGCCGGGCAGGTGCTGCCATTCGTCGTGGCGCACCACGCCGTCCTCGCCGAACAGGGTATTGGCGCGCAGCTTGCCTTCGGCCGTGCCGGACTTGCTGGCGTCGGCCGGCATGCCGGTGACGAGCACGTATTCGCAGCCCAGCGCCACCAGGTAATCGACGTCGTTTTGTAATGTGTCGTCCGGGTCGGCATCGCGCCAGGTCTCGGCCAGGCGTTCCAGTTCCACCGGCGAGAGCACCAGCAGGGTCGTTTGCGGGATCAGCAGCTGGCGCACGGCCGTGAGGATGTCTTCGTCGTCCATGCCCTGTTCCGGCAGCGCCGAAATGAAGGGGTCGAGGATCAGCGGCACGTTCGGATAGTCGGAGACGATTTCGGCGATGGCCGTGACGTTTTCCACGCTGCCCAGCGCGCCGATCTTGATGGCGGCCACGGACATGTCTTCCAGCAGTACGCGCGCCTGGTCGGAAACCCAGTCCGGATCGACAGCTTGCACGTCTTCCACGCGCGCCGTATCGCTGATCAACAGGCCCGTGGTGACGGACAGGCCATGGCAGCCGAAGGCTGAAAACGTGGCCAGGTCGGCCTGGATGCCGATCGCGCCGACCGGATCGGACACGCCGAAGCTTAATATGAGGGGAGAAGTTTGGTTTTGCACGGCGGGTAGATTAAGATACCTAATTCAGCATTTTACTTGATTGAAGGGTGGCAGAACGTGAGTAGCAACGAAACAACGCAGCAATTCCAAACGTGGATGTGTCTTATTTGCGGCTGGGTTTATGATGAAGCGGCCGGTCTGCCCGACGAAGACATCGCTCCGGGCACGCGTTGGGCCGATGTTCCGATGAACTGGACCTGCCCTGAATGCGGTGCGCGCAAGGATGATTTCGAGATGGTGGCGCTGTAATTGATCGCAGTCCATGGGATGCCGCTGCCGCACGCAGGTATCGCGGCAGCCTGTGCTATGGTATGAAAGATTGTCGAATAATCACATGACGCGTCCCTTTTTGCCCGAGGCGCCGGCCGATGCCGCGTGCACAGGCACCACGATACTCGTCATCGACGACAGCGCGACGATACGCAGCGCGGCCGCGAAAATCCTGGGCGAGGCCGGTTATCGTGTGGTGGTGGCGGAAAACGGCTTCGAGGCCCTGGCCAAGATCGCCGACTGCCGGCCGGCGCTGATCGTGTGCGACATTGTGATGCCGCGCCTGGACGGCTACCGCACCTGCGCGCTGATCAAGGCCAGCGCGGCGTATCACGCCACGCCGGTGCTGATGCTGTCGTCGAAGGAGGGCCTGTTCGACCGCGCGCGCGGCGCCATGGCAGGCGCCAGCGCCTGCCTGGCCAAGCCGCTGGCGCGCGAGGCGCTGCTGGAGGCCGTGCGGCTGCACCTGGCCAGGCATTTTGAGTAAGTGGTTTTATTGATTGACAACGCAGCAAGGAAGCAGATGGCCATACACACAATTCTGATCGTCGACGACTCGCCGACAGAACGCTATTACCTGAGCGAGATCCTGGTGCGTGCCGGTTACGCCGTCCTCACGGCGCAGGATGGCGCCGACGCGCTGGCGCAACTCAAGCAGGCCAGGCCCGACCTGATCCTGATGGACGTGGTGATGCCCGGTGCGAATGGCTTCCAGATCACGCGCGCCATCGCGCGCGATCCCGAACTGCAGGACGTGCCGGTGATTATCTGCTCCAGCAAGAGCCAGGAAACGGACCGCATCTGGGGCTTGCGCCAGGGCGCGCGCGATTACCTGGTCAAGCCGGTGGTCGAAGCCGAGCTGTTGGCCAAGATCGCCGCGATTTCCTGAGCATGCAGACGATGCCAGGTCACGGCGTGTCCACAGCGGCCTTTCCGCCTGCCGCCGCCATGCCGTCTTTCGAGACGGGTGCGCGGCAGGGGCGCTTGCGCCAGTATCAGCTGCAATTGATCGAGCGGATACAGGCCGCGCGCAGCGGCACGCTGGCGGCGCGCAAGGAACTGGGCGTGATGCTCGGTGGCCGGCCGTGCCTGCTCGACTTGACGCAGCTCGGCGAAATCGTCATTGCCGCCGGCGTGCAGATCCAGGGCGTGCCGCTGGCGCAGGACTGGTACCTGGGCCTGGCGGCCATGCGCGGACGCCTGACGGGGGTCGTCGACCTGGCCCGCTACATGGGCGAAGCGGCTTGCGCGCCCGGCAATTACTGCCGCATCATCACGTTTTCTCCCCGCCTGGGTCTCAATTGCGCTTTGCTGGTCGAACGCGTGCTGGGCTTGCGCCAGCTGCGCACGATGCAATCCATCCCCTTGCCGGATGCGCCGCCGTCCTGGGCGTCGCAGGCGCTGCGCGACAGCGAAGGGCAGCAGTGGCTGCGCCTGGACCTGGCGCAGCTGGCGCAGTCGGCACGCTTCCTCGACGCCGGCTTTGACGGCCCCCCTGACCACAAGGATATTTGCTGATGGGTGCCCATTCCCCTATCCTGGCGGCCGGCATGCCCGAAGCGCAGCACGCTCCGGAAGCACCGGCATCGACGGCCGACCTGCCGCTGCGCCTGCGCGACGCGCTGGGACGGCGCAAGTCGCTGGCCAGCGCGCCGGCCGGGGACTGGAGGCTGCCGCTGATCGGCCATTTTCCGCTGCAAAAACAATTGAGCATTCTGTCGACGGTGATGGCCTTGAGCCTGGCCGCCAGCCTGCTGTTCGTCGGGCTGAACACGCGCAGCGGCAACATCGCCTCGGCGCAGACGCAGCTGGCCAGCGACGCGCTAATGCATTCGCAGCGCATCGGCAAGGCCGCGCCGAACGCCGTGCAAGGCAATCCGGAAGCCTTCCGCCAGCTCGAGGAAAGCCGCAATGAACTGAACCAGGATTTCCGCCTGATGCTGCGCGGCGGGACGTATCACGGCCGCGATATCGGCGAGTCGCGTTCCGCGCTGCTGGCGGCGGTGGCCGACGCGCGCAAGAAGTGGGCCAGCAGCGACCGCGCGGCCAGTACCATCCTGCGCCTGAAACCGGAACTGGGCGAATTCGACAAGACCTTGCAGCAATTGAATGCGCTGTCGCCGGCGCTGCTGGCGCAGACCGAGGAAGTCGCGGCGCTGAAGGTGCAGCGCGGCGGCAATGCGCGCGATCTGGCCGTCATCGGCCGCCTGATGATGCTGAGCCAGCGCATGAGCCGCAGCGCCAGCGAGTTCCTGTCGTCGGGCAGCATCAGCTCGGAAACGGCGTTTTCGCTGGGGCGCGACACGACGTATTTCCGCACGGCCGTCGAAGGCCTGCTCAATGGCAGCGTGTCGCTGCAATTGGCGCCCACGCGCGACGCCGAACTGCGCGACCGGCTCGTGGCGCTGAAGGCCAGTTTCGATACTTACCAGAAGCTGGTCTCATCGATACTCGACCGGCTCGACAAATTCAGTTCGGCGAAAAGTGCCGAACAGCTGATCTTCAACGAGAACGAAGACCTGCGCCAGCGATTGACCCTGCTGCAGCAGATGTACCACGTGAACCAGGAAACCCTGGGCGTCGCCTTCTGGATGATGGTCGGCGGCGTGCTGCTGACCCTGATCGCGGCGGCGGGCATCGGCAGGGTGCTGCTGCAGGACTCCGTCAACCGCACGCGCGACGCCGAGCGGCGGCGCCAGGAAGCGGAAATCCTGCGCCTGCTGTCGCAGGAACAGGAGGAGCAGGCCAAGGCCAAGAATGAACAGAACCAGGCGGCCATCCTGCGCCTGATGAACGAATTGCAGAAGGTCGCCGACGGCGACCTGACGGTACAGGCCACCGTGTCGGAAGACATCACGGGCGCCATCGCCGATTCCGTCAATTACACGGTCGAGGAATTGCGCGGCCTGGTGGGCAGGGTGACGGCGACGGCCGAACAGGTCAACCGCGCCTCGACGCAGGCGCAAAGCATCTCCAGCAAGCTGCTGATCGCGTCGCAGCAGCAGTCGCGCGAAATCCAGGGCGTCAGCGCCACCGTGGTCAAGATGGCCAATGCGATTACCGACGTGTCGAAATCGGCCAGTGTCTCGGCCGACGTGGCGCGCCAGTCGGTGGCGGCCGCGCAGCAGGGTTCGACGGCGGTGGAAAACGCCATCAAAGGCATGCATGAAATCCGCGAGCAGATCCAGGATACCTCCAAGCGCATCAAGCGCCTGGGCGAATCGTCGCAGGAAATCGGCGAAATCACCGAGCTCATTTCCGACATCACCGAGCAGACCAACGTGCTGGCGCTGAACGCGGCCATCCAGGCCGCCTCGGCTGGCGAGGCGGGGCGCGGCTTTTCCGTCGTCGCCGAGGAAGTGCAGCGCCTGGCCGAACGCTCGGCCGCCGCCGCCAAGCAGATCGGCGCGCTGGTGCGCACCATCCAGGCCGATACCCAGGATGCGACGCGGGCGATGGAAACCTCCACGCAGGGCGTGGTCGAGGGCGCGCGCCTGTCCGACGCGGCCGGCGCGGCCTTGAACGATATCAGCCAGGTGTCGAAACACCTGGCTGAACTGATCCAGGGCATCTCGTTCGCCACCGGCACGCAGGCCGGTTCGGCCAGCGGCGTGGCCTTGAATATCCAGCATATCCTGAGCGTGACGGAGCAGACCCAGGATGGCACGCAGCAAACGGCGCAATCGATCCATAAACTGTCGATGCTGGCGCAGGAACTGAAAAATTCGGTGTCGCGCTTCCGCGTCGCCGCCTGAACGCCGCGCCAGTCCAGGGCGAATTCCTTACCGAGGCATGCATGAGCACACCTGATAGTCCACTGCAGTCCAAGCCGTTCGACAGCGAACCTTTGTCGTGGGTGATGGTGGAAATCCGCGAAGCGCTGGGCCGCTCGAAAACAGCTTTGTTCGAGGCGGGTGGCCGCGAGCGCGAGGAACGCGCCACGGCCCTGCAGCATGCGCGCTCGCACCTGCACCAGGCACATGGCGCACTGGTGATGGTCGACGTGGCCGGCGCCAGCCTGCTGACGGATGGCGCGGAGCAGGCGCTTTCGCGCTTTCGCGACGGCAGCCTGGAATACACGCTGGACCATGCGCAAGTCGTCGCCGAACTGTATCAGGCCCTGAGCGAATACCTGGAAGACCTGGTGGCCGGCACGCCGCCGCAGCCGACGCGCTTGTTCCCCTACTACCGCGACCTGCAAACCATGCTGGGCGCCGAGCGCATCCACCCTGCCGACCTGTTTTTTCCGCCCACGACGGTGCTGGAAGGGCATGCGATTGCGCTGGCGGACGCGCCGCCGGTGGCCGATTATCCGGCCTGGCGCGGGCGCTTTGAAAAGTCCCTGCTGCCGTTCCTGAAGGCGCAGGATGATGCGGCGCGGCGCCAGCACGCCGGCGACCTGCACGCCACGCTGGCCCTGGTGGCCGACGCGCAGCAGGAGGCGCCGGCGCGCACCTTCTGGTTCGCCATGCAGGCGTTTGCCGGGCTGGCGGCCAGCGGTGAGGGCATGGGCACGCTCAACGTCAAACAGTTGTTCGGCCTGATCAATCTGCAGTTGCGCCGCCTGGCGCAGGGGACGGCCAGCCTGCCCGAAGCGATGCTGCGCGACGCCCTGTTCTTCATCGCCGCGGCACACGCGCCGACGCCGGAGGCGCGCCAGCTGCGCGCCGCCTTCGCGCTGGAAGGCATGCTGCCCGCCGACGTGGAAACGCGGCGCTACGGCCAGGTCGACCAAAAGGCCTTGCAAGGCGCCCGCACGGCACTGGCGCAGGCGCGTGCCAGCTGGAGCCGCCTGGCGCAAGCTGACCTCGATCCCGCCCTGGGCACGGATTTTGACGCATCGTTGCAACAGGTGGCCGCGCATGCGGAGTCCCTGAAGCAGCCGGCCCTGGCCAGCCTGTTGCGCGAATGCGCGGCCGTGGCGCGGCAAGCCGTGGCCAGCGGGCGCAGTGCGGCCCTGGAAAATGAAATCGGCATGGCGCTGCTGTTTGCCGATACGGGCCTGGAGCAGGTGCGCCGCCTGCCCGACGATTTCGCCGGCAATGCGGAAACCATCGCCGCGCGCCTGCAGGCGCTGCTGGCTGGCGAAGCGCCGCCGCCCGTCACGGCGGGCGAGCTGTCGCGCCAGATCGAACAGGGGCAGACGGTGGCCGTGCTGGCCGAGGAAATGAAGACGGGCCTGCGCCAGGTGGAAAAGGTGCTCAATGCGTATTACGCGGATGCAGCGGGGGCGAAGGCGGGGGCACTCGATGGCGTCGCGCCCGTGCTGGAGCAGTTGCAGCAGCAGTTGGCCGGGCTGGAACAGGACGAGGCGCGCGCCGCCGTGCTGCAGGTCGATGCGGCCGTGCGGCAGCTGGCCGATGGCGACGCCAAGGCGGATGCCAATGCGGAGGCGCAGACCGAGGCGCTCGACGAGATCGCGCAAAATGTCAGTGCGCTGGGATTTTTTGTCGATATGCTGGGCCGTAACGCGCAGGCGGCCAGCGGGCGTTTCCATTTCGACGCGGCCGCCGGCGCCTTCCGCGCCCTGCCATTTGAAAAAGTCGCCGCCGCCGGTGCCGTGCCCGTACCCTTGCTCGACCAGGCCCTGTCGCCTGCCGCGCCTGCCGGCATGGATGCCTTGCCGGCAGTGACCGATGTCGACGCTGAGATGCTCGATATTTTCATCGCCGAAGCGCGCGAAGTGCTGGCCTTTGTCGACACCACCCTGGCCCTGCCGCGCGAGCAGGCTGCCAGCGGCGACCATCTGGCCATGCTGCGCCGCTCGTTCCACACCTTGAAGGGCAGCAGCCGCATGATCGGCCTGGCGCAGTTTGCCGAGGCGGCCGGCGCCATCGAGCGCGTCATGAATACCTGGCTGGCCGAAGCGCGCCCCGTCAGCGACGATCTGTTTACCCTGCTGAACTACGGCTGGTACCAGCTCAGTGAATGGGTGGCGGAACTGGAAGGCGGGGCAGGGCGAGAGCGCGAGGCCGGCATGCTGCTGGCGGCGGCCGAGCGCGTGCGCGAAGGCGGTCCGTTCGAATTGCGCAAGCCGCGCCAGGCCGCGCCTGTGGCCGGCAACGGCAATGTGATCGGCCTTCCCTTGGCCACGGCGCCCGCGCTCCACGAGGCGCTGGACGATCACCTCAAGCACGTGGGCGAACTGCGCATCAGCCTTCCCTTGTACAACATCTACCTGGCCGAGACGGATGAATTGCTGCGCGTGCTCACGCGCGACTTCGGCGAATGGCGTCATGAGCAGCGCGCCGTCAGCGTGGAAGCGCTGCAAGCCGTGCATACCCTGGCGGGGACGTCGGGCACGGTCGGCTTCCAGTCCCTGCGCGACCTGGCGCACGCGCTCGAGACGGTGATCGAAACGGTGGTGTCGCCGCTGGCCGGCCTGCGCGCCGAACAGCACGACGTGCTGGAGCAGGCCACGCAGCGCATCGGGCAAATGCTGCAGGCGTTTGCGCTGGGCGACCTGGCGCCAACGCAGCCGGATATGATCGAAGCGCTCAACACCCTGTGGCGCGCCCTGACGGCGCCGCCCGGCGAGAGCAAGGAAGAGCGGCTCGACGCCCTGTTTGCGGCCGCTTACGCCAGCATCGTCGGCTCACCGGCGCACCCTGCGGAAGCGCTGCCCGACGCGCTGGCCGAGGTCCCTGTGCCGCAGCTCGAGCCCCTGTTCCAGGCGACGTATGCCAGCATCGTCGCCGACGCGCTGCAGCCGGCTGCTGCCGAAGTACCTCCGCCAGCGCCGGTGCACGACAGCGGCGCCAGTGACGACCTGTTCGACGCCGGTTTCGAACATGCGCCGCCATTGGAGCACGCGGCGCCGGAAGCGCCGGCGCCTGCCATCATGCCAGCCGATGCGGCCGCGCTGCTGGCGGCCAGCGCCGGCATCAGCGATGAACTTGACCTCGATTTATTGTCCGTCTTCCTGGAGGAGGGCGCCGACTTGCTGCCGCAGATCGGCGAGGCGCTGCGCAGCTGGCAGCAGCAGGCGCACGATAGCGGGCAGGCGCAGATGCTGTTGCGCACCCTGCATACGGTCAAGGGCAGCGCGCGCATGGCCGGCGCCATGCGCCTGGGCCAGCATGCGCATGAAATCGAGACGCATATCGAAAACATGCTGCACGCGGGCACCGCCACGCCACAGGCTTTCGAGGAATTGCTGGCCCATTACGACCATGCGTTGCACCTGTTCGAGCAGTTGCAGCAGCCCTTGCTGCCCTTGCCGGGCATGGAAGACACGCCGGTTGCCGAACCGAAGGCGGCCCTGGTGCGCGTGCGCGCCGATATTCTCGATCGCCTGGTCAACCAGGCTGGCGAAGTGTCGATCACGCGCTCTAAAATGGAAAATGAAGTCGGCGTGCTGGGCGCATCGCTGTCCGAGTTTTCCGACAACCTGGCGCGCTTGCGGCGCCAGCTGCGCGAAGTGGAAATGCAGGCCGAATCGCAGATTGCCTCGCGCATGGCCGTCGGCAGCGAGCGCGATTTCGATCCGCTTGAATTCGACCGTTTTACGCGCTTGCAGGAACTCACGCGCATGATGGCTGAAAGCGTCAACGACGTGGCCTCTTTCCATGAAAACCTCAGCCACAGCGTCGATGCGGTGACGGACGACCTGGTGCTGCAGGCGCGGTTGACGCGCGAGCTGCAGCGCGACCTGATGCAGATCCGCATGGTGCCGTTTGCCAGCATCGCTGAACGCTTGTTCCGCGTGGCGCGGCAAAGCGCCAAGGAAGTCGACAAGCGCGTCAATCTCGACATCCGCGGCGGCGGCGTGGAAATCGACCGCAGCGTGCTCGAACGCATGGCTGCTCCGTTCGAACACCTGCTGCGTAACGCCATCGTGCACGGCGTCGAGCCGCGCGACGCGCGCCTGGTCGCGGGCAAGAGCGAAACGGGCGAGTTGCTGGTGCAGGTCAGCCAGCAGGGGAACGAAGTGGCGATCGCCTTTTCTGACGATGGCGCAGGACTGGACCTGGAACGCATCTGCGCCAAGGCGCACGGCGCCGGCCTGCTGGCGACGGACGCGCCATTGACCGACGCACAGGCGGCCGAGCTGATTTTCACGCCGGGTTTTTCCACCGCCGACAGCCTGACGGAATTGGCCGGACGCGGTTTTGGCATGGACATCGTGCGCTCCGAAGCGCTGGCGCTGGGCGGGCGCGTGGAGACGCTGACGCAAGCGGGCCTGGGCATGCGCTTCACCATCCACCTGCCGCTGACCCTGGCCGTTACGCAAGTGGTGCTGCTGGCGGCGAACGGCAAGACGTATGCCTTGCCATCGGTACTGGTGGAGCAGGTGCTGCACCTGAAAGGCGAGCAGCTGGAGCAGGTGCGGGCAGCCGGATGCATCGAGTCGCACGGCCAGTCGCTGGCGCTGCACCACCTGTCGGCCATGCTGGGCGAGACGCCGGCGCTACAGGCCACGCAGCGCTATGCGCCCGTGCTGTTGCTGAGAAATGGCAATGACAGGCTGGCCTTGCAGGTTGATGACGTGGTGGGTAACCGCGAAGTCGTGGTCAAGCACGTAGGCCCGCAACTGGCGCGCATGCCGGGCATTGCCGGCGCCACGGTGCTGGGCACGGGCGACATCGTGCTGATCCTGAACCCCGTGGCGCTGGCGCAGCACCTCGAGCACCATCCGGAACTGCTGTCGCAATATGCGCTGGCCAGCCGCGAGCAGCGTGCCGTTTCCAGCGCGTTGGCGGTGCCGGTCGTGCGCGTGATGGTGGTCGACGATTCGCTGACGGTGCGCCGCGTGATGCAGCGCCTGTTCGAGCGCGAAGGCTACCAGGTGCTGCTGGCCAAGGATGGCGTCGATGCGCTGGAGCAGTTGCATGCGCTGGAGCCGGCTGCCATTCCGGCCCTGCTGCTGATCGACGTGGAGATGCCGCGCATGGATGGTTTTGACTTGACGCGCAATGTGCGCAGCGACGACAAGACGCGCGCCATCCCCGTCATCATGATCACTTCGCGCAGCGCCGACAAGCACCGCGCACATGCGTTCGAGCTGGGCGTGAATGCGTATTTCGGCAAGCCGTTCCAGGAAGAAGAATTGCTGGCGGAGGTGGGGCGCTTGTTGACCGAATCTTGAGCTACGTCACCACTTTCACCACGGCATAACGTTCCAGGGTCTCCTTGCGCGCCTCGTCGTGCTGCACCAGCGGTTCCGGATAGTCGCACCCCAGCACGATGTTTTTTTGCTCGAGCAGCATGCGCGGCACCAGCCAGGGCGCGTGAATTTCCTTGTCGCCCAGCGCCTTCAGCTGCGGCAGGTAGCGGCGGATGAAGCGCCCGCCGGCATCGAATTTTTCCGATTGCGTGATCGGATTGAAGATGCGGAAGTAGGGCTGGGCGTCGCAGCCGGACGAGGACGCCCATTGCCAGCCGCCGTTGTTCGACGCCAGGTCGAAGTCATTCAGGTGCAGCGCGAAATACGCTTCGCCGCGGCGCCAGTCGATGCCCAGGTCCTTGATCAGGAAGCAGGCCGTGACCATGCGCAGGCGGTTGTGCATGTAGCCCGTCTGGTTCAGCTGTGCCATCGCCGCGTCCACCAGCGGATAGCCGGTGCGCCCCTCGCACCAGGCCGCAAAGGCGGCATCGGCCTCGGCTCCTGTTTCCCAGGCGATGGCGTCGTAGGCTGGCTTGAAGGCGCCGCCTTCCACATGCGGGTTCTGGTACAGGATCATGGCGTAGAAATCGCGCCAGATCAGTTCGGCCAGCCACACGGGTGCGCCATCGCCGCCGCCGCCCCGGTCCATCAGGTCGACGATGGTGCGCACCAGGTAGCGCAGCGACACGGTGCCGAAGCGCAGATGCATGGACAGGTAGGACGGTCCCTTCAAGGCGGGGAAATCGCGCGCCACGTCATAGCGGGCCACGCGTTGTAAAAAATCCTCGAACAGTTGGCTGGCGCCCGACATGCCGGTGGGAATGGCCAGTTCTGCCAGGTTGCTGGCCTCGAAACCCAGCTCGCCCAAGGTGGGCAGGGGCGCCGGCGTGCCATTGCGCGGCGGCGCCAGGCTGGCCGCATGCGGCTCGATGGCGAACGGCGCCAGGCAGCCGGGTTCCGCGCGCATTTTCTTCAGCCAGGCATTCTTGTACGGCGTGTAGACGGTATACGGCTTGGCCGAGAGCGTCAGCACTTCGTCCTTTTCAAAGATCACCTGGTCCTTGAAACTGAACCACAGGCGCGCGTCGCGCGTGAGAGCGGCGGCCACCGTGGCGTCGCGCGCGATGGCTTGCGGTTCGTAGTCGTGGTTGGCAAAGACGGCGTCGGCGTTCAATTCGGCGGCCAGGCGCGGGATGGCCTCGGCCGCGTCCGCGTGCAGCACGATCAGGTCGCCGCCCAGCTGGCGCAGCTCGCCAGCGAGCTCGGCCAGGCTGGCGTGGATGAAGTCGACCCGCCGGTCGCGGCGCGGCAGGGCCGCCAGGATAGCGGTGTCGTACACGAAGACGCAATGCACGGCCTGGCTTTGGCGCAGGGCGTGATGCAGTGCAGCATGGTCAAACGCGCGCAGATCGCGCCGGAACCACACCAGGGAAGTCTTGATTGTCATTATTTCGCGTGTTCAGGGTCAAAGATAGGCCATTTTTTGCCGCCAACGGGGCTTTATCGCCGCTCGCGTCGCGCCTTTGGCGTCGCTGCGACGGCAATTCAGTGTAAACTACCGGGTATGTTCGTGGTGCTTTATGTGCGACAGCGGTTTTGCAATCAATTTTGCAATTGGCATTGAAACGCACCCGCAGGCATGGCGAATTGACCATTAATTTACAACATAACAAGAATAACGCTTGGCAACACGGTGCGCGCCGCCCAGGATGTGCGGTCGGTTGCGCCAGGCGTACGATAGCGGGGTAAGCGAGACTTGCCAGCAAGCCCACAGAGAGAGCATCGCGTATGAAAAAGAGTAAAATCGACCAGACTCTACCAGGACATCGTCTGATGCAGGGGATGGGAGAACCGGCCGCAACCGGTTCCTCCACCCTGAATCTGGCCAACCATTTCCTGATTGCGATGCCGGCCATGCAAGATCCGATCTTCGGCGGCACGGTCGTGTACGTGTGCGAACACAATGAAAATGGCGTGCTGGGCGTCGTCATCAACAAACCCACTGACATGACCATGGAAGTGCTGTTCGACCGCATCGACCTGAAACTGGCGGCCGGCAGCGACACGCCCATCATCAACGAACCGATCATGTTCGGCGGTCCGGTGCAGGACGACCGCGGCTTCGTGCTGCATACGCCGGGCGCGCGTTATTCCTCGTCGCTGACGGTGACCGATGAAGTGGCGTTTACCACCTCGATTGACGTGCTTGAAGCCGTCGCCAAGGGGGATGGTCCCGAGCGCATGCTGGTCTCGATCGGCTACTCGGGCTGGAGCCCGGGCCAGCTGGAAGACGAGATCGGCCGCAATGGCTGGTTGACGGTCGGCGCCTCGGCCGACATCCTGTTTGATTTCCCCATCGAGCAGCGCTACGTGGCGGCCATTAAACTGCTCGGTATCGATCCTCTCATGCTGGCATCGGAAGCCGGACACGCATGAGCGGTGACGCCATCGACACCATCCTCGCCTTCGATTTCGGCTTGAAACGCATCGGCGTGGCCATCGGCAATACCATGATTTGCCAGGCCAAGCCGCTCAGCGTGATCACGGCCACGGCGAACGAGCCGAAGTTTGCCGCCATCGATAGCCTGATCAGGGAGTGGGGCGCGAGCCGCATCGTGGTGGGCTTGCCCAGCCATCCCGATGGCACGGAACATGAGATGAGCGCGCGCTGCCGTCGTTTCGCCAACCAGGTGCACGGTCGCTTCAACCTGCCGGTGGAACTGGTCGACGAGCGTTATTCATCTGCCGTCATCGCTGCCAGGCGCGGTGAAGTCATCGATGACCGCGCCGCCGCCATCATCCTGCAACAGTATTTCGACGCGAATTATTAATCTGACCTTTGACCCATTCCTGAATGATCAAGAACCCTATGCCGCATCCTACGAATCCTTCCCAACTCGACGCCGAGGCCCTGTACGCGGTCTTGCTGCAACAGGTGCAGAGCGGCCTGGCGGGCATCCCCAACGTGGCCATCGTCGGCATCCATTCGGGCGGCGCCTGGCTGGCTGAACGCCTGGCGCGCGACCTCAACCTGCTCGACCGCCTGGGCGTGCTCGATGTCTCGTTCTACCGCGACGACTTTGCCCAGAAGGGTCTGCATGCAGACGTCAAGCCGACGCAAATCAGCTTTGACGTGGCCGGCGCCACCATCCTGCTGGTCGACGACGTGCTGTACACGGGCCGCACCACGCGCGCGGCCATCAACGAATTGTTCGACTATGGCCGCCCGGCGAAGATCATGCTGGCTGCCCTGGTCGACCGCGGCGAACGCCAGTTGCCGGTGGCCGCCGATTTCGTGGCCGCCTTCACTGCCGTGCCGCCGGGCCAGGCCCTGGTCCTGAAGCAAGCCGACGATGGAAAATTCACGCTCACCATAGATACCCACCATGCTTAATCCGCAACTGAATAAACACGGCGAACTGCAACATCTGCTGACGATTGAAGGCTTGCCGAAGTCTATCGTCAATCACATCCTCGATACCGCTTCCTCGTTCGTCGGCATCTCCGACCGCGATGTGAAAAAGGTGCCGCTGATGCGCGGCAAGAGCGTTTTCAATCTGTTCTTTGAAAACTCCACGCGCACCCGCACCACCTTCGAAATCGCCTCGAAGCGCCTGTCGGCCGACGTCATCAACCTGAACATCCAGGCCTCGTCGGCCAGCAAGGGCGAGTCACTGCTCGACACCATCGACAACCTGTCGGCCATGCATGCCGACATGTTCGTCGTGCGCCACGCGCAGTCGGGCGCGCCCTACCTGATCGCCAAGCACCTGATCGACACCAAGCAGCCGCACGTCCACGTGGTCAACGCGGGCGACGGACGCCACGCGCACCCGACCCAGGGTTTGCTGGACATGTACACGATCCGCCACTACAAGAAGGATTTCACCAACCTGACGGTGGCCATCGTGGGCGACATCCTGCACAGCCGCGTGGCCCGTTCCGATATCCACGCGCTGACCACCCTGGGCGTGCCGGAAGTGCGCGCCATCGGCCCGCATACCCTGCTGCCGGGCGGCCTGGAACAGATGGGCGTGCGCACCTTCACCAACATGGATGAAGGCCTCAAAGGCGTGGACGTGATCATCATGCTGCGCCTGCAGAATGAACGCATGAGCGGCGCGCTGCTGCCGTCGGCGCAGGAGTATTTCAAGAGCTATGGTTTGACTCCCGAGCGCCTGGCGCTGGCGAAACCGGACGCCATCGTCATGCATCCGGGCCCGATGAACCGCGGCGTGGAGATCGATTCGGCCGTAGCCGACGGTCCGCAGGCGGTGATCCTGCCGCAGGTGACGTTCGGTATCGCCGTGCGCATGGCGGTGATGAGTATTTTGGCTGGTAATCAGGGCTGATAGCCCAAGGACGAGTAAGCGAGCATGACGACACTACATATCAAGAACGGCCACCTGATCGACCCTGCCAACGGCATCGATGGCTTGCAAGACCTGTTTATCGCCGACGGCAAGGTGCTGGCCGTGGGCAGCGCCCCGGCAGGTTTCACCGCCGACACCACCTTTGACGCGGCCGGCCTGGTGGTTTCCCCCGGCCTGGTCGACCTGTCCGCGCGTCTGCGCGAGCCGGGCTACGAATACAAGGCAACGCTGGAATCGGAATTGCAGGCAGCCCTCCAGGGCGGCGTCACGAGCCTGGTTTGCCCGCCCGACACCGATCCCGTGCTCGACGAGCCGGGTCTGGTGGAAATGCTGAAGTACCGCGCCAAGACGCAGAACAAGGCGCACGTGCATCCGCTGGGCGCGCTGACCATGGGCTTGAAGGGCAAGTCGCTGACGGAAATGGCCGAACTGACGGAAGCGGGCTGCATCGGCTTCGCGCAGGCGGAAGAGCCGATCGAGGACACCACCGTGCTGCTGCGCGCCATGCAGTACGCGAACACCTTCGGCTACACGGTCTGGCTGCGCCCGCAAGACCCGCACATCGGCCGCGGCGGCATCGCCCACAGCGGCCCGCTGGCATCGCGCCTGGGCTTGTCCGGCGTGCCCGTGATGTCCGAAACCATCGCGCTGCACACGATCTTTGAATTGATGCGCGCCAGCCGCGCGCGCGTGCACCTGTGCCGCATCTCGTCGTCGGCGGGCCTGGAGCTGATCCGCGCCGCCAAGGCCGAAGGCTTGCCCGTCACCTGCGACGTGGGCGTGCACCACGTGCACCTGACGGACGCCGATATCGGCTTTTTCGATTCGAACGCCAGGGTCACGCCGCCGTTCCGCAGCCAGCGCGACCGCGATGCGATCCGCGCCGGCCTGCTCGACGGCACGGTCGACGCCATGTGCTCGGACCATACGCCCGTCGACGACGATGAAAAACTGCTGCCGTTCGGCGAAGCGTCGCCCGGCGCCACGGGCCTGGAACTGCTGCTGTCGCTGGCCCTGAAATGGGCCGACGACTATGCCTTGAACCAGCCGCAAGCGGGCGAGCGTCCGCTGGCGCGCGCCGTGGCCAAGGTCACGTCCGACGCAGCCCGTGTCGCCGGTATCCCGGCCGGCAGCCTGGCCGTGGGCGAAGCGGCCGACATCTGCGTCTTCGATCCCGCCGCGCGCTGGACCGTGTCGTCGGCGTCGCTGGCCAGCCAGGGCAAGCACACGCCTTTCCTCGGCTATGAGTTGAGCGGCATCGTCAAGGCGACCATTGTCGCCGGACAGGTGGCGTTTCAGCGTTAAATTTTTTGTACTGGAGTGAAACTCCAGCATACTGCCGGGGTCAGACCCGCCGGGTCTGACCCCAGAATTTGCTGTGGGTTTGCTTCTTTATCTGGTGTCATTTGAAACTTCTGCTTACCTACCGCCTCGCGCGCATCGCCATTCACCTGAGCTGCGGCATGGCCAAGAGCGCCGTGCTCTTTCCCTGGCTGGACCTGGACGGCCGCAACCGGCGGATCCGCCGCTGGTCGACGCAGCTGCTCGACATCTGCGGCGTGCGTGTGGCGCAGCCGGCCGACAGCGTGCCGGCCCTCGACCATGCGATGGTGGTGGCGAACCACGTGTCGTGGCTCGATATCTTCGTCATCAACGCCGTCCACCCCTGCCGTTTCGTCGCCAAGGCGGAAATCCGCGCCTGGCCTATCCTGGGCTGGCTGGCGGGACGCGCCGGCACCATCTTCATTTCGCGCGGCAGTAAGCGCGACCTGCGCCTGATTTTCCAGGGCCTGGTGGATAAGTTGACGGCCGGCGAGCGCATCGCGTTCTTCCCCGAAGGCACGACCGCCGCGCAAGGGCAGATCCTGCCGTTTCACGCCAACCTGTTCGAGGCGGCCATCGACGCGCACGTGCCGGTGCAGCCGCTCGCGCTCGTGTATGTGGATGACAAGGGAGCCTTGCATCACGCCGTCGATTTCATCGGCGAGATGAGTTTTGCGCAAAGCATGGTGGCGATCCTGAGCGGCCCGCCGATTACGGCGCGCCTGACCTGTCTGGCGCCCATGGCGACCCTGGACGCGCACCGGCGTGAGCTGGCGACGGCAACGCAGGCGGCCGTGGCCGCCGCGCTGCCGCTGGAAAAGAGCGCCTAGTTTTTGACGTGCAGCCAGCGCGCATGCGCGGCGCGTGCCAGGTAGTCGAGGATAAACCCGAGTATGCCGATCAGCACGATGGCGGCCATCAGCTCCGAATACGCGAGGCGGTCGCGCGTATCGAGGATGAAGTAACCGAGACCCGCCGACACGCCCAGCATTTCCGCCGGCACCAGCACGATCCAGATGATGCCGATGGCCAGGCGCACGCCCGTCAGGATGTCGGCCGTGATGCCCGGCAAAATCACCTTGAAGACGATCTCGCTGCGCGTGGCCGACAGGCTGCGCGCCAGCAGCAGCCAGTTCGGGTCGAGCCGCGCCACGCCGGCCGCCGTATTGAGCAAAATCGGCCAGACGGCCGCAAACGCCAGCAGGAAGTACACGGGCGCGTCGCCGACACCGAGCACCATCACGGCGATCGGCATCCACGATAGCGGTGAAATCATGCGCAGCAGCTGGAACAGCGGCATGGCCGCGCCGGAAAAGCTCTTCGACATGGCTACCAGCACGCCCAGAGGCACACCGATGACGATCGCCAGTCCCAGGCCGACAGCTACCCTTTGCAGGCTCAGTACCACGTGCAGCCAGATATCCGAGCCGCCCAGCATTTCCCGGAACGCCAGCGCCGTGGGCAGCGGCGCAAAGGCGGTGGCGATGGGCGTGGATTTCTCCAGCGCCGTCACGCCCATGGACCACAGCAGCAAGGCACAGGCCAGCCCCACCAGGGGCAGGCCGAACTTCGTGAACAACTTGCTTGCCATCGTCAGACCGCCACGGTTTCGCTGCGCAGCAGGTTGGCCGGCAAGCCGAAGGCGGCAGGGCCGCCCACGGCGGTGATGGCCTTGCGTACGAAGCGGTCATCGACCAGGTCGCGCGCGGCGAATTTCGGATCGAGGTTCGCCAGGAAGCGCGTATCGCCTTCGACCTTGGTGCGGCCGATGGCGCGCACCAGTTCTTCCGTGTACGAGGCGAATGGATACGGCTGGAAGTCGATGCGGCGCTGCTGCCAGTTCTTGTGCACGATCAGGCCCTGTTTTTCATAGCCGGCGTAATCGCTGGTGGCCAGCACCTTGGTCAGTACCTGCAGCGGATGCGGCGTGTAGCGGTGCTCACCCACGTTCGACAGCAGCTTGGCCGTGTCAACCTGGTTCGAACGCGTCCACAGCTGCGCCTTGACGATGGCGTTGGTCACCTTCTGCGCCCATTCGGGACGCGTGTTGATGTCGCGCTCGGACAGGAAGGTGACGCAGCACGCATGGTTTTTCCACACGTCGCCCGAAAAGCGCAGGATCTTGCCGATGCCGGCGTTTTCCGCCGCCGCATTGAACGGTTCGGCCACGATGTAACCGACGATGGACTTGCTGGCCAGGGCCGAGACCATTTCGGCCGGCGCCAGTACCACCAGGTTCACCTCGTTCGACTTGATGGCCGCGTTGCGCGCCCGCGTGACCGGGGTCAGGCCGTTCGAGGACAGGATTTGCTGCAGCAGGATGTTGTGGATCGAGTACCAGAACGGGATGGCGACCGTGCGTCCTCCCAGGTCGGAGACCTTGTTGATCTCGTTGGCCACCGTCAGCGCGGAACCGTTGACGTGGTTCCAGGCGACGACTTTCGCGGGGAATTTGGCGCCGTAGCGCACCCACAGGGTGGCCGGTGACAGCAGGTGGATGACGTTGACCTGGCCGGCGACGAAAGCTTCGATGATTTGTGCCCAGCTGCGGAACAAGCGCGGCGTTTCCGCCTGCAAGCCTTCCGCTTCAAACAGCTTGCGGGCATGGGCGACGAGCAGCGGGGTGGCGTCGGTGATTGGCAGGTAGCCGATTTTCACGGGCTGGTCGTCGCCTTTCGGGCCTTGCTGCGCCATGGCGTCACCGGCGAACAGCAGGGGCGAGGCGACGCTGGCCGTGGCCAATGCCGACATGCGCAGGAAGTCGCGCCGCGTCAGGCCGCAATCGCAATCGGACGAGGCGCAGATATGCAGGGGTTTGTTGTGATCTTCGAATGTCATGTGAGTGTTCCGGTCGATTAATTGGGGGCGAAGGCGGGCGTTTGATCCTGCTTTTGCAGCGCCTGCAGGGCGTCGAGGATGTCCATCTTGAGGGCGATCACCTCGGCGCTGTGGCCGATGCGCGGCTGGGCGATGGCGACGGGCCATTCGCGCACGATGTTGCCCGGCTTGCCGCCCATGAGCAGGATGCGGTCGGCCACCAGGATCGCTTCGTCGATATCGTGCGTGACCAGCAGCACGGCCGTGTGCCAGCGGTGCACCACGTCGACCAGCAGCGACTGCATCTCGGCGCGGGTGATGGCGTCGAGCGCGGAAAACGGTTCGTCCGCAAACAGCAGTTCCGGTTCGCGCGCCAGCGCGCGGGCCAGGGCCACGCGCTGCGCCATGCCGCCCGACAGCGCGGATGGGTACAGCTTTTCGCGGCCCTTCAAACCCACCGCTTCGATGGCTTGCGCCACGCGCGCCTGGTGCGCTTCGTGCGTCAGTTGCGGCTGGTGCTTGAAGTCGAGGCCGAAGCCGGCATTGCCCGTGACGTTCAGCCAGGGCAGCAGGCTCGCTTGCTGGAAGACGAGGGCGCTGCGCGGGTCTGGTTCGCGCATGGGCGCGTCGAGGAACTGGATATCGCCCGTGGACGGCGGCTGCAAGCCGGCCAGCACGCGCAGCAGGCTCGATTTGCCGCAGCCGCTGCCGCCCAGCAGGCAGACGATTTCGCGCTTGCGCACGCCCAGAGAGACGTGCTGGAACACGGGTGCGCTGCCCGCATAAGCGTAGCTGAGGTCCTGCGCCTGCAGCGCCCAGTCTTGCGTTTCCACCGCTGCCGTCATGCCGGCGCTCCTGCTGCCGCCTGCTGGCTGTCGAACAGCTGCAGCGCCGCCTGTAACTGCGTCAGGCTGGGGGTGACGATGGGGATGAACGACGATTCGCGCCAGCGGCGGGCAAAGCCCCGCTGCTCGGCGTTCAGGTAGGCGCGCCCGCCCATGGATTGCAGTTCCAGCATCAGCGCCTGCTGCAGCACGTCGGCCAGCTGTATGCGCAGGCGGAACATGGCCGGCGCCTGCGTCTTGAAACGGCCCTCGTGCACGCCGGCCAGCAAGGTCGCGACGGCGGCCTCCAGGGTGGCTTGCAGTGCTTCGATGCGCGGCGTGAGCGCGTTGCGCGAGCCGGCGGAAACTTGCGCCGCCTGCCCCAAGCTGGCGCGCGCCAGGCCGATCGACAGGCCGCACTGCATGCCGAGGAACGATGGGCGTACCTGCGGCAGCCAGGTTGGCGCATTGTCGCTGATGATGTCCGCGGCGGGGATGTGCACCTGCGCCAGCTTGACGGAAGCCGTATTGCTGCCGCGCAAGGCGATCAGGTCCAGGTCGTCGCTGCGCTGCACGCCTGCCGTGCTGCTGTCGAAGGCAACGATGACGGGGGGCGCGCCGTCGTTCGGCGCCACGGCGGCTGCCGCGACAAAGCCCGCCTTGCGCAAGTTCGTCACCCAGGCCAGGCCGCCGTCGACGAGCAAGCCGTCATCGCGGCGCGCGCCCGTGATTTGCAGTTGCTCGATGCCGGACAAGAATTTCATGGCGTTCGACAGGCCGCTGGCGCCCGCCTGCGTGCCGGCCAGCAGGCCGGGCAAGCGGCGTTCGGCCAGGGCGTGGTTTTCGCTTTGCAGCAGGAATTCGATGAAGCAGCGCTGGCCCCAGAAGACAAAGGCCGCCGTCACCGATTGCTCGGCCACTTTGGCGATGGCGTCGATGGCGTCGCGCACGTCGCCGCCCGCGCCGCCATGTTCCTGTGGCACGCCGATGGCCAGCAGCTGGTCGCCAGCGAGGGCAGGCAGGACGATTTCAGCCAGTTCCGACGATTGGTCGAGTTGGTCGGCGTGCATGTGCAGCCAGTGATTGAGGTGGCCCATGTCAGACGGCGCCAGGCAGGTAGGGCGTCAATTGCGGATTGACGGGCGTGCCGGCCAGGCTGTTGGAGAAATTGCACAGCGTCGCCAGGCTGATGCCCAGCACCACTTCCAACGCCTGTTGTTCGTTGTAGCCGGCGGCCAGGAAGGCTTGATAGTCGGCGTCCGTGACGGCGCCGCGCGTGGCGATGATGGCCGCGGCGAAGGCGGCGACGGCGTCCAGCTTGGCGTCGTTCGTCGGCTGGCCGTGCTGCAGGGCGCGCACGGTATCGGCCGTCTGTCCCGCTTTTTTCAGCGAGATGGCGCTATGGCCGGCGATGCAGAAATCGCAGCCGTGGATGCGCGCGGCCGTGATCTGCACCACCTCGCGTTCCATTAACGTCAGGCTGGCGCGCGCATTGATGCCGGAGACGGTCAGATAGGTTTCCAGGGCCAGCGGGGCATTGGCCAGCACGCCGATCAGGTTGGGCAGGAAGCCATTGTTGGCGATGGCCTTTTCCACGAAGGGGCGGCTATCGGCCGGGGCGGTATCGAGAGTGTGCAGCGTCAGACGGGACATGGGGTACCTTGCTAAGTTGGTAAGTCACTCATGCATTATATCGGCCATGCCGTGCAGGTAACAGACGTCAGCGTCGTCCTTTTGTGCTCGTTCGTCTGCGATTGTGTGATCCTTGATTTCAGCTGGCCAGTTGGCGCTGGCGCTGGTCGCGCCGGTAGGCGCCTGGCTGCTCGCCCGTGACCCGCTTGAAGGCGCGCGTAAAGGCGGCGTGCGAGCGGTAGCCCACCAGTTCGGCCGCGCGTTCGACGGAGACGCCGTCGTGCAGCCGGCGCGCGGCGATCTTCATGCGCAGCAGGAGCAGGAACTGGGCCGGCGAGTGGCCGCTGGCACTGGCGAAATGCTTGCAGAAGCTGGCGCGCGACATGCACGCGGCCTTGGCCATGTTCTCGATTGACCAGTCGTCGGCGGGGGCGACGAGCATGCGTTCGAGCAGCGGTGAAAATGCGGGCTGGTGCAGCAGCGACAGCAGGCCGGCCGCCACCTGCTCGCCCTGCGCCACATGGCGTATCAGGTAAAAGAACAGCAGTTCGACCAGGCGCGCGATGAGCGGCGACGGTTGTTCCGGGTCGCCGCCGGCTTCTGCCAGGATCAGGTCGAACAGCGCGGCAGCGGCGCTGAAGGCGGGCGCATCGCCGCGTATCAGCAGGTACGGCGGGAAGGAGTCGACGATCATCGCGGAAAGGGCGCCGCGAAATTGAAAGAAGCCGCAGGCCAGCGCCGTCGCCGGCTGGTCCGTGGGCGATTCCAGCGGCAGCATGGCTTGCGCGCTGACCGCCTGCAGCGGGTCGCTGTGCGGGCTGAGAAAGTGCGGCAAGTCGCGCAGCAGGAAGACGCCGTCGCGCGGGCCGAGCGCAATCGGTGCCGCCCCGTCGAGGTGCAAATAGCAGTGGCCATCGAGCACAAGGTGAAAGC
Organism: Janthinobacterium sp. LM6; assembly: GCF_002002885.1. Lineage (GTDB taxonomy): Bacteria > Pseudomonadota > Gammaproteobacteria > Burkholderiales > Burkholderiaceae_D > Janthinobacterium > Janthinobacterium kumbetense. The sequence goes on along the minus strand of NZ_CP019510.1, from coordinate 5,679,100 downwards.
TGCCCAGTTCCCGGCCCGCCGTGGAGGCGCGCCAGCGGCCGCAGTACTGGCCCACATGCAGGATGGCGGTGTCGAGTTCCAGGCTGCCGAGCAGCCAGCGCGCCAGTCTGTCGGTATCAGGATGCATGGGATCGCAAAGGCAAAAGCTGCATCATACGGGCTGCGCGCGGCAAGGCCAACGACCGATTTCGACTAAGCATATGCGCGCCATGCTTGCCATTTAGCGCTTGCCGCTGTGCTGCTGGAAGGCGGGGCAGGCGACTTGCAGCAGCGAGCGGTCTTCCAGGCACACGGCCGACAGCTTACCACCCCAGACGCAGCCGCTATCGAGGCCGATCAGGTGCTCCCGCAGCTGCAGTCCCAGCGCCGACCAGTGGCCGAAGACGATGGTGTCGCCGGCGCTGCGCCGTCCCGGGACGTCGAACCACGGCAGCAGGCCGGAGCCCGGCGGCGGGCTGCCGCTCTCCTTCATCTTGAAGTCCATCACGCCTTCCCGCGTGCAAAAGCGCAGCCGCGTCATGGCGTTGACGATGCAGCGCAGCCGGTCGGCGCCCTGCAGGTCGTCGTGCCAGGCGGCCGGTTCGTTGCCGTACATGGTGTGCAGGAAGGCCACCCAGCCGTCGCTGCGCAGCATCGCGGATACTTCCCCGCTCAGGGACTGGGCCTGGGCCGCGCTCCATTGCGGCAGCAAGCCCGCATGCACGAGCACATGGCCTTTGTGCTCCAGTGCCAACGGCCGCTGGCGCAGCCAGTTGATCAACTCGTCGCGGTCGGGCGCGTCGAGAATCTCGGCCAGCGTATCGGACGCATGCTCGGGGCGGATGCCGTTGGCCACGGCCAGCAGGTGCAAGTCATGGTTGCCCAGGACGCTGTCGGCCAGGCCCTGCTGCGCCAGCGCGTGCACGTGGCGCAGCGTGGCCAGCGAGGCCGGGCCGCGGTTGATCAGGTCGCCAGCGAACAGCAGGCGGTACGGGCCATTCGCTGCCGCCTGGATCAGTTCGATCAGTTCGATGGTTTGTGCATGGCAGCCTTGCAGATCGCCGATAAAGTAAGTTTTCATATGTGCCGGGATGAAGTGAACTACGCGCCTGCATTATAAGCATGCCTGCCCTTTGGTGTTGGGTGCATTCCTGGGCGGTACCCGATTGCGCGCACGGCCGGCGGGAAGAAAAGCGGATGCCGATTATGCTGTCGGAGATTTAATGGGGCGGCATTGTCCGCTGGCGTATATCGATAATAATCCGCCAGCGCGTTTATCGGAATGGATGGCCGCGTCATGCTGGCCTTGCAAGTAGCCTGCGCAGGAAGCCGGAATGCCACTCATCCATGTTTATTTATTTTATACGCGCACTTTCGGCATATTTTTCATTGAATCTTAATGTGGAGCAGATAAATAAGCCGATAGCCGTGATTCAATGGGCGATGGATTATGCAACGCTGCGCAGATGTTTATGCAATGTAGTATATTTCACGCTTATTTTATTATTTAAATTAATGTAAAGGATGTACGGGATGGATTTGTCTACGATGACGATGCTGGAATTGCGCAAGCTGGAAGATAATGTCAAGCAGGAATTGAACAGCCGCGAACGTGAAGATTTGAACAAGGCACGCGAACAGATCATGGCCATCGCGCAGCAGGCGGGCATTCCGCTGAAACAGCTGATACTCGACGGCTTGCACCCGCGCACGGGCAAAGTCGCGGTGCGCTACCGTCATCCTGACAATGCGACCGAGCAATGGACAGGCCGTGGCCGCCAGCCGCTGTGGGTCAGGCAATGGGTGGAATCGGGCAAGTCGATCGATCTGCTGCGCGTATAATTCGGTATACTCTTGGCGCAGTAGCAAGCTGTCAGCCCCGCGCTGCACCTTGCCAGGCGCCCTATTTGACTCTCTTTATACCGCCCACACCATGCTTCCATTGTCCAGAACGATCTTCAAGGCCTACGATATTCGCGGCATCATCGCTAAAACCCTCGATGCCAGCGTGGCCCACAAGATCGGTCAGGCATTTGGCCAGGCCGCCCTGGCCAAGGGCGAGCAGCGGGTCGTGATCGGCCGCGATGGCCGCCTGTCGGGGCCGGAATTGACGGTGGCGCTGGCGCAGGGCTTGCAAGCGGCAGGCGTCGACGTGATCGACCTGGGCGTGGTGGCCACGCCGATGGTCTACTTCGGCACGAATGTGCTCGACACGCGTTCCGGCATCATGGTCACGGGCAGCCACAATCCGCCCGACTACAACGGTTTCAAGATGGTGCTGGCCGGCGAAGCGATCCACGGCGAAGCGATCCAGGCGCTGTACCACAGCATCGTCGCGCACGACGGCAGCGCCAGCGTCACGCCGGGAGCGTACGCCACGCACGATATCCGCGCCGCCTACCTGCAGCGCATCCTGGGCGACGTCAAGCTGGCGCGCCCGATCAAGATCGCCGTCGATTGCGGCAATGGCGTGGCCGGCGCATTTGCGGGTGACCTGTTCCGCGGCATGGGCTGCGAAGTCATCGAACTGTTCTGCGAAGTCGACGGCAATTTCCCGAACCATCATCCGGATCCGGCGCATCCGGAAAACCTGCAAGACCTGATCCGCTGCCTGGCCGAGACGGATGCGGAAATCGGCATCGCCTTCGATGGCGATGGCGATCGTCTGGGCGTGGTCACCAAGGATGGCCAGATCATCTACCCCGACCGCCAGATGATGCTGTTCGCCGCCGACGTGCTGACTCGCCATCCGGGCGCGCAAATCCTGTACGACGTGAAATGCACGCGCCACCTGGCGCCTTACATCACCAAGCATGGCGGCGTGCCGCTGATGTACAAGACGGGCCACTCGCTGGTGAAAGCCAAGCTGCGCGAGACGGGTGCGCCGCTGGGCGGCGAAATGAGCGGCCATATCTTCTTCAAGGACCGCTGGTACGGTTTCGACGATGGCCTGTATTCGGCCGCGCGCCTGCTGGAAATCCTCACGCGCGAAGCCGACCCGTCAAGCCTGCTGAACTCCCTGCCGCAGTCCGACAGCACGCCCGAACTGCACCTGGAACTGAAGGAAGGCGAGAATGTCGTGCTGATGGACATGCTGCGCCGCGACGCCGTCTTCCCGGGCAATGAGCAGATCATCACCATCGACGGCTTGCGCGTGGAGTATGCGGATGGTTTCGGCCTGGCCCGCTCGTCGAACACCACGCCGGTAATCGTCATGCGCTTCGAGGCGGAAACGCCGGCAGCGCTGGCGCGCATCCAGGGGCAGTTCAAGAGCGTGATCCTGGCTGCCAAGCCAGACGCTGTGCTGCCGTTCTGACAGCATGGCCGGCCAAGCTGGCGCACAGGCGCCCTTGAAAATCCTGCTGGTGAGGGTGTCCTCGCTGGGCGACGTGCTGCATAACCTGCCGATGGTGGCGGATATCGCCCGCCATTATCCGAATGCGACCATCGACTGGGTAGTCGAAGAGGGTTACGTCAGCCTGGTGCGCCTGAATCCGCGCGTGGGTACCATCTTCCCGTTCGCGCTGCGGCGCTGGCGCAAGAGCCTGGGCAAGAAAGAAACGCGCGCGGAAATCGCTGCCTTCTTCCGCAGCCTGCGGCAGACGCGCTACGATTATGTGTTCGATACCCAGGGCTTGCTCAAGACGGGCATCATCATGGGCGCCGCGCGCCTGGCGCCGGGCGGGCAGAAAGTCGGCCTGGCCAATGGCAGCGAAGGCTCCGGCTACGAAGGCATCTCGCGCATTTTTCATACGAAAAGCATTCCGCTCGACCCGCGTACGCATGCGGTAGCGCGCGGCCGCCTGGTGGCCGGCGCGGCACTCGGCTACACGGTCGACACGCCGGCCGATTTCGGCTTGCCGGAAGTATCGGGCAGCGAACCGCGTCCGGACTGGATGGGCGCGGCGCCCTACTGCGTGTACTTCCACGGCACGGCGCGCGACGCCAAGAAATGGGCGCCGGAAAACTGGATCGCTCTGGGCCACGCGCTCGCTCCCATGCCGATTTTGCTGCCCTGGGGGTCGCCCAAGGAAAAGGCGGAAGCCGAACAACTGGCGGCCAGCTTGCCCAACGCTCGCCTGCTGCCGAAGCTGTCGATGGGCGACGCCACCCTGCTGGCGCGCCATGCGGCGCTGGTGATCGGCGTCGACACGGGTCTGACGCATATCGCCGCCGCCTTTGTACGTCCGACAGTGGAAATCTATGCCGATTCGCCGCTGTGGAAAACGGAAGGCAACTGGTCGCCGAAAATCATCAACCTGGGCGATAAAGGCGCGCCGCCCGGCGTGCCGGAAGTGCTGGCCGCGGCGCAGCGCCTGCTGGCCGACTATCCGCCCGCCTGACTTCAACCGCCTGACTTCAACATCAAACAAACATGCGACTTCTTTATACCCTTGCCTGGTGGCTGGCCTTGCCCCTGGTGCTGGCGCGGCTGTGGCTGCGCGGACGCCAGGAATCCGGCTACCGCCAGCACTGGGGTGAGCGCCTGGGCTTTTATGGGCGCCAGCCGACTTCCGCTATCGACACCATCTGGCTGCATGCCGTCTCCGTCGGCGAGACGCGCGCGGCCGAACCGCTGATCGATGCGCTGCTGGCCGCATGGCCCGCGTGCCGCATCATTCTCACGCACATGACGCCGACGGGGCGCGCCACGGGCAAGGCACTGTTTGCGAAACACGGCGCGCGCCTCGTGCAAAGCTACCTTCCGTACGACACGGGCGCCATGCCGGCCCGTTTCATCCGCCATTTCGCGCCGCGCATCTGCATCCTGATGGAGACGGAAGTGTGGCCAAACCTGATCCACCAATGCAATCGCTACAAAGTGCCCGTGGTGCTGGCCAATGCGCGCCTGTCGCAGCGATCGCTGGGCAAGGCGCAGCGCCTGGGTAAACTCATCGCCGATGCGGCGCGCGGCATCACCCTGGTCGCGGCGCAGACGCAGGACGACGCCGATCGCGTACGTCAGCTGGGCGTGCAGGAAGTCGTCGTCACGGGCAGCATCAAGTTCGACGTCGTCGTACCCGAAGCGGCGCTGGCGACAGGCGCCTGGTTGCGCGGCGCCATCGGCCAGCGCCCCGTGCTGCTGTGCGCCAGCACGCGCGAAGGGGAAGAACAATTGATTCTCGACGCCTTGCCCCGCGCCAGCCTGCCTGCCAATGCACTGCTATTGATCGTGCCGCGTCATCCGCAGCGCTTCGACGAGGTGGGAAAATTGGTGCTGGCGCAGGGCCTGGCCGTGCAGCGCAGGTCCGGCCTGGCGCAGGACGACACTGTTGCTGCGGGCACGCAGGTGCTGCTGGGCGACTCGATGGGCGAGATGTTTGCCTATTACGCGGCCTGCGATTGCGCTTTTGTGGGCGGCAGCCTGCTGCCGCTGGGCGGGCAAAACCTGATCGAGCCGGCGGCTTTGGGCAAGCCCGTGCTGATCGGCCCCCACACCTTCAACTTTGCGCTGGTGACCGAGCAGGCGATTGCCGCCGGCGGCGCCGCGCTGGTGGCGGACGCCGACGCGCTGATGGCGCAGGCGGCGGCCCTGCTGCAGGACCCCGCGCGTTTATCGTCGATGGGACAAAAGGCGCTGGCGTTTGCGAACCAGCACCGGGGCGCCACGCCACGCACCATCGCGGCGATTCAACCTTTATTGTTGGTTTAATTCCGGGGTCAGACCCGCCGGGTCTGACCCCAGCTTTGCGCCGTTTGGTGGGAGTACCGTTAAAACAACACCGGCAGTTCTTGCGAGCGCTTCCTTAATGCCTGCTTGGCGCCATCGTAATCGGGATAGATCGATTCCACGGTGGCCCAGAAGCGGGGGCTGTGGTTCATTTCCAGCAGGTGCGACAGTTCGTGCGCCACCACGTAGTCGATGAGCGGCAGGGCGAAATGGATCAGGCGCCAGTTCAGGCGGATCTTGCGCTCGATGGTGCAGCTGCCCCAGCGCGTGCCGGCCGAGGACAGCGATAAGGAATCGTACTGGACGCCCAGCTTGTCCGCATACACGTCCAGGCGCGCCTCGAACAGCTGGCGCGCTTCGTGCTGAAACCATCCCTTCACTTTTTCCTTCAACTGCTGTTCACTGCCCGTGGGCGTGACCCATACGTGCAGCTCATTCGTCTCGCGCTGGAAGCTGGCGCGGTGGCGCGGCGCCTGGTGCAATCTTAAGGTAATGTCGCCGCCGAGGTAGGGCAGTATGGCGCCGTCGACCCAGGCCACGGGCGGGCGCTGCTGGCGCTGTACCTTGCGCTCCCCGCGTTCCAGCAGTTTCGAGACGATCCAGCCTTGCTTGGCGCGGATGGCGTTGTCGATTTCGGCCAGGGTGACGCGCTTGGGCGCCGTGACGCGCAAGCCGTTATCGTCGATCATGAAGCCGATGGAACGGCGCGTGGAGCGGCGCAGGGCAAATTCGACGAGGTGGCTGCCCAGTTGCAGCTGGCGCAGTGGCGGGCCATCGTCGGTGCGTGGTGGTGAAGGCAGGGGAGGCGGGGCGGGACGAACGATGGGGGGCGCGGGTGCCACTAGCGGTGGCGCCACGGGCGGCGCTGGCGGTGCCGTGGGGCGCACCGCCGGGGGCGTGCTGGTCGAGACGTCATGCGCGAACAAATCCAGTTGCTGGTCGCCGACCCTGATGGTCTTCATCTGCTGGCGCAGTGTCGGCTCCTGGATGACCGCGCTGATGCCGTCTAGCCAGCGTTGTAGGCGTGAGGCGAAATGACGCGCATTTCTGATTCTATCCAATTTTCCACCTGTTGCATCATGCTGTCCGGGGTTTGCCCTTCCGGCGAAATCGGTTTGCCTATCGAGACGGTGATCAGTCCCGGGCGTTTGAGGAATGACTGCTTGGGCCAGCATTCGCCTGAATTATGCGCAATCGGCACCACCACGGCGCCCGTGGCGATGGCCAAACGCGTGCCGCCGCTCTTGTACTTGCCCGCCTGACCCACGGGAATGCGGGTGCCTTCAGGGAACATGATAATCCATTGGCCATCTGCCAGGCGGCGCTTGCCATGCGCGACGACGCTCTTGAACGCATGCTTGCCCTGCTTGCGGTCGATGGGGATCATGCGCAGCAGCGCCATGGCCCAGCCGAAGAAGGGGATGTACAAAATCTCCTTCTTGAACACATACACGAGCGGACGTGGCAGGCTGGGAAGCAAAAAGATGGTTTCCCAGGCCGACTGGTGCTTCGACAGCACGATGGCCGGCGCGTCGGGGAAGTTCTCGGCACCCTTGACTTCATAGCGGATGCCGCAAATGACCTTGGCACACCACAGGATAAACACGTTCCAGCGCGAGGTGACCCAATAGCGCTTGTTATAGCTCAATGGCGCGGCAAAAAAGCACACGCAGGCCCAGACGATGGTGGCCACGATCATGATGATCATGAACAGCAGGGATCGCAGGAACAGGGAAATATTACGCAATGCGGTTCTCCGAAGATTAGATACTGAATGCCACTGTGGGCGCCGGTGCCGCTGGCGCCTTGAGCAGGTGGCTGACGACGGCGGCCAGGTCGGGGAAGACCTGGGTGCCAGGCGGCAGGCCGCCCGTTTCATTGGTCTTCTCGCCCTTGCCCGTCAGGACCAGGTAGGGCACGCAGCCGCTGATGAAGCCTGCCTGCAGGTCGCGCAACGAATCGCCGACCGTGGGCACGCCTTTCAGGCTGGTGTTGTAGCGCTGCGAAATTTCATGGAACATGCCGGGCTTCGGCTTGCGGCAGTCGCAATTGTCCGCGCCCGCGTGCGGGCAAAAGAAGATGGCGTCGATATCGGCGCCCACCTGCTGCGCCAATGTGTGCATCTTCTGGTGGATCGCGTTCAAGACCGTCATGTCGAAATATTCGCGTGCGATGCCCGACTGGTTCGAGGCGATGACGACGCGATAGCCGGCCTGGTTCAGGCGGGCGATCGCTTCAAGCGAGCCGGGGATCGGCAGCCATTCGGCCGGCGACTTGATGAAGTCCGGCGAGTCATGGTTAATGACGCCGTCGCGGTCGAGAATAATCAGTTTCAGCGCCGGCGTGCCCATTATGCCGCCAGCTTGGAAATGTCGGCCACGCGGTTCATCATGCCGTGCAGCGACGACAGCAGTGCCAGGCGGTTGTTGCGCAGGGCGACATCCTCGGCCATCACCATCACGTCGTTGAAGAAGCCGTCGACATCGTCGCGCAGCTGCGCCAGGGTTTGCAGGGTGCTGGTGAAGTCGCCCTTGGCGAAGGCCGCGTCGACTTCCGGCTGCACGCGCGAGACGGCGGCGGCCAGTTTTTTCTCCGCTTCGTCCTGCAGCAGCGCCACGTTGACGCCGCCGGCGGCGACCTGGCTCACGGCTTCTTCGTTCTTTTTCAGGATGTTCGTGATGCGCTTGTTGGCGGCGGCCAGCGAGGCGCTTTCCGGCAGCGCGGCAAACGCCTGCACGGCTTCCAGGCGCTGCACGATGTCGTCCAGGCGGTCGGGATTCTGCGCCACGACGGCTTCGATTTCATTCGGCGAGAAACCGCGCTCGCGCAGGATGCCGCGCAGGCGGTCGAGCATGAAGGTGGCGACATCCGCGACGGGGTCCTTGAAGCCGGGAACGGCTGCGAACTGCGCGGCGGCATCAAACAGCAAGCCCTGGATCGACAAAGGCAGGCGTTTTTCCAGCAGCATGCGCAGCACGCCCAGGGCATGGCGGCGCAGCGCGAACGGATCCTTGTCGCCCGTCGGCGCCAGGCCGATAGCCCAGATGCCGACCAGGGTTTCGAGCTTGTCGGCCAGGGCCACGGCGGTGCCGGTGCCGGTGGTTGGCAGGCTGTCGCCGGCAAAGCGCGGCTGGTAATGCTCGGAGGCGGCCAGCGCCACTTCTTCCGGTTCGCCGTCATGGCGCGCGTAGTAGGTGCCCATGATGCCTTGCAGCTCGGGGAATTCGCCCACCATGTCGGTCAGCAGATCGGCCTTGGCCAGCAGGGCGCCACGTTCGGCCAGGGCCACGTCGCCACCCAATTTTGCGGCGATGGCGCCGGCCAGCGACTTGACGCGTTCTGTGCGGGCTGCCTGCGTGCCCAGCTTGTTGTGGTAGACGACATTGGCCAGCAGCGGCAGACGCGATGCCAGCGTCTTCTTCTTGTCTTGCTCGAAGAAGAACTTGGCGTCGGACAGGCGCGGGCGCACGACGCGCTCGTTGCCGCCGATGATGTGCTCTGGCGTGTCCGTCTCGATGTTCGACACGATCAGGAAGCGCGAGCGCAGCTTGCCTTCGCTGTCCGTCAGGGCGAAGTATTTCTGGTTCGTCTGCATGGTGAGAATCAGGCACTCCTGCGGCACGGCCAGGAATTCTTCCTCGAAGTGGCACTCATACACGACCGGCCATTCGACCAGCGCCGTGACTTCATCGAGCAGCGCTTCGGGCATCAGTACCTGGTCGGCACCGGCCTTGTCCAGCAGCTGGGCGCGGATGCGCTCCTTGCGTTCCTCGTTGCTGGCGATGACGCTGGCGTTGAGGATCAGCGACGGCGCATAGTTTTCCGCGTGCGCGATGGTGATCGGCGCGCCGTCGGTGAGGAAGCGGTGGCCCAGGGTGGTGCGGCCGGCCGTCAAACCCAGCAAGGTCAATGGCAGGATATTGATGCCGTGCAGGGCGATCAGGCTGTGGGCCGGGCGCACGAATTGCACGGTGCTGCCGTCCGGGCGCTGATAGCTCATCAGCTTTGGAATCGGCAGCTTGGCGGCCGACTCGGCCAGGGCAGCTTGCGCGCCCGTTTCCAGTTTGCTGCCGGGCGCCGTGTAGGTGTAGAAGAAGCTTTCAGCCTTGCCGTCGGCGGCGCGTTCCAGCTCGGCCACCGTCAGGTCGGGGAAGCCCAGCGCGGTCAGTTTCTTGGCCAGCGGCGGCGTGCCGTTGCCGTTCGCGTCCAGCGCCACGGAGACGGGCAAGACTTTTTCGCGGATCGATTTATCGGGCGAGACTTCACGCACGTTGGTGATGGAGACGGCCAGGCGGCGCGGCGAGGCGTAGCTGGTGGCGACGCTGTCGGCTTCCAGGAAGTCGCGCGCTTTCAGGCCGTTGACGATGCCGGCCGTGAAGGCGGCGCCCAGTTTGGCCAGCGCTTTCGGCGGCAGTTCTTCGGTTAGCAGTTCGATGAGCAGTGTTTGGTTCATGGTGTTCTTGTCTGGTACGGCGGTGTATGAGCTAGGCAATCAAGCGGCGGCGGGTTGGTCTGCGGCGGGCAGCATCGGGAAACCGAGGCGCTCGCGCGAGTCGTAGTACGCTTGGGCCACCAGGCGCGACAGGGTGCGCACGCGACCGATGTAGGCGGCGCGTTCCGTCACCGAGATGGCGCCGCGCGCGTCGAGCATATTGAAGCTGTGCGAAGCCTTCATGATTTTCTCGTAGGCGGGCAGGGTCAGTTGCAGCTCGATCAAACGTTTCGCTTCCGCTTCGTAGTTGCCGAACTGTTCGAACAGCAGGTCCGTATTCGCGTGCTCGAAGTTGTAGGTCGATTGCTCCACCTCGTTCTGGTGGAAGACGTCGCCGTAGGTCAGCTTCTTGGTGACCCCGTTCTCTTCCCACTCGGTCCACACCAGGTCATACACGTTTTCCACGCCTTGCAGGTACATGGCCAGGCGTTCGATGCCGTAGGTGATTTCACCCAGCACGGGCTTGCAATCGAGGCCGCCCACTTGCTGGAAGTAGGTAAATTGGGTCACTTCCATGCCGTTCAGCCAGACTTCCCAGCCCAGGCCCCAGGCGCCCAGGGTCGGGCTTTCCCAGTCGTCTTCGACGAAGCGCACGTCATTCTGCTTCAAATCCAGGCCCAGGGCGGCCAAGGAACCCAGATACAGGTCGAGGATGTTTTCCGGCGCGGGCTTCAACACCACCTGATACTGGTAGTAGTGCTGCATGCGGTTTGGATTTTCGCCGTAGCGGCCATCCTTCGGGCGGCGCGACGGCTGCACATACGCGGCGCGCCAAGGCTCCGGGCCGATCGCGCGCAGGAAGGTGCCGGTGTGGAAGGTACCGGCGCCGACTTCCATGTCGTAAGGCTGGAGCAGGGCGCAACCTTGCTTGTCCCAATAGGTTTGCAAGGTCAGGATAATTTGTTGAAATGTGAGCATCGTATGAGTTCGCCGCGCGGGAGGCTGCGCTTTGTTAAGGTTTGCTTGAAGCCCGGACGCATGCTTGGAAGCGCGTCCGGGCCGGGTTTTTGCTAATTTTAGCGGTTTTTACGGGCCCACTGTGACTCTTCGGGCAATATCGGCCGCTTATTGCTGCGCGGCGCGGCCACGGCGAGCGGCGCGCGACAGCAGGAAGGCCGTCAGCAGGGCCAGCGCGGCCAGGGCCAGCACCAGTTTGTTGCCGTATAGAATGTATGGCGTCATGCCGCCCATGCCTTGCACCTTGGCCGCCAGGGTGGCTTGCTGTTCCGGCGGCAGCAGGCTTTGCACCACGCCCTTGCCGTCGATGACGGCGGTGGCGCCCGTATTTGTCGAGCGCAGCATCGGGCGGCCCGTTTCCAGGCTGCGCATCTGCGAAATCTGCAAATGCTGCGGGATGGCGATCGAGTCGCCGAACCAGGCCAGGTTCGAGATATTGAGCAGCACGGACGCCGACTGCTTGCCGCTGCGGTGGGCGCTGGCCAGCTGGCCGGCAATTTCCTCGCCAAACAGGTCTTCGTAGCAGATATTCGGCAGCACCAGCTGGTCGCGCACGGCCAAAGGCGCTTGCACCTCGGCGCCACGGCCCATGTCGCCCAGCGGGATGGCCATCATGGCGACAAACCAGTGCAGGCCGGGCGGCACGAATTCGCCGAACGGCACCAGGTGGTGCTTGCGGTATTGGTAATACGGTCCCGGCGTGCCGTTGGGTGTGATCCCTAGGGCCGCATTGTAGAAGCGCTGCTGCTCGTCGAGCACGGGCATGCCGAGCAAAATCGTGCTGCCCGTCTGCTGCGCATACGTCGCCAGGCTATCCAGATAGCCGGGCGGAAGCTGGTGCGGCAGCACGGTGACGGCCGTTTCCGGCGTGGCGATCAGGTCGGCCGGCGCGCTGGTGATGGCGCTCTGGTACATCTGCAGGGCGCCCAGCACGAAGCCGGGGTCGAATTTCTGCTGCTGCGGCACATTGCCCTGCAACAGGCGCACCGTGATCGGGCGTCCGACCGGGTGCGTCCACGCCACGTACTGCAAGCCGAGGCCGGCCGCGTACAGGGCAATGACGCCACCCAGCGCCAACCAGCGCGTGCGGTGCAGGGGGTGGACTAGCAGCAGCAGGGCGCCGGCCGACAGCGCCGCCAGCCAGCCCAGGCCATACGCGCCGACGATGGGGGCAAAGCCGGCCAGCGGGCTGGCATTGTGGGCGTAACCGGTGGCCAGCCACGGGAAGCCCGTAAACAGCCAGCCGCGCGTCCATTCGAACAGAGTCCAGGTTGCGGGCAGCACCAGCAGGGTCATGGCGGGCAGGGACAGCACCCAGCGCTGGCGCAGCCAGGCGGCCGCGCCCATGGCCAGGGCCACGTAAATGGCCATCAACAGGGCCAGCAGGGCCACGGCGACGGCGGCAATCGGCGCGGCCATGTCGCCATAGCGGTGCATGGAGATGTACAGCCAGTGCGTGCCGGCCGCGCACCAGCCGAAGCCGTAGGCCCAGCCGATCAGCGCGCCGCCCTTGACGCTGGACGAACGCAGCACCTGGTAGAACAGCACGCCCAGGCTGAGGATTTGCAGCGGCCAGTAGCCGAAAGGGGCGAACGCCAGCACCGCGACGGCGCCGGCGATGGCGGCAGTCAGCATGCGCGCCCAGGTGCTGCGGGGCGGTTTGGCGGGGGCGTTGGGATCTAAGCGTCTGAAACGCATTTACAGGACGCGCATGTCAGAGTTCCAGTTCCGGCACGTTGGGCAGGCGCTCGACGAGCAGCACGTGCACCTGGCGCGCATCGGCGCGCAGCACCTCGAAGCGCAGGTTGCCCAGGTCGAAAATATCGCCCTTGTGCGCCATGCGGCCCAGGTACTTCGAAACGAGGCCGCCGATGGTGTCGACGTCGTCGTCCACCAGGTGGCTGCCCACTTCTTCGTTGAACTGTTCGATCTCGGTCAGCGCCTTGACTCTCCAGCGGGGGCCGAACTGGCCTTCCTTCAGCGACAGGATGTTGTCCTCGGCTTCGTCGAAGTCGTATTCGTCCTCGATGTCGCCGACGATCTGTTCCAGCACGTCTTCGATGGTGATCAGGCCGGCGACGCCGCTGTATTCATCGACGACGATGGCCATGTGATTGTGGTTGGCGCGGAAATCGCGCAGCAGCACATTCAGGCGTTTCGATTCGGGGATGAAGATGGCGGGGCGCAGCATGTCGCGCACGTCGAAAGTTTCTTCAGCGTAATAACGCAGCAAGTCTTTCGCCAGCAGGATGCCGATGACCTTGTCGCGCTCGCCTTCGATCGCGGGGAAGCGCGAGTGGGCGGTGGACAGGACTTCCGGCATCCATTCCTCGATCGGCTTGCTGATGTCGATGACATCCATTTGCGAGCGGGGAATCATGATGTCGCGCGCACAGAGATCCGATACCTGGAACACGCCTTCGATCATCGACAGGGCGTCGGCGTCGATCAGCTTGCGTTCATGCGCATCGTGTAGAACTTCGAGCAATTCTGCACGGTTCTCTGGCTCGGGGGAAATGAGTGCGGTCAGGCGTTCAAACAGTGACCGGTGGGGCTTGACGTCAGTTCTGACGCCACTAGGGTGCTCGGGCATAGGAGGCGTGAGCCGTTGTTGCGAAGGGATATAGGATACACCAAAAGTGGGGGAATACCGGATTTCCCCGCTTTTGATGCAAATTTAATACGTTGAAGTGCGCCGTTGCCCGATGTTTTACGCGGCGTCCGGGCCCAGCACGCGTGCGCGCAAGGCCGCCACGTCGGCCTGCCAGTCGGCGTAATGCTCGCTGTCCTGCCACAACTGGCGCAGTTCCGAGGTCTCGGCCGTGATGCGGTCGAAGGCCAGGCGCGCTTTTTCCAGCAGCGGCTGCGTCACCTTCTTCTTGCAGGCGGCCACCCACTCGTCCACGTCCGCCGTGGCCGGGTCGTCCTCGCCCGGCTTGCCCAAGAGGCGCGCGATCACTTCCAGCGCGGCCAGCGCTTCGGCGGCGAACGGCGCTTCCAGCTCCGCTTCCTGGCTGTCGATGACGTTGTCGAGCGTCGTCTCGACCAGTTCCAGGGTTTTGTATTCGTGCAAGTCCTGCGCCCAATCCATGGCGTAGTCGTTGCCGAAGGCATCTAGCGCCCAGGTTCCCATGGTCTTACTCCTTGTACGGATCGGTGATGCCGAGCTTGGCCAGGATGTCCGTTTCCAGTCCCTCCATTTCGGCCGCTTCCTCGTCATCCATGTGGTCGTAGCCCTGCGCATGCAGCACGCCATGCACGATCAGATGGGCCGTGTGCTCTTCCACGCTCTTCTTTTGCTCCGCCGCTTCCTTTTCCAGCACGTCCGTGCACAGGATGATGTCGGCGCGCGTCGGCTCGTCGTCGCTTAACTCTTCGCCTTCGTTGTAGGCGAACGTCAGCACGTTGGTGGCGTAGTCCTTTTCGCGGTAATCGCGGTTCAAGGTACGGCCTTCTTCCGCGTCGACGAAGCGGATGGTGAATTCGGCGGGGGCGAACAGGGCCGCCTTGACCCAGCGGCGCACTTTCGGGCGCGTGATCAGGGAAGCCAGGCGGGCGTCCGGGTATTGCACGGACAGGGACAGTTTATTTTTTTCGGACATTTTTGGCGGCAGCTGGTTTCAACAAGGGGAGTAACTGGGCGGCGTCGGCGTTGGCCGCCTGCGCCGTTTCGTAGGCGTCGACGATGCGCGCGACGAGCGGATGGCGCACCACGTCGGTGCTGTTAAATTGCGTGAAGCCGATGCCGCGCACGTCTTTCAATACGTGCACGGCGTCGATCAGGCCGCTCGTCTGGCTCTTGTGCAGGTCGACTTGCGTGACGTCGCCCGTCACCACGGCCTTGCTGCCGAAGCCGATGCGCGTCAAAAACATCTTCATCTGTTCGACGGTGGTGTTTTGCGCCTCGTCAAGGATGACGAAGGCGTGGTTCAGGGTGCGTCCGCGCATGTAGGCCAGCGGGGCGATCTCGATCACCTGTTTTTCAAACAGTTTTTGCGTGCGGTCAAAGCCCAGCAAATCATACAGCGCATCGTAGAGGGGACGCAGATACGGGTCGACCTTTTGCGCCAGGTCGCCCGGCAGGAAGCCCAGGCGTTCACCCGCTTCGACGGCGGGGCGCGTCAGAATGATGCGCTTGACGGCGTCGCGTTCGAGCGCGTCGACGGCGCAGGCGACGGCCAGGTAGGTTTTACCCGTGCCCGCCGGGCCGACGCCGAAGCTGATGTCGTGTTCAAGGATGTCGCGCAGGTAGGCGATCTGGTGCGGCGTGCGCCCGCGCAGGTCGGCGCGCCGTGTTTTCAGCACGGGGCTGGCGATGTCCGGCTCGACGAAGGTGCTGGCGGGTGCGTTGGCGTGGTGTTCCGAGGCGGCGGACAGGCCGGCGCGCTGTTCCACCAGGGCCAGCTGTACTTCTTCCAGCGGCACGACCTTGTTGGCGATGGCGTAGAACTGTTCGAGGATTTCCACGGCCCGTTCGGCATTGCTGCCGCCGACGATGAATTTCTCGCCGCGGCGGAAGATCGTCACGTCGAGGGCGGCGGAAATCTGGCGCAGGTTTTCATCGAGGGGGCCGCACAGGTGCGCCAGGCGCGTGTTGTCGAGCGGCTCGGGAATGAAGTAATGCGGCTGTATCGGGGCTTTGGTTTTCAACTGGCTCTTTTCAATGCGGGTGCGCTGGCGACGAGTTCGCCGCGCAGGGTGTAGGAATGGCTTTCGGTGATGCGCACGTCGACCAGCTGGCCGATCAATTGCAAACCGTCGGGGCCGGCGTCGAAATTGACCACGCGGTTGTTTTCCGTGCGGCCTTGCAGTTCGCGATCTATCGTGTCCTTCTTCGAACGGCCTTCGACGAGGATGGTTTGCACGGTGCCGACCATGGCCAGGCTGTATTTGCGCGTGTTGGCGTCGATGGCCGCCTGCAACTGTTGCAAGCGAGCCAGCTTGACTTCATGCGGCGTGTCGTCTTCCAGGCTGGCGGCCGGCGTGCCGGGGCGCTTGCTGAAGATGAAGCTGTAGCTGTTGTCGAAGCCCACGTCGGCGATCAGCTTCATCATGGCGTCGAAGTCGGCCTGGGTCTCGCCGGGGAAACCGACGATGAAGTCGGACGAAATGGCCATGTTCGGGCGTACGGCGCGGATGCGGCGGATGATGGACTTGTATTCGAGGCCCGTGTAGCCGCGCTTCATGGCGCCGAGCACCTTGTCGGAGCCGTGCTGCGCGGGCAGGTACAGGTGGTCGACCAGCTGCGGAATTTTGGCGTAGGCGTCGATCAGGCGCTGCGTGAATTCCTTCGGGTGGCTGGTGACGAAGCGCATGCGTGCAATGCCGGGGATGTCGGCCACGTATTCGAGCAGCAGGGCAAAGTCGGCGATCTCGCCGCCTTCCATCGCGCCACGGTAGGCGTTGACGTTTTGCCCCAGCAGGGTGATTTCCTTGACGCCCTGGGCGGCCAGGCCCGCCACTTCCGTCAGCACGTCCTCGAAGCGGCGCGACACTTCCTCGCCGCGCGTGTAGGGCACGACGCAGTAGCTGCAATATTTGCTGCAGCCTTCCATGATGGAAACGAACGCCGAGGCGCCTTCCACCTTGGCCGGCGGCATGTGGTCGAACTTTTCGATTTCCGGGAAGCTGATGTCCACTTGCGCGTCGCCGCTGGCGCGGCGCAGCTCGATCATCTGCGGCAGGCGGTGCAGGGTTTGCGGGCCGAAGACCATGTCGACATACGGCGCCCGCTTGACGATGGCGTCGCCTTCCTGCGACGCCACGCAGCCGCCCACGCCGATCAAGAGGTGCGGCTTGGCCAGTTTCAGCTCGCGCAGACGGCCCAGGTCGGAAAACACTTTTTCCTGCGCCTTTTCGCGCACGGAGCAGGTATTGAGCAGGATCACATCGGCGTCTTCCGGCGTGTCCGTGCGCACCAGGCCATCGGAGGCGCCCAGCACGTCGGCCATCTTGTCCGAGTCGTACTCGTTCATCTGGCAGCCGAAGGTTTTAATGAATACTTTTTTCTGCATGGCGTCGGGTGCTTATCGGTAAATGTGGCGGCAAATAAGTGGGACAAATAATGGAGCAAATCAGTGTGGCTGCAAATAAGCTGGGCAGGGGGCTTGCGCTGTGCGCCGCTCGGGGCGGGAGGCGGTGGATGACCGGCCGGGCGCCTCTGGCTGCCCGGCGGCAGGCTCGCTGCAATTTCAGGCCATAGTTTAGCGTAAATCGCCGGGGCGGGCCATGTTGTGCTTACCTTGCCGACAAGGTTGTCGCCTGTCTATGTCCGCTTGCATCGTGATGCTTAAAAGCATTTGTTGCCGTGCGACACCATTGATTTGTAACAAGTTGCTGCAAAGCCTTGTGTGCGCCCGCTGGCATCCTAATGTGTTGAAATAGCATCGTTGCCAAGCCAACCAGCAGCTTGATTGATATTTAACAATCAGGAAGTTTGCGCGAGGCGCAGATGCCGCGTGTTTGGGCTAGTATATTGCCTTATATGCAATTCATTTTAGTGGATTGCACGTGCTTTTACTCACGCGGCAAGTTGCGTACGTTGGCTGGGCGTGGCTGTGCGAGTCCTGTGCAGGCAGTGCGATACGGAGGAAGGGCGGGGGAGGGCTGAATCCGATGGACAGACGTTTATTTGAACACTCTAAGCCAGCCTTAAGTTCGTATCGGCATTATTTTCTACATTCACCAGACGAGGAAAAATCATGGCACATCATGCATTAGCATCGCAAGAGAGTTACAACCCGAACCACCTGCTGGATATTCTGCTGAGCAAGATGCAGCTGAAAAACGATGCAGCCCTGTCGCGTCTGCTTGAAGTGGCGCCACCCGTCATCAGCAAGATCCGCCACCACCGCTTGCCGGTCGGCGCCTCGCTGCTGATCCGCATGCACGAAGTGACGGGCATGAGCATTCGTGACCTGCGCGACTTGATGGGCGACCGCCGCACCAAGTATCGCCTGTCCGACGCCCAGGGCCGTCCAAAAGCGGAAGACCGCGGCGATGCGCAAGAATCGAATTACGCGCACTGATGCGGTGGTGGCGCGCTGACTGTGCCGCTTGCGTAGCTGCTGGCGGCAACAGGCTGGCGTGGACCGGGCAAGGTGGAATGATGGCAGTACCCATAACGGCTTTCGCCCTCAGGCGAGGGCCGTTTGCGTTTGCGGCTTTGCCTGCCGAGTCAGCTTAACAAGGCCGAGGTGATTTCGTCGTAGCGCAGTTCCGTTTCGCGGAACAGCTGCAGATACGTGTCTTCGCCCAAGCCCAGGGCATCCCAGGCCACCGGCGAGACGCGCGGCACCATGTCGTCGCCCGCCTGCGCCAGGTCGAGCGCGCAGACGACGGCATTGGCCACGTGGATCAGCGACGCGAGGAAGCCTGCTCCCGGCGTTTCCGGCTGCAGATAGTTGCCCAGCGCCAGGCGCATCGTGTCGGAAAAATTCCAGTGTTCGGCCAGCGCCACGCCGGCCTGCACGTGATCCACGCCCAGCACGGTTTGCTCCGCTTCGAGCAGGCTGCAATCGTGCGCCGCCTGGTGTGCGATGACTTGCGCATAATGCGTGGGAAAACTGCTGACCAGCACCAGGCGGCCGATGTTGTGCAGCAAGCCGGCCGTGAACGCGTAATCCTGGTTGAAGCGGATTTGCCGCGCCAGCACCTTGGCGCAGGCGGCCGTCGCCACCGAATGGCGCCAGAAGGCCTTGTCGTCGAAACCGGGGCAGCGTCCTTCCGGGAAGCAACCCGTGATGGCCGCCGACGTGATCAGGCTGCGCGTGGTCTGGAAGCCCAGGTAAGTGATCGCCTGCTGAATGGTGGTGGCTTTCACTTGCAAGCCATATTGCGACGAGTTGGCCAGGCGCAGGGTTTTCGCCGTCAGCGCCTGGTCGTACGACACTTTTTTGGCCAGCACGGAAATATCGACGTCTTCCTGGTCGATGCTGTTCAATAGTTCCATGACGACGGCGGGCAGCGAGGGCAAGTCATCGAGGTGGGCGACGATGTCGTCGAGCGTCAGCTGGGTGCTCATGCGGCCTCTCCCGTGCCCAGGCGGTAAGCCGTGACATAGCTGCGCAGCAAGGTCGTGGCCGCGTCCAGGGGATCCTCCGGGTCATGTTTGCGGAACAGGTAGGCCAGCCGTTCGCTGTCGGCCGCCTGTTGCGCGGCGATTTCTTCCGGCGAGGGGGGCGGCGCCTGGATCGGCAACATGTCGATGTTGTGGCGCGGCATCAGGGCCAGCATGTTTTCCGTCAATACCGCGCCTTGCGGCAACAGCACTTGTCCATGCGCATCGAGCAATACATCCGACAAAACCATGCCAGGACGAACTTGTTCCAGGGGTAGATGTTGATGCATGACCGCCATGACGACTCCTTAGATGATTGCGGGATATTACCATTGCCATGACGCAATGTCTCAACCTGTATCAAGGCCTGGTGGAAAACGGCATTGCTGTAAATCTTGCCAATAAGCATGTCATACCGTACATTTGATTCAGGCTGTTGTCCGCTGACGTCACTGCGCCCGCGCCGCGGGCTGGCGGCCTGGCCCGGGGAGTGTTGATCGATGGTGAGTATCCAAGTCCGGCTGACCCTGCTTTTTGTCGTGATCGTCACCCTGGTGCTGGGCATTTCGGGTAGCTATACCCAATATACCTTGAGCAAGGAACTCGAATCGGGCAGCGCGCGCCTGCGCAGCGGCGTGCTGACGCGCTTGCAGACCAGCTTGCCGTCCGCCCTGTGGGACCTCGACAAATCCAAGGTCGACAGCATCGTCGCGGCCGAAATGCTGCCGCCGGAACTGGTCGGCATCCGCGTCTACGACGCCTCGGTCGGCCTGTTCGCGGGCGAAGTGCGCGACGCGGCGGGTACCCTGGTGCCGCTGACGGCCGACGTGGCCATGGGCGGCACGCCCGTCGAGGCGCCGCTGGTGTTCCGCGACGCCGTGGCGGCGGCCACGGGCGGCAAGCCGGTGATCGTCGGCAAGGTCATCGTCAATTTCAGCCGTGCCCAGATCGATGCGGCCCTGCGCGGCGAAGTGCGGCGCAAGGTGCTGGAAGTGTTGCTACTTGACATCATTTTGGTGGGCGCCCTGGCGCTGAGCCTGCGCATCGTCTTCGGCCCATTGAAACAGTTGCGCGACGGCTTGTTCGACCTGGCCACGCGCGGCAGCGCCGACGTCGAAGAGCTGCCGGAAAACCGGCGCGACGAGCTGGGCGACGTGATCCGCGGCTTCAATGCCGTGCAGCGCAAGCTCAAGTCCATCATCGAGGGCAGCCGCGAGGCGGAAGACATGGCGCGCCGCTCGCAGCAGGAGACGGCGCAAGCCATGGACGAATTGCGCCGGGCGCAGGAATCGTTGCTGCAGTCGGAACGCCTGGCCTCGCTGGGCAGCCTGGTGGCGGGCGTGGCGCATGAAATCAACACCCCGGTCGGCATCGCGCTGACCAGCGCATCGGTGCTGAAGGAAGCCACCGATCACATCAGTGCGGCGGTGGCGGGCGGCAGCGTCAAAAAGACCGATATCGTGCGCTACCTGGAAACGGCCGGCGAAAGCGCGCGCCTGATCATGAACAATGCCTACCGCGCCGCGCACCTGATCCACAGCTTCAAGCAGATCGCCGTCGACCAGGTCAGCGAGGCGCGACGTTTGTTCGAATTGCGCGACTATATCGGCGAAGTCATCTCGAGCCTGCAGCCGACCCTGAAAAAGACACGCATCCGCATCGATATCGATTGCCCGCCCGGCATCATGCTCGACAGCTATCCGGGCGCGCTGGCGCAGGTGCTGACCAACCTGGTCCTGAACTGCGTCGAGCACGCTTTCGATGCGGACACGGATGGCCACATCCATATCGGCGTGCACGGCGACAACGACTGGATCGCCATGCAGGTGCGCGACAATGGCCGCGGCATCGCGCCCGACATGCTCGACCGTGTGTTCGACCCGTTTGTCACCACGCGGCGCGGACAGGGCGGCACGGGCCTGGGCTTGAATATCGTATTCAACTTGATTGCCAAGCAGTTTGGCGGCACCATCACGGTCAGCAGCACCTTGGGGCAGGGCGCGACGTTCCTGCTGCGCCTGCCCAAGGTGACGCCATTGCCGGAAGGCGCCGCCAGCGTTCCGGCCGGCCAGGCATAGGCAAGGAGACAACACATGGCACAGATGGAAAATAGTCAGCAAGTGGCGCTTTTGCGCGGGATCAATGTCGGCCGCGCCAAGCGCGTGGCCATGGCCGACCTGCGCAAGCTGCTGGGCGACCTGGGTTTTGCGCAGGTGCGCACCGTGCTCAACAGTGGCAACGTCGTGTATGACGGCGGCAAGGTCGCGCCGGCCGACGCCGCTGCCCGCATCGAGGAAGCGCTGGTGCTGAAACTGGGCGTGGCGGCCCGGGTGACGGTGCTGTCGGCCAGCCAGTTTGCCGAACTGATCGAACAAAACACCCTGGCGCCGGCGGCCGATGCGGCGCGTCTGCTGACCTTGGTGCTGAACAATCCGGCCGACATGCAGCGCCTGGCGCCCCTGGCGCAGCGGCCGTGGCAGCCGGAAGCGCTGGTCCTGGGGCGCTGGGCTGCGTATGCCTGGTGTCCCGACGGCGTGTTGGCCAGCAAGGTGGTGGCGGCGCTGGGCGCGCTGCTCGGCGATGGCGTCACCTCGCGCAACTGGGCCACCATGCAAAAATTGCATGTGCTGCTGAACGGGCCGGAGGCGGCCGCCACCTCTTCATCTTCCAAGGAGCACTGATGCCTACCATTACAGGCGAATTCAACGTCACCATCACCCCGGAAACCTTGTCGGATACGGCCGCGCAATCGGGGCTGGGACGCCTGTCGCTAGCCAAGCGCTACCACGGCGCCCTCGACGCCAGCGCGCGGGGCGAGATGCTCAGCGCGCGCGCCAGCGTGGCCGGCTCGGCAGGCTATGTGGCGCTGGAGCGGGTGGAAGGCACGCTGGACGGGCGTCACGGCAGTTTTTATTTGCAGCACAGCGGCACGATGACGCGCGGCGCGCCCGCTTTGTCGGTGACGGTGGTGCCCGATACGGGGACGGGGCAACTGGAAGGGCTGTCGGGCAGCCTGGCCATCCGCATCGAAGATGGCAAGCATTATTATGATTTCACGTACGACATTGCTGAGGCGCAATGAACTGGGATATCGTCAAGGGTATATTGATCCTGCTGGTCGCCGTCAGCGCCCTGGGCACGGCCTTCGTGCTCATTTCCGCCTCGGGCACGGACAAGGCGGCCTGCATCGCGCGCGCCCTGAAGTCGGGCATTCCTGTGGGGAATATCGAACGGGTTTGCCGCTTGCTGGACAAGTGAGCATTGACCGGCACGGCAGGCAAAAAAATTCCGCGCAAGGCGGAATTTTTTTTAAGGCAGCGGCATCGGCTGCCGGAATAGGCTCAGCTATCGAATTTTTCCTGTTTTTCGCCGTGCATGCTAAAGGCCAGCAGGCCCAGTCCCACCAGCAGCATCGAGACCATGCTCGCTTCGGGCACGGGCGGGGGCACGTTCGTTTGCTGCACGGGCGGGGCCGTGGCGGCTGCGGACGGAGGCAGTGCGCCCTGGCGCGCACCGGTGCTGCTCCAGCGCGGGGCCGCGTTGAGCATGGTGCCCTGCGCCAGCAGGCGCGCATACGGCAAGTCCGGTGTGTCCCAGCCGGGATTGTCGGCAGTGCTGGTGAAACCGAGACTGTCGTCGCTCACGACCTGGGCGTGTGCCGTGGGCGGGGTGCTGGCCGCCGCACTGCCGGCACACGCCGACAGCGCCAGCATGGCCATGCCTAGCGGCTGAAGTAACTTCATCTTTGACTCCCTGGTTCACCGTGCGGTGCGGTCGAAAACCGGCCTGCGCCTGGACGGACAATGCGCCTGTACGGGGGCGTATCACGATTTTTCTGAAGAGGTCTTATTACAGCACAAATCGTGGCAATTTTGCTACGCTTATTTGCTTTAAATTACGAATATTTATCATTTTGATAGCGTGATGGCTATCGCTGCCGCACACTTCGCAAGAGCACGCTATCGCCGAAGAACACTGTTGTTTTTTTGTGTGAATCGCCAGCAGGAAAACAGTATATTGATTAGTATATTGTTTATCGCATGATGATCAATATGACCGCCTGTGGGAGGGCACGATGGAGACAGTCGCAACACAACACGCCGAATACAACCTCGACGCCATGCGTGGCTCGGCCTACAAGGCCAGCTCGCTGCTCAAGGCCATGGGCAATGCCGACCGATTGATGCTGCTGTGCCAGCTATCGCAGGGCGAGCATTGCGTCAGCGACCTCGAACAAAAAGTGGGCATCGGCCAGCCGACCCTGTCGCAGCAGCTGGGCGTGCTGCGCGAAGAGATGCTGGTGGCCACGCGGCGCGACGGCAAGCAGATCTATTACCGTGTCGCCAGCGCGCCCGTGCTGGCCGTGCTGCAAGTGCTGTACGCGCAATTTTGCGCGCCGCGGCCTCCGTTCAACGACGAAGCGGACTGAATATTTCCATGCACATCGACTGGCAGCACTTCACGCCGTGGGCCTCGCTGGCCGGCGGCATGCTGATCGGCCTGGCGGCTGCGCTATTGATCTTGTTCAATGGCCGCATCGCCGGCATCAGCGGCATTCTTGGCGGCTTGCTGCGCCCGCGCCAGGGCGATCTGGGCTGGCGCATCGCCTTTCTTGCCGGCCTGGTCGGCACGCCCCTGCTGTACCAGCTGTGGCATGCCTTGCCGCCCGTGCGGATCGACGCCGGCACGCCCGCCCTGATCGTGGCGGGTTTGATGGTGGGCGTGGGCGTACGCTATGGCGCCGGTTGCACCAGCGGCCACGGCGTGTGCGGCCTGTCGCGCCTGTCCCCCCGTTCGCTGGCGGCCACCATCGTCTTCATGGCGGCCGGTTTCCTCACCGTGTATCTGTTGCGCCATCTGTGAGCAAGCTTATGAGCAAGCTGATCTTTTCCCTGTTGAGCGGCCTCGTCTTTGGCCTGGGCCTGATCGTCTCCGGCATGAGCAACCCGGCCAAGGTGCTCGGTTTCCTCGACCTGGCCGGCGCCTGGGATCCGTCGCTGGCGCTGGTGATGGGCGGCGCCATCGGCGTGGCCCTGCCCGCCTTCTGGCTGGCGCGCCGGCGCACCAGGTCGCTGCTGGGCGACTCCATGCAATTGCCGGCATCGCGGCGCATCGACCGGCGCTTGCTGCTGGGCAGCCTGGCCTTTGGCGCGGGATGGGGCATCGCCGGTTTCTGTCCCGGTCCCGCCCTCGTCTCCCTGCTGGCGGGACAGCCGAAGGCGTGGATTTTTGTGCTTGCCATGCTGGCCGGCATGGCCGTCTTTGAAGTGCTGGAGCGCCGCAACGCACCCGCGCCGGCCTGAGACGGTACAATCTGGCGCATCGCCACTTGAAGATACCCGCCTGACATGAAAACCGTGATTTTCCGCGCCGGCGCGCGCGCCGCCCTGTTGTGCAGCGTGCTGGCACTGGCCGCCTGCGGCAGCTTGCTGAAGAAAGACGCTCCGCCCCCTCCCGCGCCCGTGGCCGACGCCTTGCCCAATCCGCAAGTGTTGCTGCTGGGCGAAGTCCATGACAATGCGCAAGGCCAGCGCCTGCGCGTCGAGGAATTGCGCCGCCGCCTGGCGGCCGGCTGGCGTCCCGTGATTGTCATGGAACAGTTCGACCGCGAAAACCAGGCCTTGCTGACGCGCGCCGCGCGCGATTGCGCCGACCCCGATTGCATCATCCGCGTGATGGAACAGCCGCGCTGGGACTGGAGCTTGTACCGGCCCGTGCTGGACCTCGTCATCAGCTACCAGCTGAGCCTGGTCGCCGGCAACCTGTCGCCGGCCGATGCCTCGCGCATCGTGCGCGACGGCATCCAGTGGGGCATGCCGCCCGCCATGGTGGCCACGTACCTGGCTGCGCCCGTGCCGGCCGATATCCTGGACGGGCAACAGAAGGAAGTGCAGGCGGCCCGCTGCAACATGTTGCCCGACATGATGATCAAAGGTGTCGTCAACGCCCAAGTGGCGCGCGATATCTGGATGGCCAAGCTGATCCGCGACCAGGCGCCGCGCGACGTGGTGCTGATCGCCGGCAACGACCACGTGCGCAAGGATATCGGCGTGCCCCGCTGGCTGAAGCTGGCCGACCCGCAGCTGAACGTGCGCAGCATCGGCTACCTGGAGCAGGGTAGCACCGGCTACAAGGGCACGTTTGATCTGACGCAAACGATGCCGGCGCAGCCGCGCCCGGATCCGTGCGCGAAGTTTAACAAGTAATCACTGCTGCACCCGCACCAGGGCGCTGACCCGGCTGGCCGTATCGAGCAGTTTCGGCAAGCTGTGTTCCAGCAGGTGCGCGACGGACGGCCCCGCCGTCTGGCCGCTGACGTTGATCGCCGCCACCACCTTGCCGGCCCGGTCGAACACGGGCGCGGCCAGGGCGATCAAGCCCTGTTCCAGCTCTTCCTGCACCAGGCACCAGCCCTGGCGCCGCACTTGCGCAATCTCTTCCATCAAGACGTCGATATCGACCTTGGTCGCCGGCGTGATTTTTAGCAGCGCCATCTTCGACAGCCGTTCGCGCAGCACCTCGGGCGCCAGGCCCGACAGCAACACCCTGCCCATCGAGGTGCAGTAGGCGGGCAGGCGGCTGCCGATGCCCAGGTTGATCGACATGGTGCGGTGCGCGGACAGGCGCACGACGTACACGATGTCGTCGCCGTCGAGCACGGTGGCCGAGCACGACTGGCGCAAGGTCTGCATCAATTCTTCCAGCAGCGGCTGCGCCTGCGTCCACACGGGCAGCGACGACAAATAGGCATAGCCGAGGTCGAGCACCTTCGGCGTCAGGCGGAACAGCCGCCCATCCGCTTCTACGTAGCCAAGATGCAACAAGGTGTGCAGGATGCGCCGCGCGCCGGCGCGCGTCAGCTGCGCCCGTTCCGCCACTTCGCTCAGGGTCTGTTGCGGCGCGTCCGCGCCAAAGCTGCGCAGCACGGCCAGGCCCCGCGCGAACGATTGCACATAGCTGTCGCCAGGGCGCGGTGCGCCGTCGGCATCGAGGGTTTCTTCGGCGGAAAGGGGCGTGCTGCTGCGTACGGTCATGGCGATTCCAATTGGTCAAGGTGGCAATTATAGCCATGGCGCCGGCGAAAACGGCAAATTGACAAGCGCCCCGATCAGGCATATTCTCACGAATAAGTTCTAAATACGAATATTTGTTCGACATACGAACAAATGGATTGTGAGTTTGATTGGGAGGAGACAGGCAATGATCGACAAACTGCGTTCCAGCGTGCTTGATGCGCTGGCCGATATCCACGATGGGGCCACCGTCATGATTGGCGGCTTCGGCGGCGCGGGCCAGCCGGCCGAGCTGATCGACGGCTTGATCGCCCAGGGCGCGCGCGACCTCGTCATCGTCAACAACAATGCGGGCAATGGCGACACGGGCCTGGCCGCCCTGCTGAAAAACGGGCAGGTGCGCAAGATCATCTGCTCGTTCCCGCGCCAGGCCGATTCCCACGTGTTCGACGCGCTGTACCGCGCAGGGAAGCTGGAGCTGGAATTGGTGCCGCAGGGAAATCTGGCCGAACGCATCCGCGCCGCCGGCGCCGGCATCGGCGGCTTTTTTACGCCCACGGGCTATGGCACGGACTTGGCCAAGGGCAAGGAAACGCGCGAGATCGATGGCCGCATGTATGTATTCGAGTCACCGATCCACGCCGATTTCGCGCTGATCAAGGCGGAGCAGGGCGACCGCTGGGGCAACCTGACCTACCGCAAGACGGCGCGCAACTTCGGTCCCATCATGGCCATGGCCGCGAAAGTCAGCATTGCTTCCGTGCATGAAGTTGCTGAACTGGGCAGCATCGATCCCGAGCACGTCATCACGCCGGGCCTGTTCGTGCAGCGCCTGGTGCAAGTGCCGCGCACGGCCACCGGCCCCGCCGGCTTCAAAGCTGCCTGAGGAATATCAACATGAATAAATGGAATCGAGACCAGATGGCGGCCAAGGTGGCGGCCGACATCCATGAAGGCAATGTCGTCAACCTGGGCATCGGCTTGCCGACCCTGGTGGCCAATCACTTGCCGGCTGGCGCGGATATCATCCTGCACAGCGAAAACGGCGTCATCGGCATGGGGCCCGCGCCCGCGCCGGGCGAGGAAGACTACGACCTGATCAATGCGGGCAAGCAGCCCGTCACCCTGCTGGCCGGCGGCAGTTACTTCCACCACGCCGACAGCTTCGCCATGATGCGCG
The DNA here is from genome assembly GCF_002002885.1 of Janthinobacterium sp. LM6. GTDB lineage: Bacteria > Pseudomonadota > Gammaproteobacteria > Burkholderiales > Burkholderiaceae_D > Janthinobacterium > Janthinobacterium kumbetense. Next base: position 5,651,749 of record NZ_CP019510.1, on the reverse strand, counting down.
GCGGCCACCTGGACATCTGCGTGCTGGGCGCGTTTCAAGTATCAAGCACGGGCGACCTGGCCAACTGGCACACGGGTGCGCCCGACGCCATTCCCGCCGTGGGCGGGGCCATGGATCTGGCCATTGGCGCGAAAAAAACCTGGGTCATGATGGAATTGCTGACCAAGACGGGTGAAAGCAAGCTGGTGCAGGCCTGCACGTATCCGCTCACGGGCATAGCCTGCGTCAGCCGCATCTACAGCGACCTGGCCGTGCTCGACCTGGGACCAAACGGTGCCACGGTCGTCGAGCTGGTGGACGGCTTGAGTTTCGAGCAGCTGCAAGCGTTGACGGCCGTGCCGCTGACGGATGCGCGCTAACTCACAATCAATACACTTTCTTGGAGGAAAGAACATGACCCACGCATACATTTGCGACGCGCAGCGCACCCCATTCGGCCGCTACGGCGGCGGCCTGTCCGGCGTGCGCGCCGACGACCTGGGCGCCGTGCCCATCCGCGCCTTGATGGCGCGCAACCCGAATGTGGACTGGACTTTTGTTACCGACGTGCTGTACGGCTGCGCCAACCAGGCGGGCGAGGACAACCGCAACGTGGCGCGCATGGCCGCCTTGCTGGCGGGCTTGCCCGACAGCGTGCCGGGCGCCACCCTGAACCGCCTGTGCGGCTCGGGCCTGGACGCTATCGGCAGCGCCGCCCGTTTCATCAAGAGCGGCGAAGCGGGCTTGCTGATCGCCGGCGGCGTGGAAAGCATGAGCCGCGCACCGTTTGTCATGGGCAAGGCGGACAGCGCCTTTTCGCGCGGCATGAAAATGGAAGACACGACCATCGGCTGGCGCTTCATCAATCCCTTGATGAAGGCGCAGTACGGCGTCGATTCGATGCCGGAAACGGCGGAAAACGTGGCGTCCGACTTCGGCATCAGCCGTCTTGATCAGGATGCGTTCGCCCTGGCCAGCCAGGTGAAAGCGCTGGCGGCGCAGCAGGCGGGCGTGTTCGACAGTGAAATCTGTCCCGTCACCATTGCGCAAAAGAAGGGCGAACCCCTCGTCGTTGCCCGCGACGAGCACCCGCGCGCCACCACCCTGGAAACATTGACGAAACTCAAACCCGTCGTGCGTGCGGACGGCACGATTACGGCCGGCAACGCGTCCGGCGTCAACGATGGCGCCGCGGCCCTGCTGCTGGCCGACGAGGCCAATGCGGCCCGTTTCGGCCTGACGCCCCGCGCGCGGGTCGTGGCCATGGCCACCGCCGGCGTGGCGCCCCGCATCATGGGCATCGGCCCCGCGCCCGCCACCCTGAAAGTGCTGGCCATGACGGGCTTGACCCTGGCCGACTTCGACGTCATCGAACTCAACGAAGCATTCGCCGCCCAGGGCCTGGCCGTGCTGCGCCAGCTGGGTCTGCCCGACGACGATCCGCGCGTCAACCCGAACGGCGGCGCCATCGCCCTCGGCCATCCGCTGGGCGCGTCGGGCGCGCGCCTGGCCATGACGGCCGTCAACCAGCTGCACCGCACGGGCGGGCGTTACGCCTTGTGCACCATGTGCATCGGCGTGGGCCAGGGCATCGCGCTGGTGCTGGAACGGGTCTGATTCCGCCCGCCCGCAGGTGAAAAAAGTTGCCGGCGATACGTATTAACGCGTATGCCGGGCGGCTTTTTGACCCTGATCAAGGGCGTATGATGCAAAACCAGCCCGGGCAACCCGGCTGGCGTTGGCTTTTTCACACGAACAAGAAGACTGATATGACATCCCACGATACTCCGCATGACGTTGCGCAGCTGACATCCCAGCAGCGCATCAAGGCCATCATTGGCGCTTCCTCCGGTAACCTGGTCGAATGGTTCGACTTCTACATTTACTCGTTTTGCGCGCTGTACTTCTCGCACGCCTTCTTCCCTTCCGGTAACCCGACGACGCAGCTGCTGCAGACGGCCGGCATCTTTGCCGCCGGTTTCCTCATGCGTCCGGTGGGCGGCTGGCTGTTCGGCCGTATCGCCGACAAATACGGCCGCCGCCAGTCGATGATGATTTCCGTGCTGATGATGTGCGGCGGCTCGCTGATGATCGCCGTGCTACCCACGTATGAAACCATCGGCGCCTTCGCCCCGTTCCTGCTGCTGGTGGCGCGCCTGTTCCAGGGCTTGTCCGTGGGCGGCGAATACGGTACCAGCGCCACCTACATGAGTGAAGTGTCGGAATCGGGCAAGCGCGGTTTCTTCGCCTCGTTCCAGTACGTGACCCTGATCGGCGGCCAGCTGCTGGCCTTGCTGGTGCTGGTGGTCTTGCAGCAACTGCTGACCCTGGAAGAATTGCGCGCCTGGGGCTGGCGCATCCCGTTCGTGTTCGGCGCCCTGGCGGCCCTCGTGTCGCTGAACCTGCGTAAATCCCTGACGGAAACGACGACCGCCAGCGAGCGCAAGGACAAGGACGCGGGCAGCCTGCGCGGCTTGCTCAAACACAAGCGCGCGTTTATTACCGTGCTGGGCTTTACTGCCGGCGGCTCGCTCGTGTTCTACACGTTTACCACCTACATGCAGAAATACCTGGTCAACACGGCCGGCATGGACACCAAGACGGCCAGCGCCGTCATGACGTGCGCCTTGCTCGTCTACATGATTTTGCAACCGGTGTTCGGCGCCTTGTCCGACCGCATCGGCCGCCGCACCTCGATGCTGTTCTTCGGCGGCCTGGCCACCCTGTGCGTGCTGCCGATCATGCATGCCTTGAAGGATATTTCCAGCCCGTACGCGGCGTTCGGCCTGATCATCATCGCGCTGGCCATCATCAGCTTCTACACCTCGATCAGCGGCCTGATCAAGGCGGAAATGTTCCCCGTCGAAGTGCGCGCGCTGGGCGTGGGCCTGTCGTATGCGGTCGCCAACGCCATGTTCGGCGGTTCGGCCGAATACGTGGCGCTGCAGTTCAAGGCCTGGCACGTGGAAGAGTATTTCTATTGGTATGTCACCATCATGTGCCTGATTTCCTTCATCGTGGCCATCCGCATGCCGGACCCGAGCCGCTCGGGCTTGCTGAAGTAACGTTGTCGTAAAATAGGGGACACTGCGGTGTCCCTTTTTCATCGCCGCCTTTTTATCGTGCCGATCAGGAGTTTTCATGTCGTATGTCATTCCCGCAGCCATCCAGCCCAGTGTTCCCGTCAGCGGCAGCGTTGATACTTTCCCCGTCCACCGCATCTATTGCGTGGGCCGCAACTATGTCGACCATGCCAAGGAAATGGGCCACACGGGCCGCGAGGCGCCGTTTTTCTTCATGAAGCCCGCCGACGCCGTGCTGCCCGTGCCAGCCGGCACGATGGGCGAGCTGCCGTATCCGGCGCAGACGCAGGATTTCCAGCATGAGATGGAACTGGTGGTGGCCATCGGCAAGGGCGGCAGCGATATCGGCGTGGCCGATGCGCTGAGCCACGTGTGGGGCTATGCGATCGGCCTGGACATGACGCGTCGCGACGTGCAGGGCGCGGCGAAAAAACTGGGCCGTCCGTGGGAGACGGGCAAGGCCTTCGAGCACTCGGCGCCCATCGGCCCCATCACGCCGGCCGCGCAGGCGGGTGACGTCCAGCATGCCGCCATCACCCTGCGCGTGAATGGCGAGCTGCGCCAAAGCAGCAGCATCGATATGCTGATCTGGAATGTGGCGGAAACTATCGCCGACCTGTCGACCTATTTCACCTTGCAGCCGGGCGACCTGATCTACACGGGTACGCCGGCCGGCGTGGCGGCCGTGCAGCGCGGCGACGAGCTGGTGGGGGCCATCGATGGCCTGGGCGAACTGCGCGTGAAAGTGGTCTGAGTGGACAAGGAGAGCGGCATGATGAATGACACGTATGCTGTGGCGCAACCCACGCGTGCCGGGATCGACGCGCTGGCGGGCCCGGCCCTGCTGGAATTCGGCACGGGCTGGTGCGGCCACTGCCGCGCCACCCAGGCGCCGCTGGCCGCTGCCTTTGCGCAGCACCCCGAGGTGCCGCACCTGCGCGTGGAAGACGGCCCCGGCCGCGCCCTGGGACGCTACTTCCGGGTGAAACTGTGGCCGACCTTGATTTTCCTCAAGGATGGCCAGGAAGTGGCGCGCCTCGTGCGCCCGCTCGACAGCGCGGAGATCGCCAGGGCGTTCGCCCTGATTGATGCGTAGGTCGTTTTAAGCCCAACGGCAGATGCCGGGGTCGGACCCTCAGGGTCCGACCCCAGTCCTTGCTGTTGGGGTTTGCATTTCAAACTATCTTGCCGCACCGCACCACTGCGCGTATCATAAGCCGCTTACAGCAAGATCAACCGCATCCTTAGTGATGCAGCGCGATGATCGCCGGCCCGCTCCACCCGGAGGGGCCGCAGGCAAGGATTCACCACAAATGACCGATGCCGCGATGCCGACGCGCGGGTCTGGTACGGAATGCCTGGCGATACGCCGGGCCTGATACACGTCGCCCATCCCCTGACGCCTTTCCTGCCGTGCCCCGGGTAACCGGATGGCGCACGACCGTTGTTTCTCTGATCAGCACTGATCACAGCGCGATAGCGCGCGTTTGTTCACCGTTGCCTGCCGTTAACAACGGCGTGTTGCTGCGTGGAATTTGTTTGCGAATTTAGTAGCAAATTCACAGCAAATACGTCCGCGCACAGCTATGATAGGTGAACAATGCGCCTAAGTAATCGTCGGGAAATTATTGTAAATTTATGATGAACAGAAGCGGATGTGATGCAAGGCGGCTGTCGCGACGCAGTGCGAGCACTGCGAGCGGCTGCCAACGCAGCAGCACGCCGCTTATGGAAGTCAGAAATAACAATAATTTACTGGCGGTTACTTTATACAACGTGCTGTGCTGCTGCCTGAAAAAACATCCAGAGAATGGCCTTTAGACACCCTCCCCAAGGAGCGCAGTAAATGAGCACCCCCCCAAGAAAAATTCCCCCGGCACGGTGCTGTTCGCCAGCCTGATCGGCACCACCATCGAGTTCTTTGACTTTTATATCTACGCCACCGCCGCCGTGCTGGTGTTCCCGAAACTGTTCTTCCCCGCCGGCGACCCGTCGGCCGCCGTGCTGCAGTCGCTGGCCACGTTCGCCATCGCCTTTTTTGCCCGTCCCATCGGTTCTGCCGTGTTCGGCCATTTCGGCGACCGCATCGGCCGCAAGGCCACCCTCGTGGCCGCTTTGCTGACCATGGGTATCTCCACCGTCATCATCGGCTTGCTGCCGACGTATGCCGCCATCGGCACCTTGGCGCCGCTGCTGCTGGCGCTGTGCCGTTTCGGCCAGGGCCTGGGCCTGGGCGGCGAGTGGGGCGGCGCGGTGCTGCTGGCCACGGAAAATGCGCCACCGGGCAAGCGCGCCTGGTACGGCATGTTCCCGCAGCTGGGCGCGCCGATCGGCTTCTTCCTGTCGGGCGGCATCTTCCTGCTGCTGAGCGAAACCATGACCGATGAGCAATTCTTCAGCTACGGCTGGCGCATCCCGTTCCTGGCCAGCGCGCTGCTGGTCATCGTCGGCCTGTACGTGCGTCTGAAGATCACGGAAACGCCGGACTTCCAGAAAGTCATCGACAAGAACGAAGTCGTCAAGCTGCCCGTGGCCACCGTGTTCCGCCAGCATGGCCGCATGTTGTTCCTGGGCACCATCATCGCCCTGGCCACCTTCGTGCTGTTCTACCTGATGACGGTGTTCGCGCTGAGCTGGGGTACGACCAAGCTGGGCTTCACGCGCAAGGAATTCCTCGTCGTGCAGCTGTTTGCCGTGCTGTTCTTCGCCCTGACGATTCCATTCTCGGCCGTGCTGGCCGACCGCCGCGGCCGCCGCGCCACCCTGATCTGGGTCTCCGTCGCCATCGCCATCTTCGGCCTGGTGCTCGCTCCCATGTTCGGCTCGGGCGTGACGTGGGAAGTGACGGTCTTCATGGCTGTCGGCCTGGGCCTGATGGGCATGACCTACGGTCCGCTGGGCACGATGTTGTCCGAACTGTTCCCGCCCGAAGTGCGCTACACGGGCGCCTCGCTGACGTTCAACCTGGCCGGCATCCTGGGCGCCTCGCTGGCGCCGTACATCGCCACCTGGCTGGCCACCAACTACGGCTTGCAATACGTCGGCTATTACCTGTCGCTGGCAGCCGTGCTGACTCTGGGCGCGCTGTTGATGGTGGGCAAGCCACGCGCGGGCAAGGAAGCCTGGCAGTAACACCCCTCTGACCCCACCGGTCCCGAAAGCCGCCAGCTGCAACGCTGGCGGCTTTTTTTGTCGGTAAAACACCACGCGGCACGCCTGCCGAGATTCTTGTTGACAGTCAAAATCGGCTGGTGGTAAGGTGTGCACACGTGTGCAATGCAGTGCAAGGCCTTTAAAAGCACATCCCGGGACAGTGACACCGCAAGATAGCGGTGCGGTCTGAAGTACCACAACGACAACAAACTTGGAGTGAGACGATGAAGATGCGCAATGTTGCGATTGCTATAAGCCTGGCCCTGCCGATGACGGCCATGGCCGCCGAGGAACGCCTGTCCGTGCTGTGTTCGGCCGACATGGAGTGGTGCCAGCTGATGAAGAACCGCTTCGAGGCGGAAAGCAAGATCAAGGTATCGATGATCAGGAAGAGCGCCGGCGAGGCGTATGCGAAGATCCGCGCCGAAGCGTCGAACCCGAAATCGGACATCTGGTGGGGCGGCACGGGCGACCCGCATCTGCAAGCCGCCGCCGAAGGCTATACGGAAGAATACAAGTCGCCCACCCTGCCCAAGCTGCAGCCGTGGGCGCTCAAGCAGGCCGAGACGGCCAAATACCGCACCGTCGGCATCTATATCGGCATCCTGGGCCTGGCCTACAACGAAAACGTGCTGAAGAAGAAAAACCTGCCGCCGCCCCAATGCTGGAAAGACCTCGTCAAGCCCGCCTACAAGGGCGAGATCGAGATGGCCAACCCGAACTCCTCGGGCGCCGCCTACAACGCGCTGGCCACCGTGGTGCAGTTGATGGGAGAAGAGGACGCCTTCGATTTCCTGGCGAAAATGGGGCAGAACGTCAGCAAGTATCCGAACGCGGGCGTGGCGCCCGGCGAGGACGTGGGCCGCGGCGAAGCGGGCGTGGCCATCGGTTTCATGCACGACCTGATGAAACTGACCGTGGCCGGCTTTCCCGTGAAAGTCTTGCCGCCCTGCGAAGGCACGGGCTACGAGATCGGCTCGATGAGCATCGTCAAGGGCGCGAAAAACATGGAGCAGGCAAAGAAATTCTATGAATTCGCCCTGCGTCCGGACGTGCAGAGCGAAGCCGTGAAAGCGCTGGCGTTCCAGATCCCGTCGAATACGGCCGCCACCATTCCCGCCGCCTCGCCGCGCCTGGAAAACATCAAGACCATCAACTACGACTTCGCCAAGTATGGCGCCTCGGACACGCGCAAGCGCTTATTACAACGCTGGACCACGCAGATTTATTCTGCCGGCAATTAACGCGCGTCAAAACTTACTGCGCGTCTCGGCCGCAACTCACTGCCGCTCGCTACAGTTTTGGCAGGCGTTAAACCTATATCAATTGTTCAAAACGTCTGGGAAACAGAGCGCACCGCGCAACAGAATTTCAGACGTTCATAGTTGGATGAAACTCATGAAAAAGATATTTTACGGCTGGCTGCTGGCCGCCCTGGCAGCGTTGTGCCTGTTGCCCTGGCAGCAGCAGGAAGCGGGATTGTTCGCCGGCGAGTGGTTGCGGGACGGCCAGTTCTTCAGTGACCGCGGCGCACCGGCCATGCTGCACCTGCTGTCGTTCGGCGCCTGGCCGCTGGGCGTGTTCTTCGCCCTGCTCGCCGCCAGCGCCGCGCTGGTGGCCGCCAATCCCCACCGCAAGACCCTGGGCCTGGGCCAGATCGCCCTCGGCGGCGCGGGCCTGCTGTGGCTGGCATGGCTGGGCTGGGGCCCGCTGGCCGCCGGCACCGGTCTCGGTTTCGGCGCGCTGCTGCTGTCGCTGTGCCTGCTGTTCCTGCTCACCTCGGGCGCCGCCGCCTGCGGCGTGTGCCGCGGCGACGCCTTCGTGGCCGGCGCCATCGGCCTCATCATTTGCTTGATTTCCCTGTTCGTGCTGTTCCCCGTCGCGCTGATCCTCGTCAGCGCCGGCCAGCCGATGGACGATGGCGGCACGGGCGCCGCCGCCCTGGCGCGCCGCATGGCGGATCCCGGCATCTGGAGCCTCAATTGCGTGTCCGGTCCCGGCCGCTGCGGCGTGGCCTGGAATACCCTGGCGCTGGCCCTGCTGACGGGCGTGTCGGCCACCTTCCTCGGTCTCGTGTTCGCCCTCTTGGTGACGCGCACCAATGGCCGCTGGGTACGTCCGATGCGCGCCATCACCATCTTGCCGATCGTCACGCCGCCCTTCGTGCTGGGCCTGGCCCTGATCCTGCTGTTCGGCCGCAACGGCGCCATCACGGGCCTCGTCGGCGACCTGTTTGGTATCGAGCAGAGCCGCTGGCTGTACGGCATGACGGGCGTGTGGCTGTCGCAGATGCTGGCCTTTGCTCCGATTGCCTTCATGACATTGATTGGTGTGGTGGAAGGCGTCAGCCCGTCGCTGGAAGAAGCGTCGGGCACCCTGGGCGCCAGCAGCTGGCAAACCTTCGTCAAGGTGTCGCTGCCCTTGATGCGTCCCGGCATCGCCAATGCCTTTTTGCTGTGCTTTATCGAAAGCATGGCCGACTTCGGCAACCCGATGGTGCTGGGCGGCAACTTCCACGTGCTGTCGACGGAAATCTTCTTTTCCGTGGTGGGCGCCTCGAACGATCAGGGCCGCGCGGCGACTTTGGCCATCGTGCTGCTGACGTTTGCCGTGGGTGCCTTCTTCATCCAGAACCTGTGGCTGGGCAAGAAATCGTATGTGACGGTGACGGGCAAGGCCGACCACGGCGGCCACGCCTCGCTCAACCCGCGCCTGAAAACCACCTTGTGGACCATCGCCCTGCCATGGTTCGCCTTCACGGCCCTGGTCTACGGCACCGTGGTGGCGGGCGGCTTCGTGAATAACTGGGGCCAGGACAACGCCTTCACCTTGCGCCATTACATCGACGCCTTTGGCATCACGGCGGGCGCTTCCGGCTGGCAATGGACGGGCCAGGCCTGGCCGTCGCTGTTCACCACGCTGACGATCTCGGCCATCGCCGCGCCCTTGACGGCCTTTGTCGGCATCCTGTCGGCCTGGCTGCTGGTGCGCCAGCAATTCGCCCTGAAGAGCGCGTTCGAGTTCGGCACCATGCTCAGCTTTGCCATTCCCGGCACCGTCATCGGCATCAGCTACATCCTGGCGTTCAACTCGGCGCCCATCGAGTTGACGGGCACGGCGACGATTCTGATCCTGTGCTTTGTCTTCCGCAACATGCCGATGGGCTTACGCACGGGCATCGCCGCCATGCGCCAGCTCGACGGCAGCCTGGATGAGGCATCGATCACCCTGGGCGCCAGCAGCTGGACCACCATGCGCAAGGTCATCCTGCCGCTGCTGCGCCCGGCCATCGCCTCGGCCCTCGTGTATGGCTTCGTGCGCTCGATCACGTCGATCTCGGCCGTCGTCTTCCTCGTCAGCGCCGATTACGACATGGCCACGTCCTACATCATCGGCCTGGTGTCGAACGGCAACTACGGCACGGCGATTGCCTACGCCACGGTCTTGATCGTCGTCATCCTGCTGTGCATCCAATTGATCCATTTGCTAGTCGGCAAGCGCCGCCTTCGCCGCGTCAGCGCCGAAAAAACGCTGCCGGCCGCCGTTCCCAACCTGGAAAAGAGCTACGCATGAACCACTTTACTACCCAAGCAACAGAGCTTGCCGCGCTGGAATTCGACGGCGTTACCAAACGCTACGGCAAGGCGCTGGCCGTGAACGATGTGTCGTTCACCATCGCGCCGCGCACCATGGTTACCCTGCTGGGCCCCAGCGGCTGCGGCAAGACCTCGACCCTGCGCCTGATCGCCGGCCTGGAACGCGTCAGCGCCGGGCGCATCCTGCTGGCCGGCGAAGACGTCACCCTGACGTCCGCCGCCGAGCGCGACGTCAGCATGGTGTTCCAGTCCTACGCCCTGTTTCCGCACATGACGGTGCTCGACAACGTGTGCTACGGCCTCATCGTGTCTGGTGAAAGCAAGCCGCGCGCCGTGGAACGGGCGCAGGAAAGCTTGCGCCTGGTGGGCCTGGCCGATTTTGCCGCGCGCTTCCCGAACGAGTTGTCGGGCGGCCAGCAGCAGCGCGTGGCCGTGGCCCGCTCGCTGGTGCTGCAGCCCAAGGTCTTGCTGCTGGACGAGCCGCTGTCGAACCTGGACACGAAACTGCGCCGCCGCGTGCGCGACGAGATCCGCGACATCCAGGTCAAGCTGGGCTTGACGGCCGTGTACGTCACGCATGACCAGGAAGAGGCGCTGGCCATTTCCGACCAGATCATCGTCATGAACCGGCAAGTGATCGCGCAAAAGGGCACGCCGCACGAGCTGTTCGAATCGCCGGCCGACAAATTCGTCGCCGACTTCATCTGCAATGCGAACATCGTCGATGGCGTGATCGAAGCGGTGGCCGATGGCAAGGCTACCTGCGTCATGGGCAAGTTGCGGCTGCGTCTGCCATGCCGCAGCCAGCGCAGCGGCGAAGCGAGTTTCGCCGTGCGTCCGGAAGCGATCCTGCTGTCGCCCGCGCAGCCCGACAGCGCCATGGTGGTGCGCGTGGCGCGCGCCACCTACCTGGGACGCGAAATGCAATACACGCTCGACACGCCGGTCGGCGAACTGTTTGCCGTCTCGCACGACTTGAGCCAGGTTTTCACGCAAGGCACATCGGTCGCCATGACCGTACACGAACATGGCGCAGCCATCATTGGAGGACAAGCATGACAGATATGACACAGGCAGCGGTACTGGCCGACGCGGCCACCCTGGAGCGCTATGCCTACGCCCGGCACATCATCCGCCAGGCGGGCGAGATTGCGCTGGGCATGTTCCAGCGCCGCACGGAACTGGTGATCGAGGAAAAAGGCTTGCAGGACATGGTCAGTATCGCCGATCGCATGGTGGAAGACTATGTGCGTGCGCAAATCGCCGCGCGTTTTCCTGACGACGCCGTGGTGGGCGAGGAGCGGGGCGGCGGGGCGTCGGACGCGCGCTGTGTGTGGGTCATCGATCCCATCGACGGCACGGCCTGCTTCGTCAACGGCATGCTGGCCTGGTGCGTGTCGATTGGCGTGCTGGTCGACGGCAAGCCGGCCATCGGCGCCGTGTACGACCCGAACGCGGACGAGTTGTTCCACGCTTGCCAGGGGCAGGGCGCCTACGTGGCGGCGAAGGCCGGGGAAACGCGGCTGCGCGTCAACGACGTGGCCAGTTTGCAGGGCGGCGTGCTGGGCGTGGGCTTTTCGCACCGCGTGGGCACCGATACCTTCCTGCCTTTCCTGCTCGACGTGCTGGAAGAGGGCGGCATGTTCATCCGCAACGGTTCCGGTGCGCTGATGATCGCGTATGTGGCGGCCGGGCGCCTGATCGGTTATTTCGAGCCGCACATCAATTCCTGGGATTGTCTGGCCGGCATCGTGCTCGTCAACGAGGCGGGCGGGCGCTGTAATGATTTTCTGGCCGATAACGGTCTGGAAAAGGGCAACCCCATCCTGGTGGGCGGCCCCCGCCTGTATCCGCAACTGGCAGCGCTGGCCTTGCCGCGCTGTGCCTGAGCACATTTTATTGAAAGGGGGGACAGGCGTCCGGCGAGGGACGCGGAGTGGCAACACACTGTTGAGCATCATGAGTAATCCACCACCATAAAAACAAGCAGGAGACAAAATGAAAAACGGGATGAAAAACGAGATGAACACCATGCAGTTGAGCAAGATCGCCGCCGTATTCTTGCTGGCCGTGCCAGGCTGCGTGCTGGCCGAATCGAGCGTCGTCGTGTACGGCCGCATCCATGCGGGCTTCGACCGTATCGAAACGTCGAGCTCGGCCACGGCACCGAATGGCGAATCCATTTCCCGCGTATCGGACAATTCCTCGAAGATCGGCTTCCGGGGAAGGGAAGACTTGGGCAATGGCAACACGGCCTTCTTCCAGATCGAGGGCAATGCCAAGCTGGACGATGGCACGGGCGCCATCAATAGCAAGGATACCTTTGTCGGGCTGGAAAACCCCGCCTATGGCCGCATCGCGCTGGGCCGCTTCGCCACGCCGATTCGCCAAATCAACGGCTACACCAACCGTTTCGTGGGCGAAGGCATCCAGGATGACGCCAACATCTCCCAGTTGGGCGGCGAAGGCTTCAACCGCCGCAGTTCGAACGCCGTCAGCTACCGCACGCCGGTGCTGCAAGGCTTCAGCGCCACGATTTACCACGCCAGCGAAAACGAGGCATCGAACGGCGACCGCATCTATTCGGGCATCGTGCAATACGTGAACGGCCCCATCAAGGGCGCCGTCGGCTATGAAAAGCATAAGGACTTGCGTCCCGGCTTCAGCGAAAAGATGTTCCGCGCCGTGGGCAATTACAACTTCGGCGGCGGCGACGTGGGCGTGGCCTGGAACCGCATGGTGTATGACGTGGCCGGCGGCGACTTGCAGCGCGACTACTTCACCATCACGGGCGCCTACAAAGCGGGCGGCGGTTCCTTCATCGGCAGGTTCGGCGTGGCGGGCGACGTCTCCGGCAGCGCGCCGAACGGCAGCAGCGTGACCATCAAGGCGACCACCCTGGTGCGCGGCGACGACAGCGGCGCCAAGCAGGCCACCCTGGGCTACGAGTATTACCTGTCCAAGCGCAGCACCGTGTACGCCTATTACACGCAAACGAATAACGACAGGAACGCCAACTACACGTTTGGCGGCAATGCCTTCGCCGCCACCAAGAAGGGGGCCAAGCTCAGCGGCGTAATGCTGGGCGTCATCCACCTGTTTTAATCTTTTTTGCCTGGAAATGCACACGTGTGCATTTCCAGGCAGAATTATTCCGACTATCGAGGAGATGGAAATGATTCAAGTGGCATTGTTCGGCGCCGGGCGCATCGGCCGCATTCACGCCGGCAATCTGGTGCGTCAGCCTGGCGTGCGCCTGAAATACGTGGTCGACGTGCATGCGGGTGCGGCGGCGGAGGTGGCGGCCCTGCATGGCGCCAGCGTGGCCAGCGTGGAAACTGTGTTGGCCGACCCTGAAGTCAAGGCCGTGCTGATCGCGTCGAGCACGGATACGCATGCGGACCTGATCGTGCGCGCAGCGGCCGTCGGCAAGGCCATCTTTTGCGAAAAACCCGTCGATTTGACGCTGGAGCGCGCGCGCGCCGCCGCGGTTGCCGTCAAGGATGTTGGCGTGCTGTGCATGATCGGTTTTCAGCGCCGCTACGACCCCACGTTTGCCGCCGTCAGGCAGCGCATCGCAGCAGGCGAGATCGGCACGCCCGAATTGCTGGTCGTCACCAGCCGCGATCCGGGCCCGCCGCCCGTCAGCTATATCCAGGTATCGGGCGGCATCTTCAAGGATATGCTGATCCACGATTTCGACATCTTCCGCTGGATACTCGACGATGAAGCCGTCAGCGTGCACGCCACGGGCAGCTGCCTCGTCGACCCCGCCATCGGCGCGGTGGGCGACTTGGACACGGCCGTCGTCACCATTCGCACGGCCAAGGGACGTTTGTGCCAGATCAATGCCTCGCGCCGCGCCGCCTACGGCTACGACCAGCGCTTCGAAGTGCTGGGCAGCGCCGGCATGCTGCAGGCGGGCAACCACAAGCCGACGGAAGTGACGGCCTACGGCGCCATCAACGTCAGCGTCGACAAGCCGGAAGACTTTTTCCTGGAACGCTACCGCGCCGCCTACGCCAGCGAAATGGCGCACTTTTTCGAGGCCTTTGCCCATGGTGCGCCCTTGCGCACCACCGTCCACGATGGCTTGAAGGCACTGGAACTGGCCGAGGCGGCCACCGTGTCATGGCGCGAACAGCGCATCGTGCAATTGTCATAAGGAATGCATGTCATGAAGAATACGACTGAATTTGCCCAGGGCCACGCGCTGGACGTCATCTGCCTGGGCCGCCTGGCGGTGGACCTGTACGCGCAGCAGATCGGCAGCACCCTGGAAGACGCGACCAGTTTCGCCAAGTACCTGGGCGGCTCTTCCGCCAATATCGCCTTCGGCACGGCCCGCCTGGGCCTCAAATCGGCCATGCTGTCGAAAGTGGGCGATGACCACATGGGACGTTTCCTCACTGATACCTTGGCGAAAGAGGGCTGCGACGTCAGCCACATCGGCATCGACCGCGACCGTTTGACGGCTTTGGTCATGCTGGGCCTCAAGGATAAAAACACCTTCCCGCTGATTTTCTACCGTGAAAACTGCGCCGACATGGCCATCGACGCATCCTTGGTGGATGCGGCCTTCATTGCCTCGAGCAAGGCGCTGTTGATCACCGGCACGCACTTCTCCACGGCTGCCATGCACGCCGTCAGCACGCAAGCCTTGAAATTGGCCCGCGCGAATAACGTGCGCACCGTGCTCGACATCGATTACCGGCCCGTGCTGTGGGGCTTGTCGGGCAAGGCGGACGGCGAAACGCGTTTCGTTTCGAACGAAGGCGTCACCAAACATCTGCAGGCGATCTTGCCGCAGTTCGACCTGATCGTCGGTACGGAAGAGGAATTCATGATCGCCGGCGGCGGCGCGGACATCATGGCCAGCTTGCGCGCCGTGCGGGCCGCCACCCTGGCGACCCTGGTCGTCAAGCGTGGCCCGCTGGGCAGCGCCGTCATCGACAGCGTGGTGCCGGCCAGTCTCGACGATGCATATAACTACCGCGGCGTGCGCGTGGAAGTGCTGAACGTGCTGGGTGCCGGGGACGCGTTTCTGTCCGGCTTTTTGAAAGGCTGGCTGCGCGGCGAGGATTACGAGGCGTGCTGCCGCTACGCGAATGGCTGCGGCGCCCTCGTCGTGTCGCGGCATGGCTGCGCGCCGGCCATGCCGTCGCCCGTGGAACTCGACTATTTCCTGGCCAATGCGACGAAACTGACGCAGCCGGACCAGGACGCCACCTTGTCGCGCCTGCACCGCACGACGGTGGCGCGCAAACAGTGGAATGAGCTGTGCGTGTTCGCGTTCGATCACCGTACGCAATTCTTTGAGCTGGCGCAACAAGCGGGCGCGCCCGAATCGCGTATCTGCGCCCTGAAGCAATTGATGGTGCAAGCCGTGGCGCAGACGGAAACGGCCTTGCAGTTGTCCGGCAAGACGGGCGTGCTGATCGATGGCCGTTATGGCGTCGACGCGCTCAACGATGCGACGGGCCGTGGCTGGTGGATCGGCCGTCCCGTGGAATTGCCGGGATCGAACCCGTTGCAGTTCGACTGGGGCCGCTCCATCGGTTCGCACCTGCTCAGCTGGCCGAAGGAACACGTGATCAAGTGCCTGGTGCAACTGCATCCGGACGACGCCGTGGAAAACCGGCTGGAACAGGAAGCGCAGATCAAGGCCCTGTATGACGCCGCGCAAGTGAGCGGTCACGAACTGTTGCTCGAAGTCATACCGTCGGACTCCTTGCCGCACGGCGACGACACGGTCTTGCGCGCCGTCAAACGCCTGTACAACCTGGGCATCTATCCGGAATGGTGGAAGCTGGAAAGCATGTCGGCCCAGCAATGGCAAGCCATCGATGCCCTCGTGCACGAGCGCGATCCGTATTGCCGTGGCGTCGTCTTGCTGGGCCTGAACGCGCCCATCGACAAACTGGCTGCCAGTTTTGAACAGGCCAGTGCCAGCACGACGTGCCGCGGCTTCATGGTCGGACGCACCATCTTCCAGGAACCGAGCCGCCGCTGGCTGGCCGGGGAACTCGACGATGCA
Source organism: Janthinobacterium sp. LM6 (assembly GCF_002002885.1). Classification (GTDB taxonomy): domain Bacteria; phylum Pseudomonadota; class Gammaproteobacteria; order Burkholderiales; family Burkholderiaceae_D; genus Janthinobacterium; species Janthinobacterium kumbetense. Next base: position 5,635,901 of record NZ_CP019510.1, on the reverse strand, counting down.
GGCCTGATCGCCGCAGTGCGCGCCAACTTCGAGCAGCTGATCAGCTTGTGGCAGCGCACGCGCAACCGCCTGGAGCGTGCCGCATGAGCGCCACCATGCACAAAACCATCCGCTTGACCATGGCGCAGGCATTAGTCCGCTACCTGTCCGCCCTGCGCACGGAGGAGGGCGATGGTTCCTTGATCCCCCTGTTCGGCGGCGCCTTTGCCATCTTTGGCCACGGCAACGTGGCGGGCCTGGGCGAGGCGCTGTACCAGTACCGTGACAGTTTCCCGACTTACCGCGCCCACAATGAACAGGCGATGGCGCACTCGGCCATTGCCTATGCGAAAGCGCACATGCGCCGGCGCATGATGGCGGTGACCAGTTCCATCGGTCCCGGCGCCACCAACTTGTTGACGGCGGCAGCATTGGCCCACGTGAATCGCCTGCCGGTCTTGCTCTTGCCCGGCGACGTGTTCGTCTCGCGCGCGCCGGACCCGGTGTTGCAGCAGCTGGAAGATGCCAGCGACGGCAGCGTTTCCGTCAACGATGCCTTCAAGCCGCTGTCGCGTTACTTCGACCGCATCGTGTATCCGGAGCAATTGCTCACCGCCTTGCCGCGCGCCATCGCCGCCTTGACGGACGCGGCCGCCTGCGGCCCCGTGACCTTGTCCCTGCCGCAAGACGTGCAGACGATGGCGTATGACTATCCGGTCGACTTTTTCGAACCGAGAGTCGTGCGTTTCCGCGCCGTGCCGCCCATCGAACAGGAACTGGAAGAGGCGGCCGCCTTGCTGAAAAATGCAAAACAGCCGCTGATCGTGGCCGGCGGCGGCGTGTTGTACGGCCAGGCCGGCGCCGCCTTGCAGGCGTTTGCCGAACGGCATGGTATTCCCGTGGCGGAAACCCAGGCCGGTAAAAGTTCATTGCCGTGGGACCACCCGCTGCAGCTGGGCGCCATCGGCGTGACGGGTTCGCCCGCCGCGAACGCGCTGGCGGCGCAGGCGGACGTCGTGCTGGCCGTCGGCACACGGCTGCAGGATTTTACGACGGGGTCCAATTCCCTGTTTGCGCAAGCGCAACTAGTCAGCCTGAACGTCAACGCTTTCGATGCGCTGAAACGCCGGGGCCTGGGTTTGCAGGCGGACGCGACACTTGGCTTGCAGGGACTGTCGCGGCTGCTGGGCAGCTGGAACAGCGCGGGCCAGTGGCTGGAGCGGGCGCAGCAGGCGGGGAGCGCGTGGCGCGAGACCGTGCTGGCGATCACCGGCAAACGGGAAGTCGCCGGCTTGCCGTACGACGGCGAAGTCATCGGCGCCGTGCAGCGCTCTTCACTTGACTCCACCACCCGCGACATCGTCGTCTGCGCGGCAGGCACCTTGCCGGCCGAACTGCATAAACTGTGGAGAACATCGACGCCCGGCGGCTACCACATGGAATACGGCTATTCGTGCATGGGCTATGAAATCGCCGGCGGCCTCGGCGTCAAGATGGCGAAACCTGAATCGGAAGTCATCGTCATGGTGGGCGACGGCAGTTATCTGATGATGAATTCGGAAATCGCCACCTCCGTCATGCTCGATAAAAAACTCATCATCGTCGTGCTCGACAACCGGGGTTACGGCTGCATCAACCGCCTGCAGCAGGCGTGCGGCAATGCCTCGTTCAACAATATGTTGCCCGACAGCGCACCCCGCATCGACTTCGCCCTGCATGCGCAATCCTTGGGCGCCTTGAGCGAGCACGTGGCCAGTATCGCAGAACTGGAGCAAGCCATGCTGCGCGCCCGCGAAGCTAGCCGCACGTATCTGATCTGCATCAATACGGACGACACGCGCACAACCGAGGAGGGTGGTTGCTGGTGGGAAGTGGCCGTGCCCGAAGTCTCGACGCAAGCCGGCGTGCAAGCTGCCCGTGCCCGTTATGAAAATGATCGCCTGAAACAAAGGAATTGAAATGACTACATGGAATGTGAAGATCGGCATCAACCCGATCTCGTGGATGAACGACGATTTGCCGAGCCTGGGCGGCGAGACGCCTTTGGAAACGGCGCTGAAAGAGGGCGCCGAGATCGGCTACGTGGGTTTTGAGCTGGGCAACAAGTTTCCGAAAGATGCCCCGGCCCTGAACGCCATGCTGGGTAAATACAATCTGGCCTGCGTCTCCGGCTGGTATTCGGGCCGGCTGGCGCACCGCAGCGTCGAAGAGGAGATCGCTTCCGTCGCATCGCACTTGCGCTTGCTTGCCGACAGCGGCGCCACCGTCATGGTCTACGGCGAAGTGGCCGACGCCATCCAGGGCGAAGCCCGCCCGTTATATAAACGTCCGCGTTTCCAGACGCAGCAGCAATGGCGGGCCTATGCCGACAAGCTGACGGCGTTTGCGAAACACTTGCTCGACCACGGCGTGCGCCTGGCCTACCACCACCACATGGGTGCTTACGTGGAAACGCCGGCTGACGTGGATCAACTGATGGCCCTGACGGGGCCGGAAGTTGGCTTGTTGTTTGATACGGGTCATATCACCTTTGCCGGCGGCGACGCGTTGGCGGTGCTGAATAAACATATCGATCGCATTTGCCACGTGCATTGCAAGGACGTGCGCCCCAACGTGGTGAAACTGGCGAGAAATGGCCACTGGAGTTTCCTGCAGGCCGTCATCAACGGCGCCTTCAGCGTGCCGGGCGACGGCAGCATCGACTTCCCGGCCATCCTGACGCGTTTGTATCTGCACGGCTACGAGGGCTGGCTGGTGGTGGAAGCGGAGCAGGACCCGGCCGTCGCCCCCAGCTACGAATACGCGAAGATGGGCCACGATTACCTGGCAAGTCTGGTCGACGCGATTCCGCGCCTGGGCCGGGAGGCGGCATGAGCCCGCTGCTGGTGAAAGCGGGGCAGGGACAGACCATCGTCGAGGTCACGCCCGAGTCCGCCGGCTGGACGCACGTGGGCTTTGCCGCCCACCGCCTGGCGGCCGGCGAATCGCTGAGTCTGGAGACGGGCAGCCGCGAGCTGTGCCTCGTCGTGCTGACGGGCACGGTCACCGTGCAGGCGGGCGAGCAGACCTGGGAAGCCATCGGCAAGCGCGCCAGCGTCTTCGAGGACGTCTCGCCCTATGCCGTGTATGTGCCGCTGGAAACCACGGTCGGCATCACGGCCGTGAACGCCGCGGAAGTGGCCCTGTGCAGCGCGCCGGCCACGACGCACCGTCCGGCACGCCTGATCGAACCGGCCAGCATGACGCGCTCCGTGCGCGGCAAGGGCGCCAACACGCGTTATGTGTGCGACATCCTGCCGCAGACGGAGGAAGCAGACGGCTTGCTGGTAGTCGAGGTGGTCACGCCGTCCGGCCATTCGTCCAGCTATCCGCCGCACAAGCACGACAGCGACAATATTCCAACCGAAAGTTCTCTGGAAGAAACTTATTACCACCGTTTGAACCCCGAACAGGGCTTTGCCTACCAGCGCGTCTACACGGATGACCGTTCCATCGACGAAGCCATGGCCGTGGAAAACCACGACGTGGTGATGGTGCCCAGGGGCTACCACCCCGTCACCGTGCCGTATGGCTACGACGGCTATTACCTGAACGTGATGGCCGGCCCGAAACGCGTGTGGCACTTTAAAAACGACCCGGCCCATGACTGGCTGATGACGAAATAACCAAGGACAAGACAATGACGACCCCGACAATCGGCCACTTTATTGGTGGCAACCCCATGGCCTCGCGCTCCGAGCGCACGAGTGACGTGTTTAACCCTGCCACGGGCGCCGTGACGGCCAGGGTGGCGCTGGCGACGCCTGCCGAGCTGAACGCGGCCGTGGCCGCCGCCCACGCGGCCTTTCCCGCCTGGTCGCAAACCTCGCCGCTGCGCCGCGCCCGTGTCATGTTCAGGTTCAAGGAATTGCTGGAAGAACATGCGGATCAATTGGCGGCCCTGATCACGGCCGAGCACGGCAAAGTGTTCACGGATGCGAAAGGGGAAGTGACGCGCGGCATCGAAGTGGTGGAGTTTGCCTGCGGCATCCCGCAAATGATGAAGGGAGAATATTCGGAGCAAGTGGCCGGCGGCATCGACGCCTGGTCCATCCGCCAGGCGCTCGGCGTGTGCGTCGGCATCACGCCGTTCAACTTTCCCGTAATGGTGCCGATGTGGATGTTTCCGATGGCGATTGCCTGCGGCAATACCTTCGTATTAAAACCGTCGGAGCGCGTCCCGTCGGCCAGCCTGCTGCTGGCGCAGCTGCTGACGGACGCGGGCTTGCCCGACGGCGTCTTCAACGTGGTGCAGGGAGATAAAGAGGCCGTCGATGGCTTGCTGCATCACCCGGACGTGCGCGCCGTCAGTTTCGTCGGTTCCACGCCGATTGCCGAGTATATCTACGCCACCGGCTGCGCGCAGGGCAAGCGCGTGCAGGCGCTCGGCGGCGCGAAAAACCACATGGTCGTCATGCCCGACGCGGATATTCCCCAGACGGTCGATGCCCTGATGGGCGCCGCGTTTGGCTCGGCCGGCGAGCGCTGCATGGCCATTTCCGTCGTCGTGGCGGTGGGCAATGTCGCGGACCAGCTGGTGGAAGCCCTGGTGCCGCGCATCGCGGCGTTAAAGATCACGCAGGGCATGGATCTGGCGGCCGAGATGGGCCCCGTGGTGACGCAGGTACACAAGGACAAGATTGCCGGCTATATCGCCACGGGCGTCAAGGAAGGCGCCAGGCTGGTCAGTGACGGGCGCGGTTTCGTGCTGCCCGGCCATGAAAAGGGCTTTTTCCTCGGCGGCAGCCTGTTCGACCATGTGACGCCGGAGATGACGATCTATCAAGAGGAAATCTTTGGCCCCGTGCTCTGTATCGTGCGCGTGCCCGATTTTGCCAGCGCGCTGGACCTGGTCAATGCGCATGAGTACGGCAACGGCACGGCCATTTATACGCGCGACGGCAACACGGCGCGCGAGTACACGCACCGCGTGCAGGTGGGGATGGTGGGCGTGAACGTGCCGATCCCCGTGCCGATGGCCTTCCACAGCTTCGGCGGCTGGAAGCGCAGCCTGTTCGGCGACCACCACGCGCATGGCCCGGAATCGGTGCGCTTCTACACGAAACAGAAGGCGGTGACGCAGCGCTGGCCGGCCTCGACGGCTGCCGGGGCCGAGTTTGCCATGCCGACCTTGAAGTAATCAGGCCAGTGGCGGTGCCTTAGCGCGCCGCCACGTGTCCGTAGCAGGTTTTCAGTTGCGCATAGTCGTAGAAGACGCTGCCCGGTGCGATGCGGGCGCCTTCGCAAGCGGCCTGGAAGTCCGTTTCCTTTTCGTTGTACAGCAGGCGCACGATGAGCTGCCCTGCGCCGTTGCGGTACACATCCCACTGCATATTGGCCGCCAGCGGCGAGACGCTCTGTCCGCGCCATGGATTGTTTTCATAACTGTAGCTGAGCGATGCCGGCAAGGGGGCCAGCGCCTGCTGCAAGCCCATGGCCGACGCGAGCGGAATAATCATCTCGGCGTGCGTGAAGCGCAGCTTCGCCGCGTGGCGCAAATCTCCGCTGGCCAGCGCGTCGACTTCCTTGAAAAAATCCTCGCGCAAGGCCAGCGCGAAACGCCAGGTCACGCCACTGCTTTCCATGGTGGCCGGTCCCTTCTGGTAAAAATCCTCATGGTCGGCCACATACGCGTAGTAGCGCGCATCTTCGGCGGGCATGTAGCGGCTGAAATCGGCCGGTACTTCATGCCGCATGCCGGCGGCGATCGCATACAACTCATACAGTTTTGTCGTGGCGGCATTCAGGCTGCGGATGACGGTTTTGCCGCTGCCCGTCATGGTGCGCGTGAGCTTGCCGTCGTCGCTGGTGAAGGTGTAGCTGCCCGTGTCCGCATAGCTGGCGCGGCCGCCTTCAAACTGGTCGAGGAAGGCAGGAGAAAACAGCCGTTCGAGCACGTGGCGCGCATGTGCGGTCGTCGCAGGCAGCCTGGCCGGGGCGTCCATCAGCGCGTGCAGCTGCTTGGTTCGTTCATAGTACTGGTAGGCCTGGCTGGCGGCATAGGTGGCGTAATACGGGTTGGCCGGATCGGTGACGCGGTCCGTCTGCGGCGCCAGCTTGTGCGCGTACAACAGGAAGCGGTTGACGCCGGCTGGCTGCAATATCGGCTGTACCGCAGCCTTGCGTCCTTGCGGATACGGCGCCGGCGCGGGCGGCAGATATACCAAGGGTGTCAGCGCTGGCGCGTGCTCCAGCAGCGACTGCGTGAAGAAGCGCGAACTGTCGCGCGCGCGGTCCACGCCGGAATGGATGGTGACGAGCTGGCGCGGCGCCGTCGCCGCGTCTTGCCCCACTTGCGCAAACAGGGCGGGCAGGCGCGCCAGCATGCGCACGGCCAGCTGCCGGTGCTCGTCGATACCCGTCTGCGACAGATTGCCGTAGCCGGGCCGCTCGATGCCAGCCACGCCATAACCGAGCAAGGCATTGGCCTTCATCAGGGCCAGGATGTCGGGACCGAGTTCGCGTCCCAGGGGCGTGAGCGCATCCTGCGCGGCGGCCTGCTGCCACATCGCATACAGGGCCGCGTCGTTCTTCATGCTGGTGAGCCCGCGCGAACCGTGGCGCGCCACCAGTTGCGTGAAGATGGGCTGGAAGCCGGCCGGCGGCGCGGCATAGGTGGCCGGGTCCTGCTGCGGCGCATACGGCGTCTTGGTCTGGTAATGGCCTTCGACGGCCAGGGCGGGAGCGGCGCAGATGGTGAGGGCCAGCAGCATGCTGGACAAGGGGAGCGGTGGGGGCATGGCGATCCGTAAGTGACGTGATTGATTCTTACGTGCAAGCCTAGCAGCAAACGTCGAACAGGCGGGCACGGCTGCCCGCCTGCATTCGTACTTACTGCGTCACGTGGCCGTAGCAGGTCTTCAGCTTCGCATACACATAGAAATGGCTGCCGGCGGCAAAGCGGGCGTCATCGCAGGCAGCCTGAAAGTCGGTTTCCTTTTCGTTGTACAGCATTTTCACGAGCACATTGCCGCTGGCGTCGCGGTACACATCCCACTGCATGTTGGCCGCCATCGGCGCCACGTACAGGCCGCGCCAGCTGCTGTTGTCATAGCTGTAGGTCTGCGCCGCCGGCAGCGCGCCGACGACGGTCTTCAGACCCATGGCCGTGGCCAGCGGGATGATGGCTTCCGCATGCGTGAAGCGCAGCTTGGCGCCGTGTGACAGGTCGCCGCGCGCGATGGCGTCCACTTCCGTGAAGAAGTCGTCGCGCAGCGCGCGCACGTAGTTCCAGGTGACGCCGGCGCTTTCCGTGGTGCCGGGACCCTTGTTGTAGAAATCCTGGTAATCCTGCACGAAGGCCTGGTACTTGGCCGCGTCCGACGGCATGTACTGCACGAAGTCGGCTTTGACCTCGTTCGTCATGCCGGCCACGATGGCGTACAGGTTGTACAGCACCGATGCGGCATCGGCCAGGCCCTTGATGGTGGTGCCGCCGTCGCCCGTGACGGTGTTGGTGAATTTGCCGTCGTCGCTGGTAAAACTGTAGGTGCCCGTGTTGGCGAAGCGGTAGGTGCCGTTGTCGATCTTGTCGACGAAGGTCTTGGTGAACAAGCGTTCCAGTACTTCGCGGCCCAGGGTACGCGCCGTGGCGTCCGTGTCGATGGCCGTGTATTTGCCCAGGAAGCCGGGGCTTTCCAGGTAGGCTTGATAGGCCTGGCTATCCTGATAAGTCTGGTAATGGCTGTCGAGGGTGTCGGTGACCAGGTCCGTCTTCGGCACCAGCTTGTGCGCATACAGCAGGAAGCGGTTGGTGCCAGCTGGTTGCGCCACGGGCTTGCTGGCCGGGTAGCCGGCCGGCGCGGGCGGCAGGGTAATCAGCGGCGCGACGGCCGGTGCCGTGGCGGCCAGCGACTGCGCAAAGTACGCGGCGCTGTCCTTGGCGCGGTCCACGCCGGAGCTGACGGTGACGATCTGGCGCGGTGCGCTGGCGGCATTGCTACCCAGCTGCGTGAACAGGGCGGGCAGGCGCGCCAGCATGCGCACGGCCAGCTGCTTGTGTTCATTGATGCCCGTCTGCGACAGGTTGCCGTAGCCGGGCGCCGTGATGCCGTCCACGCCGTAGCCGAGCAGCGCGTTGGCCTTCATCAGTTTCAGGATGTCGGCGCCCAGCTTTTGCCCCAGCGGCGTGAGCGCATCGTCGGCCGCCGCCCGTTGCCAAACGTTGTAGAAGGCGGCGTCATACTTCATGCTCGACAGGCCGCGCGAACCGTGGCGCGCCACCAGTTCGGTGAACACGGGCGCGTAGCCGGCCGGCGCGGCCTCGTAGGTGGCGGCGTCCTGCTGCGGCGTGTAGGGCGTCTTGGTCTGGTAGTAGGTGGCGGGGGCGGCCGGCGTCACGGGCGGCGTTACCGGGGGCGTGACGGGGACGGGCGGCGTATCGTCGCCGCCGCCACAGGCGGCCAGGGAAAGCATCAGGAGGGACAGGGGAAGATGGCGTGCGTGCAGCATGGTGTTTCCTTCAGATGTGGTTAGTCCGGGCGCGCCGAGCAGACGGCGCACCCTGGGCAGACAGGCAGGGGAATGGGTATTACAGCTTGAGGGCTTTGGCCAGGCTGTTGGCGCGCGCATCGCGCTCGCTCAATGGCGCCAGGCCATGGCGTTCCTCGATGAACTTCAGGATCGACACGGTTTCATATTCGGTATGGTCGATATGGCCGCCCTCGCTGAAGGGCGAGATGACGAGGGCGGGGATGCGCGTGGCCGGGCCGAAGCGGTCGCCTTTGGGCGGCGCCACGTGGTCCCAGAAACCGCCGTTTTCATCGGTGGTGACGATGATGACGGTATCCTTCCATTGCGGACCTTCCATGATGGCGTTGATGATGGCCACGCCCTCGTCGTCGCCTGCCGCCACGCTCGATTTGTCCATCCCCGGATGCATGTTCTTCTTGCCCATGGGCTTGTAGAACGAGACGGGCGGCAGCTTGCCCGCCTGGACATCGGCGATCATGTCGGAGCGGTCCTTCAGGTGCGTGGCGCGCTGCTGCGGGCTGTCGATGAAGCGCTTGAAGTAGGTGAACGGCTGGTGGTGATATGAGAAATCGTCTGCCTTCTTGCCCGACTTGGTCGAGGCGACGGCGATGTCGTAGCCGTCCGCATAATAGACCCAGGATATGCCCTTGTCCGTCAGGCGGTCGCCGATGGTGGGCATGGTTTGCGGCGGCAGGAACGTCTGCTTCTTAGTCGGATCGAACAGCAGCGGGCCCTGCATGGTGTTGACGGCGTAGCCGTCCTGCGTCACTTCCGCTTCCTCGCCCTTCTTGTGGCCCGTGCCGCGCTCATCCTGGGCGACGATGGACTTGGGCGCGTTCGGGAACACGGGCGTGCAGGCGCAGGTCAGCCACATGTGGTTAAGGAAGGAACCGCCGTAGGCGGACTGGAAAAAGCGGTCGGCCAGGGTGTAGCGCTGCGCCAAGGCCCACAGTTTGAGCTTGCTGCCGTCGAAATAGCCCATGGGCAGGGCGCCCGTGTTGCCCTCGACGACGAAGCGGTCGTTCTTGCCGTCGTTGATCTGGCGCTTGTGCGTCCAGAACGCGTGCACGGGACTGGCCGTCTTGTCGCCCAGCGACACGCTCGGCTCCATGTGGAAGGGCGCGTTGGCGATGTCGGCCTTGAAGCGCTGGTCCAGGCCGCCCTTGTCGAGTGCCACGGCGGGCAGCATGGCATAGGGCTTGCCATCGGGGCCGGTCTGCGTGGTGGTGTCGGGCGAGCGGCCATTGGCGATGCCGTCGGCGCCGGGGAAGGTGCCGAACAGGTGGTCAAAGCTGCGGTTTTCCATGTACACGACGACGATCTGGCCGATCTTCGCCAGTTTCGGATCGGCAGCGGCACCGGCAGCCGTATTGTGCTGCATGCCGGTGGGGGTGGTGCAGGCCGCCAGGCCGATGGCCCCGGCGCCAAACAGGGCGATTCTTAGAACGTGGTTCAACATAACGGTCTCCTTGATACGCCTCCGTGGGCGGGGCGCTTTTTTTAGTGGTATGGCCAGAACAGGCTTTTTGAAGAAATTGCACACGTGTGCAGTACACGTGTGCAAACAGTAACCCGGATTTTTTTTGATGTCAACAAGTACGGGCGGGGGACGAAAAAGTGTGGAAAACGGGGTACGGCAGACGGCGTTGCGCCATCTGCCGTGTTGCAGCGCTTAGCGCGTCGTGCCGCGCCGCACCAGGGTGACGGGCACTTCCTTCAATCGGCCCGGCATGGCAAATTTTTCCATGCGCTCGACCAGGCTCTTGACGGCGCGGCGCGCCAGTTCGCCCGCATCCTGGCGGATGGTGGTCAGCTGGTAGGCGTCCAGCGCCGCCATGGGAATGTCGTCGAAGCCGATCACCTGCAGTTGCGCGGGCACGTCGATGCCGTACTTGCTGCGCGCCGCATCGATGAAGCCGCAGGCGATCAGGTCGGTGGCGCAAAAGACGCCGTCAGGCAGCTTGCTTGATGCGAGCAGGGCGTCGGCCGCTTCCTGGCCCGCCTGGTAGCCGATGGCCTCGGCCAGGTATTCGTCGGCCGCGCAGTGCTTCTTCGCCACGGCCGGCGCCAGGTGGTCGAGGAAGGCCTTGCCGCGCGCGATGCCGCTGAAACTGCTGGCGCGCGTGTTGACGAAGGCCAGCCGTTTGGCGCCGCTGTCGAGTAGGGTGCTGGCCGCCAGTTCGCCGCCATGGCGGTTGTCGCTGTTGACCACGTCCACGCCCTTCAGGTCGCGCGCGCGGTTGATCATGGCCACCGGAACTTGCCGCTGCAGGTATTCCGTCGCCACGGCGGACGGCGGCGAGCCGGACGTCATGATGACGCCGGAAATCTTGTAGCTGAGGAGGATGCGCAGCAATTCGCTGAGGCGCTCGGGGTCTTCCGCATTCATCAGCAGCGGCACCAGCGCATGTTCGCTCAGGCTGCGCGTGACTTCGCCGAGCAGGGCCACGCGGAACGGGTCCGTGAAGCCAGTGATGACGACGCCCACCAGGTTGCTCTGGCCCTGGTTCATGCTGCGCGCCAGGATGTTGACCTGGTAGCCCAGCGACTGCGCCGCTTCCATCACGCGGGCCCGCGTTTCGGGCGCCACGCTGGCGCCGGGCGTGAATGTGCGCGAGACGGCGGAGCGGGAGACGCCGGCCCGTTTGGCGACGTCCACCGAAGTGACCCAGGACTTGTCTTTTTGTTCCATTGACGGTGTAGATGAATGAGAGGCCGATGCACGATGCGGTGCGGCGCAATGCCGCGCCATCATCTTAGCCGAAAATCCCGGCCGCGGCGCGAACTGAATGCCGGTTGCACTATCAGTCCCGCGCCTTGGCCATCGTGCCGGTGCTCAGCTTCTCACTCGCCTTACCACTTCGGCGTGTACTTCAGGGTGAACTGCACGTTGCGCGGGTCGCCATAGTAGTTATTCGACCCGGTGGTATTGTAGGCCGGGATGATGTAGCTCTTGTCGAAGACGTTGTTGACATTGAGCGACAGGGCCACTTGGGGCGTGGCTTGCCAGGCCATGCGTGCATTCCAGATCGAGACGCCGGCAACCTTGAAGGTGCTATTGGTATCGAGCGTATGGCTTTGCGTGTTGACGCCGGCGCCCACGCTGAATTTGTCCCAGGCGCCGGGCAGCGTGTAGCTGGACCACACGCGCAGCATGTGCTTGGGCGTCCATGTGGAAAAGACCTTGCCCTGGTTGTCCGGGTCGTTCAGATAGGTCGTCGTCGTGTAGGCGTAGCCGGCCGACAGCTGCAAGCCGCGCGCCACTTCGCCCGATACTTCCGCTTCCAGGCCCTGGCTACGCACCTTGCCCGAGGCGCGCGAGCAGTACCCGTCGGCGCACACCATGCCCGCAGCATAGTCGGTGACGGCGCGGTTCTTGTGGTCATAGCGGAACACGGCCAGCGAGGTGTTGACCTTGCCATCCATCAGCTCACCCTTGATGCCCGCCTCGTAGTTGCTGCCCGTGATGGGTTTGAGGACCTTGTTTTGCGCATCGCGGATACTTTGCGGCGTGAAGATGTCGGCATAGCTGGCGTAGGCCGACCATTGCGGATCGAGCGCGTAGATCAGGCCTGCCGATGGCGTGAACTTGGCGGTGGCGTTGAGCTGTTCTTCAGGACCTTTGGGCGTCGCATACACGAAGTCGTACCAGCTGAAGCGTCCACCCAGCACGGCTTTCAGCTTGCTGGTCAGTTGGCCGTTCCAGCTGCCATACAGGCCTTTCTGGCGTATTTCATAGGTGCTGACGGGACGCACGCCCTTCGGGCGCGCGGCGATGCTGTCGAGGTCTTGCCATGGGCGGTTGTGCCTGATGTTGAAGACGTCCGCACCAGATTCCCAGGCGCGGGCGTAGACGTCGTCCGACGCCATCGTGACATAGCTGGCGCCCACGAGGACTTCCTGCGCCATGCCCAGGCCGTCGAATTTGCCGCGCACGTAGGTATCGATGCCGCGCTTGCGGTTGTCGAAATCCATGCCAAAGTCGGCATAGCTCGCACCGCTGCCGTCGGGATTAATGGGCAAGGCCACGCGCTGGTGCACGGAGCCGGTGTTTTCCTTCATGTTCACGGCGGATGCCTTCAGGCTCCACTGGCTGTTGAAATGGTGTTCCAGGTCGAGATACACGTTGGTTTGTTTGGCCTCGCTGCGGTTCCAGTCGGCGCCCGTGAAGGTGGAGCGGGGCAGGTTCAGCGCGCTGCCGTCCGCGTAGCGGGGCAGGCCGATGAAGGTGGGACGGCCGTGGTCGTTGACGTTGCTGATGGCCAGGCCCAGGGTGGTGGCCGGTCCCAGGTCGTAGTCGAGCGCCGCGTACAGGGTGCGGTTCTGGCTCCATACCTGGTCGACGAAGGAATGGGTATCGTCTTCATCGACGATGGCGCGTCCGCGCAGGCTGCCGTCCGCATTCAGGGGCATGCTGACGTCGAGCTGGGCGCCGTAATGGTCCCACGAGCCGGCGCGCGCCGTCATGCTGACACTGCGCGCGGCGGTCGGGCGCTTGCGCACCAGGCTGACGGAGCCGCCGGGACTGCCCGTGCCGACCAGCATGCCCGAGGCGCCGCGCAGCACTTCCAGGCGGTCGTAGATGACCATGTTTTCCTGGCCCCAGTTGCCCAGCGCATAGGTGTTGCGGTCGATGGGCACGCCATCGTACTGCCATTGATCGATCTGGAAGCCGCGCGCCGTGATCACCACGCCCGGTCCCACGCCATGCACGCCCACCACGCCGGTGACGTTGTTGACGGCTTCGCGCAGATCCGTGATGCCCTGGTCGTCCAGGCGCTGGCGCGTCAGCACGCTCACGGATTGGGGGATGTCCTTCATCGATTGCTCGCCCTTGCCGATGGTGATGCTACGCGCCGTGTAGGAGCCGCTGCCTTCCGTGGTGGCGCCTTGCTCGGCCTGGCCGACGATGGTAATCGAGGGCATGGTGCGCTCGGCCGCCGAGGCGGCATTGGCAGCCGCCGTGGGTGCGGACGCCGGCGCGGTCACCAGCACATAGCCGGTGGAGGTCTTGCCGATGGCGTAGCCGCTGCCGCGCAGCAGCACGGCGAAACCGTCATCGATGGCGTAGCTGCCTTGCAGGCCTGCACTGGTCAAGCCCTGCACCCGGGATGCATCGATGACGATGGACACGCCCGCCTGCTGCGCATAGCGGTTCAGGGCGCCGGCCAGCGGGCCGGCGGGGATGGCGTAGCTGGCGACAGCCGGGGCGGTCTGGGCGGTAGCCTGGGCGTGCAGGCCGGCGCTTGCCAGCAGCATGGCCGCCAGGGCGAGCGGACGCAGACGCGTGCGCAGGGTGTTCGGGGAGGAAGCGGCAACGACTTGAACGTACATGGTGACAGCCTTTTTTGAATGATCTCAGCTGCCTTGACGCATGAGATGCGCAAAGTGGAACCGCGAACGCACAATTTCTTATTTATTTTTTGCGGGGCCGCTGGCGGGGACATCGACCATCACCAGGTAGCGCGTCAGCATGCGGATGCGAAGTTGCGGGAAATTGTCGATCAACAGCTGCAGCGCCTTGTCGGTGTCGTCCAGCGGCAGCACGGCGGCCACGCGGATGCCGGCGATCTGCGCGCGGTCGTAATGCAGCTGGCCGGGACGGTGGCGCGCCAGCTCGTCAAGCACCTCGGCCAGCGGCAAGTCGTCGACCACCAGCTGGTGCGCGCGCCACGCTTCCTGCACGCTGGCCGTATCGATGGCCGTGATCGGCCCCACGCCATCGTCCGTGATGCGCGTGCGTTGGCCCGCCTGCACCACGACGGCCGGATGTTGCGGCACTTGCGCCAGCACCTTGGACTCCAGCATGCTCAAGATGGTGGCGCCGTCTTCCCTGCGCACGCTGAAACGCGTGCCCAGTGCGCGGATCGCCGCCTGCCGGCTGTCGACGATGAAGGGGCGCTGCGCATCCTTGGCCACGTCGACTAGAATGTCGCCGCGCACCAGCTCCACATGCCGCTCGCCCGCATTGAAATGCACGTTGACGGCGCTGTTGCCGGCCAGGGTGATCCGGCTGCCATCGGCCAGGGTGTGCGTGGACCATTGTCCCGTGGGGCTGCGCAGGTCGGCCAGCAGGTAGGCGGGGCGTTCGCTGAAGGCCAGCGCCCCGGTCAGCGTCAGCACGGCCACGGCGCTGGCGGCGGCCAGCTGGCGCAGACGCTGGCGGGGACGGTCGGGGGCGATGGCGGCAAGGGCGGCGCGCGCGGGGCGATGGTCGCCGCCGGCCGGCTCGCGCACGGCGTTCAATTGACGCAGCAGGTTTTCCATGCCGGCGGCCGCCGTCGCGTGCAGCGGGTCGGCCGCCTTCCATGCGGCGAAGCCGGCCTGCGCGGTGTCGCGTTCGGCCGGGTCGTCGGCGCTCAGGCGCACGATCCACCGTGCGGCCTGTTCGGCGGCGATATCCGTGCGGGGGCTATTCATGCCGCCAGGGCCGGGCAGGCGTGGCGGCAGGCCAGCAAGGCTTGCACCAGGTATTTTTGCACCATGCGCGTGGAGACGTTCAGTTGTGCGGCGACGGCGGCCTGCGGCTGTTCTTCCAGATAGTGCAGCAAAAAAGCGTCGCGCGCCTTGGCGGACAAGCCGGCCAGCGCCGTGGCGATCTGCTCGAGCGCCTGCACGGCCATCAGGATTTCATCCGGCGAGGGCGCGCCGGGCAGGCTGTCGGCCAGCAGGGCCAGTTCCGCCAGGTAGCTGCGCTCGAGTATCTGGCGGCGCGCGCGGTCGAGCAGCAAGCGCTTTGCCGTGGTGGACAGGTAGGCGCGCGGCTCGCGCATGCCGAACAGTGCGTCGCGCGAGGCGATGATGCGCACAAAGGTGTCTTGCGCCACGTCGGCCGCGCCATGCGGGCAGCTGAGTTTTTTGCGCAGCCAGCCGACCAGCCAGCCGTGATGCTCGCTGTAGAGCGACTGCACTTGCTGTTGCAGGCTGGGCTGGATGGCGGACATGGGCGATGAATAATATAAATGAGAATTATTCTCATTGTAAGCGCCAGCGGCGGATTGCCACAATCCCCGATTGCATGTGGATGGGGCTGGTGTTGCGTACAGGCCGCACGCGAGGCGGTGCCGGAAATGAAAAAACCCGCCGCTGCACGGGGCAGAGGCGGGTTTATCAGTGCTGCAAATTCTTGGTGGTGATAGGTGGACTTGAACCACCGACCCCAGCATTATGAATGCTGTGCTCTAACCAACTGAGCTATATCACCAAACAGACCGGTCAGACCGGATGCTCGTTTTGACCAGGTGAAACCTGATCGATGTTCTTTGGTGGTGATAGGTGGACTTGAACCACCGACCCCAGCATTATGAATGCTGTGCTCTAACCAACTGAGCTATATCACCCAACAGCCGAGCATTATCCAGTCTTCCCATTTCCTTGTCAATGCCGGCGCAAAAAAATGTGCGGTTTTTTCACGCGCCGGCGCTGGCGTGATTATTTTTGTAACGGCGTCAACAAAGGCTGGATTTGCGCCAGCATGGCCGCGGCTGGATCGGCGCCCAGGCAATCGATGACGAGGCGTTCCGGCATGGAGCGTAGCCAGGTGAGCTGCCGCTTGGCCAGTTGGCGCGTGGCGATGATGCCCGTCTCGCGCAAGGCGGCGCGGTCGATGCGGCCGTCCAGGTAATCCCAGGCTTGGCGGTAGCCCACGCAGCGCATCGAGGGCAGGCCCGGGTGCAGGTCGCCGCGGCGGCGCAGCTGCTCCACTTCATCAAGCAGGGCGTCGTTTTTCAGCATGAGGTCGAAGCGCGTGGCGATGCGCGCATGCAGCACGGCGCGGTCGGACGGCTCCAGCGCGAACGACTGCAGCCGGAACGGCAGCACGGTTTTTTCGCGCAGGGCCAGCAAGGCCGACATCGGCTGGCCGGACAGGGCGATGATTTCCAGCGCGCGACCGATGCGCTGCGCATCCTGCGGCGCCAGGCGCGCTGCCGTGATGGGGTCTTGCTCGGCCAGGCGCGCATGCATGGCGGGCCAGCCGATGGCGGCCGCATCCTCTTCCAGTTGGGCGCGCAGGGCAGGATCGGCGCCGGGCAAGTCGTCGAGGCCATCGGCCAGGCCCTTGAAGTACAGCATGGTGCCGCCGACGAGCAGCGGCAGCTTGCCGCGCGCCGTGATCTCGGCCACCAGGCGCAGGGTATCGTTGCGGAACTGCGCCACGGAGTACGCGTCCAGCGGGTCGATGATGTCGATCAAATGATGCGGCACCTGGGCCAGTTCTTCCTTCGACGGCTTGGCCGTGCCGATATCCATGCCCCGGTAGACGAGGGCGGAATCGACAGAGATGATCTCGGACGGGATGGCTTGCGCGATGGCCAGCGCACTGGCCGTCTTGCCGCTGGCCGTGGGGCCCATGATGGCGACGGCCAGGGGGAGGTGTGGGGTGGTTTGCATGTTGAATCTTGTAAGGTGGTGCGCAAGTCTGCGTAGGTCTTTGCCAAACCCGGCGTTAAGGGCTGGGGTCTGCCCCTCAGGGGCCGACCCCGGTATTCGCCGTTTGGGGGAAACTCACTGTCCCCGTAAAAATAGCTTGTCCAGCGCATTGATTTCCACCTGCACCCACGTGGGCCGGCCATGGTTGCACTGGTCGGCGCGTTCCGTGCTCTCCATCTGGCGCAGCAGGGCGTTCATTTCCTGCACCGACAGGATGCGGTTGGCGCGCACGGCCGTGTGGCAGGCCAGGGTGCCCAGCAATTCGTTCTGGCGCTCGATCAGCACGCGCGAGCCGCCGTATTCGCGCACGTCGCGCAGCACGTCGCGCGCCAGCGTCTGCGCGTCCGCGTTTTTCAGCAGGGTCGGCACGGAGCGCACGGCCAGAGTGGTGGGCGACAGGGCGGCGATGTCGAAGCCCAGCGCCTTCAAGGTGTCCTGGTTTTCATTTGCCGTCGACACTTCGATGGCGTCCGCGTAGAACGTCACGGGGATCAGCAGCGACTGCACCTGCATGTCCTGGCCGGAGACCTGCGCCTGCAGCGCGTTTTTCAGCTGTTCGTACAGGATGCGCTCGTGCGCCGCGTGCATGTCGACCAGCACCAGGCCCTTGGTATTTTGCGCCAGGATGTAGATGCCGTGCAGCTGGGCCAGGGCAAAGCCCAGCGGATATTCTTCGCGCGCCATCGCTTCGGGCGAGGCGATGTAGGGCTCCACCTGCGTGATGGGAGAACTGGCGCCGCCGCCGAACAGGGCGCCGTAGGCGGACGTGTCCTGCGCCACGCCTGGCGCGTCGGCAAAGAACGGGCGGTTGGCGCCGGGCGAGGCAGGCGCGAAGGTATTCGTGAATTGTGTGCCGAACGAGGTCTGCGTCTGTTCGCGGCGCCAGATGTCGGGGCCGCCGGGAGCCGCACCCGCGTCGCCGCCGCCCAGGGTGGAGGCGGCAGGCAGCGGTGCCGGCACGCTGCCGAAGGCCGTGGCCGATGTTTGCGCCAGCGCGCGCTGCACGGCGTGGAAAACGAACTGGTGCACGGAGCGGCTGTCGCGGAAACGCACTTCGATCTTCGACGGGTGCACGTTGACGTCGACCAGGGCCGGGTCGAGGTCGAGCGCCAGTACGTACGACGGGAAGCGGTCGCCGTGCAGCACGTCTTGATACGCCATGCGCACGGCGTGCACCAGCAGCTTGTCGCGCACGAAGCGCCCGTTGACATAAAAGAACTGGCCGTCGGCGCGCGCCTTGGACGCCGTCGGCAAGCCGGCAAAGCCGTGAATGCGCAAGGTGCCGGCCGATTCGTCCAGCGCCAGCCGGGCCTCGGCGAAGTCATTGCCCAGGATGTGGGCGCTGCGCTTGGCCAGTTCGCTGATATTCCACTGGTCGATGGTGCGGCCATTGTGCGACAGCGAGAACGACACGTCGGGCCGCGCCAGAGCGATGCGGCGCACGACTTCGGCGCAATGGCCGTACTCCGTCTGCTCGGATTTGAGGAATTTGCGCCGCGCGGGCGTGTTGAAATACAGGTCCTGCACGTCGACCGTGGTGCCGTGCGCGCCCGACGACGGCGAGACGCTGCCATTGTGCGAGCCGACGATTTCCCAAGCGTGCGCCGCGTCCGCCGTGCGCGAGGTCACGGTGACAGCGGCCACCGAGGCGATGGACGCCAGCGCCTCGCCCCGGAATCCCAGGGTGCCCACGTTTTCCAGGTCGTGCAGGGATGCGATCTTCGACGTGGCGTGGCGCGCCAGGGCGAGCGGCAGCTGGTCTTTGTCGATGCCGCGCCCGTTGTCGGTGATCGCGATGCGTTTCACGCCCCCTTCTTCCAGCCGCACCGTGATCTGCGTGGCGCCCGAGTCGAGCGCGTTTTCCAGCAACTCCTTGACGACGGCGGAGGGCCGTTCGACCACCTCGCCGGCGGCGATTTGCGAAATCAACTGGTCAGGCAGGGCCTGGATCGGGCGGTGGGGCGTAATGGGAGCGTTCATACCCTGATTATAGCGGGTTCGCAAGGGGAGGCACTGCTGTGCTGATGCCTTAAACCCAAAACGAAGACTGGGGTCGTACCCTCAGGGTACGACCCCGGAATTTGCCCTTCGGCGCGTTTTACTTCCCCACCTCCCGCACCGGTATCGGCGCATTGCACAGGTCGACATGGCCGGCCGTGACCTTGCTCCATGGGCCGCCGCGGTGGCGCTGGGCTTCCAGCACGGCCTGGTAGGCGGCGCTGTCGGTGCGCATCACTTCCAGGTTGCTGCGCTGTGCCAAAGGCACGCTGGCGGCCAGGCGGATGGACTTGATCGGCACGTTTTTCTCGGGGCTGTCATAAAAGCCCATGGGGCCGGCGCCGCGCGGCAGTGTCGACAACAGCGGCATGCCGGAGACGACTCTGCCGACGACCGTGATGTCGCGGTCCAGGTGGCGCGGCGACTGGCCGATGACGGCGTACAGCTCGGTGCCGCCGCCGCTGTCGCTGGCGCTGTCGCGGCCCACGCCCACGGTGGCGTAGCAATGCGTGAGCCAGGCCGTGCCGGTTTTCGGGTCGCGCGCGGACGGGAAGCCGTTCGAATGCCCCACTTGCGGCGCATAGCCATCGACGTCCGGCAGGCGGGTGAAGCTCTTGACGTTTGTCAAAGGTACCGTGAATTCGCCAGGCAGGGTGCGCTGGGCATGCTGGATAGGCTTGGGATTTTTCTCGTTCGGATCTCCCCACTGCGCCACCCAGTTGTCCTGCGCGCGCGTGATGGCCAGGCCGTCGTAATACTGCTCGGCCACCAGAGCCTTGATGTTGGCCACGTGTTTCGGCGCGAAATCCGGCGCCAGTTCGATCACCACGCGGCCGGCGGGAATGTCCATATACAAGGTGTTGTCCGGGTCCAGCGCACGCCAGTCGGACGGCTTCGAGGCCTTGATCACGTCGGCCAAGGTCGCCTTGGCGGGCAGTTCGGCGGGCGCCTTGATCTGGACGGGCGCCGCGTGGGCAGCCAGATGTGCAAGGCCCAGTACGGTGGCCATGGTCAGGCCGCTCAGTGGGTGTCGATACATGTTTTCTCCTGGTCGACGCGGGTTGCGCCGTGCAGAAAGTGTATACCGGAATGCCAATATTTCGTTGGAAAAACATTGCATATGGCAATCCTGACAGTTGCCTGTCGATAAGGCGTTTCCTTAACCTTTACTTAAAATGCCACGCCGCCAAGGGCGCTGCCGAATTAATCACGAAATATCGGCCCGGGGACTGCCGTTGCGCTGGCCGGGTGGTGTATGATTCCGCCGCTACCTTTAGGGAAAAATATATGGATTTTGTGCAATTCCTCGACATGATCGTGCATGTCGACAAGACGCTGGGTCTCTTGATCGAGCAGTACGGTACCCTCGTGTATGCAGTGCTGTTTGCCATTATTTTTTGCGAGACAGGCCTCGTGGTACTGTTTTTCTTCCCTGGGGATACCTTGTTGTTTATCGCCGGCGCGTTTTGCGCGACGGGACAGATGCACCTGGGCTTGCTGATAGCCTTGCTGGTGACGGCTGCCGTCACGGGCAACACGCTCAATTACTGGATAGGCGAGGCCATCGGGCAAAGGGTGTTTACCCACGATTACCGCTGGATCAACAAGGATGCCATGCGCCGCACGCATGAATTCTTTGAAAAGCACGGCGGCAAGACCATCATCCTGGCCCGTTTCGTGCCGGTGGTGCGCACCTTCGCGCCGTTCGTGGCCGGCATTTCCGACATGACGCATGCGCGCTTCCAGATGTACAACGTGACGGGCGCCCTGTTGTGGGTGGTCGGTCTGGTGACGGCCGGTTACTTCTTCGGCAATATCCCATGGATCCGCGACCACCTGACCTTGATCGTGCTGATCGGAGTCGGCGCCGCCGTCGTGCCGGTAGTACTGGGCGGCATGTGGAAACTCTACAAGCGCATGGTCGGCAAGTCGGCGTAAGGCCGCATGAATCCGGGGCAAGCGCGCTGCGGCACAGCCCGCAGCCGGCCCCGGATCCCGTTTTTCTCTGCCTTGTTTCTGTTTTACTCCCGCCCTGATTCAAGTTTTGTTGCTTTCCAGCCGTAAACCAGAGGGTATTCTCACTTTCTGGATTTCCATGCGACATTTGAGCGCCCTGTTAGCTTGCAGCCTTGCCGCGATGGCGGCCATGGCAAGCGCCAAAGATGCCCCCGCTTCGGCGAGCGCCGCTGCATCCGCGCCCATGTCGGCGTCGGCGCGCGCGGCCGCCATGAAAACCCTGACCGAATCGGTGAAGGGCAAGGAGGCCAAGGCGCCTGTCGTGGTCGCGCCGACGGCGCGCGAGAAGGAAGAAGCGGCCGAAGTCGACCTGTCCGAACGCATCGCGGCGCGCCTGGCGGAAATGCGCGCCACCCAGGCGGCCCGCGCCGCCGCCCGCGCCAAGCGCGCCGCCGTGGTGAAGGCCGCGCCGCCGCCACCGCCACCCGTGGCGCGCGGCACGCACTGGTCGTACGAGGGCGACAGCGGCCCGGCCAACTGGAGCAAGATCAATGTCGACTGGGCCAAGTGCGGCAATGGCAACCGCCAGTCGCCGATCGACATCCGCGATGGCATGAAGGTGGAGCTTGAACAGATCAGCTTTGACTACCACCCGTCGTCGTTCAATGTGGTCGACAATGGCCACACGGTGCAGGTGGGCGTGAGCGGCGGCAATTACATCACGGTGCAGAACCGCATGTTCGAGCTGCAGCAATTCCATTTCCACCGGCCGTCCGAAGAGCGCATCAATGGCAAGGCGTTCGAGATGGTGGTGCACCTGGTGCATCGCGATGCAGAAGGCCGGCAAGCCGTGCTGGCGTTGCTGCTGGAGCGGGGCGCGCCGCAGGCGACCATCCAGACCGTGTGGAACAATCTGCCGCTGGAAAAATTCGAGACCATGCAGCCGACCATCCTGCTCGACCCGGCCGAGATGCTGCCGACGCGGCGCGATTACTACACCTACATGGGATCGATGACGGAGCCGCCTTGCAGCGAAGGCGTGCTGTGGATGGTGATGAAGCAGCCGGTGCAGGCTTCGCCGGCGCAGATGGCGCTGTTCAGCCGTTTGTATCCCTTGAATGCGCGCCCGATTCAGTCTGCCAACGGCCGCATCATCAAGGAGTCGAATTAAATAAATGCGAGATGCTGGCGGCCGGTCCATTCGGCGCCGGCAGCCAGCGAATCGGGCTGGATCAGGGCTGGCTCGATGCAGAGGAAGCGCTGGTATTCGTCGTCGGCCAGGTCGGGCAGGGCGGACGCATCCTGCGCGCCCGGGTTCCACACGACGGCGTCCGTGAAGCCCTGCTGTTCCAGGCGCAAGGTGTGGCCGCCGGACTGCAGGCTCAAGGCGCCAGGCAGCTGGTAGTAGATGCGGTCCAGCTTGTCCGAAAATTGCAGCACCTCTTCCGCCTGCAGGGCATCTTGCGGCGTCTCGTCCGAATAGCGCACGCGCTGCAAGCCGCCAATGCGCGCCTCGCTCAATTGATCAATCGCAAAATAGCTGTGCAGGGCGGCCGAGAACGGAAACGCCTGCTCGCCCGTGTTATGCACGGACAGGTTCAGTTCCAGCGTCTGCGCCTTGACGGCCACGCGCAGGCGCAGGGTGAAGGCCCAGGGCCAGGTGGCGGCGATCGCTTCCGGCAAGTCAGCCTGGGTCAGGGCAAATTGCGCCCAGGCCGCGCCATCGGCTTCGCCCGTCGATTCCAGCTGCCAGGTCGCCACGCGGGCAAAGCCGTGGCGCATGCCCGTGCCGCGCGCGCCGAACTGGGGGAAGATCACGGGCACGCCGCCACGGATGGCGCGGCTGCCGTCGAGTGCTGAATCGCGGCTGCAGAACAGGCGTTCCCGTCCATCGCTGGTCCGCCACGAGACCAGATGGCCGCCGTACAGGGTGACGGTCGCCTGCGCGCCGTCGGCAGCACGGATGGTCACGGCCGGCAGCTGGCCAAAGGTGCTGTTGCTCATGCTAGGCTTTCATGTCAGGTCAAACGGCTTTTCGCCAGCGGCGGATTCTTGGCAAAGTAATTCTTGATGCCCGTGACGATGGCGTCGGCCATCTGGTCCTGGTAGCCGTTGTCGGTCAGCTTGGCTTCTTCTTCCGGATTCGAGATGAAGGCCGTCTCGATCAGGATGGAGGGAATGTCGGGCGCTTTCAGCACGGCGAAGCCGGCCTGCTCGACGGAACCCTTGTGCAGGCGGTTGATGCCGCCGATTTCGCGCAGCACGGCCTTGCCCAGCTTCATGCTGTCATTGATCTGCGCCGTCGTCGACAGGTCGAGCAGCACGCTGGCCAGCTGCTTGTCGTGGTTCTTCACGTTCACGCCGCCGATCAGGTCGGCCTGGTTTTCCTTGTTGGCCAGCCAGCGCGCGGCCGTCGAGGTGGCGCCCTTTTCGGACAGCACGAACACGGACGAGCCGCGCGCCGTCGGCTGGATGAAGGCATCGGCGTGGATCGAGACGAACAGGTCGGCCTGCACCTTGCGCGCCTTTTCCACGCGCATGCCCAGCGGGACGAAGAAGTCGGCGTCGCGCGTGAGCATGACGCGCATGTTCGGCTGCAGTTCCAGCTTGGTCTTGAGGCGCTTGGCGATGGCCAGCACCACGTCTTTTTCGCGGCTGCCACGGCTGCCCATGGCGCCCGGGTCTTCGCCGCCGTGGCCGGGATCGAGGGCGATGGTAATCATGCGCACCACTTTCTGGCCCGGCAGGGGACGTGCTTCGGGGCGCTGCTCCGGGCGGATATCGGGCACGGGCGGCACGATGGGGGCTACCGGCGTTACCGGCGTGACGGCGGCCACGGGCGGCTTGCCGCTGTCGGGCAGGGGCAGCGCGGGCGGCGGCGTATGCGTGCCGGCCATTGGCGGCTTGGCCGGGTCGCTCGACCAGTCGCCCTTTTCGATCATCTGCGCGATCAGGTCCGGCTCGCGTACGGGATACAGGTCGAAGATCAAACGGTGGTTGTAGGAGCCGGCCGGCGGCAGGGTAAACAGCTGCGGCGTGACTTCTTCCTTCAGGTCGAACACCAGGCGCACGACGTTGGGCCGGTTCTGGCCCACGCGCACCTGCTTGATATACGGGTCGTTCGACTGGATCTTCGCCACCAGGCCCTTCAGGGTGGGATTGAGTTCCAGCCCTTCGATGTCGACCACCAGTCGTTCCGGATCCTTGACGATGAAGTGGGTCGCCTTGAGGATGCTGTCGTTTTCCAGGGTGACGCGCGTGTAGTCCTCGGCCGGCCAGACGCGCACGGCGAGAATTTGCGCCGCCATCGCCGACATGGGCGCGAACACGGACAACAGCAGGGTGCCGCCGGCCTTGAGTACCGTGCGCCGGGTGATGGGCGAGGAAATCAAAGGTTCGGGGCGAATTTGAGACGGTGAAGGCATGACAGACCCAATTCAGAAGACGCTTGCAATTCTACATCACGTCCTGTACCCGCAACGTTCAAATAAACATTCAGGTCGGCCGGCGGCAGCACCGGTTCGGCTTTCTCCGGCCATTCGACGATGCAGATATTGCGGCCGTCGAAGTCTTCGCGAAAACCGGCGTCGAGAAATTCCTCGGCGCTGCCCATGCGGTACAGGTCGAAGTGGATGACGTTGACGCTCTGGCCATCGAGCTGCACCGTGTACGGTTCGGACAAGGTGTAGGTGGGGCTTTTCACGTGGCCAGCATGGCCGGCCGCGTGCAGCAGCGCGCGGGTGAGGGCCGTCTTACCGGCACCCAGGTCGCCGTGCAGGTAGATCGCCAGGCCCGGCGCCAGCGCGCGCGCCAGCGCGGCGCCCAGCGCGGCGGTGCCGGCTTCGTCGTGGAGGTGGGCTTTGAAGTGTTCGGTCATTATCTTCTGTATCGCATAAAATGGAGGCTGCTGTCATTGTAACCGTCCGCGCGCCTGCCGTTTTCCGTAAAGTCCCCTATGTCCGCCACCGTCACCGATCTCGCCGCCTTGGCGCGCACCATTAAAGAATGGGGGCGCGAGCTGGGTTTTGCCGAAGTGCGCATCGCCGACGTGGACCTGTCGCACATGGAAGCGCCGTTGCAAGCCTGGCTCGATGCAGGGTATCACGGCGAAATGGATTACATGGCCAGTCACGGCATGAAGCGCGCCCGCCCGGCCGAACTGGTGCCGGGCACGGTGCGGGCCATCAGCGCGCGCATGAATTATCTGCCGCCGGCGCTGGGGCCCGACTGGCGCACACACGAGGCGGCGCGCGACGCCGATCCCGCGGCGGCCGTGATCTCCGTGTATGCGCGGGGCCGCGACTATCACAAGGTGATGCGTTCGCGTCTGCAGCAGCTGGCCGAGCGCATCAAGGGCGAGATCGGCGACTTCGGCTACCGCGTCTTCAGCGATTCGGCGCCCGTGATGGAAGTGGAGCTGGCGCAAAAGGGCGGCCTGGGCTGGCGCGGCAAGCACACCTTGCTGATCAACCGCCAGGGCGGCTCCTTTTTTTTCCTCGGCGAGATCCTCATCGACGTGCCGCTGCCAGTCGACCCGCCGGAGACCCCGCGTTGCGGCCAGTGCTCGGCGTGCATCACGGTGTGCCCGACGCAAGCCATCCTGGGGCCGTACAAGCTCGACGCGCGGCGCTGCATCTCCTACCTGACGATCGAGCTGAAAGGCGCCATTCCTGTCGAGATGCGCCCTCTGATCGGCAATAAGGTGTACGGCTGCGACGATTGCCAGACCGTCTGCCCGTGGAACAAGTTTGCCCAGCGCGCCGTCGTACCCGATTTCGACGAGCGCCACAGCCTGGGCAGCGCCGGCATGGTGGAGCTGTTCGCCTGGACGGAAGAGGAATTCAACCGCCGCATGGAAGGCAGCGCGATCCGCCGCATCGGCCACGAACGCTGGCTGCGCAACCTGGCCGTCGGCATGGGCAACGCGGCGACCAAGGCCCGGGGCCAGGCCGACATCGTCGCGGCCCTGCTGTTGCGCCGCGAGCATCCATCGGCCATCGTGCGCGAACACGTCGAATGGGCGCTGGCGCTGCACGGCATCGCTTGACCTGCGTTTATAACTGCGTTTAAACCTGCTTCAGGCGCAGCGCCGACCACTCACTATCGATGGCGACCATCGCCACGCTGTCGAGTCCCATGGTTTGCGCAAAGTCGCGGATATCATCGCGGTGGATATCGCTGCCCGCTTTGATTCCACCCTTGCGGTACGCCACCCAGACCGCACCGCCGGGCGCCAGGCGCGCCTGCGCCGCCGGCAGGAACTGTTCCAGTTCCGCGCGGCTGCGCGCGAACAGCAATAGCCAGTCGGCGCTTTCCCCTTCACTCGCCCGCCGCTCCGCCGGCAGCTGCGCCAGCAGGGCATCGTGCCCGCCGCCGTCATTGAGCACGGCCAGGGCCTTGGCATTTTTCACATACATTTTTTCAGCGACGGTTTTTTCAGGCATGGCATCGGCGTGTCGATTGCGGAAAGACGAGCATAACAAATTTCTCCTTGATTTATCGATATATCGTTATAAAATGTCGATGCCTACTAACGATATATCTTTAAAGAGAAAACATGAGAAACTCACACCACGCAGAACACGGCCATCATGGCCATCAGCATCATCACGGCCATTGCGGCCAGCATCACCACCATGGCGAACACCGCCATGACTATTTCACACACGGCCGCGGCCCGCGCGGCTTCGACGAGCGCGGCGACGGCATGGGCCATGGCGGCCCCGGTGGCCGGGGCGGGCGCGGCGAACGGGCCGAGCGCGTCTTCGGCCGCGGGGACCTGCCGCTGATCGTGCTGGCGCTGATCGAGATCAGCCCCCGTCACGGCTATGAAATCATCAAGGCCATCGAAGAGCGTTGCGGCGGCGCCTATGCGCCCAGCCCGGGCGCCGTGTATCCGACCCTGACCCTGCTGGAAGAGCAGGACCACGTGACGTCCTCCGAAAGCGCCAGCGGCAAGAAGCTCTATACGATCACGGACCTGGGCCGCGCGTATCTCGACGAAAACCGCGCCCAGGTGGACGGCATCCTGGCCCGCCTCGACATGTTTGCCCGCGTCCAGGCGAAAAACGCCTTGCCCGAGCGCGTGCGCCAGGCCATGCACACCCTCAAGCATGCGCTCTTGCTGAACAAGACCAGCTGGAGCGACGCGGAAGCCGAGCGCGTCTCCGCCGTGCTGGAACAGGCGGCGAACGCCATCGTCGACGGCCACTGAGCCCACTTTACAAGGACAAGCAATGACTACTGCCTCACCAGCATCACCTGCAGCACCACGTCCGCATGCCATCGAGCGCGTGCGGCATGACTTGAAACTGCGCGTGCTCACCGTCGTGCGCACCGAGCAGCTGACGCCGCACATGCGCCGCATCACCCTGGCCGGCGACGATCTGGATGGCTTTGTCTCGCCGGCGCACGACGACCACGTCAAGCTGTTCTTCCCCGCCCCCGGCGAGACCACTCCTGTGTTTCCCGTGCTGGGCAATGGCGCGAATCCCATCCAGTATGGGGAAGGCGCGCGTCCCATCGCCCGCAACTACACGCCGCGCCGCTACGACGCGGCGCGGCGTGAGCTGGAAATCGACTTCGTGCTGCATGGCGACGGCCCCGCGGCCAGCTGGGCGGCGCAAGCCGCGCCCGGCCAGACCCTGGGCGTGGGTGGGCCGCGCGGCTCCATGCTGGTGCCGCTCGATTTCGACTGGTATGTGCTGGTGGGCGACCAGACGGCCTTGCCGGCCATTGCCCGCCGCCTGGAGCAGCTGCCGGCCACGGCGCGCGCGACGGCCGTGATCGAGATCGTCGAAGACGGCGAGCAGATCGCGCTCGAGTGCGCGGCGCAGCTGGACGTGCGCTGGGTGGCGCGCAATGGCCGCAAGGGCCCGCTGCTGCTGGATGAATTGGCGCAGGTCACCTTGCCGCAGGATGGCGATGGCTATGTGTGGGTGGCGTGCGAGCATGCGCAGGTGCAGGGCTTGCGCGGGCATTTCATTGATGCCGGGGTGCCGAAGCAGCATCTGCACGTGGCCAGCTACTGGAAGCATGGCGTGGAAGAGCACCATGAGCATCACGACGACTGATTAGATACTTGAAACCTCAATCCGGGGTCTGACCCCGGATTTCAGTCTACTTCAACAACCCCGCCAGCTCCACCGCCGTCTTGACCTGCATCTTGTCGAAGATATGCGCGCGGTGGACTTCCACGGTGCGCATGCTGATGCCCAGCTTGTCGGCCACCACCTTGTTCATCTTCCCCGCCAAAATCAGGTCCAGCACTTCGCGTTCGCGCGTCGATAGGGTGGCCAGGCGCGCGTGCACGGCGGCCAGTTCGCCCGCCTGGCGCGAGTTGGCCAGGCCCTGCTGCACGCGGTCCATCAGGTCGTTGTCGTTGAACGGCTTTTCAAAGAAATCGAAGGCGCCCCGTTTCAGGCTGTCGACGGCCATCGGCACGTCGCCGTGGCCGGTGAGGAAAATCACGGGCAGGCGCGCCGTCAGGTCGCGCTTGACCAGCTGGTCGAACAGGGCGATGCCGTTCATGTCGGGCATGCGCACGTCGAGCAGCACGCAGTCGCCGGCCGCGTCGAAGCTGCCGTCCAGGCTATCGAGAAATTGCTGGGCGCTGGCGTAGTTGCGCGCCTCGATGCTGCGCGAGGCGGCCAGCCAGGACAGGGAGTCGCGTACGACCTCTTCGTCGTCAATGATGTGCAGCATGGTGTCTCCGGATTGTCGTTATGCGTTATTCGTTAATGCGAGTGCGGCGCTTGCGGCGCGGCCGGCACGCTGAATGTAAAGATCGTACCGCCAGCGGGGTTGGCGCCGAAGGTCAGCGCGCCGCCGTGAAATTCGATGGCGGTGCGGCAGATGTTCAGGCCCATGCCCATGCCTTCGGACTTGGTCGAGAAAAACGGCGAAAACAGCCGCTCGGCCACGTCTTGCGCAATGCCGTGGCCATGGTCGATCACGTCCACCGTCACCATGCCTTGCTGCGCATCGTGGCTGGCCCGCAGGCGCATGATACGCCGTCCCGGCGCCGCATCCTGCATCGCCTCGATGGCGTTGCGCGTCAGGTTCAGCAGCACTTGCTCGATCATCACGGGATCGGCGCGCAGCAGCGGCAGGTCCGGCGGCAGCTCTTCCTGGATGGTGACATAGTATTTGCGCGCCTGCAGGTCGATCAGCGCGCGGATGCCGTCGATCAGGGTGCGGATGGCGATATCCTGGCGCTGCGGCTCGCTCTTGCGCACGAAATCGTGCACGCTGCGGATGATTTGGCCGGCCCGCTGCGCCTGCGCGCTGGCCTGCTCCAGCGCCGGTTTCAGGGTGCCTGGATCGACGGGGGCCTCATGCTCGATGGCCCTGCGGATCAAATTCAAGGCCCCTGTCGTGTAGCTGGAAATGGCCGCCAGCGGCTGGTTCAATTCATGCGCCAGCATCGACGCCAGCTCGCCCATGGTGGCCAGGCGCGAACTCGTTTGCAGTTTTTCCTGCTGCTGGCGATTGAGTTCCTCGACGCGCTTGCGGTCCGAGATGTCGAGCACGGAGCCCATCCAGCCCGTCTGCTGGCCGTTCTTGTCCACCAGCGGCGCTTCGAAGATCAGCACGGGCACGCGCGTGCCGTCCGGGCGCTGGAAATAGGTTTCGAACTGCGGCGTGGGATTGCCTGCCAGGGCCTTGACGAAGCGCTGCTGGTATTCCTCCAGCGCCTCCGGCACCCAGTAAGGCATGGGCGGCAGCCGTCCCAGGATTTCCTCGGGCGGATAGCCGACGATCTGGCAAAACGCGGGATTCACGTAGGTGACTCTTCCTTCCAGGTCGCGTGCGCGCATCCCCGTCACCAGCGAGTTTTCCATCGCCGTGCGAAACAGCATCTGCTGGCGCAGCGCGCCTTCGGCCACCAAGCGGCGCGAAATATGCCGCCACAGGGCCAGCAAGCTCCATAGCAAACCCAGCGACAGGGCGATGACGGAGCCGACCAGCAGATTGGGCAGCAGCTTGGGCTGGCTTTTTACGCTGTCGGTAAACAGGGTGATGCTGGCGCCGGGCACGTCGAGGGCGCGCTTGTGCGTGTACACGCCGTGGCCGGGACCGGCTGCGGCGCGCCGCGCCAGCACCTTGTCGTCGCGGTCGATCAGCGAAATCTGGTTATCCTGCGCGAACCACCACGGCACCATTTCATCGAGCAGGCTGCTGATCTGGTAAGTGGCCACCAGGCTGCCCACGTAGCGCTGGCCATCGAACAGGGGCTGGTGGTAATCCATCAGCATGGCGCCCGGCGGCGCGTCGGGAAAGCCCGTCTGCTGCGAAGGCTGGGCGTATTGGCCCCGGTGCAGGCGGCGCGCATTGTCGGCCGCCGTCAGCGAGGCGGGCGAAAACGACAGGGCGTGCGGCAGGTTGCTGTCGCTAGTGGCCAGCACCTTGCCGCTGGTGTCGAGCCAGAGAACGCGCTGCAGTTCGCGGCCATTGCGCAGCATCTGCTGCAGCCGCTCGTGCACTTTTTCCGCCGACAGGGAGCTGCTGGCAATGTCCACGCCCAGGTTGAACAGGCTTTCCTCGTTGCGCGCCAGCTGGAAGCGGATGGTCTGCTCCACCCACAGGGTGTCGGCGATCAGCTGCTCCTGGCGCTCGTTGCTCTCCATCTGGCGCGCCTGCCAGGGCAGCCAGAACAGGATGGACAGGAACAGCAGCAGCAGGATGACGGGCAGCAGCCAGCGCATCGGGCTCGACAGCTTGAAACGGCGCGCAAAGGTGGGGGAAGTCGGCATGGCTGGCAGGGTAGCGGCTTATCGGGAGCCGGCTATTGTGGTTAACCACAATAGCCGGGGCAGTTTCTTTGGCACAATATCCAAATAGACAAATAATAAAGTTTTTTAAAAACCACTCAGGAGACAATAATGCAGATGAAAACCATGTTCGTCGCGCTGTGCGCGGCCATCGGCGCCACCGCCGGCGTTCACGCTTACGCGCAAGCCCCCATCGTCATCAAGTTCAGCCACGTCGTGGCCACCGACACGCCGAAAGGCCAGGCCGCCGAGCGCTTCAAGCAACTGGCCGAAAAAGCCACGAATGGCAAGGTCAAGGTCGAACTGTACCCGAACAGCCAGCTGTACAAGGACAAGGAAGAACTCGAAGCCCTGCAGCTGGGCGCCGTGCAGATGCTGGCGCCGTCGCTGGCCAAGTTCGGCCCGCTGGGCGTGAAGGAATTCGAAGCGTTCGACCTGCCCTACATTTTCCCCACCAAGACGGCGCTGTACAACGTCACCGAAGGCGAAATCGGCAAGAGCCTGCTGAAAAAACTGGAACCCAAGGGTATCACGGGCCTGGCCTACTGGGACAATGGCTTCAAGGTGATGTCGGCCAACAAGCCGCTGCACACGCCGGCCGACTTCAAGGGCCTGAAAATGCGCATCCAGTCGTCCAAGGTGCTCGACGCGCAAATGCGCGCGCTGGGCGCCAACCCGCAGGTGCTGGCCTTCTCGGAAGTGTATCAGGCGCTGCAGACGGGCGTGGTCGACGGCACGGAAAACCCGCCATCGAATATGTACACGCAAAAGATGCATGAAGTGCAAAAGCACGTGACCGTGTCGAACCACGGCTACCTGGGCTATGCCGTCATCGTCAACAAGAAATTCTGGGACGGTCTGCCGCCCGAGATCCGCGGCCAGCTGGAAAAAGCCATGCGCGAGGCGACCACGTTTGAAAAAGCCATCGCCCAGCGCGACAACGACCAGGCTCTCGACGCCATCAAGAAAGCGGGCAAGACGCAGATCTATACCCTGACGGTGCAGGAACAGGCCGAGTGGCGCAAGGCGCTGGCGCCCGTGCAGAAGACCATGGAAGCGCGCATCGGCAAGGACCTGATCTCGGCCATCAACAAGGAAAGCGCGAAGTAAGGCGCAGGCTTTGGCGCACCGCCTGGTGCGCCAGGCAGGGCATCCCTGCCACTCGCTCGAATGACTCCTGCGCGTCCTGCGCGGGAGTCCGTGTACCCGCATTCTTTGAAAGTCCACCATGAAATTTCTGGATCACCTGGAAGAGTGGCTGATCGCGACCCTGATGGGCGCGGCCACCTTCATCATCTTCGTCGCGGTCGTGCACCGCTACCTGGCAGGCTTGCCGATACCGGTCGTGCAAGACTTCCTGATTCAAATCAATACCAGCTGGGCCCAGGAACTGTGCATCTACATGTTCGTCTGGATGGCCAAGTTCGGCGCCGCGTACGGCGTGCGCACGGGCATCCACGTGGGCGTCGACGTCTTGATCAACCGCATGAACCCGCGCTGGCGCGACCGATTCATCGTCTTTGGCCTGGCCGCCGGTGCCCTGTTTACGGGTGTCGTGGGGACCCTGGGCGCCAGCTTCGTGTGGTCGATCGGCCACACGGACCAGACCTCGGCCGACATGGAAGTGCCGATGTGGCTGGTTTACCTGGCCGTGCCGCTCGGTTCCTATCTGATGTGCTTCCGCTTCCTGCAAGTGATGGTGCATTTCATCAAGACGGGCGCCTTGCCAAAACACGACCACTCGCATGTCGAGGGGCTGGAAGAGGAATTGACGGCTGAAGAAAAAGGAGCCAAGGCATGAACGCGCTGATCATTTTTGTGTTGCTGCTGGCGCTGATGCTGACCGGCATGCCGATTT
The DNA here is from genome assembly GCF_002002885.1 of Janthinobacterium sp. LM6. Lineage (GTDB taxonomy): Bacteria > Pseudomonadota > Gammaproteobacteria > Burkholderiales > Burkholderiaceae_D > Janthinobacterium > Janthinobacterium kumbetense. The sequence continues at coordinate 5,603,396 of NZ_CP019510.1, read as the reverse complement.
CCATTTCGCTGGGCCTGACGGTATTGACGTTCCTGTTCACCATGACCAGCGTGCCCATCGAATCGGTAGCCCTGAAGATTTTCACGGGCATCGAGAAGTTCGAGATCATGGCCATCCCGTTCTTCATTTTGGCGGGCAACTTCCTCACGCATGGCGGGGTGGCGCGGCGCATGATCAACTTCGCCAGCTCCATGGTCGGCCACTGGCATGGCGGCCTGGCGCTGGCCGGCGTGATGGCCTGCGCGCTGTTTGCCGCCGTCTCCGGCTCCAGCCCCGCCACCGTGGTGGCGATCGGCTCCATCATCCTGCCGGCCATGGTCAAGCAGGGCTATCCGCGCGGTTTCGGCGCCGGCGTCATCACCACCTCGGGCGCGCTGGGCATCTTGATACCGCCATCGATCGTGATGGTGATGTATTCCGTCAGCACGAATACCTCGGTGGGCAAGCTGTTCATGGCGGGCGTGATTCCCGGCATGATGCTGGCCATGCTGCTGGGCCTGACCACATGGTTCTTGGCGCGCAAGCACAATTATCCACGCATGAAAAAGGCCAGCTGGGGCGAGCGTTTCGTCACGTTCAAGAAGAGCGCCTGGGGCCTGCTCCTGATCGTCATCGTCATGGGCGGTATCTATTCGGGCGCGTTCACGCCGACGGAAGCGGCCGCCATGGCCGCCGTGTATGCCTTCATCATCGCCGTCTTCGTCTACAAGGACTTGAAGATCAAGCAGGTGGGCAAGGTCTTGCTCGATTCGGCCGCCATGTCGGCGATGCTGTTGTACATCATCACGAATGCCGTGCTGTTCTCGTTCCTGATGACCAGCGAAAACATCCCGCAGGCGATGGCCGAATGGATTACGGGCAAGGGCCTGGGCGTGATCAGCTTCTTGCTGGTGGTCAACGTGCTGCTGCTGTTGGCTGGTAACGTCATGGAACCGTCGTCCATCGTGCTGATCATGGCGCCGATCCTGTTCCCCGTCGCCATGAAGCTGGGCATCGACCCAGTGCACTTCGGCATCTTGATCGTGGTCAATATGGAGGTCGGCATGTGCCATCCGCCTGTGGGACTGAACTTGTACGTGGCGTCCGGCATCACCAAGATGGGCATCTCGGAGCTGACTGTGGCCGTGATGCCATGGCTGCTGACGATGCTGGCCTTCCTGGGCTTGATTACTTACGTACCACAAATCTCGCTGTGGCTGCCAAATTTAATTTACAACTAAAACAGTTGTCCCCGTCATGGTGCAAAAAAAGTCGATCCGGCCGAATAAATGCGCTATGATGGGCAGCCTTAAGGGGAAACACGTATATGCATATACGCCCAGGTAGCAAGGCTGAAATACAGAATTGGCAATAAAGTTAGTGGGGGAGTGGTCTATAAAAACGGTATTGATACCGGGGATATATTGAGGAGACACACGTTTCACAGAAGTTGTTGAGTCATAGCTGTCTGCGGCCACAAGCCGGCACCGGCGGACCCAAACGACCGGGAACGTGAAGCAATATTTGAAGCGCACCGTCTGGTGCGCTTTTTTTTCGTGCGGGGGAAACGTCCGCCGGCAGGCCCAAAGTCGGTGCATAATTCCCGTGGCGCTGTTTCCGGCGCCGGCAGGTTGCATATATGCCACACTTGAATAATGATCAGCAGATGAAAAAACAACAGGGCAGTGAACTGTTCAGCGCCATCGTGGCCGCGCCGTTCGGCGCCATGGGCGTGCGCGCGCAGGATGGCCAGTTGCGCGAACTGGTGTATTTGCCGCCGCACTTCGACGAGAAAGCGCCGCAGGATGCCGTCTCCGAACGGGCGTGCCAGCAACTGGCGCGCTATTTCCTTGATCCCGATTATGACTTCGACCTGCCGCTGGCAGACGCGGGCAGCGCCTACCAGCAACGGGTATGGGCGGCGATCGCCGGCATCCCGCGCGGCCAGGTGCGCACGTATGGCGACGTGGCGCGGCTGATCGGTTCGGCCCCGCGCGCCGTGGGCCAGGCCTGCGGCGCCAACTGGTTTCCTGTGGTGATTCCCTGCCACCGCGTGACGGCCGCTGGCGGCCTGGGCGGCTTCGCCCACCACGACGATGCGACGGGCTTTCACCTGGGCGTCAAGCGCTGGCTGCTGGCGCATGAAGGCGTGGAAGCGTACCGATGATGAGCAGCCTGCTGGCGCCCGACAACGCCACCCTGATCGATGAATTCTGCGACAGCCTGTGGCTGGAAGACGGCTTGTCGAAAAACTCGCTGGACGCCTACCGGCGCGACATGCGCTTGTTTTCGCGCTGGCTGGAAGTGGCGCGGCCCGGGCGCGAGGGCCTGTACGAGGTGTCCACGGCCGATATCGAGGCGTATTTCGCCGCCCGCCACGACGAGAGCAAGGCGACATCGTCGAACCGGCGCTTGTCCGTGCTCAAGCGCTTTTACCAGCTGGCCTTGCGGCACAAGCATATCGCCGCCGATCCGTGCCTGAAGATGGTGTCGGCCAAGCAGCCGGCGCGCTTCGTGCACACCTTGAGTGAAGCGCAGGTGGAAGCCTTGCTGGCGGCACCCGACGTGAGCACGCCGCTGGGCCTGCGCGAACGCACGATGCTCGAACTCATGTATGCGAGCGGCTTGCGCGTGTCGGAGCTGGTGGACTTGAAATCGGTCGAGCTGAGCCTGAACGATGGCGTGCTGCGCATCACGGGCAAGGGCAGCAAGACGCGCCTGGTGCCGTTCGGAGAGCAGGCGCGGCTGTGGGTCGAGCGTTACCTGAAGGAAGCGCGCGGCGTCATCCTCGACGGGCAGATGGACGACGCGCTGTTCGTCACGCGGCGCGGCGGCGCCATGACGCGGCAAATGTTCTGGGTCATCATCAAGAAACACGCGCTGAACGCGGGCATCACGGCGCCGCTGTCGCCGCATACCTTGCGCCACGCATTTGCCACGCATTTGCTCAACCATGGCGCGGACTTGCGTGTTGTGCAATTGTTACTGGGGCACTCCGATATTTCCACCACGCAGATTTACACGCATGTGGCGCGCGAACGGCTGAAACTGCTGCATGCGCAGCATCATCCGCGCGGCTAAAAATTTTGTATTTGCTCCAACTGCGTCATAATGTGCCCTATGTGCTTATCTGTAACAATAAAAAACTAAAGAGGTAGTAAATGGCCAAGACAAATTTCCAATACGAAAAACGGCAAAAAGAGCTGGAAAAGAAGAAGAAAGCCGAGGAAAAAGCCAGACGCAAGCTGGAAGCGAAGAACAATCCGAAGCCGGCCGACGGCGGCGAAGGCGATGAGCCGGAAGCGGACGACGCCGACGTCGACGCAGATCCGGCCGCCGAAGGCGACGCCCCCGCCCAGCCCCAGTAACTCCCCGTTCCTGACGACCGGTGCGGCATCGCCGCGCCGGTATCTCCCCGTTTTCCCTTCCTCCGCTACAAGCGTGGCCGCTGGCCAAGCGCCAGTTGCAGCTGCGTGCTGGCAATGGCCGCATCGGCGCGCGCCTGCACATAACCCTGATACGCCTCATCGGCCGAACGCTGCGCCGCCAGCCATTCCAGCAGCGAGGCATTGCCTTTGACGTAGGACAGGCGCATGCCGTCGACCACCTTTTGCGCATCGACCAGCACGCCGTCGCGGTAGCGTGCCAGTCTGTCCTGCGCCGCATGCAGCTGCCGCTGCGCCGTGCGCACCTGCGTTTCCGCCGTCAGTTCCGCCTGGCGCAGGGCCAGCATCGCCTGCGTCACACTTGATTCCGCCTGCACCACGTCGCCCGTGTCGCGCCGCGACAGGGGAATTGGGATTGCCAGCGAGAGGGACAGCGCGCGGGAACGGGACGCGCCATCGACGGGATTGCCGCCAGCGTCGATGCCGTCATGGTAGCCGCGCGTGGCGGCCAGGCCTACGGTTACGGTCGGGTCGACGGCGCGGTTGGCGCGCACCAGCGCCGCACCGTCGCGCAGGTTGTCCAGCGTGGCGCGGGCGATGCGCACATCGCTGCGGGCCTCGAGCGCCTGCGGCGCCAGCACGCTGGCATCCTGGTCGGCATACGCGGCGAGGTCGCAGCCCAGCTGCGCGTCAGGAAACAGTGCGTCGAACTGGCGCCCCAGCGGCGGCGACAAATTCAACATGGCGCTGTCCGCCTCGCTGCGCGCCTGCGCCAGCTCGGCCTGGAACTGGTCGCGTTCCACGCGCGACTGCAGCAGCTCGATGCCGCCCACGTCGCCCGCCTTGCGCCGCACGGCATTCGCGTCGACGACTTTCGACAGGGCCGCCATGGTCTGCTCCTTGCGCGCGAGGACTTCGCGCGTGCGGCACGCTTCCGTGAACGCGGCGGCGGCCGTGCCATACAGTTCGCTCCTGAAACCGGCCACCGTTTCCTCGGCCAGCGCGACATGGCTGTGCGCCGCCTTCAAGCGCGCGGCGCGCTTGCCGCCCGTCTCGATGGCCATGCTGATGGCCGGATTCCACGTGATGGGACGGTGTTCGACGCTGCGCACGGTCTCGCGCGTGGCGCCCAGGGTGAATTCGGGATCGGGACGCAGGCCGGCGATGCCGATGCCGGCCTTGGCCGAGACGATGTCTTCCTGCTGCGCCTGCAGTTCCAGGCTGTGGCTTTCCACGGCGGACAGATAGGTTTCAAAGCTCAAGGGCGCGGCACTGGCGCCGGTGGCGATCAGCCAGGCTGCCAGCAGTACATTAATACGTGTCATGGGGTCTCTCCTTCGGTGTCGATCCGGCGTTTTTGCAGGTGCGCCTCGATCAGGTAATACAGGGCTGGCAACAGCAGCAAGGTCAGTGCGGTCGCCGTCACCAGGCCGCCCACCACGACGGTAGCCAGCGGGCGCTGCACGTCGCTGCCCAGGCCCGTTGCCAGCATGGCCGGCGTCAGCCCCAGGGCGGCCACCGTGGCCGTCATCAGCACGGGACGCATGCGGTCGCGCGCGCCTTCGAGCACCGCCTCGCGCAAGCTTTTCCCCTCGTCGCTGCGCAAGCGGTTGATCTGCGCCAGCATCAGCACGGCATTCAGGACGGCCACGCCGAACAGGGCGATGAAGCCGACGGCGCTCGACACGTTCAAGGTCATGCCGCGCAGGTGCAGCGCGGCCAGGCCACCGAGCATGGCCAGCGGCACGGCCAGCAAGACCAGCGCGGGCTGGCGCAGGTTGCGGAACTGGCCAAACAGCAGCAGGAACATGGCGCCCAGGGTCATCGGCAGGATCAGCGCCAAACGGCTTTGCGCGCGCTGCAGGTTTTCGAACTGGCCGCCCCATTCGACGCTGATGCGCTGGTGTTCGTCGGCTACGGTTTGCGCCACCAGCGGGCGCGCTTCGGCCAGGAAGCCTGCCAGGTCGCGCCCGCGGGCATTCAGGCGCACGATGATGTGGCGCCGTCCCATTTCGCGCACGATCACGCTTTCGCCCGAGGTGGTGCTGATGGTGGCCACCTGCGCCAGCGGAATCCTCGCGCCGTTGGCGGCGTTGAGCTTCAAGTTGGCGATGGCGTCCGGGCTGGAACGCGTGGCCGGCGGGAAGCGCACGGCGATGTCGTAGCTTTTCTCGCCGACGTACACCTGGCCGATGGGTGCGCCGCCGATGCCGGTGGCAATCAGGTCGGCCACGTCGGCCGCGTTGATGCCGTAGCGTGCCGCTTTTGCCCTGTCCAGTTCCACCTTCAGGTTGGGCAGCGGCGGCTCCACGTCCACCGCCACGTCGGAGGCGCCAGGGACGGTTTTCAGGACGTTGGCCACCTTGCCGGCGATGCCGCGCACTTCATCGAGGTCGCTGCCGAAGATTTTCACCGTCAGGTCGCTGTGCGCGCCCGACAATTTATCCTGCACGCCGTCGATCATCGGCTGCATGAAAGCCACCGTGACGCCGGGCATGCTGGCGAAGCGCGCGTTCATGTTGGCGATCAACTGCTGCTTGTTCATGCCCGACTTCCAGCTCTTGTACGGGTGTAGGCCCACGCTCGCTTCGATGTGCGACGGCGTCCAGTAATCGGTGCCGTCGTCGTTGCGCCCCGTCTGCGTGACGATGGTCGACACTTCCGGGAATTCCAGCGCGGCGCGCCGCAGTTCGCTGGCCATCTCGGACGCCTTGTCCAGGGTGATCCCGGGCGGCATCTGCACCTGTAGCCACAGCGAACCCTCATCGAGGTAGGGTAAAAAATCGCGGCCGATGCTGCCGCCCAGCAGGGCCAGACCCGCCAGCGACGCGGCGCACACCATCGCCACCCAGCGCTTCTTGCCCACCATGCGTTCGAGGAAGCGGCCGTACGCGCCCGCCAGCTTGTCCAGCGCGCGGTTATGGAAGGTGCGGCGCGGTTTGCGCAGGGCCAGCCAGGCCAGGCCCGGGATCAGTACCAGCGCCACCACCAGCGCACCCACCAGCGCCGCGCCCACCGCATACGCCATGGGCGAGAACAGTTTGTATTCGATGCGCTGGAAGGCGAACAGGGGTAAATAAGCGGCGATGATGACGGCCATGCCGAACATGATGGGGCGCGCCACCTGCAGGGTTGCCTCGATGGCATCCTGCAGGGTCAGGGGCCGTTCCTGGTCCCGTTCGCGGCGGCGCAGCAGGTTTTCCAGCACCACCACGGAACCGTCGACGAGGATGCCGAAGTCGATCGCCCCCAAGGATAGCAAATTGGCGGGAATTTTAAAGTGGTGCATGAAGATGAAGGCGATCAGCAGGGCCAGCGGAATCGTCAGCGCGACGATGGCGGCCGCGCGCGGGCTGCCCAGATACAGCAGGAGCACGAGGGCGACCAGCAGCATGCCTTCGCCCAGGGTAAATCCCACCGTATGCAGGGTGGCGTCGATCAGCGAGCTGCGGTCCAGGTAGGGCACGACTTTCACGTCCTTCGGCAGCACGTTGGCGTTCAGGTCGTCCACGGCAGCATGGATGCCGGCCAGCGCTTCGGACGGATTGAAGTCCTTCAGCAGCAGGGTGATGCCTTCGATGGTGTCGGGATTGTCGTCCTTGCCGAGGATGCCGCGCCGCTCGACGTTGCCGTAAGCGAGTTTGCCCAGGTCTTTCACCAGCACGGGCACGCCATCCTTGCTGCTCACGACGACGTTGCCCATGTCATCGAGCGAATGCAGCAAGCCCACGCCGCGCACCACGTACGATTGCTGGCCGCGGTCGATGACGCTGCCGCCGCCGCTGATGTTGTTGGCGTTGATGGCGTCCTTCACCTGCGCCAGCGAAAAGCCGTAGCTGTCCAGTTTTGCGGGGTCGAGTTCCAGCATGAACTGCGTGGTCAAACCGCCGAAATTGCTCACGTCCGCCACGCCGCGCACTTGCTGCAGGCGCGGGATCACGGTCCAGAATTGCAGCTCCGACAGTTCGCGCAGGCTGCGCGACTTCGATTCCAGCGTGTAGCGGTAGATTTCGCCCGTCGGCGAGGTGTAGGGATCGAGGCCCGGCTTGGCGTCGTACGGCAGGTTCACGCTGGCGAGGCGTTCCTGCAGCCGTTCGCGCGTGAAATAGCCGTCGCTGCCATCTTCGAACACCACCGTGATCAGCGACAGCGCGAACAGGCTGCGCGTGCGCAGAACGTGCATGCCGGGCGTGCCCAGCAGGGCGCGCTCGAGCGGGATGGTGATCTGCTGCTCGATTTCCTCGGCGCCCAGGCCCGGCACCTGCGTGACGATTTGCGAGGTGACGTCGGCGATGTCGGGATAGGCTTCGATGGGCAGCTGCTTCCAGCAATACACGCCGTAGGCGGCGACGAACAGCAGTACCAGCCAGACGATGCCGCGCCGCTGGCAGCAGGTGGCGATGAAACGGTCAATCATTGAGCAGCACTCCTTCCTTGACGACGATGCGCTCGCCTGCCTTCAGGCCGGAGACGATTTCCACCTGGTCTCCATGGCTGGCGCCCACTTCCACCGTGCGCGGCGTGAATACCAGCGCGCTGCGCTCGACCATCACGCGGGTCGACAGCCCGCTTTGCAGCACGGCCGCCGCGGGCACGAGGAGGGCGCGGCGGCTGGCGCCAGCGAATCCCGCATGAGCGAACATCCCCGGCTTGAAGGCGCCGGCGCGGTTGTCGATGGCCACGCGTACTTGCACCGTGCGCGTCTCGGGATCGAGCACGGCGCCCACATATGCGACCTTGCCTTCAAAATCCTTGCCGGGCCAGGCGTCGACCTTGATGCGGGTCTTTTGTCCCACGGCCACCTGCGCCAGGTCCCTCTCGGCGACATTCGCCGACAGCCACACGGTGGAGAGATCCGCCACCGTCATGACGGGCGCGTTGATATCGTTCCAGTAGCCGCCCTGGGCGCCGTCCATGGCGATCACGGTGCCGGCGATGGGCGAACGCAGCACGTAGTCGCGGCGCGAACCGCGCGCGCCGGCGCCGTACTGGGCCAGCTTGTCGGCGCTGGCCTGGGCGTCGCTGCCCGCCTGCACAAAGGCCGCCTGGGCTGCTTCGTACTCCTTGCGCGCGGCGATTTCCGCCTCGAACAGGGTTTTCTGACGCTCCAGTTCCTGGCGCGCCTGCAGCAGGGCGGACTTCGCCTTGCTGTCGTCCGCGTAGGCGGCACTCAGTTCCGCCGAGTCCAGGGTGAACAGCGGGTCGCCCGCCTTCACGCTGTCGCCCAGCGCGCGCTGCAAGCGCGTGATGCGTCCGGCCAGGGGCGGCGTGATCTTCACCAGTTTTTCCGGCATCGCTTCGATGCTGCCCGGCGCCTCCGTCTGCGTGGCGATCTCCTGTTCTTGCACGGCGGCGATCTGCAGGCGCTGGCGCAGCGGCGACATCTTGTCGACGGCGATGCTGCCGTCGTCCAGATGCATCGATTGGACGGGCGGCGTGGCTGCCGCCGTCGGTTTGGCGCAGCCGGCCAGGGCCGAGCAGGCTAGAGCGAGGGCGCAGCTGGCGCCCAGGGCGTTGCGGGTGGTCGTGTTCATCCCGTGTTTCCTTGTTATTGATGGTGATGGGGCATGCGTGGATGCCGTGCCCAGGCGGGCGGTCAGAGGGGAGCGCGGGCAGCGGTATGACAGCGCCGGAAAAGCATAGCAATGTGCTCCTGAAGAAGCGCCCAAGAACGCCTGAATCATTCTTCAGGTTCCGTGCGCGCGCGGTGGAGCGCGGTAAAATGCCAGCATGGAAAACACGGCGCAATGCGAAAGGCAGGCATGAGAATCCTTCTGGTGGAAGATGACCGCAAGGCGGCGCGCCTGCTGGCGCGCGGCTTGCAGGAAGAAGGCTTTGTCGTCGACGTGGCGCACAGCGCGGAAGAGGGCGAGGACGAAAGCTATGCCATCGACTACGACGTGATCGTGCTGGACTGGATGTTGCCGGGCAAGCAAGGCATCGATTTTTGCCGCGACTTGCGCGCGCGCGGCATCCAGACGCCCGTGCTGATGCTCACGGCGCGCGACGCCACGGCCGACCGGGTGGCGGGCCTGAATACGGGCGCCGACGATTACCTGACCAAACCGTTCGAATTCGAGGAGCTGCTGGCGCGCATCCGCGCCTTGCTGCGCCGCTCCGACATCAGCCGTCCGCTGGTGCTGGCGCTGGCCGACCTGACGCTCGATCCCGTCAGCCACCAGGCGACGCGGGCCGGCGCGCCGCTGGTGCTGACACCCAAGGAATATGCGATTTTATTGATCCTGCTGCGCCAGGCGGGCGAGGTGGTCAGCCGCGCGCGCCTGGCCGAGCAGATATGGCAGGCGGACCTGATCGGCATCGATAACCTGATTGATGTCCACGTGCGCAACCTGCGGGGAAAAGTCGATGCGCCGGGCTTGCCGCCATTGATCCACACGGTGCGCGGACGCGGCTTCCGCCTGGCGGAAAACAATGGTGGCTAGTTTTCGCAAGCGATTGCTGCTGGTGCACCTGGCCGTCATCCTCGCCATCGTCGCCTGTACGGCGCTGGCCGGTTACTGGGGCTTGTCGCGCGCCGTGCATGGCCAGCTCGATGCGGCCCTGCTGGCGCTGGCCGAAACGGAAATGGCCATGCTGCCGGCCGCGCCGCGCCAGCCCGTGCAGGTGCACGAGGTGGCGCCTGGCCTGGCGCCGCCGTCGTTGACGCGGCTGGACCGCCTGGTGCAGATCATCGATGGCGAGGGGCGCGTGCTGGCGCGCAGCCGCAACCTGGAGGCGGCGCAGCTGCCGGCGTCGGCCGCCCTGCTGGCGCGCCTGGCGGCCGGCGAGACCGTCTTCGAAACCCTGCCGAAGTTCGGCGAAGAGCCGCTGCGCATGATCTCGATTCCCGTGCCCTCGTCCGGTTCGCGCCTGGCGGTGCAGGTGGCCGGTTCGCTCGACGACACGAATCACGTGCTGGCCGCGGCCACCGTGCTGTTTGGCGCCATGGCGCTGGCCTTGCTGGCGGCCGTGGGGCTGGCCGGCGAAATGCTCACGCGCCGCGTGCTGGGCGCCATCGACGACGTGGTCGACCAGGCGCATTCGATCGGCGAAGCCAGCCTGCACCAGCGCCTGCCCCATCCCGGCACGCAGGACGAGATCGGCCGCCTGGTCGATACCCTGAACGCCATGCTGGACCGCCTGGAACACGGCTACGATGCGCAGCGCCGCTTCACGGCCGACGCTTCGCACGAACTGCGCTCGCCCCTGTCGCGCCTGCGCACGGAAATCGAAATCACCCTGCGCCGCCCGCGCGAGTCGCCCGAGTATGTCGACGCGCTGGCGTCCTGCCTCGATGAAGTGCAGCGCCTGACGACCCTGGTGGAAGAACTCCTGATGCTCACGCGCCTGGACGTGGGGCAGGAGCGCAATGCCGTGGAAACCATCGAACTCAATCCGCTCGTGCGGGCGGCTGCGCAGCGGCTGGAAAAGCCGGCGGCGCAGCGCGGCATCCGCATCGTCTTCGATGACAGCGTGGCCGTGCACGCGCGCGTGGCGGCCGGCCCCGTGGACTTGGTGCTGGCCAATCTGCTGGATAACGCCGTGAAGTTTTCGCCGCCCGGAACCAGCATCAGCGTGCACGTGGCGCGCGATGGCGCGCATGCGATCGTCGGCGTGGCCGATGCGGGACCGGGTATCGGCGTGGAAGACTTGCCGCATCTGTTCGAGCGCTTTTACCGTGGCGCCCAGGCGCGCGCGGGCGAGGCACCCGGTTTCGGCCTGGGCCTGGCCCTGTCGCAAGCCATCGTGCACGCATACGGCGGCAGCATCGAGGCGCGGAACCGCCCGCAAGGCGGCGCGCTGTTCCTCATGCGCCTGCCCGCCTTAGATTGACGGTGCGACGCCTTCCCAGCGCACTTGTCGTACTTGCGGCCAGGCGCCCGCACGGTTGACGAAGCGCACCAGCACGGCGCGCTGCACGGCCTGGCACAGCACCGTGGCGATCAGTTGCACCACCTGCCTGGCCGCGTCCCAGCTGCGCAGCATTTGCGACGGCGCCAGGCCCGCGCCTTTGAGTTCGGCCAGCAGCAGGCGCACCACGTGGTCGGCCTGCGCCGCCGGGCAGGTGACGGTCAGGCGGTAGGTGGCGATAGCCGGACCGCGCCGGGCGAACCAATGGAAGAATTTTTTCATCATCACACTCCCCGTTCGGCGACAAATTCCGCGTTGTTCACCAGCGCCCAGCGCACGGCCGAGACGCTGCCTTCCAGGCTGACCTGGCTGACGATCTGTTCCAGCAATCCCAGACTGGACAGGGGCGTGAGCAGGTCGGCCCGCACTTCGATGCGCCCGGCCTGCGCGGCATCCTCGCTGTGCAAGGATTGCAGCATCAGCGCCGGCATGCCGCTGATCAAGCGCAGCATCAGCTTGCGCACCTGGACTTCCTGCTCCGCCTCGCACACGGCCGTCACGCGGTAGATGCTTTCCGTCTCGATGCCCGCTTCGCTGCCGTGCGCGTTGATGCGTTGCGCCAGGTGGCGCAGCACCAGGTTGGCGATCAGCACGAAGCCCGTGCCGATGGCCGCTTCCAGTGCGAAGCCCAGGCCGCACAGGATGCCGATGGCGGCCGAGCACCACAGGGTGGCCGCCGTGTTCAGGCCGCGCACCGTCATGCCTTCGCGCATGATGACGCCGGCGCCCAGGAAGCCGATGCCGGACACCACCTGCGCGGCGATGCGCATATGGCCAGAGGCATCGCCTTCGAGCACGGAAACCATCACGAACAGCGAGGCGCCGACGGAGACCAGCGCGTTCGTGCGCAAGCCCGCCATGCGCTGGCGCAGCTGGCGTTCGGCGCCGATCATGGCGCCCAGGGTCAATGCCGCGGCAACGCGCAGCGCAAAATCAAATACCACCATCAGTTTCTCCCGGCTGGGGAGGAACAGGCGAGTGCAGGGGCGAAGACAATTCGCCCCGAAACGGGGCAGCAGACGATAACGGTGGAACGATGAGGAGGGAAGTGGCGGCGAGAGAGTACTGCCGCTGATAAAACCGCACCTTGCCATGGGCAGGGCGGGCGGAATGCGCGCGTCTTGCCTAAGGCCGATCGCCGATGGTCAATCGACTACTGTCACTGGAACAAGCACCCACGAGTCACTCCATATCATTGATAACGGGGACAGTCTAGCCAGTGGGGCAGCTTTGGTCAACTGAAGCTCTCTTCAGGAAGCCGCCGCGTCGTCCCCGCCAATGCGGGGACGGTGAAGGCGACCGGTCAATCAGTGGGCGTGTGCCTTGCCGTCGTCGGCGGATTCGGCATGCGCATGCTCGCCGCCGCCGAAAAAGCGCGCGGCGCGCTTGCCCAGGCTGTCGAGGTAGGTGTAGGCGACGGGCACCACCACCAAGGTCAGCAAGGTCGAGGTGATCACGCCGCCGATGACGGCGCGGCCCATCGGCGCCTGCGATTCGCCGCCGTCGCCCATGCCGATGGCCATCGGCAGCATGCCGAAGACCATCGCCAGGGTCGTCATCAGGATGGGGCGCAAACGCACTTGCCCCGCTTCCATCAGCGCCTCGAACTGGCCCAGTCCTTCGCGCTGGCGCTGGTTGGTGAAGTCCACCAGCAAGATCGCGTTCTTGGTCACCAGCCCCATGAGCATGATGAAGCCGATCACGGAGAAAATGTTCAGGGTGCTGCCCGTGATCAGCAGGGCGGCCAGCACGCCGATCAGGGACAGCGGCAGGGACACCATGATGGCGATCGGCTGCAGGAAGCTGCCGAACTGCGACGCCAGCACCAGGTAGATGAAGATCACGGCGATCCCCAGCGCCATCATCGCGCCGCCCATGGTTTCGGCCATCTGCTGCGCATTGCCGGCCACGTCGAAGCGCACGCCGGGCGGCAGGTCGATGGACTTGATGGCCTTCTGCACGTCGGCGTCGACATCGCCTGCAGGGCGGCCCTGCGTGCCCGCATAGATGGCGACGCGGCGCTGCAAGGCCTGGCGTTTCAGCACTTGCGGGCTCGATGACGGCACGAAGTCGACCACCTGGCGCAGCGGGATCATGACGGGCTTGCCGTTCGCATCAAGCTTGCTGGACGCCAGCGACAGGTCGGCCAGGTCGGCCACTTTCTGGCGGCCCGATTTCGGCAGCTGCACGTTGACGTCATAGTTTTGCCCGTCGCTGGCCAGCCAGTGGCTGACCGTGTCGCCCGCAACAAAAGGCCGCAGGGCATTGCCGATCTGCTGCACCGACAGACCCAGGTCGCTGGCCAGTTCATTGTTGATCTTCACGGTGGTCGATGGATTGGCGCCTTCCTGGCTGTATTCCATGTCGGCCAGGCCCTTGATGCCGCGCATCTTGTCCATCAGGGTGTGCGCCACGGCATCGAGCTTGCCTTCATCCGTGCCGAGGATGGCGATGAAGATGGGGCGCTGGCCGACGGACAGGGTGATGCCGGCAATCGGCGCCAGGCGTTCGCGGATCAGCTTTTCCAGCTCCTGCTGCGAGCGGCGCTTGTGCTTCTTGATGTCCGTCAGCTTCAGGTTCACCTCGGCCGTGTTGCGCCCATCCTGCGTGCCGACATTGGCCACCAGGCTGTCGATTTCAGGGAATTCCTTCAGCGCCGTTTCGATCTGGCGCACCTTGGTATCCGTGTATTCGAGGCTGGAGCCGACAGGCGTCTTGAAGCGCAGGTTGACCCAGCCCTGGTCCGTTTCCGGGAACATCTCGCCGCCGATCATGGGCACGAGCATCAGGCTGCCCGCGAACAGGGCCAGGGCCGTAGCCAGGGTCGTCTTGCGCCAGCGCAAAGCGACAGCCAGCACCTTGCCATACCATACATGCAGGCGGTCGATGCCCGTCTCGATCCAGGCCATGAAGCGGCCCAGCCACGGCGCGTACTTGAAGCGGTCCTTGACGGGGTCGCGCCAGACGGACGACAGCATGGGGTCGAGCGTGAAGCTGACGAACAGGGAGACGAGAACGGCGACGGCGACGGTGATACCGAACTGCAGGAAGAAGCGGCCGATGATGCCGTCCATGAAGGCGACGGGCACGAACACGGCGACGATGGCGAACGTGGTGGCCATCACGGCCAGGCCGATTTCATTGGTGCCGTCGTTGGCCGCCTTGTAGTGGTTCTTGCCCATGCCCAGGTGGCGCACGATGTTTTCGCGCACGACGATGGCGTCATCGATCAACAGGCCGATGCACAGCGACAGCGCCATCAGCGTAAGGAAGTTCAGGGTGAAGCCGAAGGCCTTCATGGCGATGAAGCTGGCCAGCACGGAAATCGGCAGGGTCAAGCCCGTGATGATGGTCGAACGCCACGAGTGCAGGAACAGGAAGACGATCACCATGGTCAGCACGGCGCCTTCGATGATGGTGCGCTTGACGTTATCGAGCTGGCTTTGCACGCGCTCCGATTCGTCGTCCAGCACGCGCAGGGTGATATCGGGCGGCAGCGTCTTTTGCAGGTCCGCCGCCACTTTCAGGATGCCGGTGCCCACTTCGACCACGTTGGCGTCCTGCACCTTGGTGATTTCCATGGTCACGGCCTGCTGGCCGTTCATGCGCGAAATCGACAGTTCTTCCTGTTCGCCGTCGACGACGGTGGCCACCTGATCCAGGTAGACGGGGCCGACGGCGCGGCGCGCGACGATGATCTTGCCGAATTCGCGCGCATCCTTGATCTTGCCTTCCACGCGCACCAGCTGTTCGGCCGCGCCATGGCTGATGGATCCGGCCGGCAGATTGGTATTCGTCGCCTGGATGGCGCGGATCACTTCATCGACGCCGATGCCCTGGGCATTGAGTTCGATCGGCTTCATGCTGATGAGGATCTGGCGCGCGCGCAGGCCGCGCAGCTTGACTTGCCCCACGCCGGCCACGCCCTGGAAGCGCTTGCTGATGATCTGTTCCGTCATGGTCGACAGCGAGCGCAGGTCATGCCCGGTCGAGGTCAGCACGATGGTGGCGATGGGGCGCTCGTTGTCGCCCTCGGCGCGGGCGATGAACGGGTCCTTGGCTTCCTTCGGGAAGCGCGGGCGCACCAGGGCCACCTTGTCGCGCAAGTCCTGCATGGCCTTGTCCATGTTCGTCGACAGCTCGAATTCCAGGTAGACGCCGGCGCGTCCTTCCCACGAGTTGGCGCGGATGGTCTTGATGCCGCTGACGGTGTTGACGGCGTCCTCGATGGGGCGCGTGATGTCGTTTTCCACGGCTTCGGGCGAGGCGCCCGGGTAGTTCACCTCAATGGCGGCGAACGGGAACTGCACGCTGGGCATGCTTTCCACGCCCAAGCCACGGTAGGAGAAGATGCCCAGCACCACCAGCGCCACCATGACCATGGTGGCGAAGACGGGATTTTGAATACTGACTTTGGTCATCCACATGGCTTAATCCTTCCGTGCCAGCACGGCTGCCGGCGCAGTAGCGGCGGCGGGTGCGGCGAAGGTCACGCCATGGCCCGGTTTGACGCCATCGAGCCTGGCGATGATGACTTTCGCGCCCGACACCAGGCCGGATTTGACTTCCGCATAGCCTTCATCCTCGTTGCGCAGGCCCAGGGTGACGGGCTGGGCGACCACCTTGTTGTTCACCAGCGCATACACGACGGGACCCTGTTTTTCATTGCGCACGGCCGTCAGAGGCACCAGCGGCGCCACGATTGATCGCTCGGTGACGATGCTGCCCTTGGCGAACATGCCGCCGCGCAGCGCGCCATCGCCATTGTCGACGGCGATGTAGACGAGCATGGCGCGCGAGCCGCTCTCGGTGGTGGGGTTGATGCGCGTGACCTTGCCGGCGAAGTCGCGCGCGCCGAAACCGTCGACCTTGAAGTGCACGTCCTGGCCCAGCTTGATGCGGGGGATTTCCGCGCTGGGCACGGGCGCTTCCAGGGTCAGCTGCGCCAGGTTGACGATGGTGTAGACGGGCATGTCGGGCGAGACTTTTTCCCCGGCCTGCAGGTGGCGCTTGCTGACGATGCCGGCCATCGGCGCGCGGATCACCGCATCGGCCAGCGCGATGCGGGCGATATCGACCATGGCGGCGGCGGACTTGACGCTGGCGCGCGCCAGGTCGACCGAGTTTTGCGTCGTGTCGTAGGCCGTCTGCGAAATGTATTTTTGCTTGAGCAAGGCCTGGCTATTGGCCTCGTTTTTGCTCGCCATCGACAGGCGCGCCTGCGCTTCGTCGAGCATGGCTTGCTGCTGCGTCAGGCGGGCGCGCAGGTCGGCCGCATCCAGGCGCACGAGGATTTGCCCATTCGCCACTTGCTGGCCTTCCTGCAAGGTCGTTTCCTGGATCACGCCGGAAACCTTGGCCTTGATGGTGGCCTGGGTCACGGGCGCCAGCGAGCCGGACAGGGGCAAGCTGATTGCCAGCGCGCGCGCCGCGATGGCGGCTACGTCGCCCTGCGCCAGTTCATGCACGGGCGTCTTGGCCTGCTCCTTCTTCTTGCTCGCTTGCAATTCGGCCGCCTTGGCGGCTTGCTGCTTCGATTGCATCACCGTCCAGCCGCCGCCGGCCAGGCCCAGCACGACCAGGATCAGCACGGGGGTGCGCCAGCGCCGGCGGCGCGTGGCTGCAAGGGGAGAGGCGGGGGGCAGGGTCTCGTTTTTCATAGGTATTTTTAGTCAGGAGCGGCGCAGGGGCTCGGCGCCAGGTCTCGGTGCGGACCCGGCCTGTCGCTGGCCGGGGGAATTCGGGTAGCGCATCACCGTGGCGGCCGCAGACAACACGCCTGCCGCTGCAGCCGTTCACGGCGATGCGCATGTTGCCACTTTAGGAAGAGTCAAGCCCGGCCGCCATCGCCGTGCGACAGATTGCACAAAATCGGGGCTGGAATGCAAAAAACGGCGACCAAAGACACTGCCGGCATCGGCGCCGTGCGCGTCACGATGCTTGCGCATCCTCAAGAAGCCGATTCGCCGGCGCGCAAGAATGGTCGGGATGGTTGCGCCACCGGACAGGCCATACGCTCGCCGGTTGCCGCGCAGCCGCGCCACGGGGGGCTGATGTCTGATCGGATTGCCGGAGCCGCCCCGTCGCCGGGCCGTTTGCTGGCCGCAGCCGAACCGCAGGCGGGCGCGGCCGCCAAGGCGCTCGATTTGCTGTCCATCATCGTCGCCGCCGTCGAGCAGGCACCTGGCCTGGCCGTGCGCGGCATCGACCGCGATGGCATCGTGCGCTACTGGAGCTTGGGTGCGGCGCGCCTGTATGGCGTGACGGCCGAGCTGGCGCTGGGCCAGCCGTGGGCCAGGGTGGCCGCCTCGCTGCCGGATGCCACCCTGGCCGAGGAGGTTGCCGGCGAACTGGCGGCCGTGTGGAACAGCGGCAAGGCGCGCAGCGCGCGCCTGTGGAAGCTCGGCGCCGATGGGGCCGCGCCGCGCTGCATCTGTTCCACCGTGTTTCCTGTCATTCAGTCCGGGCGAGTGCGGCAAGTGGTCTGCATCGACGTCGACATCACGGCCAGCGGCCAGGATGGCGCGGCGCAGGGCGCCTTGTTGCTGATGGGCGACAATTTCCGCCAGCTGTACGAGAAATCCGCCGACGCCATTTTGCTGCTGCGCGACGAGCATATCGCCGACGCGAATCCCGCCGCCATCGTCCTGTTTCAATGCGAAGACCGGCCACGGCTGCTGGGGCGCCGCCTCAGCGATTTTTCACCGTTGCGCCAGCCCGATGGCGAATTGTCAGCGTTGCGCGGCACGCAACTGGCGGGGCAGGCCCACGCGGACGGCAACTGCCGCTACGACTGGCGCTACCAGACGTGCGCGGGCGAGCTGTTCTGGGGCGAGGTGCTGCTCACGTCCGTCACGCTCGACCACACCTATCTGTTTTACGCCGTGATCCGGGATATTTCCTCGCGCAAACTGGCCGAGCGCGCCCTGTACCTGTCGGCGCAGGTGGTCGAGCATGCGCGCGAAGCCATCGTCGTGCTCGATCCGCAGCAGCGGGTCGTCAGCATGAATCCCGCGTACAGCGAGATCAGCGGCTATAGCCTGGACGACATGCTGGGCAAGCCCTTCGTCCTGCACGGCGCGGAACCGGACGCGCCGGCGTTTTTCGACCACGTGTGGGACGAAGTCGGGGACAACGGATATTGGCAAGGCGATATCGTGGGCCAGCGCAAGGCGGGCGCGCGCTACCCGGCCTGGCTGTCGCTGACGGCCATCCGCGACTCGCAGGGGCAATTGAGCAATTACCTGGCCATCCTCAGCGATATCAGCGAGCGCAAGAAAAACGAGGAGCACACGCGCCACCTGGCCGAGCACGATTTCCTCACCGACTTGCCGAACCGGGTGCTGTTGCTGGACCGGCTGTCGCTGGCGCTGGCGGCCGCGCGGCGCAAGCTGAGCATGCTGGCCATCCTGTACCTGGACCTCGACCATTTCAAGCACATCAACGACAGCATGGGCCACCACGTGGGCGACCTGCTGCTCAAGGAAGTGGCGCGGCGCCTGGTGCGCTGCGTGCGCGGCGTCGACACAGTCAGCCGGCATGGCGGCGACGAGTTCGTCATCATCCTGGCCGAGGTGGGCGGCATCGACCAGGTGGCCCACGTGGCGTCCAGCCTGCTGCATGCCGTCACGCAGCCCTATCAGCTGGGCGAATACGAATTGCATGTGTCCACTTCGATCGGCGTGGCCATCTTTCCCAGCGATGGAGACAATATCGATACCCTCGTGCACAACGCCGACATTGCCATGTACCACGCCAAGGAAAGCGGGCGCAACAATTTCCAGTTTTTCAATGCCGAGATGAATGCGCAAATCGTCGAGCGGGCCAGCCTGGAGCAAGGCTTGCGCGAGGCGCTGGGTCGCGAGGAATTCGTGCTGGAATTCCAGCCTGCGCTCGATGTCGCCAGCGGGCAAATCGTCGGCGCCGAAGCGCTGTTGCGCTGGCGCCACCCGCAACTGGGCGTGCTGCCGCCCGAGCGCTTCATCGCCGTGGCCGAGGAATGCGGCTTGATGGTGTCGATCGGCAACTGGGTGCTGCGCCACGCCTGCCTGCGCGCGCGCGCCTGGCACGACGCGGGCCATGCCTGGCGCGTGGCCGTGAATCTGTCGCCGGCGCAATGCCTGCACAATAACTTGTTGCTCAGCGTACAAGAGGCGCTGGCCGTGTCGGGCTTGCCTGCCGGCTGCCTGGAACTGGAAGTGACGGAGTCCTTGCTGATGAAGGGCGGCGCGCGCCTGGCCGGCGTGCTGGCGCAACTGCGCGCGCTGGGCGCCAGGCTGGCCATCGACGACTTCGGCACCGGCTATTCGCGCCTGGCCAATCTGCGCCATTACCCGGTGGATAAGCTCAAGATCGACCCCTCGTTCCTGCCCGCCGCGGCGGACGGCGCGGCAACCGAGTCCGACACGGCCGTGGCCGCCACCATCATCGCCATGGCGCGCGAGCTGCAATTGACGGTGATCGCCGAAGGCGTGGAAACGGCGCAGCAGCTGGCGTATCTGCGGGGGCAGGGCTGCCAGCAATACCAGGGGCGCTATGCCAGCGCGCAGATGGAGGGCAGCGCGCAGGCGAAGTTGCTGCATTAGTGACTGAGTTAGTCAATATTTCCCAGCAGCTTGATGCGTGCCAGCACCTGGCCATGGTCGGAGGCGTGCCGCAAGCCCAGCAGCAGATGGTCGTTGAGATAGGTCACTTCCTGCAGCACGCCGATGGCGCGCGGCGAGGCGGGATGAAAGTGTTCGGATACGAGGATGTGATCGATCGTCATGTAGGCGCTGTCGTGGATATTCGTGTAGCCCACGTGGCGCAGGGCGTCCTGGCGCTGCTGGATGGCGTTGGAGTCGTACAGGCGTTCGCGCATCTCGGCACCCGCTTCGCACGGCGCGCCCGCCCCCATGACGATGGCCGTGGTGACGGCATTGGCGATGTCGTTGAAGTCGCCCAGCACGATGCGGGGACGGCCGCTGTGGCCCAGTTCGCTTGCCAGCACGCGCAGGGCCACGGCTTCCGCGCCGCGCCGCTGCAGCGAGCGCAGGTTGGCCAGCGCGTAGGCGGCCGCATCGTTGCCGTCGCCATGGCGGTAGTCGGGGCGGCGCGATTTCAAATGCACAACGACCACGTCGGTGAGTTGTCCGCCAGGCAAGATGACCTGGACATGCAGGGGGGCGCGGGCGAAGCGGCAGGCGTTGTCGTCGGCGGACGCGGCCACGCCGGCCGGAAAATCCGTCCAGGCAACACCGGCGCCCGCCAGCGGCAGCCGCGACACGAGCGCCACCGTGGGCAGCATGCGTCCGGCAGCATCGATGGCATCGTAGCCGGCCAGGGTGGCTTCGCGGAAATGGCGCGTGCGCGACAGCACGTCGCGCAGGGCCGCTTGCGAGAAAATTTCCTGGAAACCGATCACGTCGGCGTCGAGCAGGTCGATTTGCCGCGCCGTCCATTCCGCCTTGGCTTCGTATTGCGCGGGGCTCAACGGTTCCAGGTTGTCATACAATTTTGCCCCGGCCGGGGCCAGGTTGCAGACATTGAAGGTGGCAAAGCGGATTTCTTGCTGCATAATTAGGACTCCTCACTGAACGATCAGCGTATCACGCATGGCTAAAAAAGAGCATATTTCCGAAACCCAGGCGACGCAGTTGCTGCGCAAGCATCAAGTTTCCTTTGAAGAACACCCGTATCCCTACGAGGAGCACGGCGGCACCAGCGTCTCGGCGCGCGAATTGAACGTGCCCGAACACGCGGTGATCAAGACCCTGGTGATGCAGGATGAGGCGGCCAAGCCGATGATCGTGCTCATGCATGGCGATTGCAAGGTGTCGACCAAGAATTTGGCGCGCGGCATCGGCTGCAAGTCCGTCGAGCCGTGCAAGCCCGAAGTGGCACAGCGCCATTCCGGCTACATGATCGGCGGCACCTCGCCCTTCGGCACGAAGAAGGCGATGCCCGTGTACGTGGAGCAATCCATCCTGGCGCTCGAGCGCATCTATATCAATGGCGGGCGGCGCGGTTTCCTCGTCTCGCTGGCGCCGCAGGTATTGCTCGACTTGCTCAAGGCCAAGCCCGTGCAGTGCGCGCTGCAGGATTAAGAAAACCAGACGCCACCCTGTCCGTAGGCTGGACGCTGGTGTATATTCTGCTGCGCCAGCCTCGACGCTGGTGTAATAAACACAATAAAGGGAAGAAATGAATCCAGTAATCACAACCGTGGCAATGACAGTGGCCGCTTACTTGCTCGGCTCGATATCGTTTGCCGTGGTGATGAGCAAGGTCTACGGCATTGCCGATCCGCGCACCTATGGCTCGAAAAATCCGGGCGCCACCAACGTGCTGCGTAGCGGCAACAAGGGCGCCGCCATCATGACCCTGCTGGGCGATGGCGCCAAGGGCTGGCTGGCCGTGTTCCTGGCCGACCATTTTGCCGCTGCGCTGGGCGTGGGCGACACGGCCGTGGCCCTGGTCGCCATCGCCGTCTTCCTCGGCCATCTGTGGCCCGTGTTCTTCCGCTTCGTCGGCGGCAAGGGTGTGGCCACGGCCCTTGGTGTGTTGCTGGGCATCAATCCCTGGCTGGGCCTGGCGACTCTGGCCACCTGGCTGATCATCGCTTATGCCTTCCGCTATTCCTCGCTGGCAGCCCTGGTGGCGGCCCTGTTTGCGCCGTTTTACTATGGCTTGCTGTTCGGCGTTGATCCCATCTTGCTGGCCGTCATCGTCATGAGCGTGCTGCTGGCTTACCGCCACAGCCAGAACATCGCGAACTTGCTTTCTGGCAAGGAAAGCAAGATCGGCGGCAAGAAGGATGCGGTCAAGGCGCCCGTCAAGAAGAAGTAAGCGCTTGATTTCCCGCGGCCCGCACGCATATGCTGTGCTTGCGGCGCCGCGCGGTGCGGCCGCCACCGACTCGCGCAAAGGCTGCCCACCATGACTGTCCCCACCTCCTCCGCCACTCCCACCCCCATCCGTATCGATTTCGTGTCCGACGTTTCCTGCCCCTGGTGCGTGGTCGGCCTGAAATCGCTGGAGCAGGCGCTGGACACGCTGCAAGGCACCGTCCAGGCCGACATCCACTTCCAGCCCTTTGAGCTGAACGCCAACATGCCGCCCGAAGGCGAGGATGTCGGCGAACACATCGCCCGCAAATACGGCTCCACCCCGGAACAGATGGCGCAGTCGCGCGAAGCGATCCGCGCGCGCGGCGAGCAGCTGGGCTTTACCTTTGCCATGGACAAGCGCGGCCGCATCTACAACACGTTTGACGCGCATCGTCTGCTGCGCTGGGCCGGGCTGGAAGGGCGCCAGAAGGCATTGAAAATGGCGCTGTTCGATGCGTATTTCACGCAGGGACAGGATCCGTCCTCGCACGCGGTGCTGCTGGCCGTGGCCGGCAAGGTGGGGCTCGATAGCGCGAAAGCGGCCGAGGTGCTGTCCTCCGGCGCGTATGCGGACGAGGTGCGCGCGCAGGAACAGTTCTACCAGCAGAACGGCATCAATTCGGTGCCCGCCGTCATCATCAACGAGCGCCACCTGATTTCCGGCGGCCAACCTCCCGAAGTGTTCGAACAAGCCTTGCGCCAGATCATCGCCGGCGCTTGAGCGGGGCGCCAATGGCGCGCGCCGTGGCGGACTTTTTGCGCTACACTCGGCGCAGAAGGAGGATAGTCAAATGCCAACAGCCAGCTGGAATGGCGCCGTCATCGCGCAAGCCACCGATGCGCAGGTGCAAGTCGTTGAAAACAATGTATATTTTCCTTTAGCTACCGTGACGCAGGAATACCTGCGTCCCAGCAGCCACACGAGCATCTGCCCGTGGAAGGGCACGGCCAGCTATTACGACCTCGTCGTCGATGGCCAGACGAATGCCAACGCGGCCTGGTATTACCCCCAGCCCAAGGATGCCGCCAAGCAAATTGCCGGCCACGTCGCCTTCTGGCGCGGCGTCAGCGTCGAGCGCTGACGCTTTCTTACGACCAATTAACCTGAAAGCAGACGATGGATCTACGCCTCGCCGTGTACCAACTCGCCTCGGACTATGCGCTCGATGCCCAACAAACCCGGCAGTTGCAGGAAGTGGCCGGCTTCCAGCGCGAACCGGCGCGCCTGGCCTACTGGCTGCCGCGTGGCGTGGCCGTGCTGGGCGCCGTGCTGCTGGGCATGGGCTTGATCTGCTGGGTGGCCGCCAACTGGGAAGACCTGGGCCGCATGGGCCGCTTTGCCCTGCTGCAAGGGGTACTGGCCGCTGCCTGCGTGGGCGCGTTTGCCGTGCCGAAAGCGCGCGTGCCCTTGCTGCTGCTGGCCTTGCTGACCATCGGCGGCCTGTTCGCGTATTTCGGCCAAACGTACCAGACGGGCGCCGATCCGTGGCAGTTGTTCGCCCTGTGGGCCGCGCTGGCCTTGCCCCTGTGCCTGGTGGCGCGCAGCGACGTGCTGTGGACGCCGTGGATGCTGATCCTGTCGACGGCCGCCACCCTGTGGATGCAGGCGCATGCGCACAACAGCTGGCGCGTCGATTCAGCCGATCTGCCCATTTTCGTCGGGGGCTGGCTGGCCGTGCTGGCTGGCTGTGCGTTTGTTTCGCCCCTGCTGGCGCGCTGGACGGGCGCGGGCAGCTGGGCCTTGCGCCTGGGCCTGGTGCTGGCCACCATCCTCATCACGGGCACGGCCGTCAGCGCCCTGTTCGGCAGCGAGATCGAATCGCCGTACTGGGCCGGTCTTGGCTTGCTGGCCGTCGCCGGCGTCCTGCTGGCCACGCGCCAGTTCTTTGACGTGTTCGGCCTGAGCGCCGTCGCGCTGGGCCTGAACACCTTGCTGGTGTGGGGGCTGGGGCACGTGCTGTTCCATGGCGGCGGCAATGGCGATGGCATCGGCAGACTTGTGATGCTGGGCTTGTTCGCCGCCGTGCTGCTGGCGCTGACCGTGCAAGGCATTTTGTGGCGCACGCGCCGGGAGGCGGCATGAGCAATATCAATAGCCAACGAGCCGATGCGCTCGCTACCCTGATCGATGACGCCACGCGCGCCGGCCTGTTGCCGTCCGGCGCTGTCCGTCCCGTGCAGGACGTACGGCCGTGGCCGCTGGTGCTGATGACGGCCCTCGGCGCCTGGCTGGCCGCCATCCCCCTGGTCCTGGCATTGGGCGCGGGCCTGGAAAGCGTCGTGCGCCATGGCCCCGGCGCGTATGTCGTGGCCGCCATCGTGCTGGTGGTGGCCGTGCTGCTGATCCGCACGCGCGGCGTGGCGTTGTTTGTCGAACAACTGGCCGTGCCATGCCTGCTGGTGGGCGGCAGCTTGCTCGGCTATGCCCTGTTCCGCGATTATTCCACGCAGACGGCATCGCTGCTGATGTGCCTGGCATGCCTGGTGGTGGCCGCCGCCTTGCCGCGCGACTGGCTGCGCGTGCTGCTGGGACTGGTCGCCTGCGGCTTGCTGGGGCTGGGCATCATCGACAGCACGCGCGACTGGATTTTCGAGAACGACCCCACGCAGCTGTACAGCGCCTGGATGCTGGCCCTGGCATTCTGGCTGGGCGCGCACTGGCTGCAGAAGCAGGCCTTCAACGATGGCCGCGGCGCGTCCATTGCCGCCTTCCTGGAATCGCTGTCGACAGGGTGGGTCCTGGCAATCTTGCTGGGGCTGGTTTTCTGGTCCGGCATGACCTTCATGCTGGGCGGCGCGCTGGGCGGCAGTATTGTCGGCGACGTGGCGCGCGAAGTGACCCGGCACCAGGCCGTTGCCTGGTATGCGCAAGTGTTGAATGGGGTGTCGCTCGTGCTGGCCACGGCGGCGGCCGCCTGGACGGGCTGGCGCTGGCCGGCGCTGCGCCAGTTGCCCGCCATCGGCGTGGCGCTGGTGCTGATCGTGCTGGCGTGGTTCATGCCGGCGCTGGGGCCCGTGCTGCTGATCCTCGCGTATTGCGTGACGAGCGGGCGTTCGCGCGTGGCCGTGGCGGCCGCGCTGGCGGCGGCGTGGATCATCGGCAGTTTTTATTACCAGCTGGCCTGGCCGCTGGCCAGCAAGGCGGCGCTGCTGGCCGTGGCTGGCGCCGTGCTGTGCGCCCTGTCGTGGCTGGCCACGCGCGGCGCCGTGCTGCATCTGGTGGAAAGCAAGCCGGCGGGCGTGGCGGTCGAACGCCGCTTCTTGCGCCTGGGCGTGCTGGGCGGCTTGCTGCTGGTGTTGCTGGTCGCCAATGGCGGCATCTGGCAAAAAGAGCAATTGATTGCCAAAGGGCAAGCGATCTTCGTGGCGCTGGAACCCGTCGATCCCCGCTCGCTGATGCAGGGCGACTACATGCGCCTCAATTTCGTCAACCTGGGTGTCCTGTCCACCCTGGCCAGCGTGGACCGGGCGCCTGGCCGGCCCCTCGTGGTGGCGATGCGCGATGCGCGCGGCGTGGCCGAACTGCTGCGTCCGTACACCAGGGAAACCCTGGCGCCCGGCGAATTCCTGCTCGAGCTGACGCCAAAGGATGGCAACTGGGTGCTGGTCAGCGATGCCTGGTTCTTCAAGGAAGGCGAAGCGGCGCGCTGGGAAAAGGCGCGCTATGGCGAGTTCCGCGTGCTGCCCGACGGCCGCGCCTTGTTGGTGGGCATGCGTGGGGAAGATTTACAGGCGCTGTAGCCGCTTGATTGAACAAACCCAATGGCAGAATCCGGGGACGTACCCTCAGGGTACGACCCCAGCCTTTGCTCTTGGGGTGGCCGCATCCTGTAAAATTGCCCGATGGATAATATAACGCATTCGGTCATCGGCCTCGGGGTCGGCGAACTGGTACACCGCAGCCTGCCGCCCGAGCCGCAAGCCCCCGCCCAGCGCACCCGGCGTGCGCTGTTTCTGTTTACGGCCTGGTTCGCCAGCAACGCGCCCGACCTCGACCTGGTGTTGACCAGGCTGTTGCCGCGCCCGTTCGGCTACATGTTGCACCACCGCGGCCACACGCATACCTTGCTGCTGGCCTTGCCGCAGGCGCTGCTGTTGCTGGCCTTGCTGTGGCTGCTGTGGCCCGGCGCCCGGCGTTTGCTGAAGGAGAGCGTGCCCGCCCGCATCGGTCTGGCCGCTTGCCTGTTGCTGGGCTTTTGCTTGCACATGGGCATGGATTTCCTCAATTCCTATGGCTTGCACCCGTTCTATCCGTTTGACAGCCGCTGGCTGTACGGCGACATGGTCTTCATTGTCGAACCCATGTTCTGGGTGCTGCTGGGCGTGCCCGTGATCATGTCCTTGCACTACGGCATCGTCAAAAGCGTGCTGCTGGCGGGGTTGGCGGCGGCCTTGTGTTTCTTCACCCATAAAACCTATCTGGCGCCCGCCTCGCTGGTCATCCTGCTGGGGCTGGGCGCGATCCTGGCCGTGCTGCAGGGACGGGCCGGCGAGCGGGGACGCGGTCCGCTGCTGCTGGCCTTCGCGCTGTCCGCCACCTTCATCGGCATGCAGGGCGTGGCGTCGGCCCTCGGCCGCAGCCGCATCGAGGCGGCCGTGCAGCGGCTGGACCCCGGCACGCGCGTGTGGGACGTGGCGATGACGGCGTTTCCCAGCAACCCGCTGTGCTGGATCTATGTGTCGCTCGACAGCAAGACGGACGCCAAGGCGGACGTGTACACCTTGCGGCGCGGCACGCTGAGCCTGCTGCCCGGGTCGCTGGCGCCCGCCGCCTGCCCGGCCGGGCTGGCCGAGACGGGCAAGCGGGAACAGCAACTGGCGCCCGGCATCGCCGTCTCCGCGCAGGCGGCAGGCAGCTTGGCCGCCTTGCGTACCTTGCAGGAAGACAATTGCTATGTCGACGCCTGGTTCCGCTTTGCCCGCATGCCCCGCTTGCATGCGGACAAGCTGACAGACGTGCGTTTCAACCCCGGCATGCTGCCCAATTTTACGAGCGTGGAACTGGCGCAGTTCCGCAACCGCCCTTGTCCCGCCTACGTACCGGGCTGGGACCGCCCCCGCGCCGACATGCTGGCGGTGCCGAAATAGGGCGCCGGGAACGAATATATTGCCTTGTGGCAAAAAATATCGCGTGTGCACTGACTTCGCCGCGGCAGTGCATGCGACAATTATCAATTCGATATGGATGTCATTAAGTTAGGATTATTTTGGAAGAGCAACACGCCTTACCGTATTTGCGGGAAACCCTGCTGTTTCTTGCCCTGGCCGGGATTTTTATTCCGTTATTGCAACGCCTGAAGGTCAACCAGGTCCTTGGTTTCCTGGCCGTCGGCTGCCTGTTCGGCCCGTTCGGCTTCGGCCTGTGGGCCGGTGATTTCACGTGGCTGACGTATTTCTCGTTCGTGCGCGCCGAGCAGGTCAGCGGCCTGGCCGAGCTGGGCGTGATGTTTCTGATGTTCATGATCGGCCTGGAACTGTCGACGGAACGGCTGTGGGCGCTGCGGCGCTGGGTATTTGGCGCGGGCGTGGGGCAGGTGGCCGTCAGCGCCTGCCTGATCGGCGGCGTCGCGTATTACTTCGGCCTGTCGCTGGAAGCGTCCATCGTGCTGGGCCTGGTGCTGTCGCTGTCGTCCACGGCCGTCGTGATGCAGCTGCTGACCGACCAGCGCTCCCTGCAGACGCCGGCCGGCCAGGCGGGCTTTTCCATTTTGATGTTCCAGGATCTGATGGTGGTGCCGCTGTTCATCCTGATCGACGTGTTCGCCAGCGGGCGCAGCGACGATCTGGCGTATCTGCTCAGCTTTGCGGCCGTGAAATCGGCCGGCGCCATCCTGCTGATTTATTTGCTGGGGCGCCGCGTGATTCGTCCGCTGTTCCAGTTTTTCGTCAAGAAACGCCAGCCCGACGTGTTCATGGCCTTGACCCTGCTCAGCACCCTGGGCATCGCGGGGTTGACGTACCTGGCGGGCCTGTCGATGGCGCTGGGCGCCTTGCTGGCCGGCCTGCTGCTGGCGGAAACGGAATTCCGCCACGAAGTGGAAGTGACGATCGAGCCCTTCAAGGGCTTGCTGATGGGCTTGTTCTTCATGTCCGTGGGCATGCAGATCGACGTGCGCGAAATCCTCAAGTCGCCGGTATTGATTCCCTTGGCCGTGCTGAGCCTGTTTGCGCTGAAAACCCTGGTCATCAGCGTGATTTTCCGCCTCGGCGGCTTTCACTGGGGGCGCGCCGTGGAAACGGGCGTGCTGCTGGGGCAGGGCGGCGAATTTGCCTTCATCGTCGTCGCGTATGCGCTGGGCACCAAGCTGATCGGTCCGCAGGTGGCGCAGTTCGTCATGCTGGTGGTGGGCCTGAGCCTGTTCGCCACGCCGGCGCTGGCGAAGGCGGCGCGCGCGTTCGGCAACTGGTGGGAGCAGCGCCACCACCATCAGCTGGCCGACCTGGCGCACGGCGCGCCGCCGCCGCAGGGCAGCACCGTCATCATCGCCGGTTTCGGCCGGGTGGGGCAGTTGCTGGCCAAGGTGCTGACGGAGCAGGATATCGCGTATGTGGCGATTGAAAATGATGCGCGCCTGGTGACGACCCTGCATCCGCGCGGTTTCCCCGTGTATTTCGGCGATGCGTCGCGCGCGGAATTGTTGCAAAAGGTCAATGCCGACCGGGCCGCGGCCGTGGTGCTGACGATGGACCATGCGGCGTCCGTGCTGCACGCCGTGAAATCGATCCGCCGCGAATATCCGCAGCTGCCCGTGTATGCGCGGGCGCGCGACGAGGCGCATGCGGTGGCCCTGATCCAGGCGGGCGCTACCCTGGTCGTGCCCGAGGCGCTGGAATCGGCGCTGCAACTGACGGCTACCGTGCTGCACACGGTGGGCCTGTCGGAAGCGCGCACGACGGACATCGTGCAAGCGGAGCGCGACCGGCGCAATGCCGTGCTGCTGGCGAAAAAGCTGTCGTAGTGTTGTTGTAGTGAAACCTGTAGCGCAACCG
The DNA here is from genome assembly GCF_002002885.1 of Janthinobacterium sp. LM6. Classification (GTDB taxonomy): domain Bacteria; phylum Pseudomonadota; class Gammaproteobacteria; order Burkholderiales; family Burkholderiaceae_D; genus Janthinobacterium; species Janthinobacterium kumbetense. The sequence continues at coordinate 5,574,262 of NZ_CP019510.1, read as the reverse complement.
TGCGTGTCGCCGTGCTTTGTCAATTATCTATACAATAATAGTATATGAGCACATTACCCACATGAAAGCCGCGACGAAGAGCGGCGCGGCACCGTTGACGCCGCAGCAAATTGCCGCGCAGGAAACGCAACAGAAATATGGCAAGCCCGAGCGGGGCTGGCGCGAGCAGGTGTACACCGTCATTTTCGAGGCGGAAACGCGCACGGGCCGCGCCTTCGATTTGCTGCTGATCGCCGCCATCCTGATCAGCGTGACGGTGGTCGTGCTCAGCAGTGTCGCCTCCGTGGCCGAGCGCTATGGCACCTGGCTGACGGCGCTGGAATGGTTTTTCACCATTTTATTTACCATCGAATATTTCGCCCGCCTGGCGTGCCTGCAGCATCCGGTGCGCTACGCCAAGAGTTTTTTCGGCATTATCGACTTGCTGGCCATCGTGCCGACCTACATCGGCTTGCTGCTGCCGGGCGCGCACGTGCTGATCGACGTGCGCATTTTGCGCCTGCTCCGCATGTTCCGCATCCTCAAGCTCACCTCCTATGTGCATGAATACACGGTGCTGGGGCGGGCCTTGCTGGCCAGCCGGCGCAAGATCCTCATTTTCTTGTCTTTTGTCATGATGGTGGTCTTTCTGTTGGGTACTGTGATGTATGTGGTGGAAGGGCCCGATAACGGTTACAGCAGTATCCCCACGTCGATTTACTGGGCCATCAGCACCATGACCACGGTCGGGTTCGGCGATATCACGCCGCGCACCGACATCGGGCGCACCATCGCTTCCCTGATGATGTTGCTCGGCTGGGGCATCCTGGCAGTGCCTACCGGCATTATCAGCGCCGAAATGACGGTACAGCGCAGTTCCAAGCTGGTCACCACGCGTACCTGTCCCACGTGCCTGAAAGAAGGGCTCGATGACGATGCCAATTTCTGCAAGAACTGCGGTGTCGATTTGCCGCCGCTGGCACGCGATTAATTCATAACCATATTTACTTTACTTTGTTAAGGCCAACATGATTCCAGTTCGCCTGATCGCGACGGGCAAGGCCGTGCCGTCGCAGAGTGTGACTTCCGCCAGCCTGGACCAGACATTGGGCCATCCGGCTGGCTATACCTTGCGCAAGAGCGGCGTGCTGTCGCGCTTTGTCGCCGCGCCCGATGAATCGCAAAGCCAGCTGGGCGCCGCTGCCCTGCTCGACGCGCTGAAGAATGCCAGCCTGCGTCCGGCCGACATCGACTTGTTGATCTGCGCCAACGGCGTGCCCGAGCAAGCCTTGCCGAATACGGCCTGCTTCGTGGCCGAACATGCGGGATTGCCGCCAGGCACGCAAAGCTTCGACGTCAACGCCAGCTGCCTCAGTTTCATGGCTGCCTTCCGCGTGGCCGCCTCGATGCTGGCCGGCGGCGCCTACCGGCGCATCGCCATCGTTTCGTCCGACCTCGCCTCGCGCGGCGTCGACTGGAGCGAGCCGGAAGCGTCGATGATCTTTGGCGACGGCGCCGCCGCCGTCATCGTCGAGCGCGGCGACGGCAGCGCCGGCATCCGCGCCTACAAGATGGGCACGTATCCGGAAGGACGGCGCTACTGCGAAATCCGCGGCGGCGGCACCGAGCGCAATCCGCGCAACGGCTGCGAACCGGGCGATTATCTGTTCCGCATGGATGGCAAGGCCGTGTTCCGTCTGGCCGTCAAGGTGATGCCGGATTTCCTGGCGGAACTAATGCAGGAATCGGGCGCGGGACTGGAAAAAGTCGACGTGGTCGTGCCGCACCAGGCCAGCCCATTGGGACTTGCGCATGCGGCGCGCATCCTCGACGTTCCCGATGCTAAAATTATCAAGATATTTGAAACGCATGGCAACCAGGTGGCCGCGTCCTTGCCCACCGCCCTGCACGAGGCGGTGATGACGGGGCGGGCCGTGGCCGGCCAGCGTTTGCTGATGATGGGCACGGCCGCGGGCCTGACCATCGGCGGCATGATTCTTGACCTGTGAAGGTGGTGCGATGAGGCGGATACTGGTCACGGGAGCGACGGGCGGCTTGGGGCGCAATGCCGTGCGCACCTTGCTGGCGCAGGGCGTGGAAGTGCGCGCCACGGGCCGCAACGCCGCCGTGGGCCGCGAACTGGAACGCATGGGCGCGCAATTCGTCGCGCTCGACCTGGCACAGGCATCGCCACGCCAGGTCGATGAACTGGTGCGCGGCATGGACACCGTCTGGCACTGCGCCGCGCTGTCGTCGCCGTGGGGCGCTGAGCGCGACTTCATCGCCGCCAACGTCACGGCCACGGGCCAGCTGCTGCGCGCGGCAGCCAGCCTGCACGTGGCGCGCTTCGTGCACATCTCCACCCCGGCCATCTATTTCGACTACCGCAACCGCTACGAGGTGCCGGAAACCTTCCGCCCCGACGCTTTCGTCAACGCGTATGCGCGCAGCAAGGCGATGGCGGAAAAGCTGGTGCAGGATTGCGTCGACCGCCACCACGGCATGACCTGCGTGATCCTGCGCCCGCGCGCCATCTTCGGACCGCACGACCAGGTGCTGATCCCGCGCCTGGCGCGGGTGCTGCAGGAGCGCGGCGGCAAGCTGCCGCTGCCCAACGGCGGCGCGGCCACCATCGACATCACCTATGTCGACAATGTCGTGCACGCGATGTGGCTGGCCACCGTGCACAAGACCATCACTTCCGGCGCCGCCTTCAACATCACGAATGGCGAACCGGCGCGCCTGTGCGACATCTTGCGCATCCTGTTCTGTGATCATCTGCAGCAGCCGTTCGAGATCGTCAGCGTGCCTTACCGCGTGCTGGCGCTGGCCGCGCGCCTGATGCAGTTCGCCTCGCGCTTTACCCGCCGCGAACCGTCGCTCACGCCCTACAGCATCGGCGCGCTCAGTTTCGACATGACGCTCGATAACGCCAAGGCGCGCAAGGTGCTCGGCTACCGTCCCATCGTCAGCCTGCAGGAAGGCATCGCCCTGACGGCGCAGTGGATGCGCCAGGAAGCGGCGGCGCACAAGGTGGGCAAGGAGCGCAATGGCTAGCATCACCGCGTTTCGCGTCGGCCACTGCACCCACCCTTCGTGCATGGTCTTGAAAGGCAGCGGGCTGGCCAGCCGCTGCTTCCCCTCGCGCGCCTACCTGATAGCGACGCGCGCGGGCCTGTACCTGTGGGACACCGGTTACGCCGAACACTTCCGCGCCGCCACGTCGAAGGGCGTGTACCGCATGTACGCGTGGGTGACGCCGATTTCCTTCGACGAGAGTGAATCGCTGCAGGGCCAGTTGCGCGCGCATGGCGTGGCACCCGGCGACATCCATACCCTGCTGCTGTCGCACTTCCACGCCGACCATATCGCCGGCCTGCGCGACTTTCCCGGCGCGCGGCTGATGGCCTCGAAAACGGGCTGGGACGCCGTGCGGGGACTGTCCGGCGTGGCCGCCGTGCGCCAGGCCTTCGTGCCCGAGCTGCTGCCAAACGACATAGCCGACCGCCTGGATTTCGTCGAAAGCGTGCCCGAGACGGCTTTGCCGGCCGCCTTGCTGCCGTTCACGCACGGGCGCGACGTCAGCGGCACGGGAGAAATCTACATCGTCGACCTGCCCGGCCACGCCATCGGCCATCTGGGCGCCTTCGTGCTGCAGGACGGCGGCTGGACCCTGCTGGCGTCGGACGCGGCCTGGGTGCCGGAAAGCTTCCAGCAGCTGCGCGGGCCGTCCGAACTGTCGTTCCTCATCCAGCACAAGCGCGCGCCGTATTATGAGACGCTGAACCGCCTGCACCAGCTGCACCGGTCGGGCAATGCGCAGATCCGCATCACGCATGAAGACACCAACGATTATTTGCCAGTGGCGGGCCGCCCGTGAAGCGTATTGTCTGGCTGTTGCTGTCGTACTGGCGCACGCGCCGCCTGCATTTTGCTGACCGCGCGCAGCTGGACGCCTACCAGCGCAAGCAGCTGGCGCGCTTCACCGAGGTGCTGTGCGCGCGCAGCAGCTACTTTGCGCCGTTCCGCGATCTGCCCCTGGCGCAGTGGCCGACCATGAACAAGGCGCTGATGCTCGAACATTTCGACGCCATGAACACGGAAGGCATCACGCTGGCGCAGGCGATGGACGCGGCCATGGCGGCCGAGCATAGCCGCGATTTTACCCCCGCCGTGGGCGATATCACCGTGGGCCTGTCGTCGGGCACCTCGTCGCGGCGCGCCGTGTTTACCGTCAGCCCCCGCGAAAAGGCGCAATGGGCGGGCGTGATGCTGGCCAAGGCGCTGCCCGACGGCCTGTTTTCCGGCGAAAAAGTGGCGCTGTTCCTGCGCGCGAACAGCAATCTGTACACGGCCGTGCGCTCGCCGTGGCTGACCTTTGCCTTCTACGATTTGTTCGAACCGTTCGACAGCCTGTGCGCGCGGCTTGCGCAATATCAACCTTCCGTCATCGTCGCACCGGCCCAGGTGCTGCGCCAGCTGGCCTTGCGCGTCATCGACGGCAGCCTGGCGCTGGCGCCGAAAAAAGTCATCTCGGTGGCCGAGGTGCTGGAGGCGCAGGACCGCGCGCTGATCGTGCAGGCGTTTGGCGCTGTGCATGAAATCTACCAGGCCACCGAGGGTTTCCTCGCCAGCAGCTGCGAGCATGGCGTGCTGCATTTGAACGAGGAATACGTGCACATCGAGCCGCAGTGGCTCGATGGGGAAGAACGTCGTTTTGTGCCCGTGATTACGGACTTCACGCGCATCACGCAGCCCATCGTGCGCTACCGCCTCGACGACATCCTGCTCGCGCGCGCCACGCCATGCCCGTGCGGCCGCGCCACGCGCGCCATCGACGGCATCGAAGGGCGCTGCGACGACATGCTGCTGCTTCCCTCTGCACGCGGCGGCGCCCCCGTCGCCGTGTTCGCCGACGTGTTGACGCGCGCGTTCGCGCAAGCCTTGCCGCCGGACGCCGATTACCGCCTGCTGCAGCAAGGCGAATCTGCCCTGCAGCTGCACGCGGCCCTGGACGACGCGGGCCTGGCCGCCTTGCGCGAACACCTGGCGGCGGTGCTGCGGGGCCTGGGCGTGTCCGTCGACGCCCTGGCCTGGACGACGAGCAGCGAACTGCCTCCCTTTGACCCCACCATGAAACGGCGCCGCATCCGGCGCCTTGCTTCCGCATGAACCATTCATCCATGACCGTACGCGGCCGCCTGCTGCATTTGCTGGCCGGCTGGGGCAGCGTCGGCCTCGTGTATTTTTCCAGCGACCTGCTGCAAGGGCAGGGGGCGCTGCTGCCGGAAACGGCCATCGACCGCGCCATCCCCTACACGGATGCCGCCATCTGGCTGTACCTGTCCTTCTTCATCCTGATTCCGTACGCCTACCTGGCGGCCGATGCGGCGAAGGTACGTTGGCTGGCGCGCGCCATGGCGCTTTCCGCGCTGGCTTGCGGCGTGGTCTTCCTGCTGTACCCGACCACGCTCGCGTATCCGCCCGTGGGTGACGGTCATGCCTGGAGCACGCAGGCGCTGCGCCTGCTGCAGGCGGCGGACTCCACGCAAAACTGCCTGCCCTCGCTGCATGGCGCCCTGACCTTGCTGTGCGTGTGGGCCTTGTGCGGCAGGCGCCACCTGCTGCGCTCCGCGCTGGCCGTGGTGCTGGGCGTGGCCATCTGCTACGCCATCATCGCGCTGCGCCGGCACGTGAGCATCGACCTGGCCGCCGGCCTGTTGGTCGGCATCGCTGGCGGCATGCTGGCGAAAATGCAGGTATTCTGGGCTGCGCGCCGCGCCATTTCTACTGAAACCGCATCATGATGAATCCCTTCGCCCTCTCTTTCCTTGTCATGCTGGCCTTCGTGCTGGCCGAACTGCTGATCCTGAAATGGGTACGCAAGACGCCCGTGCCGTGGAAGGACGTGATCTTCAACCTCAATTCCGGGCACATATTGATGTGGGTGTTCCGCGGCGTGGAGGTGGCGGCCTTCGCCCTGCTGCTGCGCCATGCGAACCTGCACCTCGTCGACCAGTGGCCCGTGGCGGCGCAATGGGTCTTCGCCTTCTTTGCCTGGGATTTGTGCTTTTACTGGATGCACCGGCTGCACCATAAAATCCCGCTGCTGTGGGCCGTGCACGTGGTGCACCACCAGGGCGAGCATTTCAACCTGTCGCTGGGCGTGCGCAATTCCTGGTATTCGTCGCTGACGAATTTTCCCTTCATCGCCATCCTGGCCGTGCTGGGCGTGCCGCTGGAAATCTTCCTCGTCGTCTCGTCCCTGCATTACACGGTGCAGTTCTACAACCACAACGCGCTGGTGAACAAGTCCGGCATCCTCGATAGCTTCATGGTCACGCCGTCGCACCACCGCGTGCACCACGGCACCGATAAACGTTATATCAACCGCAATTTCGGCGGCACGCTGTTGATCTGGGACAAACTGTTCGGCAGCTTCCAGCCCGAACTCGAGGGCGTGGAAATGCGCTATGGCGTGAAGGGCATGACACCCACGCACAACCCGCTGTTGGCCAGCAATGGCAAACTCTTCAAATGGCTGCGCGCGCGCTTCCCCCACTGGCAGTCGCGCGGCACTTTCCACGTGCCCGAGCTGTTCATCGGCATCGGCGGCGTAATCCTGTTTGGCCTGGTGATTTATTACGTCAACCATGAAGCGCTGCTGGCCGGCGCGCAGCAAGCGATCCTGTTCGCGCTGATTTTTGGCGGCACGCTGGCGCTGGGCGGCCTGTCGGATGCGCGGCGCTGGGGCGCCGTCGCCTGGGTCGCCATCGCCCTGGCCATGCCGGCCCTGTACCTGGGCTGGTATGGCGCGCGCGATGCGTGGGGCATGGTTTTCCTGGCCGCGCTGCTGGCGCATGGCCTCGACGGCGCGCGCCGCCTGTGGTGGCCGGCAGCGGCGGGGACGCGCGCGTGACGCCGCCTGTACCTTCCCTGCCGCCGCTGCGCTTCCAGCCCGCACGCGATTCCGCCTTCCGCCGCGAATTGCGCGCCCGCGCCGACGCTTACCTGGCTGACGAAGGAAAACACCGCTTCGGCGACGCGCGCCTGCATGCGAAAACCGTGTTCCTCGCCGCGCTGACGGCGGGGCTGTATGCGCTGGCGCTGCGCGCTGAAAGCACCTGGCCGTTTGTCGCCAGCTACGTGGCTTGCCTGGTCGCGGCCATGACCTTGGCCATGAATACCCTGCACGATGCGGCCCACAGCGCCGTCTTCCGCCAGGGAGCCTGGAACCGCGTGCTGATCCGCCTGGTGGGCTTGCCCGTGGGCGTGGACACGGATTTCTGGACCATCCGCCACGTGCATTTCCATCACACGTATGCCAACGTGGAAGGCTATGACCTCGACACGGAGCCGAATCCCTTCCTGCGCCAGACGCCGTACCAACGCTGGTCGCCCCAGTACCGTTATCAATACCTGTACTGGCCCGTGGTGGCGGCCCTGTCGCTGCCTTATCTGAACTGGTATGGCGACTGGCTGGACCGCTTCGGCAAGACCCCCGTGGCCGCGCACAGCCGCCTGCAGGGCTGGCGCGGCTGGCTGTCTTTCCTGGGCTGGAAGCTGGGCCATGTGGCGCTGGTGCTGGCGCTGCCCATGTGGGTGCTGCAGCAGCACGGCATCGGCTGGGGCGTGGTGCTGGGCGCGTATTTCGTGGGCCAGATGATCGCCTCGTGCGCGCTGGTGGCGCTGATCCTCGGTACGCACTGGGCCGAAGTCGAGTTTTTCCAGCCGGGCGCGGACGGTACGCTGCCGCACGACTGGTACCAGCACACGTTTTATACGGCTTGCGACTGGACGCCGCAGCCGCGCGCCTTGCGCTGGCTCGGTTACTGGCTGGGCGGCTTGAATCTGCACCTGACGCACCACCTGTTCCCCACCTGGAACCACCGCCACTACCCGGCGCTGGCGCGCATCCTGGCCGAGCTGGCGCCGCGCCACGGTCTCGTGTACCGCGAACTCGGTTACGGCCAGCTGCACGCTTCGCAGCAGCAATTCCTGCGCGCCATGGGCCAGCCGCCCGCACAGTCCTGACGAATCGCGCTTGACTGGATTTCTCTTCTGTCTTACATTTCTGTAACGACAGAAATAAGAGAAAATCATGGAATTGAGTCCGACGACGCAGAAATACATTCTCCACTGGGGCGAGATGGGCACCCGCTGGGGCGTCAACCGCACGGTGGCGCAAATCCATGCGCTGCTGTTCCTGGCGAATGAACCGCTGACGGCGGAAGACATCGCGGCCAGCCTGAACGTGGCCCGCTCGAACGTCAGCAACAGCCTGAAGGAATTGCAAAGCTGGGGCCTGGCGCGCATCACGCACGTGATGGGGGACCGGCGCGACCATTTCGTTGCCCTGCAGGATGTATGGGAAATCTTTCGCGTCATCATGGAAGAGCGCAAGCGGCGCGAGATCGACCCCACTCTGACGGTGCTGCGCGAGTGCGCGATCGAGGGCGAGCACGATGCGGCGATACCGCCGGAGACGCTGGCGCGCATGGGCGAAGTGCTGGCCTTCCTGGAAATGCTCAGCGCCACCTACAGCGACTATAAAAACCTGCCGCCGGCGACCTTGCAGCGCATGCTGGCCATGGGCGGCAAGGTGGCCAAGTTCCTCAGCCCGGAAGACAAGCCGGGCAAGCGCGAGAAATCATGAACGGCCCCTCGGAAGGAGAACTGTTCAGGAAGGTCATGGGCGAGCGGTGGCTGACGCTGCACCCGGACATCCGCCGCCGCTTCGAGAAAAATCCCGCGCCGGGCCAGCCCCTGTATTACCGGGGCGAACTCAGTGAACTCACGAGTTCGCGCCTGGGCAAGGTGCTGGGCTGGCTCACGCGCCCCTTCATCGACGGCGCGCTGATCCCGTATGACGACCACGACTTCCCCGTGGATATCGAAGTCTATTCGCGCCCCGGCTGCCCCTTCATCTTCAAGCAGCGCACCTACCGCCTGCACGGGCGCGCGCCGATCCGCTTCACGTCCTACATGGCCGAAAGCGAGAAAGGCGAAGTGCTCGAATACGTGGGCATGGGCCTGGGCATGAAGCTCGTCCTGCACGTCGAGGATGGCAATCTGCACTTCACCAGCGACGGCTATTTTTGGGACCTGTTCGGCTGGCGCATGCCGCTGCCCGGCGTACTCACGCCCGGCAAGACCTATCTGTGCCACCGCAACGACACGCCGCAGCAGTTCAACATCCGCATCGAGATCCGCCACGCGCTGTTCGGCACCACGTTTACCCAGGCCGGCGTGTTTCGCGAGTCCGCCGCACCAGAAATGAAGGAAACACCATGAATACGCATCTGCTGGCCCTGCAACTGATGGCGGCGCAAGGCTGCCTGGGCGCCTTCGACACCATCTACCACCATGAAATCACGGAGGCGCTGCCGCAAAAGGCGTCAGCGCGCCTCGAATTGACCATCCATGCGACGCGCGCCCTGATCTACAGCCTGCTCTTCGTGGGCCTGGCAGCCTGGGAGTGGCATGGCGCCTGGGCCTGGGTGCTGGTCATCGTGTTTGGCGTGGAAATCGTGCTGACACTGTGGGACTTCGTTGTGGAAGATCAAACCCGCCTCTTGCCAGCCACGGAGCGGGTGACGCACACGGTGCTGGCGATTAACGCGGGCGCCTTCATCGCCCTGCTGGCCTTGAACAGCAGCGAGTGGGCCAGCTTGCCGACGGCCCTCGTGTGGCAGCCGTATGGCTGGCTCAGCGTCTTCCTCGCCCTGTGCGGCGTGGGCGTGGGCTTGTCCGGCCTGCGCGACGCGTACGCCGTGTGGCAGCTGGGACGGCGCAAGGTGCAGGAGCAGCAAGAGCAAGAGGAGCGCCTGCGCTTTGCCGCCGCGCCGCAATCGGTGCTGGTGACGGGCGCCACCGGTTTCATCGGCCAGCAACTGGTCAGCGCCTTGCTGGCCGACGGCCATGCGGTGACGGTGCTGACGCGCCAGCCGAAGCAGGCCGCGTGGACCTTCGACGGCCAGGTGCGCTGCATCGACTCGCTGGACGCATTGTCGGATGCGCAGCGCATCGACATGGTGGTCAACCTGGCCGGCGCGCGCATCGTCGGCAAGCGCTGGACGCCAGCGCGCAAGGCGGCCCTGCGCCGCAGCCGGGTGGCGCTGACGCAGGAACTGGTGGCGTGGATCGCCCGCGCGCAGCACAAGCCGCGCGTGCTGCTGTCGGCATCGGCCATCGGCTATTACGGCGTGCAGCCGCAGGGCGACGTGGCGGAATTGACGGAGGAGAGCGCGCCGCAAGCCATCTTCATGTCGCAGCTGTGCCAGGAATGGGAAGCGGCGGCGCGCCAGGCGGAGCAGCATGGCGTGCAAGTGGGCTGCATGCGTTTCGGCCTCGTCTTCGGCCACCAGGGTTCGCTGCCGCAGATGCTGCTGCCAGTCCGCTTCGGCGCGGGCGGCCCGCTGGGCAGCGGCAGGCAGTGGGTCACGTGGGTGCACGTGCGCGACGTCATCCGCGCCATCGCCCACCTGGCGCGCCGCAGCGAAGAGGGAGTGGTGAAGGGCGCGTATAACATCTGCGCGCCGGAAGCGATCGAACAGCGCCATTTTGCCCAGGTGGCGGGCGCCGTGCTGCACCGCCCCAGCGTCATGCCCACCCCAGCCTTCGTCATGCGCGCCTTGCTGGGCGAGCAGGCCGACTTGCTGGTGGAAGGCCAGCGGGTCGCGCCGCGCCGGCTGCTGGACGAGGGATTCAGCTTCCGCTATCCGCAGCTGGAAGGGGCGCTGCGCAGCCTGTAGCCTGGCGTAGAATGGGCCATTGGGATGCCTTGGAGCACAATCTATGCCCCGCTTCAGCCATACGATAGACAGCCATGTTTACCAGTTCGCCAGCCTGAAGGAGCTGCTGGCCAAGGCCACGCCGCCCCGTTCGGGCGACGTGTTGGCCGGCGTAGCGGCAGCCAGTGCGCGCGAGCGCGTGGCGGCGCAGCTGGCGCTGGCCGAGGTGCCGTTGTTGACATTTCTCAATGAGGCGCTGGTGCCGTATGAAGACGATGAAGTCACGCGCCTGATCATCGACACCCACGCGCGCGCCGCGTTCGCGCCCATTTCCCACCTGTGCGTGGGCGATTTCCGCGACTGGCTGCTCGATGACGCGACGGATACGCCAACGCTGGCACGCGTCGCCGCCGGCATCACGCCGGAAATGGCGGCTGCCGTCTCGAAAATCATGCGCCTGCAGGACCTGGTGCTGGTGGCGCGCAAGTGCAAGGTCGTCACGGCCTTTCGCAATACCCTGGGCCTGGAAAGGCGCCTGGCCACGCGCTTGCAGCCGAATCATCCGACCGACGACGCCACGGGCATCGCGGCGTCGATGCTCGATGGCCTGCTGCTGGGCAGCGGCGACGCCGTGATCGGCATCAATCCGGCCACCGACAATGTGGCGCAGGTGGTGTCGCTGCTGCACCTGCTCGACGCCGTCATAGCTCAATATCAGATTCCCACGCAGTCCTGCGTGCTCACCCACATCACCAATACGCTCGAGGCGATACGCCGCGGCGCGCCCGTCGACCTGGTGTTCCAGTCGGTGGCGGGCACGCAGGCGGCCAACCGCAGCTTCGGCATCGACCTGGCGCTGCTGGCCGAGGGCCGGGCGGCGGCCCTGTCGCTGGGACGCGGCACGGCGGGCAACAACGTCATGTATTTCGAGACGGGGCAGGGCAGCGCCCTGTCGGCCGGCGCCCACCACGGCATGGACCAGCAGACGTGCGAGGCGCGCGCATATGCGGTGGCGCGCGCGTATCAACCGCTGCTGGTCAATTCCGTGGTGGGCTTCATCGGCCCCGAATACCTGTACGACGGCAAGCAGATCATGCGCGCCGGGCTGGAAGACCATTTCTGCGCCAAGCTGCTTGGGCTGCCCATGGGCTGCGACGTGTGCTACACCAACCATGCGGAAGCGGACCAGGACGACATGGACGCCTTGCTGACCATGCTGGGCGTGGCCGGTTGCAATTTCATCATGGGCGTGCCGGGGGCGGACGACATCATGCTGGGCTACCAGAGCACCTCGTTCCACGACGCGCTGTATGCGCGCCGCGTGCTGGGCCTGCGTCCCGCACCGGAATTCGAAGCCTGGCTGGCGCACATGCAGATCACGGATGCGCAGGGGCACCTGAACACGGCGCTGGCGCCGGCCTTCCAGGCGGCCCTGCTGCGCCTGGAAGGCTAGGGAGGATACATGGACGAGAAAACCCCGTGGCAGGCGCTGCGCGCGCATACGGCGGCGCGCATCGCGCTGGGGCGCCGCGGCGTAAGTGTGCCGACCCGCGCGCAGCTGGCGTTCCAGCTGGCCCACGCGCAGGCGCGCGACGCCGTGCACCTGGCGCTCGATGGCGAAGCGCTGGCAAGCGCCCTGGCCGCGCAGGGGCAAGACTGCGTGCGGCTGCACAGCGCCGCCGCCACGCGTGCCGACTACCTGCAACGCCCCGACCTGGGGCGCCGCCTCGACGACGCTTCACGCGCGCGCCTGGATGGCGGCGCCAAGGGCGTGGACCTGGCGCTGGTGGCGGCCGATGGCCTGTCGGCGCTGGCGATACAACGCCACGCGGCACCCTTCCTGGCCGCCCTGCGCGCACGGCTGGCGCCGGAGGCGTGGACGCTGTCGCCGCTGCACATCGTGGCGCAGGGACGGGTGGCCATCGGCGATGAAATAGGGGAGTTGTTGAAGGCGCGCGCCGTGCTGGTGCTGATCGGCGAGCGGCCGGGCCTCAGTTCCCCGGACAGCCTGGGCCTGTACCTGACGTGGGCGCCAAAAATAGGCTTGCTGGACGAGCGCCGCAACTGCATCTCGAACGTGCGCCCGGAAGGGCTGGCGTATGCGCAGGCCGCCTACCGGCTGCATTATCTGCTGTCGCAGGCGTTTACCAGGCAGTTGTCTGGCGTGGAGCTGAAGGATGAAACGGTGGAAGAGGGTAGCGTGGCGGTCGGTCGGAATTTTTTGTTGGCGAAGTAAAACCCAGCAGCAACGACCGGGGTCAGACCCACAGGGTCTGACCCCAGCCCTTCGTTTTAGGGTTTCTATATTAAACTTCGCGGATTTCGTCGAGCGGCCAGCGCGGGCGCACGTTGAACGAGTAATCGTGCTTGGCGGCGTCCGGATTGATCTGCAGGCGCATGGCGCCGGCAAAGGCGATCATGGCGCCGTTATCGGTACAGAATTCCAGCTCCGGGTAATACACTTTAAAACGCTTCTTGGCGGCCGCCGCGTTGAGCGAGGCGCGCAATTGCGCATTGGCGCCCACGCCGCCGGCGATCACCAGGCGCTTCAAGCCCGTGTGCTTGAGGGCCGACACGCATTTGGCCGTCAGCACGTCGACGATGGCGTCGACGAAGCCGCGCGCGATGTTCGCCTTGTCCTGTTCGCAGATATTCGCGATGACTTTTTCTTCATGGTTCTTGACCACCGTCAGCACGGCTGTCTTCAAACCGGAGAAACTGAAATTGAAATCCTTCGAGTGCAGCATGGGACGCGGCAGTTTATACGCCAGCGGGTCGCCGAATTCGGCCAGGCGCGAAATGGCGGGGCCGCCCGGATAGCCGAGTCCCAGCAGCTTGGCCGACTTGTCGAACGCCTCGCCGGCCGCGTCATCGAGCGTTTCGCCCAGCATCGCGTACTGGCCCACGCCGTCGACGCGCATCAGCTGCGTGTGGCCGCCCGACACCAGCAGGGCGATGAAGGGGAATTCCGGCGGCTCGGACGCCAGCAGCGGCGACAGCAGATGGCCTTCCAGGTGGTGGATGCCCAGCACCGGCTTGTTGATGGCCAGGCCCAGGCTGCAGGCAACCGACGAACCGACCAGCAGCGCGCCGGCCAGTCCCGGCCCTTGCGTGTAGGCGATGGCGTCGATTTCGGGCAGGGTGACGCCGGCCTTGGCCAGGGTTTCTTCGAGCAGCGGGATGGCGCGGCGGATATGGTCGCGCGACGCCAGTTCCGGCACCACGCCGCCATATTGCTCGTGCATGGCTACTTGCGAGTAGAGGGCGTGCGACAGCAGGCCGCGTTGCGTGTCGTACAAGGCCAGGCCGGTTTCGTCACAGGAGGATTCGACGCCAAGAACAATCATGAAGGTACTGAATAGGGAGGAGTAATCCGCCATTGTAAAGGAAAGCCGGCTGGTCCACCGTGCGGCGGGCGCACCATTTCGGCGGCAGTGTGCACTTGCGCAGTGCGCTGCGGTGCCGTTTTTCCCGGATGTTGGCCATTTTTCGCCTGTGCGGCACTGGCACCGCTCTTGCTTAGACAGGCGTGTGCCTTTCTCGAGGGAGCTAGCGATGTCGGAACAATGGAAAATGATTTGCCGCCTGAAGGACATGCCGCCGGCGGGCGCGCGCATGGTGCAGCGGGGCCTGGCCTGGCAGGACTTGCCCGGCGTGGCGCTGTTTCGCGCCCTGGATGACACGGTGTATGCGCTGCTCGACACGGTGCCTTGCCTGGGAGGCCCGCTGGCGCACGGGGTGCTGATGGAGAAAAACCTGATGGGGCCGAAGAACGGCTGGATCATCGAGCTCGATTCGGGGCGCCTGGTGGCGCCCGTGCAGGGCATGGCGCGCACGTACGCCGTGCGCATCCTGGACGGACGCATCTACCTGGATGTCAATGAACTCAATATCCCGGCCAGCAAGGCGGAACAGGCGCTGGCGGGATCGTTCGCCGTGCTGCCGCATGTGCTGATGGCGTGACCTGTATGGGGTCAGACCCTCAACACCACTAACGCAAAGGTCAGCGCCAACGTGGTCGGGGGTCTGACCCCGGCACTGCGCTGCTTACTTAGGACGGTTCAACAAGTGCGCATGCGCATCGCGCAGCATGGTGGCCGTCGTGTCCCAGTCGATGCAGCCGTCGGTGACGGAGCAGCCGTAGGTCAGTTGCGACAGGTCTTGCGGGATCTTCTGGTTGCCGCTGACGATATTCGATTCGATCATCACGCCCACCAGCGAGCGGTTGCCCTGGCGGATCTGGTTGACCACGTCGCCCATCACCAGCGGCTGCAGTTCCGGCTTTTTATAGCTGTTCGCGTGCGAGCAGTCGACCACCAGGTTGGCGGGCAGCTTGGCCTTGGCCAGCGCCTGTTCGGCGATGGCGATCGAGACCGAATCGTAGTTCGGGCGGCCGTCGCCGCCGCGCAGCACCACGTGGCCATACGCGTTGCCGCGCGTACGCACGATGGCGACGTTGCCTTCGGCGTTAATGCCCAGGAAGGAGTGCGGGTGCGCCGACGACAAAATCGCGTTGACGGCGATGCTGATGTCGCCATCGGTGCCGTTCTTGAAGCCGACCGGTGTCGACAGGCCCGACGACATTTCGCGGTGCGTCTGCGATTCCGTCGTGCGCGCGCCGATGGCGGTCCAGGCGATCAGGTCGCCCAGGTATTGCGGCGAGATGGGGTCCAGTGCTTCGGTGGCGGTGGGCAGGCCCAGCTCGCACACGTCGAGCAGGAACTGGCGCGCCTTTTCCATGCCTTCGTTGACCTTGAAGGAATCGTCCATGTACGGATCGTTGATATAGCCCTTCCAGCCCGTGGTGGTACGCGGTTTTTCGAAATACACGCGCATCACCAGCAGCATCGTGTCCTTGACTTCCTCTTGCAGCGCTTTCAGGCGGCGCGCGTAATCGAGGCCGGCGACGGGGTCGTGGATCGAGCACGGGCCGACGACGACGAACAGGCGCTGGTCCTTGCGGTCGATGATGTTGCGTAGCGCTTCGCGGCCGCGGCTGACGGTGTCGAAGGCGCTTTCCGACAGGGGCAGCTTGGCGTGCAGTTCGGCCGGTGTCGGCATGGGCGCGAAAGAGGTGACGTTGATATTTTCGATGTCTGGCGTATTCATGATTCTGGCTCGGCTTTCGCTATTGCGTTCTTTAAGAGGCAATAGTGTAGCGGAAATGCGGCCTGGCGGCGGGGATGGGGCCAAAACGGTAATGGCTGAGTTGTTTTTATGGCAGGACCGGCACGCCGCCGGCCCCTTGCCTCGGGGCGCTCAATGACCGCCGGCCAGGCTGGCGCCAACGCTGTAGCGGGCGATGCGCGGGTAGTTGCCGGCCAGCTCGGGCGGCCGGGGCAGGTCGGGATGGCGCCGCACATGCGTGAGAATGGCGCTTTCGTGCTGGCGTATCTGCGCGTCCAGGCAGGCGATTTGCTGGCGCAGCAATTGATGCAGCGCAATCTGGCCCGCATGGAAATGGGTTTCCAGGCGCGCCATTTCCTGCTGCCGCAGCTGCCGCACGGCTTGCAGGCGGCGCAGCCACTGGCACAGCTCCACGTAGGCGGGCGAAGGGGGCGTCCAGGGGGCAGGGCGTGCCGCCGCGCAATACTTGGCCAGCACCACGGCGCCGCGCGCCGCGCCGCCGTGCAAGCCGCAGCCGCGCGCATACGCTTCCAGCCGGACGGGCTCGGCATCGCAGACCAGCATGCCCATGCCGGCCAGCGCGCTGGCGGCAGCCTCGCTGTGCGGCTCGTTTATACGCATGCAGACGCGCAAGCCCATGACGGACACGTCGTTCCTTTGCAGCCAGCTGCGCAGCCAGCGGTAGCCGGCTACGTCGTTTTCCAGCACCTTGCACAGCACTTCGCCGCCCGAGAGCAGCACGGCTTTCAGCAGCAGCTTGCTCGTTTCGATGCCGACGAAGGCAGTTTCCTGTTTGATCGCGTGTTCCATGATGAGTTCCCCCCTGTGCAGTCTTATACGCAGCGGCGGCGCGTTTGGATGCAGCCGTGATGCACATTCGTCCAAAGTCGTCCAAGAAATAGCTGGAAAGACTGTTGCATTGGCGTCTATGGCGTCGTCCAGCCCGTCTGCAAGGGGGAGAATCCGTGTAAACTGGCGCCATGACGACTGTTTCCATCCCCCATACCGATGTGGCCGGCGAGCCATTCCCCGCTGCACGTTTCATCAAGGAAATAGGGCGCGGCAAGAACGGCGCGCGCAGCATGACGCGCGATGACGCCCGCGCCCTGTACCGCGCCATGCTGGAGGGCCGCGTGTCAGACCTGGAATTGGGCGGCATTTTGTTGTCGATGCGCATCAAAGGCGAGTCCGTGGACGAGATCGCCGGCTTTCTCGATGCGGCCGAAGCGTCATTCGTCCCGCTGGCCGCGCCGGCCGGCGAATTCGCTCCCATCATCATTCCCAGCTACAACGGCGCCCGCAAGATGGCCAACCTGACGGCCTTGCTGGCGCTGCTGCTGGCGCGCGCGGGGGCGCCCGTGCTCGTGCATGGCGTGACGAGCGACCCGGGCCGCATCACGACGGCCGAAGTGCTGGCCGCGCTGGGCGTGCCCGCCTCGCCGGACCATGTGCAGGCCGAGGCCGCCATGGCGCGCGGCGCAGCCGCCTTCCTGCCCATCGAGGCGCTGGCGCCGCGCCTGGCGCACATGCTGTCGTTGCGGCGCGTGCTGGGCGTGCGCAATTCCACGCATACCCTGGTGAAAATCATGCAGCCGTTCGCCGGTCCCGCCCTGCGCCTGGTGTCGTACACGCACCCGGAATACCTGGAAATGCTCGGTGAATATTTCCTGACTGCATCAGATCCGGCGCGCGGCGACGCCTTCCTGATGCGCGGCACGGAAGGCGAAACGGTGGCCAATGCCAACAAGGCGCAGCAGATCGACTGGTTTCACGGGAGCGAACGCACGGTGCTGGTGGAAAAGCAGTTGCTGGTGGAAGAGTTGCCGCACTTGCCGGCCGAGCGCGACGCGGCCACCACGGCCGCCTGGATCGCCGCCGTGCTGCGCGGCGAGGTGCCCGTGCCGCCATCGATCGCCGAACAGGTGGAGCAATGCCTGATGGCATCGCGGCAGATTGCAGCACGGCCGCGCTAGCCGCGCCGCCGCAGTTTACAATGGCGTCTTTGTAATCAGCGGTGACCGGAATTCTTATGGCAAAACAATTTGATGTGGCAGTGATCGGCGCGGGCGCGGCCGGCATGATGTGTGCGGCTGTTGCCGCCCAGCAAGGCAAGCGCGTGGTGTTGATCGATCACGCGGCCAAGCTGGCCGAAAAGATCCGCATCTCGGGTGGTGGACGTTGCAATTTCACCAATATCAACGCCACCCCGCAAAATTTCCTCTCGGAAAATCCGCATTTCTGCAAGAGCGCGCTGTCGCGCTACACGCCGCAGGATTTCCTCGCGCTGGTAAAAAAATACCGGATCGGCTACCACGAAAAGCACAAGGGCCAGCAATTCTGCAATGAATCGGCCGAGCAGATCATCGACATGCTCAAGGATGAGTGCGCCGCTGGCGGCGTGCATTGGCGCATGCCGTGCAAGATCGACAATGTTGTCCAGCAAGCGGACGGCGGCTTCGTGCTGCAGACGGACAGCGGCGACATCGAGACGGCCAGCATCGTCATCGCCACGGGCGGCCTGTCGATCCCGAAGATCGGCGCCACGGATTTCGCCTACCGCATCGCCAAACAATTCGATTTGATGATGGTCGAGCCGCGTCCGGCCCTGGTGCCGCTGACATTCGACCCGGCCAGCTGGGCGCCGTTCGCGGAACTGTCCGGCATCGCGCTGGAAGTGGATGTGGAAACGGGCAGCCTGAAAGGCCGCAAGGCCACGGGCGCGCGTTTCCGCGAAGATTTGCTGTTCACGCATCGCGGCTTGTCGGGCCCGGCGATTTTGCAAATTTCCAGCTACTGGCTGCCGGGCGAGCCCATCGTCATCAACCTGTTGCCGGAAGTGGACGTGGCGCAGACCTTGATCGAAGGCAAGGGTACCTTGAAGAAGCAGCTGGGCAATATCGTCGCGCAATGGCTGCCGCAGCGCCTGGCGGACTGTTTGCTGGCCGTCAATGGCCTGGCGCCGGACGCGCGCATCGCCGACATGCCCGACGCGCAGCTGCGCAAGCTGGGCCAGGCCATCAATGCCTGGTCCATCGTGCCCAACGGCTCCGAAGGCTACCGCAAGGCGGAAGTGACGCGCGGCGGCATCGACACGCGCGAGCTGTCGCAGCAGACCATGATGGCGAATAAGGTGCCGGGCCTGTATTTCATCGGCGAATCGGTCGACGTGACGGGCTGGCTGGGCGGCTACAACTTCCAGTGGGCCTGGGCTTCCGGCGTGGCGGCAGGTATTGCCTTGCAGTAAGCAACTCTGTAGGATGGGGGCACCGGTGCGTGGTTTACGCCACATTCCGGCAGCGACCTCAGGCTGCATGCCGCACGCAAGTGGGGAGGGGCTTCCCTTTCCGAATAAAAGCTGCTACTATCTATCTCTTCCTATACACCACCTCAACGGTTTGAATTTTACATGACCACTATTCGCCTTAAAGAAAACGAGCCGTTCGAAGTCGCAATGCGTCGCTTCAAACGCACCATCGAAAAAACGGGTCTGCTGACCGAATTGCGCGCACGCGAATTCTACGAAAAGCCAACAGCTGAGCGCAAGCGCAAGCTGGCAGCTGCTGTCAAGCGTCATTACAAACGCATCCGCAGCCAACAACTGCCGAAAAAATTATTCTAAGACTGTTCAGTCAGAACCAACCCGGGTAGTTCGGCGCATTGTTCGCCACGGGTTTTGTTTTGATTCGCCTGGAGTGATACTTCAGATGAGTCGCATACCCGCTCCGGTTCGCCGCAGCGGGTTTTCGCTTTTGTGGCCCGTACTTGTTTCTGGCCGCGCCCGAGCACCGTTCCCATACTGACCAACGAGGATTGCCATGAGCTTGAAAGAACAAATTACCGAAGACATGAAAAACGCCATGCGCGCCAAGGAAGCGGGCAAGCTGGGCACGATTCGCCTGTTGCTGGCGGAAATCAAGCGCAAGGAAGTCGACGAGCGCATCGAATTGACGGATGCTCACGTGACGGCCATCGTGGAAAAGATGATCAAGCAGCGCAAGGATTCGATCACCCAGTTCGAAGCCGGTGGCCGCGCCGACCTGGCCGATATCGAAAAAGCCGAGCTGGTGCACCTGATCGGCTACATGCCTGCCGGCCTGTCGGAAGAAGAAGTGGCGGCCGAAGTGGCTGCCGCCGTGGCCGCCTCGGGCGCCGCCGGTCCGCAAGACATGGGCAAGGTCATGGCCATCGTCAAGCCGAAGCTGGCGGGCCGCGCCGACATGACGGTGGTGTCCGCCCTGGTCAAGAAAGCCTTGACGCCGGCAGCGTAAGCATACAATAGTAGCAAGGGCTGCCAGCCGTCGCGCTGGCAGCCTGTTAACAGCCCACACGTTGACCTGGCTCAACCTCAGGCCGCGTGCGGTAGTATAGTCTGACCTATAACAAGACCCGCCCTCGCCAGTGATACCTCAATCCTTCATTTCCGATTTGCTCAACCGCGTCGATATCGTCGATGTCGTGGGCCGCTATGTGCAGCTGAAAAAAGGCGGCGCCAATTTCATGGGCCTGTGCCCGTTCCACAGTGAAAAATCGCCCAGCTTTACCGTCAGCCCCACCAAGCAGTTCTATCACTGCTTCGGCTGCGGCGCGCATGGCACCTCGATCGGCTTCCTGATCGAGTACTCGGGCATGGGCTTTGTCGATGCCGTCAAGGACCTGGCGCAGAACGTGGGCATGGTCGTGCCGGAAGCGGACGACAAGATCCCGCCGGCCCAGCGCGCGCAGATCCAGGCGCAAAGCCTGGCCCTGTCCGACGCCATGACGCAGGCGTGTGATTATTACCGCGGACAATTGCGCTACGCGCCGGAAGCCATCGCCTACCTTAAAAACCGGGGCTTGACGGGCGAAGTGGCCGCTCGCTTCGGCATGGGATTCGCGCCCGGCGGCTGGGATAATCTGCGTTCCGTCTTCCCCGATTACGACGTGGTGGCCCTGGCCGAGGCCGGTCTCGTGATCGACAAGGTCGATGAAGAAGGCAACAACCGCAAGCGCTACGACCGTTTCCGCGAACGCATCATGTTTCCGATTCGCAATACCAAGGGGCAAGTGATCGCCTTTGGCGGCCGCGTGCTCGACCATGGCGAACCGAAATACCTGAACTCGCCGGAAACCCCCTTGTTTTCCAAGGGTTTCGAACTATATGGGCTGTTCGAGGCGCGCCAGGCCATCCGCGACGCCGGCTACGTGCTGGTGACGGAGGGTTACATGGATGTGGTGGCGCTGGCGCAGATGGGTTTCCCGCAAGCCGTGGCCACTTTGGGTACGGCGTGCACGCCCACCCACGTGCAAAAACTGCTGCGCCAGACGGACAACGTGATTTTCAGCTTCGACGGCGACAAGGCCGGCCGCCGCGCCGCGCGCCGCGCGCTGGAAGCGAGCCTGGCCCACGTGTCGGACAATAAGACGATCAAATTCCTGTTCTTGCCGTCGGAACACGATCCGGACAGCTATATCCGCGAATTCGGCGCCGAAGGTTTTGAGCAGCAAGTGCATGAAGCGATGCCGCTGTCGCAGTTTTTGCTGAAAGAAGTGTCGGGCGAGCATGACCTGTCGGAACCGGAAGGGCGCGCCCGGGTGCAGTTCGACGCCAAGCCATTGCTGCAGCTGATGGCGCCGTCATCCTTGCGCTTGCAGATCGTGCGGGGTCTGGCGCAGCTGACGCAGTCCACGCCGGCCGAGATCGAAGCCCTGTTCGAGCTGGCGAAACCCGTTGCTGTGGCGCACCGCGCGCCGCCGAAATCGGGCCGTCCCGTGCCTGTCGGCCTGGAATTGAAGATCATGCGCATGCTGGTGGCGCATCCGCCGCTGACGATGCGCATCGACGAAGCGGCCCTGGCCGCCTTCCAGCACCTGGGGCCCGATGCGGCGCACAGCCTGGGGCAGCTGGTGGCCGTGGGCCAGGCGCTGGGCGAGCACGGCAGCTTTGCCGCGCTGGCGCAGCAATTGAAGGAGCTGGGCAGCGAATATGACGAGATCATCGGCGAGATCGCGGCCGGCACGGAATCCGATTACGACAGCGAATTGTCGTGGCTGGTGAGCACCATCCGCGAGATCAAATTGAATGCCTTGAAGGCTGAATTGCAGCAATTGTTTGCGTCGGGTTTGCCATCCGAGAAAATTGGTGTACGCTACCGCGAAATCATGCAGGAGCAGGGGGCGCTGGAGCGCGAGCGCGATGCCGAGTTGGTGAATCGCTAACCTTGCCTTGAGGGTATGGCGCGCACTGGAAAAACATTTTTCGCGTGCTATAATTAAATGCTAAGTATTGTGTGCTTTGGCAAGCTAGTTCTGTTTCGTAAATAGTATTTGTTTTCAGTAAGTTAGGCTCTTGATCGGCGCGGTGGATCGTGTCGGCAGCCAGGGCCAACTGGCGTTTTCGGCGTTGCGGGCAAGGCTCGCAGACGCTGGCAAGCCGCGCCAGGCTCTCGCTCCCAACGCGGTCGATGCAGGAATTTTTGCCGAGGCGGCTGGCAACAGCCGGTGGACAGGAATTGCTGCGCTTCCCGCGGATCGTGGCCGATGAGGTGTAAGTAACGTAACAGTGTCGAATTTGCGTAGTCGGCAGGTTCGAAGATGGTGGTTCCCGCAGGTAGACAGGGAACTGGCAGCAAACTTTATCCTAATCCACCGTAAAGCAAGTCGTTGTGTAATCGAAAGCGCCTGTGCCAATCAAGAAACCCGAATCCAAAGCGGCTGCAAAGCCCACTAAAGTTACCACGAAAGCCGAAAAGGCGCTCGACCGGCCAGAAGCGCGCGTGACCAGCGCGCCGCCTGTGGTCAGCCAGACCACCGACGCTGCCACCCTGGCGGCCATCGATACGTCCGGTTATGTCTTGCCGTCGGTAAAAGTGCCAGGCCGCCGCGGCCGCAAGCCAAAAGAATTCCAGCCAGAAAATGATGAAGTCGCCGCCCTGAACGCCGTCGAACGGGCCGAACTGAAGGCCGTCGACAAGGCCAAGGCCAAGGACCGCAAGGCGAAAGAGCGCGCGCTGCTGAAGGATGCGTTCTCGTCCGATACGGAAGCGAGCGAGGAAGAACTCGAGCGCCGGCGTCAGAAACTCAAGACCCTGATCAAGTTCGGCAAGGAACGCGGTTTCCTCACGTATGCGGAAATCAACGATCACTTGCCCGAAAACATCGTCGATCCGGAAGCCATCGAAGGCATCATCGGCACTTTCAATGACATGGGCATCGCCGTCTACGAGCACGCGCCCGATGCGGAAACGTTGTTGCTGTCCGATAACGTTGCCGTCGTCACCAGCGATGACGAGGCGGAAGCGGCGGCCGAGGCCGCCTTGTCGACCGTCGATTCCGATTTCGGCCGCACCACCGACCCCGTGCGCATGTACATGCGCGAAATGGGCTCGGTCGAGCTGCTGACGCGCGAAGGCGAGATCGAGATTGCCAAGCGCATCGAAGATGGCTTGAAAGACATGATCCAGGCCATTTCCGCCTGTCCCGTGACGATCGCCGAAATCATCGCCGCCGCCGACCGCATCGCCAACGAAGAGATCAAGATCGACGAAATCGTCGACGGCCTCGTCGATGAAAACGAGCCGGTCGCCGCCGCTCCTGTCGTGGCCGCTCCCGTCGAAGAAGACGAGGAAGAGGGCGAAGCGGAAGAAGAGGAAGAAGAGGAAGAGGAAGAAGCGAGCGCTTCGGGCGCCGCCGGCTTCTCCGCCGAGCAGCTGGAAACGCTGAAACGCACGGCATTGGAAAAATTTGCCGTCATTTCGCAGCAATTCGACAAGATGCGCCGCGCTTTCGAAAAAGAAGGCTACAACTCGAAGCCGTACGCCAAGGCGCAGGAAGCCATTTCGCAAGAGTTGCTGGGCATCCGCTTCACGGCCAAGGTCGTGGAAAAGCTGTGCGACACCTTGCGCGGCCAGGTCGACGAAGTGCGCCATATCGAGAAGCAGATCCTCGACGTGGCCGTGAACCGCTGCGGCATGCCGCGCGCTCACTTCATCAAGGTCTTCCCGGGCAATGAAACCAACCTGGACTGGGTCGATGGCGAAGTCAACGCAGGACACGCCTACAGCGCCATCCTGGGCCGCAACATTCCGACCGTCAAGGAACTGCAGCAGCGCCTGATCGACCTGCAGGCTAGAGTCGTACTGCCGCTGCCGGACTTGCGTAATATCAACCGTCAGATGGCGGCCGGTGAAATGAAGGCGCGCAAGGCCAAGCGCGAAATGACGGAGGCCAACTTGCGCCTGGTCATTTCGATCGCCAAGAAATACACGAACCGGGGCCTGCAATTCCTCGATTTGATCCAGGAAGGCAATATCGGCCTGATGAAGGCCGTCGACAAGTTCGAGTACCGCCGCGGCTACAAGTTCTCGACGTATGCGACCTGGTGGATTCGCCAGGCCATCACGCGCTCGATCGCCGACCAGGCGCGCACGATCCGCATTCCCGTGCACATGATCGAAACGATCAACAAGATGAACCGTATCTCGCGTCAGATCCTGCAGGAAACGGGCGCGGAACCCGATCCGGCCACCCTGGCGATCAAGATGGAGATGCCCGAGGACAAGATCCGCAAGATCATGAAAATCGCCAAGGAGCCGATTTCGATGGAAACGCCGATCGGCGACGACGACGATTCCCACCTGGGCGACTTCATCGAGGATAACAACACCCTGGCCCCGGCCGACGCAGCGTTGCACGCGTCCATGCGCGGCGTGGTCAAGGACGTGCTCGATTCCCTGACGCCACGCGAAGCAAAAGTGCTGCGCATGCGTTTCGGCATCGAAATGTCCACCGACCACACGCTGGAAGAAGTGGGCAAGCAATTTGACGTGACGCGCGAGCGCATCCGCCAGATCGAAGCCAAGGCGCTGCGCAAGCTGCGCCACCCATCGCGCTCCGACAAGCTGAAAAGCTTCTTGGAAGGCAACTAGAAGCCAATAGGGCTTGACGTACGCCCCTGATACCCCTATCCTCGCGTGTCCGTTTCCAAAACGGCCGCGCGAGGCGGGCATCAACAGCGCCGCCAAGCCGCAGTCCCCGGGCCTCTAGCTCATGCTTGGTTAGAGCAGCGGACTCATAATCCGTTGGTGCCGTGTTCGACTCACGGGAGGCCCACCAATAAAAACAAGGACTTAGGTGAAAATCTAAGTCCTTTTTTCTTGGCTTAATTTTCTATGTAGGCACTGTGTAGGTTTTCCCTATAAGTCTGTGGTTCTTTATGTCCGAGGCTGCCAAAATGTTTCCTATCGTAAGTGTGCCCCCTGATGCGGCGGAGTTATCCGAGCAAATGGGTACAAAATTCAAGTTTTGGTACCTGGACGCCCAGCGGCGACGTACCCTTTTCAAAGAAGGGCGTCCAGGTACCGGCGAAAATTGGGCGGAAAAGATTGCCGCTGAGTTGGCCGAGCTTTTGGGTATTCCGCATGCCCACTATGATCTTGCAGAATGGAATGGACGTAATGGTATTATTTCGCCCTCCCTTGTTAAGAAGGGTGACCGCTTAATTCATGGGAATGAGTTGATCGAAGGTAAGGTAACCGTGGCGCGCGGCGACGAGAATTTACGATACTATGAACAGCGAAGTCACATCGCTAGTCGGGCATTCCAGTTGCTAAAAAAGAATGCTGACATTATTGCACCCCCACAGGGGTATTTGCCTGGAAATGGCGTAGACTCAGCTCTAGGCGTGTTTGTAGGGTACCTACTTTTTGATGCTTGGATCGCAAATCAGGACCGGCATTCCGAAAACTGGGGGGTGGTAAGCAGCGGAGGCCAACTCTTCCTGTCCGCCTCCTATGATCACGGCTCAGGTCTGGCGCGAAACGAAACAGATGAACGGCGCAAGATTATGCTCAGCACTAAGGACAAAGGGGCGTCACTAGAAGCCTACGCGAACAGAGCTCGCTCGGCATTCTACCCGCACGCTGCGGGCGACGCTAAGGTGAAAGCGTATTTCACTCATGTCCTTTTTCAACTTTCACATAAAGAGGATGAGCGGGCAGGTGATATGTGGATAGAGCGTCTGGCAAGCATCGCTGATGCAGATATAGCGGACATAATCAATCAAGTTCCCGGTCAGTTGATGACCGACGTTGCAAGGGAATTTACAGCCAAATTGCTGAGAATAAATATCAATAGGTTAATTGTTAGGTAGAATCATGAGCACTCTTTTTGTCGCGTGGCAGCAACCCGATTCCAGGGAGTGGATTCCGGTCGCTAAGCTAGAGCACAACGGTAGCACGTATGCATTTTCGTACACGCAGGGCATTTTCCGCGCTAAGGACTTCCGCCAGTTTAGCGGCATGCAAAATGTGGAGGCTGTTTATGAGTCACCTCGATTATTCCCATTGTTTGCAAATAGGCTGATTAGTAAGTCTCGGCCAGAGTTCAAGGATTATTTAAGGTGGTTAGGCTTATCCGATATGGATGAGAAGCCTATGGCAATTCTAGCCCTCACTGGAGGCATTAGAGGCACCGATTCCATTGAACTGTTCCAGCCACCTGAAGTATCTGAACAAGGGCAATATCATCTAGAGTTTTTTGCACGGAGCTTGTCCCACTTACCTCAAGCTGCAATAGACCGTATCCGGTTGCTGGAGAAGGGCGAGCGTATTTATCTCATGACTGACCCGCAAAATAACTTTGATGCGCAGGCGGTCGCCATGCGGACCGGTACACCGTCGTGGTTCTTGGGATATTGCCCGAAATATTACGCCCAAGATTTGGGCTCGCTTCTTAGTAATCCAGAATGTGACCTTCAAGTCACTGTGAAGTGTGTGAACTTGGATGCGCCGTCAAATATGCGACTGCTATGTTCTGTTACCGCAAAGGTTCCTTGCGAGTTTTCGCCCCTGAGTAAAGAGCGTGATTTTCTTCCTGTCGATGGAATTCCGCAGGAATGGAAAAGCCTTACAAACACGCTGGACGGGATTCTGCTCGGCTAATTTTCAATCAAGGTTTTACTACGCCCAAAATATTGGCCCGCGATACTCCATACAGCCGAGCCAATGCACTAACGCTTTCGCCGGTAGCGTACTTGCCAATTATGTCTGCGCGCTGCTCAGCTGTGGTCTTAGATGGCCGGCCCAGCGTCTTGCCTTCGCTCTTGGCGCGGGCCAGGCCAGCTTGCGTGCGCTCCACCAGCAAATCGCGCTCCATCTCGGCCACAGCTGCCAACATGGTCATCATCATCTTGCCTGCTGGGGAAGTCAGGTCCAGCTTGCCCAGCTGCAGCACGATGACGGCAATCTTGCGGGCGGCCAGCAGCTTGACGGTGGCGCCGACGTCCTGCGCGTCGCGGCCGAGGCGGTCCAGCTTCGCCACCACCAGAGTTTCGCCATTGCGAATCTGGGCCAGCAGCGCGGCAAACTCCGGGCGCTCGCTGGCGCTGGTCTTGCCACTGATGGTATCCGCATACCAGTAATCGACCTGGTGGCCGGCCGCTTCAATTTCCATCTTCTGGTTGTCTGCGGTTCGCTCTTTGGTGCTGACGCGGCCGTAAGCGAAGGTTGCCATGGTATTTCTCCGGTTAAGACTGTTGGAAAACACTGTTAGAATATATCTACCTGTTAGAAATGGCAGGCCCTATATTTCCAACATTGATTTGTGTTGATATTTGTAGGTGTTAGAAATCGTTCGTTTTCTAACACCCTCTCGCTTAAGCTATACTTGCTTTTTTGAGAACGAAGAGGGTGCTGTGACTTTAGACTTCAACACGCCGTTAGCTGGAGTGACATTGCTTCAAGTAATTACGATTTCGATTGCCACTGTCGGCGCGGTGCTGGGTGTGGTGAACACTTGGGCGAGTGTGGACAAATCAAGAATAAAACTCCGTGTCAGGCCGGCTCACGCAATTCCTTATGGTGGAGCACCCCAACACATCGGCATGAGTATTACAGTAACGAATCTCAGCGCATTCGCTGTCACTATCAACGAGGTCGGCGTGCTCTATCGGAAGGCAGGGAATCGGGGCGCAATTGTCACGCCAATTTTAGGCGACGACGGCAAATGGCCCAGACGACTGGAGCCAAGGTCATCCGTAACGATTTATGCGCAGCGGCCTGAGTCGAATACACGCCGCATTAAATGTGCTTACGCGACAACTGCATGCGGTGTAACGAAAAAGGGAAGTTCCGCAGCCCTTCGTCAAATGGCGCGTGAAGGCTAACATCCGCTGATTTGGGACTATCTTCGGGTGAGGCGCAACCATAGGCCAGTGGCGCGTGAAAGCGATACAGGATTTCCGGTATCAGCCTGGCCGGCAGTTAGCCCTGTGCGCTGGCGCTGTTTGAAACCCGCTCAAAACTGAGCAGGTCGCCGCAGTCACTGCCGACCAGCGCCAGCAACTGGCAATCCACGTAGGCGCTCACTTCCACCGAAGATGCTCACATAGTTTTTTGAGCACCTTCGGAAATTCGCCGCTCACAGCCGCCAGGTCCAGCCCTCTTTCATGCCTCCCTTGATTGCCGCCACGCCAAGGGCCTTTTGTGTCCGCCGCACTGTCGCCCAAGAATAACCGGCACCGTCCGCATCAGCTTTGATTGGGCGCGTTGGTAATTGCCCGTCTGCCAATAAGTCGCGCAGGAACTGCTCTGCGTCCAATCATGTAGTCGCAATTGAGTACGCCGCAGATCATCCTCGTTGTTCAATGTGGCTATGGTTGGGTTTGTGTCTGAATGATGGACCTGACCCTGCCATTGCTGCCATTGTGACCCTGCCATTGGGAGTTGGGATGTTGGCAATCGGCGCAAATGGTTCGACGCTATGCGCATTTCTCAGCTGGACATTTGGCGGCACATGCCGCAAATTTGCCGGTGCTTATCATTGCTACTTGATGTGTCTTATTGGTTGTGGTAATTTGTTTTTAGGTAACATTTTTAATTTTCTGGTTGTGATGATTTGCCTTTAATGCACTTTTGTTTTAAGGAAAAAAATGACTCATAATTTTGAACGTTTGCGAGATCATATCTTACCGCTCTCACACTCCAAGGTATTCGAACAAGCGCGATTGGAGTGGAAGC
Source organism: Janthinobacterium sp. LM6 (assembly GCF_002002885.1). Lineage (GTDB taxonomy): Bacteria > Pseudomonadota > Gammaproteobacteria > Burkholderiales > Burkholderiaceae_D > Janthinobacterium > Janthinobacterium kumbetense. The sequence goes on along the minus strand of NZ_CP019510.1, from coordinate 5,545,431 downwards.
TCGATTCAGTTGAGGTAAGTGATGAGTTCGATTCATGCCCGTGTGGCAAGGAGATCAAGGAGCATTGCTATATCAGAAATACCGTTACGGGTAATCAGACGTATGTAGGAAACGTGTGCGTCAATCGTTTCATGGAAATAGATACGGGTACGTTATTTTCTGGCCTTAAGAAAATTAAGGCTAACCCTACTGCAAATGCAAATTTATCTGTTATTGAGTATGCGGACAGTAAGGGTTTTCTTTTTGAGAAGGAATTAGCTTTCCTTAAGCAAACTGCTAGGAAGAGAAATTTAAGTGTTGCGCAGAAATCTTGGAAAGAAAAAATTAATAATCGCATCTTGAACGAAACTGTTGTCCAGCGTAGAACGACTAGATAAAAAACTGGAACGAATCCACTGTTCGATAGCTGTTTTTTGCGTATTGGCTAGATAGATCATGTGTCTCATAATCCGTTGGTGCCGTGTTCGACTCACGGAAGCCCCACCAGAATTTGCAGCAATAGAACAAGCCCCGGCGGGTCACTGCCGGGGCTTTTTTCGTGCTGTCGTACAATCGCGGCATTGATATTTCTCAAGGGTGAAACGAGATGACGGCTGAAGTGAAGATTGACGATATCGTGGTGGGTGGCGGCAAGGCGGCAGCACGTGGCGCGCTGGTCACGGCCCATTACCGGGGCTGGCTGGAAGATGGGACGGAGTTTGACTCGTCGCACAAGCGGGGCGAGCCTTTCCGCTGTGTGTTGAGCAATAACAAGGTGATCCAGGGCTGGATTCTGGGATTGCACGGCATGCAGGTCGGCGGCACGCGCAAGCTGTGGGTGCCGGCGGCGCTGGCGTATGGCGAGCGGCAGGTGGGCTTGATACCACCGCATTCCAATTTGATCTTCGAGATTGAGTTGCTGGAAGTGCTGACGCGCGATTGATGTCTGGGTGGTGCCATCAGGCTGGAACGACGTCGCCTCTTTGCAGCAACAGTTGCTCGACATCGGCACGCAGCGCCTGCTGGGTGGGGAAGTTGGCATAGCGCAAGGTCACGTAACCGGCCAGCCTGAGCATGGCGTCGCGCTCCTGGTCCTGGCGTTCGCGCCCGGCGTGACTGCTGTCGTCGAGTTCGATGATGGCGATGACGTTCAGTTGCTGGCTGCACAGGACAAAGTCGGCCACCTTGCGGTCGAAACGGTTTCTGTTTGTCCGCCCCTGTGCCGTCACCAGCGCGGAAAATGCCACTTGCGCCAGCACCGTGCATTCCGGCAAGGCCGTTTGCAGCAGGTGGTACATCTGCTGCTCACGCGCCGTCATGACGGGTTTCCTGTGCAGCCGCAGCGGCGCACGGGACCTGGCCGTCTGGCGCTTGGCCCGCATGACGTAAAGCAGGACGAGCGCCGCGATGATAATCAGGAAAGTGAAATTCGGCATGGACTCGCTTCAAGGTGCGGAGTCCTGATGGTACGCGAGAAGCTGGCCATTTTGGCGTCTTCCCGCGCATTTCACATGGTGCGCTTGTTGCAGATCAAGCCTGTTTCAAGTTGACCTGCATCATGTCCAGCGCCGGCACGATGTCGTGCAGGCTGGCCACTTCACAGGTGGGGATGGCGGCCGAGGTGTTGGCCATGCCGTCCGGGTTGAACCAACAGCTGGCGATGCCGTAGCGGTTGGCGCCCAGGATGTCGGCGTCCAGGCGGTCGCCGATGATGATGGTTGTTTCCTTGCTGAACGCGCGCGCCATGTTGGCCGCGTAGTCGAAGAAGCGCACGTCCGGCTTGGCGTGGCCGCACGCTTCGGAGGTGGCGACGAAGGAAATGTAGTCGCTCAAGCCGGAGGCGGCGATGCGGCGGTTCTGGATGGATTCGACGCCGTTGGTGATGATGCCCACTTCGCCGATGCGCGACAGGGTTTCGCATACTTGTTTTGCGCCATCGATGAGCACGACCGTGTCCGGCAGCGATTCCAGATACAAACGACTGGCCAGTTCCGGATCGATGGCGATGCCGTTCAGCGCAAACGTTTTGCGGAAGCGCTCCACTTTCAGAAAATCCTTGCTCACCTCACCCGTTTCGAAACGTTTCCACAGATCGACGTTGATCGCCTGGTACTGGGAAAACAGCGCGTCGATGCCGTCGCGCAAGCCCAGTTCGTGCATGGTGTGCAGAAACGAGCGTTTTTCGGACGCCCGGAAATCGAGCAAGGTATCGTCGAGGTCAAACAGGAATAATTTGTATTTCATGGCATGTTGTTGAAAACGTGGAACTTGTCTTGCATCGTAGCACGTAGTGCCGAGTTCGGTTGGCCATGCCCTGCGCGGGCGATCCGCTACAATCGCTGCCAGACCCGTCACTTTCACTTCATTCCTTCCATGACCCAGCTCTCCGTCAACGTCAATAAAATCGCCCTGCTGCGCAATTCGCGCGGTCGCAATTTCCCGGATCTGCTCGCGTTTTCCGCGCGCTTCCTCGACCTGGGCGCCGCCGGCATCACCTTGCATCCTCGGCCTGACCAGCGCCATGCGCGCTACGACGATGTTGCCGCTTTGCAGCGCCTGTGTGCGGAGCGGGGGCGCGAGCTGAATGTGGAGGGCTATCCGGCCGCGGATTTTCTGGAGGTGGTGAAAAGCGCGCGCCCGGCGCAATGCACCTTGGTGCCCGACATGCCGGGCCAGCTGACGTCCGATCACGGCTGGGACATCGAACGGCATGCGGCGCTGTTGCGCCCTGTCATTGGGGAATTGAACGACCTGGGTATCCGCGTCAGTCTGTTTGTCGATGCCGACTACCCGGCGCTGGAATGGGCGCGCGAGGTGGGCGCGGCGCGGGTCGAGCTGTACACGGAACGGTTTGCCGATAGTTATGGCGGCGCGCAGGCCGAGGCCGTGTTTGACACGTATCTGCAGGCGGCGCGGCGGGCGCAGGCGCTGGGACTGGGCGTGAATGCGGGGCACGACCTCGATTTGCACAACCTGGCGCGCTTCCTGGACATTCCCGGCATCCTGGAAGTGTCGATCGGCCACGCGCTGGTGGTCGAATGCATCGAGCAGGGCATGGACAAGGTGCTGGGCCGCTACCTTGAGATATGTCAATCGTAGGAGACCTGGGCGGCGACGCTGGCCGGCCGCTGCAGCCTGAGCCGGACTGGCCCTTCTTCGATGCCGATTTTTTCATATCGGCAGGGACGCTGGCGCAGGTGCAGGCGCTGACGCCCGATGCGGCGGCGCAACTATGGATACGCCATGTGTCGGCCCATCCCGATGAAATACACCCAATGCAGTTGCGCGACGGGCACCGCCTGCAGACGACAGTGTCGGGGCCGGACTGGCTGGCCGAGTTCGATGCCGTTTCCAGCGAATACCCGGCGCAGGATGGCCGCGTGGCAAGGTTTCTCTCTTCCCACTTTCCACTTGCCGGCGCGGCGCCCGTCTTTTTCATGGCCAGCCGGACACTTGTCTATGCGCTGACACCGGCCGCGCTTGCCGCATGCTGGCCTTGCTTGCTGGCCATTTCTGACGAAGGACCGCTGCTGTACCAGCCTGCCACGGGAAAGTTTGTTTATTTCTCGCCACAGGGGGCGCTGGCGGGAGGTGAGGACGGACTGCAGTCCGTTTAACGGGATGCGTACATGCGGTGGCGATAGCCGCTCCGTTGCATGCCAGCCGTATTGCCTATTTGCACTGAAACCTGACCATTTTTGTTCGCTGTGCAATGGCTGCGACGCACTGTCTGACGCCTGGCAAAGCCATGCGCAGGTAGCGTTCGGTACCCGCATACAGGCAGTCCACCTGAAACAGATACTCGGGCGCATCAAAATTGATGTCCCAGCGTTGATGCAAGGTGCCGTTGCGTGTCCATTCCTTGTCCGGGGCCAGGATAGGCAACCCTTCGCCAGCTGCTGGCGGCTGATCCGCCGGATAGGACAGCACGCGTACGCCATCGAGTTTGCTGGCCGGCAGGTTCCAGCTTGAGGGAGGCGCTTGCGGGCAAGAAACGGACGCAATGGGGGCCGCGGCAGTTGGCCGTATCGCCGCGGCAGCGATGACCAATGTCGCCAGTGCAAGCGGCTTCATTCCACTACCGAATAGAGTTCGGGACGATTCGATGCCCCCGCCGCCGAACGGCCGAAGTAGATCACGCGGGCGCTGGGCTTGTGGTTACGCCACTGGTCGAAAATTTCTATGCCGCCAGGCACCTGGCGGATGAACAGCGCCGCATGATTGCCCTGCCGCAGATTCTGATAGCGGCCGTTGACGAAGGTGGCAATCACTGTGCCTTTCGCGATACCGCCTTGTTCCAGCAGATCCGGCACCTTGTCTCCTTCGCGCCAAAGCGATGAGGCACGGGCGCCGGTGAGGTGCCTGACCAGGGTAACGCACTCGCCATTTCCCACGAACTCTTTTTGCTTCGCATAATCGGCACGCGCAATGTAGGGCATAGCGTTGCTCTCTGTGGTTGACGATAGAGGAGAGCGTACGCAAGGCGTGGGTCAGCATCTTGATGTGGGCCAGAGCAATACGGAGCATTGACATGTGTCATGGGCCCGCCTGGTGCACGGACAACCTTACATATCCACCCACCAGTTAAGCAAGGTTTCATCATCGTCGTCATCGAGGTTGACGTAGATGTTGGCGAAATACCATTCCACGCCCGTTGCTTCTCGGAAGGCGTCGAAGGGGCCGTTGACGCTGTAGATGCCGTGATGTCCCGGCACGCTGAAGGTGAGGTTGCCCTTGTACTGGCCATCCAGGGTGCCGCCCAGCTGGCTTTGCACGTCGCGCTCGAGCTGGTCCACTGCCTCTTGCGACACGTCGTCGGCATCGTAGATATGGATGCAGAAGTTGCCGCCGCGCTTTAAGACTTCGGCGGGGGCGAGCGGGTTGGCGATGTTGACGATGTCGCCGCGTGCCAGGTTCAGGGTCAGGCCGGGCGAGGCCAGCAGTTCGTAGACGTGCTCGTCGATCTGGCGCGCCGGCAGGGTTTCATACACGGGACCGCTGGTGTTTTCGCCTGCCAGTACGCGGATGTGCGGCAAGCCTTCGCAATTGATGTCTTCCATTTATTCTTTCATAGTGCCGACGCCATGTGCTGCCAGGCGCGCCAGGTAGAGGGTTGTGGCAATATTGTACCGGGTACGTATCTGCTGGCAGAGCACGCAACGGTGCAAACGAGGAGAAACAATGGAGAATGTGGTGCAAACAGGCGGCTGTCTATGTGGCGCGGTGCGCTTTGAAGTAAGCGGCGAGGGTAGCAATGCGCACAGCTGCTCCTGCCGCAATTGCCAGCAGCATACGGGCGCGCCGACGGTGGCGTGGGTGGAGTTTGCGCGCGATCAAGTGCGCTGGACGGGCACGGCCGGCGCTCCGGCCACCTACCGCTCTTCCGATTATTCCAGCCGGGCCTTTTGCGCCGCTTGCGGCAGTTCCATCGGCGCCATCGACGACGCGCCGACGGTGGCCTTGTTGGTGGGCAGTTTTGACGACCCAGCCCAGGCCGCGTTTGCGCCCGAATATCACTCGTTTGACGACGTCAGGCCGGGCTGGTGGCAGGTTGACCTTGCCGCTGCCGCACCCACTTCCGGCGATTAACCGGCGCGTCAGACTGGCGGCGTGGCCAGGAAGGCGGGCAGGGTTTCCGCCGAGCGCGTGTAGGCGTGCACGGCAGGATAGTCGGCCGGCTTGACGATATCGGGCGTTTCCAGCTGGGCGAAGCTCCAGCCCACGGCGATGGTCACGCCCGCCTGGTCGATACTGCCCGTCTCGCCAGGCAGGGGCAGTTGCGCGCATTCCTGCTCCAGCGCATTCCAGGCGGCATGCAGTTGCATGCTGACCCGTTCCAGCCACGGCGCGTGTTGCTTGTCGAGCGGACGCAGCTTGCGTTCATAGACGATCTGCACGACTTTTTCATAGGCCGCCAGCGCCAGGCCCGTCAGGCGCAGCGCGCGCACGCTGTCGGCGAGGGCGGGGACGGCGGTGTCCGGACGCAGCAGCGACAGATATTGCAGGATCAAGGTGGAATCCATCAGCACTTGCCCATCGTCCAGGACCAGGGTCGGCACCTTGATGACGGGGTTGATCTTGCGCACGGCATCCATGTTGCGGAACACGGATAGCGGCAAGTGCTCGTAGGAAATTCCCTGCAGTTGCAAACAGATGGCGACCCTGCGCACATAGGGCGAGTCGAGCATGCCGATCAGTTTCATGGCCAGTCTCCGGAGTAGTCAGGAGTATCTACGATACCCGCTTGCCTGCCCGGTGGCCAGCGTCGTGCTTAATTGTGTGCGCTGATACCGCTGCGGAACTGTTCGAAACCGGCGCGGGCTGCCTTGTAGCAATTGCCGGCGGCCGCTTCCAGGCCTTCGCGGTCGAGCACTTCGACCGTGCCGCGGCGGTACTGGATCAAGCCTTCATCCTGCAGCTTGCGGGCGGTGACGGTGACGCTTTCGCGGCGCACGCCCAGCATGTTGGCCATGGTGTCTTGCGTGACCTTCAGCTCGTTCGACAGCGAGCGGTCGAGGCGGTCGAGCAGCCAGCGGCACAGCTTTTGCTCGATGCTGCAATGACGGCCCCCCACCACGTTCTGTGCCATTTGCGCAAACATGGCGCTGGTATAGCGCATCAACAATTGCGCCAGCGCGCCGCCTTCATTGAACACTTCGCGCAGGAAGGCCGTTTTCAGGCGATAACCATAACCGGCCGTTTGCACGATGGCCGTGCAGGTGGCGCGCTCGGCTTCGTACAGTACCACGCCGGCCACGCCTTCGCGGCCGATGACGGCGATCTCGGTGGTGGCGCCGTCTTCCATCACATACAGCAGGGAAACGATGGCGTTGGTGGGGAAGTATGTGTAGTCAATCTTGCCGCCACAGTCGAACAGATGCTTGCCGGCAGGCAAAGCGACCAGTTCCAGTTGGCAAAACAGGCGCTCCAGATCGGCGCGCGACAAGGCGCGCAGCAATTCGTTCTGTTGCGCGCCCGTGATGCTGATCATGGGCGTGGCGGGAGCGGCTTGCCAGTTGTGCTGGACGGCGGCGTGGGTATTCGTTGCCGGTGTCAGGTTGCTATAAGCTTTGTACATGGTAGGGCCTCGTCTTCTGATTTTGTTGGATGGCGCTGCTTTTCTGGCTTGCTAGCGTTGTGCTGAATCTTGTATCCACTATAGAACCAGGGGGCGCGGACGGGCATCGGATGAGCCGACGCGCTTATGTAGGCTAGGAACATTGCCTCGTGTCATCCGACTCCTACGCCTGTTCCTGCATTTTTCCCTATGGAAACAGCCCCACTTGAGCAAAAACTACGCCACGCTAGCCGCGAACTTTGGCCGCATGCCGCGATCAAACCACTCTGCGTCTAGTGCGACGGTGATAAAATGTTGCACTGCGGAAATTTGGTTTGTGCCGGTATGAGTTGCTGCACTTGCTCTCCTACACTGCTCCCTTTCCCGCAGCCTGCCCTCACTGCGCGCGCCGTGCCTTTGCCAGCGCGCGGCGGGTCTTGTCCCGCGGTCTTGTCCCGTTTACCCGTTTATGAAGGAAAGCAACGCATGAAATGGTTCTTTGATTTGAAAATTGCCACCAAGCTGATCTTGTCGTTTGGCGCCGTGCTGCTGTTGACGGCCGCGCTGGGCGTGTCGGCGATCTTTTCCATGGCGCGCATCAATACCGCGTCGACGGATCTGTCTGATAATTGGATGCCCAGCGTGCTGGCGGCCATGTCCATGCGCAGCGACGTCAGCGATTTTCGCCGCTGGGAACTGGCGCACATGCTGGCCGCACAGGATGCCGACATGGCGCAGAATGAAACGCGCATGACGGAAACCCAGGCCAAACTGAAGGTGGACGGCGACAAGTACCGCAGCCTGATTTCGGAACCGGGCGAGAAGGAAGTGTTCGAGCGCTTCCTGGCGCTCAACGATGAATTCATGCGCCTGCACGCAACCATGCTGAGCCTGTCGCGCGAGATGAAAAAGGAAGAGGCGCGCGCGCTGGCCGTGGGGCCGTCCGCCCAGGTCATGGCGGACATGATGACGGTCCTCGATAAACTGGTGTCGATCAATACGGATGGCGGCGTGCGCTCGAGCGCCAGCGCCGACGCAACCTATGCGGCCTCGCGCGCCAGCCTGATCGGCTTGCTGGTGGGCATCGTCGTCATCGGCATGCTGCTGGCGCTGTGGGTGGCGCGCAGCGTGGCGCGTCCGCTGATCGCGGCCGTCGGCGTGGCGCGCCAGGTGGCGGCCGGCGATTTGACGGCACATATTGTTGTGCAATCGCAAGACGAAACGGGGCAATTGATGCAGGCCCTGAAAGACATGAATGCCAGCCTGCAGACGCTGGTGGGCCAGGTACGCAGCGGCACCGATACCATCGCCACGGCGTCGAGCCAGATTGCCGCCGGCAACCAGGACCTGTCGTCGCGTACGGAAGAGCAGGCCAGTTCGTTGGAAGAAACAGCCTCGTCGATGGAAGAGCTGACCTCGACCGTAAAGCAGAATGCGGACAATGCGCGCCAGGCCAACACCATGGCGCTGACCTCGTCGAGCATCGCCATCGAGGGCGGCAAGGTGGTCGGCGAAGTGGTGGGTACGATGGCGTCGATCAATGCTTCGTCGCGCAAGATCGTCGACATCATCGCCGTCATCGACGGCATTGCCTTCCAGACCAATATCCTGGCCCTGAATGCGGCCGTCGAGGCGGCGCGCGCGGGCGAACAGGGGCGCGGCTTTGCCGTCGTTGCGACGGAAGTGCGCAACCTCGCGCAACGCTCGGCCGCCGCGGCCAAGGATATCAAGGTGCTGATCGGCGATTCGGTCGAGAAGGTCGAGGCGGGATCGAAACTGGTGGACCAGGCGGGCCGCACGATGGATGACATCGTTGCCAGCATCACCCGCGTGACGGACATCATGAGCGAGATCACGGCCGCCAGCAGCGAGCAGAGCGCCGGTATCGAGCAGGTCAACCAGGCCATCGCCCAGATGGACCAGGTGACGCAGCAAAATGCGGCCCTGGTGGAAGAGGCGGCGGCAGCGGCCGAGTCGATGCAGGAGCAGGCCGCCAGCCTGAGCGAAGTGGTCAGCATCTTCAAGCTCGACGCGGCCAGCACCTTTGCAAGCGGGCCGCGCGCGCCCGCCGCCGTCAAGGCGCCGGCAGCCGTGGTGCCGCCAGCGGCGCCGCGTCAACTGGCCAGCACGGCGCGACGTACCGCGCCAGTGGATGAGTGGGAAAGCTTTTAATGAGGTAAGAAATTAAGCGCGCTTGCGCGCTTTCCTGATGCCCTGGGTGGCCGGTGCGGCTGCGGCTTGCTGGCGCTGTTGCCATGCCCTCAGGGCCTCTTCGTAGGCGGCCAGGTCTTCCTGGTACATTTCCAGAATGCAAAAGGTGCAGCCGCTGTGGCAGCACTCGTCATTGCCCGGTTTGCTGGGCGCTTGCGGTGGCGGATCGTGGGGCAGAGGCGGGGTGGGCATGGTGAGGGCAGGGGGCGGCGGAAGAGACATCGGAACTGGCATCGAAGTTGGCATCATACGGCATCCCGGCGGGCCTTTGCTGGAACGCTTTTTGCTCAAAAATCACGGTTTCCGTGTACAGTTGCGGTGAATTAGGGTATCGTTTACAGCACTGATATTGTATCTTCTGCGCGCGATGTTCCGCCGGCGCGATCTCCGCCGCCATCGCAGCACATCTCTTCGACGCTCCCGCATACGCCCTACAGCATGTCCCGGAGCACGGAGGTGCCGCAAGAACAATGATCCATGGCTTGCAAGACGGAGCTGCCTGTGCCCCGAAATGTTGTTTATTGAGAAAGCATGGCTTCCGCAGTGCGGAGGCACACCAGAAAATTTATGTCTGAAACCGAATCGACTCCTACGCCCAGCCCGGCGATTGCCCCTGAAGCGGCGCCCGCCGCCGCTACGCCTGCACCAGCACCTGCCGCATCCGCTGCTCCCAGCCTGACTTTTGCCGACTTTGGCCTCGCGCCTGAAATCCAGCGCGCACTGACCGACCAGGGTTACACCCATCCGACACCGATCCAGGAACAAGCGATCCCCGTGGTGCTGCAAGGCCGCGATGTGATGGGTGCCGCGCAGACGGGCACCGGCAAGACGGCAGGCTTTTCCTTGCCGATCATCCAGTTGCTGATGGCGCATGCCAGCAGCAGCATGTCGCCGGCGCGCCACCCGGTGCGCGCGCTGATCCTGACGCCGACGCGTGAACTGGCGGTGCAGGTGGCCGAAAACGTCAAGGCCTACGCCAAGCATACGCCGCTGCGCTCGACCGTCGTCTTCGGCGGCATGGACATGAAGCCGCAAACCGTCATCCTGCGCGGCGGCGTGGAAATCGTCATCGCCACGCCGGGCCGCTTGCTCGACCATATCGAGCAAAAGAACATCAGCCTGAGCCAGGTGCAGATGCTGGTCATGGATGAAGCCGACCGCATGCTGGACATGGGCTTCTTGCCGGACTTGCAACGCATCATCAACTTGCTGCCGAAGCAGCGCCAGAACCTGATGTTCTCGGCCACGTTCTCGCCAGAAATCAAGAAGCTGGCTGCCACGTTCCTCAACGATCCGCTGACGATCGAAGTGGCGCGCAGCAACCAGACGGCCGACAAGGTCACGCAGGTGGTCTACAAGGTGACGGAAGACCAGAAGCATGCCTTGGTCGCCCATTTGCTGCGCCAGCGCGACCTGAAGCAGGTCATCGTATTCTCGAACACCAAAATCGGCGCCTCGCGCCTGGCCCGCGTGCTGGAACAGGAAGGCATGAGCGCCACGGCGATTCATGGCGACAAGAGCCAGCAGGAACGCATGGCGGCGCTGGAAGCGTTCAAGAAGGGCGAAATCGACGTGCTGGTGGCCACCGACGTGGCGGCGCGCGGCCTGGATATTTCCGACTTGCCTTGCGTCATCAACTTCGACTTGCCGTACAACGCGGAAGATTATGTGCACCGTATCGGCCGCACGGGCCGTGCCGGCGCCTCGGGCGACGCCATTTCGATCTACTCGGATAAGGACGAGCGCTTGCTGGCCGATATCGAGAAACTCATCAAGCAAAGCATCAAGCGCGGTGAATTGACGGGCTTCAATCCGGCTCCTGCCCGCAGCAGCGACAGCGAGCGCCGTCCGCCGCGCCGCAGCGAAGGCAGCGAGGCGCGTCCTGCGCGCGCACCCGAGAGCCGCCATGGCGGCGAGAGTCGCGACAGCCGCTCCGCCGAGCGCGGCGCGCGTCCCGCCTTTGGTCCCGGCGCCCGCCGCGAAAAGGCCGATCCCTGGTTCCTGAAACCGTATGAGCCCGCCAAGGCAGCAGCCCCGGCTGCCGCCAGCATGGCGCCTGCCGCGGCCAAGCCGAAGCAGAAGGTGGCTGCGTTGCTGGGTGGGTTGTTGAAGAACTGACTGTCGCGACTGGCTGCTACCCATGGTCGTTCGGGTAGCAACAGTGCCTGAATTGATGAATGAAACCCAAAAAGTTCAATGCGCACTTTTTGGGTTTTTTTTATGATGAAGAGGCGGAGACGCTACCGCCGGCCTTGAGATGGTCGTGGCCGCCGGATATTGACGGCTGTCGAACCAGTTGGTGGTGCCGGCGTGCGCGTTGTACTATCGCAATCAGCCTTGCAGCTGTTGACGGTTATTCTGCCACCAACGACGCCCCAGCACGAAAAAGATGGAGATGCTCAAGCCTGCCAGCAGGCTGCCTAACAGGGCAACTGAGGTACGGGTTGTCCGATTCTTGGGCAAGCTGGGGCCAGCAATAAACCGTGTTTTTTCCAGATAGAGGCTAATGGCGGAACTATTATCGACACTGATCTTGTTATAGACTTCCTTGATCGTTTCGTCTTCCATATCCTTGCCGCTAAAAACGGTTTTCTTGATTGGTTCCAGTCCTCGCAGAATGGCTTCGCCAGATTTTGTGCTCTCGGCCAATGCTTTCGCGCGATCATAATACTCTGCGAGTATCATATACTGCTTTTGTTCCCGCTTTGCCTTGTAGATGGCTTCATTCGCTTCAGTAATCTCGACTTCGCTAGTCATCAGCTGACTGAGCGGCGACAGGTAGCGCGCCGTATCTTCGGTGATTGATACAAGCTGGCGGGAAGCCTGGCTGGCAGCGTCCGGATAGCGCGTAACGATTTGCTTGAGCCTGACGCCTTTGCGCTGATACGAGTCAATTTTTTCCTTGTTTTCAATGATTTTATTATCCAGCTTGGTAATGGCAGCGGAAATTTCGGAATTTTTAAAGCGCAAAATATCCGTATAAATCATGTAGACAATGGTGTCGACTGTATATCGGCCAAGCAAGCTCACTGCTTGTTGCGCGCTTTCCGGTGTCTTGGCCGCGTAGTTGATGGAAACGGCGATGACATTGTTGTCGGCATCCTTGGTGCTGCTCATCAATTCTTTGGCATCAAGCTTGGTGAACGGAAAGATCGGTTCGATCACCTTGGCAATCCCCCCGCGCGCGGCAAATGTCTGGCTCAACGCGATGACAGTAGGGTCATTCTCTATATTGTTTTGCCGGATAAATTCATTAAAGCGTTCGCTGGTGTTTAATGGCGATGAAAAGCGCTTGTAGTCAGCCAAAGCGATACCGGGGGGCGGTTCTTTGACTTCCTTTCCATCTTTCTCTATTTTTTTCTCGGGAATGGCGCCGCCGAACTGTAAAAAACCTTCACTTTGGTATTTGCCAAGGAATAAGGCGCTGGACGTGCCGAGTATCGCCACCAAAGCGGTTCCCGCCAGAATAACGGCACGCGATTGCCATAAGATAGTGAGGAAATTTGTCAAATTGAAGTCATCATCTTCAACGTAAACTTCCGATTCATTCAATTCGTCATGCTTTTCCATAAGTTCTCTTTTTTAATTTTCCAGCTCACCATTTTCAAGATAAAAATGGCGAGGATATTTCAAAGGGCTAGCCTGCCATGTCGCTCAATCCTGCCGGAGGATGCCGGGCGAATATGATTTCGCGGTATGCATTACCTGAGGAGCGGGAGTTCTCTACGATTATTCTTGAGGAACAATTTGATTGCTATTGAGTGAAAAAAATGTGCCAAGGACAATAATCGATGTTGGTTCTTATATTGCGAGCTTCATTTTTCGGAGAGCAGATTTTTTCACAAAATATTATAGGGAATAATGGGAGGCGTGAAAATAGGCATTTGTTACAATTTGTTAGCTTTCTTGTCTCGTTGCCCATATATTCCCTGCCCCATTGTTATTTGAGGCAGGTTTCAGTCGGTCGCCCGGATCATGTTAAAAAATTACCATCCTTGAGCGGTGGCGACCTATCTTCTGCGGCAGCCTGTCGACGCCGCTGTTCCGTCCAGATCAGGTCTTCGATGCCACATTGCGGTACATATTCGTGAACCGCCCGCAGCAGCAGATTGCGTAGCGCCTCGAAATTGAAGTCATTGCATGCAAGATCCATTTCCTCCAAGATCTTTTTCAAATCTTGCCAAGGCACTTCCGATTCCTCTGCCCGCATGATGAGGGGATGCTCGGTGCCTTCCACATTGCCCCCAATCAATAGCTCTTCATAGAGCTTTTCTCCGGGGCGCAGACCTACATGCTGTATTTCAATACCGTCCGGTGCCGATTTGCTCTTCACTTCCAGGCCACTCAAATGGATCATGCGTTCAGCCAGATCCATGATCTTCACGGGCTCGCCCATGTCAAGAACGAACACATCGCCGCCCGTGCCCATGGCGCCGGCTTGCAGCACAAGTTGGGCGGCCTCAGGAATGGTCATGAAATAACGTGTGATTTCCGGATGGGTCAGGGTGATGGGACCACCGGCCTCGATCTGTCGGCGGAACAGGGGAACGACCGAACCAGACGAGCCCAGAACATTGCCAAAACGAACCATGCAAAAGCGCGTGTGACTCTGTTCGCGTGTAAATGCCTGCAAAATCAGTTCCGCGAGGCGCTTGGTCGTGCCCATCACATTGGTCGGACGTACCGCCTTGTCCGTGGAAATCAGGACAAAATATTTGACATGGGCCGCCATCGCTGCCTTGGCAATGCTGAGCGTGCCGAAGACATTGTTGCGTACCCCTTCAACGGGGTTATGCTCCACCAATGGCACGTGTTTGTAGGCAGCCGCATGATACAGCGTCTCCACCGAGAAGGACTGCAAGATGCGCTGACATTTTTCGGTATCGAGCACGCTGCCGAGGAAGGGCAGGATGTCGACTCCCAGCTCATATCCTTCATTGATGCCTTTTAACTCCTGCTTGATGGAATACAGGGCAAATTCGGACATGTCCAGCAAGACGAGGCGGGCAGGTTTCAATCGGATGATCTGGCGACACAGTTCGGAACCGATCGAGCCGCCAGCGCCCGTGACCATGACGGATTTGCCGATAATGCAACTGGATATCAGCGACAGATCGGGCGATACCTGGTCACGGCCCAGCAAATCTTCAATTTCGATATCGCGGACATCTTGCACGCGTAACTCGCCACTGACCAAGCTTTCCACCGGCGGGGTAACCTTGATCTTGACTTTCAGGTGTTCAAGGCTATTGAGGATTTTTTTCTGTTCGCCTTTGTTCAAGGCAGGCATGGCCAGCAGTATCTCGTTTACCCCATATTTCTCGATCACGTCGGCCAGCGCATTGGACGGATGGACTTTAATGCCAGAAATAGTTGCATCGCGCAATTCTTTCATGTCATCGATGAACGCCACTGGCATGTATTCGCGGCCTGCGCGCAAGGCGCTGGCCAGTTGCACGCCCGCTTTGCCCGCGCCATAGATGGCGACGCGCGTATAGCGACGTCCCATCTGGTGGAGTAGCACACCCCGTGCGAGAAAGCGGCTGGCCACCACGTAGGTCAAGGCACTCACCCAATAAATGCCGAATACGCCGCGCGAGACTCCTGCCATATGCGTCAATAGCCCCGCCAGTGCCAGTAAAACAGCGACCGACAGCGTGACACCGAAGACGACCACATACACGATTTTCTGATCGATGAAGCGGATGACGGCGCGGTACAGGCCAATTTTGATAAAGATGGGGATGGCGACGATGGGGGCCGCAACGATGATCCAAAAATAGCTGAGGAACAAGTTCAGGTTAACGACATCGTAGCGCAAAATAATCGCCAGACAAAAGGTCAATGGCAAGAATATCAAATCAGCAGTAACAGCAATGAGCTGTTTCTTGAACCGTGATAAATCAATAATTAGTTTCATTTTGACGAATAATTACTTTAGAAAGGATAAGGGCAGCGTTGGCTTTGCTGCAAACCGTTGGAATATCGCAAAAACAATACTGTTTCCAATGTAAAACTCATCAATGCGTGACGCCATCGCGGCGTACTACCTTGAGCGCCGTCAGGAGGATAATTTTCAAGTCGAAGAAGAACGATTGCTGCTGCATATAGGCCAGATCGAGTTTGACCTTCTCCGGAATCGGCAATTCATCGCGGCCATTGATCTGCGCCCAGCCGGTCAGGCCTGGCAGTATGCGGTCGACGCCGTATTCTGTCCGTAGCGCGATCAAATCCTGCTGGTTGAACAGGGCGGGACGAGGGCCGACAAAACTCATGTCGCCGCGCAGGATGCTCCACAATTGCGGTAACTCGTCAAGGCTGGACTTGCGCAGGAAGGAGCCTATCGGCGTGAGGAACTGCCCGGGATTCGTGAGCAAGTGCGTTGCCACGGCCGGCGTGTCTATACGCATCGTACGGAACTTTGGCATGCGGAAAATCTTGTTGCGCACCCCGACCCGGTCCGACCAGTAAATGGCAGGCCCTGGAGAGGTGAGCTTGACAAGTATGGCGACGATGAGAATCGGGATGGCAAAGGCCAGCAGCAATACGGAAGAAAGGGCGAAATCAAATAATCTTTTCATTGGAGTATTTTTATTGTTTTGAAGTAAAAGAAGTCACCGTCTTGTTGATGGCGTCCTGCATTGCATGGGGGGGGTGCCAGTTCAGCATGCGTTTGGTCTCGCTAATATCTACTTGCAATGAGTCAAGCAAGCGGCTCGCATCCATCGATTTTCCTGCCAGGCGTGCCAACGCCACAAGCAGGCAGGGAGGAACGGGTATCAGCCAAATATGTTTTTTCATGCCGCTTGCCAACATGCGCAGTAACTGTGCAATGCTGACATCGTGGTCATCTGACACAAGGAATATTTTCCCTGGTGCCTGTGCATGCCATGTACTGAGCGCAATCAAATCAACAAAATTATCCAGTGCAACCATACTGCGGACATTGTGTACGGCGCCGAATGGTAATGGTACACCGCGCTGTACCAAACGCATCAATCGTTCAAAATTTGCGCGTACGCCAGGCCCGTAGATCAGCGGTGGACGCAGTATAACGATTTCCATGCC
The DNA here is from genome assembly GCF_002002885.1 of Janthinobacterium sp. LM6. Taxonomy (GTDB): domain Bacteria; phylum Pseudomonadota; class Gammaproteobacteria; order Burkholderiales; family Burkholderiaceae_D; genus Janthinobacterium; species Janthinobacterium kumbetense. The sequence continues at coordinate 5,529,116 of NZ_CP019510.1, read as the reverse complement.
CGTTTCGCGACCAATGGCCAGCAGGGCCTGTTCGGCTTCGTGTTTGGACGTGCCGTAGGGGTCTTGTGGATTCGCTGCATCACTGGCCTGGAACGGGCGACCAGGAAGCGTTTGCTCGCCATTCACCTTTAACGAACTGATGAAGATGAATCTGCGGACGCCGGCATCCGCTGCCTGGCGGGCCAGATTGATGCTGCCTTGCACGTTGATACGACGAAATTCGTCCGCAGGAGACGCTGCCGTGTCTCGCATGACGTGGACCCTGGCCGCAAGATGAACGACCACCTCCACACCATTGAGCGCCGCGCGCCAATCCTGTGCTTCAAGCGCATCGTCGCACTGGAAGAACGTCATGTTTGGCGCCGCGCATGGGATGTGGCTACGGGCTGCGCACACCACGCGCGTCCCGGCCTGGACGCCAAGATGCTGTGTCAGCGCCCGGCCGACAAAGCCCGAGGCACCCGTCACGAGAAAACTGCGGGGGTTAAAAGATGTCTGCATAGCCGCTCGAAATTCTGTTCCATGTATACAATTGATCCGCCAATTGTTTCATCTGATGTCCCAAGAGCGTCAACTTGGCCTCGGTCAGGCTGTTCAGCAGTGCAGTTAATTCTGCAGACGTATCAAAAAAATAAGCCTGCTGGTTGGTGGTTTCGCGGTTGAAGATGCAGCCATAGGCAAGCACCGGCAAGCCCAGGCTCATCGCTTCGACCAGCGAAGGATTGGTTCCGCCAGCGCTGTGGCCGTGGACATATACTTGGCAGGCAGCGCGTAGCTGATTCAGGATAGTGTGATCGTAGATGGGGTCGAGCAAATGCAAATGGGCAATTCCGGCATATTTTTGCCGTAATTGCTTGCCATATTCGCTATTGTCCCAGTTGCCCACGATAACAAGATCCATCGTGGGTGCGCTGGCGAATGCCTCGATGATCATGTCGATATTGTTTTCAGGCTCGATGCGGCATACTTTAAATGCGTACTTCACGCGATCGAGCTCATATTTTGCCAATATGGCATCATCCCGCTGTGGACGTACAGCATGGTCGCCACCATAGGCGATCAGTGCGCTATCGCGTCCATATTGCGTTTTGACATAGTCCTGGATCGCTTTGTTGTCCGTCACGACCTGGTCGGCATAGCGTACGGCGGCCGATTCCGATAGTTTCAGGAACCATTTGGCAAAGCCGCTCCATTTGGCCCGGCGCCACTCGAGGCCATCAATATTGATGACAAATTTTTTGCGCGATATGAGCTTCAGCACAGGCATGAAGACGCAGCCGGAAACGCCCAAGACCACGATCGTATCGGCATAACGGATGGCTTTCAACATCGACCACAGGTCATAGATGATGCTTTGCATGCCGTTGGCATCGAGGTTGATGTAGACCAGTTTGGCGCCATTATAGGTTGCCAGCTTCTCCGGGTATTTTTCAGCACAGCAATACACGGTGAAATCGAAGGAAGTGGACAAGTGCGCCGTCAGGTGGTCGACAAGTGTTTCCCATCCTCCATATTTGGCTGGTAATCCGACGGAACCTACGATAGCGATTTTTTTCATATTAATGTGAACCTGTTTTTTTTGTTGCAAGAAAACTTGAGAAATAACCTAACACGATGTAACAAAATACGGATTCATTGCTGAAGATGCCGCAGATGACCATGTTGGACAGCAACAGTCCCGCGATGCTGCCGAGTATCATCATCCTGCCATGGGGGGCCGTGCAGTGTTTGGCACGCCTGAACATTTTCAGCAAAAAAATGAAATAACACAGCAGGCCAGCCAGGCCGCTCTTGACGAGAATGTACAGATAGCCATTGTGCATCCATGGAATTTCCGAATATTCGGCACCGCCCAATGGAACTGGAAAATCGAGATGCACTAATGCGCCGAATCCGCCGCCAAAAATCTCGTTAAGGACGGGATAGTTCTTGAATTCGCGAAATGACGCAAAAATTTCGTAGGCGCGATAGCTGGTGCCGATGTCCTCCTGTGTCCATTCTTCATTAAAATGCAGTTCTGAGATTGCCTTGTGCAGTGTTTCACCGATCAAATCATACAAGCCAAAGGCGCCTGCAACGGCTGCGGCAAGAATGAAAAGGGCCAAGGCGCGCCACATTATTTTGGCGTCGATGATTTTTCTGCCGGAGAGAAGAAAAAAAGCCGCCAGGATGAGAACATAGGTGCGCGAAAACTGAGCGAGAAAAACGGCATGTACCGCAATAAACCAGGGGTTGTGCAATACTTGTTTCCAGGACTTTCGTTTTTCATACAGCATGACAATGCAGTAGACCAGCAGGAAGCTGCCGGGGCTGATAAAATCACGTATTTGCAGCACCCCGATAAAACCCATTTCAAACCAGAAGAAACACAGCAGCAGCAAAAATATGACGCAGTATATTTTCGAATAACCAAAAATCAGCTGGCGGATATTTCCACCTTGCTTGAAAAATCTTTTCCCTGCCATGAAATAAATGTACGGAATCAGAAAGAATAGAATATCCCGAACCGTATCAGCCAGCTGGTTTTTCCATGCAAAGAACAGGCCAATGATGCATGGTAGCAACAAGTAGAGTTCCAGCTTCTCACCGCGATAGCGCCATACTTTTTTTACCGGTAGCGCGATATACAGCGCCGTCAAAAACAGGCTGCCCAGTTTGAGATAGTTGGAACTGAAAAAGAGAGCAAGCACAGATAGCAGGAGGCCCCAGAACAGTAATTGCGAGGGTGCACCGATCTGACGTGGCGTGTGGATTATTTTACCGATTAACAAACTATTTCCCGTGATATTGGATGGAGCACGTCTTTACAGTGAAGGCAAGTGTATTGGTCGCATCATCTCAGCATCCCCACGAGCTCCCTGAGCGCCTGGGAAAACTTCTCTTGTGAAAAGTTCTCGGCCCTGGCGCGTGCCGCTTTCGACATGGCATGGCACAGGGCGGTATCGTCTGCAAGGGCCAGCGTTCTTTGTTTTAACAGTGCAAAGTCACGTGAGTCGACCAGAAATCCTTCCTGCATGTCGTTTACCAGCTCTGCCGGCCCGCCCAATGGTGGTACAAGCACGGGTATGCCAAAAGCCATGCCTTCCAGCACCGTGAGTCCGAAGGTTTCAATCCAGCTATCCACGCGCGAGAGGTTGAGCAGCATGCCAGCGCGCTGATAAAACATGGCGGGATTGTCGGTGCGAGGATATACGCGCAGATTGGGCGTTATAGGCATATGGACAAAATATTGCGTGATGGCCGCCTGATCGTCGTTGACCACCAATTCAAATTGCACGTCTTTGCGGTCGGCCAGCGCGGCGGCCAGCGCCACCATTTCCGGCACACCCTTGTAATCGCGCAGCGATGCCAGCATCAGTATCGTAAAGATGCCATCGTGACGCGGTTGATAGCTGGCTTGCGCCGCGACCGCCGTGAAGTCCGCGTCGAGCGTATTGTAGATTTGCACGGCCGGCACGTCGGCGATAGGCAAGGCTTCCGCGTGCGACTTCGACACATAAATATTGTAGGCCGAGCACATGCGCGCGATCGTGCAGAGCAACAGACGCAAGGGCTTGGGTTCTATGGATATTTCATGGACATGATAGATGACCTTGCGCCCGGTGAGCTTGCCATATAGCGCCCCACCGAAAGGCAGCAGGGTATTCACATAAATCACAGCATCCTTGGCGATGTTGCGTTGGCAGAGCAAGGAGAACAGCAGAAATATCTGGCTGAGTAGCAGATTGCAGAGAGTAATGATACGCAACCGCGAACGGTGGTACCAATATCGGCTGAGGGGAATGCCGGACGTTTCCAGGACGCCACGGCCCTGGGAGCCAACAAAGAGCATCGCGCGAGCGGGATCGTCAACCAATGCCCGGATGGTACCTCGCAGTACCCGCGGACTGCCGGATGCGTCATTGAGCAAATGGCAGAACACCAGGTCGATTTTTACGGACTCCGCTGAGGAGACGGGAGGTATGTGCGTCATGCGATAAGTGATTTTAATTTACGTGCCGGAATGCCGCCGTATACGGCGTTGCCTTCATACTTCCCCGCAGTGACGACCGCACCGGCGGCAATCACGGTATTGTCGCCAATCTCGGCACCGTCAAGGATGGTGGCCTTGGCGCCGATCCAGCAGTTGTTCCCTACGCGTATGCCTTGCTGAGTGACGCCTTGCAGACGGATGGGGACGCCGCTGTCCTCAAAATTGTGATTTTCGGAATGCATGCTGACAAAATTGCCCAGTATGGTGTCATCACCGATGCTGATGCCGCCCGCACAGCCCAGGAAGCTGAAGGAACCAATTCCTACATTATTTCCTGCAGAAAACCCCTTGCCCAGGGTTGCCAGCGATCCTGTGCATTCAATGGATGCACCACGTCCCAGGGAAAAATTATTCCCCAGATGAATTCCATCGCGCGACAGGGCATCCACATAGCATTCGGATGCAAATTTGATGAAGCGGCCGGTACGGATTTTCGAGGTACACAAAATCTCTGTCTTCCTGCCGACAAAAATGCGCGCGTTCAGGCGTCGAAACACTAGAATGCCACGCAAGAGGTCAATGACCTTACCAGCGAAAAAACGCAGCAGATAGGCCTTGGGAACGTCCGGATCGATGGCGAATTTCTCTTTTCTTGCGCGTGAGGCCAGCGTTGAAAAAAAATCACTCATGCGTCACCTTTTCATAAATGTCGCGCACCTGACGTATTGTCACATCCCAGTGCAGTTCCGCCTGGCGCTGCAGGACATTGGTTTTCATGTGGTCGAGCGCTGCATGATTGTTCAGACAAAATGCCATGTGGTCCGCCATCTGCTCAATGATGCCCTCTACAGTGTTGAGCGTTACCTTGAAGCCAGTTTCTGCTGTTATCAGGTCACGTGCGCCAAACTGGTCGAGCGCGATACTGGGCAAGCCCATTTCAAACGCTTCCAGCAATACGGTGGGATTGCTGTCCATCATTGACGGCATGACGTGAACATCGGCTTCACGCATGATGTCGAGCACCTGCTCGCGCGGCACCTGTCCATGCCACATGATCCGCCCATCGAGTTTCAGCGCCGTGGATTGGGCCTGCAGCACTGCTTTGCACGGTCCGTCACCGATGACGTGCAAGCGCCAGTCCTGTCGTCCGGACAAGTGCTCGAGGGCGCTCAGCACGAGGTTCAGAGCCTTGAGTTCGTCGATGCGGCCAGCCCAGACAAATTGCACCTCGGCGCCTGTCGGCTTGATCGTCTCCCGTAGATTCAAGAGCGAGTTTTCACGAATGATCTGGCAATCCACATGCAGAAAATGCTGGAGATTATCGCGATCAGCCGAGGTGGCCGAAAAAATTGCCTTTGCTGCCATTGCCGCATTTTTGACGCGTGCCGAGTATTGCAGGAAGTAGCTATTTGTCCAGTTTCTCAACTTGTGCCGAAGAAAATTTCCTTTTCCCAATATAGGGAAAAATATATCGTTCAAGTTCGAACTTCCACCGACCGGCCCCCAGACAAAGGGAAGGTCGAGTTTCCACAAAAAACCCGGATGCCGAAATCCGATCGTGTTCAGTTGGTGCACGAGGCTGTAATTTTCATTTGCCTGCATTTTTCTTGCGGTGGCTAGTACCTGGCGTTGCCACAACATGTAAGAAAATGAAAAGAACAAGGGGGTGATCGAACGGTTCATCCAGTCGAACAAACGCACTAATCGGTTCGGCTCGACATACACATAGTTGACGCCATCGTCTGGATTGCTTTGGCGATATTGAAGCATCGCCTCATGATTCCCCATGCAGACACCGGACGTTCCGTACAGCACGGTAATGTCGTAAAACGCGCTCAGCTTGGAAACGAAATTCCATCCTACGCCAAATTCGGAGCCTGAATACGGTGAGATGGCGTAAGCGGCAATGAGTATCTTCTTCTTCGGTGTATTTATTTTTGTCATAGAAATATTATTGAATTATGTAGTTTAATTCGAATTGAAATTCAATTATTTTTTCCGAGAAAAGAGAAAGCACAGGCGCAATACAAGTCTGCTTAGGTGAAAAAATGGCGTGGCTGGCAGTGTACTCAAGCTATGTTTCCGACGCAGACGGGGGAGATCAAGGTCTATATTCCAGAAGTTTTTATATTGTTTTATCGTGACCAATGCATAGAACTGAGCATACTGACGTAGCAGTGACGGTGGTACATTGACGTGTTTTTCCAGCGCCCTACGCAATTGTATGTTTTTTGCAATAAACCCTTCGCCGGTGGCCGGATTGGCGGTTTCGTTTTCGTGAATGCGATAATACGCCAGGGTCTTGTTCAGTCTGCTTGCACCGAAATTCAGGAAATACATTGTGAAAAATACATAGTCTGAACTGGGAAAGGCAGACGCCTTGTAGCCACCAATTTGCATGGCGTGACTACGTTTGAAAATCAGGCCAAGGGCGCTCGATGGCGCATCCATATAGACGTGGGAAATCGGGATGCGGCTCAAATGCGGCAAAAACCATGTATTCTTGATATTTTTCAGGCCTTGTTTGATTCTGTTTTTGAGCTGCTGGTTAAGACTGCCACGGGCATCCATAAAAATGGAGCGGCAATATAGCAGGCTGATCGAAGGATCTTTTTTCAGCACCGAGAACATTTCAGCGACAAAATCTGGATGCAATAAATCATCATCATTCAAAATGGAAATCCATTCACTGCGCGCCAGTTCAATACAGCGGTTCCAATTGCCGAACATGCCCAGATTTTCGCTGTTGCGGAACAGGCGCAGGCGATCATCTGCAAATTGACGAATCAGTTCGTCAATTTGTGCGCTCATCGAATGGTCGTTATCCACGACGACGATTTCGAAGTCAATATCGCTTGCCTGGGCCAGTACCGAGCGAATCGCCTGCGCCAGCATGTCCGGGCGGCGATAGGTCGGGATCATGATGGACAGTGTCGGCATGAGGCGCATGCCACCATCAATGATGAGTGACGAAGGACGATCTGCACAAATGGCAAACTGGTCTTCAATATCGAGAATGTTCAAACGTTACACTTTCATTTGATGGGGCGAGGAGGCGGCAGGCGACGCTTTATTGCGATACAGTTCGAGCCAGACCATGTATGGCCATTTCCAATTGTTATAGACGAGTTGTACTGTAAATTGACTTGCTATGAGCCACGTCAGGCCCATTTCTCCCAAACGCAGGCCTAGCCATGAGAGCGTGACAATAGCCAGCCCGGAAACGAGCGCTGGTTTGACAAATGGCACACGGTTACCTGTGACAATGACGCTGGCTGCCAGCGAGTGGTTCAGTTCCAGCAGGACCATGATCCCGACCCAAATCAGCAGTGGCAATGCCAGCAGCCCGGTTTGACCGCCGATCCATTTGATCATGGTCGGGCCAAAACACACCAGGATGATCGCGCCACAGAGAAAGATCCCGAGTGCACAACCGATGCCGAGTTGTATGGTGTGACGCAGGCGCTCTGGTTCATTCGCGACACGGTATTGCGCAAGTTTGGGTTGCTGGATATTGAACAGAACCATCGACATGTTTTGTAAGACGGAATAGACCTGCAGCGTCAGTGCATAAGCAGCGGTGGTGGCCAGGCCCAGGTAAGCGGACGACAGCAGCGTATTGGCCCTTAATATCAGGAAGGCGCCGATGACCCCCAGGCCCATGCGCCATGCGTTATGCCAGAGAATACCGAAAATATCCCGCGTGGAGATGCTGGAATGCGGCGCCTGACGCAGGGCTGCCTGGAAAGACTGGTCGTGAAAGTAATACCAGCTGAGCCAGCGTCCAATGAGTGCCGAAGCAAGGTATCCCAGCGCCACTGCCAGTAAGGTCAGTCCGCATTGCAAAAGTATGGCTGTCACAATCACGAAACCGAGATTGGACAGGGCACTCGATTTATAGAAGGCGGCATACAGGCCGCGTCCTTGCAGTAATGGCGTATAGTATTTGTAATACAGATTGATAACCGTAGCGACAACAAACACACCCCAGGCAAGTAATACCTCCTGCGTGGCGATCTGCCCTTGCGATACATGTACGATGTACCAGCTACCCAGGGTGGCCAGCAACAGGAAGGCGCAGCCGGCCAATACCATGAAGATGCGCCGTGCCGCATGAATGATGGCATTGAACAGGCTATAGTCGACTGGGGATGGTGTGCTCAGCACTTCGAAACCATCCTTGAGCAGGCGTTTCGCGCCGCCCAGGACATAGCTGACATTGCGCGCCAGCGTGGGCGTGAATCCGAGGTCGAGCATCGTCACCAGCGCCGATATCGTCATGAAGACGTACCAGATGCCCAGCTCGGCACTGCTCAGTTTTCTCAGCAATAGTGGCAGAACCAGCAAAGCTGCTCCATACTGCAAAAACTGAGACAGATAGCCCCAGAGCATGTCTTTTTTCATTTACCTGGTCCGGCAAGCAAGCCGTCGATGAGCGTGTCGGCTTCCATGTGCGCGATCCCCTGTTGCAACGTAATTTGCGGCTGCCAACCTGGCAGGCGAGGTTGACGCGTACTCGGTTGCATGGTTTCACGTGGACGGTAGGGAAGGCCGCCCCATTCGATCTGCAGGTCTTTGCCTACGACGGCGCCATAGACCCGCACCAGATCTTTCAAGGTCAGACGAGCGGGGTTGCTGACGGCATAGCATTCCGCTGCGCCAATTGAGGGGAGGCGCTGCATGGCCAGGAGGTAGGCATCGAGTACGTCATCGATATACACGAGGTCGAGCAGTTGCTCTCCCGGCGACATGCGCAGGTTGACGCCGCTGCGGGCTGTCTTGCGCAACAAGCTGAACAGTTTTGCACGAGTATCGCCGGGGCCGTAAGTGTCGAACAGCTTCAGTGTGATGGCTTGAAAACCGTGCGCGGATACATAGTAGGCCAGTAAGTCCTCGAATGCTTGCTTGGTGGCCGCATACAGGTTAACGGGATTGTATGCCGCGTCCTCGAAGTGCTGCCAGGACGTGCCGGTATTAATCAGGCGACGCAAGCCCAACTGTTGCATAGCCTCAAGCAACTGTGTCGGCATGCCGAGATTTGACTCGATCAGGCGGTTCACATCTTCCGGCTTGTGCTGTGCCAGGAACAAGGAGGCAACGTGGCACACGACGTCTGGCCGAGTTTGCTCCAATGCCGCATATAAGGTGGGATAGCTGCCATCATGGATATGCACGCTAATCTTTGGCAAGGCATCATGTAATACGCTGAGATCGGAATGCTGGCGTACCAGGATGGCAACCTCGTGATTATCGGCGAGCAGACGTTTGACCAGCTGACTGCCTATAAAACCGGTAGCGCCAGTAAGAAATACTTTCACGGAATATATCCTACTAAAACGGAGAAATGAAATCGGCAAAGGCGCCGTGCTGCTCATCGCGCACCGACATGATCGGTGCTGTTACTTGCCAATCGAACCCGAAGCTGTCCCAGCGTATGCCGCAGTCGGCAGACGGCGTGTGCACCGTGCTGGTCTTGTACAGCATCAACGCTTCCTCTGTCAGCGCAACAAAACCATGAGCTATTCCCTTGGGAATAAAGACCATCAGCCCATTTTCTCCAGACAGGTCGACGGATGCCACTTTGCCGTAGCCGGGTCCTTTTCGCAGGTCTAGCAGTACATCGCGGACAGCGCCGCGGGTACAGTAAACCAGCTTGTCGTGATCGTGCGGCGGCAGCTGAAAGTGCATGCCGCGAATGACGTCCTTGCGTGAAATAGAGTAGAACTCCTCCTGGATATCCAGATTGGCGCCTAAACTTTTGCAGATGCCTTCATGATAGGTTTTAACAAAAGTGCCTCGCGCATCTTCAAAATGGCTAGGCTCAAGCAAAAAACAGGCGGGGAGGAGTTCTTTCAGTAGTTTCATAATATGATTTAGAAGTTCACGCCAAAGAATTCTTCGATCTTGCTGATCGAGAAGTCCATCATTTCACGGGTCAGGCCCGGGAAGACGCCGATCCACAGGGTGTCGTGCATGATGCGGTCGGTATTCGTCAGCTCGCCCGAGACGCGGTAGTTACGCCCGATCATATACGGCTGGCGCGTCAGGTTGCCGGCAAACAGCAGACGCGTACCGATCTTGTGTTGGTCCAGGAAGGTCAGCAGGCTGACACGGTCCACATTCGCTTCCGGACGCAGGGTGATCGGGAAACCGAACCACGACGGATCCGAGTTCGGCGTCGCTTCCGGCAGGATCAGGAACTCCGCACAGCTCTGCAGGCCATTTTTCATGTAGTTGAAATTGTCCTTGCGCGCCTGCACGAAACCGGCCGCGCGGTCCATCTGCGCCAGGCCGCAAGCGGCCTGCATGTCGGTAATCTTCAGGTTGTAGCCCAGGTGGCTGTAGGTGTACTTGTGGTCATAGCCGTCCGGCAGCGTGCCCAGCTTGCAGCAGAAGCGCTGGCCGCAGGTGTTGTCCTTGCCTGGCGCGCAATAGCAGTCGCGGCCCCAGTCGCGGAACGATTCGGCAATCGCTTTCAGTTCCGGATTGTTGGTGAACACCGCGCCGCCTTCGCCCATGGTGATATGGTGCGCGGGGTAAAAACTCATGGTGCCGATATCGCCGAAGGTGCCGCACATCTGGCCGTTATACGTGGCGCCCAGGGCGTCGCAGCAATCTTCCACCAGCCACAGATTGTACTTTTTGCACAGCGCGACGATGACTTCCAGGTTAAACGGATTGCCCAGGGTATGGGCCAGCATGATGGCCTTGGTCTTGTCCGTGATGGCCGCTTCGATTTTGCTGGCGTCAATATTGTAGGTGCCCAGTTCCACGTCGACGAAGACGGGTACCGCACCATATTGCAGAATCGGATTGACGGTGGTCGGGAAACCGGCCGCCACGCCGATGACTTCGTCACCGGGCTGGATGGCGCGCGCGCCGAGTTTCGGCGACGTCAGCGCCGAGAAGGCCACCAGGTTGGCGGACGAGCCGGAGTTCACCGTGATCAGGAATTCGACGCCGATGAACTTGGCCAGGCGCTGTTCGAATTCGTCATTGAAACGCCCCGTGGTCAGCCAGGCGTCCAGCGAGGCTTCGACCATCAGGCCCATCTCGGGGGCGCCGACGACTTTGCCGGCCGGTGGAATCACCGTCACGCCCGGCTCGAAGGGTTTCGGCACGCTGGCCAGTGCGCCGTATTGCGCCACCAGGGCGGCGATCTGCTCGCGGATTTGTTGTTGGGTCAGTTGTTCGCTCATGATACAGCCTTCAATTTATTAGGTAATTAATCAGGTATTTTGATAGGTGGCGATTTGCGCCAGCGTCATTGCCCGCATGTCCGCGCCCTGGTCGCAGGCCTTATGCCATTCGACGATCTTGGCGATGGTCTGGCCGATGTCCCAACGCGGATGCCAGCCCAGCTGGCCGCGTGCCTTGGAACAATCGAGTTTCAGATAGGTTGCCTCATGCGGATGGTCCTGTCCATCGAACGACCAGGAGGCGCCCGCGCCCCATTCTTGCGTCATGCGCTCGATGATCCATTCGACCGGCTTGGCGTCGGTATCGTGCGGGCCGAAGTTCCAGCCTTCGGCATGCACGGGGCCTGCCGTGTACAGGTTTTCCGCCAGGGTCAGATAACCGCTCAATGGCTCGAGCACATGCTGCCACGGGCGGATTGCATGGGGATTGCGGATCATTACCGGCTCGCCGGCGCCAATCGCGCGCAGCATATCCGGGATCAGGCGATCCAGCGCCCAGTCGCCGCCGCCGATGACGTTGCCGGCGCGGCCGCTGCCCAGAGCCACGCCGTGCTCGGCGTATTTGTCCGCATGGAAGAAGGAACTGCGGTAGCCGGCTGTCACCAGTTCGGCACAGCCCTTGCTGTTGCTGTAGGGATCGTAGCCGCCCATGGCCTCGTTTTCGCGGTAGCCCCACGGCCACTCGCGGTTTTCATAGCACTTGTCGCTGGTGACATTCACCACCGCACGCACGCCAGGCGTGGCGCGCACGGCTTCGAGCACATGCACCACGCCCATGACGTTGGTGGAATACGTTTCCACCGGATTGGCGTACGAGTAGCGCACCAGCGGCTGGGCGGCCATGTGAATGACGATGTCCGGGCGCGCGGCGGCCATGGCGCGCTTGACTGCGTCGCCATCGCGCACGTCGCCGATGATCGACTGCATGCCACGCGCCACGTCGGCGACCTCAAACAGGCTGGGGGTGGTGGGCGCCGCCAGCGCATAGCCGGTCACGTCGGCGCCAAGCTGCTGCAGCCACAGGCTCAGCCAGCCACCCTTGAAGCCGGTATGCCCGGTGAGGAAAACACGTTTTCCTTGCCAGAATGCAGGATTCATCAAGCCGCCTTCCAGGGGGCCTTGCCCGATTGCCACAGTTCTTCCAGGTGCACCTTGTCGCGCAGGGTATCCATCGGTTGCCAGAAGCCGTGATGGAAGAAGGCATGCATTTCGCCTTCCCGCGCCAGGCGCTCCATCGGCGCCTTTTCCCACACGGTACTGTCTTCGGCGATATAGTCGATGACTTGCGGCGACAGCACGAAATAGCCGCCGTTGATCCAGGCGCCATCGCCTTGCGGTTTTTCCTGGAAACTGTTGATCTTGTTGCCATCCAGATTCAGCGCGCCAAAGCGGCCGGGCGGCTGCGTCGCGGTCAGGGTGGCGAGCTTACCGTGCGCCTTGTGGAAGGCGATCGATTCAGCAATGTTGACATCGCTCACGCCATCGCCGTAGGTGAAACAGAATGCCTCTTCGCCTTCCAGGTAGGGCTGGACACGCTTCAGACGCCCGCCGGTCATGGTCTCGTCGCCCGTGTCGACCAGCGTCACTTTCCACGGCTCGGCATTGCGCGCATGCACTTCCATCTGATTATTCTGCATATCGAACGTCACGTCCGACGTGTGCAGGAAATAATTCGCGAAATATTCCTTGATGACATAGCCCTTGTAGCCGCAGCAAATCACAAAGTCGTTGATGCCATAGCTTGAATAGCTTTTCATGATATGCCACAAAATTGGCTTGCCGCCAATTTCAATCATGGGCTTGGGTTTGGTGTGGGTCTCTTCGGAGATCCGGGTGCCGAGGCCACCCGCAAGAATGACTGCTTTCATTTTTATTATTCCTATTGAACGAATTAAATTTGCCTGCCTCATCGGCTTGCGGGCTGGCGCCCGTACAACTGATCGGCCAGCGCAGTGCCTGGTGGCAAAGTATAAGTTCGGTGTGCAGGTCAGGCAACACGCCACCATGTCTGCTCTTGTCCCTGCTTTTCCGCATCGCTCAAGTTGATACCTTGATGCTTGCCACTAACTCGCCGGCCCACGGCCTGATCGCGTAGCGTTGTTTTTTGGTATGGTAATTTTAGCAACGCCGGGCGTCATGAATAGAAAACCGGCTGCCCAAATAGCCTGGTTGACTGGATACCTATTGCGCTAATTTTCCGAGCAAGCGTGCTTGTCACATCAGTTGCTGGTTCATCGTTCCGTGCAAGCCGATTCAGCATGAAGTGAAATTATAAAATAATAAACTTCGGCTCTCCGGTTACCAAAATCATCTAAAATTTACCATACGATAAAAAAACAATTAGCTCTTGATTATAATTCAGAACACATGGAATTGCCATGTATGCATCGCTTCAACGGACGTCGTCCGGTTACAGGTGGATCGGAAAGAATGTGAAATAAAGCACGCAATAATGCCTGATATTAAAAATATCCAAACGGCAATTATTATTGTGGAGACGAACAGTGTTTATTAAAGCTCCAGGCAAATCCAATGTTGTTACATTTGCTTGCGTTTGGCGCGAGAGTCAGACGTGTATGTGGTGGAATATGTAATGATGTTGAAAGATTCTCTATCTAAACATTGCATGGCAACCATTTCAGGGTGCTCACTGCAATGTCTTGGAGCGCCAGGTTAAGCGTGCTGCGTCATGTGTGGCCACCAAGCCACACATTTCTTCACCATGAGTTTGGACTGACGTTATTGAGCGATTTTCTTGCCGTAGCAATGCGGGCATGACACTTCATACACATATTCCGGCGCCAGCTGCTGGCGCGGCGTGACGACGGCGCGGCAGACGAAACATTGCACGGTTTCCGTCGGTTCCAGTTTCGGGTTCAGCGCCGTGCGGTAATCGAAGACAAAGCAGTCGCCCGTGTAGTGCTCGCCGCCCACTTCCTCGAAATACTTCAGGATGCCGCCGTCGAGCTGGTACACGCTGTCGTAGCCGATTTCCTTCATGTGGATGGCGGCCTTTTCGCAGCGGATGCCGCCGGTGCAGAAGGTGACGACGGTCTTGCCTTCCAGTTCATCCTTGTGGGCGGCAGCCACGGCCGGGAATTCCGTGAACTTGTCGATGCGGTAATCAAGCGTGTTGTTGAACGTGCCCACGTCCACTTCAAAGGCGTTGCGCGTTTCCATCATGATCACGGGTTTGCCAGCATCGTCGACGCCGGCGTCGAGCCAGCGCTTGAGCGTATGCGCGTCGACGGACGGGGCGCGGCCCAGTTCCGGCTTGATCAGCGGCATGCGCATGGTGATGATTTCTTTTTTCAGCTTGACCAGCATGCGCTTGTGCGATTGTTCGTTCGACAAGCTTTCCTTCCATTCCAGATCGGCCAGGCGCGCGTCGCTGCGGACCCAGGCGAGGAGGATATCGATATGCTCACGCGTACCCGACAGGAACATGTTGATGCCTTCCGGCGTCAGCAGGATCGTTCCCTTCAGTTCCAGCGCCAGGCATTGCTCCTGATACAGGGGACGCATGGCTTCCGTATCGTCGAGCGTAATGAATTTATACGCGGCGATATTGACAAACGTGGTGGCGGACGGGCTGACGGCGGCGGAAACGGCGGGTGTTGCTGGGGTGATGGCTTGCATGATGGCGATCGGGTTAGACTGAACAGCCGATATTATAAGCCCGACAGGCCTGGCGGGATACCCGGCCAGCTACGTTTTGCCGTGACGGCGGGCTGTGCGCGGCAGGAATTTCTTGCCTGCAATAGGGGGGCGCATCGCCGGTCCGGGGCCGCGACGCGGTAGAATAGACCCCATTGAATTTTGCACGAAACGGTACACAGGATGGAAATGGTAATGCAAGAGGCCGGCGCTCCGGCAGGTTCACAGCAAGCGATGCAGCCCGGCCCTGCCTTCGTCCATTTGCGCGTGCACTCGGAGTACTCGATCGTCGATGGCCTGGTGCGCATCGACGACGTGGTCAAGGCGGCGGCGAAGGACAAGCAGGTGGCGCTGGCCGTCACCGACCTGTCGAACCTGTTTGGCATGGTGAAGTTCTACAAGGAAGCGCGCGGCAAGGGCATCAAGCCCATCGTCGGCGTCGACGTGTGGATCACGAATGATGACAACCGCGAAAAGCCGTCGCGGCTGCTGCTGCTGGCGAAGAACCGCATGGGCTATCTGCAACTGTGCGAACTGCTGTCCACGGCCTGGCTGACGAACCAGTACAAGGGCCGCGCCGAGCTGCGCATCGAATGGCTGCAGGCGCTGGCGACGAATACCTATGAGCTGTACCCGGGCGAAAGCGCGGCGAATGGCTTGATCGTCCTGTCCGGCGCGCACTTCGGCGACGTCGGTATTGCCATCGAGAATGGCAACCTGGCCCTGGCCGAGCGCAATGCGCAGCGCTGGGCCGAGATTTTCCCCGGTCATTTCTATATTGAAATCCAGCGCGGCGGCCAGGCCAACCAGGAAGCGCAGGTACGCCATGCGGTGGCGCTGGCCGCCAAGCTGGGTTTGCCCGTGGTGGCCACGCATCCCGTGCAATTTATTTCTCCAGAGGAATTTATTGCCCACGAAGCCCGCACCTGTATCGCCGAAGGCGAAATGCTGGCCAACGCCAAGCGGGTCAAGCGCTTCAATGACAGCCAGCGCTTCCTGTCGCAGGCCGACATGGCGGAGCTGTTCGCCGACTTGCCGGCCGCGCTGGCCAATTCCGTGGAAATCGCCAAGCGCTGCAATTTGACCTTGACCCTGGGCAAGCCTCAATTGCCGAATTTCCCCACGCCCGACGGCATGACGATCGACCAGTTCCTCGTCGCCGAATCGCAGGCGGGCCTGGAAAAACGGCTATTACAGCTGTATCCCGATCCGGAAAAGCGCGAAAAGGAACGTCCGCGCTACGAGTCGCGCCTGAAATTCGAGACCGACACGATCTGCAACATGAAGTTCCCCGGCTACTTCCTGATCGTGGCCGAGTTTATCCAGTGGGCCAAGGAAAACGGCGTGCCCGTCGGCCCGGGCCGCGGTTCGGGCGCCGGTTCGCTGGTGGCGTATTCGCTGCTGATTACCGATCTTGATCCATTGCAATACAACCTGCTGTTCGAGCGCTTCCTGAATCCCGAACGCGTCTCGATGCCCGACTTCGATATTGACTTTTGTCAGGAAGGGCGCGACCGCGTCATCCAGCACGTCAAGGATTTGTATGGCAAGGAAGCTGTCTCGCAGATCGCCACCTTCGGTACCATGGCGGCCAAGGGCGCGATCCGCGACGTGGGCCGCGTGATGGATTTCGGCTATAACTTCTGCGACGGCATCTCGAAGCTGATTCCGTTCAAGCCCGGTAAACCCGTGTCGATCGCCGACGCCATCGAGGAAGAACCGCTGCTCAAGGAGCGCCTGGAAAACGAGGAAGAGGTCAAGCAACTGCTGGACCTGGCGCAGCAAGTCGAAGGCATCACGCGCAATATCGGCATGCACGCGGGGGGCGTCCTGATCGCCCCAGGCAAGCTGACGGATTTCTGCCCGCTGTACACGCAGGGCGGCGACTCGGGCGTCGTGTCGCAGTACGACAAGGACGACGTGGAAGCCGTCGGCCTCGTGAAGTTCGACTTTTTGGGTCTGACGACCCTCACCATCCTCGACCGCGCCGTGCGCTACATCAAGCAGCTTGATCCCGCGCAAGCTAATTTTGATCTGGCAACATTGCCGCTGAACGACAAGCCGTCCTACGACTTGCTGACCAAGGCCAAGACCGTGGCCGTGTTCCAGCTGGAGTCGCGCGGCATGCAGGGCATGCTGAAAGATGCGCGTCCCGACCGTTTCGAAGACATTATCGCGCTGGTGGCGTTGTACCGTCCGGGCCCGATGGACCTGATTCCCGACTTCTGCAAGCGCAAGCACGGCGAACGCTTCGATTATCCCGATCCGCGCACGGAATCGATTCTGTCCGAAACCTACGGCATCATGGTGTATCAGGAGCAGGTGATGCAGATGGCGCAGATCGTCGGCGGCTACTCGCTGGGCGGCGCCGACATGCTGCGCCGCGCCATGGGTAAAAAGAAGGCCGAAGAAATGGCCGAGCACCGCGAGATTTTCCGCGCCGGTGCGGCGAAGGATGGCTTGACGGCGGAAAAGGCCGACGAGATCTTCGATTTGATGGAAAAGTTCGCCGGCTACGGTTTCAACAAATCGCACGCCGCCGCCTACGCCCTGCTGTCGTATCACACGGCTTACCTGAAAGCGCACCACACGGCCGCCTTCATGGCCGCCAACTTGTCGCTGGCCATGGACGACACGGACAAGATCAAGATTCTGGTGGAAGATGCGCTGGAAATCTGCAAGCTGACCTTGTTGCCGCCGGATATCAACGAATCCGATTACCGCTTCATGCCGAGCGGCGCGGCGCCGTCCGTGAGCGGCAAGAAAGTCACGCAGATCCGTTACGGCCTGGGCGCCGTGAAGGGCTCGGGCCAGAATGCCATCGAAGCCATCATCGCCGCGCGCGAGGCCGGTGGACCTTTCACGAGCCTGTTCGATTTCTGCAAACGTGTTGATAAAAAGCAAATCAACCGCCGCACCATCGAGTCCCTGATCCGCAGCGGCGCCTTCGATTGCCTGAAGGTCGACCGTGCCATCCTGCTCGCGTCCGTGGCCTTCGCCATGGAATGCGCCGATCAGGCGGCCAAGGCGGCGAACCAGGTAAGCCTGTTCGGCGGCGACGACAGCGACATGGTGGCGCCACCCGAGTACGTCAAGGTGCCCGTGTGGACGGATAAACAGCGCCTGACGGAAGAAAAGATCGCACTGGGCTTCTACTTGTCCGGCCATCTGTTCGATTCGTATGCACCCGAGGCACGCCGTTTTGCCCGCACGAAACTGTCGGAACTGTCGCCGTCGCGCGAACCGCGCATGATGGCGGGCGTCATCACGGGCTTGCGCACGCAGATGACGCAGCGCGGCAAGATCCTCATCGTCACGCTTGACGACAAGAGCGGCACGGTGGAAGTGACGGTGTACGGCGAATTGTTCGATTCCAACCGGAAAATCTTCAAGGAAGATGAATTCCTCGCCGTCGTGGGCAAGGTGTCGGAAGACCGCTTTTCGGGTGGCTTGCGCATCACGGCCGAGAGCGCCTTCGACATCATCTCTGCACGCGTGCAGTATGGGCGCCAGCTGGGCTTGACTCTGCCCACGACGCTGGACATGAAGCGCATCAGCGACGTGATCATGCCGCACCGGGCTGCGGACGGACTGCCGATCGCCGCCAAGGTCAGCCCGCAAGGCGTCAGTTGCGTGCTGCAGTTCGGGGACGAATGGAAAGTGGCGCCATCGGATGAATTGCAGATGGCGCTGGAGCAAATGCTGGGCGCGCAAGAAGTGGCGGTCGAATACTGACCGGCACCGCCCGGCGCAGGCAACAAAGCCAAACCGCAGACATGCTGGTTTGGCTTTTTTCGTTTACATGTCTTTCAGGCCCGTGATCGCATAGCCCTTGGCGGCGATCTGCTGGTGCGGCTGTTCGATATGGTAGTTGGGCAAGATCTCGGCATCGTCTTCCACTTCGCTGGCGCGTACTTCCAGCTGCCAGTCGGTATTGGTAACTTCTTCCGGAATGAGCTTTCCTTCCGGCACGGCGAGATAGGAAAAAATGCCGTCGTGCTCGGCCCGGCGGTAGATGTCTACGCGCATGACTTGCCTCCTAGTAAGCGTTGGGGGAACCGGCGCACCGCAGTGCATGCCGATAGTGCTAGCGTAACAGGATTGGGCCGCGCATGGGTTGAAGCGTGTGTTGCAGGAGGGGCGGTGCTGCAGCGATGGCAAACAACGATGCGAGGGCGGGGCATCGTGCGGCGGCCGGGGATACTCAGGCGATAACGGAAGCGTAGTCGTCGTCATCCAGATCGACCGCTTGCCGTAGCTCGTTGGCGGCTGCCGCAGCGCCTGCCGTGGCGACCTGCACCGGGCTGCGATGGGTGTCTAGGCCGCTACGCAGGCTGCTGATCATGGCCAGCGTCAGTTCGTGGCGTTTGCGTGCTTCCGAGCGCTTTTTCGAGGGTATGTCTTCCAGGGCAGGCAGGGGCAAGTTTTCGCATGGCAACTCAAAATCGCCGTCCTTGCGTGCCTGGGCGCCGAGTTCTTGCCAAAGGGCATTGTAGTCGGCGAATAAACGCCCCTTTTTGGCGGAATGATGGACGGCGCGGTTGACGTTGCCTACAAGCACCATATTGCGGCAGCCATGTTCATGCCCCAGCTGGCGCACCAATCGCACCATCAGGGCCTTGGGGCGCATGCCATGCAGGTCGCGCGTGGCTTCGCGCACGCGGCGCAAGCCTTCCGCGCCCCGCGGGCCCTGGAGGCAACCGATGCCCACGCTCATGCTGGCGCGCGCGCGCGAACCGAAAAAGGTAAACGCGACCGAGTAGATCACGTCATCGCCGTGCGCCAGTTGCAATACCATCTCGCCTTCGCGGTCCATCGGTTGTAGCGAACACAGCTGCAGGTGGTAGGGCGCGCCCGATTTTCCCGGCACGGTGCCCAGCCGCACCGGCGCGCGCGCCGCCTGCGTCATCAACTTGCCCCAGCCTTGTTGCAGGATGAAATGATAGTGCTCGACCAGCAAGGCGACGCGCTGGCGGCACGACAGGTTCGTGCTCAGGTAAGGGCGGTACACCTTGTGCATCAGGCGCGGATAGGCTTGCAGCAAGTCCTGGAACACGGGGTGGGAATTGAGCAGCTGCAGCCAGATGCGCGTCTGGCGGCGCTGCAGTTGCGCCCGCAATTGCAGCTTGAGCAGCTCGCGCACGCGGGACATGCCTGGCGGCATATTGCTCAGGCCCGCATGCAGGGTAATAGCTTGTGTCATCAAAGAGTTTTCATGTGAATGTGGATGGGCCGGGCGCGGGGCGCTGGCTGCGCTTCAGGCCGGCGGCGGCCCGCTCATGCCGTCGTTGTCGGCCAGCAATACCGTGGCGCTGCGCGTAGCACGCGCCAGCTTGCGCGCGAGCGCACCGGAAAAACGGCGCTGCCAGGGACTATGACGCAGGGCCGGCAGGACGATTTCGTGGCAACCGAGCAGTTCAGCCGTATCGAGGATCGTAAACAGCAGCTCGCCGGCAAAAATATGGGTATTGAAGGCGAGTTGAGAGCGGCTCAGGTACAGTCCCGCCTCGTGCATCATTTGCTGCGTGGCAGGATCCAGCGCATGGCATTCGCCGGCGTTGTGCTGGGGCAAGCCATCTGCCCGGCGCGCTGGCGCCGGTGTCACGTGCAGCAGGCTGACGCTGACCTGGATACCCCATTCCTGCAGGCGCCTGGCGTAGCGCGCACCGTAGATGATGTCGCTGGCGCGCTTGACAGGCAAGAGCAGCAGCAAGGTATCCTGGCCCGGCTTGCCGCCCGTGCCCGCGGCGCTGTCCGGGGCGCGGTGACGTTGCGGGGCAAGGCGCGATGCATGCATGGAAGGGATCGCCATAGTGGGAAAACCATGTCATCTTATCCATGCGATTCCCCCCTGTAAATTGGCGAAACAGCGTACGGGTTTCCCTTATGCCGTGACGGTACTAATAGCGGTAGGTGACGTACACGGCGCCGACCGGGGAGGTCTTGCGCTGCACGATGGGGCTCTTGGCCGCGTCGCCCAGTCGGCTCTCGACGCCGACCAGGGTATTGATGCCCCAGCGCGCGTCGAAGCGGTGCTCCCAGTTGATGGTGGCCTGTGCTTCATAGAAACCGCCCTTGGGCGTGTATTGCTTGAACGAGGTGTTCGCGGCCTGGGTGGCAGTCACGCCATACATGGTCTGCACGTACTTGCGCTCGCCCCAGCCCAGCTGGCCGCCGATGGTCACGCTGTCCTGCTGCGCGCCCTTGGCATCGGTCCGGCCGTAGATCTGGCCCGTTGCGCCGAAATGCACATTCGCGCCATTTTCACGGTTCGACAGGGGAATGTCGCTCGACACGCTCAGCGACAGGCCCGGCAAGGGCGAATAGCCCGCGCTGAGCAGGGCGCTGGCGTTGCCCTTGACTTCGCCCATGCCCTTCAGATAATCGCTGCCGCCCCAGCCGTTGGCGCCATTGCGCTTGTGGTCTTCGCGGTTGCCGCGGTAGCCCAATGCCGCGCTGTAGCTGAAGGGGCCGGCCTGGCCGCCGTAGCCGATGCCGCGCGAAGTGCTGAAGAACAGGCCATTGGCCATGGCGTAATCGAGGATGATCAGGGGCGAGGCTGACAGCTTGTCGGCGCCGGAATAGCTGGACACGGCAGCGACGCCGCCGCCGATGGTGAAGACATTTTGCGCGGCCGGTTCGGCTGCGGCGGCGGCCAGCGGGTTGAGGATCATGCCGCTGGCGATTGCCAGCGCGGTCAGCAGGGTTGTGGGTGCGTGCATGGAATTTTCCGTCAGGTGGAGAACCGAGTCCGGAGTGGCTCGATTGACTGCCGACAGTATCCATCCTTGCCATGAAGGAAAAATGAGCCTTTTATTAAGATTGGATGAAGAACGCTTCTTTACCCATTCTTCAGCTTGCGGTGGTTTAATACTCACCATGAAGATACTGCTGATTGAAGACGATATGGACCTGGGCAATGGCGTGCGGATCGCCCTGCGCGACCAGGGCATGCAAGTGGTCTGGGTGCGCAGCCTGGAGGATGCGGCGCGCAGCATCGAGCACGACAGTTGCGAACTGGTGTTGCTGGACCTGGGTTTGCCCGACGGCGATGGCCTCGATTTGCTGGCCCGGCTGCGCGCGGCGCGCCTGCCGGTGCTGATCCTCAGCGCCCGCGATACGCTGGAGCAGCGCTTGCGGGGCCTGGACGGTGGCGCCGATGATTACCTGGTGAAGCCCTTCGTGCTGGCCGAGCTGCTGTCGCGCGTGCGCGCCCTGGCACGCCGCAGCTATGGTTTCGATGGCGACACTATCGAGTTGCGCGGCCTGCTGTTGCAGGTGCCCACGCGCAGGGTCAGCGTGCATGGGCGGCCTGTGGAACTCACCGCCAGTGAATATGCCCTGCTGAAGACCTTGTTGATGCGCGCCAACCGGGTCATCACGCGCCGCGTGCTGGAAGAGCATATCCTGCCCGGCGGGCTGGCCAATGCCAGCAATACCCTGGATGTGCATATGGGCAACTTGCGCCGCAAGATAGGCGAGGGTTATATCCGTACCGTGCGCGGCGTCGGCTATGTCATCGACCAGCAGGGCGAGACATCCGCCCCGCCGGGTGCCGGCGCATGATGGGGCGTTTCTGGGTCATGCTGCGCCGGCCCACCCTGGTGCGCCGCCTGATGATGGCACAAATGCTGATGCTGACTGTGCTGTGGAGTCTGGCCGTGGCGTACGTGCTGTTCGAAGGCACGAGCGAAGCGAGCAATGTGACCCGCGGGGTCTTGCACGCCATTATCAGCGTGACCGACAACCTGGCTGACCAGCCCGTGCGTCAGGAGCAAAGCTTGCGCGCCATCGACGAAGCCTTGCGCGAAGAGTTTGAAATGGGGAAAGTGCCGGAACTGGCGCCGCGCATCCTGGTCTGGCGCGAGGGCAAGCTGGTCTACAAGTCGCCGAATGCGCCCAGCGGCATCCGCAGCGCCGGCCCGGAACAGATGGAAGTGGTGTACGTCAAGGGCCAGGCCTGGCGCAGCCGCAGCCTGGCCGAAGGGGCCACCCGCGTGACCGTGCTGGAAGTGGGCGGCGCCTGGCAATTTTTCATCACGATCAATTCACGCGGCTACTACCTGCTGCCGTTGCTGATCAGCCTGCCGTTCCTGCTGGTGCCGGCCTGGCTGTCGATCCGCCTTGCCATGCGCCCGTGGCGCAAGGTGGCGCAGGAGGTGGCGGCGCGCGGGCCGCAGGATTTGCGTCCGCTGACGTTCAAGCCGCCGCATGGCGAACTGGCGGCGCTGGTCGACAATATCAATGCCCTGCTGCAGCGCGTCGATGCCAGTGCCGCGCGCGAACGCAGCTTCATCGCCGACGCCACGCATGAGCTGCGCACGCCGCTGGCGGCCATGCGCGTGAATGTCGAGGCCTTGCAGGGGCAGGCGCATGATGCACGCCAGCAAGAGCTGCTGGACGGTATCTTGAACAGCGGCAACCGGGCCGCGCGCCTGGTGGGCCAGTTGCTGCAGCTGACGCGCAGCGAAGTGCAGGCGGGCGGCGGCGAACTGCCGCGGCACCAGGCGCTCGATACCTTGCTGCAAGATCGCCTGGCGGCCTTGTCCGGCCTGGCGCAGGCGGGCGATATCGAGCTCGAATTGCAAGCCAGCGTCTCGCTCAGCGTACCCGGGCAGCGCGAGAGCCTCGTTTCGCTGATCGACAACCTGGTGGAAAACGCCATCAAGTACAGCCCGCGCGGCAGCAGCGTGACGGTGTCGCTGCATGCGGAGCGGGGCCAGGCCGTGTTGCATGTGGCCGACCAGGGACCGGGTATCGCGCCGGCGCTGTATGAACGCGTATTCGACCGCTTTTTCCGTGCGCCGCAGCAGGCGCAGCCGGGCAGCGGCCTGGGCTTGTCCATCGTCGCTTCCGTCGTGCAACAGCATGGCGGCACGATTCAGTTACACAGAGGCAATGGCGGCCTGGGCTTGCTGGTGGAGGTGCGCTTGCCGCTGGCCGAGGCCTGATTCTGTCGGCGCGCCTTGCGATATTGCATGAAAATTATTTTGTGTGCTTATAACGCAAGATGGCATGGCGTGGCGCACGCTTGCGATGCATAATGCGGGACAGTTAAAAAACACCGTTATGCGCCCATTCCTGTCCCGCTACCTGCCGTATCCCGCCTTTGTCGGCCTGTATCTGCTGTTTGACTGGGCCACGTATATCGACCCGATGTACGGGCTGAACATCACCCCCTGGAATCCCGATCCCGCGCTGGGCCTGGTATTTTGGCTGATCCATGGCCGCAAGGCGGCGCTGCCGTGGTTTATCGCCCTGGTGGCTGGCGAGGTGCTGGTGCGCGGCATGCCGGCAGGCCTGCCCCTGACTTTGCTCTGTTCGGCGTGGCTGATGCTCGGCTATGGCGGTATCGGCGCAGTCTTGCGCCGCAGTTTCAGCAGCAGCGACATCTTCGACAACCGGCGCCGCCTGAGCGCCTGGGTTGCCATCGTGCTGCTTGGCACCGTGCTCAATGCGCTCGGCTACATTTCCCTGCTGTCGCTGACGGGACGCATCCCGGCCGGCGAATGGGGGACGGCAGTCTGGCGCTTCGGCATCGGCGACATGGTCGGCATGCTGGTATCGATGCCGCTGATCTGGGTGCTGTTCAGCGAGCGGGGGCGCGAACGCCTGCATGTCGCCGTCTGGCGCTGGGAAACCCTGGCGTATCTGGCCCTCGCCAGCTTCGTGCTGTGGAGCCTCTTCGGTTCCATCGTGCGTTCCGAATACAAGCATTTCTATTTCCTGTTTCTTCCCGTGATCTGGGCCGCTTCGCGCCAGGGCTTGCATGGCGCCGTGCTGGCCGTGTTTGTATTGCAACTGTGCATCATTACCTTGGTGAAATGGACGCATGCGGTCGATATCCAGTTTTATGAATTGCAGCTGCTCGATGCCGTGCTGGCGCTGGTGGGGTTTTTTATCGGCATCGTCGTCGATGAAATGCGCCAGGTGGCCGACGAATTGAAACACACGATGCGCCTGGCAGCCGCCGGTGAGATGGCGGCGGCGCTCGCGCATGAGCTGAACCAGCCGCTGACGGCCTTGTCGACCTATGGCAAGGCGTGCGAATACTTGCTGGAACGGGGCGAGACCGGCGCCTTGCTGCAGGGCGCCGTGGGGCATATGATCGTCGAATCGGGCCGCGCCGCGGACGTGGTGCGCCGCCTGCGCGACTTTTTCCGCACCGGCGCGATGCAGCTCGAAGCGGTGGAGGCGCGCGTCTTGATCGAGGGCATGGCGCGCCAGTTCACGCCGCTGTTTCATGAGCATGGCATCGAACTGGTGCTGGCGCCGCCGTCGCCGCTGGCCGTCAACGCCGACCGGCTGCAAATCGAGCTGGTATTGCGTAATTTATTGGCCAATGCGCAGGATGCGGTGATGGGCCAGCCGCGCGGCCGGCGCCGCATCACAGTCTCTGCCGAGCGGCTCGAAGGCGGACGGCTGCGGCTGTCCGTGGAGGATAGTGGCCCCGGCATTTCCAATAGCCTGGCGGCACGCCTGTTCGAGCCGTTCGTCTCGACCAAGGCCAGCGGCCTGGGTCTGGGGCTGGTGCTCAGCCGCAGCATCGTCGAAGCGCATGGCGGCCAGCTATGGGCCGAAGTGGGCAAGCATGGCATTTTTCGTTTTGTCCTGCCCCTGGCGTGCGCCAGCGCGGCCGCTACAGGAGAGTATGGTGACAAGTAATTTGACGGTGTTTATCGTGGATGACGATCCCGCCGTGCGCGATGCGCTGGGTTTGCTGCTGGGCATACGCGGCTACCGCACGGCCCTGTTTTCCTGCGGCGAGGATTTCCTGCACAGCTGGCGGCCCGAGTGGGCCGGCTGCCTGCTGATCGATATCCGCATGTCCGGCATGGATGGCCTGAGCCTGCAGCGCCGTTTGCTGGAGCTGAAATGCATGCTGCCCATCATCATTATCACGGGACACGGCGACGTCACCCTGGCACGCCAGGCTTTCAAGGCGCAGGCCAGCGATTTCCTGGAAAAACCGTTTGACCACGACAAGCTGCTGGCCGCCATCGATGAAGCGTTTTCGCGCGAGGCGCATGCGCGCGGCCAGTTGCTGCGCCAGGTGGAGGGGCAAGCCTTGCTGCGCGCGCTGACGCCGCGCGAGCGGGAAGTGATGCATCTGGTGGTGACGGGCCAGCACAACCGCGATATCGCCCCGGCACTGGGCATTTCCGTGCGCACGGTGGAAGTGCACAAGGCGCGCCTGATGGACAAGCTGGGTGTTGACAACGTAGCCGACCTGGTGCGCATCAGCATGCTGGGCACCGGCTAGCCGCTGCCGCGTTGTCTAGGCGATGGTCTGCAATACCTGATCGACCGAAATCGCCTTGACCCAGTCGCTGCGCCTGGCCACCGTGATGACGGTGCTGTTGGCGCTGTCGAACGGCGCCCATTCCGGATTCTTCTTGCGCATCAGCGCCACTACGGGCACATGCACGGCGTTCGCCAGATGCATGATCGACGTTTCCACCGAAATAATCAGGTCGCATTGCGCCAGCATGGCCGGCAGCTGGAAAAAGTTGTCGACGGCGCTGAAGGCTTGCGTGCGCGGCAAGTTGTGCGCCTGCACGACGGCATTTACCTTGGCCAGTTCCTGCGGCATGGCATTGATCAGGAAGCAGGCATTTTCCCACTTCGGCATCGCCTGCATGCGCGCGATCAGTTCGGCGATGCGCTCCAGCGGCCAGCCGCGCTTGTGCGACTTGGCAAACGGATTCAATAGCACCAGCGGACCCTGGCGCGGGGCAAAGCCCCAGGCGGCCAGCTGCTGCTGCGCCTGCTGCAGCGCATGTTCGGGAATGTGCACGAAGGGATAGCGTTCGGCCACGGGAATGTCGAGTCCCGTCAATTGACGGAACCAGTCCGCATAGACGCTGCTGATATGGTGCTCGCCCGCATCCTGTCCCGCATACGAGGCCAGCACGGCATCGATCTTGCGGTAGGCCAGGTAATGCCAGGGGCGCAGCGGGCTGAAAGGTTTGCGCGTGCCGATCACCAGCCCGTGCGGGCTGATTGCGCGGGCAAGATCCGCGTATTGCTGTGGCCGTACGTGGGCTAATGACACGACGACAGGATAGCGTTCCGCCTTCGCCTCGCGCAGGGACTCTTCGTACAGCGCCGGGCTGTAGGTCTTGCGGTACACCTTGGCGAACAGGCCTGATTGCTCTACCCAGTCGTACAGCGAATAGGTGCGCAAGCCTTCCCATTGCCTGGAGTCGGACGTGCGACGGACTTCATCGACCCACAGGTGGATCTGGATATGGGGATAGGCCGCGGCAAAGGCGCGGAAACCGTTTTGCAGGTAGGTAAAGTCTCCCAGCGCCAGATGGGCGATGAAAAGAATTTTGTCCGACTTTTGTAACAGTTCGGCGGGAATCAAAGGCGTCATGTATCAGTACGATTTCAGGTATTCGGTCGATGGTGTCAAACCACTTGCTGGGAAAATTGCAGGCGATGCAGATTGGCATACGCGCCGTTGGCATCCAATAATTGCTGGTGACTGCCGGTTTCCATTATTTTCCCATGTGACAATACCACGATACGGTCCGCACGTTCAATTGTTGATAGCCTATGAGCAATAACTAAGGTGGTTTTACCTTGCATCAGGTGCTCCAGTGCCGCTTGCACCGCCCGTTCCGCCTCCGTATCCAGTGCCGAGGTGGCTTCATCGAGGATCAGGATGGGCGCATCCTTGTAGATGGCGCGGGCGATGGCCACGCGCTGGCGCTGGCCGCCGGACAGGCGTGAGCCGTTGTCGCCCAGGCGCGTGTCCAGGCCATCGGGCAAGCCGTCGATGACGTCCGAGAGGAAGGCGGCCGCCGCCGCCGCTTCGATGCGCTGCCGGTCCGGCGCCGCATCGCCATACGCGATATTCGCGGCCAGGGTATCGTCGAACAGCACCACCTGCTGGCTGACCATGGCGATCTGGCTGCGCAGGCTGGTCAGGGCGATGGCATCGATATTCTGCCCATCGAGCAAAATCTCGCCGCTGCTGGCCGAGTAAAAGCCGGGCAGCAGGCTGACCAGGGTCGATTTACCGCCGCCGGACATGCCGACAAAGGCGACCGTTTGTCCTGGCGCAATGCTCAGGTCGATGTGCCGCAGGGCCGGTTCCTGATGTCCGGGGTAGGCAAAGCTCACGTCCCTGAACTCGATGCGGCCTTTGCTGCGGCCAGCGAGCGGCGTGCCGCCCGTGCGCTCCGGCGTCTTGTCGATCAGTAAAAAGACTTCTTCGGCGGCGGCCATGCCGCGCTGCAGGGGGCCGTTGACTTCGGCCAGCTGTTTTAAGGGCGTCAGCAGCATCAGCATGGCCGTGATG
Source organism: Janthinobacterium sp. LM6 (assembly GCF_002002885.1). Classification (GTDB taxonomy): domain Bacteria; phylum Pseudomonadota; class Gammaproteobacteria; order Burkholderiales; family Burkholderiaceae_D; genus Janthinobacterium; species Janthinobacterium kumbetense. The sequence continues at coordinate 5,500,978 of NZ_CP019510.1, read as the reverse complement.
AAGGATACGAAGCCGCCGACCGTGATCTGCCCCTGCTCCGACTGGAACAGGGCCATCACGATGACCAGGGCCACGGCGGCGGCCGTGATCACCTGGGTGATGGGCACGGTGGCGGAAAAGGTCGTGGTCATGCGCATGCTGTAGCGGCGCAATTGCTCGGCACGCTCTTCGAAGCGCGATTTTTCGTAGTCCTGGCCACCGAAGATCTTGATCACTTGCTGGGCGCGCGTGGTTTCCTCGATGACCTGGGTCAGCTCGGCATTGACGGCCAGCGAGTCGCGGTTGAGTTTTTTCAGGCGCTTGCCCGTGGTGCGCACGACGATGGTCAGCAGGGGTAGCAGCACCAGGGTCACGAGGGTCAGTACCCAGTTCAGGTACAGCAGCCACGCCAGCAGGCCCAGCACGGTCAGCGAGGAGCGCACGATCGAGGTAAACACCTTGGTCACCATTTCGATGATCTGCTGCACCTCAAACATGATGGAGTTGATGACCTTGCCCACGGTGTGCGTGTTGTAAAAGTCGATGGGCAAGTTGAGCATGCTGGCAAACATCCTGCGGCGCAACTCGTTGAGGATGCGCGTGGAGACATAGCTCATCAGATAGCTGCTGGCAAACGTCGACGCGCCGCGCATGGCAAAGATGCCGATGACGATCAGCGGCACCAGCCAGAAGGAAAAATTCACCTTGCCGCCAAAGCCATTGTCGAGCAGCAGCTTGAGTGCATACGGCAGCAGCGGTTCCGTGGCCGCCGTGACGACCATCGCCAGCAAGGCCAGGGCCAGGTGTTTCTTGTAGGGCGCGTGCAGCGCGGTGAGGCGCTTCAGGTCGGGCGTGAGCATCGGTATGGTTCCTTGCAGGGGACAGCAAAAACGGTCAGGCGAAAAACGAACTCAGGCAATGCGTTCTTGCTGGCGCAGCATGGCCCACAGTATCACCATCGGGAAGACCAGCATGATGATGCCGATATTCAGGGTGAGCGAGCTCGTCGTCAGGCCAAAAATCATGTAGCAGGTGCACAGCATCACGCCGGCCAGCGCAAATGGTTGCGCGCTTGCGGGGCCGTGACGCAGTGCCCTCGTGAACAGAGTCAGCGGTACCAGGAATAGCAGCAGCAGGGCCAGCAGGCCGAAGATGCCACGCTTGACCAGGGAGTCGATGTAATCGTTATGCGCATTGGTGTAATGCAACACAATTTCGCTCATTTTTCCTTCCGCCGACAGTTTTTTCTTTGCCTCCAAGTAGCCGTTGCGTCCCATGCCGAACCAAAGATGGTCATCGGATAAAGTTAATGCTGTACGCCACATTTCCAGCCGTTGGCCGACTGACGTGCTCACGTTGTCGCTGTCCTCAAATTTTTTCAAATCTTCCACGGCATCCGTCGCTCGTTCAAGCACGGGGGAATTGGGCACTATGTAGGATAGTACCGCCACGGCCAGCAGTGCCGCCAGCAGGCCAGTCATATAGTGCTTGCCGCGTGTTCTCGCGTAGTGGACGACAAATATGCATCCGCAGATGGGCAGCGCCAGCCAGCCACCGCGGCTACCGCTGATGATGGAGCCAAAAATTCCGATTAAGCCGCCTGCCAGCAATAGCATGCTCCAGGCGATTCGATGGCGCTGTTTGATGGCCCACTCGATCCCACATAACGTTAACATGCCAAACAGCATGCTGACATTGCCATAGTGAATAGCGTTACTGGTGGCGGCTTGTGGCCGGAATGGGCTGCTAGGAATATATTGCGTAGCCGCCAAGGCTGCCCCCGCGATGGCGCCAATTGCCAGGCCGCTCCACCATGCCGCCGCTCGCGGCGGATAAGCAATCAGCAGCAGCAGCACGGGCAAGGCCAGCAGCACCCGCAAGGGCATGTCGAGTTCTCGCGCCGGATCGCCGTGGTACAGCATATTGGCGGTGAAAATAATGAAGTAGGCCAGCATCACGCCCATCAGCAGATAGTCCCGGCGCTGCAGATGCAGGCGGGGGCGCTTCCATAGCAGCCAGCTGCTGGCCAGCAGCAAGACCAGCGCGCCAAAGGAATATCCGCTGTTGACAGCCAACGCCAATGCCGAAAAGAGAAAAACACAAACAGAGGTCAGGCCGAGCATGAATATCCTTGTTAACGCACATCGTCGCCATTATGGCAACTGTAGCAACATAAAGTAGGCGTCATTGTAATCGAAGGTGGCAGCAAAAACGTCCCTGGGAGATTTACTCTTCGACAACTGTATAGGCGATCTCAAGGGGGAAATGAAAAAAACCATGGTTTTTAGCCATGGTTTTTTTGTAAGCAATGGTAACTTGCTGTTATTTTGCCAAGAACGCAAGGCCGGTCATGCGTATCAGGCAGTGGCTGGCACGCGGGTGGCCACGCCGGTGGCGATGGCCGCTTGCGACACGGCAGGCGCGACCCAGCTGCGCAGGCGCTCATCGAACGGCGATGGTATCAATTGCAGCGGCGTCAGCGCGCTGCTCTCGTGACCTGGCAATGGTTCCTTGGCCAGCGCGGCGATGGCGCGCACGCAGGCCAGCTTCATCTCTTCGTTGATGGTGGTGGCGCCCACGTCGAGCGCGCCGCGGAAGATGTACGGGAAGCACAGTACGTTGTTGATCTGGTTCGGGTAGTCCGAGCGTCCGGTGGCCACGATGGCGTCGTCGCGCACTGCATGCACCTTCTCAGGGGCGATTTCCGGATGCGGATTGGCCAGGGCGAAGATCAGCGGCTTGGCGGCCATCGATTCGACCATCTGCGCGCTCACCACGCCGCCCTTCGAGACGCCGATGAAGATGTCGGCGCCAACCATGGCGTCGGCCAGGTCGCGGTCGCTGGTGTCGTTCGCGTAGCGCGCCTTGTTCTCTTCCATGTTGGCATCACGGCCCGGGTAGATCACGCCCTGGCTGTCGCACACTTTCAGCAGCGATTTATTCAGGCCCAGCGAGACGAGCAGGTCCAGGCAGGCGATCGAGGCCGCGCCGGCGCCCGAGACGGCCACTTTCACGTTGCCGATATCCTTGCCCACCAGTTCCAGGCCGTTCAGGATGCCGGCCGCGACGATGATGGCCGTGCCATGCTGGTCGTCGTGGAAGACGGGAATGTTCATGCGCTTGCGCAATTGCTGTTCGATGTAGAAGCAGTCCGGCGCCTTGATGTCTTCCAGGTTGATGCCGCCGAAGGTCGGCTCCATGCGCACCACGGTGTCGATGAACAGGTCGGGATCGTTCTCGGCCAGTTCGATGTCGAACACGTCGACGTCGGCAAATTGCTTGAACAGGCAAGCCTTGCCTTCCATCACCGGTTTGCTGGCCAGCGGACCGATATCGCCCAGACCCAGCACGGCCGTGCCATTGGTGATCACGGCCACCAGGTTGCTGCGCGAGGTGTAGATGCCGGCCGTGCGCGGATCTTCCACGATCGCTTCGCAGGCGAAGGCCACGCCCGGCGAGTACGCCAGGGTCAGTGCGCGGGCGTCGCCCAGCGGTTTGGTTGGCGTGACGGAAATCTTGCCTGCGCGAGGTTCCGCGTGATAGGCGAGGGCGGCTTCTTTCAGGTTGAAGGTGTCGCCGTTCTGTTCGGCGTGCTTGCTGTGCGAAGTAGACATAGGAATTCTGGGAAGGGCATACAGGGCCCGAGTGGTCAATCCGAGCCATGTTATGCAAGCGTTTGCACGCTGTCAAGGCTGGATTGTACTTAAGAGTGTCAAAACCGCTTTGGGAAACGGCTTTATCTCAATGCAAGCGTTTGCTCGGTTTTTGACGGAGTGGGGAATTTTTACGATAAAATCACGGTATTGCGATCCGGGAAGCCCATGACAAACAAGAACCCCACCTTAAGCGACGTCGCGCGGGCCAGTGGCGTGCACTTTTCCACCGTTTCGCGCGTGATGAACCCGGCAACGCGGCAAATGGTCAGCGTCGAGGTGGCCGCGCGCGTGCTGGCCGAAGCGGGCCGGCTCGGCTACCGGCCGAACCGCGCCGCCTCCACCCTCGTCACGCGCAAGTCGCGCATCATCGGCGTGGTCTTGCCCGACATTACCAACGCGGTTTTTCCGCCTATCCTGCTGGGCATCGAGGAAGGCTTGCGCAAGCATGGCTACCTGGCCATCGTCGCCAATGTGGGCGCCGACGAGGAAGAGCAGCTGTTCGTCATCAACCGCCTGCTGGGGCAGCAGGTCGATGGCCTGATTTTGGCTACCGCGCGGCGCGACGATCCCGTCATCAAGATGTGCATCGACCAGAATGTGCCGGTGGTTACCGTCAACCGCAGCGACGAGACGGGCGTCGCTTCCTGCGTCGTCAGCGACGACGTGGTCGGCATGCGCCTGGCCGTGGAACACTTGCTGGCGCTGGGCCACCGGCATATCGCGCACATTGCCGGCCCGGAAAACCTGTCCACTGGCCACGTGCGCCGCCTCGGTTTCCTGGCCGCCATCCAGGCCAGCGAACTCGATCCCTCGCAAGCCTTCGTGTTTGAAAGCAGCGGCTATTCGCGCGAGTGCGGCAAGGCGGCCCTGCTGGAACTGCTGCGCCAGTCGCCGCGGACGACGGCCGTGGTGACGGGCAGCGACCTGGTGGCCCTCGGCTGCTACGACGCCATCCGCGAACTGGGCTTGAGCTGCCCCGAAGATATTTCCGTGGTGGGGCATAACGACATGCCCTACATGGACATGATCCGTCCGCCCCTGACCACCATCCGCATCCGCCACCACGGCATCGGCACTGAAGCGGCCCGGCTGATCCTGCAAACCATCGATTCGCCCGACTCCGCCGTGCTCGACGTGCGCCTGAAACCCGAGCTGGTGGTGCGTGAATCGACGGCCGCTCCCCGGAGCTGAGGCCGCGCCTGGGGCCGTGCCGCTGCAAGGTGGTACACTGGCGCCCCTCAACGTATTTTGCCCCTCTATCGCCATGACCAAAACCAACACGCCTTCCCCGAAACGCCGCGAAGAGGGCGTCGCCAAGCTGACCGTCAATCCCTTCCTCGATGCCGAGTTTTACGCGCGCATGCGCGACTACACGGAGCGCGATGCGGCCATCATCAAGGAATTGAAGGCGATCGCCGAGATCCGCGCCGGCAACAAACAGCCCGATCCCCGCCTGGCGCCGTCGCTGGAAGCCCTGCGCAGCACCGTCAAGAAAGGCTTGAGCTTTGGCGAAATGCTGGAGCGCATGGCCGCCGGCAAGGAAAAAGGCCTGTGGGAGCCGTGGATGACGACCTTCGGCATTGAAATTCGCGCCGTCAACTACGGCGCCGGCCCGCGCAACGCTTGCCTGGTGCTGGACCTGGCCGCGAATGCCCCCGCGCACGCGATGTTCGCCAAGGCAGGCATCCAGAACTGGCGCAGCCTGGCCGCCGACGACTGCTCCGTCGTGCGCTCGGAAAAGGCGACGGAAACCACGCCCTTGAAAGTGTATGCCGTGTTTTACCTGGATCCGCTGCCAGCCTGATCCGCCAGCAGCACCAGCGCCAGCACGATCAGCACCATGCCCGACAGCCGCTCCAGCGACGGCAGCGCGCGCGCAAAGCGCTGCCGCAGGGCGGCGCTGCCGATGGCCACCGCCACCGCCATATCCCACGCCAGCACGGCAAAGACCATCCACGCGCCATACGCCACCATCGCAACGGGACTCGTCTGCCTGGCGGCCAGCACGGTGGCCAGGCTGACATAGAACAGCGCATTCTTCGGGTTCAGGATGGCGGAGACAAACCCCATCGCGACACCGCCGCGCCAGCGCGCCTTGCCGGTGGCGGGCTTTGCCTCCAGGCTGCTCTTGCCCGCATGGCGCAGGAACAGCCAGCCCAGGTACAGCAGATAGGCGCATCCCGCCAGCCGCACCAGCATGAATGCCGTGCTGCCCGCCCGCAGCACCGATAGTCCCGCAAACGCCGCCACGATAAACACCGCATTGGCCACGGTAATGCCCACGCACGTGCCGGCGGCGCCGCGCCAGCCGTGGGCCAGCGAGGTGCGCGCGATCAGGAAAAAATCAGGACCGGGCGACAGCAGGGAAAGAAAGTGGGCGGCGGCGATGAAGAGAAAATCCTGCATGGAGTTTGGCTCCGGCAATGGCGATGCGCGAGTATGCCGGGGCCGGCGAGCGCCCGTATTGAAGAAAATTGCAGGCGTTCTAGCTGCCCTGGCCGCGATAGCGCCCCGGAGTGATACCCGCATGCGCCTTGAACACGCGCTGCAGGTGGCTTTGGTCGGCAAAACCCAGCTCATGCGCCAGTTGCGCCAACGCCGTCCCGGCCTGCAAGCGGCTGCGCGCGCGGTTGACGTGCATATTTAGCTGGTAGGCATGCGGCGTCAGGCCCGTGGCGGCGCGAAAGGCGCGGATCAATTGATACGGGCTCAGGCCTGCCGCCTCCGCCAGTTGCCGCAGGCTGGCCGAGGGCTGCGCCTGCAGCGTTGCGAGCACGGGCGCCAGTTGCTGCGGCACCGGCTTGCGTTCCGACGGCAGCCGATCCGCACAGGTGCTGGCACAGGCGCCCAGGAACGCCAGCAGCGCCGCATTTTTCTCCGCCGCGCTGGCCGTTGAAAACAGCAACGCATTCAGGACGCAAAACTGCGCGTACAGCAGCGGGCAATGCAATGCCGTCGCCGTGTCGCCATCGAGCGCCGGCGCGTGTGCTTGCAGCCACTGCGCATCGAGATGCAGCATCTGGTAGCTCCACAGGGCCTCAGGCAGGGGATTGCAGGCGTGTACGCAACCGGCCGGCACCAGCACCAGGCTGCCATTGCCGAGTGCGACCTTGCCGTCTTTGCTGCCTGTAAAGATGCTGCCGCCAGAGTCGACGGCGCCGATGGAAAACGTGGGGTGGCTGTGGGGCTTGTAGCAAGCCCGGCTGTGGCAGGCGCGCCGGCTCTCCACGTGAGGGAGAGACGGGTCGCGCCAGAAGGCGGCGGTGCCCGGCATGACTACATCAGAATCACGTCGTACTGCTCCTGGTGGTAAGCATTCTCCACCTGCAGCGAGATTTTTTTGCCGATGAAGTCACCGAGCATGGCCAGGTGCTGCGATTCCTCTTCCAAAAACAGGTCGACCACTTCCTGCGAGGCGAGGATGCGGAATTCGCGCGGGTTGAACTGTTTTGCCTCGCGCAGCAGTTCGCGCAGGATTTCATAGCAGATCGTGCGCGAGGTTTTCACTTGTCCCTTGCCGGCGCAGGCGGGGCACGGTTCGCACAGGATGTGGGCCAGCGATTCGCGCGTGCGCTTGCGCGTCATTTCCACCAGGCCCAGCGGCGAGAAATTGCTCACCGAGACTTTGGTGCGGTCGCGCGACAGCGTGCGTTTCAGTTCGGCCAGCACGGCGTTGCGGTGCTCGGCGTTGTCCATGTCGATGAAGTCGAGGATGATGATGCCGCCCAGGTTGCGCAGGCGCAGCTGGCGCGCGATGGCGTGCGCCGCTTCCAGGTTGGTCTTGAATATGGTGTCGGCAAAATTGCGTCCGCCGACGAAGCCGCCCGTGTTGACGTCGATGGTGGTCATCGCTTCCGTCTGGTCGACGATCAGGTAGCCGCCCGATTTCAGGTCGACGCGGCGGCCCAGCGCGCGCAGGATCTCTTCCTCCACGCCGTACAGGTCGAACAGGGGGCGCTCGCCCGTGTAGTGCTGCAGGCGCGTCAGTTCGCTGGGCGTGTAGATTTCCGCGAATTCGCGCAATTTCACGTAGTTTTCGCGTGAATCGACCTGGATGGTGGCCGTTTCATCGCCGACGAAGTCGCGCAGCACGCGTTGCGCCAGGCTCAAGTCCTGGTGCAGCAGGCTAGTGGCAGGACGCGTGCGCGCGCCGTGCGTGATCGTGCTCCAGGTCTTGCGCAGGTAGTCGACGTCCGCCTTCAGGTCCGCGTCGGACGCGTCTTCGGCCATGGTGCGCACGATGTAGCCACCTTTTTCATCGGCAGGCAGCAGGCTTTGCAGGCGCACGCGCAGTTGCTCGCGCTCCGCTTCCTTTTCGATTTTCTGCGAGATGCCAATGTGCTTGTCCTGCGGCAGGTACACCAGCATGCGCCCGGCGATGGAAATCTGCGTCGACAGGCGCGCGCCCTTGGTGCCGATGGGGTCCTTGATCACCTGTACCGTCAGCACCTGGCCGTCAAACAGGATTTTCTCGATCGGCGCCGGCGTCGCGTTCTGGCCGTCGTGGCCGCGCGCTTCCCAGATGTCGGCCACGTGCAGGAAGGCGGCCCGTTCCAGGCCGATGTCGATGAAGGCCGACTGCATGCCCGGCAATACGCGCACCACTTTGCCGGAATACACATTGCCGGCCAGGCCGCGCGTGAGCGTGCGCTCGATGTGCAATTCCTGCACGGCGCCCTGCAGGATGAGGGCGACGCGCGTTTCTTGCGGCGTGATATTGATCAGGATGTCTTCGTTCATGGAGGCGCGGGAGTGGAGGCAACGAATGACATCATACCCGATCAGGGCAGGGGCAAACCTGCCAGTCGTAGCAACTGTGCAGTTTCGTACAGGGGCAGGCCCATGATGCCGGAATGGCTGCCTTCGATGTGTTCGACAAACAGCGCGGCGCTGCCCTGGATGCCGTAGCCGCCGGCCTTGTCGTACGGTTCTGGTGTGGCGCAGTAGGCGGTGATCGAGGCGGGCGACAGCACGCCGAAGCGCACTTGCGACACCTGGGTGCGCTGTTCCGCGAAATCCTTGTAGTGCACGGCGATCGAGGTGAGCACCTCGTGCGTGCGGCCCGACAGCTGCTGCAGCATGGCCACGGCTTCCGCGCGGTCGGCCGGCTTGCCGAGGATGGTGCCGTCGATGGTGACGGTGGTGTCGGCCGCCAGCACGGGGCGCGGGGTCAGGTGGCGGCGGCGCACCAGGTCCCAGGCGAAGGCGGCTTTTTCATTCGCCACGCGGGCCACATAGTCGAGCGCCGACTCGCCGGGGAGGACTTCCTCGGTGACGTCGGCGCCACGCGGGCCGTCGCTGCGCAGCAGCAGCAATTCGAAATCGACGCCGATCTGGCGCAGCAATTCGCGCCGGCGCGGGCTTTTGGAGGCGAGATAGATCTTGTTATCGGCCGGTTTCATGGGGGAGTTCAGACGCGGTGGTAGGGGTGGTTTTGCGTGATCGACCAGGCACGGTACAGCTGCTCGGCGAGGATCACGCGCACCACGCCGTGCGGCAGGGTCATGCTGGAAATGCGCAGCATGCCTTCGGCACGTGCCTTGAGTTGCGGATCGAGGCCGTCGGCGCCGCCGATCAGGAAGGCCGTGTCGCGGCCATCCTGCTGCCACGCCATCAACTGCTGCGACAGGCCGACGCTGGTCAGGTCCTTGCCGCGCTCGTCGAGGGCGATGATGCGCACGCCCTTGGGCAGGACGGCTTCGATGCGTTCGCGTTCCAGCGCCATCGCCGTGGCGGCGGTCTTGCTGCCGGAACGCTCCACCGGCTTGATTTCTTTCAGCACGATGCGCAATTCCGGCGGCATGCGCTTCGCGTATTCCGCGAAGCCCGTCTCTATCCAGGCCGGCATTTTATGGCCGACCGCAGCGATGATGAGCTGCATCGAGGCTTACGCTTCGACTTTTTTGATACGCTTGATCACGGTTTTTGCCGGTGCAGCATCGGCTGCCGGCTTGGCCGCGCGTGGGGCGCGCACTTTTTTCTCCGGCAGGGCTTTCAGGGCTTTCACTGCGGCCGCTTCGGTCTTGGTTGGCGCGACTTTCACGGTCTTGCCGACGGCTTTGGAAGCGGTGGCTTTTTTCGCCGGGGCTTTCTTGGCGGCGGTGGTGGCTGCCGTGGCTTTCTTGGCCGGTGTCTTTTTCTCGATCACGGGCGTCGCTTCCACATTGGCCTTGCTCGCTGCCAGGTGGCCGCTGACCTTTTTCGGCTCGTCGCCGGCCGCTTTTTTCGGCGCGCGCTTGGCGGCACCCAGCTTGACCGGGGTGTCGCCCCAGATTTCTTCCAGGCGGTAGTAAGCGCGGATAGGCGCCTGCATGATGTGGACGATCATGTCGCCCAGATCGACCAGCACCCATTCACCGGTGTCCTCGCCTTCCATGCCGATGATGTCGCCGCCGGCGTCCTTGACCTTGTTGCGCACCGAGGCGGCCAGCGCCTTGGTTTGACGGTTCGAGGTGCCGGAGACGATCGCGATGCGGTCGAACAGGCTGGTCAGGTGACTCGTTTCGAAGACGGCGATGTCTTGGCCTTTGACGTCTTCAAGGGCGTCAACGACGAGGGTTTGCAGTTTTTTGATGTCCATTTAGCTTTTGTATAAATTATGTTGTTCAATATAGTCTAGCACTAGCGGGGAAACAAGCGGGTTTGCCCGATTCCCCCGTTGTAATGCCGCACGTATTTCGGTGGCGGAGATATCCACCGCGAAGTCCTGTGCCAGATAAGTCAGACCGTGCGGCGTGTTGCGGATGCTTTCCAGTGACCCCAGGCGGCGCGAAAATTCTTCGGCGACCACTTGCGGCACTGCGGTGTCATTCAGCGCGAAGCCGGGGCGGGCCGCGACGCAGATATGCGCGTATTCAAATAATTGCTGCCATTCGCGCCATGTCGCGAGCCGCTGCAGCTGGTCGGCGCCCATCAGGAAAACGATGGAAGCGCGCGGACCCAGCTCGGCGCGTACCTGGCGCAAGGTATCGATGGTGTAGCTGGCCTGGCCATGTTCGCTGCGCGCGATTTCCTGGCGGTCTATCACGACCGGCAGGGGCAGGCCGGCAAACGCCAGGGTGGCCATCTCGGCGCGTTGCTGGCCGGTGGCGCCCAGCTTGCTTTTTTGCCAGGGCGCGCCCGCCGGAATCACGCGCAGTTCATCGGCGTGCAGCAGGCTGGAAAAATGCGTGCCCAGCGCAACATGGCCCATATGCACCGGATCGTAGCTGCCACCGAGCAGCGTCACGCAAGGCGTACCGCTCGCCATACTGCCCGCCGTGCCATTTTCCGTCACGCCTGCAGCCAGTCGCGATGCACGAGGAAGTCAGTATACAACGCCGCTTCGGGACTGCCCGCTTCCGGGTGCCAGTCGTAGCGCCACTTGACCACGGGCGGCATCGACATGAGGATCGCCTCGGTGCGTCCACCCGACTGCAAGCCGAACAGGGTGCCGCGGTCGAACACCAGGTTGAACTCGACATAGCGTCCGCGCCGGTAGCACTGGAAGTCGCGTTCGCGTTCGCCGTAGGGCGTGTCCTTGCGGCGTGCCAGGATCGGCACATAGGCGTCGATGAAGGCGTCGCCGGCGCTGCGCATCATCGCAAAGCTGTCGTCAAAGCCCAGGGCATTGAAATCGTCGAAGAAGATCCCGCCCGCGCCGCGCGCTTCGCGCCGGTGCTTCAGGTAGAAATAATCATCGCACCACTGCTTGAACTTCGGATGCAGTTCCTCGCCAAACGGCGCCAGCGCATCATGGCACACCTGGTGAAAGTGCTTCACGTCGCCTGCGTCGCCATAATACGGCGTCAGGTCCATGCCGCCGCCGAACCACCATACGGGTTCGCCATCGGCATTCACGGTGGTGAAGAAACGCACATTCATGTGCACCGTGGGCGCATACGGATTACGCGGATGCAGCACCAGCGACACGCCCATCGCTTCCCACGCCTTGCCACCGAGTTCAGGGCGCGCGGCTGCTGCCGATGGCGGCAGTGCGGCGCCGGTAACGTGCGAAAAATTCACGCCGCCACGCTCGAACACATTGCCTTCCTCGATCAGCCGCGAAATGCCGCCGCCGCCCTCGGGGCGCTGCCAGGCATCGGTCAGGAAGGGCTTGCCGTCCTGCGTTTCGAGCGCCTGCACGATACGGCTTTGCAAATCGAGCAAATAGGCCTTGACGGCCGAAGGAGAGGGAGTTGACGACATCGCGTGGGCCGACGAGGCCGAAATAAAAAAGTAAGGACGGATTGTACCCTGTTACGCGTTTTTGTGATAGGGCGGCGCTTGCGCAGTGCGTTTGTGTTGTGGATCAGCGTGCCGGTGGCGTGGCATCGTCCTGCACCACCGTGATGGACAGGTCCGCGCCGGCGCCGGGCAGGCGCGCGCTTTCCACGGCGTGCGCGGCGCGCTGCCGCAAGTCGGGCCGCTCGACGCCCTGCCCGGCGACGGGGGCTGCGGCGGGGGAGGGCGCCTGCCTTGCGAGGATGGCGCGGCCGGCAAAGGTCAGTATCAGCACCAGCAGCGCGGCCATCGCCCACGTGCCCGGGCGCGCATAGGCGGGGCGTTCCCGGCGGGCCTGGCGCGCGGCGCCATCGACGATGATGCGGCCCAGCTCCGAGCCGTGCTGGCGCGTGCGCAATAGCTCGAATTGCTGCGCCGTCAAGGCGCCTTGCCGGAGCATCTCGCGCAGCGCGTCAACCGGCGAGGCGAGCAGGCGGTTCTCCGGCAAGCTGGCGTGGGCGGCATCGCGCTGCCACTGGTTGATCAGGTCTTCGTCGTACAGGGTGTCGATGGCCTGGCCGTTGACCAGCTTTAGCGCGTCGGCGGCCAGTTGCTGGCGCTCGAGCAGGGCTTCGCTGCCATGCCGGCGCGGCAGATCCTGTACGCGCCGCAGGAAGTCGTCCTGTGGCAGCAGGTCAGTGCGCAGCAGCCATGCCAGGGCATCGGCGGGACCGGCGCCGGCGGCCAGTCGTGGCATGTCGACGTCGTCTTCCTCGTCCAGGGCGAGGATTTCCAGTTCGGCGACGGCGTCGTCGAGTTCATTGTCCGTGATCAGGCGGAGTTGGCGTACCTGAGCGAGGGCGGGATGGACGTGGCTGGTCATGGATTGCAACTTTGTCTGAAAGGCAAAATCTTAGCGCAAGGTCCGCTTTCCTGGCGCGCCAATCAAAACAGGGCCGGGGCGGATGCATTCCGCGCCGGCCCTGCCGTTTTCTGCAAAGGGGCTTGCTTAGTGCTTCAGGCCGCGCCAGCCGATGTCGCGGCGGTACTGCGCGCCGTCGAAATGGATTTTTTCCACGGTTTCATACGCCTGTTTCTGCGCCATCTTGATGCTGTCGCCCAGGCCCACCACGCACAGCACGCGCCCGCCATTGGTTACCAGGCGTTCGCCCTCGATGCGGGTGCCCGCATGGAAGGTGACGGAGTCCGGCGTTTCGGCCGGGATGTCGCCGATGGACGTGCCCTTGACGGGATCGTCCGGGTAGCCGGCGGCGGCCATGACGACGCCGACAGCCGTGCGGCGGTCCCATTCCAGTTCCACGGCGTCGAGCGTGCCGTTGACGGCGTGCTCCATGACGGTGACCAGGTCGGTCTTCAGGCGCGCCATGATGGGCTGCGTTTCCGGGTCGCCCATGCGGCAGTTGAATTCCAAGGTCTTCGGCGTGCCCTTGTCGTCGATCATCAGGCCCGCATACAGGAAGCCCGTGAACGTAATGCCGTCCTTGGCCATGCCCTGGATGGTCGGATTGATGATTTCGCGCATGACGCGCGCATGCATGGCCGGCGTGACGATGGGCGCGGGCGAATACGCGCCCATGCCGCCCGTGTTCGGACCCTGGTCGTGGTCTTTCAGGCGTTTATGGTCCTGGCTGGTGGCCAGCGGCAGGATGTTCTTGCCGTCGCACATGACGATGAAGCTCGCTTCTTCGCCGGCGAGGAATTCCTCGATGACGATGCGTGCGCCGGCGTCACCGAACTGGTTATCGGACAGCATCATGTCGACCGCCTGGTGCGCTTCTTCCAGGGTCATGGCAACGACAACGCCCTTGCCGGCGGCCAGGCCGTCGGCCTTGATGACGATCGGCGCGCCCATGGCGTCGACATAGGCGTGCGCGGGAGCGACGTCGGAAAACGTCTGGTAAGCGGCCGTCGGGATGCCATGGCGCTGCATGAAGGCCTTGGCGAAGTCTTTCGACGATTCCAGCTGTGCCGCTTCCTTGGTCGGGCCGAAGATTTTCAGGCCGCGCGAACGGAACAGGTTGACGATGCCCGCTGCCAGCGGCACTTCCGGACCGACGACCGTCAGGCCGATGTGTTCCTGTTGAACGAAGTCGGCCAGCAATTGCGGGTCGCTGATGTCGAGATTGACCAGGCGCGCATCGCGCGCGGTGCCGCCGTTGCCCGGCGCGACATACACCATCTGTATGCGTTCGGACTGGGCCAGTTTCCAGGCCAGGGCGTGTTCGCGGCCGCCAGAGCCGACTACCAGAATTTTCATAGGAACCGTTCGTTCAGTGTGGGTTGCAGGGCGGCGGCGCCGCCCTTGAGGTGTATAGCTTATTTTTTGCTTAGTTTTCGATCAGGGCATTCGTAAACACTTCCTGCACGTCGTCCAGCAACTCCAGCGCATCGATCAGCTTTTGCATCTTGATGGCGTCGTCGCCCGTGTAGACGGTTTCCGTCGCCGGTTTCATGATGACTTCGGCCACTTCGGCCTTGAAGCCGGCCGCTTCCAGCGCTTCCTTGACGGCGGCGAAATCGTGCACGGGAGTGACCACTTCGAAGCCGCCCTCTTCATCGGCGATGACGTCGTCGGCGCCCGCTTCCAGGGCCGCTTCCATCAGCTTGTCTTCGTCGGTGCCCGGCGCGAACAGCAACTGGCCGCAGTGCTGGAACATGAAGGCGACCGAGCCTTCGTTGCCCATGTTGCCGCCGTTCTTGTTGAAGGCGTTGCGCACTTCAGCCACCGTGCGCACCTTGTTGTCGGTCATGCATTCGACGATGACGGCTGCGCCGCCCACGCCGTAGCCTTCGTAGCGCACTTCTTCGTAGTTGGCGCCATCGACGCCGCCGCTGCCGCGGTTGATCGCGCGCTGGACGTTGTCTTTTGGCATGTTCGCATCGGCCGCCTTGTCGACTGCCAGGCGCAGGCGCGGATTGGTGATGGCGTCGGCGCCGCCCATGCGGGCCGCGACCGTGATTTCCTTGATCAGGCGCGTCCAGATTTTGCCGCGCTTGGCATCGGTGGCAGCCTTTTTATGCTTGATATTGGCCCATTTGCTATGTCCTGCCATGTCGAATCTTCCTTAGACGGGTGTTCAATTGTGGCCGACATTTTAGCATATCGGCCCCCTGCGAAGCGGCATGGCCCCGTCATCAGGATGACACAATCTGTTGCTAAAGTGACGCGCTTTCACCATATCGAGGGCGCGACATCATGGCAAGTCAAATGGACAGGCGGCAATTTCTGAAATTGGGCGGCTTCATTACCGTCTCCGTGGCCACCGTCGGCCTCGCCGCCTGCGGCAGCACCGATTACAGCGATCCGGGCGTGCCGCTCGCTTCGGGCAGCGACTGGAAATTCCCGCAAAGCGTGGCGTCGGGCGACCCGCGCGCCGACAGCGCCATGCTGTGGACGCGCGTCGTGCCCGCCAGTTTCGACGCCGTCGCGCCCGTCACGGCTGGCAAGGAAGAGGTCGCCGTGCGCCTGATCGTCAGCGCGCTGGATAATACGGCCGCCCTGGGCGGCAACACGGCGCTGGCCGGCACGCCCATCGTCGATGCGAAATTGCCACTGAAAGCCGATTTCGACAACACGCTGCGCCACAAGGTGACGGGCTTGCAGCCGGGCCAGGTGTATTTTTACCAATTCATCGCCGGCGACGTGCGCTCGAACGTGGGCCGTTTCAAGACGGCGCCTGCCGCGACCAGCGACGTTGCACAGCTGCAATTCGCCTACCTGACGTGCCAGGACTGGAGCATCAACCACTGGGGCGCGCTGTCGCACATCGCCGCCAACGAATCGCTCGATTTTATCGTCCACCTGGGCGATTACATCTATGAGACGGTGGGCGAAGCCTTCCAGAGCGGTGCCGTGGAAAGCCGCCACGACCAGCTGAAATTGCCCGACGGCACGTATAAAAGCGGCACGTCCGGCGCCAAATATGCGACCACCGTGGCCGATTACCGCTACCTGTACAAGAAATACCGCACCGATGCGCGCCTGCAAGCCGTGCACGAGCGCTTTGCCTTCATCGCCATCTGGGATGACCATGAATTCACGGACGACGCCTGGCAGGATGCGTCCACCTATGAAGGCATCGTGGCGACGGACGGCAGCGATTTGCACCAGCCGGCCCGCCGCCGCAGCGCCAACCAGGCGTGGTTCGAATACATGCCGGCCGACGTCACGTTCGACGCCGCCGCGACGACGTTCCAGAATATCCAGATTTACCGCGATTTCCAGTTCGGCAAACTGATGCAGCTGGTGATGACGGACGAGCGCCTGTACCGCGCCGACCATGCGATCGCCGAGTCGACCATCAATCCGGCCACGGGCAAGCCGCTGGGCAGCATCGGCAGCCGCTACCTGGTGCCGCAAGCGCTGTTCGACAGCGTGGAAGGGCAGAAAATGGCGGCCGCCACGAAGGCCGGCACCGATCCGCTGGCGGCAGTGGGCATGCTGGGCAGCACGCAGCGCGACTGGTGGAAGGGCAAGATGAAGGCTGCCACGTCGACCTGGAAGCTGTGGGGCAATGAAGTGTCGTTGCTGCGCATGGGCTTGAATGGCACGGATGCGATCGCCACCTTGCTGGCCCTGAGCGCCATGGCCAACGTGGGTAAAGCCATCGCCAGCACCCTGCCATTGGTGGGCGGCAGCGTGCCGCTGGCGTCCGCCATCGTGGCGGCCTCGACGGCGGGCGCGTCATCGACCCTGGCGCAAGCGGCGGCCATGGCGATTGCCGGCGCGGCAGCCAATGCCGGCGCGCAGGGCGCCGCTGCCGTGGGCGCCGGCTTGAGCGCGGCCCAGGCCGGCATCACGGTGGCTGCCTACAACAGCGCTTCGCCGGTGGCGGCCGCGCAAGTGATCGCCTTCGGCTGGATCAAGCCCGACGTGCAAGCCAAGGGCGCCGCATCGAGCTTTGTCGCCGCTTCCGGCCAGCAGGCCGCACTGACGCCATTTTTCACGCGCTTCCTGCTCAATTGCGACCAGTGGGATGGCTACAACAGCGAGCGCAAGAATCTGATGGCGCACCTGAAAAACAATGCCATCGGCAACGTGGTGGCGATCACGGGCGACATCCACTCGTTTTTTGCGGGCACGGTCAGCGATGACTTCGACGCGGCCGGCGGCGGCACGCCCGTGATGGTGGACCTGGTGTCGGCCGGCGTCAGCTCCGACTCCTTCTTCAGCTACCTGAAGTCGGCTGCTGGCAGCATGGGCGATATCGGCACCCTCGTCAGCTATCCGCTGGTCATTCCCGTCACGGGCCTGGGCACGGTCAATCTCGACATCAACCTGCTCGATTACACGATGGGCAAGGCGGCGCCCACCGTCGACAGCCTGCTGGAGCAATTGCGCGTGCAACTGCGCGGCGCCCTGGCCGCCAAGGGCGTACCGGAAGCGCAACTCGATGCGACGGTCGCCGCCGTGCAGGCTGGCTTGAAAGCGAGCACTGACTTCAGCGTGACCCTGCTGGGCCTGGCGCAGCAATTGTCCGGCCTGGGCAACAACCCGTGGATCAAGCATCTGAATACGGATGCGCAGGGCTACACGGTGGTCACCTTGACGCCGGGCAAGTTGGTGGCGCAGTTCAAGCAGGTGAATAAACTGGTCGGCACGGCGGCGCCGTCGAACGTGATTGCGCGCGTGACGACGGCGACGGTGACGGCGGGTGCGGCGGCGGTGGTCATTTCTTAAACTTATTTCTTAAACGTCAACCCCAAAGAAGGCTGGGGTCGGACCCTCAGGGTCCGACCCCGGTATTTGCCGTTGGGGTTATCAGCTTGCTTTCGCTTTTGCCATTACAATCTGGGCATGAGCTCCAGTTCCCCGCAAGCAACCCCTGCATCGATTCCCCGTTCCGTCTACCTCGGTGGCCTGGCCATCGCCGTGGGCGGGGCGGTACTGTTTTCCACCAAGGCCATCGTCGCCAAGCTGCTGTACCGCTACCAGATCGACGCCGTCACCCTGATCGCCTTCAGGATGATTTTTTCGCTGCCCGTGTTCGCCGTCATCGCTTGCTGGCAGATGCGCACGGAGCCGCCGCTGTCCAACAGCGACCGCTGGCGCCTCGTCGGGCTGGGCCTCGTCGGCTATTACCTGTCCAGCTATCTGGATTTCCTGGGCCTGCAATACATTTCCGTGGGGCTGGAGCGCCTGATCCTGTTCCTCACGCCCACCTTCGTACTGCTGATTACCACCGTGTACTTCAAGCAGCGCATCAGCCGCCTTCAATGGCTGGCCCTGTTCACCTCCTACTGCGGCATCGTGCTGGTGTTCGTGCACGACTTGCAGGGCGGCGCCAGCAACGTGGCGCTCGGTTCCACCCTGGTGCTGGGCTCGGCCTGTGCGTATGCCGTGTACCTGCTCGGTTCGGGCGAACTGGTGAAACGCATCGGCTCGATGCGCCTGGTCAGCTATGCCATGTGCGTGGCCAGCTTTGCCTGCATCGCTCAATTTTTCATCCTGCGCCCCGTCGAGCTGCTGATCCAGCCCATGCCCGTGTATGGCTTGTCCTTGCTAAATGGCATCTTTTGCACGGTGATGCCCGTCTTCATGACGATGATCGCCGTCGAGCGCATCGGTGCGCCCGTCGCTTCGCAGGCCGGCATGATCGGCCCCGTGTCGACCCTGTTCCTGGGCGCCATGATCCTCGATGAACCGATCACCAACTGGCAACTGGCTGGCACCAGCCTGGTATTGGCCGGCATTTACTTGCTGTCGAAAAAGAAATAATTCCTTCACCCACTGAAATGGTCCTCACCATGAAAACACGCATCGCCCTGATTGCCCACGACAAGAAAAAAGATGACATGATTACCCTGGCGGGCGAATACCTGGATTTTCTCAAGGGCTGTGAACTGTCGGCCACGGGCACCACGGGCGGCCGCCTGATCAATGAGCTGGGCCTGGCCGTCGAGCGCAAGCATTCCGGCCCGTTCGGCGGCGACTTGCAGATCGGCTCGCTGCTGGTGGAAGGCCTGATCGATTGCGTGATCTTCCTGCGCGACCCGATGACGCCGCAGCCGCACGAGCCGGACATCAACGCCCTGGTGCGCGCCTGCGACGTGCACAACGTGGCGTGCGCAACGAATTTGTCGTCGGCGCACCTGGTGCTGTCGCAACTGCAGGCGCGGGCCAGCGCTGCCGCCTGACGTTTTTCCCGATTCTTCTTCAAGGAGCATATTGTGAGCGCAACGATTACCACCAAAGCCATCCGCGTACAGCGCGTGGGCGGCCCGGACGTGATGGAATACGTGGATGTGGAGCTGCCGCCGCCGGGTCCCGGCGAGGCGCGCGTGAAGCACGAGGCCATCGGCCTCAATTTCATCGACGTGTATTTCCGCACGGGCTTGTATCCGCAGCCTCTGCCCAATGGCCTTGGTGTCGAGGGGGCGGGCATCGTCGAGGTGGTGGGCGAGGGCGTCACCGAAGTGAAGGTGGGCGACCGGGTGGCGTATGCGGCGCGCATCAATGGCGCGTATGCGCAGCAGCGTAACTTGCCGGCGGCCTTGCTGCTGGTATTGCCCGAGCGTATAGGTTTCGATACGGCCGCCGCCATGATGCTGCAAGGCTTGACGGTGCAATACCTGTTCCACCGCACGGTGGCGCTGAAGGCGGGCGATACCGTCCTGTTCCACGCGGCCGCGGGCGGCGTGGGCCTGATCGCCTGCCAGTGGGCGAAAGTGCTGGGCGTGAACCTGATCGGCACGGCCGGTTCCGATGAAAAGGCGGCGCTGGCCAAGGCGCATGGCGCGGCCCATGTCATCAACTACAACACGGAAAACTTCGTCGAGCGCGTGCGCGAGATCACGGGCGGCAAGGGTGTCTCCGTCGTCTACGATTCCATCGGCAAGGACACGTTCACGGGTTCGCTCGACTGCCTGGCGCCGCTGGGCATGATGGTCAGCTTCGGCAATGCTTCCGGCCCCGTGCCGGCCTTCACCCTCAGCGAGCTGGCATCGCGCGGTTCGCTCTTCATCACGCGTCCCGCCTTGTTCAGCTATGCCTCGAACCGTGCGAATCTGGAAGAGATGGCAACCTCGCTGTTCGGCGTCGTCAGCAGCGGCGAAGTGCAGATCGAGATCAACCAGCGCTACGGCCTGGCCCATATCGCCCAGGCGCACACGGACCTGGAAGGGCGCAAGACGACCGGCTCGACCATCATCGTGCCATGAGCGGCGGCAGCGAAAGAGACGGTACGCCGAAGTTCGGCCGCCTGCTGATCGTGCTGTTGTTGGCCGTGGCCCTGATCGGCGCGCTCACCTTTGCCGCCGAGGCGTATTACTCATAGGCATAAAACGCAGACATAAAAAAACCGGCTGGCGCATCGCTGCACCAGCCGGTTTTTTAAAGTACTCCAGACTTCTCGCGCCTGACAAAACCGTAGCGAGCGGCAGTGATTTGTGGCCGAGAAGCGCAACCGTACTTTAGTACGGTGAGCATCGCCGGCCGCAAAGCGCGACGCGCAGCAGGTTTTGGCTGGCGCTCTCAGTCTATCTTGACTTCGACCTTGCGGGGCACGCCGCTCTGGCCGGGGAAGTCGGCAAAGGCGCTGGCGACCATGGCCGGCATTACTTGCGACGTGGCGCGCTTGTTGCTGGTTGATTGCACGGTTACGTCGTACAGTTTCTTGCCGTGGCGGTCATTGATCGTCACGCGCAATTCGCGTTCGTATTTATGGCGCACGCTTTCTTCCACGTCCATCGGGCCATACCAGTAGGGGTTATAGCCAAAGCGGCCATAGCCTGGCCATGCGCCGTAGCGGTAGCCGTAGCGGCCAGGCCAGTAGCCGGGGCCATACCAGAATGGATCGGATGCCTGCAGCACGCGCTCAGGGTAGTCGACGGTGGAAAACTGCATCGCCACGCGCAAATTGGCTGCCGCAGGGCCGGACGCTTCGCCGAAGCCATGTTTGGCCAGTTCCGCGCGCACCAGGTTCTGGTAGCTGCGGTATTCCAGCGTGTCGTTTTCGGCATCTGGCGTTTCAAATGCATATGATTTGTCCTGCAATTGCGCAGGCCACTCATGGAATACGGTCACATCGCTGCGTATGGTGGTGGCGCATCCGGTGAGCAACACGGTCAATGCGGCCATCATGATGGTGAGATATCGTTTCATTGCATGACCTCCTGATTAGTAGACGCAATTCATCGCTTAGTATTATAAGAATAGTTCTATTTGTTTCTATTCATTATTACAGAATGTTACCTGGCATGTCTGCGTGTAAGGGAATCCAACATTCCTGACCTGAATCGCGACTATCGGGGGCTGGTGTTGGTAAAATAGGCTTTTGCCTCCGCTCCCACCCAAATCCCTATGCGCACAGACAGCCCTCAGACGATTTACCGCAAAGATTACACGCCGCCCAGCTTTTTGGTCGACAGCGTCGAACTTGGTTTCGATCTCGATCCCGCCCGCACAGTGGTGGCGAGCCGGATTCAAATGCGCCATAACCCGGCCAGCACCAGCCGCAGCATCGAATTGCACGGCGAACACATCGAACTGGTGCTGGTGCGCCTGAATGGCAAGGTATTGAAGCCGTCGCAGTACAAGCTGACGGCGGGCATGCTGACCATCCCCAAGGCCCCGGACGAGGTGACGCTCGATATCGAAACCGTGCTGGCGCCGCAGGACAATACCTCGCTGTCCGGCCTGTACGTGTCGAACCATAATTTCTTCACGCAGTGCGAAGCGGAAGGCTTCCGCCGCATCACCTTCTTCCCGGACCGCCCGGATGTAATGGCCAAGTACACGGTCATGCTGCGCGCCGACAAGGACAAGTATCCGGTGCTGTTGTCGAATGGCAACTTGATCGAAGAGGGCGACCTCGGCGACGGCCGCCATTACGCCAAGTGGGAAGACCCGTTCAAGAAGCCGTCCTACCTGTTCGCGCTGGTGGCGGCGCGCCTGGTATGCCAGGAGGAACGCTACACGCTGAAGTCGGGCCGCGAAGTGCTGCTGCAGGTGTGGGTGGAAGACGGCAACCTTGATAAAACCGACTACGCCATGCAGTCGCTGAAAAACTCGATCCGCTGGGACGAGGAGCGTTTCGGCCTGGAACTTGACCTGGACCGCTTCATGATCGTCGCCGTGGGCGATTTCAACATGGGCGCCATGGAAAACAAGGGTTTGAACATCTTCAATACCAAGTATGTGCTGGCCAATCCGCGCGTGGCGACGGACGTCGATTACGCGGGCATCGAAGCGGTGGTGGGCCACGAATACTTCCATAACTGGACCGGTAACCGCGTGACGTGTCGCGACTGGTTCCAGCTGTCACTGAAGGAAGGCTTGACGGTCTTCCGCGACCAGGAGTTCTCGGCCGACATGATCGGCACGGACACGGGCCGCGCCGTCACGCGCATCGACCAGGTGCGCACCCTGCGCCAGGCACAATTCCCTGAAGACGCGGGCCCGATGGCCCATCCCGTGCGTCCCGATTCTTTCGTCGAGATCAATAATTTTTATACGGTTACCATCTACGAGAAGGGCGCCGAAGTGGTGCGCATGTACCAGACTCTGGTGGGCCGCGACGGTTTCCGCAAGGGCATGGATCTGTACTTTGAGCGCCACGATGGCCAGGCCGTGCAGTGCGACGACTTCCGCGCCGCCATGGCCGACGCGAATGGCCGCGACTTTACCCAGTTCGAGCGCTGGTACAGCCAGGCGGGTACGCCCGTTGTCACGGCGTCCACGCGCTACGATGCGGCCAGCCAGACGTTCGAGCTGACCCTGGCGCAAAGCTGCCCCGCCACGCCAGGCCAGCCGAAAAAACTGCCTTTCCACATCCCCGTCACCGTCGGCTTGCTGGCCGCCGATGGCCGTGATCTGCCGCTGCACGTCGATGGCGTCGTGTCGAACGGCGTTGCCAGCGTCGTGCTGGAATTGACGCAAGCGTCGCAGACTTTCCGCTTCACGAATGTGACGGAGTTGCCCGTGCCGTCGCTGCTGCGCGACTTTTCCGCGCCCGTGGTGCTGGAATACGATTACACCGACGCGGAACTGCTGCACCTGTTCCGCCATGACAGCGACCCGGTTAACCGCTGGGAAGCTGGACAGCGCCTGGCCATGGAGCGCCTGCTGAAACTGACCGGCGCCGTCGCCGCCGGCGAGACTCTGGCGCTGGATGACACCTTCATCGAAGCGCAACGCGCCTTGCTGGCCGATGAAACGCTCGATCCTGCCTTCCGCGAGCTGGCCCTGATCCTGCCGTCGGAAACCATCATCGCCGAGCGCATGGCGCAAGTCGACCCGCAAGCGATCCACGCGGCGCGCCAGTTCATGCGCCGCATCATCGCGGCGGCCCTGAAACCTGAACTGCTGGCGCAATACCGCGCCAACCAGACGCCGGGCGAATATAGCCCCGATGCCCTGTCGGCCGGCAAGCGCGCGCTGAAAAACCTGGCTCTGTCCTACCTGCTGATCGCGCCGGACGCGCAAGAACTGGCGCTGGCGCAGCAGCAGTTCGACAGCGCCGGCAACATGACGGACCGCGCGGCAGCGCTGGGCGCCCTGATCCATTCGGGTTCGCCATCGCACGCGCAGGCCGCGCTGGCCAGTTTCTATGCCGATTTCGAGAACGAAGCGCTGGTGGTCGACAAGTGGTTCGCCATGCAGGCGGCCGCGCCATCGACCGACGTGCAAGCCGTGCGCCAGCTGATGACGCATCCGGCCTTCACCTTGAAAAATCCGAACCGCGCGCGCAGTCTGATCTTCAATTTCACGAACGGCAATCCGTCGCAATTCCATGCGGCTGACGGCAGCGGCTACGCCTTCTGGGCCGAGCAAGTCATCGCGCTCGACGCCCTGAACCCGCAGGTGGCCGCCCGCCTGGCGCGCTCCATGGACCGCTGGCGCCGTTACGTACCCGCGCTGCAAAGCCATATGCGCGACGCGCTGGAAAAAGTCGCCGGCCAGGCCAGCCTGTCGAATGACGTGATGGAAGTCGTTTCCAAGGCATTGGCCAATTAACACCGCAAAAAATTTATCAAAAAGCTATTAAAACAGAGGGATTTCATGAAACGCATCAGTCTTACGCAATACCTGGTTGAAGAGCAGCGCTCGAACAACAGCATTCCGGCCGAACTGCGCCTGCTGATCGAAGTCGTCGCGCGCGCCTGTAAAACCATCAGCCACGCCGTCAGCAAGGGCGCGCTGGGTGAGGTGCTGGGCACGGCCGACACGGAAAACGTGCAGGGCGAAGTGCAGAAAAAGCTCGACATCATCTCCAACGAGATTTTGCTGGAAGCGAATGAATGGGGCGGCCACCTGGCGGCCATGGCGTCGGAAGAGATGGAATCGATCCACCCGATCCCGAACCGCTATCCGAAGGGCGAATACATGCTGCTGTTCGACCCATTGGATGGTTCGTCGAACATCGACGTCAACGTTTCCATCGGCACCATTTTCTCGGTGCTGAAGGCGCCGGAAGGCATGGGCGAGCCGACGGAGCAGGACTTCATGCAAGCCGGCAGCAAGCAAGTGGCGGCCGGCTACGCCGTGTACGGTCCGCAAACCATGCTGGTGCTGACCTTCGGTAATGGCGTGAACTGCTTCACCCTGGACCGCGAGATGGGTTCGTGGGTTCTCACGCAAAGCAATATGCAGATTCCGCCGACGACCAAGGAATTCGCCATCAACATGTCGAACGCGCGCCACTGGCATCCGCCCGTGAAGCGCTATGTCGACGAACTGCTGGCCGGCGACACGGGCCCGCGCGGCACCAATTTCAACATGCGCTGGATCGCCTCGATGGTGGCCGACGTGCACCGCATCCTGAACCGCGGCGGCATCTTCATGTACCCGGCCGACCTGCGCGACACGTCGATGCCCGGCAAGCTGCGCCTGATGTACGAAGCGAACCCGATGGCCTTCATCGTCGAACAAGCCGGCGGCGCCGCCACCGATGGCCAGCAGCGCATCATGGACATCGCCCCGCACAAGCTGCACCAGCGCGTGCCCGTCTTCCTCGGCTCGAAGGACGAAGTGGCCCGCGTCACCGCCTACCACGCGGAGTAAAAGCCGCACTTTCCTACGATTTTCAGCGGTCTGCAGCCGGGCCGCTAAAAAAATGCAAAAAAGTTCGCGTTGACACTAGCAAATTTTGTGCATTGTTTGTAGAATGTGGGTCTTCGCCGTTGTAGCTCAGTTGGTAGAGCAGCACATTCGTAATGTGAAGGTCGCCAGTTCGATTCCGGCCAACGGCACCAAGTTTCATCAGAAACCCGCTTACCTGAAAAGGTCAGCGGGTTTTTTGTTTGCAGGCAGTGCTTGCTGCGCTATTGGCCTGTGCGCGCCGCCAACGGCGGCGCCGATGCCGTGACGGCCATCGGCACCGCGTTCCGGCAGCCTGTCAGAACTCTTCCCAGTCAGTCTCCGTGGCCTTGCGGCGCGGGGCGGGCCTGCCGGCGCTGATGCGCGTCACCTGCGGCGGCCGCATTGCGGCGGGGCGTGGGGCAAGGATGGTGCTGGCGCGCGGCGCGGCTGCCAACGGCCTGGCGGCGGCGGGCGCCGCCAGGCGGAACACGCTGACGGCCTGCACCAGTTCCCCGGCCTGCTGCTTCAGGCTGATGGCCGCCGCCGCCATCTGTTCCACCAGGGCTGCGTTCTGCTGCGTCACTTCATCCATCTGCGTCACGGCTTCGCCGATCTGCGCGACGCCGGCGCTCTGCTCGACGCTGGCCGAGCTGATTTCGGCCATGATGTCGGTGACGCGGGTGATGCTGTCGACGACCCGCGTCATGGTGCTGCCGGCCTGGTCGACCAGGGTCGTGCCCTGTTCGACGCGGGCCACGCTGTCGTTAATCAGCAACTTGATTTCCTTGGCCGCTTCGGCGCTGCGGCCGGCCAGGCTGCGCACCTCGGTGGCGACGACGGCAAAACCGCGTCCCTGCTCGCCGGCGCGTGCCGCTTCCACTGCAGCATTGAGCGCCAGGATGTTGGTCTGGAAGGCGATGCCGTCGATGACGTTGATGATATCGGCGATGCGCTTGCTGGCGGCATGGATGCCGCGCATGGTGTCGACCACCTGCGCGACCACGGCGCCGCCGGCCAGCGCCACCTGCGATGCCTGTTGCGCCAAGGTGTTGGCCTGGCGCGCGTTGTCGGCATTCTGGTTGACGGTGGAACTGAGTTCTTCCATCGAGGCGGCGGTCTGCTCGAGTGCACTGGCCTGGCTTTCAGTGCGGGCGCTCAGGTCCTGGTTGCCGGCGGCGATTTCGGCACTGCCCAGCGCCACGCTTTCCGAGTTGTGGCGCACCGTCGCGACTACGGCCGTCAGACTGTCGCGCATGCTGGCCAGCGCGCCCAGCAGCCTGGCCACTTCGGCCGGCCCCTGGCGCCGGATGTCGGCCGACAGGTCGCCCGAGGCCATCACGTCGGACAGGCGCACCGCGTTGTCGAGCGAAACGGCGATCTGGCGATACACATACCAGAGGGCCGCCGCCAGCGTGGCGATCAGCAGCACGGCGACGGCGGTCAGTGCGCCGAACCAGAAGTGCTTGGCCTGTTCCGCCTCCTCGATGGCCTGGCCCGTGCGGCGGTCCAGCATGCCGAGAAACTCGTCGACCGGGCGCATGATGCGGGCCTTGGCGGCATGGTAGGCCGCATCGTGCATCATGCTGCGCGCCTTGGCCAGGTCGGGTGCATCCTGGCGCGTGAAGGCGCCGCTCTGGTCCGCGTACAGGCCCTTGACCATGTTCATGGCGACCGTTTCAGTGCGTACCAGCTCGTTGGAATTGACTTCCGCTTCCTTGAGCTTGGCGAATTCGGCCGCGCTGAAGCCAGCCGCCTTCATCAGGCTCGTCAGTGCGATGGCCTTGTCCGAGCCCTTGCCCGGATCGATGTCCGCGGCGCGGAAGTCCCAGTAGATTTTTTCGTATTGCGCGGGGCGCGCTTTCTTGCCGCTGCGGATATCGAGAATTTCCAGGTATTGCTGTTCCCATTTCGGCTCGCCCGATACGACATAGGTACGCGCCAGGCGGGTCAGGTCGTCGGAACTTTGACGCATTTCGTCCGCCAGCAGGTAGGAGGCATAGCGCGAATCGTGGGCGGCGCTGACGGCCGCCGATGCCAGGCTGACGCGGTAGATGCCGAAACCCACCAGGGCAATGACGAGGCCGACGACGGCCAGGGCCGAGGCGAACATGAACTTGATGCTGGACGACTTCATGGTTTTTTTCCTTGTTGTTGTTGTTGTTGTTGTTGTTGTTGTTGTTGTTGTTGTTGTTGTTGAACCGGTGGCACGCTATACATGCGCGACAGTTTGTCCAGCAGCATGCTGGTGTCTTCCAGCGCGGCGCGGCGCGCCGGCGTGTTCTGTTCAAAGTGCATGTCGCGCAGGGTCTGCGCGGTGGTGACCAGCGTGTCGCGCAAGCGCAGCAGATGGCTGATCGTCGACTCGAGGTCGGTGGGCGGGCCTGGCATGGCCTTCTGCGTATGGTCTGTCAATGCATTCTCCTGTGACGATGGCGCGCATGGCGCTCTGGTATGACCCAGTCTAAATAGAAATGGGCTTGCTAAAAATCAACTAGTTGAAGTCGGGAATCAATTGCTGCGCCGGCCACTGGGCGATGGGCATGGGTTTGCCGAACAGATAGCCCTGGAAGGCATGGCAGCCTTTCTCCGCGAGGAAGCGGTACTGCGGTTCGGTCTCGACGCCTTCGGCGATCACGTGCAGGCCGAGCGACTGGCTCATGACGATGATGGCGTGGACAATGGCGGCGTCGCTGGCGTTGGCGGTGACGTCGCGTACGAAGGATTGGTCGATTTTCAACTGGTCCAGAGGCAGGCGGCGCAAGTAGGACAGCGAGGAAAAGCCGGTGCCGAAGTCGTCCATCGACATCTTGACGCCGAGCGCGCGGATGTCGTGCATGCGTTCGATGACGTCGTCGACACTGTCGAGCAGCACGCTCTCGGTCAGTTCCAGCTTCAGCAGCGCCGGCCGCACCTGGTACTGCTGCAGCGCCTCGCGCACCTGCTCGACGAAGTCGCGGCGGCGGAACTGGCGTGCGCTGACGTTGATGGAAAGGGTCAGCAGCGCGCTTTCCGGCGCGCCAGCCCAGGCTTGCAGCTGGGCGCAGGCCGTATGCAGCACCCACAAGCCCAGCGGCACGATCAGGCCGCTTTCCTCGGCCAGCGGAATGAATTGGGCTGGCGACACGGACGGCCGGTCCGGCGGCAGCCAGCGCAGCAGTGCCTCGGCCCCGACCAGGCGGCCGGCCAGGTCTACCTGGGGCTGGTAATACAGCTGGAATTCATCGCGGTGCAGGCCCTTGCCCAGCGCCGCCTCGAGCAGCGCGCGCGATTCGAGCGCCGCCAGCATCGCCGTGTTGAAGAAGCTGATACCGTTGCGTCCTCCTTGCTTGGCGTGCGCCAGCGCCGCTTCGCCCTGGCGCAGGATGTCGTCGATGGACGGGCGCTGGCCGCGGTACAGCGTGATGCCGATGCCGGCCGTGGCGTGGCAGAGCTGGGCATCGGCGCAGAACTGGTAAGGGTGGCACAGTTCGCCGCGAATGCGCTGCGCCACGCTACCGGCCTGTGCGGCAGCGTCCGCTTCGTCGCACGCCAGATTGGCCAGCAGGATGATGAATTCGTCGGCGCCCACGCGCGCCACCGTGTCGACCGGGGTGGCGCAGTCGCGCAGGCGCTGCGCCACCTCGCACAGCAGGCGGTCGCCGGCGGCGCGCCCCTCGATGTCATTGAGGCTCCTGAAACTGTCGAGGTTGATGACGAGCATGGCGCCGTAGGCCTGCTGATTGACGGCCACGGCCTGGCCCAGGCGCTCCATCATCATGCGCCGGTTCGGCAAATCGGTCAGGCCGTCATAGTAAGCCAGGTGGCGGATGCGTTCCTCGGCCTGTTTGCGCTCGCTGATGTCGCGCACGACGGCCTGGACGACAGGCGCGCCGTCCAGTTCTATCGCGCTCAATAGCACTTCGGCGTGGAAGTCGCGGCCCGTGTCGAGGCGGCGGTAAACCCAGTCGTAGCGCACGACACGCTGTGCCAGCGCCGCCGCGATCTGCGATTCGAACAGGGCCACCGAGCCGCCGCCGCATGGCTGCTGCGCGGGCGACAGGTCGCCTGGAGCGTTGGCCAGGAAGGCGGGCTTGCTGTCGCAACCGAAAACGTCCAGGGTGGCGCGGTTGCAGTCGAGCAGGCCTCGCGCGTCGACCAGCCAGACGGCGTCGCTGATCGAGTTGTACAAGGTGCGCAATTTCAGTTCGGAGTGCTGCAGCTCTTCCCGGTTGCCGCGCAGCTCGGCCATCGCCGCCAGTTCGGCCTTGCGCCGGCGGTAAGCCTTGCGTCCCTGGATGATGGTCGAGGCGGTGAAGGCGGCGGCCAGCAGCGAGAGCACAGCCAGCTGCTGCCACCAGGGCTGCAGATAATCCTGCGTGGCCAGGCCAACGAAGATGTAGAAGGGCTGGCGCGGACTCTTGCGGTAAGCCATGCGCCGCGCGATGCCGTCCAGCGCGACCACGGTGCGGTAGCTGCCTGCCGCCGGCGCCGCGGCGATGTGGGCGCGCGTGGCCGCCGAAACCGTGCGGCTGCCGATGACCTGCTGATTCCACACCTGTTCGGGAAAGCGCGCCACCAGCGCCATGTCGGTGCTGCGCAGCGAGATGATGCCGTGGCGGCCGACGTCGAAGGCGGCGATCAGGCGCGCCAGGTAGTCCAGTGGCAGTTCCGCGTAGACGACGCCGGCGAAACTGCCATCGCTGTGACTCAGGCGCCGCGCCATCAGCACCACGCGCTTGCCGCTGGCGGCGCTGATGCCCGGCGCGGCGATGATCAGCTGCGACTGCGGGTCGCGCGCGGCGCGCAAGACATCGTCGCGCAGGTGCAGCGGCGGCTGCCCGGCCGGCGCCTGCGGGCCGTACAGGATGGCGCCGCTGGCGTCGGCCAGGCCGACCGTTTCGACTTCACGGATCTGCGCGCGCTGCTGCAGCATGCTGGCGTGCAGGGTCGCGGCGTCGATGCCGCGCGCGGCGAGCTGCTGTTGCGCCTCGCTCTGGATGCCGAGCAGGACGAGGTCGATCTTGCCGAAGACGTCGGCGACGCTCGTTTCGAGCGCGTAGGCAAGGTTTTGTGTGGCGAGGACGGCCTGTTCTTCGTAGTGCCGTGCACTGTGGAACAGGGTCAGGGCCGCCAGCGCGTAAAACGCGATGTTGCTGAAGGAAACCTTCAGCACCTTGCGCATGTAAGGCGAGCCGGTCCAACTGCGCCGTTTATTTGCGTTCATCTGTGTCGTCTCCGTGGAGCCCGGGCGGCGGCTCAGCGCAGTTGCGCTGACGCGCCGGCGCGCGTCATGCCATCAGCCTGGCCATAGGCCGGACGGCGCTGTCTTGCCTGGGCTCATCCTTGCGCCTGCCCTTGTTCAAGAGCTGGGACAGGTATTGCGGCGTGATCTCCAGATACGAGGACAGCGTCTTTTGCGAGATGCGCCTCTCGAGTCCGGGATAATCGCGCAGGAACGAGGCGAGCCGGTTTTGCGCCGACGCGCCGTACTGGGCATGGCTGCGCCGCGATTGCTGCTTGAGCATGTATTCGATCACTTTGAGGTGATAGGCGTCGAGTACGCTGTGGCTGGCGCGCAGGGTGACGACCTTGTCCCAGTCGAGGCGAAAAGCTTCCACCGCCGTCTCGGCCGTCAGCGAGTGCAGCGCGGGGAGTCCGTTGGCGCCCTGCAGCAGGTCGTGGTAGGGCGTGGCGTTGTGTCCTTCGGTGGCAAAGGCCGCCGTGATGTCGCCGCCGGATGGCGTGTTGACGCCGCAGCAGACGATGCCGGAGGTAATCCAGTACACGTGCCTGGCCGGCGAGCCGGCGCGCTGCAGATAGTCGCCCTTGTCCAGCGAGACGGCAACGGCGAGCGGCGCCAGCAGCATGCTGACGGCCGTGTAGCTGGCCGCGTCGATGTCGTAGCGCGCAACCATGTCCGCCTCGAAGCGCTTGCGCTGCGCCAGGAAGGCTTGCTGAGAGTAAGTCATTGTGTCTCCATGAAAACGGGGAACGGGCTCAAAAGAGCTCGATGGTGCCGGCTTCGATTTCCGTGAGGATGCCGGCGTCGACCAGGCTGCCGTAGTGGAATATCCGGTTGCGCCCGGCGCGCTTGGCTTCGTACAGGGTCTGGTCGGCCCGGCTGACGATCGCGTTGGCCAGGACCGCGGAGCTGGCCAGGCAAAAGCCGCCGCTGATCGTTACCGAACCCACGCGCGGAAAGTTGAATTGCGCAATCGTCAGGCGTGCCCGCTCGAATGCCAGCGTGGCCTGCTCCAGGTCGCTGGCGGCGATGACGGCGATGAATTCTTCGCCGCCGTAGCGGTACAGCAGGTCGCTGCTGCGGAAGGCGCCGTCGAGCAGGCGCGCCACCAGCAGCAGCACTTCGTCGCCGATGATATGGCCGTAGCTGTCATTGATGCGTTTGAAGTGGTCGATGTCAAGCAAGCCCAACCAATAGGTTTCGGGCACCTCGGCGGCATCGCCGGATTGCGCCGCCAACTCATCCCACAGGCGTTCCAGGTTCAGTTCCAGCGAATGGCGGTTGCGCAAGCCGGTCAGGCGGTCGCGCTGGCTGGTGTCGAGCAAGGCGTAATAGTTGGAAAACACTTCCAGCACGCCGTGGATGACGGCGTCCTCGACCGGGGTGACGGCGTGGCTGCGCTCGAAGATCAGGTAGCCGCACAATTCGTTGCCGCCATGCAAGGGGTAGCCGATCATCAGGTGCGCCCCCATCGCCCGGCTGCAGGAACGGCCCAACAGGCGCATGTCGGCCAGCAATTGCGCCACGTGCGGCGGCACATGGGCGCCGCTGCGCATCTCTTCGACCTGCTCGGTGATGCGTTCGGTGCCGTCGACAGTCGGGCCGCTGCTGCGCGAATGGCGCAGCACGCGCACGACGTCGCGGTTTTCGTCGGTGCGGTAGAGCGATGTCTGCAGCACGCCCAGCATCGGCCCGAGCGTGCGCAGCAAGCTCTTCTCGACCAGTTGCATGTCGCGGATGGCTGTCATGGTGCCGAGCTTCTTGAGCAGACCGGGCAGCGGCCGCGCGACGGGGGGATGCTCCATCTTGGCAGCGTCCGGTGGCTGCGGCGCAGCGGCGGCCGGCGGCCGCTGGACGGCACCGGCCGGGCGCGTCTCGATGATTGTCTTTTTCAACATGTTTCTTTCATGAACTAAGTGCGATGCGGTGCGGCTGGCGCTCGCCAGCAAGTGATTGAAATCATATTTGTCAGGTGGTAGGGGGTCACCATACTTAAGTATGGATTTGCGCTATCTGTTGCGCGATCCACAACATCTATTGCATTGGCAACACACCGGCGCGGCGCGCCTTGCAGACGGCCTGGCCGCGGTTGCTGACGCTGAGCTTGCGGAAGATTTGCCCCAGGTGCCATTTCACGGTATTGACAGACAAGTCCAGCTGGTCGGCGATGGCGCCGTTGGTGCGGCCCAGCGCCACCAGGGCCAGCAGGGTGGCTTCGGTGGGCGTGAGCTGCGCCGAAGGCAAGGCGGCGGCGGGGATGTCGGCGCCGCGCAGCAGCACGTCCAGGTGCGTGGCGGCCTGGGTGCTGAGCAGGCGGCGCGCCTTGCCGCGCAGGATGCGCAGCAAGCCGAGCGCATCGCTGCCCTCGTCGAGAAACAGGCGCAGCATGCCCGACGCGGCCGCCTGTTCCAGCGCCAGGGCCATTTCAGCTTCCGCCTCCCTGGCCTTGCCCAGTTGGGCCAGGGCGATGGCCAGCAGCACGCGCAGCTTCGTGGCGCGCCAGCGGCGCCCGGTGGCCAGTGCGTGCGTCAGCAGGCGGCCGATCAAGGCCTCGGCTTCGGGCAAGGGCCCCAGCCGTATCAGCAGGCGCGCCTGGGCGATGCCGGCGCCATCGATTTCCTGGCTGGGCAGGATGCAGCGTTCATCGCCGGCCCAGACGGGCTGCAGCAGGATCGAGGCGTGCCAGGAGACGGCATCGTGGTTGCCGGCAAGTAGCGCCATGCGCGACTGCTCGGCTTCGAGCAGTGCGCGTGCGGGGGCGGGTAGCCGTGCGCGCCCCTGACGGCAGGCGGCTTCCAGCCATTGCCGTGCAGCCGCCTGGCCCTGTTGCAGCGCCAGCATGCGCGCCTGCATCACCAGCATGGCGGCGCGCGCGTCCCAGGGCAGTCCGGCGGCGGGCAGGCTGCGCGCCAGCGCGAGGCGCGCCGTCACCAGGTCGAGGCGGTTGCACTCGTAGGCGATCAGCAGGGCCAGCCCGACGCTGTAGCCATGGAAGAGGAAGGGGGGAATCTGTTCGGCGTGCTGTTGCGCCAATGCATCGGCGGCCGCCAGTTGTTGCAGCGCCGCGTCAAAATTGCCGCCGATGGCATCCAGATATGCTTGCAGGAAGCTGACCAGGGCCATGCCGATGGGCGAGCCGGAAGCGGCGCAATCGCGCCGCGCCGTCACCAGCAGTGCCGCCGCCTCGGCCAGTTCGCCGCGCCACAGGCA
This sequence comes from Janthinobacterium sp. LM6, assembly GCF_002002885.1. GTDB lineage: Bacteria > Pseudomonadota > Gammaproteobacteria > Burkholderiales > Burkholderiaceae_D > Janthinobacterium > Janthinobacterium kumbetense. The sequence goes on along the minus strand of NZ_CP019510.1, from coordinate 5,467,668 downwards.
GGTATAGGCGGCCAGGTGGCGCGGGTCGGCCGGGGCGGGCGGCACCATCATCGCGTGCGACTTGTGTGCTGCGGCAAGCGCGATGCAGCGGTCGGTATCGCCGGCCAGAAAGGCGAGTAGCGGGGTGATGCCGTCGAGGCTGGCGGCGTAGCGCGGGTCGGCGCCGACGAGGTTGCTGCGGCGGTGGTAGAAATGCAACCAGTTTGCCAGTTCGGTGCCGCGCGCCGCGCACAGCAACCCGACCAGCAAGGCGCCCGACAGCGCCGGGCGCTGCTGCAGCATGACGGTGGGCAACTGTTCGCAGCAGTGCACGATACGCTCGAACTGGCCGCCCGCGGACAGCGCGGCGATGACGCGTTCGAGTGCGTCGGCCGCCTGCGCGTGGGCGCCGGCCATGAGGAAGCAATCGATGGCTTGCTCGACGTGGTCGTGGTGTGCCAGCCAGGTTCCCGCCCTGGCGTACACGGCGCCGGGCGCGGGCTGGCGCAGGGCCAGGTGGCCGGCCAGCAGCGGATGGCAGCGCAGCCAGCCGCCCGGCAGTTGCCGCAGGGGCAGGCCGGCTGCTTGCAGCAATGTCATCTGCTGCTGCCCGCTGTCGCCGCTTCCCAGCGCCGCCTCGAGCAGGCCGGCGCAAAAGGTGGCCAGCGGCGCTGCGGTGGTCAGCAGGCGGCGCATCGGCTCGTCCAGCACGCCCAGCACTTCGCGCTGCAGGTAAGCGTTAAATTCGGGCAAGGCGGAGAGGATGAACTTGTCTGCCTCCTCGTGGCGGCGCAGCTTTTTCCATGCCGGCGCGATCAGTGCAATAGCCGCTGGCCAGCCTTCGCTGACGCGTTGCAAAAGGGCAACATCATCGGGCGGAATATCGATTTTTTGCTGCTGCAGGTAGCTTGCCGTTTCCGCCGGCGAGAATTGCAGGTCGTCCATATCGAGCTCGACCAGCGTCCCTGCCACCTTCAGCGCGGCGATGCCGCCGTGGTGCAGCGCGCGTGCCGCCAGGTAGACGCGCATCGAGGGCGGCAGGACACACGCAATCAGGGCGAACAGGCCGCGGATGGCTGCGCCGTCGAGATGCTCGACGGCGTCAAGGTACAGATGGGTGACGCTTGAACTGGCCAACAGGGCATCGTTGTCGGGCGCGAGCACTGGCGCGACGCGTAGCGCGGCGTGCAGGCTGCGGCGCAGCGTGGCCGGATCGTTGTCGGCGTGGTCCAGGTTCAGCCAGGCGACATGGGCGCCCGCGCGTGCGCGCCGGGCATGGGCGGCGCGCAGCAGCGCCGTCTTGCCGTAGCCGGCGGGCGCGCGCAGCAGCACGAGGCGGAAGGCGCCGTCCGCAGACAGTTCGCGCAACGGTACTTCGCGTTCCATCTGGGGGACGTTGCCGAATGGCGGCGTCAGCTTCAGTAAATTGGGATACGGCAAGGTGTGCGCTCCAGGCAAACAAGGTGGCGGCAGGCAGATGAAAAAGCGACGAATATAGTCAAATGCGGCGTCCCTTGCGCCCTACTAAAGTACGGTTTTTGGCGCGCCTGGCGCCGCGCCCGCCACGCTGCTATGATGGATGCGAGGGCGTGGACAGCGGCGCAAGCCTGTCTGCGCCAGCCTCTGCCGGCGGCAAGCCGGCGGGAAGGAGGACGCGATGTTGCCGACGTGGTTATTGGCTCCCGTGCTGCTGGCGGCGGCGTTGTGCGGCGGGGTGCGGGCGCAGGCGCTGGAGATACTGACGGCCGAGATTGCGCCCCTGGCTTTCAGCAAGGATGGCAAGGTCACCGGCTTTTGCGTCGAGGTGGTGGCGGAAATCCAGCGCCGCCTCGGCGACCGCTCGCCGATGCGCCTGATGCCGTGGGCGCGCGCCTACCTGATGGCGCAGAGCGGCGCCAACGTGGTGCTGGTGTGCCCCAAGCGCACGGCCGAGCGCGAGCGGCAATTCCAATGGGTGGGGCCGCTGCTGGTATCGCAAACGAATTTTTATGCCAGGCGCGGCGCGGGCATCCATCTGGGCAGTGTGAACGAAGCCAAGGCCCTGTCGGGCGTGATGGCGCCGCGCGCCTTTTATTCCTATAGCTACTTGCAGCAGGCCGGCTTTGCCAACCTGGAAGCGGTGAACAACTCGGCCACCATGCTGGCCATGCTGCTGGCCGGCCGGCACCCGCTGATGACGCTGGACCAGGAACAGCTGCCGGCCCTGCTGGAGCAGGCGGGCGTGGCGGCCGATGCCGTTGAACTCGTGTATCCGATCTTTTCGATCGGCAGCTATCTCACTTTCCCCCTGTCGACCGACCCTGCGCTGGTGATGCGCTGGCAGCGCACGCTCGAGCGCATGAAGCGCGACGGCGCCTATGATGCCATCGCGCGGCGCTGGCTCGGCGCTGCGGCGAAGTGAGGCGGACGGCTTCCCGGGGCAAGGGGGCAGGCTATTGCTGGGGCAGCAGCCCCAGCTGGCGGGCGTTGAAGACGGCCTGGCCGCGGTTGCCGGCGTCCAGCTTGCGGAAGATCTGGCCCAGGTGCCACTTTACCGTGCTTACGGAGAGGAACAGGTTGGCGCCGATTTCCTGGTTTGACTTGCCCTGCGCCACCAGCGACAGCAGCGCGTACTCGGTCTGCGTCAGCGTCACCGCCGGCGGCGCGGCGTCGGCGGCCGCGCCGGCCGCCCGCAGCACGGCATCGAGGTGGGTGGCGGCGGCGATGCTGAGCAGATGACGCGACTTGGCCTGCATGTGCGCCAGCAGCGGATGGATGTCGGGGCCTTCGTCGAGGAAGCTGCGCACCATGCCCGAGCGCGCCGCCTGCTCCAGGGCCAGGGCCAGTTCCCGCTGCGCGTCCTTGGGCAAGCCGTTGCGCTGCAGGGCGATCGCCAGCAGCACGCGCAGCTTGGTGGCGCGCCACAGGCGCCCGGCCGCCAGCGCATGCGCCAGCAACTGGCCGATGCGCGCCAGCGCTTCGCCGGGCGCCGCATGGATCATCAGGCGTGCCTGGACGATGCCGGCGCCGTCGATCTCCTGGCAGGAAACGATGCAGCGCTCGTGCCCGGGCCAGCTGGCATCGAGCAGCAGGGCGGCGTAGCCGGCCACCGACTCGGGGCGCGCCGTCTGGATCGCCATGCGCGACAGTTCTCCCTCGAGCGCCGCGCGCGCCGGCGAGGCGGAGCGCGGATGGCCTTGCATGATCTGCCCCTCCAGCCAGCGTGTCGCGGCAGCGGAATTTTCCTTGATGGCCAGCATGCGCGCCTGCACGATGGAGACGGCGCTCAGCGAGTCCCATGGCAAGCCCAGCGGGATCAGGCTGCGGGCGAAGGTCAGGCGCGAGGCCACCAGGTCGAGAGCGTTGCGCTCATAGTCGATCAGCAGGATCAGGCCCGCGCTGAACGGGTACAGCAGGGCCGGCGAGATCTTGTCGCTGTGGCGCTGGGCCAGCGCGTCGATGGCCGCCAGTTGCTGCAGCGCGGCGTCAAAATTGCCCTGGATCGCATCGAGGTAGGCTTGCAGGAAGTAGACGATGGCTAGGCCGGAAATGGTGCCCGATTCGCGGCAGGCGCGGCGCGCCTCGATGAGCAGCGCGGCTGCTTCGTCGAGCATGCCGCGCCACAGGCAGGTGTAGGCCGCCACGTAGGCCAGGGTGGCGCGGTCGTTCGGATTGGCCTGGCGCTGCTGCGGCCAGTCGCGGTCCGCCAGCGCGATGGTGCGCGCGGTGTCGCCGTCGAGGAAAGCCAGCACGGGGTCGAGCGCGCGCAAGCCTTCGCCGTAGAGCGGGTCGGCGTGCGGCTTGCCTGCCTGCTGGCGGAAGTAGTCGAGCCAGCGCGCCAGGTCGTCGCGCCGCGACGAGTACACCATGCCCACCACGAGCGCGCTGGTGAGGGCCGGGCGGCGCTTCAGCAACGCGTCGGGCAACTGGTCGCACCACTGGATAATGCTGGGGAACTGGCCGTGCAGGCGCAGCTGGCCGACGATGCTCTCGAGGGTATCGGCCGCCTGTTCGCATTCGCCGCCCTTGAGGAAATAATCGATCGCTTCGAAGGCGTAGCCGTGGCCCGTCAGCCAGCCTGCCGCCCGCACATAGATGGCCGGCGGCGGCCGGTGGTGCAGCACGATGTGCTCGGCGAACAGCGGGTGGTAGCGGAACCAGTTGTTTTGCAGCGGCTGGATCGGCAGGCCGGCCGCGCGGATGGCGGCGATCAGCCGCGCGCTGTCGCCGCTGGCGCGCACGCAGTCGGCCAGTTCGGCGTGAAAGGAGCTCAGCGCCGCCGTCGCGATGAGAAACTCCTTGATGTCGTCGCTCTGTGCTTCGAACACTTCCTCGGCCAGGTATTCGCCCAGGTCGCGCAGGCCCGGCAATTGCGGCAACGCAACATGGCCGCGGCCTTGCAGCCGCTTCCAGGCCAGGCCGATGAGCTCGACGGCGGCAGGCCAGCCTTCGCTGGTCCGCTGCAGCAGGGCCACGTCGGCCGCGGACAGGTCGAACTGGGCGCGCTGCAGGTAGCTGGCCGTCTCGGCCTGGCTGAACTGCAGGTCTTCCATGTCCAGCTCGAGCAGCGCGCCATTGGCTTTCAGCGCCGCCACGCTGTGGCCGCGCAGCGAGCGGGCGCCGATGAACACGCTCATCGGCGCCGGCAGCACGTCGGCGATCAGTGTGAACACGAGTGCGATATTGCTCGTGTCGAGCAGTTCCACGTCGTCGAGGAAGAGGTGGGTGACGCACGTATCGCCCAGACGCACATAGTTGTCCTGCGGCGGCTCGGGCGTGACGAGCAGGGCGGCGCGCATGCCCAGCAGCAGGCGGGCGGGATCATTGTCGCTGCTGTCGAACGTCAGCCAGGCCACGTTTCCTCCTGCCGCGCTGGCATCGGCGCGGATCATGCGCATCAGCGACGTCTTGCCGTAGCCAGCCGGCGCGCGCAGCAGCACCAGGCGAAACGCACCAAGGGAGGAGAGCTTGCGCAACACCTGTTCCCGCTCCATCAGGGGGCGGGCGGTAGAGGGGGGCGCAAGCTTGAGGGTGTTGAGGTCTAACAATTTATTCATGTCCCCCGATGGCAAGAAAGCGCCTGCAATCGGCCATCCGGGCGGATGGTCAAAGCGGTTTGTATCGTCGCATAGAACTATTCGGACAAGCAATCAAATTGTGGGCAAGGGGGCAGGCACGGGTTTTCCGTGGATGTTTCGCCACAGCGGGGAGCGCAGTGCGGGAGGCAGGAGAGTCACTGCCTTGTTCGCTTAAATCACGAACTCGCGCCGCACGGCCGGCTTGTGCGCCAGCAGCAGCGATAATTTCTTCAATGCGCTGGCCAGGCGCGCGCGGTCGCGGATGCTGCCCAGCGAGATGCGGATGGCGTTCGGCGGGCGGTTGTCGTAGAAGGCGTCGGACGCCGTGACGGCCACGCCCTGGGCGCGGGCGGTGGCGGCCAGTTCGCGCGAGGTCCAGTAGCCGGGCAGCGAAAACCACACGTGGATGCCATCGCTGCGCGGGTGAGTGGCGCCCGTCAGGATGCTGCGGATGACGTCCTGGCGCGCATCGGCTTCGCTGCGTATGCCGGCCAGCAGCGCGTGCGCGGAGCCGTCGTGTATCCATTGTGTCGTCAGCGCCGTCGTCACGGGCGTGGCCATCAGGCTGAAAGAGCGCAGGGCGTCCAGGAAGCGTTCGCGCAGCTGCGTGTCGGCGATCAAGGTATAGGCCATGCGCAGGCCCGGCGCCAGGCATTTCGACAGGGTGGCGATGTAGGATACGTGGGCGGGCGCGTAATGCGCCAGGGGCGGCGGTGCATCGGACGCCAGCAGCCAGTACGGATCGTCCTCGATGATGTGCATGCCGCAGCGCTGGGCCACTTGCGTGATGGCCAGGCGGCGCGCGGCCGGCATGGTGTGCGCCGTGGGGTTTTGCAGGGTGGGATTCAAGTACACGAGGCGCGCGCGGTGCTTGCGGCCGGCTTTTTCCAGCGCTTCGGGCAGCATGCCATCCGCATCCGTTTCCACGACGACGGCCTTGCGGTTCAGCTGTCCCGCCGCCGAGCGCAAGCCCGGATACACGGCCGGCTCCGTCAAGATGGCGTCGCCGGGCCGGCTCAGGGTCAAAATCAGCGCCGCCAGCGCCGCCTGCGCGCCGGGGCAGGCGACGACGTGTTCCCCATCGACGTTGCCGAACATGGGGGCGAGCCAGGCCGCGCCCGCCGCGCGGTCGGCCTGGCTGCCGCCGCCCAGGTGATAACTCATCAACAGATCGCTGTCCGTGCGCATCAGCACCTGCGCCACGCCCTGTTTCAGCAGGTCGTCGAAATCCACGCCCACGGGCGGCGGCGGGATGTTCATGCTCAGGTCCAGCATCTGCGTCAATTCCACTTTCGGCGCCGCCACGTAGGTGCCGCGCGCGCCGTGCCCTTCCAGCAGGTTGCGGCGCTTGGCTTCGTCGTAGGCGCGCGTCACGGTCGTCAGGTCGACCTGGAACAGGGCGGCCAGGCTGCGCTGCGGCGGCAAGCGGTCGCCCGGGCGCAGGCTGCCGCCGGACAGCGCGCGCTCGAGCATGTCGGCGATCTGCAGGTAGCGCGGACCGCCGTGCTGCACGAACGGCGTGACCCACGCACTTGCATGGTCATCTTTTTGTATGGATTTAGACTGAGACATTTTGTCTTGATGTATGTATTTTATTGCTTGCATTATGCGTAAAATCCGCATAAAAATCCATGCATTTATATGGGGCCGGCTTTCTCGTCGGGGCGGAGCATGCCTCACGCAGCATTACTCCCCGCCCGTCGCATCAGGCCGGCGGGGATTGTTATTTCTGGCAGGCATTTAAGTCTGGCCTTCAAGGTGTGGCAGCGCACGGTGGCGCATGGCAGGCGCGGTTAAGGTAGTGCCAACAGCTTGCTGCTGATCCACTGTTTGATATGGCTCAGCCCGGCAGCGTTTAGCCGCTTCTTTTTCCCAGAAGCGAGGAGAATCATGATTCGGTCACGGCATCGAGCATGGTTGAAATTATTCACTGTTAAAGGAAACCATCATGAACGCGATTGAAAAAACCAGCTCCGATATCAACGGCACCGCCCAGGATACCCGCCAGGACTTGCACCGCACGATCGACAAGGTGGCAAGCCAGGCCCAGCCCCTGGCCGACAAGATGGCCACGCGCGCCCACGACGGCGTGGACCAGGTGGGCGACCGCATCGACCAGGTCAGCGACAGCGTCAGCAAGGCTTCCGAACGCCTGATGGCGCGCGGCAAGCAATTGGGCGCCGCCTGCCAGCGCGCCGGCGAGACGGGCCGCGATTACGTGCGCGAACGGCCGGCCGTGTCCCTGCTGATTGCGGCAGCGGCCGGGTATGGCCTGTCGAAATTGCTGGGTTCGCGTAAATAAGTTTTACGCCTTCCTGGTCGGCATTTGTCGTGGGCGCTGTTCCCTTCGCCGTGATGGCGGAGGAAACAGCGCCCACGCGCATAGGGTAGTAGCTAGTAGCAGGTCGTAAAGGAGAGTGAAGATGCGCTCCATTTTGTTGTGGTTGATCGGTGTACCTATTCCCATCATTGTTTTGATTGCCCTGTTCGTGCGCTGAATGAGGGAGTTGTAGCGTTCTCCCGGGGCAGACTACTCACAGGAGATGTAATGGCTACCAACAAGAAAACGCCGTCCACGGACGGTGCTGGTTCCGTATTGAGCAGCATGTCCGGCCCATCCGACAGCAATGCGCCGCACAGCCTGGGTGCGGACAATGACCTGACCCGCGCGCTGCTGCAAAAGACGGCCGCCGGCCAGCAGCTGTCCGCCGCCATGGCCGTCAATCCCAAGGAGGAGGGCCAGTATGGCGAGGCGGCGCGCACGCCGGCCGAAGGCGTGCATGTGGCAACCGGCGAAGCGCTGGCCACGGCCAGCACCACGGGCGAAATGATACCTTCCCCGAAGACGGGCGATGGCCAGCCCGCGCTGGGCGAGAATGCGTTGAATAGTTCGCTGGATCACGCCCGCAGCGACGACAGCGGCTGCGTGCTGACGACCAACCAGGGCGTGCCCGTTGGCGACAACCAGAATTCGCTGAAGGCGGGCTTGCGCGGCCCCACCCTGATGGAAGACTTTATCCTGCGCGAAAAGCTCACGCACTTCGACCATGAGCGCATCCCCGAGCGCGTCGTGCATGCGCGCGGCTCGGCCGCCCACGGCTATTTCGAATGCTACAAGGAGCAAAGCAAGCACACGCGCGCCGCGCCATTCGCCAAGGCGGGCAAGCGCACGCCCGTCTTCGTGCGTTTTTCCACGGTGGCCGGCGAACGCGGTTCCACCGACACGGCGCGCGACGTGCGCGGCTTCGCCGTGAAGTTTTACACGGACGAGGGCAACTGGGACCTGGTCGGCAATAACATCCCCGTCTTCTTCATCCAGGATGCGATGAAGTTCCCCGACCTGATCCACGCCGTCAAGCCCGAGCCGCACAATGGCATGCCGCAGGCGGCCAGCGCGCACGACACCTTCTGGGACTTCGCCTCGCTGTCGCCGGAAATCACGCACATGCTGATGTGGGCCATGTCGGACCGCGCCATCCCGCGCAGTTTCCGCATGATGCAGGGCTTCGGCGTGCATACCTTCCGCCTCGTGAATGCGAAGGGCCAGTCCGTCTTCTGCAAATTCCACTGGTCGCCCATGGCCGGCACGTATTCGCTGGTGTGGGATGAAGCCGTCAAGCTCAGCGGCGCCGATTCCGACTTCCACCGGCGCGACCTGTGGGAAGCCATCGAGTGCGGCGCGTATCCCGAATACGAGCTGTCCTTCCAGCTCTTCACGGAAGCGCAGGCCGAAGCGTTCCCCTTCGACGTGCTCGACCCCACCAAGCTGATTCCCGAAGAACTCGTGCCGCTGGTCCCCGTCGGGAAGATGGTCTTGAACCGCAATCCCGACAATTTTTTTGCGGAGACGGAGCAGGTGGCGTTCTGCACGGCGCACATCGTCCCCGGCATCGATTTTTCCAACGACCCGCTGCTGCAGGGGCGCATCCACTCCTACGTCGACACGCAGATCACGCGCCTGGGCGGCGCCAATTTCCATGAAATTCCCATCAACTCGCCGCTGGCGCCGTTGCACAACAACCAGCGCGACGGCATCCACCGCCAGGCCATCAACCGTGGCCGGGTCGCCTACGAGCCCAATTCGCTGGCGGGCGGCTGTCCGTTCCAGGCGGGCGCGAAGGGGTTCAACAGTTTTCCCGCGCCCGTCGAAGGCGACAAGGTGCGCGGCAAGCCCGAGAAGTTCGCCGAGCACTTCGGCCAGGCGCGCCTGTTCTGGATCAGCCAGACGCCGGTCGAACAGGACCATATCGTGCACGCGTTCCGCTTTGAACTGAGCAAGGTGCAGACGGTGGCCATCCGCAAGCGCATCGTCGCCATGCTGCGCAATGTCGACGAGACCCTGGCGCAGCGCCTGGCCGATGGCCTGGGCCTGGCGCTGCCGCCCGTCATGCCGCGCGCCTCCATGCTGCCGATCCCCACGTATCCGCCGTCGCCGGCCCTGTCGCTCTTTTTCCGTCCCGGCAAGACGGGCATCCATACCCTGCGCGTGGCCATCCTGGTGGGGCCGGGCAGCGATGGCGCGCAGGTGCGCAATATCTATGCCTCGCTGCTGGCCGATGGCGCCGTGCCGCGCCTGGTGGGCAGCCACCTGGGGAAAGTCGACACCAGCGGCGGTGCGCCGCTTGACGTGGAAATCTCGCTCGAGGCGGGACCGTCCGTGCTGTTCGACGCCGTCGTGGTGCCGGACGGCCAGGGCGCCGTGCAGCAGCTGGGCGGCGACGCCAACGCGCTCGACTTCCTGCGCCTGCAATACCGCCACTGCAAGCCCATGCTGGCTGTCGGCGCGGGCAAGGACTTGCTGGACAAGGCGGGCGTGCCGGTGGCATTGCCCGATGGCAAGCCCGATCCCGCCATCATCGTCGCGCCGTCCGGCGACGTGGTGAAAGCCGTGGCGGCCTTCAAGAAGGCGCTGGCCGCGCACCGGGCGTTTGCGCGCGAGACGGATCCGCCGCGGGTGTGAGTGGCGGCACCGGGGCCGGATCCGCCGGCCCCGGTGCCTACTGCGTTGCATGTGCAACGCCATGCAACAATGTAAACAATAAAAACGTCCTGCGGTGATATGCTGCTGACTAGAACTGTTCATTTGCAACTATTTATATAACGGCAGCAAGGAACGGCTTCAGCAAACCGGATCGCGATTACCGCATGGACAAGTACACACCTCGCACCTGGGGGCCGGGCGAACGCCCGACCTTGCCCGGGTCGCCATCGATGCCCGAACATTCGACGCCCAAGCGTGTCGCGTACTTCCTCGTCGGCCTGATCGTCGCGCTGACGGGGGGGCTGGGCAACGGCCTGGTGACGGCCAATCTGCTGAACCTGCAAGGTTCGCTGGCCGCCTATGCCTACCAGATGCAGTGGCTGCCGGCCGCCTACGTGATGACCATCGTGTCCATGAATCTGCTGCTGGTGAAGTTTCGCCAGCAGTTCGGCCTGCGCCTGTTCACGGAAGCGTTCCTGGTGCTGTATGCGCTCGTCACCTTCGCCCACTTGTATGCGAATACCTTGCCGTCGGCCATCGCCGTGCGCGCCGCGCATGGCATGGTGGGCGGCGCGCTGGGGGTGCTGGGGCTGTACTACACCCTGCAGGCGTTTCCCGCGCGGCACCGCCTGAAGGGCGTGGTGCTGGGCCTCGGTTTTGCCCAGCTGGCGCTGCCGCTGGCGCGCATCTTCACCTCCGAACTGCTGCAGATCGGCGAATGGCACGGCCTGTACCTGTTCGAGCTGGGGCTGGCCCTGCTGGCGCTGGGCTGCGTGCTGGCCCTGAAACTGCCGCCCGGCGACAGGGTGCAAACGTTCGAGCCGCTCGATTTCCTCACCTTCGTCCTGTTCGCGCCCGGCGTGGCCCTGCTGTGCGCCGTGCTGGCGCAGGGGCGCACGGCGTGGTGGATGGAATCCGAATGGGTGGGCGTATGTCTGGCGTGCTCCATCGTGCTGATCGCCGCTTCGCTGGCCATCGAGCATAACCGCGCGCGCCCGCTGCTCAATACGCGCTGGCTCACCACGGGCAAGATCGCCAAGCTGTTCTTGTCCGTGCTGCTGTTTCGCATCGTGCTGTCCGAATCGACGGGGGCCGTGGGCTTCCTGCAGGCGCTGGGCTTGAACACGGACCAGATGCAGAACCTGTTCATCGTGGTGCTGCTGGGCAGCGTGGCGGGCCTGGTGGTCAGCGCGCTGACGATCAATCCGGCTACCCTGAACCGCTCGCTGATGTTCGCGCTGCTGCTGATCGCCGCCGGCGCCCTGATCGACGCGCACGCCACCAGCCAGACGCGCCCCGTCAACATGTATGTCAGCCAGTTCCTGCTGGCCTTTGGCGGCACGTATTTCCTCGGCCCCACGATGGTGGCCGGCATGGGTGCCGTGATCGCCGAACCGCGCAACCTGGTGAGTTTTTCCGTGATGTTTACCATGACGCAGAACCTGGGCGGCTTGCTCGGCTCGGCCATCGTCGGCACGATCCAGACGGCGCGCGAAAAATACCATTCCAGCTACCTGGTCGACCATCTCACCCTGCTCGACCCGCAGGTGGCCGCGCGCGTGCAGTCCGGAGCCGCAAGCTATGGCGGCGTGCTGACGGACCCTGCCTTGCGCAGCGCCCAGGGCGTGGCGCGCCTGGGCGGCATCGCCACGCGCGAAGCCAATGTGCTGGCCTATAACGATGTCTTTTTGATGATCGCCGGCGTCGCCATCGCCACCCTGATCTGGATGCTGGTCAGCCAATCCTGGACCCGCATCACCACCGGCGCGCGTCGCCTGGTCGGCCCCGTGCGCGATGCGCAGACGGCCATGGCCATCGTCCCCATTACCAATTCGGAACCGAGCAATGACAGAAAATAACAATCCGCCACCAGCATCGACGGCGCCAGCAGCCGCACCCGCCGCCCCTTCCACGGCGCAGCCGGACCGGCGCCACCAGTGGCTGTCCGCGCTGGCCTTTGCCGCCGTGGCCCTGGTGGGCGTGCTGATCGTGCTGTACGCGTGGCGGCTGCCGCCGTTCACCAGCCCCGTCGTGACGACGGAAAACGCCACCGTGCGGGGCCAGGTGACCATCATCGGCACGCAGCTGTCCGGCTATGTGGTGGAAGTGACGGTGCAGGATTTCATGGACGTCAAGGAAGGCCAGCTGCTGGTGCGCATCGACGACCGCATCTACCAGCAGCACTACGAGCAGGCGCAGGCCCAGCTGGCGGCGCAGCAGGCGGCGCTGTCGAACTGGGCGCAGCAAAAGGCCAGCGCGCAGGCGGGCATTTCCGTCAGCGAGGCGGCGCTGGCCAATGCGGAAGCGCAGGCGCGTAAGGCCAGCGCCGACCTCAATCGCGTGGAACAATTGGTGGCCGACGGTTCCCTGTCGCAGCGCGAACACGACCAGTCGCGCGCCACGCAGGCGCAGATGGCGGCCGCGCTGGCGCAGGCGCGGGCCAATCTCGACATCGCCCAGCAAAGCGTGCATTCCGTGGTGGTCAACAAACAGGCCCTGGAAGCGGCGGTGGCGAACGCGCAGGCGGCCGTCAAGGCGGCGAAGATCGACCTCGATAACACGCGCATCGTGGCCCCTTCCGACGGCCAGCTGGGCCAGGTGACGGTGCGCCAGGGTGCGTACGTGAATTCGGGTGCGCAGCTGATGGCGCTGGTGCCGCGCCAGATGTGGGTCATCGCCAATTTCAAGGAAACGCAGATGAATGGCGTGCAGGAGGGGCAGAGCGCCACCTTCCACGTCGATGCGCTCGACGGCGCCGTGCTGACGGGCCAGGTCGAGCGCATCTCGCCGGCCACCGGTTCCGAGTTTTCCGTGCTGCCGGCCGATAATGCGACGGGCAATTACCTCAAAATCGCCCAGCGCATTCCCGTGCGCATCCGCATCGATGCGGGGCAGGCGAATGCGCGCCGGCTCGTGCCCGGCATGTCGGTGGTGGTCAGCGTCGACACGTCCGCCGTGCTGAACGACTCGGCGGATAATCCGGCGCCGCCGCCACCGCCGAAGAAGGCCAAGCCATGAAGCGCCATGTCCTGCTGATGGCCGGCGCGCTGGCGCTGGCCGGCTGCGCCGCCACCGCGCCGCCGCAGCCAGTATCGGCATTGCAGCTGCCGTCCGGCTGGCGCGCGCAGGCGGCCGGTGCGCCGGCCGCCGATGGCGCGCAGGTGGAGCAGCTGTGGTGGCAGGCGTTTGGCGATCCGGTCTTGAGCGACCTGGTGGGCGAGGCGCTGGCGCGCAATGGCGACTTGCGCGTGGCGCACGCCCGCGTGCAGGAATACCGCGCGCGCCTGGCGCAGGCCGACGCGAACCGCGCGCCCAACCTGGCGTTCGACGGCTCGCCGACGCGCACGCGCACCCTGGCGTCCAGCGGTAAACCGTATGTGACGAATGTCTTCCAGGCCGAACTGCAGGCCAGCTATGAAATCGACGTGTGGGGCCGGCTGGCCAAGCTCAGTGACGCGGCCGGCGAAAGCTACCGCGCGGAGCAGGCCAGCCTCGATGCGGCGGCCCTGTCGATCGCCGCCAGCGTGGCGACGAGTTACCTGAATCTGCGGGGCCTCGACGCGCAGCTGGAGTTGACGCAATCGACGCTGCAGCTGCGCGAACAGTCGCGCGAGCTGGCGCGCAAGCAGTTCGAGGTGGGCTACAGCTCGCGCCTGGAATGGCTGCAGGCGCAATCGGAATACCATGCGGCGGCCGAGCAGGTGCCGCAGCTGCAGCGGCAGATCTTTGAACAGGAAAACGCGCTGGCCGTCCTCGTTGGCGGCAATCCCGGTCCCATCGCGCGCGGCTTGCCGCTGACCGAACTGGCGGCGCCGGGCGTGCCGGCCGGCTTGCCGTCCGAATTGCTGCGCCGGCGGCCCGACATCGCGCGCGCGGAACACAACCTGGCGGCCGCCAACGCCAGCCTGGCCGCCACGCGCGACCAGCTGCTGCCCTCGTTCAAGCTGACGGCCGTCGGCGGCGGGCAAGCCACGACGCTCACCGATTTCCTGCATGCGCCCACGGCCCTGTGGCGGCTGACGGCGCTGGCGGCCGATCCCCTGTTCGATGGCGGCAGGGTGCAGGCGCAGACGGATGCGGCTGGCGCGCAGCGCGACCAGCTGGCGTACACCTATGAAAACGTGGTGCGCAATGCCTTCGCCGAAACGGAGAACAGCCTGGGCGCCATCTATCGCCTCCAGCAGCAGGCCGTGGAAAACGACGCGCGCCGTGCCACGGCGGCGGACACCCTGCGCATCGCGCATAACCGCTACCGCAATGGCTATGCCTCGTACCTGGAAGAGCTGGACGCCCAGCGTACCCTGTACAGCGCCGACGTGGGCTTGCTGCAACTGAAGACGCGCCTCCTCGTCGCCTCGGTCGACCTGTACCGGGCCATGGGCGGCGGCTGGGCGGCAACGGCGCAATAGGGGCGTGTGCACGGCGTGGCCAGTGTAATATTCTCACCAGGAAAAGCGGCGGCATGGTGCCAGCCGCTTCCATCACGAACGAACGAGGTCGCAGCATGACGATTTTTGGCATAGGCATCCACATCCTGATCGCGGTATTCTTTGCGATTCATGTGGTGCGCAACGGGCAGCAGCTGTACTGGCTGCTCATTTTATTCATGTTCCCGCTGCTGGGCAGCGTGGTGTATTTCTTCGCCATCTACCTGCCTAATTCGCGCCTGCCGCAAGGCGCGCGCAAGGTGGCTTCGGTGGCTGTGCAGGTGCTCGATCCGAACCGCGAACTGCGCGAGGCGAAAGCCGCTTTCGAGTACACGCCGACGGCGCAGAACCAGATGCGCCTGGCCAGCGCGCAGCTGGAGGCGGGCGATGCGCAGGAAGCGGCATCGACGTATGAAGCCTGCCTGCGGGGCGCGTTTTCCTCGGACCTGGAAATTCGCCTGGGCGCAGCACGCGCCTACCTGGAATGCGGACGCGGCGCCGAGGCCTTGACGCACCTGGAGTTCATCCGCCGCACGGATATCCATTTCCGTCCCGAGATGGTGTCGCTGCTGACGGCGCGCGCGCTGGCGCAAAGCGGGCGCCAGCCGGAGGCGAAGGCGGAATTCGACGATGCGCTGGCGCGCTACAACAGCTTCGAGTGCCGCGCCGAATGCGCGATCTGGGCGCTGCAGCAGGGCGACAAGGTATTGTCGGAACGCCTGCTGCTTGATATCGACAGCGCCATGGCCCGCTGGAGCAGCCATACGCGTGCCATGTATGCGCCGCTGCTGGTGCGCCTGGAGGCGGCGCGCCGCTGATTTTTTGCCGGTGCCTGGCTCAGACGCCAGGCACCGTGTTCTTGCCCTCGATCAGCTTGTAGCCCTTGCCATCGAAGGCGTAGCGCGCGTGGCCGTTCAATGGCGTGGCGATGCGCGGCGGATCCTGATCCGGCTTGACCGTGACGCCGGGCTTGATCTTTTCGGAGGCGCCCTTGAAATCGATCAGCAAGTCATCGTAGCTGCCGCCATTGCGCGCCGCCGCAAAGCGCCAGGTGCCTGCCACCATCCAGCATTCCTCCATGTCCGGCGTGCAGGCGCCCATATTGTCCGAATACAGGTCGATGCCGCCATCGAGCGCTGTCACCTTGCCGTCGCCGATTTCAAACAGGGCCAGTTGCGTGATGGTGTAGCCCTGGCCCGTATAGCCATGGCGGATCGCCAGTCCCGGCTTGTTCGCGCCCAGCATGACCCAGTGCACTTCGCCGAGCTGACCCGACGAACCCAGGGCGGCGATGTTTTCCAGCCGCGTCACGACTTGCCACTGGCCGTCTTCGGGCTGGCCCTTGGGAGCCAGGAAAAATACATTCAACAGCCCCGACGAAGCGTGCGCCGATTCCGCCGTGCCTTCCGTGTTGGCCGTTTCCGCATTCGCCACCAGGATGGCGCGGCCATCGGGCAGCAGCTTGTGGCTGACGGCACTGACGACGTAACTGAGTTTGTCGACATGGTTGTCCGGATCGGACAGGTCGGCCAGCGCATCGTCGCTGTCGTTGCGGTAGTCCTTGCCGAAGACGGCGCGCATCATGCCCACTTCGCGCTCGCGCGCTTGCGGCGTGTTCATCGCTTCCGTCCTGGGCGCGGTGGCGGCCGGTGGCGGCACGTGTTCAGCCGATGCCGTGTCGGCTGCGTCAGCGGCTGCGGGGACATCGGTTGCCACGTCAGCTGCCACGTCGGCGCTGGCGGGGGCGGTCTTGTCCGAGCAGGCGCCGAGCAGTGCGGATACCAGTAGCAGGACGAGCGGGGTGCGGTAATTCATAGGCAGGGCAGATTGCGTTCATGGAGAATGGGCGCAGTATGCCAGATAGATGGAAGCGAGGGAGCGCGGCCTGGCGGCCGGTCCTTCGCTTCCTTGCCCGCAGGGGGCGTTTTTGCAAACGGTGGCGGCGCTTATTTTTCCAGCGCCACCTTGTCATCGCGCCGCAGCGGCGCCTTCTGGCGGCGCAGTCTGGCCATGCCGCGCTTGAGCAGGTGCTCCAGGTCGTCGATGTAGGTGAACACGGCCGGCACTACCAGCAGGCTCAGTAAAGTCGACGTGATCAGGCCGCCGATAACGGTAATGGCCATCGGCGAACGGAAGCTGGGGTCGGCGCCCCAGCCCAGCGCCAGCGGCATCATGCCGGCGCCCATGGCGATCGTCGTCATCAGGATGGGCCGGCTGCGCTTGTGGCAAGCGTCGACCAGCGCATCGAAGCGGTTCATGCCGGCCTGGCGCGCCAGGATCGCATAGTCGACCAGCAGGATCGAGTTCTTGGTGACGATCCCCATCAGCATGATCAGGCCGATCATCGACGGCATCGACAGGGCGCTGCCCGTGATCAGGAGGGCCACGAAGGCGCCGCCGATGGACAGCGGCAGCGCCGCCAGGATGGTCACCGGCTGCATGAAGTCCTTGAACAGCAGCACCAGCACGCAGTAGATGCACAGCACGCCGATCAGCATGGCCAGGCCGAAGCTGGCGAACAGCGAAGCCATTTCCTGTGCGTCGCCCAGTTCGGCGATCTTCACGGACGGCGGCAGATTCTTCATCGACGGCAGCGCGCGCGCTTCTTCATTCAGTTCGCCCAGGGTGCGCGAACCGAGTTCCACGTCGAGGGTGACGTTGCGGCTGCGGTTCAAACGGTCGATCTGCGCCGGGCCGCTTTCCATCGTCACGGTAGCCACGTTCGCCAGGCGCACGGGACCATTTTTTCCGGGCACCGTCAGGCGCTCGATGGCGGCGAGGTCGGCGCGCACGCTGTTGGGCAGCTTGACGCGGATCGGTACCTGCCGCTCCGGCAGGTTCATTTTCGTCAGGTCCGTGTCGTAGTCGCCGGCCGTGGCCACGCGCACGGTTTCGCCAATGGCTGCCGCCGTCACGCCCAGGTCGGCGGCCTTGGCAAAATCAGGGCGCACGATGATTTCCGGGCGCACCAGCGAGGCGCTGGAATTGACGTTGCCGATGCCTTTCAGGCCGCGCAGCTCGCGCTCGACTTTCTGTGCCGCCGCCATCAGCGCCACCGGGTCTTCCGAGCGCAGCACCAGCTGCATCTTGACGCCCGTGTCGGGCGGCCCCACCGTGAAGCGCGCGCCGGGTATCGTATCGAGCTTGTGGCGCAGCTGCGTTTCCAGGCCTGCCATCGATTCCTTGCGCTCCGTGCGGTGCACGGTGGTCAGGGTCAGCACGGCGCGGCGCGCCTCGGCCGCCGCGCCGGGGGCGAAGGCGTCGCCGCTGGAGCCGCCGCCAATCGAACTGAAGACGCCCTGGATGCCTGGCGTGCGCATGGCCGCATCGCGCGCCAGGGCCGCCACGGCTTGCGTTTCGCCCAAGGTGGAGCCGGGCGGCAGTTCCAGGTTGATCTGCGTCTGCGCGCGGTCGGCGGCCGGCACGAAGCCCGTCGGCAGCAGGGGTACGAGCGCGATGGCGCCGACAAAGAACAGGGCTGCGGCGATGGCCGTGGTGCCGCGGTGGTTCAGGCACCAGCGCATGACCTTCAGGTAGCGCGTCATCAGCCAGCCGTCCTGTTCTTCCTTGTGCGGCAGCGGTTTCAATATGTAGGCGGCCATCATCGGCGTGAGCAGGCGCGCCACCACCAGCGAGGCCAGCACGGCCAGCACGGCCGTCCAGCCGAACTGCTTGAAGAACAGGCCGGGGATGCCGCTCATGAAGGCCGTCGGCAGGAACACGGCCACCAGCGCGAAGGTGGTGGCGATCACCGCCATGCCGATTTCGTCGGCCGCTTCCATGGCCGCTTCCATGGGCGACTTGCCCATGCGCAGATGGCGCTCGATGTTTTCGATTTCCACGATGGCGTCGTCGACCAGCACGCCGACGACCAGCGCCAGCGACAGCAGGGTGACGGTGTTGAGCGTGTAGCCGAACCAGTAGATGCCGAGGAAGGCCGGCATCACGGACAGGGGCAGGGCGGCCGCGGCCACCAGGGTGGCGCGCCAGTCGCGCAGGAACCACCACACCACCAGCACGGCCAGCAGCGCACCTTCGTACAGCAGCTCCATCGAGCCGTCGAAGTTTTCCTCGACGGGGAAGGCATTGTCGATCGACTGCTGCAGCACCACATTCGGGTTTTCCTTCTGCAGGTCGGCGATGGCGTCGCGCGCGCCCTTGGCGACGGCCACTTCGCTGGCGCCCTTGGTGCGGAACACTTCAAAGGCGACGACCGTCTTGCCATCCTGCTCGGCCAGCGCGCGCGGTTCGGCGACCGTGTCGCGCACGGTGGCCACCTGGTCCAGGCGCACGTGACGCCCGTCCGGCAGCGGCACTTCCACGCGCGACAGTTCATCGGCCGTCTTGACGGTGGCGATGGTGCGCACCGACTGCTCGGCGCCGCTGATGTCGCCCCGCCCGCCGGGCGCTTCGCGCTGCACCAGGCGTAGCTGGCGCGAGACGTCGAGGGCCGACACTTTCAAGGCGGCCATGCGCGCTTCGTCGAGTTCCACCTGGATCTCGCGGTAGACGCCGCCTACGCGGGTGACGGCACCCACGCCGGGCACCGTCAAGAGGCGCTTGGCCACCGTATTGTCGACGAACCAGGACAGGTCAGGCGCGTCGAGCGGGTTGTCCACGCCCCCTTTCGCTGTGGCGATAAAGGTCAGCACCACGCGCCCTGCCGTGGACGCCTTGGTGACGGTGGGGTCGCGCAGCTCGGCCGGCATGTCCGCCTTGACGCGCGCGACGGCGTCGCGCACGTCGTTGACGGCTTCGGCGATCTGCTTTTCCAGGATGAATTCGACGGTTACCGTGACGACGCCGTCGAGCACCTTGGTGTAGATGTTTTTCACGCCTTGCAGGGTGGCGACGGAGTCTTCGATCTTGCGCGCCACTTCCGTTTCAAGCTGGGCCGGCGCAGCGCCGGGCAGCACCGCGCTGACGGTGACGATGGGCAGTTCGATGTCGGGGAAATCCTGCACCGGATTGGCCTTGTAGGCCAGCAAGCCGGCCAGGGTCAGCAGCACGAACAGCATGATGGCCGGGATCGGATTCTTGATCGAGAGGGAGGAGAAATTCATGGCTGGCCTTACTTTTTCGCTGCCACGGTGGCCGGCGCGACGGGCTTGGCCGCCGCTGGTGTCGCCACATTGCGCACCAAGTCACCGTCATTGAGGAAGCCGGCGCCGCTGACGACGATGGTGGTGTCGGCTGTGATGCCGCCTAAAATCTCGATACGGTCGCTCAGGCGCCGTCCGGCCTGGACCTTGATCTGGCTGACCCGCTGGTCGGCATTCAGGCGGAAGACATAGCTGAAGCCATCGCGCACGGCAATCGCCTGCTGCGGCACCGTCAGCGCGCCCGAGGTGCCCAGTTCGAATTCGCCGCTGGCGTACATGCCGGCCTTGAACGGCGCATTGTTGCCGGTGCTGGCCGGCAGATCCACGTACACGAGGGCCGAACGCGTCTGCGGGTCGACGGTAGGGGCGATCATGCGCACCTTGCCTGTCAAAACGCTGCCATTGGATGCCTTGACCTGCGCCAGGGTGCCCGGCTTCAGGTTCAGCAGCTCGGTGGCCGTCACTTCGGCGCGCCATTCGAGGCGGCCCTGGCGGATCATGCGGAACAGTTCCGTGCCGGCGCCCACGACGGAGCCGACGGTGGCCGAGCGCACAGAGATGATGCCGCTGTCGGGTGCCACCACCTGCGTGTATTTCAGGCGCAGCTGCTGCGACGCCAGCTGCGCCTTGGCGGACGCGATGCGCGCGTTGGCCGTCTGTTCGGCTGTCAGGTACTGGCTGATCTGCTGCGCGCTGATGGCGCCCGTGCTTTGCAGCGAACGGGCGCGCTGCGCGTTGGCGGCCGCCTCAAGGGCATTCGCTTCCGCTTCCAGCACGGCGGCCTTCGCTTGCGCCACGTCGGCATTGACCGTGTCGTTCGAGAACACGGCCAGCACCTGGCCGGCGCGCACGATGTCGCCGACATTCACGCGCACATCCGTCAGGCGCAAGCCGTTCGATTCGCTGCCGATGACGGCTTCCTGCCAGGCGGCCACGTTGCCGTTGGCGCTCAGCTTGATGGGCAGGCTGGCGGTCTGCGGTTTGGCCGTGGTGACGGTCAGCGCGGGTTTCTGCGCAGCGTTCTTATCCTTCGCCTCGTCGGCCGCCGTGGAGGACGGGGAATACAGGGTAACGCCGGCGCCCAGCACAACACAGAGGGCGGCAAGGGCGAGAGCCATCGGTTTCAAGGTCATTTTTTTCATGTTGTCGTATCCGTCAGGGTGCGTTGTTGGCGATGGCGCTGCTGCTGTTCCAGCCGCCGCCGGCGGCGCGGTACAGCGCTACCCAGGCGGCGCTGCGTTCGCGCTCCAGGTTGACCACCGTGTTTTCGGCGGCCAGGCGCGTGCGGCGCGCGTCTTCCAGTTCGATCAGGCTGGCCAGGCCATTCTTGTAGCGGTCCTCGGTGGCGACAAACGACACGCGGTAGCCTTCCAGCGCCGTTTTCGCGTGGCCGCTGCGCGCGTCCGTGCTGGCCAGGTTGATCAGCGCTTCTTCCACTTCGCGCACGGCCTGGCGTACGCCGGCACGGTACTTCACCACGGCTTCGTCGTAGCGCGCCGTGGCCGCATTGACCTGGGCGCGGCGGGTGCCGCCGTCGAAAATGGGCAGGCTGACGGCCAGCGGGCCGATGCTCCAGGTGCTGGCCGTGATGCTGGTGCCGCCAGCGCGGATATTACCCTTGCCGATGGAGCCGGAAAGGCTCAGGCGCGGGTAGCGCTGCGCCTGCGCGCCGCGCACTTCAAAGCTGGCGGCTGCCACTTCGCGTTCGGCGCTGTAGATGTCGGGACGCTGGCCCAGGGTTTGCGCCGGCAGTTCCGCAATCGCCACGGGCGAGGGCGCAACAAAGGGGCTGGCTCCCAGTTTTTGGCGCAACGATGCTTCCGGCATCGCCGACAGGGCCACCAGCGCCTTGACGTTCACGTCG
The DNA here is from genome assembly GCF_002002885.1 of Janthinobacterium sp. LM6. Classification (GTDB taxonomy): domain Bacteria; phylum Pseudomonadota; class Gammaproteobacteria; order Burkholderiales; family Burkholderiaceae_D; genus Janthinobacterium; species Janthinobacterium kumbetense. The sequence continues at coordinate 5,446,258 of NZ_CP019510.1, read as the reverse complement.
CAGACGGCGCGCTGTTCGATGGCGCGGCTGGCGCCTTCGGCAGCGCTGGCGCGGGCCAGGGCGGCGTTGGCGGGCGGCTGGAAGCCGGCGCCGGCGCTCAGCTCCGTCAGGCGTGCCGAGTCGCGGCGCGAGACGGCATCCTGTTCGGACACTGCATGCAATTGCTGGCAGGTGCGCAGGGCGTAGTACTGGTTTGCCACTTCGGCGGCCACCGAGACGCGGGCTTCATGCCAGCCGGCGCGGGCGCTGTCGTAGCGCTCCTGCGCCGCGTCACGCGTGGCGCGGTTGGCGCCGAAGACGTCGATTTCCCACGATGCCTGCAACGCGGCCTGCGAGGTGGTGCCGCTGGGCTGGGCCGATTGCTGGCTGGTGCGCACCACGCTGCCTGCCGCATCGAGCTTGGGCGCCAGCGCGGCGCCGCTGGTGATGCTGTCCGCGCGCGCCTGCGCGATGCGCGTGCGGGCGGCGGCGATGGTCGGGCTGACCTGCTGCGCGTCGGTGATCAATTCCACCAGCAGACTGTCGCCCTGGCCCTGCCACCAGCTGGCCAGGTCCGTCAGCTTGCCGTTATGCGGCAGCGGCGCCTGCCACTGCGCGGGCGTGCTGGCGGCCACCGCTGCGGGCGGTCCCTGCAGGGCGCAACCGCCCAGCGCCAGCACGATGCTGGCGGCCAGGACACGTTGAACGGTGCATCGAATAGTCGTCATGCTGGTCTTTCTGCTTGTCGTTGAGCGGTAGGGGTAGAGGGAGGAATGGCCAGGCGCTGGCGCTCCACGTCGGCCATGGCCAGCGCGTAGTCGGTCATGCGCGCCAGCCAGGTGTCGATGGCCTGCGGCGATTCCAGCAATTGCGGGCGCAAGGTTTGCAGCACCTCGGCGCCCACCATGTGCTGCAGGGCCAGCGAAGCGATGGAAAAGGCCAGGCGGTGCATGTCGTCGCTGTCGTCGGGTGCACCCAGGTGGCGCGCCAGCACGCGCGTGAGCGCCTCGTGCTCGGGGCGGATATTCTGGTCGATCTCGCGCGCCCACAGGCCTGTCGGTTCGAGCATTTCACGGCACCACAGGCGCATGCAGTCGCGCGCGATCTCGCCCTGCTGCATGGGGGCGAGCAGTTGCGCATAAAAGCCTTCCAGGCTTTGGCGCAAGGTGAAATGCGGCTGCTCGTACAGGGCGATATTGTCTTGCGGGTTCGGCGACTGCTGGGCGAAGGCGGCGCGGTACAGGCCGGCCTTGTCGCCAAAGTAATAGCTGATGGCCGCGGCGTTGGTGCCGGCCGCCTGCGCCAGTTCGCGCGTGGACGTCTTGGCATAGCCCTGCTCGGCAAACAGGCGAATGGCGCTATGCAGCAGGCGCTCGCGCGACTGTTCGCCGTCGGAACGGGGCTTGCGCCCCTCGTCGGCGTGGGAAGTGGGGATGGCGTTTTTTTCAATCATGCCGGAGATTTAATCACATATCTCAAACGATTGGTATAACTAAATCGTTTGATTTAGTTAAGGAAAGGTGAAGACGAGGGAAAACGCAGGCAAAAAAAAGCCCGCGGTTGTATTCGCGGGCGTAATCCAATGTTCGGAGAACGAATTGGAGGAGACAGTTCTACTATAGCGCTGAAAATGGTGCGGTGCAATACCGTAGAACTACTGTATCGGTCGGTCTTGGATGGCAAGAAATTAAAATTTCATGCTGCGGCGCACAGAAACTCAGGCCTTGCTGCGCAGGGCCAGTGTAAACGTGCTGCCTGAGCCGTAGTCGCTGTTGAAAAACAGAGCGCCGCCGATGGCGTTGGCCAGGTTCTGGCACAGGTACAGGCCCAGTCCCGCGCCTTCCACGTGGCGCGTGGAGGTGGAATCGAGCTGCGAGAAGGCCTGGAACAGCTTGGCCTGGTCTTCTTCCTTGATGCCGGCGCCGCTGTCGGCGATGCTCATTTCCGTCACCAGCACGCCGTCTTCGTCGCGCTGGGCAAGGCTGATGCGTACCGTGCCCTGTTCCGTGAACTTGATGGCGTTGTTGAGCAAGTTGATGAGGATTTGCGTCAGCGCGCGGCGATCCGTGTCGATGATGGCGGGCGGCTGGCCTTCTTCTCCCAGTGCCATTTCCAGCGCCAGGCCCTTTTGCTGGGCCAGGGGGCGCAGGGTGTCGGCCACGTCGGCCATCAGCTCCTGGCAGTGCACGGGTTCGATCGACAGGGTCAGCTTGCCCGCTTCGATCTTGGCGACGTCGAGGATGTCGTTAATCAGCGAGAGCAGATGGCGCGCGCTGGCGCGGATGGTGTTCAGTTGCTTGTCCTGGTCGGACGTCAGGGGGCCTGGGAGTTTCATCAGCAGCGCGCCCGTGAAGCCGATGATGGCGTTCAATGGCGTGCGCAGTTCATGCGACATGTTCGCGATGAAGGCAGATTTCATGCGGCTCGCTTCGGCCAGCTCCAGGTTTTTCAGGGCGATTTCGCGGTTGATGGTCTCCAGTTCGGCCGCATGGTGTGCCAGGCGCATGTTCAGCTCGATCACCTGGCGTTCGCGCGCCTGCAGTTCGCCGTTGACCTGTACCGCCTGCTCATAGGTGGAGATCAGCAGGTCGAGGATTTGCTGGCGCTCCGCATTGATGAAATGCTTCTGGTCGCCCAGGTACAGGGCGATGCCGATTTCCACATTCTGGTTCTTGCGCAGCTTCTGGTTCATCAGCATGTGGCTGATGCGGTTGAGCAGGTAGTCTTCCGCGTAGGGCTTGCGGATGAAATTGTCCGCGCCGCACTCGATGCCGCGGATGATGTCCTTCGGGTCGTTGAGCGAGGTGACGAGGATCACGGGGATGTCGCGCAGGGTCGGATCGGACTTGATGGAGCGGCACAGGTCGTAGCCATTCATTTCAGGCATGACGATGTCGGACAGCACCAGGTGTGGCTTGCGCTCGCGGATGGCGGCAAGGGCCAGCTGGCCATTGGCCGCCACGCGCGCGTTATAGTGCAGGGACTGGATCAGGCGGCGCAAGCGCTCCGCCTGGGTCGGGCTATCCTCGACGATCAGGATCTCGATTTCGTCAGGCTTGATTTGGTTGTTGGAGTCCACAGACCTCTCCTAGAATTTCAGTGTGGTGATGCTGGGCGCGGTGAGCGCGCAATATCGACATCGTATGACTATATCGGATTTAGGTCTGCAAAAGTAACTTCCAAGTAACTATTTTGGCCACAGGGAATGCTGTGGCCGCTTGTTAATTCTCTCCCTGGAACTGGCCTGCGCGATAGGTCAGCACGAGCGTATCGCGGTGGCCATGTTCGCCGATCGGCTGGATCGGTGTCGATTCGTGGATGACAGACGCATCGTCGAGCAGCAGCAGCGACCACGGCTCGGTTAGGGTAAAGCGCTTGCCGTTGGGGCCATCGGCCTCGAAGATGCGCGTCTCGCCGCCCTTGACCTGTTCGCGCCCGATCAGCAACACGGCGACGAAATCGACGCCGTCGCGGTGCGCGCCTTCCGGCGTGGGGCGGCCGATGCCATCGGTCGTATCGATGCGGAACTGGTGCGCCTCGATGAACCACGGCTGGCTGCCCTTGACCTGCGAGCAGGCGTCGCCCAGCGCGCGGATCAGCTGCTGCCAGGCCGCTTGCGCAACGATAGCCGTTTCGACCGGTTCGAACAGGCGGTGCATGCCGCCGTGCAGGGCGTTGTATTCCACCGGTTGCCAGTGCGGACGGTGCGCCGTCTGCGTCAGGCGCTCGCCATCCTGCACGAAGCACGAGTGGCGCCGGCGGCGATAGCGGCCGCCATCCTTCAGGTAATTGTCCAGCGGGAGGGTATTCCAGCTCCCTTCCAGCGCGCGCAGCGCGGCCAGCGGGCAGCCGGCCAGCGCGGCCACGTCCTGCGGGCGCAGGACGGCATAGCCGTCATCGCGCAAGGCTTCCTTGACGTGGGAAGGGTCGGTAAAGATCGGTGCGGAAGTGCTCATGGCGGTGCCGGCCGCAATGCGGCCTGTCTCAGTTTATCCAGCCTGGCATTCTACGACTTCGCGGCGTTTCCTGTGCAGTGAGACAGGAATTATTCTTGTTGAGTTAAAAATTCTTTACCAGGGTCAGGCGCAGCGAACGCGATTCCACGGGATGGAAGTGGATGTCGTCGACGGGCTGCGTTTCGCCTGGCAGGCGCGAGGCATAGTAATAGTCGATGGCCGAGTCGCGCCGGTTGGCCAGGTTGTAGCCTTCGACTTCCACGCGCAAGGTCTTGTCGATCTGGTAGGCGATGCGCCCGTTCAAGCCCACGCTGGCCGCGGAGCGCACGCTGTTGTCTTCAATCAGCGGGCGCGGGCCGAAGTAGCGCAGGCGCAAAGAACCCGACCACGGCCCCGGCGGCGTCACCGTCATGGCCAGCTGGGCCACGCCTTCGATGGCGCCGGGGATGAAGTCGCCCGCCGGGTCGCTGCCGCGCGAGCGCGCCCGCGCATACGCCAGGTCCAGGTCCAGCGACAGCCAGCTGGCCGCCTTGTAGTAGCTGGAAAACTCCACGCCGTAGCGGCGGCTGGGGCGGCCCGCCTCGGTGGCGCCCGCGTCGCCGATGAACAGCAGTTCGGAATCGAAGTCCAGGCGGTACAGTGACAGCGAGGTTTGCAGGCCGGTGATGGCGGCGCTGCGCAAGCCCAGTTCCAGCCCGCGCGAGCGCACCAGGGGCGTGACCTTGTCGGCCACCTCGCCCGTCTTCGGGTCGACGGTGATCGTCGTGCCGCGCGCATCGTTGCTGTGAAAGCCATTGCCGATGTTGAAATACGCTTCCGTATCGCGCCACGGTCCCGCAATCACGCTCAGGCTGGGGCTGAACAAATGGGCGCTGGCCGTGCCCGAATTGGCGGCGCGGTCGCTGCGCACGTCGAAGCGGTAGGCGTCCGCGCGCAGGCCGGCCACGGTGCGCAGCCAGCGCGACCAGCGCGTGCTGTTTTCTCCATACACGCCGATGCTCGATTCGACGATGTGGTCTTGCCGCGTGGTCGACAGGATCTGCCGCTGCCGCGTGTTGTACAAGCCGTTGTGGATATTGTCGTTCTGGAGCTGCAGGCCGATGGTGGTGTCGCTGCTGCCCCTGTCCGTGTGGCGGTGCCAGGTGTGGCTGGCATCCAGGCCGGCCGTCACGCGCCGGTCGGGCTGGGCGAACTGGTCGCCGTTGTCGGGATCGTCCATCGCATACGTAAAATTCGAGAACAGGGCCAGGCGGTTGGCGATCACATACGCGCTGACCCTGGACGACACGTCGTCCGTCGTCTGGCGCCAGGCGCCCGACAGGCTGTAGCGCTGCGCCTTGCCGCCGTCGCTGGCATCGATGGCGTCGAAGCGGCCCAGCGTGCCGTCCTGCACGGCGCGCAGCGGAATCTGGTCGGTGGCGTTCCAGCTGGCGTCGTACGCCATGGCCGTGACGTTGAAGCCGTTGTTGGCATAGCCTTCGCTGTAGCGCAGCACGCCATTGAGCTTGCGGTAGCGGTCCGGCTGCGTGAACGGGCCATCGTTATGCTGCGCTTCGAGCGCGTACAGCAGGCTGCCGTCGCCCGCATCGGGCGAATCGGCCAGCAGGGCGCGGCGAAAGCCGTTTTGCCCGAGTCCCACGCTGGCGATGCCCTGCGTCAGGCGGTTCGCATACACGACGGAAGCCGCCCCTGCCGAGGAAAAGTCGCCTTGCGCCGCCGAATACGGTCCCTTTTTGTAATCGAGGCGCATGGCCAGTTCGGGAATCAGGAAGTTCAGGTCCGTCCAGCCCTGTCCGTGGCCATGGCTGCGCTGGTTGACGGGCATTTCGTCGACGGTGGTGCGCAAGTCCGTGCCGTGATCGAGGTTGAAGCCGCGCAGGTAGAACTGATTGGCCTTGCCCTCGCCGCTATGCTGGCTGACGATCAGCCCCGGCACGGCTTCGAGCAGTTCGCCGGGCCGGTAGCTGGTGCGCGCGTCGAGCTGCTTTTGCGTGACGCTGCCCGCGTTGGCCGAATCGGCCACGCCCAGCTGGTTCAGGCGCGAACCATCGACCAGCACGCGCTGGAAGATGTCGTCGGCGTGGGCTGCCGGTGAAAACAGGACGGCGAGGAGGAGGGGGAGAGAGCGTGGCGTCATGGGTCTTTGGAAGTGGCGGAGCTTAGCGGATCGGCAGTTCCGTGTTCTGGCGGTCGAAAATCAGCGTCTGGATGGCGCCGCTGTCCTGCACGTTGAGGGTGTTGCGCTGGCTGGGCAGGAAGTCGATCAGCAGCTGGTTGTGGATGCGCGTGGCGGGGGCCAGGCGCGTGCGTTCGAGCTCCTGGAAGATCACCACGTTGTCGGCATTGACCTTCATGCCGACCCAGTTCAGGCGCAGGCGCTTGCCGCCCGGCGCCACGAGGAAAAACTGTTTTTCGACATAGCGGCGCAGGGCCGCTTCGCTGTCTTCCTGGCCCAGGTCGAACTGGCGCTGGTACAGGTTCGTCAGCAGCGCCTCGACGTCGTGGCCTGTGTAGGTGTGCACCACTTCGGTGCTGCCGCTGGCCGCGTTATAGCTGATGTCGGCGATGCCCATGTGAAAATTATGGGCGCCCGCCGCCATGCTGGCGCAGGCCAGCGTGGCGCAAGCGAGCAGGCGCCAGCGCTTCACGCCTCGTCGCCCTTGGCCGAGCCGCCGTTCTTGCCTTTCAGCGGCGTATGAAAATCGCGCATCAGGTTGTCCTTGGGCGATTTCTCGCTCTTGAACAGTTCCAGGCGCGATGGCGTGATTTTTCGCGGCCAGCTATTGTTGCTCGTGTCGATATCGGCCGTTTCCCAGTACGGGTCCTGCACCAGGCCCACCATCGGTTCATCCGTGATGACGACCTTGGTGATTTTCTTCGGCGAGTAGCGCCACACTTCGGCCGGTACGCGCTCGACGTACTTCTTGCCGCTTTTCAGTTCGATTTCGAGGATCAGCGGCATGACCATGCCGCCCACGTTCGACAGGTCGACCAGGTACAGGTGCTTGCCCTGTTTCAGCAAGTCCTTCTCCCACGGTTCCAGGGCGGCCAGCGCCTCGGCGTAGGCGTTGCGGTCCTTGTTGGTCACCGTGAAATCGTCGTGCTGGTTGTAGAAATCCTTCAGCTCCGGATGCGCCTCGACCCGGCGCGGCATGCCCTTGTTGGCGCGGCTCGTGACGGATTCCGGCTGGGCGTCCTTCTGCGCCTTCTTCCACGCTTTTTCCGTTGCCGGATCTTTTGAACTCACGCCGTATTCGCTGATGCCGTCGATGCTGATGTCGACCGGGTCGGTGGTATAGAACCAGCCGCGCCAGAACCAGTCCAGGTCCGTGCCGGAGGCATCCTCCATGGTGCGGAAAAAGTCGGCGGGGGTGGGACGCTTGAACTTCCAGCGCTGCGCATATTCCTTGAAGGCGTAGTCGAACAGCTCGCGCCCGAGAATGGTTTCGCGCAGGATGTTCAGGCCCGCCGCCGGCTTGGCGTAGGCGTTGTTGCCGAACTGCAGCAGGGACTCGGAATTGGTCATGATGGGCACCTGGTCGCGGCTACGCATGTAGTCGACGATCTCGCGCGGTTCGCCGCGCGAGGCCGGGTAGTTCTCCTCCCACGCCTGCTGCGCCAGGTATTGCACAAAGGTGTTGAGGCCCTCGTCCATCCACGTCCACTGGCGCTCGTCCGAGTTGATGATCATCGGGTAGTAGTTGTGGCCCACTTCGTGGATGATCACGCCGATCAGGCCATACTTGGTGCGCTTCGAATACGTCAGCTCGCCCGTCTTTTTGTCCTTCACGGGACGGGGGCCGTTGAACGAGATCATCGGATACTCCATGCCGCCCACGGGGCCGTTGACGGAAATCGCCGTCGGGTAAGGGTAGTCGATGCTGTACTTGTTGTACTGTTCAATCGTGTGCACGATGGCTTGCGTGCTGTATTTTTCCCACAGCGGATTGCCCTCTTTCGGATAGTAGGACATGGCCATCACATCGCTGCCGCCCTTCTTGTAGCCCTGTGCATCCCAGATGAACTTGCGGCTCGAAGCCCAGGCGAAGTCGCGCACGTTGGCCGCCTTGAAGTGCCACGTCTTTTGTGCGCGACTGACGGTTTTTTCGGCCGCTTCCGCTTCCTTCTGCGTGACGATGACGACGGGTTTGTCGCTGCCGCGGGCCTTTTCCAGGCGTTCGCGCTGCGCGGAAGACAGCACCTCCTGCGGGTTTTGCAGCTCTCCCGTGGAAGCGACGATATGGTCGGCAGGAACGGTCAGCTGCACGTCGTAGTCGCCAAATTCCAGTGTGAATTCGCCGGAGCCGAGGAACTGCTTGTGCTGCCAGCCGGCCGCGTCGTAGTAGGCCGCCATGCGGGGGAACCACTGCGCCACTTCGAAGAGGGCGTTCTTGTCGTCGAAGACTTCATAGCCGGCGCGCCCGCCCAGCACCTTCTGTTCGTTGATGCGGTAATCCCAGTCGATCTGGAAGACGAAATCCTGGCCTGGCTTCAAGGGCTGCGGCAAGTCGATGCGCATCATGGTGCGGTTCACTACATATTTCAAAGGCTGGCCATCCGCGCCTGTCAAGCGGCGGATATTGAAGCCGCCCTGGAAGTCGCCGCGCGCCAGGATACCGCGCAAGCCTTCGAACTTCATCGTGTCTTCGCCCGCCGTCTTGGCCCACGCCTGGCGCGAGGGCGCCGTGGTCATGCGGCGCGCGTCGGAATCGGGCTTGTAGATATTTTGGTCCAGCTGCACCCACAGGTAGCCGAGGGTGTCGGGCGACTGGTTATGGTAGGTGATGGTGCCGCTGCCGGCGATCTCGCGCCTGGCTTCGTCCAGCGTCGCGCGGATCGTGTAGTCGGCGCGCTGCTGCCAGTAGGCGTGGCCCGGCGCGCCGGAGGCCGTGCGGTAGGTATTCGGGGTGGGCAGCACCTCTTCGAGCTGGCGGAACTTGTCGTCGAATGGTTCGGCCGCGAAGGCCGACACGGTAAAACACAGAGCCAACGAGGCTACGGAGCCGAAAGATATGCGCATATTCACCCTGATGTTGTTGTAAGGAAATAGTGGCAACTATTCTATACGCAGGGCGGGGCCATCCATGTATCGATTTGTAATAAAGAAAGGCGGATTTCGCGCCAGCTTTTGCCTGGCGCTGTCAGAGGGATGCTTTACCTGATTTTGCTCGGAAAAGCGGCGCCTTTACTCACTTTTCATCAGGCTGTCGCGCAATTGGTTCAGCTGTTGTTTCATGTCCACAACCTGTTCCACGCTGCAGTGGCTGGCCGTCAGGATGGCTTCGGGCAGCAAGGCCGCTGCGTGGCGCAGCTGGTCGCCCTGTTCCGTGAGGGAAATGATGACTTGCCGTTCGTCGCTGGCGGCGCGCGTGCGCGTCAACAGGCCCGATTGCTCCATGCGCTTGAGCAGGGGCGTCAGGGTGGCCGAGTCGAGGAACAGGCGCTCGCCCACTTCCGACACCGTCAAGCCGTCGCGCTCCCACAACACCATCATCACCAGGTATTGCGAATAGGTGAGACCGAGTTTGCGCAGGAGCTTGCGGTACAGCTTGTTCATGGCAAGCGAAGTCGAGTACAGCGCAAAGCACAGCTGGCTGTCCAGGCGCGGCACCTGGTGCAAGGGATTGGGGGCGGTGATGGTATCCATGGGGACAGTATATATAGCGCACTACCTAATTGCAATGCGCGGCGCCGGACCTGGCGATCCGGCGCCGGGACGCGGACGCCTAGCCGGCGTAGCGCTGGCGCAGCAGTTGCAGCATGGCGACGTTCTGTTCCCACGCGTCGCTCACGGGCTGTTGCGTCCAGGGCAGCGTTTGCGTGTACGGCGCGGGGCCGAATTCCGGCGTGAACGTCATGCGTTCGGCGCCGGCCGCGCGGCGCAGGGCGACGATGGCATCCCACCAGGCCAGGTGGGCGTCGAGTGCCGGTTTCGCTTCCGGCGCGCGGAAGTCGGCTACCTGCGGCCCTTGCGCATGGCCGATGCGCGCATGCACGTGGCGCACCAGCGGCAGCACCTGCGCCAGGGTTTGCGGCTGGTCTTCCAGCAGCGATTCGCAGGCGCAGCACCAGTGCGACAGGTCGGCCGTCAATGGCAGCTCGGGATACTGCTGCAGATACGGCAGCAGCAGCATCGGGTGGCCGGAAAAGCGGCTGCGGTGGATTTCATGCACGATGGGCACGCCGTGCTTTGCCGAGATGGCGGCGGCCAGGTCGAGCAGCTGCGCATTTTGCGCCGGCGTATAGAAATCCTTGCCCGTATGCGTGTTGACCAGCACGGGGCGCGCCAGGCAGGCGTTTTCCAGCAGTTCGGCCAGGGCGGCGCGGTGCAGATCGAAGTCGCTGTGGAACACGGTTTCCCACTGCGCGGCGATCAGTTGCAGTCCCGCCTTGGCGATGCGGTCTGTCCACTCCTCGCGCAGGGCGGCGTCCAGCGGCAGCGACATTTCGATGCCGTCGAAGCCGGCCGCCGCTACCCTGTCGATGAAGACGTCGGGCGGCAGCTCGTTATTGCCCCAGTGGGCGGCGAAGACGTCGATGCGCATCAGACGAAGCCCCGCACGGGGAAGGACGCGTCGCGCTGGATCCAGTTGTGGGCCGCGTATTCCGTCTGGCCGTCCGTGGCGTGCAAGGTGTAGGCGTGGCGCGAGATGGGCGAGCGGTTCGGCGCGCTGTAATGGGGCAGCAAGCCGTGGAAGCAGACGAGGGCGCCGGCCTTGACTTCGAGCGGCACGGCCGTGCTGTCGTCGGGCCATGGCGTGGCGTCGAGTTTTTCCACGCGCACGGCGTCGCCATTGCGGATGAAGCGTTCGCGCAGCGGGCCGCGGTGGCCGCCCGGTTCCGCCCACAGGCAGCCGTTGTCCAGGGTGGCGTCTTCCAGCGCGAACCAGAACGTGGTCACGCTGATCGGCGTGGTCTCGAAATACGTGGCGTCCTGGTGCCAGCGCACTTCGCCGCCGATGCCGGGCTGCTTGAAGATATACATCGATTGCCATACCTGCGCGTCTGCCAGGCCTAGGTCGCGCGCCACTGCGGCCAGTTTCGGGTCGGCCGAAAAGCTGCGGAAGACGGGGTCCAGGTCATGCATGGCGTGACCGATCTTGTTGATCGACAGGGATTTGGCCTGCTTTAACTGGCCGTCCGCGCCGAACGCCTCTTCCTCGAAAAAGCAGCGGATGGTGTTGTCGGAGGCGAGGAAATAATCGTTGGTGTTCTTCGCCTGGTCGCGCGTGGTGAAGATCGACTGGCTGACGCTGGGATCGAATTCGTTGACAATCTGCTCGGCGCGCGCGCGCAGGGCGGCGATTTCGTCCGCTCCCTTGAAATCGGGCAGGATGATATAGCCGTCGCGTTGGTATTGTTCTTGTTGTTCGATCGTTAGCATGGCGGCGGCTCCGGAGGTCAATGGAAAGCGCCATTGTAGGATGGGCGAGGGCGGCAAACAATCGCCCTGCGGTTGACAGATTGTCGTCAAAGCGAAGACAATCTTTGACATGGATCAACTAAAAGCGATGGAAATCTTTGTCGAAGTGGCGCGCCAGCGCAGCTTTACGGTGGCCGGGCAGCGCCTGGGACTGACGCGCGCCATGGTCAGCAAGACCATCATGCAGCTGGAAGAGCGCCTGCATGCGCGCCTGCTGCACCGCTCCACGCGCGAAGTGAGCCTGACGGACGCGGGCCGCGCTTACCTGGCGCCGTGCATGGCCACCGTCAGCCAGGCGCAGGAAGCGGCGCGCATGGTGGCGCACGTGGCGCAGGCGGGAGCCGGGGCGGAGCTGGCCGGGCCGCTGCGCATCCAGGCACCATCGAGTTTCGGCAGCGCGTGGCTGGCCGACGCCGTCGCCCGTTTCAGTTTGCTGCACCCGCAGGTGCAGGCCGAGTTGTTTGTCGACGATGCGCTGCTCGACCCGATACGCCACGGCTTTGACTTGACCATCCGCGTGGGCGGCATCCCGGACAGCAGCGCGCTGGCCATGCGTCCGCTGGCGCCGTGCCGCGCCGTGCTGTGCGCCAGTCCCGCCTACCTGGCGCAATGGGGCGTGCCGCAGACGCCGCAAGAGCTATTGCAGCACCAGTGCCTGCATTTCAGCCACCTGACGGATGGCACGAACTGGCATTTCCAGCGTCGGGAAGGAGACCAGCAGGAGGCGGTGAGCGTGCGCGTTCAGGCGGGTTTTACGGCGAACAATGGCCTGGTGCTGCACCAGGCGGCGCAGCGGGGACTCGGCATCGTCTACAGCACCACCTTCCTCGCCTGGCGCAACCTGCTCGATGGCAGCCTGGTGCCCGTGCTGTCCGCCTGGGAGCTGCCCCTGAACCACTTGAGCGCCCTGTATCCGGCCAGCCGCCAGCCGTCGCCCAAGGTGCGCGCGCTGATCGATTTCCTGGTGGCCGAATACCAGCCCGTGCCGCCCTGGGACCGCGAGCTGGCAGCGGCCGGATTTTTCAGCTGAGGTTCAGCGAAGGTTCAATTGAGTGCGACGGGTTCCACCGTCCACGCGCCATCCGCGTACACGCGCTCGTCGTCCAGGTAGACGGCTTCGGTGACGGCGAAGATGTCGACGTGGTAGCGCGCATCCTTGCGCTTGAACTGGGGTTTTGTATAGACGCCGTGCTTGGCGCCCAGCGACAGATGGATGCCGCACATGCGCTCATACGTGCCGATGTCGTTGACCAGCTGTTCGCGTGAAAAGGCGCGGTTCATGCCGAAGCCCAGTTCGCGCACCCACACTTCGCCTTCGTGCGCGCGGATGATTTCCAGCATGGCGGTAAATTCCGGCGTGGCGTTTTCCGTGCCCGTCACGCGCCCCTTCTCGATGATCAGGGTGATCGGCGTGTCGGGGCGGTTGACCATGAAGTGCGTGTCGCCGAAAACAAAGATGCGCACGCGGCCATTGACCGCTTCCAGGTCCTGCGCCTCCGTAAACACTTCGCCCAGGGGGAACTGGCCGCCGATATTGTTCATGCCGCTGTAGTCGCCGATATTGAGCTTGGCCGATTCGAACGGCGAAGCGAAGACCAGCTGCTCGCCGCCGCTGTCGACCATGCCGTGGCGGGCGCCGTCGATGCGCGCCTTGAGCGCATGGCCCACGCCGCGATAGTAGGCGGGGTCGTAGGCCAGTGAGGCGATGTAGTGCAAGCCCTGCACGCCGGGCATGCGCGACAGGTGCACGTGCTCGATCACTTTCAAGCCCCGCTTGAACAGCTCGATGCGGATGCGGAACGCTTCCAGACGGAAGCTGGTCGACTGAATCAGCACGACGAGGCTGCCGGCCGGCAGTTCGGCAAACGCGGCCAGCACGGCATCGGGCGTGACTTCGTCGAAATCGATGAAGGCGGCGTCCGGCAAGCCCTGGCGATACGCTTCCGTCAGCACGACATTGAGCCAGCTGCGCTTGTCGCAGACGATCAGGGCCGGTTCGTCTGGCCGGTGGCAGATGGCCATGGCCAGCAGGTCGGCCACGTTTTGTGCGGCCACTTCGGTGGCGGCGGCGCTGATGGCGTCGAGCCGGCTGGTGTCATTCTCGGGAAGCGTCATGGTGCGGAGGTGGGGGACGTGAAGTAATCGCAGCATTATAAGGTGATTGCCACTGGCCACACCATTCCCCATCCGGCGGAGGGCAGGCGGTTGCCGCGCCCCTGATTACTTGTGTAGTGCTTTCCGGCAATGTATTATTTGATAAATGGTATTGCAGGGCATGGCAGCGAGCCTGGGAGTGGCCCGGCGCAGCGGCAAACGCACGCATGCGCACGGCGGCTCGCTTCCAGTGATGCAGGGACAACAAGCCAACAGGCGATGATGAAGAGTGTGAAGTGATGAGCATAATCGGACAAGATATTCCCATGGAGCGGCCGGATACGGATGGGCGTGCCGCCGTCTTCGTTCCCGTCACGGGCGTCAAGGAAGATGTCCTGTTGACCATACGCAAGGGTGCGGCCATCGTCGGCTTTGCCAACCACGACCGTACCATCACCGTGTATTTTGAAAGCAACCGCTTTGACGATCCCGTGCTGGCCAAGTGGGAACACAAGGCGCGCAAGGCCTACGACCGGCTGGTCGACAATGCGCCCACCGTGTCGAAACTGACCACCAGCCCCGCCAATTTCGAGCAGATCGGTTATATCAATGGCAAGGGCATCACCATCCGCCGCATGGAAAGCCTGCAGCGCTGGCTCGCGTATTCGGATGCGATGGAGACTTGCCCGGCAACGGATATCATTCCGCGCACGGTGATAGCGAAACCTGAAAGCGTTAAAGTTTAAGAGCGGCTGATACAACGCCCTGGGCGTTGTTGCCTGCCCTGCATTTACCTCACTGTACTGAAGTACTGTCTTCGGGGCGGCACCTGGCCCTGGGCATTTTCTCAGCGGCTCCTGGTCTGCGCGCATGAGTATCCAATGGCGCTGCTGGCGCTAATCCGCCCTACGCGACCTAAGCCCTAGCTCGCTTATCACTACACCACCACGATATTCGCCTGCGCCTTGAGTGGGCAGGGCAGGGTGTCGTCGAAGGTGATTTCGATGGCGCTGGCGACGAACATGCCGCCGATGTGCTGGGCGGCGATTTCGGGTGGCGTGCCGGGCTTGGTCAGGTTGACGTCCTGGGCGAAGACGAAGACGCGCCAGGTGCCGTAGACCTTTTGATCATATTGCAGCAGGGTGCGGTAAGCCCGCTTCAAGTCCAGGCTGCCTGCATAGACGCCGTCGTTGGCGCCCGGATCGAATCCCAGGCCGTCGTCGGTCAGCGATTCGACGAAATACAGTCCCTGCGGCGCCTGGAACAGCACGAAGGCATACAGCTCCGTGCCGCGGAAGACATTGCCATTGTCGCGCTTGAAGCTGGCGCGCAGCCACAGCGGTTCGTAGGCTTGCACGACGGCGGGCGTATCCGTTTCCACGGGCCCCGCCAGGTGAATGTTGACCTGCGTTTCGCTCACGGCATGCTGGTAGGTGGCGCCCGTGGTGAAGCGCTCGTACTGCCAACTGATGTCTGCCGTGTAGGGCAGGCCCGCGTTCGGCGCTTCCGGCAACACCCATTTCGCCACCACTCTTTCGGCCAGGGTCAGTTCGCCGGCGGCCGGTGGTGTTGCTTCCTGGCCACGCCAGAACGGGTCGGCAATATCGGAGCAGGCGACGGCGATGGCGCCCGAGGCGATGGCCGAGGCCACGCCCGCCACCGTGAATTCGGGCTGGCCCGAGCCGGCTCCTTCCAGCGAGCAGCAGTCGACGCTGGGATCGGTTTCCTCGAACGTGCCGCCCACGCTGAAGCTGGCCTTGCCGGAACCGAGGGCGGCTGAAATGATGGCCACCAGCGCGGCGATGATGGCGATGATGATGGCGAGGATCTTCCACCACGGGTCGGAAAACGGCAGCTCGCCATGCGTGCCCGCGTAGGCGGGGTTCGGCGTCCAGACGAGGGTCATGCCGGTCGGCACGATCGGTCCCAGGCCGGGCGGGCAGCGGCACTCCTTCCCATCCGTACCCGTGCTGCCCCAGCGCTTGCCCGGCAGGTGGCCTTGCGGCTTGGACAGTTCCAGGGTGCCTTCCTCGACCGTGCACGTGTAGGTGTTGGTGGCGCTGTCGAAGCGCGTCTGCGAGACGAAGATTTGCTGGATCGAGCGGTGCGGCAGGTAGCCATCCGCCTTGGCGACAAAGCTGACCAGGCGCTTGCCGGGCGCGGCATGCTGGAAGTCGGCATCCCACATCACCAGCATGGCCGCGCCGGCCGGGATGCTGGCAAAGAAGAAGGTGTGCGCCACGGGCACGATGCCGGGGTCGCCCACGCTTTCCAGGTACACGGTGACATTGTTCAGGGCGCTGCTGGACATATTGGTGACGTGGGCGGCGATGCGCAAGCCATAGATGGCATTGTCGAAGATGCCATCGGGCAGCATGATATTGGTGACGGGCTCGATCGCGAACGGCCGCGTCAGCACCTGCAGGGGGGTATCGCTCATGATGCTTGCTCCTCGGGGCTTTGCTGGTCTTGCGCTTGCTCTTTCTCGAGATCGGTGACGATATACGTGATGCCGCCCATGACCTTGCCTTCCTGGCTCTCCAGCACGCGCAGCAGCGCATACTGGCGTGGCGGCACGGCTTCGGCGCGCACGCTCAGGTACACGGCCTGCGCCTGGCCGCGCGGCACGTCCAGCGCCAGCTTTTGCTCGCCGGGCGCATCGCCATTGCAGTGGGGCGTGCGCGCCAGGCCCGCTATCAGGCGCGCCTCCCTGGCCGGCTGCCAGCGCTCGAGGCCCAGGGTGGCCAGCAGGTGTTCCGGCAGCTCGCCGCCATACTCGATCTGCAGTTCCACTTTTTTCGTTGCGCGGGGCAGGGCCGCCACCGCGATGGACAGCGATTGCGCGCGCCGGGCCGCCAGCACCACGGTGACATTGCGCTGGGCGATCTGCTCGTGCTGCTTGGGCTGGAAGGGAAAGCCGTTGGGCAGGGGATCGGGCAGCGGGTTGATGTCGCCCGGGCCATGGGCCACGGCCAGCAGGCATTCGTGGCCGCCATTGACGATGACGGGCACCCAGGGCACCAGGCACAGCACTTCCTGCGTGGCGCCCGGCGGCAAGTCGGCAAAGGCGGAGCCGATCTGCGTGGCGGCGCCGACGGCGATCTGGCCGGACGGGTCGGCCCAGTAAAAGTCCACGCGCGCGCCGTTCGAGGCGCTGTTGCCCGTGTTGTGCACGCGGCCCCACAGGTAATTGCTGGTGCCGGCGATGGGCGCGCCGGGCGGGCCATTCGGATCATTGCCCGGCACGACCCAGATATCGGCGCTGTCCCACCACGAGGGCTGGCCGTCTTCGATGATCAGGTGGGCTGGCATGGCGTTCTCCTTGTCCTTGGCCGCTGCTGGTAGCTTAGACCGCTGCGGCGGATGCTTTTTGATCGGTATCAAGGCCATGAAACACGGCGCCGTTGCGCCGTTGCCGTGCTTGCGTAAGGTAATATTGCGGCAGAACGCAGTGGAATGACTCCAGGAAAAGGTTGGAATGTGCTTGAAACAGTGAATGACGTTTGCATCAGCGCCGCTTGCGGCCGGACCTTGCCGCTGCGCGTGGCGCATTGCCCGTTTTGCGGCGCGCGCCAGGTAGCGCAAGCGCCTGTTCTGGAAAAAGCCGTGGCGCCGCCGCCGGTGCCGCGCATGCCGCCGCCCGTGCCCGTCGCGCCTCCTGCGCCTGCGCCTGCTCCCATGCCGCAGCCCGCGCCCAAGCCCGTCCCGCCAGCGCCTGCCGCACCTGCCGCGCCGGCCAAGGCGGCGCCCGCGAAACCGGCCGTCAAGGGTTCGGTGCCGCCGCCGCGCCCGCCCGTGCGCTTGCGCACGTGGATCGCGGCGGCAGTGGTATTGACCGGCATCTGGTTCTTCAATAAGCCGGCCGACAAGCCGGCCAGCGTGGCGGAACAGGTCGAGGCCGCCACGGCGCTGGCGGCGCAGTGCGATCTGGACGGGGCGCGCAGTGCGCTGGCCGTGCTGAAAAGCGCCAAGGCGCCCGCCGCGCAGATCAAACGCTTGCAGGCGAACATCACCAAGTCCGCCGCCGCCTGCGACAGGCAACAGCAGCGGGCACAGGCGTGGACGGCGCTGCAGGACAGCGTCAACCAGGCCCTCGACGCGGGCAAGCCGGATCTGGCCGCCACGCGCCTGGCCGTCTACGTGAAACGCTGGGGCGACGATCCCGACACCCTGGAACTCGATGCCAAGGTGAAAGTGGCGCTGGCCAGCGCCCAGCTCGACCTGGCCGACGCCTGCCTGGCCAGGTCGGATCGGGTCTGCCTGGAAAACAGCCTGATCGCCGCCGAGCGCTACAAACGGCCGGAACTGGCGGCGCGCACGCAGACGCTGCGCACGGCGTTGTCGCAATTGCTCGAGCGTTCGCTGCTGGATGCTGTGCCTGTCCCGGCTGCGGGTCAGTAGTGCACAGCAATGGGTATGTCCTGCCTGCGCGTCGGGCAAGGCGCCTTGAAAATATCAAGATACCATTGCTTACAACTACGCCACAAAAGCGTGTTTTTATGTGCGTTAGCGCACGCTAGAAAATTTTAGGCAGGTGTATATTGCGAACTGATCTGTGTCTTTTGATAACAATGAAAGGGAATATCATGAAAGTAAGCAAAAATTGGATGACCGTGTGCGCCGCCGGGATGATGGTCGTGGCACTGGCTGCCTGCCAGAAGAAGAGCGATGTCGCTGCCGGTCCTGCGGAACAGGCCGGCCAGAAGATCGATGCGGCCGCTGCCAAGGCTGAAGCCGACATCAAGGCCGCCGCTACCAAGGCTGACGCTGCCGTGAGCCAGGCCGCTGCCGATACGGGAGCCAAGATGGACCAGGTCGCCGCTGACGCCGACAAGAAAATGAGCGAAGCGGCCGACGCCGTCGGCAAGAAAGTGGAAAAAGCGGGCGAAAAGATGCAGGACGCCGCGCACAAGTAATCATCGCGATAACATCGCGAGGGCCGGCCACCGCCGGTCCGCTCCCCGCAGCCGCCGTCAGGTGACGGCGGCTGCGGCCACGCCATCGCTGGCGCCAGCCTGGCTGCCCCGCGTCGCCGTGCCTGTAGCGGCAGTATCGCCCCCGTCCGTTCCCCCCAGCACCACGCTCAAATCGACAAAGCCGTCGCGCCACGCGCGTTCCAGGTCTTGCTCCACCGCTTCCAGGGTTGTTCTTTCCACCTGCTGAAAACCGCGCAATCCATACGCCCGGTTGCGCCCGTGCGCCTTGGCCAGGTACAGGGCCATGTCGATCAGGTTGACGCTGCGTTCCCACGTGAGCGGGCGTCCCAGCGGCGCCAGCGGATAGGGCGCAAAGCCCACGGAGACGTGCACCTGGATGGCCTGCCCCTGGTAGTGGATGACCTGCGCCGCCATGCCGTTGAGGATGCGCCGCGCAATATCGTCGAGCCCGTCGCGCGCGACAGCCGGCAGGAAGGCGAGGAATTCCTCGCCGCCCCAGCGCACGATCATGTCCGTTTCGCGCAACACATCGTGCAAGGTTTCGGCGATGGTGGTGAGCACCAGGTCGCCCGCCGCATGGCCGTAGCGGTCGTTGATGTGCTTGAAATGGTCGACATCGAGCAGGAACAGCGCACCCACCACGTCGCTGCCCGCGTACGTCTGCTGCGGCTTGCCCGCATGGCTGCGCATGAATTCCTGGAAATGGCGGCGGTTGTACAGGGCCGTCAGCGGGTCGCGCGAACTCTGGCGCTTGAGTTCCTGGTTTTTCACCTTCAGCTGCACGTTCGCGTGGCGCACCTTGCGGTACAGCAAGCCAACGATGGCGGACGCCATGGCCAGTACCAGCGCCAGCAGCCACCACACGCGCTGCTGCAGGCGGCGGTTGTCGATTTCCGTGCTTTTCAGCTGATTCTCGCGGCTCAGCAGCTCGATCTGGCGCTGTTTCTTTTCCGCCTCATACTTTTCTTGCAATTCATACACGGCCTTCTGCCGCTGCTTCTCGAACAGCTGGTTGGAAATGCCCCGTTCTCGGTGGTAGGCCGTGACGGCGCCGCGCAGGTCGCCCGCCTTTTCCAGCACCGTGCCGTATTCCAGCAGCACGGCCTGCATGTCCGGCTGGTTGGCCGTGCGTTCATAATAGGCCAGGCCCGTGGCCACGCTTTGCTTGCCTTCCTGCAGGCGTCCCTGGCCGATCAGCGCCTGGCCGATGTTCAGGCGCGCCGTCGCCTCCACCTGTTCATTGTTGACCAGGCGCCCCGCCGTGATGGCTTCATTCGCGTAGCGCAGGGCGCGCGCGTAGTCGCCTTCCTTCAGGTAGCTGTCCGACAGGTTGACGAGGGTAACGGCCACCATGCCGCGCGCGTCCAGCTGGCGTTCCAGCGCCAGGGCCGCCAGCAGGGCGCGCTGGCCCCGCTGCGGCTGCTGCGCGTCGAGCGCCAGCCCGTATTCCGTATTCTTCGCCTGCGCCATGCGGCCCGGCGATGCCAGCGTGCCGGATACGGCCAGCAGCTCGTCGAGCACCTCGAAGCCCTTGTCGTATTCGCGCATCTGCGTGTACAGCAGGGTGAGGGCGTTCAGGGCGGCGGCCAGGCTGGAGGGGGAATTGCTCTGGCGCGCCAGGTCGACGGCTGCCTGCAGCTTGGCCAGCGCAAACGGGAAATTGCCTTCCTCGGCCCACGACTGGCCCGCGCTGATAGTCGCCTGCACGCGCACGGGCAAGTCGGCCGTGCGGTTGGCGATGCGTTCCGCCTCAAAGGCCAGCAGGTGCGAGGCGCGGCGCTCGTTCATGGCGAACGTGATATAGGCCTTGCAGAGCACGCCTTTCGCCAGCGCCACGTCGTTCTTGTTCAGGCGGGCGTAGGCGATCAGCTCCTCGGCCAGCTGCATGGCGAGGTCGTTTTGCCCCAGGCGCATGCGGACGGTGCTCAGCTGGGTCAGGAATTCCGCACGCACGGGCAGGGGGGCGCTGCGCGCCTGCGTTTCCACCTCCTGCAGGCGCTGCAGGGCGCGCGCGGGCACGAAGCGGCCATCCTCGCGCACGGCGGCAATCTGCTGCTCGAGGTTGCCGGCCTGGGCATGGGCGGCGGGCGGCAGCAGGCAGGCCAATGCCAGCAGCCAATGCGCTTTTTGCCATGATGCCCGTTTCTGTCTGCCTGCCAACGTCCCGCCCCCGCAATGACCATGCTTGTCTGCAGCGATTATATGATGTTGCAATCAAGAAATATCATGGCATGTGCAGATTTTTGCGAAAATGCACACTTTGGCTGCGCCTCAGCGCAGGGCCAGGGCCGCCGGGCCTGGCGCGCTGCCCTTCAGGCGGAAGATGGCGACGGCCGTGATCAGGGCTTGCGCCTGTTCCTGCAGGCTCTCGGCAGCGGCCGCCGCCTGCTCGACCAGGGCGGCGTTCTGTTGCGTGATGTTGTCCATCTGCGTGACGGCCTGGTTGACCTCGCTGATCCCCGCGCTTTGCTCGTGGCTGGCGCCGGTGATCTCGCTCATGATGGCGGCCACCTTCTGGATCGATTCCACCACCAGCGCCATGGTGCGCCCCGCCTCGTCGACGAGCTTGCTGCCGGCGTCGACCCGTTCCACGGAGGCGCCGATCAGGGTCTTGATTTCCTGCGCTGCGGCAGCGCTGCGGTGAGCTAGGCTGCGCACCTCGCCGGCGACGACGGCGAAGCCGCGCCCCTGTTCGCCGGCCCGCGCCGCCTCGACGGCCGCGTTCAGTGCCAGGATATTCGTCTGGAAGGCGATGCCGTCGATGACGCCGATGATGTCGGCGATCTGGCTGGAACTTTCCTTGATCGCGCCCATGGTGCTGACCACCTGGGCGACGACGGCGCCGCCCTGCACGGCGACGGCCGAGGCGGTGGCGGCCAGCTGGTTCGCCTCGCCGGCGTTGCTGGCGTTTTGCCGCACCGTCGCCGTCAGCGTTTCCATCGAACTGGCCGTTTCTTCGAGGGAACTGGCTTGCGCTTCAGTACGCGCCGACAGGTCGGCATTGCCCAGCGCGATTTCGTGCGTGGCCACCGACATTTCGCCGGTGCTGCTGCGGATGTCGCCTATCAGCCCCGTCAGGTTGGCGTTAATGGTGTTCATCGCATGCAGCAGCACGCCGATTTCGTCGGCCCTTTCGATGACGGCGTCGATGCTCAGGTCGCCGCCGGCGATCAGCTGCGCCGTGGCGATCGCCTGGTCCAGGCTGCGCTTGATGTGGCGGTACACGAGGAATAGGCACAGCAGCGAGACCATGACCGACACCAGCAGCACGCCGACCGTGACGGAGTAGGCCGCCATGGTGCCGCTCATCGCCGTCTGCACGGCTGCGCTCGTGCGCTGGTCGAGCAGCGTGAGGAATTCATTCACCGGCTGCATGATTTTGCCCTTGTTGCTGTGGTAGGCGGCATCATGCATGATGGTGCGGGCCATTTCCGGGTCCGGCGGCCCCTTCTTGGTAAAGTTGCCGCTGCCATCGTCGAACAGGCCCTTGACGGCGTTCATGGCGATCACCTCGGTCTTGACCAGGCCGTCGGAATTGGCCTGGGCCTCCTGCAGTTTGGCGAATTCCTGCTCACTGAAGCCGGCTTTGCGCATCAGCTCGGCCAGGGGTACGGCGGGGCCCGTCGACGCGGGCACGGGCATGCCCGCCGCCACGAAGTCCCAGTAGATGCGTTCGTAATGGTCGGGGCGCGGTTTCTTGCCGTTGCGGATGTCGAGGATGTCCAGATATTGCTGCTCATACCTGGCGTCGCCCGTGACGACGTAGGTGCGGGCCAGCCGCGTCAGGTCGTCCGAGCTTTGCCGCAGTTCGTCTGCCAGCAGGTAGGACTGGTAGCGCGTTTCCGTGACGCGGTTCGCTTCGGCCTGCTTGCCCGCCACGCGGAACAGCGCCCACAGGCTGATGACGGAGAGCGCCAGGCTGAGCAGAAAAATGGCGGTGAAGATATTCTTGATCGACAGTTTGCTGCGCATGGTGCCCCCCGGAAGTGTGGTTGGGGCCGTCGGCGCTGCCCGCCAGATGAATATACTCCCGTCTGTACGGCATTTTTAATGCCGTACAGAAAAAAAGTGGCGCCATGCAACGGTGCCCCCTGCCTGTCAAACTGCCAGTTGCTGCAGCAGATACAGGCGCTGGTACAGGCCGCCTTCGATCTGCATCAGGGCGTCGTGCGGGCCCGCTTCCGTGATGCGGCCATGGTTGAGCACGATGATCCGGTCGGCTTCGCGGATGGTCGACAGGCGGTGGGCGATGGCGATGATGGTGACCTTGCCGCGCAATTCATTGAGGGCCGTCTGCACGATCTGCTCCGTCTGGCTATCGATGCGCGAGGTCGCTTCGTCCAGCAGCAAAATGCGCGGCTGGCCGGCCAGCGCGCGGGCAATCGCGATCAGCTGCTTCTGCCCCGACGACAGGCGCGAACCGCCTTCGCCCAGCGGCGTGTCGTAGCCGTGTTCCAGCGCGGCGATGAAGTCGTGCGCATGCGCGGCGCGCGCGGCCGTCTCGATCTGCTGCTGCGTGTAGCCGCGGCCCATGTCGATGTTTTCGCGCGCCGAGGCGGCCAGCAGGAAGGGGTCTTGCGGCACCAGGCCCACGTCGGCGCGGAAATGCTCATTGTCGATGCTATCGAGGGCGACGCCATTGATGGCGATGCTGCCCTGCGTGACGGGGTAAAAGCGCAGCAGCAAGGAGAGCAGGGTCGACTTGCCGCTGCCCGTGTGGCCGACGATGCCAAAGAAGGCGCCTTGCGGGATGGTCAGCGACAGGTCGTGCAGCACGGGCTGGTTTTCCACATACGCAAACGTCAGGCGCGCGATGTCGACGGCGGGCGTGTTGCCGTCATGCGCGCCATGGCGTGCCGCCGGCGCGGCTTTGCCGGGCGCGTGTTCCAGCGCCTGCGCTTCGTCCAGCAGGGCCGAGACGCGCGCCGTCGCCACCACAGATTGCTGCAATTGGCTGAACTGCATGGTGATCTGGATCAAGGGTTCGATCACGCGCGCGATGTAGCTGATGAACGCATACAGCACGCCCACTTCGACGGCACCCATCTCGCGCCGGCCGAAGCTGAAGATGACGACGGCCAGCAGCACGATGTTGAGCATGTCGAGCGCGGGGCGCAGCAGCCAGGCGTTGGCGCGCAATTCCTGCATGCGCGCCGTGTAGTGGTCCTGGTTGATGCCCGTGAAGCGCGCGCCGAAGCGCTTTTCCGCGTTATTCGCCTGCAGCACGCTCATGCCGCCGATCGATTCGGCGATCTGCCCGTTGATTTCGCTGCGCAGGGCGCGTGCGCGCGTGACGGCCGGCGCGCTCCAGCGCTGGTACAAAAAGACGATGAGCAGCACGGCCGGCAGCAGCGCCAGCACGATCAGCATCAATCGCCAGTCGAGGAAGGCCATGGCGGCCATGGTGCCGACCAGCACGATGGAGCTGTCGAGGATGACGAACAGCACCTGCACGTACAGCGATTTCACCGCTTCCGTGTCGTTGGTGACGCGGCTGACCAGCTGCCCCGTGATGGCGCGGTCGAAAAAACTCATCGGCAGGCGCAGCACGTGCTGGTACACGGTTTCGCGCAGGCGCTGCACGGAGCGCATGGCCAGGCCGGACAGGCGCACCAGCTGCAGGTAGCGCAGGCCTGACGCGACCCAGCCCGTCAGCAGGCAACCGCCCAGCAGCAGGGACATGCGCGTCCAGTCAAGGTTGCGCGGCAGCAGGTGCTGGTCGATCAGGGCCTTGCCTAAAATGGGACCCGTGACTTCCAGGGCGGCGGCGAGGATCAGCCAGAACGTGGCCCAGTACAAATGGCGCAAGTCGGGCGCGGCGGCGCGGCGCAGCAGGCCGATCGCTTGCGCGGCCTGGCGGCGCACGGATGGCGTGGCGGTGGTGGCGTGGTCGTTCTTAGATGGCATCGAGGCTGGCCTCCAGTTGTTGATAGCGCCACTGGCTGGCGTACCAGCCGTCGCGCTGCATCAGCGCGTCGTGGTTGCCCGTTTCCGTCACGTGGCCGTCGCGCAGCACCAGGATCAGGTCCGCGTTGACGACGGCGCTCAGGCGGTGGCTGGCGATGATGGCGCTGCGCTCGGGGCGCTTGCGGCGCAATTCCTCCAGGTGCTGCAGGATGCGCGTTTCCGTGCCCGTGTCGACGGCGGACAGCGCATCATCCAATAGCAGCAGGCCGTTGTCGGCCAGCAGGGCGCGGGCAATCGCCACGCGCTGGCGCTGGCCGCCGGACAGGGTGATGCCTTTTTCGCCCACATGCGTTTGATAACCGTCGGGGAATTGCAGGATGTCCGCATGGATGTCGGCCAGCTGCGCCGCCCGTTCCACTTCCTCGCGCGTGGCGCCGGGGCGGGCCAGGGCGATATTGTCGGCAATGGTGGCGGAGAACAGGAACGATTCCTGCGGCACCCAGCTGATGGCCGCGCGCAGCGCATGCAGGGTGTAGGCGTCCAGCGGCTGGCCGTTCCAGGTGGCCGTGCCCGATTGCGGCGTGACCTGGCGCAGCAGCACGCGCAGCAGGGTCGACTTGCCGCTGCCCGTGGGGCCCACCAGGCCCAGGGTCTGGCCGGGCTGCAGGCGCAGCGAGATGCCGGACAGCGCGGGCGCCGTCTGGCCCGCGTAGGCAAAGCCGACGTCCTGCAATTGCAGGGGGCCGGGCGCGAGCGTATCAATCGTTCCATGGTCGTCGATGGCCAGCGGCGCATCGAGCATCGGCTGCAAGCGCTGCCAGGCGGCGCGGCCCCGTTCGATCAATGAGAGTACCCAGCCGGCGGCGAACATGGGCCAGATCAGCTGGCCCAGGTACATGGAAAAGCTCGTCAGCGCGCCGATGGTCAGCTGGTCTTGCCACACGAGGTAGCCGCCCAGGCCCAGGGTCAGCGCCGTGGCGGCCGTCAGGGTCAGGCCGACGGCCGGTTCATACGCCGCTTCCCAGCGCTGCGCCGTCAGGCTGGCGTTGGCCGCATGGCCGGCCAGGGTGGAAAACTGCTTGCTGCTGCGCTCTTCCAGGCCCAGCGCGCGCAGGGTGCGCACGCCCGACAAGGACTCTTGCACATGGTCGTTCAGCGCGGAAAAGCGCTTTAAGGAATCCGTCGACGCCGTGTGGATATGGCTGGAAATGCGCCAGAAGGCCAGTCCCATCAGCGGGAAGGGCAGGAGGGCGATGCAGGCCAGGCGCCAGTCCACGCCCAGCAGCATGATGCCCAGCACCATCAGCAAGGTCAAAGTGCCGTCGAAGCCGGCCAGCATGGCTTCGCCGGCGGCCATTTCGATGGCGTCGATGTCGTTCGTCGCCAGCGCCATCAGGTCGCCCGTGCGCTGGTTCTGGTAGAACGACGCGCCTTGCTGCGACATGCGCGTGTAAAAGCGCGTGCGCAGCATCACGCCCAGCTGGTAGGCGGCCTTGAACAGGGTGATGCGCCAGCCCACGCGCAGGAAGTAGATGACGACGCCGACGGCGAGCAGGGTCAGCAGCTCAAGCCACAGTTCGGCCGCCGTCATGCGGTGCGCGGCCAGCGCGTCGATGATGGCGCCCACGCGGCGCGGGATCCAGACGGTCAGTGTTGCCACGCCGGTCAGCATGACGGCGGCGGCGGCATACGCCGGCCAATGCTGACGCACGAAGCCGGCGATGAGCCTCGATAAACTCATGGTTACCTTTTGTTTTGAATAATGGGGTGTCGCGGGGCGGAAGGACGGGCACGCGGACGGAAAGTACGCGTAGGATACAACAAGGCGGAAAAGCGCGCTGTGGGCGGGCACGCAAAAAACGGGCCGTAGCCCGTTGTTTTGCTGCGTCACTGCCGTGCAGGAGGCTTACTTGCGGCCGCTGCCTTTGCCGCCGCCCAGCATGTCGAGCTGTTTCGATGGCGTGCCCTTGGGCGCTGCCTTGGCTGCCGGCGCCGGGGCGTGCTTCACGGCGGCCCTGGCCACGGTCTTGCCGGCGACGCTGGCCGGCTTGGCGGCCGGTTTGCTCGTAGGAAACGGTTTCGCGGCCGGCTTGGCGGGGGCTGGCGCGGCGGCTTTTGCTGGTGCTGCGGCAGGAGCCGGTGCGGGCTTGGCCGCTTCCGGCTTGGCTGCCGGTTTGGCCGCCGGCTTGGCTTCCACGGCTTTCACGGCAGGCTTGTCGGCAATCTTCTCGGCAACCTTGGCAGGCGCTGCCGCTGGCTTGGCGGCCGGCGCGGCTACAGGGGCGGGGGCTGGCGCGGCCTTGGCGGCCGGCTTGGCTACTTCGGCTGGCTTGGCGGCAACGGGCGCTGGTGCCGCTGCCGGCGCAGGCGCTGGTGCTGGTGCAACGGCAGGGGCCGGAGCGACGGCAGGGACGGCCGCATCGAGGCGGGCCTTGGCCGAGGCCAGCAATTCCGCCTGGGTGCCCGAGGCGATGCCGAACAGCTGGCGGCTGTAGGCCAGCACGCTAGCGATATTCGGCTGCGCCTGGCTGGTGCTGTAGCTGAAGAAGTCGCGCGGATCCTGCGTGACCAGCAGGTGCTGGGCCGTTTCTGCCGTCTGCGAGATGGCCGCCTTGCCGGCGTTCAGGTTCAGGGCGATGATTTTCTCGGCGCTTTCGAAGACTTTGCTGGTCAGAAAGCTGAAGATTTGCAGCTGGTTTTCCAGTTGCGACTTGGCGGCGCTGGAAATTTGTTCAGGAAGCGGAAACATATTTACTCCTTTGTACGGATTAAAATGCTGGCAAAACGCTCTGCAAAATCCCGAAAACCAGAGTTGGCCGCGTTTTGTAAAGTGGGTAGCGTGCTGAACAGCTAAACATGGACTGATTATGATGCAACGCAATATGAATATTCTAGCGGTGATTCGAGTTAGTTGAAAGCTATTTTCTCAAGGGCGTGCACCGCGTGCTTTCTGCATGTTCGCATGTATTCATGCGCCCGGCAGCATTTGCAGGAAGTTTGCGCGCGCGCAAAGCGTTGTCATGAAATCTATGGCTACGCTTTTGCCAGTGACTATATTCGTGCGCTGCAGCATCCTTGAGGAAGATAAGCTGACAATGCACTGGAAGCACCCGATACCGCAGTCAACCGAAGGAGTGTCCGCATGGACCTAGTCATCCGCAATGCCAGCCTGCCCGACGGGCGCCGCGCCATCGATATCGCCATCGAGGGCGGCCGCATCGCCGCCGTCGGCCCCGCCTTGCCCGTGAAAGGCGCGCAGGAGATCGACGCCGCCGGCGACCTCGTCACGCCGCCCTTCGTCGACGCCCACTTCCACATGGACGCCACGCTCAGCTATGGCTTGCCGCGCGTGAACGCCTCCGGCACGTTGCTCGAAGGCATCGCCCTGTGGGGCGAACTGAAGCCGCAATTGACGCAGGACGCGCTGGTGGCGCGCGCCTTGCAGTATTGCGACTGGGCCGTGGCGCGCGGCTTGCTGGCCATCCGCTCGCACGTGGACATCTGCGACCCGCGCCTGCTGGCCGTCGAAGCGCTGCTCGACGTGAAACGCCAGGTGGCGCCGTATCTCGACCTGCAACTGGTGGCTTTCCCGCAGGACGGCATCCTGCGCAGTCCCGGCGCCTTCGACAATTTAAAACGCGCCATCGCCATGGGCGTCGACGTGGTGGGCGGCATCCCCCATTTCGAGCGCACCATGGCCGACGGGGCGGAGTCCGTCCGTCTGCTGTGCGAATTTGCCTGCGAGCGGGGGCTGATGGTCGACATGCATTGTGACGAGTCGGACGACCCGCTGTCACGCCACATCGAAACCCTGGCCTTCCACAGTCAGCGTCTGGGCATGCAGGGCAGGGTGACGGGCTCGCACCTGACCTCCATGCATTCGATGGACAATTATTATGTCAGCAAACTGCTGCCGCTGATCCGCGAGGCGGGCGTGGCGGCCATCGCCAACCCCCTCATCAACATCACCTTGCAGGCGCGCCACGACACCTATCCGAAGCGGCGCGGCATGACGCGCGTGCCCGAGATGCTGGCCGCCGGCATTCCCGTCGCCTTCGGCCACGATTGCGTGATGGACCCGTGGTACAGCCTCGGGTCGGGCGACATGCTGGAAGTGGCGCACATGGGACTGCACGTGGCGCAGATGACGGGCCAGCAAGCGATGCACGACTGCTTCCTGGCCGTGACCGAGACGCCAGCGCGCATCCTGGGCCTGGACGGCTACGGCATCGCGCCCGGCTGCCATGCGGATTTGCTGATCCTCGATTGCGGTTCGACGGTGGAAGCGCTGCGCCTGCGCGCGGCGCGGCGCCTGGTGCTGCGGCGCGGGAAAGTCGTCAGCGAGGCGCCGCGCGCGCAATCGCGCCTGCACCTGCCGGGGCGGCCCGAGAGTGTGAACTTCCGCCTGGGGCGCTGATACAATCGGCCATCACTTGTTATCGGGAGCACCGCCTTGAAAGAAATTGATATCCGCCCGGCCAATGAAGCCGATTTCGACGCCATGTGGCCGATCTTCCAGACCCTGGTGGCCGGCGGCGACACCTACACCTTCCCCGCCGATACCACGCGCGAAGCGTGCCACGCCTACTGGTTCGGCCCCGGCGTGCAAAGCTTTGTCGCCGTGATGGGCAGCGAGCGCCTGCTGGGCATGTACAAGCTGGTGGCGAACCAGCCGGGCCATGGATCGCACGTGGCCAACGCCTCGTTCATGGTCGACCCAGCCGCACAGGGCGTGGGCGTGGGCCGCCTGCTGGGCGTGCACTGCATGGAAGCGGCGCGCCGCGCGGGCTACCTGGCGATGCAGTTCAACTTCGTCGTCAGCACCAACCTGGCCGCCGTGACCCTGTGGAAAAAACTGGGCTTCACGGTTGTCGCCACCCTGCCGCTGGCCTACCGCCACGCGCAACTGGGCTATGTGGATGCCTACGTGATGTACCAGCTGCTGAGCGACCCGATGCAGTGGCCGGCATGAGCGGCGCCATCACTATCTGCGAGACGCCGCGCCTGCGCCTGCGCACGGTGACGCCGGATGATGCGGCCTTCTACCTGGAGCTGGTCAACGACCCGTCGTGGATCGCCAACATCGGGCAGCGCAACATCCACACCCTGGAAGCGGCCCGCGCCGCGCTGGAAACGGGACCCATGGCGCAGTTCCGCGAGCAGGGCTATTCGCTGTACATCGTCGAGCGGCGCAGCGATGGCGTCCTTGTCGGCATGGCCGGCCTGGTGCGCCGCGACAGCCTGCCCGGCCCCGATATCGGCTATGCCGTGCGTCCCGCCTACTGGGGCCAGGGCTATGCCTGGGAAGCGACGGCGGCCATCGTGCGGCATGCGCAGCACGTGCTGCGCCTGCCCACCCTGTACGGCATCACGTCGCTGCAGAACCAGGCGTCGATCAATCTGCTCAACAAGCTGGGGTTGCGCTTCGAGCGCTTTACGCGCCGCCAGCCGGACGGCAAGGATACGAACGTCTACCGCCGCGATTTTCGTCTGGATTGAATGGACAGTGCATATCGAAAGACTGAAAAATAGTATTTAAAATCCGGCCGCTTTTGTAGTGGTGGCGCGCAGTCTTTGTTTTTATAGTTGGCATACCGGTGGAAAACCGCCGGACTATAAAAACTGGAGACTCGTGATGAAAATCGTTACTGCTATTGCATGGGGCGGCGTCATGTCCGCCGCCTGTGCATCGATGCCGGCGGCATCGGCGCAAAGCTGCTCGGTGCCCGTCCTCAAGGTGCTGGCGCAAAAGAGCCTGGGCCTGACCGTGATGGAAAAGACCCTGGCCGAGTATGAAAAGAAAAACGGCACCAAGGTGCAGATCAGCTATTTCGGTGAAAACGACCGCCGCTCCAAGGCCAGGCTCGACGCTTCCACCAAGGCCGGCTCCTACCAGATCTATTACATCGATGAAGCCAACGTGGCCGAATTTGCCACGGCAGGCTGGGTCGTTCCCCTGCTCAAATACCTGCCCAAGGACGCCGATTACGACGACTTCCTGCCGGGCCGCCGCGCCGTCGCCTCGTACAAGGGCGTGGCGTATTTCGCGCCCCTGATCGGCGGCAGCGACTTCCTGTTCTACCGCCGCGACCTGCTGGAAAAGGCCGGCATCGCCGTGCCGAAGACGCTCGACGAACTGGTCGCCGCCGTGAAAAAACTCAACAGCCCGCCGAATGTGTATGGCTGGGCGGCGCGGGGCCAGCGCGGCTCGGGCATGAATGTGTGGCGCTGGGCGCCGTTCATGCTGGCCGCCGGCGGCAAGTGGGAAAATAATGGCGTGCCGGCCTTCAATTCGCCGCAGGCCGTCAAGGCGACGACCCTGTACCGCGAGCTGTTCAAGTACTCGCCGCCGGGCGGTGCCACCTACGACTGGAGCAACGCGCTCGAAGCGTTCAGGTCGGGCAAGGTGGCCTTCATGATCGAGTCGACGCCGTTTGCCGACTGGATGGAAGACCCGAAAAAATCCTCGGTGGTCGACAAGGTCGGCTACGCGCGCCCGCCCGCGCCGCTGGCGTCTGCCGCCTATGGCCACGGCCTGGCCATCTCCGCCACGGGCGCGAAGGATGAATGCACGCGCCAGGCGGCCGGCAAGTTCATCGCTTTCGCCACGGGCAAGGAACAGGAACAAGCGCGCCTGAAGGACAAGGTCTTCAGTGACTACAACCGCAGCAGCACCATCGCCAGCGAATACTTCCGCAAGCACGTCAAGCCGCAGATCCAGGCGGGGCTGACGGACACCACGCCCGTCTCGCGCGTCACCATCTGGCCCAGCCCCGAGTGGCCGGACATCGGCGACAACCTGGGCGTAGTGCTGGAAGAAGTGTTTACGGGCACGCGCGGTGACGTGCAAAGCGCGCTCGATGAAGCGAATGAGTATGCGACGGAAGTGATGCAGCGGGCGCAAAAGCGTAAGTAATTTTTACCCCAACATCGGAACAGCCGGGGTCGGACCCTGAGGGTCCGACCCCGGTATTCGCCTTGGGGTTAAAGCCAGCGCCTGTCTATCCTCGCCTGAAAGCTGATCCTTATGTCGCACTCCATCCGTAAAAAACGCCATACCTGGCTGCCGGCCGTCTTTCTGACGCTGCCGCTGCTGATCCTGCTGATACTGGGCCTGGTGCCCAGCATCGCCGCCATCAACCTGGCCCTGCAAAACCGCGTGCTGCGCTACAGCGACAGCGACTACATCGGCTTTGCCAATTTTCTCCGCCTGTTCGGCGACCGCCGCTTCCTCAATGCCGTGCAGGTGTCGGCCATCTGGGAAGTGGTCACCGTGGCCGGATCGCTGCTCCTCGGCGTGCTGCTGGCCGTGTTCCTGTTCGAGAAAGTCAAGGGCCGCACGCGTGACGTCATCGCGCTGCTCCTGATCGTGCCGGTGCTGCTGCCGCGCGTCTCGGCCGCCTTCATCTGGAAGTTCATGTATTCGCCGCTGATGGGCATTTTGAACTGGCTGCTGGAAATCGTGGGCCTGGGCGGCACGGCGCTACTGTCGGACCCCGCCACGGCCCTGTACGCGGTGGCGCTGGTCGATATCTGGCAGTGGGGCCTGTTCTTCGGCGCCGTCATCCTGAAACTGCTGGAAACCCTGCCCGCCGAACCGCTGGAAGCGGCGCGCCTCGACTACGCCAGCACCTTGCAGGTGTATGCGTATATCGCGCTGCCGATGCTGAAGGTACCGATCATGAGTCTCGTGTTCATCAAGATGGTCGAGTCGCTGCGCTCGTTCGACCTGATCTACGTGATGACCAAGGGCGGCCCCGGCATCTCCACCGAAACGCTGGACATGTATGCGTATGCGCAAGGCATCGGCCTGATGGGCAAGGTGTCGTACGCGTCCAGCATGGCCGTGCTGATGATGCTGGCCACCACCGTCATCTTCACCTTACTCTGGAAGCGGGTCGCCAAATGGGAAAACTGACGCTCTCTCGCGGCTTTGGTGCCGTCACCACCACCGCCATCACTACCGTGATTATCCTGGTGGCGCTGTTCCCCATCCTGTGGGCCGTGCTCAATTCCTTCAAGGAGCTGATGGACATCGTCACGCCCGTGCCGCGCTTTTTCTTCAGCCCGACCCTGGCCAACTACCAGCAGGTGCTGGCCAGCCCGGAAGTGCTGACGGGGCTGGGCAACAGCGTGGCCATCGTCGGCGTGGCCGTGTTGCTGGGCGCCGTGCTGGGCGTGCCGGCCGCGTATGCGATCGCCCGCTATCCGATCCCTGCCAAGAAGGATATCCAGTTCTTCCTGCTCTCCCTGCGCTTTTTGCCGCCCGTCGCCGTCGCCATTCCCTTGATCTCGATCTGGATCGACCTGGGCCTGTACGACTCGCGCCTGTCGATGGTGGTGACGTATCTGCTGGTGACCCTGTCGACCATCATCTGGCTGTCGATTCCCGCGTTTGCCCGCATCCCGAAAGAGATCGAGGAAGCGGCGGCGCTCGACGGCTACGGCCCCTACCAGGTGTTCTGGCACGTGGCCCTGCCGGTGGCCTCGAAGACCCTGATGGGCGGCATCGTCTTCAGCTTCGTGCTGGTCTGGAATGAACTGATGATCGCACTGGCGCTCACCTCCTCGAAAAGCATGACCCTGCCCGTGGTGGCGTCGGCGTTTACCTCGATGGGGCAGGAAGTGCCGTGGGGCGTGGTGAACGCCTCCACCGTGCTGCTGGCGCTGCCGCCGCTGCTGTTCGTCGGCATCCTGGGGCGGCTGCTCAACTCCATGCTCAAACATAAATAAGGAAGTCCATCATGCAAGCACTCGTACTGGAACAAGCGGAAAAAATCACCCTGCGCGACATCGACGTGCCGCTCGTCGTCGGCCCGCGCGACGTGAAAATCAGGATTCATACCGTGGGCATCTGCGGCAGCGACGTGCATTACTTCAAGCATGGCAAGATCGGCCCCTTCGCCGTCGAGGCGCCGATGGTGCTCGGTCACGAGGCATCCGGCGTGGTGGCGGAAGTGGGCGATGAAGTCACGCACCTGAAGGTGGGCGACCGGGTCTGCATGGAGCCGGGCGTGCCGCAGTTCGATTCGCCGGCCACCATGCGCGGCCTGTACAACCTCGACCCGGCCGTGCGCTTTTGGGCCACGCCACCCATCCACGGCTGTCTCACGCCGTATGTCGTGCATCCGGCCTCGTTCACCTTCAAGCTGCCCGACAACGTCAGCTTCGGCGAAGGCGCCATCGTCGAACCGCTGGCCATCGGCCTGCAGGCGGCCAAGAAGGCGGCCATCAAGCCGGGCGACGTGGCCGTGGTGATCGGCGCCGGCACCATTGGCGCCATGAATGCCCTGGCCGCGCTGGCGGGCGGCTGCTCGCGTGTGATCCTGGCCGACCTGGTGCCGGAAAAACTGGCCCTGTTCGCCGGCAACCCGGCCGTGACCACGGTCGACGTGCGCCAGGCCAGCCTGGCCGATACGGTGCGCGAGCTGACGGATGGCTGGGGCGCCGACATCGTTTTTGAAGCCAGCGGCAGCATGCGTGCCTATGACGACATCATCGATCTGCTCTGTCCGAACGGCTGCCTGGTGCTGGTCGGCATGCCGCCGGATAAGGTACCTTTGGATATCGTCGCCATCCAGGCCAAGGAAGTGCGCATTGAGTCGGTGTTCCGCTACGCGAACATCTTCCCGCGCGCCATCGCCTTGCTGGCCTCCGGCAAGATCGACGTGAAGCCCTTCATTTCGCGTACCTTCGGCTTTGCCGACGGCGTGCAGGCGTTCGAGGAAGCGGCCAAGGGCCACCCGCGCGACGTCAAGATCCAGATCGAACTGGCAGGAGCTTAACCATGGCAAACATCGCCTGCAGGCAGCTGCACAAGACTTATGACGAGAAGACGGCAGTGCTGCAGCCGTTCGACCTGGAAATCGATGACGGCGAATTCATCGTCCTGCTGGGGCCTTCGGGCTGCGGCAAGTCGACCCTGTTGCGCATGATCGCGGGCCTGGAAGACATCAGCGGCGGCGAGCTGTTGATCGGCGGCGCCGTCGTCAACGATTTGCCGCCCCGCGCGCGCAACGTGGCGATGGTATTCCAGAATTACGCGCTGTATCCGCACATGACGGTGTACGACAATATCGCCTTCGGCTTGCGCCGCCTGAAGGTGCCGAACGACGAGATCGAGCGCCGCGTGCGCGAGGTGGCGGCCATCCTCAGCCTGGACAGCCTGCTCGAGCGCAAGCCGCGCGCCATGTCGGGTGGCCAGCAGCAACGCACGGCCATTGCGCGCGCCATGATCAAGACGCCGCAGGTATTCCTGTTCGATGAACCGCTGTCGAATCTGGATGCCAAACTGCGCGCGCAGCTGCGTGCCGACATCAAGCGATTGCACCGCCGCCTGCGCACCACCACCCTGTACGTCACGCACGACCAGCTCGAGGCCATGACCCTGGCCGACCGGGTGGTGCTGATGAAGGGCGGGCATATCGAGCAGATCGGCACGCCGGCGGAGCTGTACAACCATCCGCGCACCCTGTTCGCGGCAGGGTTCATTGGCACCCCTGCCATGAACTTCATCGATGGCGTCGTCGAAAAAGACGGTGGGCAAACGGTGCTGGTGTGCGCCGGCTACCGCTGGCCATTGACGTCGCCCCGCTTCGCCGCGCTGGCGGCCGGCACGCGCGTGGTCTTCGGCCTGCGGCCGAACCACTTGCGCGCGGCGCGGCCGGACGAGCCGGCGGGTACGCATGGCCTGGCATGCGCCATCGACCTGGTCGAGCTGCTGGGCGCGGAAGCGCTGATCAGCTTTCAGTGCGGCGCCTTGACCTTGTCCGCCCTGCTGCCGGCGAATGCGGCCAACAGCGCGGCGCAGGTAGGGCAGACCCTGGCGCTGGCCTTCGATGAAGAGCACATGCATCTGTTCGACGCCGACAGCGGGCTGGCCGTGGCGCTCAGTGGTCAGTAAGTGGTTAGAATAGCTGGCACCGAGACCGTGCAAGGGAACTGCCGTGACGCCTGACCTGGAACTGATCCACAAACCGATCCACGAATCGTTTCGCGCGTGGGCGCACGGCTTTCCGCATACCGTGGCGAAGTGGCATTTTCATCCCGAGTATGAGCTGCACTTCATCATTACATCGAGCGGCAAATTTTTTATCGGCGACCATATCGGCAGTTACGGCGCGGGCAACCTGATCCTGACGGGGCCGAACCTGCCGCATAACTGGGTCAGCGAACTGCCGGAAGGCGTGGTCCTGCCCGAGCGCGACCTGGTGCTGCAGTTTTCCAGCGACTTCATCGAACGCTGCGCGCTGCTGTTCCCGGAAATGGCGCCCCTGAAAGCCCTGCTGGGCGAGGCAGGCAGGGGGCTGCAATTTCCCGATGCGCTGGGCCTGCGCCTGGTGCCGCTGATGAAGGAATTGACGACGGCGCAGGGCTTGCGCCGCGTCGAACTGTTTACGCGCCTGTTCGGCGAGCTGTGCGACTGCCGCGAGCGGCGCCCGCTGGCCAGCGTCACTTACCTGGCGCAGGCGGGCCGCTACATGTCGTCGACCATCAACCTGGTGCTGGCCTACATCAAGCAGAACATCACGCTCGATTTTTGCGAGCAGGACGTGGCCGACGTGGCGGAAATGAACACCTTGAAATTCACGCGTTTCTTCCGCAAGCATACGGGCACCTCGTTCATTCAATACGTGAACCAGGAGCGCATCGCGCTGGCCTGCGAGCTGCTGATGAATACGGACATGAAGGTCACCGATATCTGCTATCGCACGGGCTTCAACAACCTTTCCAATTTCAACCGCCAGTTTTTGGCCCACAAGCAGATGTCGCCGTCGAAATTCCGCTCCTGCCTGCTTATGAACATGCCCGAGCCGTCAGGCGACGGCCATTCTTAACTTTCTTTTGGAATCAAATGACTTATCTCGGTATCGATATCGGCACTTCCGAAGTCAAGGCCATCCTCACCGATGACGCCCAGGCCATCCTTGCCAGCGCCGGCGTGACGCTGCGCGTGTCGAGTCCCCATCCCGGCTGGTCGGAACAGAATCCCGAGGATTGGTGGCACGCCACCCTGGACGTCATCGCCGCCATCCGCGCCGCGCAGCCGGTGGCGTTTTCCGGCTTGCGCGGCATCGCCCTGTCGGGCCAGATGCATGGCGCCACCCTGCTCGACAAGCAGCAGCACGTGCTGCGCGCGGCCATCCTGTGGAACGACACGCGCGCGTTTGCCGAATGCGTGGAACTGGAAGCATTGGTGCCAGAGTCGCGCGCCATCACGGGCAACCAGGCCATGCCGGGTTTTACTGCGCCCAAGCTGCTGTGGCTGCAAAAGTACGAACCGTCGTTGTTCCGCGCCACGGCCAAGGTCCTGCTGCCGAAAGATTACGTGGCCCTGCGCCTGACGGGCGAGTATGTCTCCGACATGTCCGACGCTTCCGGCACCCTGTGGCTGGACGTGGCCAGGCGCGACTGGTCCGAGCGCATGCTGGCCGCCACGGGTTTGTCGCGCGAGCACATGCCGCGCCTCGTCGAAGGCAGCGCCGCCGCTGCGCAGGTGCGATCCTCGCTGTGCCAGGAATGGGGCATCGCGCATGCGGTGCTGCTGGCCGGCGGCGCGGGAGACAACGCCGCCGCCGCCGTGGGCCTGGGCGTGGTGGAGCCGGGCGCCGGCCTGCTGTCGCTGGGCACGTCCGGCGTGCTGTTCGCCGGCAGCGACGGTTTTGCGCCGAACCCGGGCCAGGGCGTGCACGCGTTCTGCCATTGCCTGCCCGAGCGCTGGCATCAGATGAGCGTGATCCTCAGCGCCGCCTCCAGCCTCAGTTGGGTGGCGCGGCTGACGCAGTCGGGCGACATCGGCGAACTGGCAAGGGTGGCGGAAAACGTCGAGGCGCGCACGGCGCCCATCTTCCTGCCGTATTTGAGCGGCGAACGCACGCCGCATAACGACGCCTCCGCGCGCGGGGTGTTTTTCGGTTTGTCGACGGAACACGGGCGCGCGGAACTCGCCTACAGCGTGATGGAAGGCGTGGCCTTTGCCATGGCCGACGGCAATGCGGCCCTGCGCAGCGCCGGCACGCACCTGCAGGAAGCGTCATTCGTGGGCGGCGGTTCGCGCAGCCGCTTCTGGGCGCAGCTGTGCGCGAATGCCTCGGGCTTGAACGTGCTGCGCCACGACCACGGCGTGGCTGGCGGTACCATGGGCGCGGCGCGGCTGGCGCAGATGGCGGTGACGGGCTTGCAGCCCTCGCAGGTGTGCACGCGCCCGCCCGTGCAGGAAACGGTGGCGCCGCAAGCGTCCGCCGTGCTGGACGACCGCCTGGCGCGCTACCGGCGCCTGTATCCGCTGCTGCGCGCGGAGTTTGCGGGAGCGGCTGCGGCGTGCTGAGGTCACCGGCAGGATTGCCTGCCTGACCATCCTGTGGGCGCGGCAATATGGCCAGACAGTCAACCTTACCGTGTAATTTGTTGTTTCTATGTTGAAAGTGTTTCTCTAACGAAAGCGCTGCTTGGTTTTTCACGGGGCGCGCCGCATGATTTCCCTGTTTGGTGAGAATTGGATAGTTTTTGGCGGCGCCTTTGTTGCCATCCTGTTCTTGCCGCCGGGAGAAACACATGCAACTTGCGAATCTGAAAATCTCCGTCCGCCTGGGTCTGTTGGGCGCCTTCTTCTTTCTTGCACTGGTGTTCGTCGGTGCGCGTGGCTGGAGCGCGCTCGACGCGGCCAGTGCGCGCAGCGCGGACGCCATGCAGCGTTCCGTCGCCCTGACGGAAGCGGTCGACGCGGCGCGCAGCGCGCAGGTGGAATTCAAGATCCAGGTGCAGGAATGGAAAAACATTCTGCTGCGCGGCGGCGATGCGGCCGCCTTCCAGCGCTACCGCGAAGCGTTTGTCGCCAGCGGCGCGCAGACGCGCAAGGAATTGAAAAGCCTGCAAGCCATGATGGGGGAGCTGAAGCTCGATACGGCGCCCGTGGAGCATGCGCTGCAGGCGCACGACGCGCTGGGCGTGAGCTACCTGGCGGCGCTGCAAAAATTTGATGGCGCGCGCGCCGACAGCGCCCACACGGTCGATGCGCTGGTCAAGGGCATGGACCGCGAACCGACGCGCCAGATCGACGCCATCGTCGCCGCCATCGGCAAGCAGTCGCATGCCCTGATGGCGCAGATGAAGGAGCGGGATGCGGCCGCGCACCGCAGCGCCAGCATCGCCATGCTGGCCACCGTGCTGGTGACCCTGGTCGTGGGATCCATCACCGTGTGGTGGTTGATCCGCAGCATCACGGTGCCGCTGGGCGCGGCCGTCGGCATCGCCCAGCAGGTGGCGGCCGGCGACTTGCGCGCCGTGGTGGCCGATGGCAGCCGCGATGAAATCGGCGACCTGCTGCGGGCCTTGAAAGCGATGAGCGGCAACCTGGCCGCCATCGTGGGCCGCGTGCGCGCCGGCACGGACGCCATCGCCACGGCGTCCGCTGAAATCGCCAGCGGCAACATGGACCTGTCGTCGCGTACGGAGGAGCAAGCCAGTTCGCTGGAAGAGACGGCCGCCTCGATGATCGAGCTGACGTCCACCGTGCGGCAGAATAACGACAACGCGGACCAGGCGCGCCAGCTGGCCGGCGGCGCTTCCGACGTGGCGCAGCGCGGCGGCGAGGCCGTGGCGCAGGTGGTGCAGACCATGAGCCATATCAATGCTTCGTCGAAGCGCATCGTCGACATCATCGCAGTCATCGACGGTATTGCCTTCCAGACGAATATCCTGGCCCTGAATGCGGCCGTGGAAGCGGCGCGCGCGGGCGAGCAGGGACGCGGCTTCGCCGTCGTGGCGACGGAAGTGCGCAATCTGGCGCAACGCTCGGCCGCAGCGGCCATGGAAATCAAGCAGCTGATCGGCGAATCCGTGCGCACGGTGGAAGAGGGCAGCGTGCTGGCCGGCCAGGCGGGGCGCACGATGGACGACGTGGTGAGCAGCGTGCAGCGCGTGAACGCCATCATCGGCGAGATCGCCGTGGCCAGCGTGGAGCAGCGCGACGGCATCGAGCAGATCAGCATCGCCATCAGCCAGATGGATGGCGTGACGCAGCAGAACGCGGCCCTGGTGGAGCAGGCCGCCGCCGCCGCGGACGCGCTGCAGCAGCAGGCGGCCAGCCTGGCCGACGCCGTCAGCATCTTCAAGCTGCATGCGGCGCCGGCGCTGGCGTCGACGCCGGAACTGAAGCCGGGCCGGCTGGCGCTGGCTTAAAACGTGTACTTCGCCGTCAGCACGGCGCTGCGCGGATCGCCGTATGCATTGCCGCTGTCGATGCTGCTGATGGCCTGGTAGTAGCTGCGGTCGAAGACGTTGGTCACGCTCAGGCGCACGTCGAGCTGGCGGTTCACTTGCCAGCCCGCGTTCAGGTCGGCCACCGCGTAGCCGCCCTGGCGGATGGCGCTGTTGGTCTTGTAGATCTGGTTCTGCGCCCGTAGCGCGCCGCCGACGCGCCACGCATCGGACAGGCGATAGCTGGTGGACAGGCGCAGCAGGCGGCTGGGGCGCTCGGCCGCATAGCGCGCGCCGACGGCATTGCTGCCTTGCGCCCTGGCGTATTCGGCCGTGTTGTAGGTAAGGCCCGCGCTCACCTGCCAGCGCGGCGTCAACGCGCCGGACACGCTCAGTTCAAACCCATCGCTGCGCACTTCACCGGCCGCCTCGGAGCAAGACAGCAGGCCGGGACCGCACTGCGTCAGCGGCAGCGCTGTCGCCAGGTTCTTTTGCACGATGCGGAACACGGCCGCCGAGGCGTTCAGCGCGCCGCCGAAGTATTCGCCCTTCACGCCCGCTTCCATGTTGATGCCCGTGACGGGATCGAGCAGCACGCCATTCCTGTCGACAGCGCTTTGCGGATTGAAGATGCTGGTCCAGCTGCCGTACAGCGAGTGGTGGGCGTCGACGTCGTACACCAAGCCGGCATATGGCGTGACTTCCCGGCTCACCTTGTAGCCGGAGTACGCGCCCGTCAACGTGTTGATGGCGCGATAGTCGTACCAGTCGACACGGCCGCCCACCAGCAGGGCCAGCGGATCGGCCAGGCTGAAGCGGGCCGTCGTGTAGACGCCCGTCTGTTTCGTCTTGCTGTCCTGGCCATAATAGAACGTGCCGATCGCGGGTTTCACGGGCGCGCCCGTATTCCAGCGCACCGGGTTGAAGGTGTAGCTGTAGTCGGGGACCGACTTGTAGCCCTTGTCCTCGGTATCGCGCGTGCGGTAGTTGGCGCCGAAGACGATTTCATGGCGGCGGCCCAGCAGGCTGAAAGGGCCGGCTGCCTGCGCATCGACAATGCGCTGCTGGCGGTCGTAGACAAAGGCGTTGGCCGCGCTGAGGCGGAACAGATTCGTCTTCGGCACGCGGGCGATGCCCGTGACGACGGAGTCGAGTTCGTCCTGCAGCGCCTGCGCCGCCAGTTTGACCTTCCAGCCGTCGCCCAGCCGGTGTTCGAGTTCGGCGAACAGGCGCGTGTTTTTCTTATTCCAGAAGGTCCAGTCGGGTGCGTTGCTGGCCGAGCGGTCGAGCGGCAGGAAACTGCCATCGAGCGCCGTTGGCAAGCCGTACCACGTGGAGCCGGGATTGCGCTCGTCGTTGACGTGAAAGCCCACGCTCAGGGTCGTGTCGCGCGACAGGTCGGCATCGGCGGTGGCGTAGAGCAGGGCGCGCTTGTGGCGGTAGTTCGAGATGAACGTGTCGGTATCCTGGTAGGCGGCCACGGCGCGCCCGCGCAGGCTGCCCGCCTGGTTCAATGCGCCGCGCGCATCGACTTCGCCGCGGTAGTCGTTGTAGCGGCCGATGCTGCCCGTGAGCGACACCTCGTTCTGCGCCGTAGGGCGCTTGCGCACAAAATTCATCGTGCCCGACGGGTTGCCCACGCCATTGAGCATGCCGGCCGCGCCGCGCAGGATTTCGACCCGGTCGTACATGGCCAGGGTAGCGAAACCCAGGGTGTCGCCGTCGGCCGACATGGTCAGGCCGTCTTCCGTGAAATTGCTGATCGAGAAACCGCGCGAATAAAAGCTGGCCCGCTCGGTGGCGCCCTTGTTCAGGCTCAGACCCGGCGTGATATTGGCGATGTCCTCGACCGAGCGGATATTCATGTCGTCCATTTGCTGGCGTGTGACGACGCTGACCGATTGCGGCGTCTCGCGCACGGACAGGTTCAGGCGCGTGGCCGCGTTCATGCTGCCGCTGGTGTAGGAGCCGCTGCCTTCGGTGGTGGCGGAGGCGGCCTGCGCGTTGACGCGCACCTCGGGCAGATTCTGTTCCTGCTGCTGCGTCTGGCCATGGGCTGGTGCACCCAAGGTGCCGAGAATGGCCGCGGCCATGAGGGTCGGCGCCAATGCGGCGGCCTTTCGCTGTGCGCTGTGTATTGTCATTGACTACTCCCGGTGTCGCGGTGATGTGGTGGATGAAGCAGGCGGATGCCTGTTTCAAAATATGCGTCGCTGGGGAGTGTTGCGCCTGGCTTGCCTGGCCATGCCGCTGCGGTCCTGGCGTGGGCGCAGGGACTCAGATGAATGGAGTTGACTCCCAGGAATGAGAATCATTCTCATTTTAGTGCTACGCAGCAATTGTTGCAATAATTGGTGAGATTGTCTGTGGGAGGATTGCAACAGTGATCACGGCTCGCCGTGATTGACACCAGTCAAGCGGTGCCCGATCAGGCAAATATCGCGCCGGAATTCTTATACTATTTCCTTTCCGCATGGTTCTGCGCCGGGCCGCATGGCGCGCGTTGCAAAGGAAAAGCATGTCTTCCACCTCTTGCCTGCCGGGTGACGCATGACGACGCTGCTGCTGGCGCTGTGCCTGACCCTGGCCGTGATGCTGAGCGTGCTGCTGGCCTGCCAGTGGCAGGCGGCGCGCACGTGGCGCCTGCGCCATGCGACAGGCGTGGTGCTGCAGGCGGCGCAGGCGCAGCGCATGGCAGATGCGCTGGCGCTGCTGCACGCCTTGCCGGCGGCCGTCGTCGGCACCGACCACGCTGGCGTGGTGCGCTACCTGAATCCCCGCGCCAGCGCCATGGGCGGGCTGCTGGGCGACGATGGCCTGGGCCAGCCCGTGACGCAGCTGCTGCCGTTGTTCCATGACGGCACGCCCATCGATGCGGCGCGCCAGGTGCGCGATTGCGTGGCGCAGCAGGAAGTGCTGGAAGTGGCGCGCGGCGCCGTGCTGCTGCGCCATCTCGACGGCAAGCGCATCGATGTGCAGTACAGCTGCGCGCCGCTGGCGCAGGGCGGCGCGGTGCTGCTGCTGCACGATGTGTCGGCGCGCCGGCGCGCCGAGCAGCAGCTGGAATTCATCGCCCACCACGATGGCTTGACGGGCTTGCCGAACCGGCTGCATTTCCAGATCCGCTTCGAGCACGGCATCGCCTACGCGCGCCGCCACCAGGCGTTGCTGGCGGTGCTGTTCGTCGATATCGACCGCTTCAAATCCATCAACGACAGCCTGGGGCACGACGTGGGCGATCAGGTGCTGACGGAGTTCGCGCGCCGGGTGCAGCAGTGCGTGCGCAAGGTCGACACGGTGGCGCGCCAGGGCGGCGACGAATTCATCATCCTGCTGACGGAACTGCGCACGGCGCACGATGCCGAGCGGGTGGCCGAGAAAATCGTCGGCGCCATCGCCGCCCCCTTCGTCATCGGCGAATACAGCCTGTCGGTGGCGGCCAGCGTGGGAGTGGCCCTGTACCCGGACGACGACGACGACGTCAATGCGCTGATCGAAAAGGCCGACCTGGCCATGTATGCGGCCAAGCGCCACGCGCCCGGCACCTGCCTGCGCTACGCGCCGCGCATGCAGACGCAGTCGTATTCGCGCACCATCCTCGAGACGGCCTTGCGCCACGCGCTCGAACGCAATGAATTCGCCCTGTTCTATCAGCCGCGCATGGACTTGAAGACGCGCACGATCACGGGCGTGAAGGCGCTGCTGCGCTGGAAGCACCCGGAGCTGGGCCTGATGATGCCGCTCGACTTTTTACCGGTACTGGAGGAAATCGCCCTGATCCTGCCGGTGGGAGCGTGGGTGATGGCCACGGCGGTGGAACAGGCGCGCAGGTGGATCGCGCAGGGGCAGATGCTGACGGTGTCCGTCAGCCTGTCGGCGCGCCAGTTCTACCAGCGCGACATCGCGCGCAATTTCGCCGCCGCGCTGGAAGCGGCAGGCGTGCCGGGGCATTGCATCGAGCTGGAAATCGCCGCCGGCATCCTGATCGACCGCAACCAGAACTGCGAACTGATATTGCGCCAGTTCCGCCAGCTGGGCATGGCAATCGCCATCAGCGATTTCGGCACGGGCGACGCTTCGCTCAATTACCTGAAGCGCTTTCCCACGGATGCCGTGAAGATCGAAAAATGCTTCGTCGACGACGTGGGCAAGCCCGGCGGCGACGGCGCCATGGTGCGCGCCATCGTGGCGATGGCGCGCACGCTGGGATTGCGCACCATCGCCGGCGGGGTGGAAAGCGGCGAGCAGCTGGAACTGCTGGCCGAGATGGGCTGCGACGAGGCGTTTGGCTATTTCCTCGGCCGCGCCATGGCGCCCGAGGGCATCGAGGTGCTGCTCAAAAGCAGCGAAGCCATTCAGAACTGATAGCGCAGCGACAGCATGGCGTTGCGCGGATCGCCGTAGTAGCCGCCCATGCCCGTCGAGTAGTACTTCTTGTCGAAGACGTTGTTCACGTTCAGGGTCGCCACCAGCTGCGGCGTGACCTGGTACTGCGCCATCAGTCCCGTCACGGCAT
Source organism: Janthinobacterium sp. LM6 (assembly GCF_002002885.1). GTDB lineage: Bacteria > Pseudomonadota > Gammaproteobacteria > Burkholderiales > Burkholderiaceae_D > Janthinobacterium > Janthinobacterium kumbetense. The sequence continues at coordinate 5,402,248 of NZ_CP019510.1, read as the reverse complement.
ACGCCTTCTGCGTGAAGCGTTCGCCGTTCGGTCCGCGGTCATCCATGTAGATATCGCTCTGCCAGTACACGCCGCCGCCCAGCACCAGGCCAGGCAGGCCCTGCGCCAGGCGCCACGTGGTCCACAGCTTGGCCATGTTCTGCGGCTGGTTGGTCTGGATACGTTCGCCGGCGGCGTTGCGGATGCGGCTATACGCGTAGCTGGCCGTCAGTTGCCAGTCGGGGCGCAGCTGGCCTGATACTTCCGCCTCGAAGCCGCGCGTGGTGGCGCCCTTCACCGTGTGATAGGCGTAGGAACCGCCGCCCGTGCCGGTGATCCAGATGTTGCCCGGATCGGCTTCCGCCAGGTTTTCCTGCTTCAGCTGGAACAGGGCCGCGCTGGTGGTGAGCTTGCCGCCGAAGAATTCGCCCTTGGCGCCCACTTCGTAGTTCTTGCCTTCCAGCGGCGCCAGGAAGCGGCTGTTGACGTCGCGCTGACTTTGCGGCGTGAAGATGCTGGTGTAGCTGGCGTAAGCCGACCAGTGCTGGCCCAGGTCGTAGACCACGCCCGCATACGGCGTGATCTTGCCGTTTTCGCGCATGGCGTCGTACAGGTCCGTGTCGTTGAAATAATCGCTGCGGATGTCGCGCTTCCAGTACGACAGGCGCGCCCCGACAATCACCGACAGCGCGTCCGTCGGGCGCAGGCGCAGGGTCGAATACACGCCGCTTTCCCGTTCCTTGTCGTACGAGGAGCCCAGGCGCGTACCGCTGTAGTCGGGCACCGGCATGGCGCCATGCCAGGCGTGGATATCCGGCACCGTGTAGTCGTAGCCGTCGAGGCGCCAGTTCGGGTAGATGGGGCCATTCGTCTTGAGTTCCGAGGCGCTCACGCCCAGCACCAGTTCATGCTGGTGGCCGAAGGCCTGGAACGGGCCGCTCACGTACGCGTCGAGCGCGGTCTGTTGCGGCTTGCTGTGCCAGTTGGCCAGCCACAGCTTCATGCCGCCGCCCGTCACGCGGTCCGGGTAGCCGTTGCCGGAAAAGCCCTGCAGGGCGTCGTACTGGTTGCTGCTGCGGCTGACGGCCACCTTGGCGATCCAGTCGTTGTCGAAATAGTGGTCGAGCGTGGCGAACAGCATGCTCTGTTCGCGGTCATACGTGCTCCACGCGGCGGTGCCGTTCATCGAACGGGGAAAATGGGTCTGCGAGCCGTCGGCGTAGAACACGGGGAATTCGCGCCCCGCGCCCTTGAGCTTTTCCTTTTGGTAGTTGATGCCGGCGCTGAGCACCGTCGAAGGCGACAGGTCCGCTTCGACGATGGCGTACAGCACGTCCTTTTTCTGCTGGTAGCGGTCGATGAACGAGCGCTGGTCTTCATGCGCGGCGACGAGGCGCGCGCGCACCTTGCCGTCCGCCGTCAAGGGCGTCGAGACATCGCCCTCGACGCGGTAGCGGTCCCATGATCCCAGCTGCGCGCCGGCCGTGGCGGCAAACGTGCGGCCCGGGCGCTTGCGCACCAGGTTGACGGCGGCCGACGGGCTGCCCGTGCCGCTGATCAGGCCTGTCGCGCCGCGGATGATCTCGACGCGGTCGTAGATGGCCATGTCGTAGGTGCGCGCTTCCAGGCTCTTGCTGGTCGGGATGCCGTCGAACATGTACGACGTGACTTCGAAGCCGCGGGAAAACACCTGGTCGTATTCGCGCGTGCTCGACGAATGGTCCACCGTGATGCCGGGCGCCTGCAGCAGCACGTCCTGCAGGGTTTGCAAGCCCTGGTCCTCGATCTGCTGGCGCGTGATGACGCTGACGGCTTGCGGCGTTTCGCGCAGCGACAGGTTCAGGCGCGTGGCGCTGGTCAGGCCTGCGTAGCCGCGCTTGCCTTCCGTGGTGCCGTCGCGCAGGGCGCTGGAACTGACGGCCACTTCGCCCAGCGTGGCGGCGATCGGCGCGGCGGGCGAGGCAGCGCCCGACTTGCGCAGCACGTAGCTGCGTTCCCCGCTGGGCAGTGCCTCGAGGCCCGTGCCGGCCAGCAGGCGGGCCAGCGCCTGCGGCACCGTGTAGCTGCCGCTCAGGCCCGGCGTGCGCACGCCTTGCAGCAGTTCGGCCGCCGCGCCCACGCTCACCTTCGCCTCGATGGCAAAGCTGGCGATGGCGGCGGACAGCTCGCCCGCCGGCACGTTGAAGGCCGTTTGCGCGGCAACTGGCGCGGCGGCGGCATCGGCTGCCATGACCGGCGCCTGGGCCAGCGACAGCAGGAACACGGCGCTGCCGATGGCGCGCGCGAGGGGAGTCAGACGAGGAGGGTGCATGGTCTTGCCTTTCCGGTGAGTGTCGTTGTAATACTCACAGGACAGGCGGGGGTGAAAAAAGGGGCCACTTTTGTAAACTATTTTTGGCGGGCCGCGATGGTGACCCAGTACGGGGTGCGGTACAGCACGTCGACGGGCAGCATGCGCGCCAGGCTGTCCAGCACGGCGTCCGTGTCGTCGAGCTGGAAGGCGCCCGACAGGCGCAAGCCCGCCACCTGCGGTTCCACGCGCAGCAGGCCGGGGCGGTAGCGCGACAGCTCGAAGGCGAAGGCGTCGAGGCGCATGTCCTGCGCCGCCAGCATGCCGCGCGCCCACGCGTCGGCTTGCAGCGGCGCCGGCGTGGGCAGGCCGGCGTGGCTGGCGTCGAAGTGGCTTTGCTGCCCCGCCATAAGCGTGCGGACGGTGGCCGAGGGGGCGCGCGGCGTGATTTCCACCGCGTGTTCGAGCACCGTCACGCGGCTGCCGTCGTCGTCGACGCGCACGGTGAAGCGCGTGCCCAGCGCGCGGATGCGCCCATGGCAGGTGGCCACGATGAAAGGGCGGCTGCCCGCGTGGTCGGGGCGCGTCTGCACCAGCACTTCGCCGCGGCGCAGGGTCAGACGGCGTTCGTCGGGGCCATACGCCACATCGACGGCGCTGTCCGTGTTGAGCACCAGGGTACCGCCGTCGGGCAAGGATATGTCTCGCCGCTCGCCCACGCCGCTGCGGTAATCGGCCAGTATCTCGTGGCGCGCCAGCAGCCAGGCGGCGGGCGCCGCCATCAGCGCCAGCAGCAGCTGCACGGCCACGCGGCGCTGCGGACGGCGCAGCACGGGCACGGCCAGCTCCGGCGGCAGCAGACCGGCTGTCTGGCTCACTTGCTGCACCCTGTTCCAGGCGCGCGCGTGTTCCGGGTCGAGCGCGCGCCACTGCGCACTGGCGGCCAGGTCGTCCGGCGTGGCCCGGCCTGACTGCTCCAGCAAATACCATTCGACGGCCTGGCGCGCCACCTTGCGCGACAGCAGCGGAGATGGTGGCGCGGCCGCGGTCATGGCAGCAGGTCCGGCGCCAGCAGCACGCATTCGGTCAGCGCCTCGGCCATGTAGCGCTTCACGGAGCGCTCACCGATGCCCAGTTGCGCGGCGATGTCCGCATAGGCATGGCCTTCGATCTGCGCCAGGATGAAGACGGCGCGCACCTTCGGTTTCAGGCCGTCGAGCATGGCATCGACCGCTTGCAGCGCCTGCAGGATTTCCACGCGCTGCTCGGTCGATGGCAGATGCTGTTCGGGCAGGGCAGCGAGTGCTGCCAGCCACGCGCGTTCCAGCGACTGGCGGCGCAAGTGGTTGATCAGCAGGTGTTTGGCGACGGTCGCCAGGTAGGCTTTCGGCGCGCGCAGGGCCGGCGTTTGCGGCTGTGCCGGGGTGCCGGCCAGCAGGCGCGCGAAGGTATCCTGCATCAGGTCGGCCGCATCAAAAGCATTGCCCAGGCGCCGCTGCAGCCAGTGTGCCAGCCAGCCATGGTGCGCGCGGTAATGGTTTTCCAGCTGCGTGGGCAGCAGGGGAGAGGGCGCGAACGGACTGCCTGGCATGGTAGGGAAAACCTTAATGCAAATAAGAATTATTCTCATTTTAGCGCGCCGGGCGTGGCGGCGCAATGCGCTGTTGCTGCGCCGCCACGCATGACCGTCGCGTGGCGGCGCAGCCAGTCCCGCTACAACACGGCCAGCGCGATGGCGGCCAGCACGGCCGCGCCGCCGATGAGGCGCGCCAGGCGCATGGCCTGGTGCGGCGCGTAGGGCAGCAGCCAGATCAGCAGCAAGCCGCAGCCCGTCAGGCTGCCGACCCAGTAGACGAGGCCGTAGCCGCCGCCGGCGATGTGCATGGCCCAGGCCAGGCCGGCAGTCAGCGCCAGCGACCCCGTCCACTGCAGGCGGCGGCGCAGCGGCGCGGGCGGTTCGGCGCCGCGTCCGTGCAGGTCGGCGTAGTGGCGGTCCATCGCCAGGCACAGCGAGGACAGGCCTGCGTAGCACAAGGCAAAGACGAGGAAATCGGCTAACAGCTCCATCACGCGGCCTCCATCGTCTGCGCCGGTTTCACCGGTGCCGCCTTGGCTGCCTTCACGGGCAGCGGTTTCAATTTGAACGCCGCATACGCGAGGCCCAGGCCCAGCACCAGCACCACCAGGTCGAAGGCGGCCACAGCCACAGGGCCGCGGCCCAGGAACAGTGTCACGCCCAGGTGCGATTCGGTGGTGAAGACGTTCAGCACGGGCAGCGACGCCAGCAGAAAGGCGCCGGCGGCCAGTTGCATGCGCCACATGGCGCGCGACGGGCGCAGCTGGGCGATGATGGCGGCCAGGGCCCAGGCGCCGAAGAAGCAGGCGATTTCTTCTTTCGCCCGGTCTTCCATCGTCACCGACAGCAGGCGGTTGGCCCAGAAGTAGGCGCCGAAGGCGATCGGGATGCCCGCAATGGCGCCGATGTTGAGCGCTTCCACCAGGCGCAGGCCGAAGCTGGCGCGCTTGCCGGCGGCCAGCGCCTTGGCCTGCTTCTGGCGCGTCTTGACGGCCCACAGCAGGGCGCCCGTGGCGACCATGGCGCAGCCGGCCAGGCCGGAGAGGAAGAACAGCGCGCGCAGCAGCGGGCCGCCGAAATGCGCGATGTGCAAGCCATACATGACGCCGTGCGTGGCGGCCGCGCCGGGCAGCGCGTCGCCGTCGGTGGCCAGCAGCTTGCCGGACACGCCATCGAATTCCAGCGACGGCTGCTTCGACGACATGTCGCGTCCGGACGCGCGCGACAGCGTGATGGTGGCGTTGGCGTCGCCCGGGTGGTTGACGGAGATGCGCTCGACCTTGCCGCCGCCCCAGTGCTGTTCCGCCTGGCGCACCAGGGGCGCGAACGGCGTCAGCGGCGCGGCCACGCCGGCCGGCTTACTGTCGCCCGAACGGCCGGGGAAGGCTTCGGCGAAGAAGGCGTCCTGGTCGCCCTTGTAAGCGGCCGTGGCGCCGGACGGCATGTACAGGAACATCAACGTGACCAGGCCCGTGTAGGTGATCATGATGTGGTAGGGCAGGGCCAGCACGGCCGTCACGTTGTGCGCGTCCAGCCACGAGCGCTGGCCCTTCTTCGGCCGGAAGGTAAACAAATCCTTGAAGATGCGCTTGTGCGTGACGATGCCGCTAATGATGGAGACGAACATGAACATGGCGCAGAAACCCACGATCCAGCGGGCCCAGATGGCCGGCATGTAATGCAGGTCGAAGTGCAGGCGGTAGAGGAATTCGCCGCCCCGCGTCTCGCGCGGCTTCGATAGCACTTCGCCCGTGGCCGGGTCGGCCTTTTCGCTATGAAAATTGCCACGCCGTCCGCGCTTCTTTTCGCCCGGTTGCGACGGTTTGCTCCAGCCCAGCTGGGTAGCGGGATTGCGCTCGCCGGGCAGGCTGATGAACCAGCGCGTGGCGCCCGTGGCCCGCTCCTGCATCGCCTGTTGCGCGACGGTGGCCGCTTCTTCCGTCGTCACGTCGCTGGCGGCGGCGCCATGCAGTTCGGGCTGCATCCACACGGTGATTTCATTGCGGTAGTAGCTGGCCGTGCCGGCGCAGAACACCAGCAGCAAGATCCAGCAGACGAGCAGGCCGGACCAGGTGTGCAGCCATGCCATCGACTGGCGGAAACCTTCTTTCATGCGAGACTCCAGGATAGTGCGTCCATCGATTGCAGGATGGCGGCGATGACGGCGGCGGGGATCGCGAGGCCCAGCCAGGCGCGCAGGGCGCTGCGCGTGGCGAAGACCCACATCACGGCGCAGGTATAGATGGCAAACGACAGCAGGGTGGCCGTCATGACGGCTTCGGAGCGGGCCATGGGCAGGCTCACCGACAGCAGCATGGTGACCAGCGCGGCCAGCACGTAGCCGCCGACGATGGCCGCCGCGCTGCGCGAAGCCACGCCGAGGCGGTAGACGGCCCCGGCGGAGAGCCGCAGGCGCGGCATTTTAATGATGGCTGGCGCTGGCATGGTCAGTCGTGATCCTTGCTCGGTGGCAGGGCCGGACCGGCCGGCAGCGGCGTCACGCCTTGCGGCTGCACCAGGCTCAGGGTGGTCACGAACATGGCCTTGTCATACGCTTGCGCGCCGCGCTGGCCGGCCGTCTTGTCCGTGTGCTGCACTTCCAGCACATACGTGCCTTTCCATGGCAGCGGGAAGCTGACCAGGCCTTGCGCATCGCTCCACGCTTCCTTGCCCCAGCCCGACTGCACCACGGCGTTGACCTTGGCTTGCGCCAGCGGCTTGCCCAGGTAGCTGACCTGGAACTGGCCTGGTTTGCCGGTCGGCACCAGGTCCAGGGTCAGCGCTTGTGCTTGCGCCTTGCCGTCGGCGACCAGGCGCGCGGCCGGGACCCACACGGTGCGCGTGGCCTTGCCATCCTTCTTCTCTTCCCACGACGGGTAGTTGTCTTCCTCGACGATGATGCTTTCGCCGGCGCCCACCTTGCCGTTCAGGATGAACGCGCCGGCCGTCTTGCTCGCCAGCAACGGCTGCGCGCCCTTGGCGGACACCCATGTCGCGTTCTTGATGCTGAACTTGTCCAGCAGTCCGGGCGAGGCTTCGCGCAGGTTGTCGCCGAATTCGCCGAAGTACACGCTGGCCGCCTTGCCGTCCTGCTGCAGCCAGATCTGGTGCGCGCTGGCCGTGCCGGAAACGAGGGTCGCGCCCAGCAGGGCGGCGGCGAGGGCGCCGAGGCGCGCGATGGAAGTGAGGTGCATGGTGTATGCCTTAGTTGGTGGTGAGAAACGTGGTTGTCGCAGCGGTGCAACGTACCGGAAAGTGGCGGCGACAGCGCCGGCCAGCGAACGTGCTCGCGCCATGAAACGACCTTTTTCGTTATTGATACGGGAAGGCTTGCTTGGCGGGGATGCCTGGCTGGCGCAGCGTGTCATCCAGCTGCGCATCAGCCACGCCGTCCTGGCCGGTCGATGGCAGGCGGGAATGCGGGATGCGGACTCCGAACGGAATCCAAATGTGAATGAGAACTATTCTTATTATAGTGTGAGGTTGCGAGACATGCAAGAGTGCGATGTTGTAAACGAGCACGGCCACCGCAGTGACGCGGTGGCCGTGCAAGCGCGCAAGCGCGGGCTTTACAGCTGGCCGCGCAGGGTCAGCATGGCATTGCGTGGTTCGCCATAGAAGTTGGAACCATACGCGGCCCACACGCGCGTGTAGTATTTTTTGTCGAACAGGTTGTTCACCGTCAACGACAGCTCCAGCGTGGGGCTGAGGCGGTAGCCCGCCTGCAAGCCCACCGTGGTGACGGGGCCCTGTTCGAATTTCACGGGCCCGTTCAGGCGGTACATGCTGCTGACGCTGCGCAAGCCGCCGCCCACGCTGATCTTGTCGAGCGCGCCGGCGAGCCGGTAATTGGACCACAGGTTGAAGTTGTGGCGAGGCGCGATGAAGGAATACAGTTGCGCTTTCTGGTCATCGCTGCCTTCGAGGGTGCGCGTGCTGGTGTAGGAATAGCCGCTCGTGATGTTCCAGCCCGGCAGGGGGCTGCCGCTCAGCTCGGCTTCCAGGCCCTGGCTGCGCATCTTGCCGGCGCCGATGGAAAACAGCGGGTTGGCCGGATCGGGCATGTCGCGGTTCTCGTCTTCCATGCGGAACAGGGCCGCATGCGCATTGACGTTCTTGTCGAACAGTTCCGCCTTCAAGCCCAGTTCGAATTGCTGGCCCGTGCGCGGCTTCAGGGTTTGGCCGGCTGCGTCCGTGGTGGTCTGGGGCGAGAAGATGCGCGTGTAGCTGCCGTAGGCCGACACCTGCTTGTCGAGCTCATAGACCAGGCCCGCGTACGGCGTGAACTTGGCCTTGATGGTGTTGCTGACGTCGGTGAACTGGTTGAAATACGTATTGCGGTTGACGGCATGGTTGTCCCAGTGCGTCAGGCGCCCGCCCAGGTTGACGGCCAGCCGGTCCGTTGCCTGCAGGCGGGTGCGCGCGTACAGGCCGAACTGTTTGGTGCGGTTGTCATTACCGTCAGTAAAAGTGTAGCTGGGCTGGGGGATATTGTTATCCGGATGGTAGATGTTGATCGGGGTGACCTTGCCGCCGCCGTAGCGGAAATTCTTGTGCACCTGGCGGTAGTCGGTGCCCACGATCAGGTCGTGGCTGCGGCCGAACGCCTGGAAGGGCGTGGCCAGGAAAGCATCGAGTCCCTGCGTCTTCCAGTGGCTGCGGTAGCTCCAGGTTTTCAGGCAGCTGTCGCCCGTGACAGGGTCTGCCGAACAATCGGACCAGCCGAAATGGCGCGATGGTTCGTCCTGTTCGCGGGACAGGGCGGTCACCTTGAACTGGCCGCCGTTGTCCAGCTTGTGATCGAGTTCGGCAAAATATTCCGTGACCTTTTCCGTGATGTGGTTCCAGGCCGGGTCCAGGTAGGTCGAGCGGGGTACGTCCAGCAGGCGCCCGTCTTCATAGGCGGGCAGGCCGAAGGCGGGACGGCCCTTGTATTCCTGCCAGGTGACGCCGCCCGTCAGCACGGTGCCCGGCGCCAGGTCGATGGCGACGGTGCCGTACAGCAGCGGTTTTTCCGCATACACGTGGTCGACGAAGGAGCGCCGGTGTTCATACGCGGCCACCAGGCGGCCGCGCACCTTGCCGTCCGCGCTCAGGGGGCCAGTGACGTCCGCTTCCGCATAATAGCGGTCCCAGGAACCCGCGCTGAGCACACCGCTGGCGGCGAAGGTGTCGCGCGCCCGCTTGCGCACCAGGTTGATGGTGCCGCCCGGGTCGCCCGCGCCCTGGAACAGGCCGGCGGGGCCGCGCAGCACTTCCACGCGGTCATAGATGGCCAGGCCGTAGCCGGCCGACAGGTCGTTGCCCGTGCTGGCGGGCGTCATCACGCCATCGACCTGTACCGCGTCGAGCGCATGGCCGCGCGAGTAAAAATTGCCGTGGTTGCCGCCCGTGCTGCTCGCTTCGACGGTGATGCCCGTCACGCCGCGCATGGCGTCGTCCAGGTTCAGCAAATTCTGGTCGTTCAGCTGCTGGCGCGTCAGCACGGAGACGGACTGGGGAATGTCGCGCAGGCTTTGCCGGCCCTTGCCGATGCTCACCGCTTGCGCCGCATACGACTTCGTCAGCTCGGTATCGATGGTCGCGTCCTGGCGCGCGCTGACGGTGATTTCCGCCAGGGTCGCCACTTTGCCCGTGGCGGCGGGCGCGGGGCGGATGATGACGCTGTTGCCGTCGATGCTGGCGGCCAGGCCGCTGCCGGCCAGCAGGCGCTCCAGGCTGTCGGCCACGCTCAGGGTGCCGCTGACGGCGGGCGCCGTCTTGCCGGCCACCAGTTCCGGCGCAAACAGCAGTTGCAGATTGGCTTGCCGCGCCAGCTCATTCAGGGCTTGCCCCAGCGGTTGGGCGGCGATGGCCAGTTTGACGGGGGACAAGGTTTGCGCCTGTGCCAGGGGGATGTTGCCCAAGGCCAGCATGGCGGCCAGGGCGAGGGGAGCGGGTGTCAGATTGAGGCGGGGGGACCACATGTTGCATTTCTCCAGGTTAATTTATTGTCGATTAACTTGGTAGACGCGGCAGCGGAGAAAACCCTCACCTGCGAATGCGAATTATTTTCATTTGTTTTTTTGCAGGTGCATGGCCGGCGCCTGCGCGGCGGCTTTCGGCGCCATGCGGATCTCGCTGACGGCGCCATCGCGTACGACGTGTACGGGCAAGAGCTGCGGCAGGGCGGCGGCGAAACGGTCCAGCTGGGTCAGGTTGAAGCTGCCGCCGATGCGCAGCCTGGCGACGGCGGGATCGCGCACGACGAAGCCCGTGTCGCCATAGCGTTCGAACTCGGCCAGCGCCGCGCCCAGCGGCACATTGTCGAAGGTGATCCTGCCGTCGCGCCACGACGCCACGCTGCCCGGGGCCAGGCTGGCGATGGCCGACAGGCGGCCGCCGGCATCGCTGCTGACGCCCTGGCCGGCCGTCAGGTCGACCTGCTCTTGCCGCCTACCCGCCACGCGCACCTGGCCATGCTGCACGGCCACGCGCAACTGGCCGTCCTGGGCCAGGGTGTTGCGTACGGCAAACTGCGTGCCCACCACCGTCACCGTCAAGGGGCCGCTGAGCACGTCGAAGGGCTGGCCCTGTCTGCTTTGCACCTGGAACAGCGCTTCGCCGTGCGCCAGGCGCACTTCGCGGCGCTGGCGGTACAGGGTGACGTGCAGTTGCGTGGCCGTATCGAGCTGCATCAGGCTGCCGTCGGGCAGGGCGACGGCCAGGCGCTGGCCCCGCGCCGTGGCATACGACTGGCTGAACACGGCTTGCTGCTGCCACCACTGGTAGCCGCCCACGCCCACGCCGAGCAGCAGCATGGCGGCGGCCGCATACGGCAGCGCGCGCAGGGAGCGCAGGGAGCGCAGAAACGGGCGGCGGGGCAATGGCGCCGCCGCCGCCGGGGGCACCGCCCAGCGCGCGGCGACCTGCGCGGGAATCTTGCGCGCTGCGCGGCGGGTCTGCTGCAGCTGCGCATACGCTTGCGCGTGCAGCGCATCGGCCGCCAGCCAGGCGGCAAACTCCGACTGGCCCTGTGCATCGAGGTTGCCGCGCCGGCTGAACCAGGTGGCGGCCGCCAGCGCCACGCCATCTTGCGTGGCGGCAAAGTCGGCGTACTCGTGCAAGTCCGCCTGCTCCTGGGCAGAGGGGCCGAAATCATGGCGGGGCGGGTGGGCGGTCATGGGCGCCATTATGTGGCTTCCCGCAAAGAATGCAACTGCGCCTGGCAACTGAGCATGCCGCGCGCAATATGTTTTTCCACCATGCTCACGGAAATGCCCATGCGCGCGGCGATTTGCGCGTGCGGCAATTCCTCGAACACGTGCAGCACGAAGGCGTCGCGGCAGCGGGGCGGCAAGGCGTCGATGGCGGCCACGCAGGCTTGCCAGTCCTGGCTGCTTTCCAGCGCCTGCTCCGGCTGCAGATGACGGGGGGCGGCCGGATGCGCGGCCTCCGGCAGGGCATCGAGCTCCTCGTGCTGGCGCAAGGCGGCGCGGCGGTGCTGGTCGATCAGCAGATTGCGCGCCGTGCGGTACAGCAGCGCGCGCGGTTCGCGCACGGCCGCTTCGCCCAGCACGCGCGCATAGCTTTCCTGCACCAGGTCGGCAGCGGCCTCGCGGTTGCGCAAGCTGCGCCAGCAAAAGTTCAACAGTTCTTGGTAATAGCGTGCAACCACGGCGTCCGATGTATGAGTCCGCAGCCAGGAATGCCGCATTTGAGAATGATTCTCATTATATGTCATGCCGGGATGTGGCGCTAAGCGGCTTGGCGCACCGTGGCAGATGTACAACGCTTTGCCGCTTGCCTGGCATGCGTTAACATGGGAAGTTAATATGGAGGCAAGATGGCTATACAAATCATCAATACGGCGCCGATAGCTGGCCAGCGGCCCGGCACTTCGGGCTTGCGCAAGAAGGTGGCTGTCTTCAGCGCACCGCAATACCTGGAAAACTTCGTGCAGAGCGTTTTTGACACGCTGGGCGACTGCCGTGGCCAGACCCTGGTACTGGGCGGCGACGGCCGCTATTACAACCGCGCGGCTATCCAGACGGTGCTGCGCATGGCGGCCGCGCACGGCTACGCGCGCGTGCTGCTGGGGCAAGGCGGCATCCTGTCGACGCCGGCCGTCAGCTGCGTCATCCGCAAGCATGGCGCCAGCGGCGGCCTGATCCTGTCGGCCAGCCATAATCCGGGCGGCCCCGATGGCGATTTCGGCATCAAGTACAACATCGCGAACGGCGGCCCGGCGCCCGAGAAGGTCACGGAAGCCATGTTTGCGCGCACGCAAACGATCAGCGAATACCGCATCAGCGACGCGGCCGACATCGACCTCGACGCCCTGGGCACTGTGCGCATCGAGCAGATGACGGTCGAAGTGATCGACCCGGTGCTCGATTACGCGGAACTGATGCAGCAGCTGTTCGACTTCGACGCCATCCGCGCCCTGTTCGCGGGCGGCTTGCGCATCTGCTTCGACGGCATGCACGCCGTTTCCGGACCGTATGCGACGGCCATCCTGGAAGGCATGCTGGGCGCGCCCAAGGGCAGCGTCATCAACGGCGTGCCCCTGGAAGATTTCGGCGGCGGCCACCCGGACCCGAATCCTGTCAACGCGCAGGAATTGATCGCCATCATGGCGGCCGACGATGGGCCCGACTTCGGCGCCGCCTCGGATGGCGACGGCGACCGCAACATGATCGTCGGCCGCCGCTTCGACGTGACGCCCTCGGACAGCCTGGCCATCCTGGCCGCCAACGCCACCGTGGCGCCCGGCTACCGCGCCGGGCTGAAAGGCATCGCCCGCTCCATGCCCACGTCGGGCGCGGCCGACCGGGTCGCTGGCGCGCTGGGCATACCGTGCTACGAGACGCCAACGGGCTGGAAATTCTTCGGCACCCTGCTCGACGCCGGCATGGCCACCCTGTGCGGCGAAGAGAGCTACGGCACGGGCTCGAACCACGTGCGCGAAAAGGATGGCCTGTGGGCTGTGCTGTTCTGGCTCAACCTGCTGGCGGAGAAAAAACAATCGGTGGAAGAGATCGTGCGCGCCCACTGGACGGCCCTTGGCCGCAATTACTATTCGCGCCACGATTACGAAGACATCGACAGCGCTGGCGCGGCGCAGCTGATGCAGGCCGTGCGCGACCAGCTGGCCGCCTTGCCGGGCCAGGTGCTGGGTGGCTACACGGTGGCGCTGGCCGACGATTTCAGCTACACGGACCCCGTTGACGGTTCGGTGGCGACGCAGCAGGGCATCCGCATCATCATGACGGACGGCGCGCGCATCGTGCTGCGCCTGTCCGGCACGGGCACCGAGGGCGCCACCCTGCGCCTGTACCTGGAGCGTTATGCAGCCGATCCGGCGCAGCATGACTTGCCGACCCAGCAAGCGCTGGCGGGGCTGATCGCCGTGGCGGAAACAGTGGCGCAGATCCGCGCCCGCACGGGGCGCGATGGGCCGACGGTGACGACGTAAAAAAGGGCGCCCGAGGGCGCCCTTTTGCGTTACATCAAACCGGCATCACGCTTTCGCCGGGATGACTGCCTGGCGGTAGTTGTCCACCATCTTGTAGCGCTTCGCATACAGGCCGAAGGCCAGCATGGCGACGGCGGCGAAGGCGGCGAAGAAGAACATCTGGAAAGCCGTCACGCTGATGCCGCTCTCGGCGATCTTGCCGATCACGCCTTCGTTCATGACGCTGCGGTTGACGATCAGCACCCACAGGTTGCCCACCGTGGTCGACAAGTTCCAGAAGCTCATGATGGCGCCCTTCATGGACACGGGGGCCTGGCTGTACGCAAACTCCAGGCCCGTCGCCGAGACCAGCACTTCGCCGAACGTCAGCAGGGCGTACGGCAGGATCTGCCACATGATGGAGACGGCATTACCGCTGTCGAGGGCCAGCTGCAGCAGACCGATGACGATCCACGCCAGCGAGGAAAAGCCGATACCGGCCGTCATGCGGCGCAGGGCCGTCGCTTCCAGGCCGAAGCGGTTCAGCATCGGGTACAGCACCAGGTTGTTGAACGGGATCAAGAGCATCACCAGCATCGGGTTCAGCGCCTGCATCTGCGCCGGCAGGAACCAGCTTGGTTTTTCCATGGTGTTCGCCTGCACGATCCACGTCGAGGCCTTCTGGTCGAACAGCGAGAAGAACGGCGTGACGAGGGCGAAGATGACGAGGATGCGCAGCACGGCGCGCACGCCTTCGACGGCTTCGTCCGGGTGGATGCCGCGTGCGCGTTCCAGCTGCATGGCCGTGCCGATGCTGCCGAAGGCCAGCAGCAATACCAGCGCGGTACACGCGGCAATCACGAAGCCCCATTCGGGAATGCTGTAGAACGCATACAGGGCGCCGATCACGCCGACGTAGGCCACGTACAGGCCGGGACGCGAACCGCCGTCGACGCGCGCCAGCAGGGCCGTGCGGGCCACGCGGGTGAACGAATCGGGATTCGGCGGCGCCGGTGGCACGTGCACGTATTTCTTGGCGCCCATCCAGAAGACGATGGTGGCGGCCAGCATCATCAGGCCGGGGATGCCGAAGGCGATCGACGGACCGAAGTCGCGCAGGAACATCGGCATCAGCAGCGACGCGAAGAAGGAGCCGAAGTTGATGATCCAGTAGAACAGGTCGAATACCAGCTTGGCCTTGTGCTTGTTGGTCTGGTCGAACTGGTCGCCGACAAACGAGGCGACAAGGGGCTTGATGCCGCCGGAACCGAAGGCGATCAGGAACAGGCCGAAATAGAAGCCGTTGACGCTGTTTTCAAACAGGGCCAGGCAGGCATGGCCGGCGCAATACACGAGGCTGAGCCAGAAGATGGTGTTGTACTTGCCAAAGAAGCGGTCGGCCAGCCAGCCGCCCAGCAGCGGGAAGAAATACACGCCGATGACGAAGGTGTGGAAGACGTGCTTGGCTTCGCCCGTGCGCTGGTCGATCGGGATCATCAGCAGCAGGGTGCTGATGAGGAATGGCGTCAGGATGTTGCGCATGCCATAGAAGCTGAAGCGTTCGCAGCCTTCGTTGGCGATGATGTACGGTATTTGCCGCGGCATTTTGCCCGTGGCGGTTTGTGTCTCGGCCGATGACATTGGCTCTCCCCCAAGTTTTTTTTGTAAGCCGCGATGCTAAGGCCTGCCGCGTTTGCTTGCAACAGAAAAAACGGCCTGTCCGCTATTTCGCAGAGATTTGTAAGGTATTGATTTTCATAAAGACACTACTTTCGGCACTTGCGCGCGCCGGGCGGGGCAGCCACAGCTGCATTTGCAGCATGCCATCCGGTGCGGGACAGTCTTCCAGGGTAAAACCGCAACCGAGGTACAGGGTCAATGCCGCGTGGTTGTCCTGCGCCACGGCCAGGCGCACGCGGCCCAGTTCGGGAATGGCGCAGGCATGGGCGATGGCGGCCTGCACCAGTTGCCGTCCCGCGCCGCGCCCGCGCGCCTGCGGCGCCACGTACACGCCCCACAGGCTGGCCTTGTCATGCACGACGGCAATCGGTTCGCGGCGCAGGCCGGCCAGCGCGATCAATTGTTCTGCGTTGAAAGCGCCAAATATTATTTGGTGGGAAGTGGCGCGCAAGCGCTGGGCTATCTGTGCCAGCGGCAAGCCGCTTTCCGCCGCATGCGTGGTGCAGAAGACGGCGGGCAGTTCGGCGATGCCGGCCAGGCGCAGCGCGCGGTAGGCGGCAACGTCGTCTGGCGCGAGGGGACGGACAGTGATGGCAGGCATGTGGGCGAGTATCGGGCTTCGATGCCAGAAAGTAAAGCCTGCGCTGCAAGGCAAGCGCCCCTGGCCATCGTGCCCGCAGCCGGCGCAGGGGCGTTACTGCGTGGCGACGCGCTGCATGGGCGCGTTGTCCTTGCGCCATTGTTCCAGGCTGATCAAGTCGCCGCTGACGATGTCGTCGACGAGGATGCGCTTGCCGTCGGGCGTGACGACGAAACTCTCCCAGCGGTGCGCCGCGTCGGGCGTGCTTTCGAAAAAGCTCAGCTGATAGCAGGCGACGCCATCGACGAGGCGCGTCTCGGGCGACGTTTCCATCACGGCGCCATGGGCGCGGCCGCCCGACGCCTTTTCGATATGCGCCGACCAGGCCTTGATTTCCGGCAAAGCCATCAAGGCATCGACGGCGCGCGCGTTCTGCTCCGGCGCCGCCTGGCTGCTCGCGGCCGGGGCCTGATCACCGTGCGGCGCGGGCTGCTGGTGCAGGTAGAACGCGCCGAGTCCGGCGGCCAGCAAGCCGGCCAGGATGCCGGCGATGATGGTGGTTTTGGAAGAGGAGGCGCGTGGCGGCATGATGGTGGACGTGAGAAAGAAGGACGATGGCGGCCATGCTAAAGCAAAACGTGCAGGTGGGCAATTGCCGGGGCAGGTAAGCAGCTGTTCACGGGGCGGGTACCGCATCCAGGGCTGGTCGCTCCTGCCTTCGGTTTGCCTTTGATCTGTTATTAAAAAACATAGCCCCATGAAATTTCTAAATTGAATCAATTCATGCTTGTATGAAATTGCTTATGTGCTAACTTTGGTGCAGACGTCCTGTTGCAGGCTGTCTGTTGCGCTGGCGAGGCACGGAATGTCCGGGTTTGGGTTCAGCACATCAACGTCCACGGAGAAACGATGAACATGATCAAACGTACGGCGCTGCTTATTGCGTCATGTTTTCTGGCCGCGTGCGCAAGCACGGGCAAGCAGTTTCCAACGCTCCATGAATCGGCGCATACTGCTGCCGGCGCTGTGGAAAAGAC
Source organism: Janthinobacterium sp. LM6 (assembly GCF_002002885.1). Lineage (GTDB taxonomy): Bacteria > Pseudomonadota > Gammaproteobacteria > Burkholderiales > Burkholderiaceae_D > Janthinobacterium > Janthinobacterium kumbetense. Next base: position 5,385,670 of record NZ_CP019510.1, on the reverse strand, counting down.
CCTGTCGACCGCTGAGGCGCTTGCCATGCTGCGCCAGATATCCAAGCATGCCGACATGGCCGAAGCAGTTTACCGGCGTGATCTTGATGTGTCGGAGCGCCGGGAGCGCGCCTGCGATTATGTTACCGCCACGGACGCGCCCCCCTTGCGCAGCGGCTTGCCCGATGGGTGGTTTCGGCTGAACCAGCAACTTATCAGGAAACTGGGCATGCAGCCGGCGGGGGAACAAGGTCGCCCGCTGCAACCTTGCCGTGGCGCCAGGGGCTTGCAATATGAGACTTACATCAGGCTGGACGCGTCGGGCCGCCCGCTGGAGGCGGTGCTGGCCTTTCGCGGTACGGAAAATACCAGGTATGAGTGGCGCAGCGACTGGATCGCCAACTTCAGCAACGTCGATTTTGGAGTAGGCGCCAATCCCCAGTTTAGCGAGGCCCGTATAGAAGGGGGCCGCCTGATCGAAGCGCTGGTGCGGGTGTTGCCGAAGACGACATCGTCGCCTGTCTGCAAGGCAGCCAAGGACAGGTCCGAGGGCGTGCAAGCGCCCATCGACCTGGTAGGCCACTCGCTGGGAGGGGGCTTGGCGCAACATCTGGCGTATAGCAGCAAGGCGTGCGATGTGCGCGCAACGATTGCCTTTGATCCCAGCCCGGCAACCGGCTGGTTCTTCTTGCACTGGCGCGAGTGCGTGGTGACGACGGATCCGAATATCTACCGTGTGTATCTTGATGGCGAGGCGCTGTCGTTTGTCCGCAAGGTATCGACCAAATTCAATCAAACGCGTGATCACCGGCGCGACATCCGCATGACTTTTCCCGACGTTGATGTCGGGGCATTCGGGCGGCATAGCATGACGTTGCTGGCTACCGGTATCAAATATGCCGCGAACAGCCTGCCGCCCGATGATATGGAGAAGCGCATTGATTATGCATCGGCCATCGTGTATCCGGAGAGCCTCGGCCATAACTGAGGGGGCGCCAGGCGAAAAAAAGCCACCTTCCGTAGAAGGTGGCTTTCGGGGCCGCCGGGAGGCGCTGGCAGCTTTTGGTCTGCCAGCCCTGTCCCTGCGTATGCGGCCGGTCGCGCCGTCGCCTGCGCGACTGGCCGCCGGACATTACATCATGCCGTCCATGCCGCCCATGCCGCCCATGCCACCCATGCCGCCGCCCATGCCGCCGCCTGCCTTGTCGTCAGCGATTTCGCAGACCATGCAGTCGGTTGTCAGCATCAGCGAAGCGATCGAAGCGGCGTTTTGCAGCGCCGAACGGGTCACTTTGGCTGGGTCCAGGACGCCCATTTCAACCATGTCGCCATACGTGCCGTTGGCAGCGTTGTAGCCGTAGTTGCCCGAGCCAGCCAGGACGGCTGCCACGACGACCGAAGCTTCTTCGCCGGCGTTTTGCACGATCATGCGCAGTGGCTCTTCCATTGCGCGCAGGACGATCTTGATACCAGCGTCTTGATCAGGATTGTCGCCCTTGACCGTGATGTTGGCGCGTGCGCGCAGCAGGGCTACGCCGCCGCCTGGCACGATGCCTTCTTCCACGGCAGCGCGCGTTGCGTGCAGAGCATCTTCAACGCGGGCTTTTTTCTCTTTCATTTCGACTTCGGTGGCTGCGCCAACCTTGATCACGGCAACGCCGCCAGCCAGTTTGGCGACGCGCTCTTGCAGTTTTTCACGGTCGTAGTCCGAGGTCGCTTCTTCGATCTGTACGCGCACTTGTTTCACGCGTGCTTCGATCGAGGCAGCTTCGCCGGCGCCATCGATAACGATGGTGTTTTCCTTGCCCACTTCGATGCGTTTTGCCTGGCCCAGTTCGGCCAGGGTCACTTTTTCCAGGGTCAGGCCGACTTCTTCAGCGATCACCTGGCCGCCGGTCAGGACAGCGATGTCTTCCAGCATGGCTTTGCGGCGGTCGCCGAAGCCAGGGGCTTTCACTGCGCAAGTTTTCAGGATGCCGCGGATGTTGTTCACAACCAGGGTCGCCAGCGCTTCGCCTTCGATGTCTTCCGCGATGATCAGCAGTGGACGGCCAGCTTTTGCGACTTGTTCCAGTACCGGCAGCAGGTCACGGATGTTCGAGATTTTCTTGTCGCACAGCAGGACGAATGGGCTGTCCAGTACGGCAACTTGTTTCTCTGGGTTGTTGATGAAGTATGGCGACAGGTAGCCGCGGTCGAACTGCATGCCTTCAACGATGTCCAGCTCGTCGTTCAGCGACTTGCCGTCTTCTACGGTGATGACGCCTTCTTTGCCGACTTTTTCCATCGCTTCAGCGATACGCTCGCCGATCGAGTAGTCCGAGTTGGCCGAGATCGCGCCAACCTGGGCGATTTCCTTGGTCGTGGTGCAAGGACGGGCGATTTTCGCCAGTTCTTCGACGGTCGCAGCAACAGCCTTGTCGATACCGCGCTTCAGGTCCATCGGGTTCATGCCGGCGGCAACGAACTTCATGCCTTCGCGCACGATGGCTTGTGCCAGCACGGTTGCGGTGGTGGTGCCGTCGCCGGCGTTGTCGCTGGTGCGGGAAGCAACTTCCTTGACCATTTGCGCGCCCATGTTCATGAGCTTGTCTTTGAGTTCAACTTCTTTCGCTACCGAAACACCATCCTTGGTGACGGTAGGGGCGCCGAACGAGCGCTCCAGGACCACGTTGCGGCCTTTCGGGCCCAGCGTTACTTTGACTGCGTTGGCGAGGATGTTGACGCCTTCGACCATCTTGGCGCGCGCTGCGTCGCCGAATACTACTTCTTTAGCTGCCATGTTCAATTCTCCTGAGTTTCGGGATGTATCTGTCTACAACGTGGAAACAATTACTTGACGACGATCGCCATGATGTCTTCTTCGCGCATGACCAGCAGCTCATCGCCGTCAACTTTGACGGTTTGGCCGGCGTACTTGCCGAACAGGACGCGGTCGCCCACTTTGACATCCAGAGGACGGACTTTGCCGTCGTCGAGAATCTTGCCATTGCCTACGGCAAGGACTTCGCCTTGATCCGGTTTTTCAGCAGCTGCATCAGGAATGATGAGGCCGGACGCAGTTTTGGTTTCCTGGTCGAGGCGTTTGACGATGACGCGATCGTTCAATGGGCGCAGATTCATACAAAACTCCTTAAAGTTCAATGGATAAATGTTGCTAAATGAATACATTCCTGGCGCAGCGCCAGGCCTGCTTTCAGTGACCGCCGTTGAAAGCAGCCCGCAACGGTCAAGCAAACCCCATGGCATCGGGTGCGTGCCGGCGCTGGGCAGTGGTGGCATCGCGGCGTCGCCCGCCGCGTAGCGTTCCCTGCTGTTGTCCGGCATACACCATCATGTCCTGAGGATTGCTACGAAAGAGTTTGTTAGCACTCTCTACTAACGAGTGCTAATTATAGGGACGCTAAGGGTCAACTTCAAGGGCTTATTCAAAGGGAACATATAGATAGATGCTGAGCAGAGCCTGCATCTACACAGGGTTTGCGCCAGCACAAGCCTCGTTCCCGGGCGTCAGCAACAGGCGCGACTCTAGCATGTCGTTCGGAGAGGGGGTGTTCCTGTACGCACAGGAAACAGAGTTTGACTATGAAATTTGATAAGATGATTGCAATTGCATATCAATATCGCCACATATCACCGCTCGCGCCAGAAAGAACACCATGCCATTCCCGCTTTCCCGCCCCGCCCTGCGCCTGCTGGGCGCCGCCCTCGTCGGCCTCGCCTGCCTGGGCAATGCCGCCGCGCAAACGCCCACCATCGTCGACGAAATCACCGTGGCGGCCCTGACCCCGCTGGAGAAGGAAATGCTGCTCAATGACTTGTTCAACGACTTGAACAAGGATGACGACGACCAGGAAGCGCATGTGTGGGACAACGGCGGCGACCGCGGCGTGCTGGTGAAAGTCACGTATAACTTCAGCAACTCCGGCATGACGGAACACAGCCTGAAGGCGCACGTCTGCCGCGACCTGAAATTCGTCGTCACGGCGGGCGACAAGTCGCAAGACCTGAGCCGCCGCACCTGTTCGCAGAACAGCGGCCGTTGGGATGTGCAGGGCAAGGACCCGGCGCCCGTCGTATATCGGCCTTTCCTGTCCGACGTGACGGTCGCCAAGCTGAATGCGAAGGAAAAACAAGCCTTGCTGACGGCCGCCGTGCGCACCTTGAAGGATGAAGAGGATGGCAAGACGCGTCAGTGGAGCAACAAGGGCTTGGGCAATGCGGCACCGCTGGCAGTGCGCCTGACGCCCTCGGGGACGGACGCCAAACCTGGCAGCTACCACCGTACTTGCCGCGACTTGACGATGGTGCTTGACGGCAAGGGCGGACAACAGACGCTGGTGCGCCGCTCTTGCGAAAACCGCTATGGCGGTCTCGATATCGAACCCGATTACGTCGACGAGTAAAACGCTGCCATCGCGGCGCCGGCGGATGCGTGCAGATGGCGAAAAGCGCCGGAAAAAGTGTGTATTGTCCGCCAACTGCCCTGCATTGATGTAAATATGTGTGACAGCGGCGTGATTCGATTGACGCCCATGGAGCGTCCGCCCTATAGTGGCGGGATGATTTCCGAATTCAACGAATTATCCGACAAAATAGGCCTGCTGGCCGAAATGACCCATGCGCTGCGCCGTGAAAACGCGCAATTGCGCAAGGACAATGCCGCGCTGGCCGCCGACAACGCCCTGTATGTGCAACGCATGCGCGAGGCGCAGGAGCGGGTGGAAGCGTTGCTGGAAAAAATTCCCGAACTGGTGCAAGCTGGCCTGGAGCAAGCCGCTTCGGAAGCGGGCGCCTATATTGCCGAGAACGAGAAGGAAGCGTAATGCCGCGTGTCGATGTCAATATCATGGGCCAGTCCTACAGCATGGTGTGTCGCGATGGCGAAGAGCGCGCGCTGCGCGAAGCGGCGATCTATCTCGATAGCAAAATGAAAGCCATCCGCGACGCGGGCAAGGTCAAGGGCAACGACCGCATCGCCGTGCTGGCCGCCCTGGGCGTGGCCGCGGAATTCCTCTCCGTGAAGTCGCCGCAAGGTCCGCTGTCGGAATTGACGATACTGGAAGTGAAGCAGAAAATCTCGGCCATGCACACGGTTCTGGATAGCGCACTGACGCCCCAGGAAAACCTTTTTTAAGCGGACACGCTACGATTTGTCTTTGCGATGCGCGATCAAAGGAGTAAACTTGGGTCTACCCTGCGGTGTTCGCGATTGCCATATATTCCTTGAACCATTTATGCGCATCGGTTGCGAATTTTGTTTGATGGGAGTGAGCGTCGCTCGTTCGACGAACCCGAAATTGAACTAACGTGACCACCTTGAACCGTTTGGTTCGGGATGCCGGCATAGCGGCACAGGCGGGGCCCAATTTGCAGTACAAAGAAAACGGTTGCAGCATCATGCTCAACCGTTTTTTTACGCCTGTTGCTTTGACTATTTGACCTGGGGAATGCAATGACACAGTACTGGCTGATGAAGTCCGAACCCGACGAGGTGAGCATCGATGACCTGATGGCCGCGCCGCAGCACACCATGCCGTGGTTTGGCGTGCGCAACTACCAGGCGCGCAACTTCATGCGCGATGGCATGCAGCCGGGCGATGGCGTGCTGTTCTACCATTCCAGCTGTCCGCAGCCGGGCGTGGCGGGCGTGGCCGAAGTGGCCAGCACGGCGTATCCGGATCACAGCCAGTTTGAAGAAGGCGGAAAGTATTTCGATCCGAAGGCCACGCCAGAGCAGCCGCGCTGGATCAGCGTCGACGTGCGCGGCCTGAAGAAGACGGCGCTGCTGCCCCTGTCCGAGATGCGCCAGATGCCGGAGCTGGAAGACATGCTGCTGCTCAAGAAAGGCAGCCGGCTGTCGATCACGCCCGTGACGCCGGCGCAATGGAAAGTCATTACCGGCAAGCTGACAGGCTAGCCTTCGACCCGGTTGCGGCCATTCTGCTTGGCCCGGTACAGGGCCTGGTCGGCGGCGGCCAGCAACTCTTCCGGTGTTTGTCCTGCGTCATTCAAGGCCAGGCCGATGCTGGCGGTGACCAGGCCGCCGCGCGATGGCGCATGGGCGATGGCGGCCGCGGCGATCGCTTCCTGCATCTTGTGCGCCACCGCCAGCGCGCCCGCGCCATCGGTAGCGGGCAGGATGGCGGCAAACTCCTCGCCGCCGAAGCGGGCCGCCAGGTCGCTGGCGCGCGGCAGCGCGGAATGCAGGGCCGCCGCGATCTGCACCAGGCAGGCATCGCCATACGGGTGGCCGAAGGTATCGTTGAGGCTTTTGAAGAAATCGATATCGATGATCAGCAGCGCCAGCGGTTGCTGGTTGCGCGCGGCGCGCTGCCACTCCAGCTGCAGGGTCTGGTCGAAGCAGCGCCGGTTGGCGATGCCCGTCAAGCCATCCGTCAGCGACAGCTTTTCCAGCTTGTCATGCGCCGCGCGCAAGGCCAGTTCGCTTTGCATGTAGCGGCTTTGCAGGGTGGCCGAGCGCAGCGCGTGGACCAGCAGCGCGACGAACAGGGCGCTGGCTGCCAGGTAAAAATGCTCGCGCAGCACGACGAATCCCAGTCCCAGCAGGGCTGCCGTGAAGAAGATGGGACTGAAGTTGTCGATTAGCAAGGTCAACGGCCGCGGCGGCCGCGCTTCTTCCTCGCCCGGCTGCACGCGCATGGCCAGCACCGCCAGCAGCAGGAAAGGCAGGCTGGGCAGTACCTCGCTGGGACCGGATTCGGCCAGCGCGTGCAGGGTCAGGTAATTATAGGCACCCGCGCAGGCGGCGTAGCACCACAGGAACACGCTGAGCAGCAGGTAGAAACGCCCTTGTGCGCCATCGCGGCGGTGCGCCAGCAGGCGCAGCGAGGCGCAGCAGGCCAGGACGAGGTTTTCCACGTTGTACGTCGTCACCAGCAGGCTGGCGGGTATCGGCGCGATCGAGCGCTGGTCGAAGGGCGAGACGGAAAAGATGGCCGTATAGGTCAGGTAGGCTGCCAGCAATACCTGCACGGCGTCCAGCCATTGCAGGGTGCGCGAAGGGTGCCGGTCGCTGACCGAGGAAATGGCCAGCAGCAAGGGCGCGCCATACATGAAATAGGCAAAATCGGAGAAATACGTCGTGTCGGAAGCCACATGGCCGCTCAGGTCTTGCCAGGCGGAAAGGGCCATGCCCACGCTCCAGAACAGCATGGCGGCCGCAAACAGGCCCCAGCCCGTACGCACGACGCCGGGTGCGCTCAGGCTGGCGTTGCGGCAGCAGGCGGCCAGCGCCAGCAGTGGCGCCGTCACGCCGAACAGGTAGCTCACGGCGGGGCCGCGCGTCCCGGCCCAGGCCGTCAAGGCCAGTTGCGCCAGCACGTAGCCGCCCGCCAGCGCCAGCCAGAATGTCGTGGTCTTCCTCGCACACTGCATGGATGGGACTCCCCGCTCGAATTGCCAACACAGCATGATTGCATGCCCTGCTCTTGCTGCAGGGTAAAGCGATCATTGCGCTATCGCAAGCGAAGATTCATTCCGCAAGGAAATTGTGCTGCTTTGAGGGAAAGGTTGCCGGAGGAGGGGGATGGCGCGCCTGCCTGGCGCGCCATCGGGGGAACAGCGGTTTTACGTGTTGGCCGGGCGGGCCTTGGTGGGCGGCGTGCCCATCACCTGGCTTTTATATGCCCACACCAGCAGCGCGATGGCGCCGACGATCATCGGCAAGGACAGCATCTGGCCCGAGGTGATCGGCACGCCCAGCCACACGACTTCCCAGTCCGGCGTGCGGAAGTATTCCGTGAAGAAGCGCGCGCAGCCGTACAGCAGGGTGAACATGGCGCCCACGGCCATGCGCGGACGCTGCTTGCGCGCATACAGCCACAGGATGATGAACACCAGGATGCCGTCGACCAGCATCTGGTAGATCGGCGACGGATGCACGGGATACGGGATGCCCGGCCATTGCATGGCCCACGGCAGGGTATCCGGCGCGATGCGGCCCGGCAGTTCGGCATTGATGAAGTTGCCCAGGCGGCCGGCCGCGTAGCCGAGCGGCACCAGCGGCGCGATGAAGTCGAGCACGTCGAACAGGTTGCGGCCCGCCTTGCGGCTCCACAGGTACATGGCCAGGATGACGCCGAGGAAGCCGCCGTGGAAGGACATGCCGCCATGCCACACCATGAAGATTTCTAGCGGATTGTGCAGGAAGTATTCGGGGCGGTAGAACAGTACTTCGCCCAGGCGACCGCCGATCACCACGCCCAGCATGCCGTAGAACAGCATGTCGTCGAGGTCCTCCTTCTTCCAGCCCAGCACGGCGATATGCGGCTGCTTGATGCGCACGCGGCCCAGGATAATGAACAGGGCGAAGGCCAGCACATACATCAGGCCGTACCAGTGCACGGCGAGCGGGCCGATCTGGATGGCTATCGGGTCGGGCATCGGGTGTATCAGCATGGGGTTTCTTTCTTTGTTTAAAGCCAAGGTTGCGTAGTATGGGGGCGCCGGCGGTTTTTTGCCTTAGCGGCCACTTAATTTATTAACTGGCAGTACCGCCGATCTGCTTGCGCAGCAGCGCCAGAAAGCCTTGCAGCACGGCGGACGGATTGTCGCGGCGCCAGGCCAGGCCCGTTTCGACCAGCGGCGTGGCGTCCTGCAGCGGCCTGTATTCTACGCCGGGGCGCATCAGGTTCGATACCGATTGTGGCACAAGCGCGATGCCCATGCCAGCCGAGACGAGGCTGACGATGGTTTGCATCTGGATCGCTTCCTGGCCGATCTGCGGCGTGATGCCGGCCGCGCGGAACACGCCGAGGATGGCGTCGTGCAGGGCGGGCGAGATTGCGCGCGGGAAAATGATCAAGGGCAGGGGCGGCACGTCGCGCAGGCGCACGGGACCGGGCGTGTTCAGGATGGCGAGGCCGGACGGCGCGGCCAGCACCAGAGGCTCGGCCAGCACGGGCAGGTAATCGAGTTCCCCTTTTGCCTTGTCGGGCAGGGGCGGGATCAGCAAGCCCGCGTCCGTGCGCCCGGCCAGCAATTCGTCCAGTTGCAGGTCGGAAGTGGCCTCCTGCAGCTGGATCTGCACTTGCGGATAAGCCGTCTGATACGCGCGCAGCAGCGGCGGCAGCACGCTGTAGTCGGCCGACGAGACAAAAGCCAGGCTCAGGCGGCCCGCCTCGCCCTGCGCGGCCCGCTGCACCAAGGCGGGCAAGTCTTGCGCCTGCGCCAGCAGCCGGCGCGCCTCGGGCAGCAGGGCGTTGCCGGCCGGCGTCAGCTGTACTTCGCGGCGCGTGCGCACGAACAGGGGCGCGCCCAGCAGTTCTTCCAGGGCCATGATGGTTTGCGACAGCGGCGGCTGCGTCATGTGCAGGCGCGCGGCGGCGCGGCCGAAGTGCAATTCTTCGGCGACGGTGACAAAGTAGCGCAGCTGGCGCAGTTCGAGGTTCATATGCGTTTCCATGCGGATTGATTGCTGTGATATGTAAAACGACTCACAGGCACGTGCATCATATATTTGACAGTGGGACGCGCGCAAGGCAATCTGACGTACCCCCACTGCATGCAGGGTTTTACTGCAGACCCGCACAGTCAGGCACCAACACTTTTGGAAGGTCCATCATGCCGCAATACCGCTCCCGCACCACCACCCACGGCCGCAACATGGCTGGCGCCCGCGCCCTGTGGCGCGCCACCGGCATGAAGGATGGCGACTTCGACAAGCCGATCATCGCCGTCGTCAACTCGTTCACCCAGTTCGTGCCCGGTCACGTGCACCTGAAAGACCTGGGACAGATGGTGGCGCGCGAAATCGAGGCGGCCGGCGGCGTGGCCAAGGAATTCAACACCATCGCCGTCGATGACGGCATCGCCATGGGCCACGGCGGCATGCTGTATTCGCTGCCCTCGCGCGACCTGATCGCCGACTCCGTCGAATACATGGTCAACGCCCACTGCGCCGACGCCATGGTGTGCATCTCGAACTGCGACAAGATCACGCCGGGCATGCTGATGGCCGCCATGCGCATCAATATCCCCGTCGTGTTTATTTCCGGCGGGCCGATGGAAGCGGGCAAGGTCGTCAAGGTGGTCAACGGCACGCAAAAGATCATCAAGCTGGACCTGGTCGACGCCATGATCAAGGCCGGCGACAGCACGGTGTCCGACGCCGACGTGGCGGAAATCGAACGCTCGGCCTGCCCCACCTGCGGTTCCTGCTCCGGCATGTTTACGGCTAACTCGATGAACTGCCTGACGGAAGCGCTGGGCCTGGCCCTGCCCGGCAACGGCACCATCCTGGCCACCCACTCGGACCGCCAGCAGCTGTTCCTGCGCGCGGGCCGTCTGATCGTCGAACTGGCCAAGCGCCACTACGAGCAGGACGATTACACCGTGCTGCCACGCTCGATCGCCACCAAGGCGGCGTTTGAAAACGCCATGGCGCTCGACGTTTCCATGGGCGGCTCGACGAATACCGTACTGCACCTGCTGGCCGCCGCGCACGAGGCGGAAGTGGCATTCACGATGGCCGACATCGACCGCATTTCGCGCAAGGTGCCATGCCTGTGCAAGGTGGCGCCGATGACGGACAAATACCATATCGAGGACGTGCACCGCGCCGGCGGCATCGTGGGCATCCTGGGCGAACTGGCGCGCGCCGGCCTGCTCAACACCACCCTGCCGACGATCCACGCGCCGACCCTGGCCGACGCCATCGCGCAAAACGACATCATGTGCACGGATAACCCCGCCGTGCATGAACTGTTCCGCGCCGCGCCGGGCGGCGTGCCGACGCAGACGGCGTTCTCGCAGTCGGAGCGTTTTGCGGCCGTCGACACGGACCGCAGCACGGGCTGCATCCGCGACAAGGCCCATGCGTATTCGCAGGATGGCGGCCTGGCCGTCTTGTACGGCAACCTGGCCGAAAAGGGCTGCATCGTCAAGACGGCGGGCGTCGACGAAAGCATTTTGAAATTCTCGGGCAAGGCGCGCGTGTTCGAAAGCCAGGATTCCGCCGTTGAAGCGATTTTGGCCGATACCGTGCATGAAGGCGACGTCGTCATCATCCGCTACGAAGGCCCGAAAGGCGGCCCCGGCATGCAGGAAATGCTGTACCCGACTTCGTACATCAAGTCGAAGGGCCTGGGCAAGGCGTGCGCGCTGTTCACGGACGGGCGCTTCTCGGGCGGTTCCTCGGGCCTGGTGATCGGCCACGCCTCGCCGGAAGCGGCCGAAGGCGGCGCCATCGGCCTGGTGGAAGAGGGCGACTTCATCGACATCGACATCCCCGAGCGCACGATCAACCTGCGCGTGACGGATGCCGAACTGGCCGCGCGCCGCGCCGCCATGGAAGCGAAGGGCGATGCGGCCTGGCTGCCCGTCAACCGCGACCGCTACGTGTCGCAGGCGCTGCAGGCGTATGCGGCGCTGACGACGTCGGCCGACCGTGGCGCCGTGCGTGATCTGTCGCAACTGAAGAAGCGTTGATTTGTTGTGTAAGTGCGACGGCCGGCCCCGTTTGACTGCGCGGGGCCGGCTGTCGTTACATCGCCTTACAAACAACATGGTCATGGGCGCGCAGATGGGGCAGAATATGACTGCCTCTCGTCTACATTGCGTTACTACATTGAAACGCTTGATCTGGGCTCGTGGTGCATCTGCGGAAACACAGTAAAATGCCGCAGGAAGTAACTTTGGAGAAAAGACAATGAAACGTTTTATGTTGGTGAGTGTATTGGCCGTATCGGCTCTGGCATCGCAAGCAGCGTTGGCCAATCCGGATCTGGCGAAAGCCAAAAACTGCATGGCTTGCCACGCGGTGAGCACGAAGCTGGTGGGTCCTGCGTTCAAGGACGTGGCAGCCAAGTACGCCGGTCAGAAAGACGCGGAAGCCAAGCTCGTGGCGAAAGTCATGAAGGGCGGTTCCGGCACCTGGGGCGCGATCCCGATGCCAGCGAACCCGCAAGTGAGCGATGCGGAAGCCCACACCCTGGTTAAATGGGTACTGGCACAGAAATAATCTGTGCCGCAGTACCTGCAATTAGCGCGCCGGCAATCCCGGCGCATTTTTTTTGCCTGCCGCCTTCAGATTCCCCATGCCCTCCAGTGTCGCCCGCACCGCCTCGTCGAGCGGCGTATGCGCTTCCTGGCCCAGCACGGCCAGCAGCCGCGCATTGTCCATGGACAAGGGCGTTTGCCACAGATAGCGCATCTCGCGCATTTCGCGCAGGGTCGCCACGAACGGCGACGCCAGCGCCACCAGCCACCACGGAAAACGCCGGATGGCGGGCGCAGATCCTGTCGCCTGTTCCACCACGCGGGCGATCGCGCCCGTCATTTGCCGGCCGTCGTGGTCCCAGTGGCCCGCCATGTGAAAGCGCGCAAACGGGGGCAAGGTGGCGCGCATGGCCAGCAATCGCACCATCGTGCGCGCCACGTCGGGCAGGTAGGACCACTGGTGGCCCACGCCGGGCGCGCCCGGATACAGGATGCTGCGCACGGGCTGCCCCGGTTTCACGAGGCCCTGCGAAAACCAGTTATTGCCGGCGCGTGGCCCGAAGAAGTCGCCCGCCCGCACGATCAGGACCCTGGCGCCCTGCGTGCTGGCCCATTCCAGCCGCGCTTCCAGTGCCACGCGGATGGCGCCCTTGCGCGTGAGCGGGCGCTGCGGCACGTCCTCTGTCAATACAGCAAAGGCGTCGGGGCCGAAGTTGTAGACGGTGCCAGGCAGCACGATGGTGGCGTTTTCGGCCATCGCCGCGGCAATCGTGTTGTCGAGCATGGGCAGCACCAGCCGGCCCCAGTGGCGGTAGCCGGGCGGGTTGACGGCGTGCACGATGACGGCGCAGCCTTTCGCGGCCGCCAGCACGTCCGCGCGCGCCAGCGCATCGCCGCGCAGCCATTCGACGTGATCGCCGCGCGGCGACGGCGTTTCTCCCCGCGTCAGGGCGCGTACCTGCCAGCCCGCCGCCAGGAGCTGGCGCACCATCTCGCCGCCGATGCCGCCCGTGGCGCCCAGTACCAATGCCGTGTTTTTCGTGTTCTCCATCCTGACCTCCGTGTGGTTGATGGAACCAGTATCTGCCGCGCAAGGATAATTGGGAATTGACGAGTATCGACCACAGGCTATACATTTATGTATGACCAATTCGATTGCCTGGGAATACTATCGTTCGCTGCTGGCCGTGCTGAAGCATGGCTCCCTGTCCGGCGCGGCCCGCGCGCTGGGCATTACGCAACCCACCGTCGGCCGGCATATCGCCGCGCTGGAACAGGCGCTGGGCGCGACCCTGTTTACGCGTTCGCAGCTGGGCTTGCTGCCCACGGAAGTGGCGCTGGCGTTGCGGCCCCATGCGGAAACCATGGAGCACACGGCCGCCCTGATGGAGCGCGCCGCCAGCAGCCAGGGGCAGGGCGTGGCCGGCGTCGTGCGCATCGCGGCCAGCGAAGTGGTGGGCGTGGAAGTGCTGCCGCCCATACTGGCCCGCTTGCGCGAACGCCATCCGGGCCTGGTCATTGAACTGGTGTTGAGCAACAAGGTGCAGGATTTGCTGCGCCGGGAAGCGGATATCGCCGTGCGCATGCTGCGTCCCCGTCAGGAGCAGCTGGTGGCGCGCAAGGTGGGCGAGATCGAACTGGGCCTGCATGCGCACGCGGATTACCTGGCGCGCCATGGCACGCCGGCGGGATTGCTTGATCTGGCGCAACACGCCGTCATCGGCTACGACGAGGCGAGCCCCTTCGTGCGCAACGCGGGCGCGGCCTTCCAGGGATTTACGCGGGACAACTTTGCCTGGCGCAGCGACAGCGACCTGGCGCAACTGGCCCTGATCCGCGCGGGCGCCGGCATCGGCGTGTGCCAGGCGGGGCTGGCGGCGCGCGATCCTGCCCTGCGGCGCGTGTTGCCGCAGGCGTTTGCGCTGCCGATGGAAACCTGGGTCACCATGCATGCAGACTTGCGCGGCAGCCTGCGCTGCCGCGCCACCTTCGACGCGCTGGCCGAAGGTTTACTGGCTTACGTGGCCGGGCAGCCGCTTATTTGACGACTTCCATCTTGGTCTTCTTGCCGTCGCGATACGTGAACAGGGTCAGCGCGCCGTCCTTGATGTCGCCGTTGGCGTCGAACGAGATCGGCCCCGTCACGCCCTGATAGTGCACCTTGGCCAGGAAGGGCAGGTAGACGGACGGTTTCGACGATTTGGCGTCGGCCATGGCGGTGGCCATGGTCATCACGGCATCGTAGACGTATGGCGCGTACAGCTGCACTTCCATGTTGTATTTCTGCTTGTAGCGGGCGCGGAAATCGTCCATGCCTTTTTGCTGCGCGCCCGTCACGCCGCCCGCTTCCGCGCAGGTGACCATGTCTTCGCCCACGGCGTCGCCCGCCAGCTTGCCCAGCGGTTCCGTGCACAAGCCGTCGCCGCCCATGAACTTGGCCTTGATGCCCAGCGCCTTCATCTGGCGCAGCATGGGGCCGCCCACGGAATCCATGCCGCCAAAGAAGATCAGGTCGGGATTTTTCGACTTGATGCTGGTCAAAATGGCATTGAAATCCGTCGCGTTGGCATTTGTAAATTCCTTGCCGACGATTTGCACGCCGGGCGCCGCCTTCTTGGCGCCCTTGACGAACTGTTCCGCTACGCCCTGGCCGTAGGCCGTGCGGTCGTCGATGACGGCGATTTTCTTCGCTTGCAGCTTGCCTACGGCATACGCGCCCAGGGTGCCGCCCAGCTTGTTGTCATTGGCCACGACGCGGAAGGCCGTGTTGAATTTCTGCTGGGTATATGTGGGGTTGGTGGCGGCGGGGGAAATCTGCGGAATGCCGGCATTAAAGTAAATGCGCGAGGCGGGAATCGTCGTGCCCGAGTTCAGGTGGCCGACGACGCCGTTGACCTTGGCGTCGACGAGCTTTTGCGCCACGGCCGTGCCCTGCTTGGGATCGGCGGCGTCATCTTCGGGCACCAGCACGAATTTGACGGCTTTGCCGTCGATCTTGAAGCCTTTGGCGTTCAAATCCTCGATGGCCATCTTGGCCGCGTTCTCGTTATCCTTGCCCAGGTGGGAGCTGGCGCCAGAGACCGGGGCGACGTGGCCGATCTTGATGATTTCCTGTGCGCCCGCATGGCCGGCAAAGGCGAGGGCGACGGCGAGAGGAAGGACTTTGGTCTTGAGCAGCATAAACATTCTCCAATGGATAAAGATACGGCGGCGTCTCGTGAAAACCGCTTCGAGGGGCGGTACGTGTGAAGAAGGTACAACAAAAAACAGGCGGCGCAAAGCCGCATTTCGGGCTTTTTGCATTTTGTCGCAACAATCACCAAAGTGAGGCGCGATGCACCGATTTCGCAGGCGCGAGCGCACCAAAGAATGGCGTTGGGAGGGGGAAGGGTGTAGGGGGAATGCTGGGGTCAGACCCGTCGGGTCTGACCCCGGATTTTTGCCGGTGGGTGAAATGGTGCCACCGACAGACGGACGTGCAGTTACTGCGCGGGAGGGTGCAGGTGACCTAATTCATGGCTCACGGCATGGGCGACGATCTGTTCCAGCGATTGCTGCAAGTCTTCGCGCAGGGCACCGCGCATGCCGATCAGGGCGTTTTGCAGGGCCGTCTGCAGGACGTGGGCAATGCGCTCTTCCAGCAGGTGGTCGATCTTGCCCTGCACCTGGTGCAGGATGCGCTGCGTCAGGCGCTGTTCGATGGCATCCCAGTCGGGTTGCACTATGCTCGGTGGCAACACCGGCGCTTCCTCGACGGCAGGCGCAGCCGCAGCTGGCGCGACAGGCTCCGGCACTTCCGGCCCCAGCAGCACTTCCGTCAGCAGGGGGATGCCCTGGTCGAATGGTTGATCACTCATGACTTGCCTGCCACGAAGTGGGTCGGTTGCACGTCTTGCTGGCGGTAGTGCAGGAAGCGCTGGCGGCCCGCCTGCGCATCTTGCTCATCCATGGAAACGATCTCGAAGACGCGCTGGAATTGCGCATAATTGCGCGGCGGCAACTGCGACAGGTTGACGAGGATGTCGTGGTGCGGCAAGTCCGCCGCTGCATCATCGGTCAGGATGATGGGCGTCTGCGCCGCCAGCGGATCGCCGGCCAGCACGTGGGGCAGGAAATCCGTGGCGGAAATGGTCCACATGGCGCTGTTCAAGGCGTCGAGCTGGGCGCTGTCGGCCACCAGCACGACGACGTTGTTGCCGGCCATATAGGCCTTGCGCGCCAGGCGGCAGGCGTAGGCCAGCTTGTCCGGCACGTTGCTGTGAAAATCGACGCGGCTCATGGCGATCAAGCGGCCATGCCGCTGTGGCGCAGCAGGGCGTCGATCGACGGTTCGCGGCCGCGGAAGGCCGTGAACGATTCCAGCGCGGGGCGCGAGCCGCCGACGGACAGGATTTCCTGCAGGTAACGCTTGCCCGCCGCCGTGGTGGCGGCCGGCCCCAGCGCGCGGGCTTCCTCGAACGCCGCATAGGCGTCGGCGGACAGCACCTCGGCCCACTTGTAGCTGTAGTAGCCAGCCGCGTAGCCGCCGGCAAAGATGTGCCCAAAGGCATTCTGGAAGCGGTTGAACGGCGGCGGGATGAGCAGCGAAAACTTGGCGCGCACGCCGTCGATCAGCTGCTGCACGCTCTGGCCGGAACTGGCATCGTAGTCATAGTGCAGATGCATGTCGAGCAAGGAAAATTCCACCTGGCGCAGCGTCTGCAAGCCGGACTGGAAATTCTTGGCCGCCAGCATCTTGTCGTACAGGGCGCGCGGCAGCGGCTCGCCCGTGACGGCATGCGCCGTCATGTGTTCGAGCACTTCCCATTCCCAGCAGAAATTTTCCATGAATTGCGATGGCAGTTCCACGGCATCCCATTCGACGCCGGCGATGCCCGACACGCCCACCTCGTCGACCACCGTCAACATGTGGTGCAAGCCGTGGCCGAATTCGTGGAACAGGGTGATCACTTCATCGTGCGTGAACAGGGCTGGCTGGACCTGGCCGTCGACCACGGCCGGTTCCGTGAAGTTGCAGGTCAGATAGGCGATCGGCGTTTGCACGTGTTGCGCGTCGGCGCGGCGGCCGCGCGCGTCGTCCATCCAGGCGCCGCCGCTCTTGCCGGCGCGCGCATACAGGTCCAGGTAGAACTGGCCGACCAGCTGGCCGTCGCGCTCGATGCGGTAAAAACGCACATCCTTGTGCCAGACGGACGCCGCGTCAAGCTTGATCTCGACGGCGAACAGGTTCTGGATCTGGCGGAACAGGCCGTCGATCACCTTGTGTTCAGGGAAATACTGTTTGACTTCCTGGGCCGAGAACGCGTAGCGGCGTTCCTGCAGCTTTTCGGAAGCGTACGGCACGTCCCACGCCTGCAGCGCGTCGATGCCCAGTTCTTCCTTGGTGAATTGTTTCAGTTCTGATAAGTCCTTCTCGGCGAACGGGCGCGCGCGTTTGGCCAGGTCTTCCAGGAAAGCGATGACTTGCGCGGGCGAGGTGGCCATCTTGGAGACCAGCGACACTTCGGCGAAATTGGCGTAGCCGAGCAGTTGTGCCTCTTCGTTGCGCAGGCGCAACAAGGTGACGATGTTCTGGGTATTGTCCCAGTCGTCTTTTTTGCTGAACACGTCGCCCTGGTCCGATGCCTTGGTGGCGTTGGCGCGGTAGATGGTTTCGCGCAGCGCACGGTTGTCGGCAAACTGCAGGATCGGGTAATAGGACGGGAAGTGCAGCGAGAATTCGTAGCCTTGCTTGCCCGCCTTATCGGCGGCGGCGCGCGCGGCAGCCTTCACGTCGTCGGGCAGGCCGGCCAGGTCGGCTTCATTGTCGACCAGCAACTTGTAGTCATTGGTGGCATCGAGCACGTTTTCGGAAAAACGCGTCGAAACGGCAGCGTGTTCTTCCTGGATGGCGCCGAAGCGCTCTTTCTTGTCCTCGGGCAACTCGGCGCCGCCCAGGCGGAAGTCGCGCACGGCATTCTCGACGATGCGCCGGCGCGCCGGCGACAGGCTGGCGAAATCGGCGCGGGCCTGCAATTGCTTGTATTTGCCGAAAAGGATTTCGTTCTGGCCCAGTTCGGTCCAGAATTCCGTCACCTTGGGCTGGTTCGCATTGTAGGCGGCGCGCAGTTCCGGCGTATCGACCACGCTATTTAAATGGTTGACGATGCTCCAGGCGCGGCCCAGGGTTTCGGCGATCTGGTCCTGGGGCACGACGAAGTTGTCCCAGCTCACTTCTTCCATGGGCGCTTCCAGCTGCGCTACCGTGGCGCGCGCCTGGGCCAGCAGGGTATCGATGGCGGGCGTGACATGCTCGTGCGTGATCGCGTCGAAGCGTGGCAGGCCGGAAAAATCAAGCAGGGGATTGGTATTCATCGTCGGTTCCATATATAAAAGGGCGGTCATGCCGCCCCGGGTGATTCTTAGATGCGCTCGGCAGCCTCTACCGTGTTCATTAGTAACATCGTGATCGTCATCGGACCCACGCCACCCGGTACCGGGGTGATGTGGGACGCGATTTCTTTCACTCCGGCAAAATCCACATCGCCGCACAGCTTGCCGTCATCGTCGCGGTTCATGCCCACGTCGATGACGATGGCGCCCGGCTTGACCATATCGGCCGTCAGGGTGTTGCGGCGGCCGACAGCGGCCACGACCACGTCCGCCTGGCGCGTGTACAGGCCCAGGTCCGGTGTCGCACTATGGCAGATGGTGACGGTAGCGTTCGCTTGCAAGAGCAGCAGGGCCATCGGCTTGCCGACGGTATTGCTGCGGCCGATGACGACGGCGTGCTTGCCGCGCAAGTCCACGCCTGTGCTTTCGATCAGTTTCATGCAGCCGTACGGCGTGCAAGGGCGGAAGCCGGGCAAGCCCGTCATCAGTTCGCCGGCGCTCAGGACGGAATAGCCATCCACGTCTTTCGTCGTGGCGATCGCTTCGATGACCTTGTGCGGGTTGATGTGCTTGGGCAAGGGCATCTGCACGAGGATGCCGTGGATGGCGGGATCCGCGTTCAGGCTGGCGATGCGTGCCAGCAAGTCCGCTTCAGGCAGGTCCGCTTCATATTTTTCCAGCACCGAGTGGAAACCCACGTCGCCGCACGCCTTGACCTTGTTGCGGACATACACCTGGCTGGCCGGGTCTTCGCCGACGAGGATCACGGCCAGACCGGGCTGGGTGCCCTTGGCCGTGAGGGCGGCGGCGCGCGTGGCGATCTCGCTGCGCAGTTTTTGGGAGAGGGCGATTCCGTCGATCAGTTGTGCTGGCATGGTAGGGAGGCTGTGTGGGAGGGAAAAGACAGATTATAAAGCCGGGCGGCGCAAAGGGGCGGTTTTGGCGCCAGTGCCGCTAAGTTAAGCAGCGCTATGCATTTATAAGCGCAAGGCTTAACAACAGCGGGCCGGAGACGCGAGCCTGAGAAAATGCCGATGGCGGCGTTGCAGCTCCTTGCCGTACTGGCGTACTGTCTGCGTCGCTGCGCCTTGCCCTCGACATTTTTCAGGCCCGCTTGGCCCGGTATGCCTGTGCGGATGACTGGGGTTTTAATTCGGGTTGCTGGTGTGCTCGTGGGTCGTACCCCTCCCGAGATTTGCTTTCAAGGTGAGGAGGGCGCCAACTTGACGGCATGCCGCTTGTGGCGCCGCTATTTGCTACTTTGCACATCCTAGTTTCCGGGCAGAATTTGCGGCAGTGCAGCATAAATTTCATAGGGTGATTTCATGATATGAAATGCTATATCGTAATTTGAAAAATACTAAATACGCTGTTAGAATCCCCACACTAAACCGACTTAATAGTAAATAATCAGCGAAATACCGTCCGACAGCGATCCGGAAAATCGGGGTGGGGCGTTCACAAAGGAGACTCAACAGATGTCAGCTCAACTGAACCAGGTAACGACACAGATCGGCACCGACCCGGATATGCAGGAAACCAAGGAGTGGCTGGACGCGCTCGAAGCCGTGCTGGAAAACGAAGGTCCGGAACGCGCGCATTACCTGATGGAGCGCATGGTTGACCTGGCCCGCCGCCGCGGCGCGCAGATCCCGTTCTCCAGCACCACCGCCTACGTCAACACCATCCCCACCAAGCAAGAAGCACACTGTCCCGGCAACCTGGAATACGAAGAGCGCCTGCGCTCGTGGATGCGCTGGAACGCCATGGCCATGGTCGTCAAGGCCAACCGCGCCGACGGCGACCTGGGCGGCCACTTGTCCTCGTTCGCTTCGCTGGCGAACATGCTGGGCATCGGTTTCAACCATTTCTGGCACGCGCCGACGGCCGACCACGGCGGCGACCTGCTGTACATCCAGGGCCACTCCTCGCCCGGCGTCTACGCGCGCGCCTTCCTCGAAGGCCGTTTGACGGAAGAGCAAATGCTGAACTTCCGCAAGGAAGTCGACGGCAAGGGCCTGTCCTCGTACCCGCATCCTAAATTGATGCCTGACTTCTGGCAGTTCCCGACCGTGTCGATGGGCCTGGGCCCGCACATGGCGATCTACCAGGCGCGCTTCCTGAAGTACCTGCACGCACGCGGCATCGCCAAGACCGACAACCGCAAGATCTGGGCCTTCTGCGGCGATGGCGAGATGGACGAGCCGGAATCGCTGGGCGCGATCGGCCTGGCCGCACGCGACATGCTCGACAACCTGGTCATCGTGGTCAACTGCAACCTGCAGCGCCTGGACGGCCCCGTGCGCGGCAACACCAAGATCATCCAGGAGCTGGAAGGCGAATTCCGTGGCGCCGGCTGGAACGTCGTCAAGGTCATCTGGGGCCCGGGCTGGGACGCCCTGCTGGCGCAAGATAAAGAAGGCATCCTGCAGCGCGTGATGATGGAAACCGTCGACGGCGAATACCAGAATTACAAGGCCAAGGATGGCGCCTACGTGCGCAAGCACTTCTTCGGCAAGCATCCGAAGCTGCTGGAAATGGTTGCCAACATGACGGACGACGACATCTGGCGCCTGACCCGTGGCGGCCACGATCCGCACAAGATCTACGCGGCATTCAAGATCGCCCAGGAACACAAGGGCCAGCCGACCGTCCTGCTGGTGAAAACCATCAAGGGCTACGGCATGGGCAAGTCCGGCGAAGCGCGCAACACGGCGCACCAGACGAAAAAACTGGACGACGAAGCCATCCGCGAAATGCGCGACCGCTTCTCGCTGCCGATCCCCGACGACAAGCTGGCCGACATCCCGTTCTTCAAGCCTGCCGACGACGCGCCGGAAATGGTCTACCTGCACGAGCGCCGCAAGGCCCTGGGCGGCTACCTGCCGCAGCGCCGCCAGAAGTCGGAAGAAACCCTGCCCGTGCCTGGCCTGGACGCGTTCAAGAACGTGCTCGAAGCGACGCCGGAAGGCCGCGAAATCTCGACCACGCAAGCGTTCGTGCGCGTCATTTCGACCCTGCTGAAAGACCCGAACCTGGGCCAGCGCGTCGTGCCTATCCTGGTCGATGAATCGCGTACCTTCGGCATGGAAGGCCTGTTCCGCCAGATCGGCATCTACAACCCGAAAGGCCAGTTGTACGAGCCGGTCGATAAAGACCAGGTCATGTACTACCGCGAAGACAAGGCCGGCCAGATCCTGCAAGAAGGCATCAACGAAGCGGGCGGCATGAGCTCGTGGATCGCCGCGGCGACGTCGTACTCGACCAACGACCGCATCATGATCCCGTTCTACACCTTCTACTCGATGTTCGGCTTCCAGCGCATCGGCGACCAGGTGTGGGCTTCGGCCGACATGCGCGCCCGTGGCTTCCTGATGGGCGGCACGGCCGGCCGCACGACCCTGAACGGCGAAGGCTTGCAGCACGAAGATGGCCACAGCCATATCTTCGCCGCGACCATCCCGACCTGCATGCCGTACGACCCGACCTTCAGCCATGAAGTCGCCGTCATCATCCAGGACGGCCTGCGCCGCATGATCGCCAACCAGGAAGATGTGTTCTACTACATCACGATCATGAACGAGAACTACGCCCAGCCAGGCATCAAGCCAGGCCAGGAAGAAGGCATCCTGAAAGGCATGTACAAGCTGCAGGAAGGTCCGGCCGACGCCAAGCTGCGCGTACAGCTGATCGGTTGCGGCACCATCCTGCGCGAATCTATCTTCGCTGCCGAATTGCTGCAAAACGACTGGGGCGTGGCTGCGGACGTGTGGTCGGCGCCGTCGCTGACCCTGGTGGCCCGCGATGGCCAGGATGCGGAACGCTGGAACATGGTCAACCCGTCGAAACAGCAGCGCGTGCCTTACGTGACGTCGCTGATGCAGGACACGGACGGCCCGATCGTCGCCACGACCGACTACATGCGCGCGTTTGCAGAACAGATCCGCGCCTTCATGCCGAAGGGCCGCACCTACAAAGTGCTGGGTACCGATGGCTTTGGCCGCTCGGACAGCCGCGCCAAGCTGCGCGAGTTCTTCGAAGTGAACCGTTATTATGTCACCGTGGCCGCGCTCAAATCGCTGGCTGACGAAGGCAAGATCGACGTGTCGGTGGTGGAGCAGGCGATCGCCAAGTACGGCATCGACGCGAACAAACCGAATCCGGTGACCCAGTAATCGTTGTGCGGACCCGATGATGCCAGGGCGGTGCGAAAGTGCCGCCCTGGCATGTGTGCGGGTCCATCTGACAAATAAAATAACGGAGCAAGCTATGAGCATTGTGGAAGTCAAAGTCCCGGATATCGGCGATTTCAAGGAAGTCGAGATCATTGAACTGATGGTCAAGCCAGGCGATACGGTCAAGGTCGACCAATCCCTGATCACGGTCGAATCGGACAAGGCCAGCATGGAAATTCCATCGAGCCACGCCGGTGTCGTCAAGGAATTGAAAGTCAACGTGGGCGACAAGATCGCCGAAGGCTCGCTGGTCCTGCTGCTGGAAGTGGCGGACGACGCCTCGGCGCCGGCGCCAGTCGCCGCTGCCGCCCCGGCACCTGCCGCTGAAGCCGCCCCCGCCGCCGCTCCTGCGGCCGCGCCGGCGCCTGCCGCCCCTGCCGGCGCGCCGGCCCTGGTCGACGTGACCGTGCCCGATATCGGCGACTTCAAGGAAGTCGAAGTCATCGAATTGATGGTCAAGGTCGGCGATGCGATCAAGGTCGACCAGTCGCTGCTGACGGTCGAATCGGACAAGGCCAGCATGGAAATTCCATCGAGCCACGCCGGTATCGTCAAGGAATTGAAAGTCAAGGTCGGCGACAAGGTGGCCAAGGGTAGCCTGGTGCTGGTGGTGGAAACGACGGGTGGCGTCGCCCCTGCCGCCGCGCCTGCACCGGCCGCACCAGCTGCCGCCGCACCAGCGGCCGCCGTCGCTTCGGCACCGGTTGCAGCGCCTGCTGCTGCCCCGGCAACTGCCGCCGCGCCTGCCGTCAACGGCAAGCTGGCGCACGCGTCGCCTTCGATCCGCAAGTTCGCGCGCGAACTGGGCGTGGAATTGGCGCTGGTCGGCGGTTCCGGTCCGAAAGGCCGCATTACCCAGGAAGACGTGCAGAACTTCGTCAAGGGCGTGATGTCGGGCGCCGTCGCCGCGCCGAACGCGCCAGTCGCTGCCAAAGGCGGTTCGGGCGTGGGCCTGGACCTGCTGCCATGGCCGTCGCTGGACTTCAGCAAGTTCGGCGCGACCGAATTGCTGCCGCTGTCGCGCATCAAGAAAATCTCGGGTCCGAACCTGCACCGCAACTGGGTCATGATCCCGCACGTCACGCAGTTCGACGAAGCGGACGTGACGGACCTGGAAGCGTTCCGCGTCGACACCAACGCGGCCAATGCGAAGAACAAGGATGCGGCCAAGCTGACCATGCTGGCCTTCGTCATCAAGGCGTCCGTCGCCGCGCTGAAGAAATTCCCCGCGTTTAACGCGTCCCTGGATGCCAAGGGCGAAAACCTGATCCTCAAGCAGTACTACAACATCGGCTTCGCGGCCGACACGCCGAATGGCCTGGTGGTGCCCGTGATCAAGGGTGCGGACCAGAAGTCGGTCTCGCAAATCGCCCGCGAAATGACGGAGCTGTCGCTGCAGGCACGCGAAGGCAAGCTGAAGCCGGCCGACATGCAGGGCGCCAGCTTCACGATTTCGTCCCTGGGCGGCATCGGCGGCACGCACTTCACGCCTATCGTCAATGCGCCGGAAGTGGCTATTTTGGGTCTGTCGAAAGCCTCGATCAAGCCGGTATGGGATGGCAAGGCCTTCCAGCCGCGTTTGATGATGGGCACCTCGCTGTCCTACGACCACCGCGTGGTCGATGGCGCGATGGGCGCGCGATTCTCCGTGTACCTCGGCGAAGTCCTGGCCGACATGCGCAAAATTCTGCTGTAAGGAGCGATTGATGAGCACAGTAGAGGTAAAAGTACCGAATATCGGCGACTTCAAGGAAGTCGAAGTCATCGAACTGATGGTCAAGGTCGGCGACACCATCAAGGTGGACCAGTCGCTGATCACGGTCGAATCGGACAAGGCCAGCATGGAGATTCCATCGACCCATGCGGGCGTCGTGAAGGAATTGAAAGTCAAGGTCGGCGACAAGATCGCCGAAGGCAGCGCGTTGCTGGTGGTGGAAGCCACCGAAGGCGCGGCTGCGCCGGCGCCTGCCGCTGCACCAGCTCCGGCCGCAGCACCTGCAGCCGCTGCGGCCCCGGCACCTGCAGCCGTTGCCGCCATCCCTGCCGGTAATTACAGCGGCCAGGTCGACATCGACGTCGACATGATGGTGCTGGGTGGCGGCCCTGGCGGTTACTCGGCGGCGTTCCGCGCGGCCGACCTGGGCATGTCGACGGTGATCGTCGAGCGCTACGCCACCCTGGGCGGCGTGTGCCTGAACGTGGGCTGCATCCCGTCGAAGGCGCTGCTGCACGTGGCTTCCGTCATCGATGAAACGGCGCACATGTCGAATACAGGCGTGACATTTGCCAAACCGGCCATTGATATCGATCAGGTACGCAAGTACAAGGAAGGCGTAATCTCGAACATGACGGGCGGCCTGGCCGGCATGGCCAAGGCGCGCAAGACGCAAGTCGTCACGGGCGTGGGCCAGTTCCTCTCCGCGAACCACATCGAGGTGACGGCAGGCGACGGCTCGAAAAAAGTCGTGCAGTTCAAGCAAGCGATCATCGCCGCCGGTTCGTCCGTGGTGAAGCTGCCTTTCGTGCCGGAAGACCCGCGCATCGTCGATTCGACGGGCGCGCTGGAATTGCGCCAGATCCCGAAACGCATGCTGGTCATCGGCGGCGGCATCATCGGCCTGGAAATGGCGACCGTCTATTCCACCTTCGGCGCGCGCATCGACGTGGTCGAAATGATGGATGGCCTGATGCAGGGCGCGGACCGCGACGCCGTCAAGGTGTGGCAGAAGTTCAACGAGAAGCGCTTCGACAACATCATGACCAAGACCAAGACGGTGGCCGTCGAGGCATTGCCGGAAGGCATCAAGGTCACGTTCGAAGCGGCTGAAGCGGGTGCCACGGCGCCGGCGCCGCAAATCTACGATTTGGTACTCGTCGCCGTGGGCCGCAGCCCGAACGGCAAGAAGCTGGCGGCCGACAAGGCCGGCGTGCAGGTGACGGACCGCGGCTTCATCAACGTTGACAGCCAGATGCGCACCAACGTGCCGAACATCTTCGCCATCGGCGACCTGGTGGGCCAGCCGATGCTGGCGCACAAGGCCGTGCATGAAGCCCACGTGGCCGCGGAAGCGGCTTCCGGCCAGAAGTCGCACTTCGACGTCAAGGTGATCCCGTCGGTCGCCTACACGGATCCGGAAGTGGCATGGGCCGGCATCACGGAAGACGAAGCGAAAGCCAAGGGCATCAAGGTCGAGAAGGGCCACTTCCCGTGGGCCGCCTCGGGCCGTGCCGTGGCCAACGGCCGCGCCGAAGGCTTCACCAAGCTGCTGTTCGACGCGGAAACGCACCGCATCATCGGCGGCACCATCGTCGGCACGCATGCGGGCGACATGATTGGCGAGATCGCATTGGCCATCGAAATGGGCTGCGACGGCACCGACATCGGCAAGACCATCCATCCTCACCCGACCCTGGGCGAATCGATCGGCATGGCCGCCGAGGTGTACGAAGGCGTATGCACGGATTTGCCGCCGCCGCGCAAGCGCTGATAAAGCGTTAATTAAGCGTTAATTTTCAGTACAAAAAAACCCGCAAGCGATTGCGGGTTTTTTTATATCCCTTGATCCTGGCAGCGTAAATCGCAGATGGGGCGTGGCGGATATGCCCCATGTGAAAATTGGTGAGTATTGCCGTATGGAAAAAGTGGCAGAATGGAGGTCTGTCACCATGTTCTTCTTTTTGCTGCAATGGAAGCGTGTGATTTTTCCAGGAATGTTGCCAGCGTGGGGTTTGGTCAAGATCCGCTGTACTGATGAGAGCCTGCCCCGGCGGATGAATATTCCCCCTGCTGGCGCCCCTCGGAAGCGGGGACTGCGTTGACCGCCGTTGCGTGGCTCGCCCCGCGTGCTCCTCACGCCTTGTCCGCGCTCCTGATGAACTGCCAGCAGAAGACGCTCCCTACTGGGATAGGCCCCAAGAAAGTTTTGCAACAATGAAAAAATTTACCGCCCTTCATATTGCCGATGTCCGTTTGCGCCGGGCCGATGAGCAAGAGCAAGCCGTGATGCTGCATGCCTTGTACCAGGATGTGGCCGCTATTCTGGCGGCGGGCAAGAGGATCGATGCGATTTTCTTCACGGGCCACCTGGTGGCGCCCGACGCCTGTGCCGGCACCACGCCCGTGTATGTCTACGAATACTTCCTGCGCCCCTTGCTGCAGGCGGCCAGCTTGCCCGGCGCGCGGTTCTACCTGGTGCCGGGCAGCCGCGCGCAGGGTGTCGCGGCGGCGGCGCTGGGGAATGCCGGCTTCAGCTTTTTCTCCGCCGATGAGCACGCCAGTGCCGAGCAGCGCGCGCACTACAAGAATATCCACGCCGTGTTCCATGGCCACCAGCATACGGGCGATGCCAGTTCGCTGATGAAGTCGCTGGGCATCTTGTTCAAAAGCAATCCCGGCAGCCTGTACGGTGCGCATGGCCAGATGGCGGCGTTTGCCGTACTCGAGTTCGGCACGGCCGCGGCCGATGACGGCAAGGCAGGCACGCAGTGGACGGTGTCCCTGCGCGAGTTCGATGACGTAAGCAAGAACTTCGCCCTGTCGGTGCTGTACACGCCGAATGGACAGGAAACGGGGCAGGTGGATGCCGAGTATGTGTTTGCCACCTTGCTGCCGCAACTGGCAGGCGAGCGCGTCTATCTCGATGGCTTGCTGGGCATGGCGGGCGCGCCGCAGCGCGCGGCTGCCGGCGCGGCTGCCGATGCGCGCGAATTCCTGATGGAGCTGGCGTTCGTGATGTTCGAAGCGAAGACCGTCTTCCTCAGCGCGGCGGAGCTGGAGCGCTTTGCCGGCGACTATTGTGGCGTGAAGGGCTGGAGCATGGCGGCCGGGGATTGGCTGGCGCCGTTGTATGCGCATGGCTTGCTGCTGCGGGCCGATGGCCAGGTGGCGTTTTCCTTCGATTACTTCCGCACGTATTTCCTGGCGCAGCGCTTTGAAACGTCGTTCGACCTGATGCGCTTTGGCCCCGAGCGCTACGATGGAAGTGAGTCTTCACTCAGTCTCGATGGCGTATCGGCGGCCCAGCCTTTCCTGCGCGCGCTGGGCTTGAACGATGAACACGCCGACGCGGCGGTGACGGAAGACTGCAGCCGCCCTGGCTGATCTGGCTGGCCGGCCGTCCCGCGTCAGTCCGCCAGCGGCTGGCGCAGGGTGCCGCGCAGGAACAGGTCGAGACTGACCGCCACCTTGGCGCGCAATTGCGCCACGTCCGGTTGCGCTTGCGGCGGAAACAGCAGGCGCGACATCTGGTCGCCCAGCAGGCAATTGAGCAGGTGCAGCGCCAGCATGGAGGGCGTCAGCTCGGCGCGGAACAGGGGCGCGATGTCGGGGCGGCTGAAAAATTTGACCAGCATCTCGCGCGTCTGTCCCGGACCCACCTTGTAAAACGTTTCCGCAAGTTCCGGGTGCGTGGCCGCCTCGGCCACCACCATGCGATTCAGGCGGATCGCCGCCGGCATGGTGACGAGCTGCACGAACAGCAGGCCGAACTCGCCCAGGATGGCGGGCAGGGGCCGCATATCCGTCTCCAGCGCCGGCATGGTCGAGAAGTAGGCGGCGCGGCGCAGTTCCACCACGGCATTGAACAAGCCCGACTTGCCGCCAAACTTCACATAAATCGTGCGCACGGCCACGTGGGCTTCGCGGGCGATCATTTCCAGGCTGACCTTTCCATACCCCTTTTCCAGAAACAGGCAGCCGGCCGTGTGCAGCAGGTTTTCCATGCGCGCTTCCATGTCGGCTGCGCGGGGCCGGCCGGCTGGCTTGCCGCAGCAGGACAGCTCCTGGGCGGCTTCGTCGGATTCTTTATCGGTTGGCACGGTATCGCTGAGGCCGGGATCGGACATGGTCTGGGTCTCTTTATAAGTGGGAAGGTAAGTGATGGCTCACACTGTAGTGCAAATTAAAATGAAATGCAATCGTTTCATTTCTTGACTTTGGCTTTTCTTTGCCCAATAATGAACCTACATCATTTCATTTCCGGAGCGAGTATGTCCAACCAGCCAGGCCAAGCAGAGCACAAGGTGCTGAGCGCCGTCCCACCCGCGGCCCCGGCCGCACCTTCCGCACCTTCCGCTTCCGCCAGCTCCGCAGCACCGAACAACCGCGTGAAAATCATCGCCGGCCTGATCGTCCTGGTCGCCCTGGGCGCCGGCGCGCGCATGTGGTACCGCAGCCACTACTTCGTGGAAACGGAAAACGCCTATGTGGCCGGCCACGTGCATCCCGTCTCGGCGCGCATTTCCGGCGTCGTCACCAAGGTTTTTATTGACGACAATCAAATCGTGAAAGAGGGCGACGTGATCGCCGAACTCGATCCATTTGACCAGCGCGTGAAAACCGAGCAGATCGCCGCGCAGATCGCCAGCGCCGAACAGCAAGTGCTGCAAGCGGACGCGCAGATCGCCCAGGTGCAGGCGCAAGCCAGCGGCGCCCAGGCGCAAGTGGCGCAAGCCGACGCGCAATTGCTGCGCGCGAAACAGGATGCGGAGCGTTATGGCCAGCTGTACACGAGCCAGATGAAAGCCGTCTCGAAAGCGGAACTGGACGCGGCCAATGCGGCCCGCTCGAGCGCCGTGGCCGACCTGGCCGCCCGCCGCGACAGCGCTTCGGCCGCCAAGGCGCAGATCGGCGCCGCCCAGGCCGCGCGCGACGTTGCCAAGGCGCAAGTGGCCGTGCTGCGCGTGCAATTGAAGGACGCGGAACAGCAGCTGCAATACAACCGTATCCTGGCGCCCGTCGCCGGCCGCATCGGCAAGCGCAACGTGGAAACGGGCATGCGCGTGCAGCCTGGACAGCAATTGACGGCCATCGTGCAGGACAACGTCTGGGTCACCGCCAACTTCAAGGAAACGCAGCTGGCCGACCTGCACCGCGGCCAGAGCGTGCACGTGACGATCGACGCCATGCCGGGCAAGAAACTGGTAGGTACCGTGGACAGCTTCGCTCCCGCCTCGGGCGCGCAGTTCGCCCTGTTGCCGGCCGATAACGCCACCGGCAACTTCACCAAGATCGTCCAGCGCGTGCCGGTGAAAATCGTCTTCCAGCCGGAAGACATCAAGGCCATGAATGGCCGCCTGGTGCCGGGCATGTCGGTGATCGCCGAAGTGGAAGTGAACCAGCCCGTGTCGGAAAAGGATGCGCGCCACGCCGCCGCGCCTGCCGCCCGGACCGCCACCCGCTAAGCTTCCATGAGCAGCTCCTCCACCACGCTGGCGAAGCCGCCAGCGTTTCCCGTGATCGACGAGAAAGTCTCCGGGCGTACCTGGCTGGCGGTCGCCGCCGGCATGCTGGGCGCCTTCATGGCGGTGCTCGACATCCAGATCACCAATTCATCGCTCAAGGATATCCTTGGCTCGCTGTCGGCAACCCAGGAAGAGGGCTCGTGGATTTCCACGGCTTACCTGGTCGCCGAAATTATCGTCATTCCCCTCACCGCGCTGCTGGCGCGCGTGTTCGGACTGCGTACCTACATGATCGGCACCACCGCTTTCTTCCTGCTGTTCTCCACCCTGTGCGGGGCGGCCTGGAACCTAGAAAGCATGATCGTCTTCCGCATGCTGCAGGGGTTTACGGGCGGCGCGCTGATACCGATGGCGTTCACCCTGGTGATGCTCAAGCTGCCGGCGTCGAAGCGCGCCGTCGGCATGGCCATCTTCGGCCTGACGGCCACCTTGGCGCCGGCCATGGGCCCGACCCTCGGCGGCTATCTCTCCGAGCTGTATGGCTGGCCTTCGATCTTCTACATCAACTGGGTGCCGGGCGTGCTGCTGATCGCCGGCATGATCTATGGCCTGGACAAGGAGCCGATGCAGCTTAAATTGTTCTGGAAAGCCGACTGGCTGGGCATCTTCTTCATGGCCCTGGGCCTCGGCTGCCTGACCATCTTCCTGGAAGAGGGCAATTCGAAGGACTGGTTCGACTCCGGCTTCATCATCGCCTTCGCCGCGCTGGCCCTGACGGGCATCCTGGGCTGGGTCGTCACCAGCGCCACGCGCGCCGAACCGTTCGTCAACCTGGCCCTGTACGGCCAGCGCAATTTTCTCGTCGCCACCGTGCTGTCGGCCGTGACGGGCATGGGCCTGTATGGCTCGGCCTTTTTGCTGCCCCTGTTCCTGGGCCAGATCGCCGGCTATTCGCCGATGCAGATCGGTGAAGTCATCATGTGGGTCGGCTTGCCGCAGCTGTTTATCATGCCGTTTGTCGCCAAGCTGTCGTCGAAGGTAGATAACCGCATCCTGTGCTCGTTCGGCCTCTTGCTGTTCGGCGGTTCGTGCATGATGAATGCCTACATGGACGCCTCCACCGGCTACGACCAGCTGCTGTGGTCGCAGGTGGTGCGCGCGCTGGGCCAGCCCTTCGTCATGCTGACCCTGTCGAACTTCGCCATGAAGGGCATCGCGCCGAAGGACATGGCATCCGCTTCGAGCCTGTTCAACATGACGCGCAACCTGGGCGGCTCGATCGGCATCGCCCTGCTGGCCACCGCCCTGAGCACCCGCGAGCACTTTCACTCGCAGCGCCTGGGCGAAGCGATCAACGCGTATTCGAGCGCCACGCAGCTGCGCATCGACCAGCTGACGTCCTCGTTCATGGCCAAGGGCTATGACGCCGTCACGGCCGGCAACCAGGCCTTGCAGGCGATCGACGGCATCGTGCGCCGCGAAGCGTATGTGATGGCCTACAACGACGGCTTCTTCCTCGTCGGCGCCATCCTGCTGGCCTGTATCGTGCCCCTGTGGCTGGCCGACAAACTCAAAGCCCCCGGTGGCGGTGGCGGCGGTCATTGACCGTGCACGCAAACACCTCAAGAACAAGAAGGTACACATCATGAACACAGTTATGACCAAGATCGCCGCAGCCGCCTCGCTGGCCGTGCTGCTTGCCGCCTGCGGCACCGTGGGCCAGGATTTCAAGGCGCCCGCCAATCTGGCCGGCATCGACACGGCCACGTTTCGCCACGGCGCGGGTAGCGCGGACGCCGCGCAATTGCCGGCCGAATGGTGGAGCGTGTTCGGCGACGACACCCTGAACCGGCTGGAACAAGCCGCGCTGCGCGACAACCCGAGCGTGAAAGCGGCCGGCGAACGCCTGCTGCAGGCGCTGGCGCAAAGCGGCACGGCGCGCGCCAACCAGGGCCCGAGCGTGAACGTCAGCACGGGCATCTCGAACTCGCGTACCTCGGCCAACACCTCGCAGGGCCTGGCCCTGGGCAACCGCTCCATCAGCGGCAACAATTTTTCCGTCGGCGGCACGCTGTCGTATGAAGTCGACTTGCTGGGCCGCGTCAAACGCATGGTTGAAGCGGCGGACTCGCAGGCGCTGGCGGCGCAGGCCGACCGCGACGGCGTGCTGCTGATGCTGTCGGCGCAAGTGGCCAGCCATTACTGGCAGCTGCGGGGGCTGGACGCGGAAATGGCCATCCTGAACGGTGCCTTGGACACGCGCCGCGAGTCGGCGCAGCTGGTCGAGGCGCGCTTCAATGCGGGCCTGACGAATGAGCTGGACCTGGCGCGCGCGAAAGTCGAACTGTCGAACGCGCAGGCCGACCTGCATGAAGTCAAGCGCCAGCGCAACCAGCTGGAAAACAGCCTGGCCACCTTGACGGGCAAGCCGCCGTCGGCGCTGCAGCTGCCGGTGGCCGCCGAGCCTTCCAGCCTGCCCCTGCCGCCAGCCATCCCCGTCGGCCTGCCCGCCAGCCTGCTGGCGCACCGCCCCGACCTGGTCTCCAGCGTGGCGGGCCTGCGCGCGGCCAACGCGCAAGTGGGCGTGGCCGAAGGCGCGTTTTACCCGTCGCTGCAATTGACGGGCAATTTCGGCTACGCGTCCGAAAAGCTGCGCGACCTGGCGCAGGGCGGTTCGCGCCAGTTCAGCTTTGGCCCGCTGGCCCTGTCCCTGCCCATCTTCGACGGCGGCCGCAACCAGGCGAATCTGGATTTGAGCAAGGCGCGCTATGCGGAAGCCGTGGCGAACCACGAGACGAAGCTCTTGACGGCCTTGCGCGAAGTGGAAGACGCCTTGTCCGACGTGGAACAGCGCCAGTTGCAGGGCGACGCCCAGGCCCTGTCGCAGGCAGCGGCGGCGCGCGCCTACCTGGTGGCGCGCACGCGCTACGAGCGCGGCATCTCGACCTACCTGGACGTCACGGATGCCCAGCGCAGTTCGCTGGCGGCAGACCGCGCCGCCGCGCAGATCAAGACCCAGCGCCTGCTGGCGACGGTCGCCGTGGCCCGCTCTTTAGGTGCCGGCTGGCAGCCGGACGGCGAGCTGGCCAAGCTGGCGTCGGCGCCCGCCGCAAAGGTGAACTAAGCTTCCCGGTTACGTGAGCGTGGCCGGCGGCGGTGTCGCCGCCGGCCCGTAGCGTTCCAGCAGAAAATCGATGAAAGTCGTCAGCTTCGGCGTGGGCTGGCGGTCGCGCGCATACACGAGGTGCATGGGGCGCGGCGCCGGCACGTAGCCGGCCAGCAGCGGCACCAGCCTGCCGGCGGCGATATCGCCGGCCATCAGGATTTCCGCCTGCATGACGATGCCGAAGCCGTGCAGGGCCGCCACGCGCAGCGCCTGACCATTGTTCGAGCGGAAGCGGCTCTCGCGCACGGGGCTGCCGTCGTCGTCGCCGCTCCTGGCCAGGCGCCAGCGCACATGGCGCGTCCATTGCATGAAATCGAGGCATTCGTGGCGCGCCAGGTCGGCCGGCGTGCGCGGCGTGCCGTGCCTGGCCAGGTAGGCGGGCGCGGCGCAGATCACCATCGCATACGGCCGCAGCACGCGCGCCACCATGGCGGAATCTTCCAGCTTGCCGATGCGGATGGCCGCGTCGAACCCTTCCTCCACCAGGTCCACCGTCCTGTCGTTCAGGTTCAGTTCCAGGCTCACTTCCGGATACGCATCGAGGTAGTCGGCCATCAGCGGCGCGATGCACTCGCTGCCGAAGGACACGGGGGCCGTGATCTTCAGCTTGCCGCGCGGCGCCGCGCGCATGGCTTCCGCGCCCCGTTCCGCCGCATGGATGCTGGCCAGGATCTGGCGGCACTGTTCCGCATACTGCTGGCCGATTTCCGTCAGGCTTTGCCGCCGCGTGGTGCGCGCCAGCAGCCGCGCGCCCAGCCGCTCTTCCAGATATTTGATGTGCTTGCCCACCATCACGGGCGAAATCTGGAACGCTTCGGCGGCGGCCGTGAAACTGCCCGCATCGACGACAGCGACAAAAATCTCCATGCTGCGCAATTTATCCATGGCATTCCGATTGCAAACTGTGGGTTGGTAATCTTGTAAATTCTAGCGTATTTATTCCTTTTTGTAAGCGGCGCATACTGGCTCCATCGTTCAACAGCAGACAAGGACAGCATCATGAAAATCGTCATCATCGGCGCCAGCGGCACCATCGGCACGGCCGTCGCCGCCCAACTGGCGCAACGCCATGAAATCATCGAAGTGGGCAGCCGCAGCGGCACCCACCAGGCCGATATGGGCGACATCGCGCAAGTGCGTGCCCTGTTCAAGCGCATCGGCAAGGTCGATGCCGTCGTCGTGACGGCCGGCAAGCTGCATTTCGGCCCGCTGGCTGAATTTACGCCCGAGCAATTCCAGCTGGGCCTGGACAGCAAGCTGATGGGCCAGGTCAACGTGGCGCTGGTGGCGCAGGAATACCTGAACGACGGCGGTTCGATTACCTTGACCAGCGGCATCGTGGCCGAGCAGCCGATCCGCTTCGGCACGGCTGCCACCATGACCAACGCGGCCGTGGAAGGTTTTGTAAGGGGCGCCGCCATCGAGTTGCAGCGCGGCGTGCGCATCAATGTCGTCAGCCCCACGGTGCTGGCCGAGTCGCTGGAGTCGTACGGCCCCTTCTTCTACGGCTTCGAGCCGGCCGCCGCCAGCCGCGTCGCCCTGGCCTACAGCCGCAGCGTGGAAGGGGCGCAGACGGGGCAGGTGTACAAGGTCTGGTAAGCCAGCGCTGCAGGCGGGGGCGTTGGTGGATTACAATTTGCCTCACTTGGGGTCAGACCCGCCGGGTCTGACCCCAGAATTTAACCGAGGCCCCATGAAAAAACTCCTGATTCCCCTGCTGATGGCCGCCGCCGTCGGCAGCGCCTGCGCCGCGACGCCAGCCGCCACCCCGGCCACCGCGCAACAACTGACCAGCATGAGCGCCCGCTATGCGCCCGTCGCGCTGACGGCCGATGTCACGCACCTGTCCGCGGGCGACCGCCAGGCCATCGCCAAGCTGGTCGAGGCGGCCAAGCTGGTCGACGTGCTGCAGCTGCGCCAGCGCTGGTCCGGCAATGAAGCGCTGTGGGCAGCCTTGAAGAAGGACAAGTCGGCCCTGGGCCAGGCCCGTCTGAACTATTTCTGGATCAACAAGGGGCCCTGGTCGGTGCTCGACGCGCACGCCTCGTTCATGCCGGCCAGCTATGCGGGCATCGCCATTCCCGCGCACAAGCCGGAAGCGGGCAACTTCTATCCGCAGGGCGCCACCAAGGCCAGCCTGGAAACGTGGATGAATGGCTTGCCGGCGGACGACAAGCAGCAGGCGCAATGGTTTTTTACCACCATCCGCGCGGGCAAGGACGGCAAATACCACACAGTAAAATATTCGGATGAATACAAGGTGGAGCTGAAACAGCTGGCCAAATTGCTCGACGAAGCGGCGGCCGCCACGGACAATGCATCGCTGAAGAAATTCCTGACCCTGCGTGCCAAGGCTTTCCTCGACAACGATTACTTGCCGTCCGACTTCGCCTGGATGGATCTCGATTCGCCCGTCGACATCACCATCGGCCCGTATGAAACGTACAACGATGAACTGTTCGGCTACAAGGCCGCCTTCGAAGCCTACGTGAACATCCGCGACCAGGCGGAAACGCAAAAGCTCAACTTCTTCGCCAAGCACATGCAGGAGCTGGAAGACAACCTGCCGCTCGACGCCCGCTACCGCAACCCGAAAGTGGGCGCGCTGGCGCCGATGGTGGTGGTCAACCAGGTGTACGGCGCGGGCGACGGCAACATGGCCGTGCAGACGGCCGCCTACAACTTGCCGAACGACGAGCGCATCATCAGCGCGCGCGGCTCCAAGCGCGTCATGCTGAAGAACGTGCAGGAAGCCAAGTTCAAGGCCACCTTGACGCCGATTTCGAAACTGGTGCTCACGCCCGCAGCGCAGCAGGACGTCGACTTCAATTCTTTCTTCACGCACATCCTCGCGCATGAAATCATGCACGGCCTGGGCCCGCACGCCACCGTGGTGGACGGCAAGCCATCGACGCCGCGCCAGGACTTGAAGGAAGCGTATTCCACCATCGAAGAAGCCAAGGCGGACATCACGGGCCTGTTCGCGCTGCGCTACATGATGGACAAGGGGCAGCTGAACGACACCCTGGGCCAGGGCGAGGCGGCCGAGCGCAAGCTGTACAACACCTTCCTCGCCTCCGGTTTCCGCACCCTGCATTTCGGCTTGACGGATTCGCATGCGCGCGGCATGGCCATCCAGATGAATTACATCCTCGACAAGGGCGGTTTTGTGTCTCTGGGCGACGGCAAGTTCGGCGTCGATTTTGCGAAGATCAAGCAGGCCGTGATCGACCTGGACCGCGAATTTTTGACCATCGAGGCGACGGGCGACTATGCGCGCGCGCAAGCGATGATGAGCAAGTACGTGGTCATCCGCCCGGAAGTGCAGGTGGCGCTCGACAAGATGAAGGCCGTGCCCAACGATATCCGCCCGGAATTCGTCACGGCGCGCGCGCTGGACAAGGCGACGAAGCAATAAGCTGACCTTGATTATTATCAGTCTGAAAAGCCGGTGCCTTGCGCACCGGTTTTTTTTCGTCTTTATTTGTGAAAAGTTGCCAGTTTTTCCTTGTGGAAATACATCCACCGCTTACTCTGCAGTGGTAAATCCTCCTTTCTTCCCGTCTATCCCATGTTGAAACCGCTCTTGCTGATGAGCTTGCTCATCGTTTTGCCCGCCGTGGCTGGTCCCGGGCTGACCGATCTGGAAACCCGCTGGCTGCAGGCAGGCCAGCCTGTCATCACGTTTGCGCGCGCGCAAGGTTTGCCCGTCGATATCATCGTGCAGCCCCAGGATGCGCCCGGCGCCGTGCCGCTGGCGCTGGGCTACGAAGGGGCGCGCTGCAAGCTGGTGCTGTCCTTGCGCGGCAATGCGCAGGCGGACAGTGTCTTGCAGGGCGTGCCGCCCGCGCGCCAGGGCCTGATGATGGAAGCGATGACGGCGCATGAGATCGGCCATTGCCAGCGCTATGCGCAGGGCGACTGGCATGCCTTGCCGCGCGGTTTTGTCGAGCCGCGCAGCATGCAGTGGGGCAGGTTGACACCGCTGGCGCAGGAGTTGCGCGAGACGCGCCGCGAAGAGGGCTATGCGGACCTGGTCGCCCTGGCCTGGATGCATGCACGCCACCCCGGGCAGTACCAGCAGGTGCTGGCCTGGATGCGCGGTGTGCGCGCGGCTGGCGGGGCCGCGGACGGCGGTGTAGGCAGTTCCCACGCCACGCAAGGCTGGCTGGCGCTGGCCGATGGCGAGGGTGCATTTGATGACTCCGCTTCACCATTTGAACAGGCGCAAGTATTGTGGCGGAAGGGCTTGAGCGGCGACAAATAAACATGATTTTTCACGCAGATGGCCTGTCAGCGTGTGCTGTCGCACGGAGCTTTGCGCGCGGCAGGGGTCTAATCTGGGCATCAATTAACCAGAGAGGAACCATCATGAACAAAATGATCGCACTCATGCTGGCAGCCAGTGCCAGCGCCCTGCTTGCCGCTACGCCCGCGTATGCGCAGGATGCCTCGTACAAGAGTTTGACGGACAAGGCATCAAGTGATTACAAGCAGGCCAAGGCGGCCTGCGACAGCCACAGCGGCAACGCGAAAAAAGTCTGCGTGGAAGAAGCCAGGGTGGCGCGTGCCAAGGCCGATTCGGACGCCGTGGCCCAGTATCGCAACACGCCGCGCGAGCTGGGCAAGGCCCGCAAGGATGTCGCCAACGCCGAGTATGACCTGGCCAGGGCCAAGTGCGGCGACCGCACTGGCGCCGATAAAACCACGTGCATGAACGATGCCAAGGCGGCGAAAACGGCGGCGCTGGCGGACGCCAACACGGGCGCCCGGGCCGGCACCAACGTGGCGCAAAATCCGCCCGCCACGACGAAGGAAAACTGCGACGCCATGGATGCGACGGCCAAGGCCGCCTGCATGACGCGCAATGCGGCCGGCAGCACCAAGACGGCCATGTCCGACTCCGTCATCACCACCAAGATCAAGGCGGATCTCGTCAAGGACAACGACTTGAAAGCGCTCGATGTGCACGTGGAAACGGTCAACGGCGTCGTCATGCTCAGCGGCTTCGTGCCTTCCCAGGCGCAAGTGAAAAAAGCTGCGGACCTGGCCCGTGGCGTGGAAGGCGTGACGGATGTGAAGAACGGCTTGAAAGTGAAGTAAGCGCATTTTGCACAGGCGTTAAGGTCAGGACTGGAGCCGCACGCAGCAGTGCAGCTCCAGTTTTTTGATTGTATAAATTACGATCATAATATAACATGGGAAAAAGCCCGCCAGCAGGCGGTGCTGGGCTAACTCTTTTCTCATGGGGACTGCATGCTTTCCTATCCTTTTTCGCAATGGCTGGAGCGGCGCGGCATGCACTTTGCCTGGGTCATCGTCGCCATCACTTTCCTCACCGCCTTGACGTCGTCTGCCGCGCTGGGCTTGCCGGGCGCGCTGATGCAGCCGCTGAGCCGCGAGTTCGGCTGGGATGCCGAGCAGATTTCCTCGGCCCTGGCCGTGCGCTTCGTGCTGTTCGGCCTGATGGGGCCGTTTGCCGCCATCCTGATGGAGCGCTTCGGCTTGCGCAATATCATTTGCGTGGCGCTGGGCCTGATCGCCGCCGGCATGCTGCTGGCCACGCGCATGACGCAGTTCTGGCACCTGGTGGCCCTGTGGGGCATCCTGCTGGGGTTGGGGTCGGGCATGACGGCGCTGGTCCTGAGCGCCGTGGTGGCGAACCGCTGGTTCGAGACGCACCGGGGCCTGGTGGTGGGCGTGCTGACGGCCAGCTCGGCCACGGGCCAGCTGCTGTTCCTGCCCGTGGGCGCCTGGCTGATCGAACACTACGGCTGGCGCACGGCCGTCATGCCCGTGTTTTCCGCCTGCGCCATCGTCGCCGTGCTGGCTTTCCTGTGCATGCGCAACCGTCCGCAGGATGTGGCCTTGCGTCCGTATGGCGCCGATCCGGCCACGCCGCTGGCGCCACCGCCAGCAGCAAAAATGACGTTTGCCACGCCCTTTTTGATATTGCGCAGTGTTGCAGCGAATCGCACCTTCTGGATACTGTTCGGCACCTTCTTCATCTGCGGCCTCAGCACCAACGGCTTGATCCAGACGCATTTCATTTCCCTGTGCGGTGACTCGGGCCTGTCCGCCGTGCCGGCCGCATCCGTGCTGGCCATGATGGGCGCCTTCGACCTGTTCGGCACGATCCTGTCCGGCTGGCTGTCGGACCGTTATGACAACCGCAAACTGCTGTTCTGGTATTACGGCTTGCGGGGCTTGTCGCTGTTCTGGCTGCCGTATTCGGAATTCACCTTGTACGGCCTGTCGTTGTTCGCCATGTTCTACGGCCTGGACTGGATTGCCACCGTGCCGCCCACCGTCAAATTGGTGGGGGTCACGTTCGGCCGGGAGCGGGCGGGCATGGTGTTCGGCTGGATCTTTGCCGGCCACCAGCTGGGCGCCGCCGTGGCCGCGTATGGCGCGGGCCGCATCCGCACCTTGATGCTGACCTACAACCCGGCCCTGTTCGCGGCTGGCGCCGCCTGCCTCGTGGCCGCGCTGATGGTGCTGGCGATCGCCCGCCAGAAGGCGGCCGTGGCCGCTGTCCAGCCCGCATGAAAAAAAGCCAGGCCCGCGTGAGCGGAACCTGGCTTTTCAAGAAGCGTACAGCGCGATTATTTTAAATACTTGGCGAGCCAGCCTTCTACTTCGCTATAGAAAAAGCGGCTGTTCTCGCCCTTCAATATCCAGTGGTTTTCGTCCGGGAAGACCAGCAATTTCGCCGGCACGTTCAGGCGTTGTTGCACGGCAAAGTTCATCAAGGCATTGTTGGCCGGCACGCGATAGTCGAGTTCGCCCACGGTGATCAGGATCGGTGTCGTGAAACCCGTGCCTTTGTCGTGGTTGCCCGCTTGCATGACCGGGCTTTGCTCGCGCCACACGGGCAGGTTGGACCAGACGGGGCCGCCTGCATTCGTTTCACGGCCGAAACCGCCGTCGCTGGTGCCCCACTGCATGATCAAATCCATTTCGCCCGCGTGCGAGACGATGGCCTTGTAGCGCGTGGTGGTCGCCTGCAGCCAGTTGGCCAGGTGGCCGCCATAGCTGGCGCCGCCGGCGGCCAGTTTCGTGCCGTCGATGAATGGATATTTCTTGATGGCTTCATCGACGCCCTGGTTGACTTCGTCGCCGGGGCCCTTCAAGGGGTCGAATTGAATCGAGCGCGAGAATTCCTCGCCATAGCCGGTGGAACCCTTGTAGTCCGTCAGCAGCACGACATAACCTGGCTTGGCCAGCAAGTGATAGTTCCAGCGCAGCACGAACTGGTCGCGCCACATGCTGGCTGCGCCGCCGTGGATGACAGTAAACAGCGGATATTTCTTGTCCGGATCGAAATTGGCCGGCTTGACGAGCATATTGTGGATCTGGCGGCCGTCGGCCGTCGTGAACCAGAAGTGCTCGGGCGCCTGCCAGTCGATCTTGTCTGCCTTGTCCGTGTTGAATGCCGTCAGGCGCTTCGGCTGCTTGCCGTTGAAGGCATAGATTTCCGGCGGATTGATGCTTGACTCCCACACGCCGACCAAAGCCTTGCCGCCGCTGCTCAGCGAGTTGATGGTGCCCGTTGGCAAGGATGGTTCCTCGCGCACCTCGCCGCCCCTGGCGTCAATCGAGTACAGCTTTTCCAGGCCCGCATGTTCATAGCTGAAGAGGACGCGCTTGCCGCCTTCGGGCAGCACAAAGCGCGAAATCGACCGGTCCAGCTTGGCTGTCAGGATGGCCGGCGCAGGGTTGCTCATCGGCCAGGCGAAGCTGGCCAGGCGTTTCACGTCATACACTTTGCCGGGCGTTTGCGCGTCGCTCAAGGCGAACAGGGTCTTGCCGTCGGCGGCAAATTTCAGGGAACCGTAGCTATGTTTGTCCTGCGTCAAACGCTGCGCTTCGCCGCCGGCCACGGGCAGCAGATACAGTTGCGAAACTACGGCTTCGCGCTGGGCCGCATCGCGGTTGCTGGCCGCGTTGAAGACGACGGCCTTGCCATCGGGCGTCCAGACGGCGTCCAAGGATTGTCCCTCGTCGCCCTGGCCGCCGCCAAAGCCCGGCAGGGTGACCAGTTGCGTGCCCGACAGGATGTCGCGCGCTGTGTTCTCACCCTTGGCATCAGGCTGTGCATCGACGATGAACAACCGCACCTGCTTGTCCGTCAGCCATTTGTCGAAATAGCGCGGTGCCGTCGTTTCATACGAACGGGCGCTGTATTTGCGCTCCTTGCGCTCTTTCGCGCTTTGCTTGACGTCGGCTTCCGTCTTGTTGCCAGGATAGATGTCGCTGATGAACAGCAATTGCTTGCCGTCCGGGCTCCATTTCGGCATGCGCGCGCCCAGGGTGAGCGAGGTCAGGCGTTGCGCTTCGCCGCCGGCGGCCACGTCGAGGCGGTAAATCTGTCCCGCTTCATCGCCGTCGCGCTTGGCAACGAAAACCAGCTGGCGGCTGTCCGGCGACCAGGCCACGGCGCTTTCGCCACCCTTGGAAGAGGTCAGGCGGCGTGCGGGGCTGTCATCAAGCAGCGACTTGATCCACAGATCCGATGCTTGCTCCTTGTTGTCGTAGGCGCTGTCGACCACGGAAAACACGGCCCATCGCCCATCGGGGCTGGCGACGGGCGCGCCCACCCGTTTCATCAGCCATACGTCTTCATGCGTGATGGCGTGCCTGGCCTGCGTGGCGGCAACTGGGGTGGTGGCCTTGGTATCGGCGGCGTGAACGGTCGTTGCCAGCGAGGCGCAGGCCGCTGCGATCAGCAGGGAGCCGAGGGAACGGCGAAGGCGGGGTGAGGTCATGGGCGTGGTCCGGAGTAGTGAAAAAAGTACAGCGGGCAACATTATTGCTCATCGTTTCCTGCACTGCCAAGGCTGAGTACCGTTACTTACCAGGCCGCCGCACGCATGGCGGACGGGCGGGGCTTATCCGATCAGTTAAACTTGCCGCTTTACTCACGCTGGCGCCGATTCAACATGAAAATTAGTCTACCCTTATTGAAAACGCTATTGCTGGGCGCGAACTGCCTGCTGGCCGCCCCGGTTTTTGCCGCTGCCGCCGCACCGTACCCGAATACCAGCGCCATGGGCGTGGGTCACGCGGAAAGCACGGCCTGGTATGCGGGCTGCCTGAAGGTCAAGGATGCGGCGCCGCCGCCTGCGGACTTGCCGGCGCCCTCCGCCGTGGCATCCCTGCAGCAATGCCAGGCGACGGACCTGTATTACGATACCAAGAGTATGTCCTCGCCCAAGCCGGCCGACTGGCGTCCCGTGCGTCATTGCGCCATGGCCACGCAGAACAGCGCCGTGTTGATGATGCTGTACCAGAATGGGCAGGGCGTGCAGAAGGACCCGTTGCTGGCGCTCAAGTATGCGTGCAGCATCGATGCGGCGCCGGCCGAGATGCGGGGACGCATCGAGCACTTGCAGCAGATCAATGCCAGCGGGCGCGGCATGATCGACTTGTGCGACGACATCACCAGCGGCTACATGATGGGCGTGTGCAGCGCCATCGATGCGCGCCAGAAACAAAGAGTGCGCGCACAGGCGACAGGCAAGGTCAGCGCAAGCATGCCTGCCGTGGCGCAAGCGTCGCTGCAAAAGCTGCAGGCGGCGGCAAGCAAGTTTGCCGATGCGCGCGCGGCGAATGAAACGGACTTGAGCGGCACGGCGCGCGCCGCCCTGAGCATCGCCGCCCGCACGGCCGAGCTCGACCAACTGGCGCACGATCTGCGTGAGTACGAGGCGGGCAAGTTGCCGGAAAGTATGTCCAAGGAACAGGCGGCGGCGCTCGACAAGGAACTCAACGCCATCTACGGCAAGCTCATGAAAAAGCCCGCGTCCACCTATGCTGGTGCCGTGGGCAAGGACGGCATCCGCGCCACCCAGCGCCTGTGGCTCGCGTACCGCGATGCCTGGATGAATTTTGGCGCCGTGCGCTATCCGGCCGTCAGCAGCGAGACCTGGGCCGGCCGGCTGACGGCGCGGCGCAATGCCCAATTACAAGATTTGCTGGAGAATTGACGCATGCGCGAAGCCTATTATCACGAAGATGACTATTGCATGATCGAACTGTTGCCGCTGGATAACTTGCAGCACTGCCTGACGCAGATGGGCGAGCAGCAGGCGTTCGCCGACGCGCACCGCAGCGGCGCCGGCTGGACGGACATGTACGTGCCCGAGGCGCCGCCGTCGCCGCTGCGCGCGCTGGGTCTTACGGCGGATCAGCTGCGCCTGGCGCTGGCCGATGCCTTGCCGCCCTATGAGGCCGTCTACACGGGCTACAGCAGTTATCGGGTGGAGTGCAGGAACGTGCTGGCCTTTGGCGGCGACAAAACGGAAACATTATTTGCGGGCCTGGACGAGCAGGGCATCGTGTGCGACCTGTGGTGCAGCGACGGCATGCCCGAGCTGTTGCTGTTGCCCCTGAAGGAGCAGCTGTTGCTGGCCGATTGGGGCGCAGGGTTTGCGTGTCCGCTGGCCGACGGCGACTTGTTCGCCCGTTATCTGCAGGAGTATGAACTGGACTGATCGAACTGAACTGATTACTCGCAGGCGATGGCGTTCGGCTGCGCCACCTTGACCACGGAGGCCAGGCGCGCCATGTCGTTGCCGTCGCCTTGCTCGACGTACGGTTGATACGTGTCAATGACGATGCGCGCGCGGGCTTGCCAACCGCAATTGTCCGCCTGGCGCGCGGGCACGCGCAGCAGCCGGCGCGCCTGGGCGTCGTTACTGAAACAAAACCACGCATCGTGCGTGGCGGCAGGGCGGGGCAAACGGCCCCACTGCGCCTTGTCGGGCGCGAAGCAGACGCGGTTGCCGATGATTTCCAGGCTCATCTCGTCCGTGCGCGCGCTGTACTGGCCGTCGAGCACGATAGGCGTTTGCGCCTGCGCAGACAGGCAGGTGCAGCTCAGGAGGAGGGCGGCGGCAAGTTTCATGCGTTTCTTCTTTCAGGGCTGGCAAGATGAAGGGCCAGTATAACCGCGGGGCTGGAAACGCAAAAAGCCAATCCCGAAGGATTGGCTTTTTGGTACTGCGCATTCGTGGTAGGCCGTGCGGGATTCGAACCTGCGACCAACGGATTAAAAGTCCGCTGCTCTACCAGCTGAGCTAACGACCCGAAAGAGGCCGCATTATATATCAGTTGAAAAAGAATGCAAAGCATTCCTGCGAGAAAGTACTGAAGCTCACGGCAGGGCCGCCGTGAGCTTCAGCACTTCGTCGACGCTGGTCGTGCCATCGATGATTTTGCGCGCGCCGGCGATGCGCAGAGGCGTCATGCCGTCCAGCAGGCTCTGGCGGCGCAGCGCGTGCAGGTCGGCACCCGCCTTGACCAGCTGGCCGAACGTTTCCGTCACGCCCAGCAGTTCATAAATGCCGGCCCGCCCCAGGTAGCCGCTGTGCCGGCACAGGGCGCAGCCGACGGGGCGGTACGCTGCGGCCGGCCGTTCCAGCTGGCCGCCCGTCAGGCGCTGCCAGGCAGCATCGTCCGGGGCGGCGCCCGGCTGCTTGCAGGCCGCGCACAGGCAGCGCAGCAGGCGCTGCGCCAGCACGCCGGCCAGGCACGCTTCCAGCAGATAGGCGGGCAAGCCCAGCTCCAGCAGGCGCATGACGGCCGAGGGCGCGTCGTTGGTGTGCAGGGTCGACAGCACCAGATGCCCGGTCAGCGCCGCCTGGATGGCCATCTCGGCCGTGGCCAGGTCGCGGATTTCGCCCACCATGATGATGTCGGGATCTTGCCGCATCAGCGCCCGCACGCCATCGGCAAACGACAGTTCGATGCCGGCCTGGGTTTGCACCTGCATCTGGTTGAAGGCCGGTTCCACCATTTCGATGGGGTCTTCCACCGTGCACACATTGACTTCGCTGCCGGCCAGCGCCTTCAGGGTGCTGTACAGGGTGCTGGTCTTGCCCGAGCCCGTGGGGCCCGTCACC
The DNA here is from genome assembly GCF_002002885.1 of Janthinobacterium sp. LM6. GTDB lineage: Bacteria > Pseudomonadota > Gammaproteobacteria > Burkholderiales > Burkholderiaceae_D > Janthinobacterium > Janthinobacterium kumbetense. The sequence continues at coordinate 5,340,869 of NZ_CP019510.1, read as the reverse complement.
AGCACGATGCCGTGCGTGCGCGCCGTCAGCTGGCGCCAGCGTTCGGCGTCCACGGGCGGAAAGCCCAGCTCGGCCAGGCTCTTGACGGCCACTTCCGGGTCGAAGATGCGCATGACGAGCTTTTCGCCGAAGGCCGTGGGCAAGGTCGACAGGCGCAGCTCGACTTCCTGGCCTTGCGCATTGCGCGTCTTGATGCGGCCATCCTGGGGCCGGCGCTTTTCCACCACGTCCATGCGTCCGAGCAACTTGATGCGCGCCGTCATGGCCAGCAAGACCACGGGCGGCAGCTGGTAGGCCTGGTGCAGGCGGCCGTCGATGCGCAGGCGCACGAGGCCCGCGTCGCGCTTCGGTTCCAGATGGATGTCGGAAGCGCGCTGGGCAAACGCGTATTGCCACAGCCAGTCGACGATGCGCACGACGTGCTGGTCGTTGGCGTCGAGGCTGGCCTTGCCGCGCCCCAGTTCCACCATCTGCTCGACATTCTGGCGCAGCGCCAGGTCCTGCGTGGACGCCAGTTTCGCCACCTTGACGGAACTGGCCAGGCTGAAAAATTGCGCGATGGCATCGGCGATGTGCAGCGGATTGGCGATGACCAGGCTCAGCTTGCGCGGCGCCAGCTTGCCCAGCTGTGCCTGCCAGGCGAGCGCGTAAGGCTGGGCCGTGGCGATGACGATGCGGTCAAGCGTGCTTTCCACCGGCAGGATGTTGAAGCGGGCCGCATAGCCGGCCGTCATGACGTCGGCCACCTGGCTGAAATCGATGTGCAGGGGATCGATGCGCATGTACGGCAGGCTGGCACGTTGCGCCAGCCACGCGCACAGGGTGTCGAGCGTCAGCGCGCCGCGGGCGATGCTGCACAGCGGATGCAGGGCCGGCGCCGGCAGCAGGGCGGCCTGGGTGGCGATGGCGGCCGCTTGCGCCGCGTCGAGCAAGCCGTCTTCCTGCAGCCAGGCCAGCAGTTGCGGCAGTTGCAGCGGTGTATCGGGAGAAGGAGGGGATGCGGGCATGGCCGGCGCCTTTCCGGGCTGCCGGCCTTGCCTGGACTTGCCGGCGGTTACAGGGTGCTGACGATGCCCTTGACCCAGGACTTGGCGGGCAGCTTGGTCTCGGCGACGATCTGCTTGGCGCGCTCGAGCAGGGCGGCTTGCGCTTCGGCATCGAGTGCCACTTTCGTCTTGAAAGCGATCGCCACCACGTTCCCATCATGGACTTCCGGCAGGCAGATCACCTGTTCAAACGCAAACTTCATCGCCTTGATGTTCTTTGCGTAGCTGGGGTGGTCGCCAAACAGGTTGACCGTCATGATGCCGTGCGGCGCCAGGCAGGCGCAGCAGGCGGAATAGAACTCTGCGCTGTCGAGCACGGGACCGCGCGCCGTGGCGTCGTACAGGTCCACTTGCAGGGCGTCCAGGGTGCCGTGGTTGGCGTCATCGTTGACGTATTCGAGCGCATCCATCTCGCGCACGTGCAGGCGCTCGTCGTTGGGCGGCAGCTTGAACATCGAGGCGCAGATGGTGATGACGGACGGGTTCAGTTCGATGGCCTCGACCTGTGCCTGCGGGAACTGGCGGTAGCAGAACTTGGTCAGCGCGGCCGTGCCCAGGCCCAGCTGGGCGAGGCGCTGCGGCTGCTCGATCCACAGCATCCACGCCATCATCTGCTGCGCGTATTCGAGCTCCGGCCAGTCCGGCTTGCGGATGCGCATGGCGCCCTGCACCCATTCCGTGCCGAAATGCAGATAGCGCACGCCATCCATTTCCGACAGGGTGACAGGGGCGTAGCGGGGCTTGCGCGCAGGGCGCGAGGATTCGACTTGTTCGATGGATTTTCGTTTGATAAGCATAAGGCGGCCTGAAAGTGTGCCGCATTATAGCCCGTGCCGGAGCGCCATAAAAAATGCCAGCCGCTGGGGCTGGCATGGTAGGGGCCGGTTGCGTCGCTTACTGCTGAGCTGGTTCGATGGAGACGCGCAAGCGGATGCGTTCGCCTGGATCGTAGGACATGATGCTCGTGTAGTTGCGGCCGCGGTAGTCGTACGTGACCTGGTAGCCATTGTTGCGCGATTCCCAGTGGTCGACCTGACGGCATTGCTTGACGGCTTGTTCCTGCATGCCGCCCTGGTAATTGTTCTGGTTGTCGACACGGTCGCCGACGACGGCGCCGGCAATCGCGCCGGCGGCCGCTGCGGCCGTGCGGCCATTGCCGCCACCGACCTGGCTGCCGAGCAGGGCGCCGGCGATACCGCCGACGATGGAGCCGCCAGCGCTGCGCTGTTGCGGCGGTGCCTGGACTTGCACGTATTCCGTACGGCATTCCTGGCGTGGACGATTGATCTGTTCCACTTGCGGCACGACGCGCACGACCTTGCCGAAATCTTCAAAGTCGGCGGCCTGGGCGAGTGGCAATGCACCGATACAAAGGGCTGACATCATCAATTTGGCTTGCAAGTTCATTTGTAACCTCGTTATCTAGAGAATCTTTCAGGGTATTTTTTACAACTTGGGGACTATAGTAATCCCGCCGGGCGGCGACAAGTGTTTCGCATGGCAACAAAATGTAACAGCCCAAGCCCCTTGCCCCACAGTCTGTAACATGCACTTTCAATCGATACAAGATGTTGAAGTGACTTGAAACCAGCGGTTTGTAACAAATCTTGCGTTTGACATCATATTCGGGTTGATTCATGCAGGACAACACGTTACCCTAATACGCGTATGGCTTATATAAAATCGCACTGAATCGCATAAAAGTTGATACAGATCGAATCACCGCGTGCGCATTGACCCGCGTGCGGGGATGCAATAAGACGAGCAGCTAAGTAATGCTCAGGAAAATATTGTGAATTTATAACGAACAGAACCGGATGCTATGCAAGGCGTCCGCTGCGACGCAGTGCGAGCACTGCTAGCAGTGGGCAACGCCGCAGAGCGCCGGTTATGGAAGTTAGAAATTACAATAATTTATTGGGGGTTACTTAAACAGATCCATACATAACAGGTCGATTTGAGGGAAAAATGAGTTTGTTACTAACCGTGCCGCCCAACCTTGTCCAGTCCATCCGTGCCTTTCGCGTGACCGAATTACAAGACGAGGCGATCCGTCTCGGGCAGCACTTTTTATATGCGCATTGCAACGCTGGGCAGACCAAACAACAAGTCATCGGCATTATTGCAGAAGCATTCCTGTTTCCGAAAAACCTGGCGAAGAATTTCGATGCCTTGCGCCTGTGCCTGACAGACACCATGTTCAAGGCCGGCACGCAGACGGGTTTCCTGGTGGTGCTCGAGCAATTGCCAAATACGCAAAAATTCGACAAGGAAGCGCGCGAGATCCTGCTCGACGTGTTCCGCGACGCGGCCGACTACTGGGCCGAGAAGAAAGTCCCGTTCCGCGTCTTCTATTCGTTCGAGTAAGCACCTACTTACGCCACGGCGGCGTCAAGCCAGCCTTTTCTGCCCTGGTCGGGCGGCGCAATCGGGCAGCGGCGGCGGCCCGGCAGGTATGTTGCGCCGCAACAATAATACCGGCCTTTCTAGATTCGCATCGCCATAGCGGGTACAATGCGCGCTATGAAAAATATCGTTATCCTCATTTCCGGACGCGGCAGCAACATGGAAGCGGTCGTCCGCGCGGCGCAAGCCGAGCAATGGCCAGCCCGTATTGTCGCCGTCATCAGTAACCGGGCCGATGCCCAGGGACTGGTTTTTGCCGCGGAACATGGGATAGCGACGGCAGTCGTTGCCAACAAGGATTATGCCAGCCGCGAACAGTTCGATGCGGCGCTGCAAGCCGTGATCGACGGCTACACCCCCGACCTGGTCGTGCTGGCCGGTTTCATGCGCATCCTGACGCCGCCCTTCGTCGAGCATTACGCGGGGCGCATGCTCAATATCCACCCGTCGCTGCTGCCGCTGTTCCCGGGCATGGCGACGCACCGCCAGGCGCTCGAGGCGGGCGTGACGGAACACGGCGCGACCGTGCATTTCGTGACTGCCGAGCTTGACCATGGCCCGGCTGTGGCGAGCGCGGTGGTGCCAGTCTTGCCAGGCGACACAGAAGACAGCTTATCGGCGCGCGTGCTGGTACAGGAACATCTGCTTTACCCGCGCGCCATCCGCCTGTTCATTGACGATAAACTGTCAGTCGAGCATGGCCAGGTCCGCGTGGACCCTCAATAAAATATTACAGGAAGAATAACAATGAGATTGCCACCAGCGATACTTGCCAATGCTGAAGAAGTATTGCGCGAAATTTTACGTTTCACGGCCCCGGCCGACACCACCCTGTCGCGCTATTTCCGCGACCATCCGCGCCTCGGTTCGCGCGAACGCGGCGCCATCGCCGAAGGCATTTATGCCGTCCTGCGCAACAAATCGTTCTTCACCGACTTCGCCGAAGCGGGCAGTGGCCCGACCATGCGCCGTTTGACGATCCTCGGCCTGGCCGAAGCCGTCGGTGCCGACTCCCTGGGCGGCCTGACGGAAGAAGAAGTGGAATGGCTGGAACGCATCACGCAGATCGACCGCAGCCTGATGCCGTCGAACATGCGCGCCAACATGCCGACCTGGCTGTTCGACAAGCTGATCGCCCAGTTCGGCGAAGCGGAAACCATGAAGCTGGCCGATGCGCTGAACGCGCCGGCGCCGCTGGACTTGCGCGTCAACTCGCTCAAGGCCACGCGTGACGACGTGATGCTGGCCCTGGCCGAAGCACCTATCCTCAGCACGCCGACGCCGTATGCCCCGCTGGGCTTGCGCGTGATCAAGAAGCCATCGTTGCAAAACCTGCCATTGTTCCAGAGCGGCGCCATCGAAGTGCAGGATGAGGGCAGCCAGATCCTGTCGCAGATCGTCGGCGCCAAGCGCGGCGAAATGGTCGTCGATTTCTGTGCTGGTGCGGGCGGCAAGACCCTCGCATTGGGCGCGCTGATGCGCAACACGGGCCGTTTGTACGCGTTCGACGTGTCGGAAAAGCGTTTGGCCAAGCTCAAGCCGCGCATGGCCCGCAGCGGCCTGTCGAACGTGCATCCGGTGCAGATCGCGCATGAGCGCGATGCCAAGATCAAGCGTCTGGCCGGCAAGATCGACCGCGTGCTGGTCGATGCCCCGTGCAGCGGCCTGGGCACCCTGCGCCGCAATCCGGACGTCAAATGGCGCCAGCAGCCGAACTCGATCGTCGAGCTGCAAGCCAAGCAGGCAGCCATCCTGGCCGGCGCGGCGCGCCTGGTCAAGGGCGGCGGCCGCCTGGTGTACGCCACCTGCAGCTTCCTGAACGAAGAAAACGACTTTATCGCCGAGCAATTCCTGGCCGCCCATCCGGACTTCACCCTGGTGCCGATGAGCAAGGTGCTGGCCGAACAGAAGATCGAGCTGGAAATGGGCGACTACCTGAAATTGTTGCCGCACCTGCACCAGACCGACGGCTTCTTCGCCGCCGTGTTCGAACGCAAGGTCATGCCGAAAAAAGTCTACGCCGATGAAAAACCGGCCGACGACGTTGACGCTGAACAAGCCGAGTAAGCCTGTCACGGGCCGCCGCTGCACCCTGCAGCGGCGGCCTTCAATGCCGCCAGCCCGCCTGGCGGCATGGGCCTAGCCCCTCCGTATCACCTCCGTCCCACCCGTCTCACCTTCCGGACCGCATCCGCCATGAATGAAACCCCGCTGCTCAACCTGATCACTGATTTTGTCGATGATTTCCGCCAACCGGCCATCCTGTGGCAAGCGCTGGTCATCGTCGGCTGCCTGGCGCTGAGCTGGCTGCTGGTGCGGCAGTTGCGCGTGTTCCTGCATCAGCGGGCGGAAGCGGCCACGGTGCCGGCCACGCCGGAAACCTTGCAGCGCACGGATAGTTTCATCCGCATTTTGACGCCCGTGCTGGCGGCCATGCTGCTGGGCATTGCGCAGCATTTCCTGGCCAAGTTCCAGTCCGTGAACCTGCTCAGCATCGCCATCCCCCTGTGCACCTCGATGGCGCTGGTGCGCTTCGGCTTTTACGTGTTGCGCCGCATTTTTGCCCGCCATGGCGACATCAGCCCGACCATGTTGCTGCTGGAAAAGATCTTCACGGTGGTGGTGTGGGCCGGCATGGCCCTGTACATCACGGGCCTGTGGCCGGAACTGCATGCCTTCCTGGAAAACATCGTCGTGCCGCTGGGACGCAACAAGGTGTCAGTGGCTGCCATCTTGCAAGCCGCTATTTCGGTGGCCGTGCTGCTGGTGCTGGCCATGTGGGCCGGCACTTCGCTCGACGAGCGCCTGATGAAAATGCAGGGCTTGCACACTTCCTTGCGCGTGGTGCTGTCGCGCATGGGGCGCGCCGTGCTGATCCTCGTTTCCGTACTGGTCAGCCTGTCGCTGGTGGGCATCGACTTGACGGTGCTGTCCGTGTTCGGCGGCGCCTTCGGCGTGGCGCTGGGTTTCGGCTTGCAAAAGATCGCCGCGAACTTCGTGTCCGGTTTCATCATCCTGCTGGACCGCAGCCTCACCATCGGCGACATGATTACGGTGGGTCAATTTACGGGCAAAGTCACGCAGATCAATACGCGCTATACTGTGTTATTGGGCGGCGATGGCGTTGAATCCATCGTGCCGAATGAAATGCTGATTTCCGGCGGCGTGCAGAACATGTCGCTGAGCAACCGCATGGTCTGGCTGTCGACAGCCGTGTCGGTGGGCTATGAAACGGATCTGGATGTCATCTTCCCCTTGCTGGAAGCGGCGACGGCCAAGGTGCCGCGTGTGTCGCAAAGCAATCCGCCATCGGCCACCCTCGTGCGTTTCGGCGCCGACGGCCTCGATGTGCAGATCGGCTTCTGGATCGCGGATCCGGAAAATGGCACCGGCGGCGTGAAGTCGAATGTGAACCGCGCCATCTGGCGTACCTTGCAGGAACATAAGGTCACTGTACCGTTTCCGCAACGCGAATTGCGTATTGTTGGTACGCCTCCTGCCCCGCTCGCCAGCGCGGCAGAGGGTGAGTCCGCCCCATCCGGCACCCAGCCTTAACCTCGCTGCCTGCCTCCGTTTTTGCCTGATAGTACCCATTAGGGCGTACAATCACGCCTAAAATTAACTCTGCCGGACCTCCAGAGTCACTGGAGCGACCGTGCGCACGCCCTGTCCACTTGGAGTAGTAGTAATGACATTGAGTTCCGTTTTACACGACGTTTTGCAGTTCATGGCAACTGGCATTACCGATCTGTCCGCATGGCAAGTTTTCCTGTACACCATGGTGGTCACGCATATCACCATCGCCAGCGTCACGATTTACCTGCACCGCCACCAGGCCCACCGGGCGCTGGAATTGCATGCGATCCCCAGCCATTTCTTCCGTTTCTGGCTGTGGCTGACGACGGGCCAGGTGACCAAGGAATGGGCGGCCATCCACCGCAAGCACCACGCCAAGTGCGATACGGAAGAAGATCCGCACAGCCCCGTGACGCGCGGCATCAAGAAAGTCTTCTGGGAAGGCGCCGAGCTGTACCGCGCTGAATCGAAGAACATGGAAACCATGGCGAAATATGGCCACGGCACGCCGACGGACTGGATCGAGCGCAACCTGTACACCAAGTACAGCTGGCTGGGCGTGGTGTCGCTGTTCGTCATCAATTTCATTTTGTTCGGCGTGATCGGCATTTCCGTGTGGGCCGTGCAAATGATGTGGATCCCGATCACGGCGGCCGGCATCATCAACGGCATCGGCCACTACTGGGGCTACCGCAATTACGACTGCGCCGATGCGGCCACCAACATCATTCCCTTCGGCATCCTGATCGGCGGCGAAGAGTTGCACAACAATCACCATACGTATGCGACCTCGGCCAAGCTGTCGTCGAAATGGTATGAAATCGATATCGGCTGGGCGTATATCCGCGCGCTGGAAATGCTGGGCCTGGCCAAGGTCAAAAAACTGGCGCCGGCGCCGAAGTTCTCTCACGGCAAGCTGGAAGCGGACTTCGAGACCTTGCAGTCCGTCATCGCTAACCGCTACGACGTGATGGCCAAGTACGCGAAATCGATCAAGCATGCCTGGAAGGAAGAGCTGGAGCACCTGAAGCACAAGGCGGAACTGGAAAAGCGCTTCCTGAAATCGTCGCGCAAGCTGATGCAGCGCGAGCCGGGCAAGCTGGCCGATGCGCACCATGAGCAACTGTCGGAATTGTTCCAGCACAGCAAGGCGCTGGAAACCATGCACCATATGCGCGTGGAGCTGGGCGCCATCTGGGAACGTTCGCACTTTACGCGTGAACAATTGCTGCAAAAGCTGCAAGACTGGTGCACGCGCGCCGAAGCGTCGGGCATCAAGTCGCTGCAGGATTTTTCCTTGCGCCTGCGCAGCTATGCCTGATTAGCCTATTGCGCCATATCAAGGCCCTGGATTCCAGGGCCTTTTTTTCGTCCCGGCACAAGGGGAGAGCGGCGAGATGAAAATCAGGGCGAAAAAAAACCGCTCATCGGAGCGGCTCTTTTTACAGAACACAATATCAATTACTTGATTTTGGTTTCTTTGTACGTTACGTGCTTGCGTGCTTTAGGATCGAATTTCATGATCTCCATTTTCGCAGGCGTCGTACGCTTGTTTTTGGTGGTCGTGTAGAAGTGACCCGTACCGGCGGTCGATTCTAACTTGATTTTGTCGCGGCCTGATTTTGCCATGATAGCTCCCTTATTCTGCTAATTAGACTTTTTCGCCACGAGCGCGCATATCGACCAATACGGCGTCGATGCCGACTTTATCGATGACGCGCAGACCGGCGTTGGACAAACGCAGGGAGACCCAGCGGTTTTCAGATTCAACAAAAATACGACGATTCTGCAAGTTAGGCAAAAAACGACGTTTGGTTTTGTTGTTTGCATGGGAAACATTGTTGCCGACCATCGGCTTCTTCCCAGTGACTTGGCAAACACGTGCCATGGCGCACTCCTTAAAGATATTCCAAATTGGAAAAACGAGAGTATATCCAAAATAAGCCGATTTATCAATGACTTGCGAAAAACAATTGTGTCATGATGTATTGAAATAATTTAACAATTTGACTTTTCCCCTTCTTCATAGGGGAAGGCACTGGTAAACAGCGCTGTTTACTGTTAGATAAGCGTCTCGCTGCTGTCACGTATGTCCTTGTTTACACATGGTTAACTGCCGCCTGGCCAGCCCCGGCCTAGATCTGGCCGTGTTCCGCGAACGAATGTACGTGCCGTCCGGCCACGACGAAATGGTCGAGGATGCGCACGTCCACCAGCGACAACGCTTGCGCCAGCGCGCGCGTCAGCAATAGATCCGATTCGCTGGGTTCCGGCGCGCCGGACGGGTGGTTGTGCGCCAGCATGACGCTGGCCGCGTTGTGCAGCAGCGCCTGCTTGACGACTTCGCGCGGATATACGCTGGTGTGGGTGAGGGTGCCGCGAAACATTTCCTGGGTCGTGATCAGGCGGTTCTTGACGTCCAAAAACAACACGTGGAATGCTTCATGCGCCAGGTGGCCCAGGGTCAGGCGCAGATAGTCTTTCACCGCATGCGGCGAATTGAGGGCTTGCCCCGCCTGCAAGTCTTCGATGATGGCGCGCCGCGCCAGTTCCAGCACCGCTTGCAGCTGGGCAAACTTGGCGCTGCCCATGCCGTGCACGGCGGAAAAACTCACGAGGCTGGCCCCAAACAGGCCCCGCAGGGAGCCGAAGTGCTCGACCGTGTCGCGCGCCAGCTCCACGGCGCTCTTGCCGCGCACGCCCGTGCGCAGGAAGACGGCGAGCAATTCCGCGTCCGACAGCGACTGCGCGCCATCCTCGATCAGGCGTTCGCGCGGCCGTTCGCCGGCCGGCCAATCCTTGATGCCCATCATGCCTCCCGTTCGCGCCAAGCTCGTCGTGGCGCCTGCCGATGATTGTCGCGCCTTCCCCGGGCGGCCATGCTGCGCTAGCTCGTCTTCATGGCGAATCATATGAAAAAAACAAAAACCAAGATGCCCGGCCTGGCCATTTTCAGGCGCTATGATTTGCCTGTCGTTGCATTCCATGCAAGTTGCAGCGACGGGGAGTCAGGGCCCTGAACTCAATGTCTTCCACTTGTTTTACAGGAGTCGTCATGCCGTACATCAAAGTTATCAATGGAGTCATGCAAGAGTTCAACGCCGCCGGCGTCAACACGGGCAAGGTCAGCGGCATCGGCCTCAATTCGCACGCGTATCTGGAGCGCCGTCGATGGAGCGCTACTGCACTGCCGACGCCGGACGTGAAGAATCCCGATTACAGCACTGATTTGCCATATCTTGCCGCCAACGGCTTCAAGTACATCCAGGTGATGCTGGCGCCATTCAACGGCAGAATGACAAGTGACTCGGGCTATCAGGTCTGGGACTACGTTGTCGGCAATCCAACGTTTGCAACCGACAACACGCTAACCGCGCTCAATATCAATCCCGAATACTGGGCAGCGGTGCAGGCGCTGCTCGATTGCGCGCTGGCCAATGGCATCGGCATCATCGCCTGCCCATTCTGGAATCCCTACGCCGTGCCGGAATTGGTGGGCGAAGCGGGCCCTGAGGGCGCTACAAAAGACGAGCAGGCCGCAGCCGCGCGCGCCGCACTGGTCAATCCACAATCGAAAACACGCCGCTACATGCGTGCCTTTGCCCAGGCGTTTGCGCAGCGCTACAGCAACCACGCCGGCATCGCCGCCTGGATGGCTGCGCAGGAACTGATGGCCGTGACCGAGATTGACTTGAATGCCGCCCGTGAAATCATCCAGGAGACGGCGCAATTGCTGCGCGACAATGATGCACTGGCGCGGATGATTTCGTCCGGCAATGCCGGAATCCCCTCCTATACACCGCGCAAGGCTACCCTCGAACAATACATTACGGAAACCCTGCCATTCATGAATCCGGATCCCGTCGACTGTCTTTGCGAAAACCTGTTCCCGGGTAACGAATATGTCAGCAGCGGCCTGACTGACAGTGCGGATTTGCCATCCGATTTCGTTTCGTCTTCGCTCGCTTATCTGCAAGTGATGCAGCGCGCGGCCAAGAACTTGGGCAAACCGTATTACCTTGGCAGCTTTTGCCTGTCGAAAAAGCAAGAGCTGGCGTTGCAAGATACCGAGCGGCAAGACAACTTGCACGCGTTGCTGAGCGCCATACGCCGTACGGGCGTGCAACTGGCGTGCTACTGGGACTGGAATGGGGGCAAGTCGATGGAAGACAAAGGTCTGAACCTGGTGCAGACACCGGCCTACAGCAACGGACGCAAGGCGGTCTGGGACGCCTTGCGCGGCGAAGATGCCATGCGGCCGGCACCACCCAAACCGTGCTTCGGCGTGACGAAGGCCTTGCAATTCCAGCCTGGCCTCCTGCTTGCCGTGCCATCGTCCGTACGCTACGAGAGCGCGGATTTTTCGCTGTCGTATTGTATCCGGCAGCAGGCTTTCACCTCGACCAAGGATATCGACCATGCTTTCATCAAGCGTCAATCGAATAGCAAAGGATGGGCGCTGCTGCAAAAGTTTATTACTACGCAGAACTATCTGAGCACCTACCTCCAGTTATGGGGTGGAAATGCCGTGAGCTCAAACAGCAATGGCCACGGTGTGGACGTGGATATCACCAACCGCTGGCTGCGCTGCACTTACACCGTCAAGCATGATGGTTCCATCAGCCTGTACGTCGACGATTTTCTCATGCACCAAGGGAATAAAATGCCGCAGCCATTCGTGAACGCCGCCGGCACCCCGCTGGTGATCGGCCGCGCCGTCAATGCGCTGGAGCAGGGCGCGCCCGCCTGGCAGTTGTCGGATGTCATCCTGTACGACCGCGTGCTGACGCCGAAGGAAGTGTATGACTATGGCCAGTATGGCATCGTGCACCGGCCCGTGGGACGCTGGAAACTCGACGGCAACCTGGAAGACAGCTCCGGCTTCGGCAATCATGCCAGCACGGCGGGCGGGTTGACGTACGTCAACGTCTGATTCGCCGATTCGACGTCGGATGTGTTGCGCGGCCATGTTTTTTGACAAAAGCATGGCCGCGCCGAGATGGCATGGGGCGCGCTGGCTCAGGGTGGCTTACAATATCGTTTTGCACCAGTTACTTGAAAACTACTATGTCCAACGAGCAACCAGCAGTCGTCACCGAAGCGGCTTACCTCACCCTGCATTATCGTCTTGCCACTGTTGACGGTACTGACATTGTCACGACCTTCAGCGGCAATCCCGCGACCTTGATGCTGGGACAGGGCCAGCTGGCGCCGTTCCTCGAGCAGCGCTTGCTGGGCTTGCCTGAAGGCACGCACCAGACGTTCGAGCTGGCGGCCGGCGAAGGCTTCGGCGAGCGCAATCCCGAGCTGGTGCAGTCCGTCTCGCGCGCCACGCTGGACGAGAACTCCGTGCCGGGCGCCGACTACAAGATCGGCGACCTGGTCGACTTCGCCGCGCCGGGCGGCGGCCGCTTTGCCGGCGTGCTGCGCGAAATGCGCGAGGACTCGGCCCTGTTCGACTTCAACCATCCGCTGGCTGGCCAGCCGCTGCGTTTTGAAGTCAAGCTCATCTCGGTCCTGTAAGGAGTAGCGATGGATAAGGAACTGTTACTGGCCCAGCCCCGCGGCTTTTGCGCTGGCGTCGACCGCGCGATCGAAATCGTCGAGCGCGCCCTGCAGCAATTTGGCGCACCGATCTATGTGCGCCATGAAATCGTCCACAACGCCTATGTGGTGGCCGACTTGCGCAACAAGGGCGCCATCTTCATCGACGACCTCGATGACGTGCCTGCTGGCAATACGCTCGTGTTTTCCGCGCATGGCGTGTCGAAAGCCGTGCGCGCCGAGGCGGAATCGCGCGGCCTGAGCATTTTTGACGCGACTTGCCCGCTGGTCACCAAGGTGCACATGGAAGTGAGCAAGATGCGCCGCGAAGGCCGCGAGATCATCATGATCGGCCACGACGGCCATCCCGAGGTGGAAGGCACGATGGGCCAGGCCGATATGGGCATGCATCTGGTGGAAACGCTCGACGATGTGGCGAAATTGCAAGTTGCCAATCCGGAAAGCCTGGCCTATGTTTCGCAAACAACGTTGTCAGTTGACGACACTAGCGACATTATTGCGGCCTTGAAAGCGAAATATCCGAATATCGCCGAGCCGAAAAAAGGCGACATCTGCTACGCCACCACCAACCGCCAGGAAGCCGTGAAATTCATGGCCCCGCAAGTGGAAGTGGTGATCGTCGTGGGCAGCCCGAACAGCTCGAATTCGAACCGCTTGCGCGAAGTGGCCGAGAAGATGGGCACGCCTGCCTACATGGTCGACAATGCCTCGCAAATCGACCCGGCCTGGCTGGAAGGCAAGCTGCGCGTGGGTGTGACGGCCGGCGCCTCGGCGCCCGAGGTGCTGGTGCAAGCCGTCATCGACCGCTTGAAAGAGTGCGGCGTGAAGAGCGTGCGCCCGCTCGACGGCGTGCAGGAAGCCGTCACGTTCCCGATGCCGAAAGGCCTCGATGGCCTCAAGCGCGACGTCGCCTGAGTCTGCAGGGCGATTGAGTATCGGTGAAATAGTTACCTCAAAACCGAATTTAATTCGGAAATGATCGATTTATTCCAAGCTTAGTTTTTGCAAAAGATCGTTATGATTGCCTCAAGCTTGAATATGTTGTCGTTATGACTAAGCAAGGTCACGCCCTTTTTCAGTGCGTGCACCATGCTGGTGAGAACGGTCCAGGGATGGCACTGCAGGAATTCTTCCTCCGGTGCCGTTTTTGTATCAGCGACCCATGTTCTGGCGGAAGTTGTTCCCGAAAAATGCATATTTGATAGGGCAATCATGGATACATTCATCCAGCAGATCATCAACGGCTTGGTGTTGGGCAGCATGTATGCCTTAGTCGCCCTCGGATACACCATGGTGTATGGCGTCTTGAATCTGATCAACTTCGCCCACGGCGACGTGCTCATGATCGGCGCCATGGTGGGCTTGAGCATTCTCAAGCTGCTGGGTATTTATGTGCCGGACTGGCCCGGCTATTTGAAACTGGCCACCGCCATCCTCGGCGCCATTCCCATCTGTATTCTGGTCAACATCATCATCGAGCGGGTCGCCTACCGCCGCCTGCGCAACGCCCCCCGCCTCGCCCCCCTGATTACCGCCATCGGCGTCTCCATCCTGCTGCAAACCTTCGCCATGATGATCTGGACACGCAATCCCTTGCCTTTCCCGCAATTGCTGTCGACCGATCCCATCAACATAGGCGGCGCCGTGATTTCGCAAACGCAAGTACTGCTGCTGGCCCTGGCCGCGCTGTCGATGGGCGGATTGGTGTTGCTGGTGGAAAAAACGAAAATGGGCCGCGCCATGCGCGCCACGGCGGAAAACCCCCGCGTGGCGGGCCTCATGGGCGTCGATTCCGACAAGGTCATCGTCGCCACCTTTGCCATCGGCGCCGCGCTGGCTGCCGTGGCGGGCGTGATGTGGGGCGCCAATTACGCGTCCATCCAGTTCTCCATGGGCGCCATCCCCGGCTTGAAAGCCTTCTGTGCGGCCGTGCTGGGCGGCATCGGCAATATCTACGGCGCCATGCTGGGCGGTGTCTTGCTGGGCATTATCGAGAGCCTGGGCGCCGGCTATATCGGCGACATCACGGGCGGCTTTCTGGGCAGCCACTACCAGGATATCTTTGCCTTCGTCGTGCTGATCATCGTGCTGACCCTGCGCCCGTCCGGCATCATGGGCGAACGAGTGGCCGACCGTGCCTGATGTGAAACTGGGAGACTGAATCATGGCACTACTCGATTTTGACGCTAAGAAAAATCCGACCAAAGCCTACGCCGGCATGCTGGGCCTGGCCGCGCTGCTGATGGTGTTCCCGTTTTTTGCCGCACAGTTCGGCAACTCGTGGGTGCGCATCATCGACATGGCCTTGTTGTACATCATGCTGGCCCTGGGCTTGAACATTGTCGTCGGCTTCGCCGGCCTGCTCGACCTCGGCTACATCGCCTTCTACGCCGTGGGCGCCTACCTGACGGCCTTGCTGGCGTCGCCCCAGTTCGCCATCCTGCTCGAATCGGTGGTGAACCAGTATCCGGTGCTGGGTGCATCCCTGGTGCAGCTGATGGGCCCGGAAATCCGCGAAAACGGCATCCACCTGTCGATCTGGCTCATCGTGCCGCTGGCCGCTGCCGTGGCAGGCCTGTTCGGCGCCCTGCTGGGTGCGCCGACGCTCAAGTTGCGCGGCGACTACCTGGCCATCGTGACGCTGGGCTTTGGCGAGATCATCCGCATTTTCATGAACAATTTGAACGACCCGATCAATTTCACGAATGGCCCGCAAGGTATCAATCTGATCGACCCCATCCGCATCTTCGGCGTCAACCTGGCGGGCGAGGCGGGCACCAACAGCACCGTCACGGTGGCCGGTTTTTCCATGCCGTCCGTCAACGCTTATTACTTCCTGTTCCTCTTCCTGTGCATCGCCGTCGTGTTCGTCACCAAGCGGCTGCAGCATTCGCGCCTGGGCCGCGCCTGGGTGGCCATCCGCGAAGACGAGATCGCCGCGAAAGCCATGGGCATCAACACGCGCAACGTCAAATTGCTGGCCTTTTCCATGGGCGCCTCGTTCGGCGGCGTGGCCGGCGCCATGTTTGCCTCGTTCCAGGGCTTTGTCTCGCCGGAATCGTTTTCCTTGACGGAATCGATCGCCGTGCTGGCCATGGTGGTGCTGGGCGGCATCGGCCATATCCCCGGCGTCATTCTCGGCGGCGTGATCCTGGCATCCATTCCCGAAGTGCTGCGCCACGTGGTGGAGCCGGCCCAGCAGGCGCTGTTCGGCCACGTGGTGATCGAGGCGGAAGTGCTGCGCCAGCTGCTGTACGGCCTGGCCATGGTGTTGATCATGCTCAACCGTCCAGCGGGCCTGTGGCCATCGCCGAAGCACGAAGACCGGCCCGACCATGATGTGGATCAACCCAACAAATCAACCGGCGTCGTGTCCGCTTAAGGAGGCAAGTACCATGAGCGAACAGATCATCTTGAATATTGCCGGCGTAAATAAACGTTTCGGCGGCTTGCAGGCGCTCACCGACGTGGGCATTACCATCAAGCAAGGCCAGATCTACGGCTTGATCGGCCCGAACGGCGCCGGCAAGACCACTTTCTTTAACGTGATCACCGGCCTGTACCAGCCCGACACGGGCACCTTCGAGCTGGCCGGCAAGCCGTATTCGCCGTCCGCGCCGCACAAGGTGGCCAAGGCGGGCATTGCGCGCACCTTCCAGAACATCCGCCTGTTCGGCGACATGACGGCGCTGGAAAACGTCATGGTGGGGCGCCACGTGCGCTCGCACCAGGGCGTGTTCGGCGCCATCTTCCGCCACAAGGCGGCGCGCGAGGAAGAGGCGTCGATCCGC
Source organism: Janthinobacterium sp. LM6 (assembly GCF_002002885.1). Lineage (GTDB taxonomy): Bacteria > Pseudomonadota > Gammaproteobacteria > Burkholderiales > Burkholderiaceae_D > Janthinobacterium > Janthinobacterium kumbetense. The sequence continues at coordinate 5,324,485 of NZ_CP019510.1, read as the reverse complement.
AAGCGGGCGATGGAGCTGCTCGATTTCGTCGGCATCGCCCAGTTCGCCAACCGCACGGCGCGCTTCTTGTCGTACGGCGACCAGCGGCGCCTGGAAATCGCCCGCGCGCTGGCCACCGATCCGCAACTGCTGGCGCTCGACGAGCCGGCGGCCGGCATGAACGCGACGGAAAAGCTGGCTTTGCGCGAGTTGCTGGTAAAAATCAAGGCGGAAGGCAAGACCGTGCTGTTGATCGAGCATGACGTGAAACTGATGATGGGACTGTGCGACCGCATCACGGTGCTCGAGTATGGCAAGCGCATCGCGGAAGGCTTGCCGGCCGAAATACAACAAAACCAGGCCGTCATCGAGGCTTACCTGGGGGGATCGCACGCATGAGCAATATATTGAAGGTGGCGGGCCTGCACGTGGCCTACGGCGGCATCAAGGCGGTGAAAGGCATCGACCTGGAAGTCAACGAAGGCGAGTTGATCGCCCTGATCGGCGCGAACGGCGCCGGCAAGACGACGACCTTGAAAGCCATCACGGGCACTTTGCCGGCCTGCAAGATCGAGGGCACGATCAGCTACCTGGGCGAATCGCTGAAGGGCACGAAGTCGTTTCACCTGGTGGAAAGGAAGCTGGCCATGGTGCCGGAAGGGCGGGGCGTGTTTACGCGCATGTCGATCCGTGAAAACCTCATGATGGGCGCTTACACGCGCACGGACAAGGCCGGTGTCGAGGATGACATCGCCAAGTGGTTCGACGTGTTTCCCCGCCTGAAGGAGCGGGCGGCGCAGATGGCCGGCACCCTGTCCGGCGGCGAGCAGCAGATGCTGGCCATGGCGCGCGCCCTGATGAGCCATCCGAAGCTGTTGCTGCTCGACGAGCCGTCGATGGGCCTGTCGCCCATCATGGTCGAGAAAATCTTCGAGGTGATCCGCAAGGTGTCGTCCGAAGGCATCACGATTCTGCTGGTCGAACAGAATGCCCGCCTGGCCCTGCAGGCGGCGCACCGCGGCTATGTGATGGATTCCGGCCTGGTCACCATGGGCGGCAACGCGGCCGCCATGCTCGACGACCCGCGCGTGAAGGCGGCGTATCTGGGGGAGTAATGGCGGGAAAGTAAACGCGCATAAAAAATGCCCCAGCTGGGCTGGGGCATAATGGCATCCGTCGGGGAAGTGCGGGATGGATGCCTGGAGGAGCTGGTACTAAAGTAAAACAGCGGCCGCCGCAGCGGCCGCTTGGTAATTACTTGGCAGCCGTGCGCGGCACGATTTTTTCAGCCGCTTGCGTGAACTGGTTCACGGCCGACGTCAGGTTCGCTTCGATGGCTTCGACGGCTTGCTTGCTGGTTTTCGAGAATTGCTCGTAGCCTGCATTGGCGTTGCCGATGGCGCTTTTCAGGATGGCGACGGCGTTTTCCGAACCGGCTGGCGCGTTCTTGGTGACTTCTTCCACCAGGGACAGGACTTTACGGTTGGTTTCAGCGATTTGCGATTCAGCAGCTTTGCTGAATTCGGCTTGCGTGCCCGACGTGATGGCAGCCAGGTGACGGCCGTAAGCGATGGCTTTTTCGGCGCCAGGCTGGGCTTGGGCAGCGGTCAGCGAGAAGAATTCTTGTGGGTCTTTTGCCGACAGCAATTGCTTGGCGGCGGCAGTCGATTCTTCCAGCGTTGCCTTGGCAGCGGTCAGATTCAGTTCGACGATCTTTTCGATGCCTTCGAAGGCCTTGCCCGTCAGCGACGAGAACAGGGCGAATTGGGCTTCCAGGTTGGCTTTGGTAGCGGACGAAAATTGCTCAGGAATTGAAAACATATAAATCTCCAAAAAATCGAAATCTGGTTAATTTGATGCTGCGTGTACCGTTTGGGAAAGCAGGTGAATCTAAATTTTTCAAGCTGAACAAGAATTGTGCAACGCAACAAACCCTATTCTACGGCGAAAAAAACGTAAGTCAAGCGATTCTTGTGCGATGCAACAATTGAATAGATTTGCATCAAAAGTCATTGTTTCTAAAGAGAAATATTTGATTTCTACCTGTTAATGGTTTGTGCTTAAACTATCGTTTCCAGTGCCTGCGGGGACGATCGCGGCGCAGCATGCTAGACTTTGCCTCCCGCACTGGGCAACGCCCCGGTGCCGATCCCGTTTCCCGAGTCGATACCATGTCCAATCTTCCCGCCGCGGCTGGCGCCAGCGGCAAAGCCTCTTTCCTGACCACGGTGGCGCCGATGGCCTTGCCCGGTTTCTTCGTGTTGTTATGGAGCACAGGTTTTATTGTGGCCAAGTTCGGCTTGCCCTACGCGCCGCCGCTGACTTTTTTGCTGCTGCGCTTCCTGGGCGTGCTGGTCATTTTGTTGCCGCTGGTGTTGCTGTTGCGCGCGCCGTGGCCCGTGGGCCAATTCCGCCAGATCGCTGTGGCCGGCATCCTGATGCAGGCCGGCTACCTGGCCGGCGTGTGGTGCGCCATCAAGCTGGGCATGCCGGCCGGCCTCTCTGCGCTGATCGTGGGCATGCAGCCCGTGCTGACGGCCTGCGCCGCGCCCCTGATCGGCGAATCCGTGCGCCCGCGCCAGTGGCTGGGCCTGTTCTTTGGCTTGCTGGGCGTGGCCCTCGTCGTGTATGCGAAGATCAACCTCGTTGGCCTGACCGTGGAAAGCGTGCTGCTGTGCGTGTTCGCGCTGCTGTCGATGACGGCCGGCACCATGTACCAAAAACGCCACTGCCCGCAATTTGACTTGCGCACCGGCACGGTGGTGCAGTTTGCCGCCTCCATCGTGGTGGTCTTGCCATTTGCCCTGTATTACGAAGGATTGGACTTGCATTTCAGCAATGTTCAATGGACGGCGAATTTCATCGGTGCCTTGCTGTGGTCGGTGCTCGTGCTGTCCATCGGCGCCATCTTCCTGCTGTTCGCGCTGATCCGACGCAGCGATGCGACGAAAGTGACGGGCTTGCTGTACCTGACGCCGCCCACGACGGCCGTGATGGCCTGGCTGATGTTTGGCGAAGCCTTTAATATGCTGGGCATCGCCGGCATGCTGGTGGCCGTGGTCGGCGTGGTGTTCGTGGTCAAGAAATAATAAGCTATAGCGGGAGAGCAGGGCAGTGAACAAGCAAGCATTGGAAACACAGGCGGCGCAGCAAGCCGTCGATAGCGTCATCCTGTCGCGCCGCTCGATCCGCGCCTTCTTGCCCACGCCGGTGGCGCAGGACGAGATCGCGCGCATCCTGGAAGTGGCGGCGCGCGCGCCTTCGGGCGCCAACATGCAGCCGTGGAAAGTGTATGTGCTGTCGGGCGAGGCCCGTCTGCGCCTGTCGCAGCGCATCCTGGCCGCCTACGCCGCGCCGAAGGCGCCCGATGCGCCCGCGCGCACGGCGTCGTATACCTATTACCCGCGCCAGTGGACGGCGCCGTTCATCGAGCGCCGCCGCAAGATCGGCCTGGATCTGTACCAGCTGCTGGGCCTGGAGCGGGGCGACACGGCCGGCATGGCGGCCCAGCATGGGCGCAATTTCCAGTTTTTCGATGCGCCCGTGGGCCTGATCTTCACCATCGAGCGGGTACTGGAACAGGGTTCCTGGCTCGACTACGGCATGTTTTTGCAAAACATCATGCTGGCGGCGCGCGCGCGGGGACTCGACACGTGCCCGCAAGCGGCCTTCATCCATTACCATGACATCATCCGCGACGAACTGGGCGTGCCGGCAGGCGAAATGGTGGTGTGCGGCATGGCCCTCGGCTATGCCGACCCGGACAAGGTCGAGAACCGCCTGAACACGGAGCGCGAGCCGCTGGCCGGCTTTGTTAAATTCATGGACAAATAGACATTACTGGTGACGGGCGGAGAAAAACAGCCGGCTAAGGATGAGTTTGTTTGCTGATCACCAACGTTTTGTATTTCATTGCTGCAATAAATACTGTCCTAACTGTTAAATAGGCTTGCGATTGCTCTGCATTTCGCTACACTGCAATAAGGCAACAGCTTCACGGGGAATTATCGAATGGCTAAGTTTAAACTTGCGCTGGGTATCCTGGCTTCCCTGCTGTTTGCACTGGCGCCGGCTGCGGCCGTGCACGCCAAGGAAGCGAACGGCAAATCCTCAGCCTCGAAGAAACACAACACCAAGAAAATCAAAGTCGTGCTGCGCAAGGGCGCGACGGCCGCGCCGCGCGAAAAGACCGTGCGCCGGGTCGTCATGGTGCGCGGCAAACGCAAGGTCATCTATCAAAAAGTCAGCAGCGTGGCCGTGCCCATGGCCGCCCCGATGCCCACCATGGGCGACCTGGCCGGCCTGAACCTGACACGCGATCCGCTCGACCTGAAGTCCAGCGTGGCGCTGGTGCTGGACCAGGCGAATGCGGAAGTGTTGTTTGAAAAGAATTCCAATGTTGCCTTGCCCATCGCCTCCATCACCAAGATGATGACGGGCCTGGTGGTGGTCGAAGCGCGCCAGGACATGGATGAAGTGCTGACGATCACGGACGAGGACGTCGACCGCGCCAAGTTCAGCAGCTCGCGCCTGAAAGTGGGCTCGCAATTGACGCGCGCCAATATGCTGCACATCGCCCTGATGAGCTCGGAAAACCGCGCCGCCTCGGCACTGGGCCGCAATTATCCGGGCGGTTTGCCGGCGTTTGTCGACGCCATGAACAGCAAGGCGCGCCAGCTGGGCATGATGGATACGCATTACGTCGATTCCAGCGGCTTGTCGAAAATGAACGTGGCCAGCGCGCGCGACCTGGGCAAGCTGGCCATGGCCGCTTTCCGCCATCCGCTGCTGCGCGAATACTCGACGGACCCGAAAGCCATCGTCGAAGCCAGCGGCCAGCCCATGCAGTTTGGCAATACGAATCACCTGGTGGCCAATCCGGGCTGGGAAATCGGCTTGCAAAAGACGGGCTTCATCAATGAGGCGGGACGGTGTCTGATGATGCAGGCCGTCATCGAAGGACGGGCCGTGATCATGGTCTTCCTCGATTCCAAGGGGAAACAGTCGCGTACGGCCGATGCGGGACGCATGCGCAAGTGGCTGGAAGCACTCAAGCCTGCCAACATGAGCTTGCCCGGCGGTTAATGCAGAGGGTTATCGTTACGACGCCTGACAAAACCGTAGCGAGCGGTAGTGATTTGTGGCTAAGAAGCGCCCCCGTACTCTGTACGGGGGCGCCGAGCCGGTGAGCATCGCAGGCCGCAAAGCGCGCCGCGTAGTAGGTTTGGTCAGGCGTTCTCAGTCTTGGGGAATGAATCCCAGGGTCACGGAAATCTGGTTCGCCGTTTCCACCAGGTCCACCAGCCACTCATCCTGCAGGCGGTCGGCCGGGGCCGAGATCGACAGGCCGGCGATCAGCTTGCCTGTATCGTCGCGGATGCCGGCGGCCATGCAGCGCACGCCCAGCTCCAGCTCTTCATTGTCGCGCGCATAGCCGCGTTCGCGCACCAGGCTCAGCTCGCGCTCGAGTTTTTGCAGATCCGTGATGGAATTCTTGTTGTGCCCGGCCAGGCCCGTGCGCGTGGCGTAGGCGCGGATGGCTTTCGGCTCGTCCACGGAGAGGAACAGCTTGCCCGTCGAGGTCAGGTGCAGCGGACCGCGGCCGCCGATGGCGCGCACCACCTGCATGCCCGAGCGCTCGGAAAAGGCGCGGTCGATGTAGACGATCTCGTCGCCCTGGCGCACGGACAGGTTGATGGTTTGCTGGGTTTTCTTGTGCAGCTGGCGCATGAAGTCCAGCGCCGCTTCGCGCACGCTGAGGCGGCTTTTCACCACATTGCCCAGTTCCAGCAGGCGCATGCCCAGCCGGTACGTGCCCGGTTCGATGCGGTCGACGAAGCGCGTCAGCACCATGTCGTTGAGGATGCGGTGCGCCGTCGAGGGGTGCAAGCCGGAAACCTTGGATAATTCCTTCAGGCTGACCGGGTCGGAATATTTGGCCAGGGCATCGAGCAGGGCGACCATGCGTTCGATCACCTGGATCGTCGTCTTCGGGGCAGCGACCGGTTCAATTTTCATGATGGATTTGGTGCAATGCAGTATTCATGCTTCTTTATACCATGATGTGAAAAAATAGTGAAATGTTCCGAGATATTCAGCGAATAAATGGTCACACTGCTATGTCGCCCCCATAATGTGCCCACTGCACTTGCTTTACATATGGAAAACTATGCAACCTGTAAACGAATTCAAAAGTAAAAGCGGCTTGAAACGGATTTTTTCCGCTTTTTTCTACTCGCTCGATGGCTTGAAAGCGGCCTGGCGCCATGAACACGCGTTCCGCCAGGAACTCGGTTTGTTCGTCGTCGGCACCGTGATCGCCTTGTTGCTGCGCATCTCCGCCTTTGAAAAACTGGTGCTGATCGGCGTGCTGCTGCTGGTGCTGATCGTCGAACTGATCAATTCCGCAATCGAAGCCGTGGTCGACCGCATCTCGCTGGACCGCCATCCGCTGTCGAAAAACGCCAAGGATTTCGGCAGCGCGGCCGTGCTGCTGACCTGCATCCTGGCCTTCGCTACCTGGGCTGTTGTCCTGTTCAACCGTTTTTATTGAACACCTGTCAAAACCTACTGCGCGTCGGTATAGGCAGCCTGTGATGCTCACTGTGCGCTCGCACAGTTGCGCTTCTCGACCGCCTCTCCCTTCCGCTCGCTACGGTTTTGTCAGGTGTCCTTGGTCTTAACCGCTAAATCCCCGTTGCGCGCCGTCCATATGCGAAAAATGTATATCAAACGGCGAAACGCTTCGTTCTCTTTGCGGCCATAGCGCCGTAATCTGGTGGCTCTGAAAGTTCAACCACACGGGGATCTTAGATGCTGTCGAAAAAAATCATCACTGCCGCCGCCATCAGCGCGTTTGCCCTTCTGCAAACGGCGCAGGCTGCCGATATCACCCTGCTCAACGTGTCATACGACCCGACGCGCGAGCTGTACCAGGATGTGAATACGGCGTTTGCCAAGGAGTGGAAAGGCAAGACGGGCGACAACGTCAAGATCAAGCAATCGCACGGCGGTTCCGGCAAGCAGGCGCGCGCCGTCATCGACGGCCTGGAAGCGGACGTGGTGACGTTGGCCCTGGCCTACGACATCGACGCGCTGGCCGAGCACAAGCTGCTGGCCGCCGACTGGCAAAAGCGTTTGGCGCACAACAGCTCGCCTTACACCTCGACTATCGTGTTCCTGGTGCGCAAGGGCAACCCGAAAGGCATCAAGGATTGGAACGACCTGATCAAGCCGGGCGTGTCCGTCATCACGCCGAACCCGAAAACCTCGGGCGGCGCCCGCTGGAACCATCTGGCCGCGTGGGGATACGCGCTGCGCCAGCCGGGCGGCAGCGAAGCGAAGGCCAAGGATTTCCTCGGCAAACTGTATAAAAACGTGCCCGTGCTCGATTCCGGCGCGCGCGGCGCCACCACCACATTCGTCGAACGGGGCATCGGCGACGTGCTGATCGCCTGGGAAAACGAGGCTTACCTGGCCGTCAAGGAACTGGGTCCGACCAAGTTCGACATCATCACGCCATCCGTCAGCATCCTGGCCGAGCCGCCCGTCGCCGTCGTCGACAAGTTTGCCGACAAGCACGGTACGCGCAAGGTAGCCGAGGCTTACCTGAACTACCTGTACACGGACGAAGCGCAAGACATCATCGCCAAGAACTACTACCGTCCGGCAACGGACAAGGCGGCGAAGAAATACGCGTCCCAATTTGCCAAGGTCAACCTGTTCACCATCGAGCAAGTGGCGGGCGGCTGGACGGCGGCACAGAAGGCGCACTTTGCCGACGGCGGCATCTTCGACCAGATCTATCAGCCGAAGTAATCTTCACCGGCAGGCGGCAACGCTTGCCGGAATCGATCACGCAAGGACACATCATGGCGCTGCGCAGCTTTTCCGATTACCGGGTACTGATCGTGCCGGGCTTGCATAACAGCGGTCCCGAGCATTGGCAGAGCCGCTGGCAGCGCCTGTATCCGCAATTCGAGCGGGTCGAGCAGGATGACTGGAACGCTCCCGACCTGGCCGCCTGGTCGGCGCGCCTGGACCAGGTACGGCGGCAGGATGCGCGCCCGACCCTGATCGTCGCCCACAGCTTCGGCTGCCTGACGACGGCGCACAGCCTGGCCCGCGACCCGCAGGGCGTGGCCGGCGTGCTGCTGGTGGGGCCGGCCGATCCCGACAAGTTTGGCGTGGCCAAGGCCTTGCCGCAAAAGCGGCTGCCTTGCCCCGGCATCCTGATCGCCAGCCAGACGGACCCGTGGATGACGGCCGAACACGCGGCGCAGTGGGCACGGCGCTGGAATTGCAAGTATATTGATGGCGGTGCGCTGGGCCATATCAACGCCGAGTCGCGCCTTGGTGACTGGGTCTACGGCCAGGCGCAACTGCAAACACTGTTTGATCTGGCGCAAAGCGACAAACGCCACCGTCAGGCAGCCTGATTCGACGCACATCCCATTGCCACACAACCTCTCAAGGAGATCACGATGACTTTACGCCTGGGCGATGTCGCCCCTGATTTTGAACAAGACAGCTCGATCGGCCCCCTCAAGTTCCACGAGTGGGCGGGCAATTCCTGGGTGGTGCTGTTTTCCCACCCGGCCGACTTTACCCCCGTGTGCACGACGGAACTGGGCCTGACGGCCAAGCTCAAGCCGGAATTCGACAAGCGCAACGTGAAGGCCATCGCCCTGTCCGTGGACGCTGCCGAGTCGCACAAGAGCTGGATCAAGGATATCGAAGAGACGCAAAACACGGTGGTGGGCTTCCCCATCATTGCCGACGTCGACAAGAAAGTGTCGGTGCTGTACGACATGATCCACCCGGAACAGTCCGTCACGGCCACCGTGCGCTCCGTCTTCATCGTCGACCCGAACAAGAAAGTCCGGCTGATCCTCACGTATCCGCTGAGCACGGGCCGCAACTTCAATGAAATCCTGCGCGTCATCGATGCCCTGCAGTTGACGGATGGCTACACGGTCGCCACGCCCGGCAACTGGAAAGATGGCGACGACGTCATCATTCCGCTGACCGTGCAAGACCCGGACGTGATCAAGCAGAAATATCCGAAGGGCTTTACGGCCGCCAAGCCGTACTTGCGCCTCACGCCGCAGCCGAACAAATAAGAGCATCGTAAGAACGGGGTCAGACCCTATGGGTCTGACCCCAGCCGTCAAGGTGTTGGGTTAAGTGTGTGCCCACCCCAACCCTACCCCAAGAGCCGGGGTCGGACCCGCAGGGTCCGACCCCTTTTTTTCGCCCATAGATTCTGCTGGCAAGTATGCAAAATCCATCTAAGCAAATGAGAAATGGTTAGTTCTTTTTATAACGAATGCATGTGATTATTGCACTCTATAACTCAAAAATGTAATAAGAAGGAGTTTCTATGTCTGCAGCATCAGCAGCACCGCTCAAGGCGCGCGGAGCGCCGTTTCGGGTCATGCCGGGGTTTAAGCTGTCACTGGGCTTCACGCTCTTTTACCTGGCCTTGATCGTTCTCATTCCGCTGTCGTCGGTGTTCCTGAAGACTTTCACCATGACATGGGACGCCTTCTTCAGCGCCGTCACGTCCGACCGGGTGATGGCGTCGTACCGCCTGACGTTTGGCGCTTCCCTGATCGCCGCCCTGTTGAACGTGGTGTTCGGCGGCATCCTGGCCTGGGTGCTGGTGCGCTATAAATTCCCCGGCAAGCGCATCATCGACGCGCTGGTCGACTTGCCGTTCGCCTTGCCGACGGCCGTGGCCGGCATCACCCTGACGGCTTTGTATTCGTCGAACGGCTGGTTCGGCCAGTTCATCGAAGGCGTGCTCGGCATCAAGGTGGCGTTCACGCCGCTGGGCGTCGTGGTGGCGCTGACCTTCATCGGCTTGCCCTTCGTCGTGCGCACCGTGCAGCCGGTGCTGGAAGACGCGGAAAAGGAACTGGAAGAAGCGGCCGCCAGCCTGGGTGCCAATTCATTGCAAACGTTTATCCGCGTCATCTTCCCCACGATCTTGCCTTCCTTGCTGACGGGCTTTGCGCTGGCCTTCGCCCGCGCCACGGGCGAGTACGGTTCCGTGATCTTTATCGCCGGCAACATGCCGATGGTGTCGGAAATCACGCCGCTGTTCATTATTACCAAATTGGAACAATACGATTACGCAGGCGCCACGGCCATCGCCGTGGTGATGCTGGTGGTGTCTTTCCTGCTGTTGTTGACGATTAACCTGCTGCAAGCATGGACGCGCGGAAAGGCGAAGAAATCATGAGTACGAATACGACTACCGTCGCTGGCGTGGACAATGCACGCCCGGCAGTGCGCCGCTTCGAGCCGAATGTCGGCCCCGTCGTGCTGGAACCGTTGTGGGTGCGCACGGTCCTGATCACCGTCGCCTTGCTGTTCCTGACGGCTTTCCTGATCGTGCCCCTGGTGGCCGTGTTCGCGGAAGCGTTCAAGAAGGGTTGGGAAGCGTATATCGCCGCCATCATCGATCCGGACGCGATTTCCGCCATTAAATTGACCCTGATCACGGCCGCCATCGCCGTGCCGCTGAACCTGGTGTTCGGCGTGGCCGCTTCCTGGTGCATCGCCAAGTTCGAATTCCGCGGCAAGAGCATCTTGCTGACCCTGATCGACTTGCCGTTTTCCGTCTCGCCCGTGATTTCCGGCCTGATCTATGTGCTGATGTTTGGCGCCCAGGGCTGGTTCGGCCCGTGGCTGCAGGCGCACGACATCAAGATTTTGTTCGCCGTGCCCGGCATCGTGCTGGCCACCATCTTCATCACTTTCCCGTTCGTGGCGCGTGAATTGATCCCGCTGATGCAGTCGCAGGGCAGCGAAGAGGAAGAGGCCGCCATCGTGCTGGGCGCCTCGGGCTGGAATACCTTCCGCCGCGTGACTTTGCCAAATATCAAGTGGGGTCTGCTGTATGGCGTGATCCTGTGTAACGCCCGCGCCATGGGCGAGTTCGGCGCCGTGTCCGTCGTGTCTGGCCATATCCGCGGCGAAACCAACACCATGCCGCTGCAGGTGGAGATTCTGTACAACGAGTACAACTTCGCCGCCGCGTTTGCCGTCGCCTCCCTGCTGGCCCTGCTGGCGCTGGTGACACTGGCCTTGAAAGCTTTCATTGAGTGGCGTTTGAACGAGAGCAACGCCGACGATTCCGCCTTACGTTCCACGGAGCACTGATATGACCATCGCAGTTAAAAACATCAATAAACGCTTCGGCGATTTCGTCGCCCTCGACAATATCTCGCTGGACTTTCCCGCCGGCGAATTGACGGCCCTGCTGGGCCCGTCGGGTTGCGGTAAAACAACCTTGCTGCGCATTATTGCTGGCCTGGAACATCCTGACAGCGGCCAGGTGCTGCTGGACGCGGAAGACGCGTCGAACCGCCACGTGCGCGAGCGGCAAGTGGGGTTCGTGTTTCAACACTATGCGCTGTTCAAGCACATGACCGTGTTCGAGAACGTGGCGTTTGGCTTGCGCGTGAAGTCGCGCAGCGAGCGCCCGTCGGAAGACCAGATCCGTCGTAAAGTGAAAGATTTGCTGGAGCTGGTGCAGCTCGATTGGCTGGCCGACCGCTATCCGCCGCAGCTGTCGGGCGGACAACGCCAGCGCATCGCCCTGGCGCGCGCGCTGGCCGTCGAGCCGCGCGTGCTGCTGCTCGACGAACCGTTCGGCGCCCTGGATGCCAAGGTGCGCAAGGAATTGCGCCGCTGGCTGCGCCGCCTGCATGATGACTTGCACGTCACCAGTATTTTCGTCACGCATGACCAGGAAGAGGCGCTGGAAGTGGCCGACCAGGTGGTACTGATGAACAAGGGTACGGTCGAGCAACTGGGTTCCCCAGAGCAAGTCTACAACCACCCGGCGTCGCCGTTCGTCTACGGTTTCCTCGGCAACGTCAACCTGTTCCACGGCCGCGTGCACGACGGCGTGATGGCCACGGGCGACGCCAGTTTCGAGGTGCCCGATTACGCGGGCGTGAGCGACAGCAAGGGCACGGCCTATGTGCGTCCGCACGACCTGGAAATCGACCGCTACACGCAGGGTGCGGAAGGCATCGTCGTGAAACTGAGCCGCGCGCATGCCATCGGCCCGCTGGCCCAGCTGGACTTGCAGCGCGTCGATAACAGCGAACTGATCGAAGCGGTGATGTCGAACGAGCGTTTTACCCATCTGCAGCTGAAGGAAGGCGAGACATTAGTTGTCCGTCCGAAACGCCTCCATGTATTTGTTGAACCCACCCGAACTTGATACAGGATAGCCATGAACTTTCAACAATTGCGATCGATCCGCGAAGCGGCCCGCCGCGGCTATAACCTGACGGAAGTGGCGAACGCCCTGTTCACGTCGCAACCGGGCGTGAGCCGGCAAATCCGCGAACTCGAAGACGAGCTGGGCGTGGTGATTTTCGAGCGCAACGGCAAGCGTTTGACGGGCTTGACGGAGCCGGGCAAGGGCATTTTGAAGATCGTCGACCGCCTGCTGATCGAGGCGGAAAACCTGCAGCAGGCCAGCCTCGAATACAGCGGCCAGACCAGCGGAACCTTGTCCGTGGCGGCCACGCACACGCAGGCGCGCTATGCGTTGCCGAAAGTGGTGCAAAGCTTCCGCGCCGCTTTCCCCGAGGTGCGTATTGCGCTACAACAAAGCGCGCCGGAACACATCGCGGAATGGGTGCTGTCCGGCAAGACCGATATCGGCATCGCCACGGAAGGCTTGAGCCAGTTCCCCGACCTGGTGTCGTTCCCGTGCTACCGCTGGAGCCATTTGATCGTCGTGCCCGACGGCCATCCGCTGCTCGAGCACTCGCCCATCCGCCTGGAAGACCTGGCGAAATATCCGCTGATTACCTACGACAAGGGTTTCACGGGACGCGGCCATATCGACGATGCGTTCGCCAAGGCAGGCGTGGCGACCGATATCATCCTGACGGCCATGGATTCCGACGTCATCAAGCAATACGTGGCGCTGGGCCTGGGCGTGGGCATCGTCGCCTCGATGGCCTTCGACCATGGCCGCGACAAGGGGCTGCGGGCCGTGGAAGCGTCGCATCTGTTCGCCACCAACACGACGCGCCTGGCCGTGCGGCGCGGCGCCTACCTGCGCGCCTATGCCTACGAGTTCATCCTGCAGCTGGCGCCGGACTTGACGCGCGAGGACATCGACCGCGCCATGGCGGGCGAGGACGCTCTTTAATCCAGTGCGGCCCGTTGCGCGCGGGTCAGGCTGGCCACCGAGCGCGCGTAGCTATCCTGTACCAGTTCCGCCAGGTACTCGGCCGGGAAGCGCGCCACGTCGATGATGGTCACCCAGTGAAAGCGGCCCATGTAACGGGCCGGTTTCACGCCGGGCATGTCCGTCAGTTCGACAAACCGTTCCGCGCTGACGCGCATGCTGAAGCGCCATTGCTCGGGCATGCTGGTCTTGAAATACGCAAATTTCTTCCCGCTCACTTCATACACGAGGATGTTCGACGGCGCACCGCACAGCACGGCTTGCGCGCCGGGCAGGGCCGCGCAAAAGTCTTTCAGTTCATCAATTGTCATTCGTCAACCGCCATGAATTGTTGCGTGTTATGGTCGAAGGCAAACGCCGACCCGGCAGGTGCGTCGAGCAGCGCAATGAACCGGTCGTCCACGCCGAGCACGGCGCCCAGCGACACGAGGGCCACGTTGGCGCTGTCGTTGATGTAGTCGTCGCTTTCGTCGTTGGCCGTGAAGCGCCAGCCGCTGTCGTCGGCGTTATCCGGTTCCTCGCGGTACAGATAGCCGACGGGCGCGCCGTCTTCCAGCACTTTTTTCGTCACGAAGCACAGGCCCGCATAGCGGTTGACGAGGTTATCGTCATCGTCGTGCTGGGTATTGATGATGTGGCGCGCCTCGAAAGCGACGGGGTCCTGGGCGCGCAAATCGGCGATGTAGCCGGGCATGTTGTCGAGCTTGCCCGTAAAGTGGCCATTTGGCTCGACCGTGTCGACCAGCACCCACATGCGCTCGGCACCCGGCGCCTGCGGATCGTCGCTGTGGAAGGCGAAGATCAGCTTGACTACCTCGCCGGGGCGCACCTGGGCGATGGCCTCGGGCGGCGATTTGTAGAAGGTGTAGGGATGGCGCGCCGCCAGTTCGGCGGCGTCGGCCAGGTGCCAGCTGGGCATGGTGGTCCGTTATCAAGAAGAGTAGCACCCATGGTAGCCGATTGCGTGCCAGGATGACCACGCCTACCTTCCGGCTTGCCGTTGCCGCAGGGCTACACCGCTATCTGGCATGTGCTGATCTACAACAATCCTGTTGCCAGGAGCGGCGCCCGGACATGGCAGGGAGGGCGGCATGCCCCGCGATAGCCGGCACCGGCCATAAATTGATGAGGCCAATTGAAAATGCCAATGGTAAAAATTGTTTCTTTTATTGTATTTCGATTTCCTGAATGATATCTTTTGCTCTGCGATGCGGAAAATGACAGAAAAATAATTAAGATTGTTGTTATTGAAATATTTATATTAGGGGAATATATGAACACGACCAAACGTGCGTTGCTGGGGCTTTGCCTGACCGCTGCGGCTTGCCTGGCGCCATTGGCCCAGGCGGCGAGCTGGGTGGAAATCACCGATCCTGCCATGACGGGCTTCTCGGTGGGCGGCAAGACCGTCACCTATGGCAGCGTGGCAGCGGACTCGGTCTGGGTCTATGACGGCGCCAACCCGCCCGGCGCGCAAAGCGCGGCCGCCATCCAGAGTTTGGTCAGCAGCACGTTTGGCCTGCCGTCCAGCGGTGCCGGCTCCTTGGTCTTTGCCGCCCAGGGCGACTTGGCCAGCAGCAACTCTGGTTCGTTCACCGTCAACGCCAGCTTTGACTACCTGGCCGTGCATTATGGCCGTGGCGAACTGTTGTTCCACTGGGACACGCCGCTGGCCGCCAATACGGTTTTCACCATTGCCAACCTGCCGCGTGGCCTGAGCAATTTCCGCGCGTTCAATTCGGTTTCGGCAGTGCCTGAGCCAGCGACCTACGGCATGCTGATGCTGGGCCTTGGCCTGGTCGGATTTGTCGCGCGCCGCCGCCGCGCCTGAGCCTGCAGCGCCTGCGGGCGCAGGCGCTGACGCATGAAAAAAAAGCCTGGAAACGCGATGCGTTCCAGGCTTTTTGCATGGCAGAGCGCCATTTACCAGCTATAGCCGGCCTTGGCGTAGTAATAGCGGCCGTTGAAGCCGTTCGGCGCGAAGCCGCTGTACGGCTGGGTGCCGCCATTGTTGAGGTTGCCCACGCTGGTGATCTGGTCAGGATAGCGGTTGGTGACGTTGTCGATGCCTGCCACCAGGCGCCAGTTCTTGCCCAGTTTCACGGAACCGGACACGTCCAGCACCCATTGCGGATCGTAGTGCTGGTCTTGCAGGGCATTGTTTTGCGGCACGATGAAACTGCCGTAGCGCGTTACGACGCCGTGCGCATTCCAGAGGCCGAAGCTGTAGTCGGCGGCCAGGCTGAACTTGTCCTTCGGCGAGCCGACAGTGGCGCGCTGGATGGTCTGGCGGTCGATCAGTTTCAGGTTGTTGGCCGTCAGGATGGCCGGATTGTCCGCCAGTTTCTGTACCGAGGTCTTGTTGTGGTTGTAGGCCACGGTCAAGTCCAGGCGGTCCTTCTCCTGCAAGTCGATGCGGTAGGTGCTGACGATGTCCACGCCTTCCGTGCGCGTATCGACGGCGTTGGTGAAATAGCGTCCTGCGCCCACCGGCGTGCCCTGCGCGGCGAGGGTTTTTTTCAACGCATCGCTCAGGAGCAGGTTGGCAGAGAACAGGATGCGGTCATCGATGTCGATGCGGTAGGCGTCCACCGTCGTCGTGAAGTTGCGCGTGGGCTGGAATTGCAGGCCCAGGCTGTAGTTGCGGGCTTTCTCCGCCTTCAGGTCCTGTGCACCGAGGGCGCGTGCCTGCGGCGTGTTGACGGCAAAGGTGCCCGTTTCGATGGCCGTATTCGTGCCATTGATGACCTGGAAGTTGGTGGTGGTGATGGTGTAGTACTGCTGCGCCAGCGATGGAGCGCGGAAGCCGCTCGACACGGTGCCGCGCAGGGACAGGGCGTCCGTGAAGGCATAGCGGGCCGAACCCTTGGCCGAGGTGGTGCTGCCGAAATCGCTGTAGCGCTCATGGCGCAGGGCCACGCCGCCGGACAGTTTTTTCGTCGCTTCCGCTTCCAGGTTGACGTAGATCGATTCATTGTGGCGGCTGTGGCTACCCGCGTTTTCGGGACGGAAGCCGGCAAAACCCTGCGACCCGGTACCGGTATACGATGCTTGCTCGCCAGCGCCGATCGTGTATTTTTCATGGCGCGCTTCGGCGCCCACGGCCACCGTCAGCGGCCCCGTAAAGTAAGGGACGGGGAATTCGCGCGCCGCGTCGAGATTCAGGACGGTCTGCTCATTTTTCAGCGAGCCCACATAGAAGTGCGTGGGGCTGGCGGCAGCCAGGTCGAAATTGACGGTATTGTCGAGATCCAGCTTGAACTTGTTGCTGCCGTAATTCAGGCTGGCATCCCAGCGCCAGCCGGCCGCCTCGCCGCGCAAGCCTGTCACCAGCGACTGGTCGGTCAGGGTGCTGTTCTGGATCGGCAGGAAGCCTTCGGGGAAGATCGACGAGCGCGTGACGTATTGTCCATTTTTGTCCTTTACCAGGCCTGCGCGCCAGGTGGCGCCGGCCGAGGTGTCGCGCTGGCCGTAGCCGCCGAAGGCATACCAGTCGAGGTTGTCGCCGAGATGGTATTCGCTGTTGATGAAGACGGTAGCCGGCTTGCTCTCGGCATCGCCGTAGCGCAGGTTGACCTGGCCATAGCGCGGTTCCAGCGGGTTGCTGAAATCGCGGCCGGCGCGGTTGGTGGGGCCGCGATCGGCCACTTCCGCCGAGACGCGCACCCAGCCGTCCTCGCCCAGGGCGAAGCCGGCCGAACCCTTGATGGATTTTTGCTTGCCGTCGCGTTCCTGCGTCTGGCCATAGCCCACTTCGATGTCGCCGCCGGCCGCGCCTTTTTTCAGGATGATGTTGATCACGCCGGCAATCGCGTCCGAGCCGTACTGGGCCGCCGCGCCATCGCGCAGCACTTCCACGTGGTCGATGGCGGCCAAGGGGATGGCGTTCAGGTCGACAGGCGCCGAGCCGCGGCCCAGGGTGCCGTTGACGTTGACGACGGCCGACGTGTAGCGGCGCTTGCCGTTCACCAGCACCAGGGTCTGGTCGGGCGACAGGCCGCGCAGCTGGGCAGGGCGCACGGCATCGCTGCCATCGGCACCCGTCGGACGGGGGAAGTTCATCGATGGCAGCAGGCGCGCCAGCACGGTGGCCAGTTCGGCCGAGCCCGTGCTTTGCAGGTCGCGCGACGTGAGGATGTCGATCGGCGATTCGGAATCGATGGTGCGGCGGTTCTTGGCGAAGGTGCCGGTGACGACCACCGATTGCAACTCGCCTTCGGCCGGCAGCTCTTGCTGCGCTTGCGCCTGCATGGGCAGGCTGAAACAGGCGATCAGGCTGGCGGCGATAACGGTTTTCACGGGCAGGGCGGGAAGCTGGGAGCGGGCGTTGCTTGAACTCATCGACGATATCTCTTCGGTTGGTGGTTACGCGGACCATGGCGGTCCGACGATGAAATCAGATTAACAGTGGGCACGTGGCGTGCTTACGAATCGTTCTGTCTATCGATATGCAATAAATATCTGAAACACGTCAACATGGCGCGAGTAGCGCATATGGCCTCGTTTCCAGCATACGGCCGGGCAAGGCAAGGCCGCAATGCTGCACAGCAGTAAATTGGCAGCTGTTGTATAAATACGACTATCTGCGAGGAGAGGGGGGAACCTGGCGGCGGCATGCGCCGCCAGACGCAGGGCGTTTACTGCCCCGGATTGGGCACGCTGGCGTGGATGGCGTCGACGGCCGCCACCAGTTCCGGCGACAGGGTGATTTGATGGGCGTCGATATTTTGCTGCAACTGCTCCACGCTGGTGGCGCCGATGATGGTCGAGGCCACGAACCAGCGCGTGTAGCACCAGGCCAGCGCCAGTTGCGCCGGCGTCAAGCCGTGCGCGCGGGCCAGCACCGCATACTGGCCGGCGGCCGCGATGGTAGCGGGGCGCACGTAACGGGGGCTCCAGCCGGCCGGAAAGCGTGTCAGGCGGCCCTTGGCCTGCGGATCGTCGAGGTATTTCGCCGTCAGCTGGCCGAACGCCAGCGGGCTGTAGGCCAGCAAGCTGACATTTTCCCGGTGGCAGGTTTCGTCGAGCAAACTCGTCTCGAAATGGCGCGCCGTCAGGTTGTACAGGTTCTGGATGGAGGCGATGCGCGGCAAGCCCTTCAGTTCCGCCTGCTTGATGTATTCGCACACGCCCCACGACGATTCGTTCGACACGCCGATGTGGCCGATCTTGCCTTCCTCGACCAGCTTGCCCAGCACGGCCAGCGTGTCTTCGATGGCGACGCAGGCGTGCTCCTTGCGCGGGTTGTACACGCTGGCGCCGAAGATGGGCAGGTTGCGGCTGGGCCAGTGCAATTGATACAGGTCAATGTGCTCCGTCTGCAAGCGGCGCAGGCTGTCTTCGACGGCGGCGCGGATGTTGGCCGCGTCGTGGTCCGTCTTGCCCTTGCGTATCCAGTGCATGCGCGAATTCGGCCCTGCCACCTTGCTGGCCAGCACGATGTCGCCGCGCTTGCCGCTTTTCTTCAGCCAGCTGCCGATGTAGCGCTCCGTGCTGCCCTGCGTTTGCGCGCTGGCCATCACCGGGTACATCTCGGCCGTGTCGATGAAGTTGATGCCCCGTTCCAGCGCGTAATCGAGCTGGCTGTGCGCTTCGGCTTCCGAATTCTGCTCGCCGAAGGTCATCGTGCCCAGGCAGATCCGGCTCACTTCCAGGCCGCTGGAACCGAGTCTGACCTTGTCTATCATGCTGGCTGCTTGCCGTGCAGCGCGCGGGCGCAATCCTTGATCAAGGCCGGACCGGCGTAAATCAGGCCGCTGTACAGCTGCACCAGTTGTGCGCCTGCCTCGAACTTGGCTACGGCATCCAGGCCCTGCATGATGCCGCCCACGCCGATGATGGGCAGCGCGTCGCCCAGTTCCGCCTTCAGCAGGCGGATGACATTGTTCGACAGCTCGAACACAGGCGCGCCCGACAGGCCGCCCGCTTCCGCGCCGTGCGGCATGCCTTCGACGGCGCTGCGCGACAGGGTCGTGTTGGTGGCGATGACGCCGTCGATCTGGTGGCGCGTGAGCGACTCGGCGATGCTTTTCACCTGTTCGCCATCCATGTCCGGCGCGATCTTCAGGGCCAGCGGCACGTAGCGCTTGTGCTTGTCGGCCAGGCGCGCCTGCGCTTCCTTGAGCTGCGACAGCAGGGCGTCGAGTTCCGACGCGCCCTGCAGCTGGCGCAAATTCTTGGTGTTCGGCGACGAGATGTTCACCGTCACATAGCTGGCGTAGGGGTAGACTTTTTCCAGGCACAGCAGGTAGTCGTCGGCCGCCCGCTCGATCGGCGTGTCGGCGTTCTTGCCGATGTTCAGGCCCAGCACGCCGGCGCGCTCCTGGTAAAACTTCGACGCCTGCACGTTGGCGACAAACGCGTCCACGCCGCCATTGTTAAAGCCCATGCGGTTGATGATGCCCTGCGCCTGCGGCAGGCGGAACATGCGCGGTTTCGGATTGCCCGCCTGTGCGCGCGGCGTGACGGTACCCACTTCGATGGAGCCAAAACCCAGGTCGGCCAGCACGTCGATGTAGGCGCCATCCTTGTCCAGGCCGGCGGCCAGGCCGACCGGGTTCGGGAAGGTGATGCCCATCACCGTGCGCGGGTCCGCCGCCGGTTTGCCGGCCAGCTTCGTCAGGCCCAGCGCGCTGGCGCGTTTCAGGGCGGGCAGGGTGAAATGGTGGGCCGCTTCGGCATCCATCGAAAACAGCAGGGGGCGGGCGAGGGAGTACAGGAATTTTTCAGACATGGGGCGCTTTGAGTAGGTATGCGGGCTGCCGGGAAGGGCTGGCGGCGCGCGAAATAAGTGGCGTATTTTACCGTGTTCCGCGCGGCTGCCGGGTGTATAGTTCTTGTTGGTCTAATGCAATATTGAATCCTTGATAATTCGCATTCGGCCGTGGACCTTCCTGTTTTTTCTTTGTTCTGTTGACTTCATAAGCGAGACATCGATTGAAAAAGACACGCATCCTGACCGCCATCGCGGCCGCCAGCGCACTGCTGCTGAGCCACCCGGCCCTGGCCCTGCCCAATACGCAAGACACCCGCATGCTGAGCGAACCGGCCGTCTCCAGCCGCCACATCGCCTTCATCTATGCGGGCGACGTATGGCTATCGAACCTCGATGGCGGCGGCGCGCGGCGCCTGACGTCCGACCTGGGCGACAAATCGAACCCCGTGTTTTCGCCCGACGGCAGCCTGATCGCGTACAGCGCCAACATCGACGGCAATGTCGACGTGTATGTGATCGCGGCCGCCGGCGGCGTGCCGCGCCGTCTGACCTTCCACCCGGGTGTTGATCTGGCGCAATCGTTCACCCCCGATGGCCAGTCCGTGATGTTTACCTCGCCCCGCGCCGCCTTCAACAACCGTTTCCAGAAGCTGTTCACGGTGCCGGTGGCGGGCGGCGTGGAAACCCAGCTGGAAATCCCCAACGCCTCGCGTGCCACGTATTCGCCCGATGGCCAGCGCATCGCCTACAACCCGCTGGCGCCCGCTTTTAAACAGTGGAAGCGCTACCGGGGCGGCACCAATTCCTGGCTGTGGCTGTTTTCGTCCAGCGACAAATCGATTGAAAAGATCCCCCAGCCGACCACGCGCTCGAACGACGTCGACCCGATGTGGATCAAGGATACCGTGTACTTCCGCTCGGACCGCAACGGCGAATTCAACCTGTTTGCCTACGACGTCAAGACGAAAGCCGTGCGCCAGTTGACGCAGCACAAGGATTTCCCCGTGCTGAACGCGTCGGCCGCGAACGGCACCATCGTCTACGAGCAGGCCGGTTATCTGCACTCGTTTGACATCGCCAGCGGCCAGGCACAAAAACTGACCATCGGCGTGGCCAGCGACCTGGGGCAGACGCGCCCGCGCTGGGTCAAGAACGCGAAATACATCCGCGATGCGTCGATTTCGCCGTCGGGCGCGCGCATCGCCTTCGAATACCGGGGCGAGATCGTCACCATCCCCGCCGACAAGGGCGACGTGCGCAACCTGACGCAGACGGCCGGCGCCCACGAGCGCACGCCGATCTGGTCGCCAGATGGCCGCTCGGTCGCGTATTTTTCCGACGAATCGGGCGAATACGAGCTGCATGTGCGGGCGCAGGACGGCAAGGGCGCCGTGCGCAAGTTCAAGCTGAATGGCAGCGGCTTCTATGACAATGCCGTCTGGTCGCCCGACAGCAAAAAGATCGCGTTTGCCGACAATGGCTGGAGCATGTATGTGATCGACGTCGGCAACGGCAAGGTGCAAAAGATCGCCACGGAGCCGATGTATGGCGTCGACAAGAGCATGCGCGCCGCGTGGGCGCCCGATTCGCGCTGGCTGGCCTACACGCTCAATTCGCCCACCTACACGCGCAGCGCCTACATCTATTCCGTCGAGCAGAACAAGTCGATGCCCGTGACCGACGGCCTGTCCGACGTGGCCCAGCCCGTGTTCGACAAGAGCGGCAAATACCTGTACTTCTTCGCCTCGACGAATGCCGGTCCCAGCAACAACTGGTTCTCGCAGCAGAACGAAGACAACCTGGTGACGCGCACCGTGTGGATGGCCGTGCTGCGGCGCGACTTGCCGTCGCCCCTGATCAAGGAAAGCGACGAGGAAAAGGCCGCCAGCGCGGAGAGTAAAAAAGACATGGCGAAGGCGGAGCCGGAAGCGAAAAACGAACCGAAGATCGATCCGAAGACGGGCCGCGACGACCCGAAAGTGACGGTGGCCCCCGTGGCGCCGATCAGCATCGATTTCGACGGCATCGCCACGCGCATCGTCGACTTGCCGCTGCCGGCCGCGCAGTTTTCCAGCCTGACGGCCGGCGCGGCCGGGCAGATCTTTTTGCTGCGCGAAAGCGACGGCAAGAAGGCCGTGCAGCGCTTCGACCTGAAGGAGCGCAAGGCGGAAACCGTGGTGGCGGAAGCGGACGACTTCGAAGTGTCGGCCGACGGCAAGAAGCTGCTGTACCGCCAGAAGGACAACTGGGCCATGGGGTCCGCCACGGGCAAGCTGCTGGCGCCGGGCGAGGGCAAGATCAAGGTCGACGCCATCGAAGTGAAGGCCGATCCGCGCGCCGAATGGACGCAGATTTTCAACGAGGTGTGGCGCATCAACCGCGATTACTTTTATGACCCGGGCATGCATAGCGTGGACTGGAAGGCCATGCGCGACAAGTACGCCGTGTTCCTGCCCGAGCTGTCCAGCCGCGCGGACCTGAACCGCCTGATTCAATGGATGTGCAGCGAGCTGGCCGTGGGCCACCACCGGGGCGGCGGCGGCGACGATTTTATCGAGGCGAAGAAGGTGCCGGGGGGCTTGCTGGGCGCCGATTATGAAGTGCGCGACGGCCATTACCGCTTCAAGAAGGTGTATGGCGGCTTGAACTGGAATCCGGCCCTGCGCGCGCCGCTGACGGAGCCGGGCCTGAACGTCAAGGCGGGCGAATACCTGCTGGCCGTCGACAGCCGCCCTTTGCTGCCGCCGACCAACCTGTATAGCGCCTTCGAGAACACGGCCGGCAAGGCCATCGACCTGACCGTGGGGCCATCGGCCGACGGCAAGGGCGCGCGCACGATTACCGTGGTGCCCGTCCCGACCGAGGATGCCTTGCGCAACCGCGACTGGATCGAAGGCAATATGCGCAAGGTCAATGCGGCCACCAATGGCAAGGTGGCGTACGTGTACGTGCCGAATACGGCGGGGCTGGGCCATACCTACTTCAAGCGCTACTTCTTCCCGCAGGCGGACAGGCAGGCCATCATCGTCGACGAGCGTTTCAACGGCGGCGGCAGCGTGGCCGATTACTACATCGAGATCCTGCAGAAGAAGGAAATCGCCTGGTGGACCATGCGCTACGGCGCCGACATGAAGACGCCGTCCGCATCGATCCAGGGGCCGCGCGCCATGCTGATCGACGAGACGGCCGGTTCGGGCGGCGACCTGCTGCCGTGGATGTTCCGCAAGAACAACATGGGCCCGCTGATCGGCAAGGCGACGTGGGGCGGCCTGGTGGGCGTACTGGGCTTCCCCGTGCTGATGGATGGCGGCTTCATCACGGCGCCGAACCTGGCGTTCTGGACGCGCGAAAACGGCTGGGGCGTGGAAAATGAAGGCGTGCCGCCCGATATCGACGTCGAGCAAACGCCGGCCGACGTCATCGCCGGGCGCGATCCGCAGCTGGAAAAGGCGATCGAGGTGATCCAGGCCGAACTGGCGAAGAATCCGCCCGTGCAGCCCAAGCGTCCTGCGTTTCCGGACAAGAGCAAATAAAAACGGAAAGCCCATTGAAAAGACTGGGGTCGGACCCTCAGGGGCCGACCCCGGCCCTTCGCCGTCGGGTTTGATTTACATCACCACCCACTGCCCCTTGATGCGTGCTTCCAGCGGCTTGAAGTTGATCTTATACGCCATCTTCGGGCTTTGCTTTATCCAGTAGCCCAGGTAGATGTAGGGCAGGCCCAGTTCGCGCGCCTGGGCGATTTGCCACAGCACGTTGTAGGTGCCGTACGAGGCGCCCGGCACGTCAGGGTCGAAAAAGGTGTAGACGGACGACAGGCCGTCGGCCAGCACGTCGATGATGCTGACCATGCGCAGGATGCCCTCGGCATCGCGAAACTCCACCAGGCGCGTATTGACCCGGCTTTGCAGCAGGAATTGCGCATACTGGTCGCGGCTGTCCTGGTCCATGCCGCCGCCCGCGTGGCGCGTGCTCTGGTAGCGCAGGTACAGCTCGTAGTGCTCGTCGAGGAAGGACAGGGTGGCCACGCCCGCCTGCAGGTCGGCGTGGCGGCTCCAGGCGCGGCGCTGGTTGCGGTTCGGGGTGAACTCGCCCGTCACGACGCGCACGGGAATGCAGGCCTGGCAGCCGTCGCAATACGGACGGTAAGTAAAAATGCCGCTGCGGCGAAAGCCGTTGCGCACCAGTTCCGAATACACGTCGCTGTTGATCAGGTGCGAGGGAGTGGCCACCTGCGAGCGGGCCTGGCGGTCGTCCAGGTAGCTGCACGGGTAGGGCGCCGTCGTGTAGAACTGCAGGGTGGCAAACGGTAGTTCGTTCAGGTGCGTCATGCTGATCCTGTCTGGTCTGTCCGCGGCAATGGAAGTCTGCGTGGAGATATCATAGCTTTTTTATGCCGGCGGTGCAGCCTGCCAATCCGTGATTTGCGCTGCTTCAATGGCGCTGCGCACATGGGCCAGGAAGCGCGCGCGCGAAATGGGCGCCGCGCCCAGCGACGCCAGGTGCCTTGTTTCTTGCTGGCAGTCAATCATGGTCACGCCGCGCGCCTGCAAGAAGCGCACGAGCTGCGCCAGCGCGATCTTCGAGCCATCCGTCACGCGCGCGAACATCGATTCGCCGTAGAACATGCGCCCGATCGACACGCCATACGCGCCGCCCACCAGTTCCCCGTCCAGCCACAGTTCCGACGAGTGCGCGTAGCCCAGCTTGTGCAAGCCCGTGTAGCCGGCGATGATTTCGTCGGAAATCCACGTGCCCGGGCCATCCTTGCGCGGCGCCGCGCAGGCGCGCATGACGGCGTCGAAATCGCTGTCGAAACGCAGCTGCCAGCGCCCGTCCGTGGCGGCGCTGCGCTCGACCTTGCGGATCGCCTTGGCCAGGCTGTCGGAGACCTTGAAATCGTCCGTCATCAGCACCATGCGCGGATCGGTGCTCCACCACAAAATAGGCTGGCCTTCGGAAAACCAGGGGAAGATGCCGCGCCGGTAGGCGTCGAGCAGGCGCGCGGGCGACAGGTCGGCGCCGGCCGCCAGCAGGCCGGGCGCCTCGTCGGTCAGGGCGCGCGAGACGTCGGGGAACGGGGTGTGGATGTCGAGCCAGGGAATCATGCGGCGTCAAAGGTGGCAGTTGGTGGAGGCTTATTCGGGAGCTTATTCTGCATCCGCGCGCGCCATCGGGCGCGTGATGTCGCCCGTATGCACGCCGTAGCTGCCGCCTTCGCGGATTTTCACGCGGTCGGCAAAGAACAGTTCCAGGGTGGCGCGGATGGTGGGGAAGGCCAGGTCATCCCAGGGAATCTGCGCTTCCGTAAACAGCTGCACGTCCAGGCTTTCGATGCCCGGCGCGAAGTCGAGGTCGCGCAGGCGGGCCAGGTAGAACAGGTGCACCTGGTGCACGCGCTGCACGTTCAGCAGCGAAAACAGGGGCCCCAGTTCGATATTCGCGCCCGCTTCCTCCACCGTTTCGCGCTCGGCCGCATCCGACGTCGTTTCATCGTTTTCCATGAAGCCGGCCGGCAGGGTCCAGTAGCCCAGGCGCGGCTCGATGGCCCGCTTGCACAGCAAGACCTGCAACTGGCCATCCTCTTCCCAGACGGGAATCGAGCCGACCACCATTTTCGGGTTCTGGTAATGGATGGCGTCGCAGTTGGCGCACACATAGCGCGGACGGTTGTCGCCTTCCGGGATGGACAGGCTGACAGGATGGGCGCATTCGGAGCAGAATTTCATGGGCGGGCTTAGGAAAAGAATGATGTCTAGTGTAACGCTTACTGTACACCGCTTACTGTACACCGATTGCGTGCGGCGTGGCGTGACGGGCGGACACAATGCCAACCGGCAATTGGCCAAGCTGCTTGACGTACTTTTGAACGCATTTTTAATAAAATGGCTCTATTGCGGTCTAATTTGAGATAGCTATTGCCTAAGCCACCTGTTTGCCCTTATAATTCTTGTGCGGGGTGGAGCAGTCTGGCAGCTCGTCGGGCTCATAACCCGAAGGTCACAGGTTCAAATCCTGTCCCCGCAACCAATACCGGAAAGCCGCTGATTCTTGCAAAAGATCGGCGGCTTTTTTCATTTCCGCCTGGCGCACCCATCATTTGCCCATCGGCAATCGCCGCGAGGCGGGGCGCGCATGCAATTGTCAAATCTTGCCCTTTACGCCTCGCAACAATCTGGTATATAATTCTGCTGCGGGGTGGAGCAGTCTGGCAGCTCGTCGGGCTCATAACCCGAAGGTCACAGGTTCAAATCCTGTCCCCGCAACCAATTCGAAGCCGCTGATTCCTCGCAAGAGGGTCAGCGGTTTTTTCGTTGTGCGGTAGTGTTTACTCTGGCACCTGGCGCGCATACACCACCAGCCGCAGGTGGCGGTCCGCATCGATGGTCAGCGAGGTGTGCTCATACGCGATGCCTTCGCCGCCGACGTCCAGGCAGCGCACGCCGGCACATGGCGCATGCACGTCGTGGCGGCGCCACCACAGCTTGAATTCGGGCGAGACTTTTTCCAGTTCGTCGACCAGCGCGTGAATGTCCGCTTCCTGCGTGGCGCGCGCATAGTCGCGGCGAAAGCTCGACAGCATCAGCGGCGCCTGCTCTTCCCAGCCGATGAAGCGTGAGCGCAGCAGCGGGTCGGTAAACAAGAGCCACAGCAGATTGCGCCGCGCCGGCACATGCGCGCCGAAGCCGAACAGGGCATCCGCGCCCGCATTGAACGCCAGCACGTCCCAGCGCAGGTTGAGCACATACGCGGGATGCGCCAGCTCGTGCATCAGGTGGCGCACCGGCGGCGGCACCACGCAAAACGTCTTGCCCTCTTCGGCCGGCGGACGCGCATGCGCGAGCAGGAACAGGTGGCGGCGTTCGCCCGCGTCCAGTTTCAGCACTTCGGCCAGCTTGTCGAGAAAGGCGCTGGAGACGCCGATGTCGCGCCCCTGCTCCAGCCAGGTGTACCAGGTCAGTCCCACGCCGGCCAGCGCCGCCACTTCTTCGCGGCGCAAGCCCGGCGTCCTGCGCCGCCCGCCGCCGGGTAAACCCACGTCTTCCGGCGACAGGCGTGCGCGGCGCGCCTGCAGGTAGGCGGCCAGTTCGTGGCGGGTGCGGGCCAAAGTACGCATGGTGCTGCCTTTCCGGTAAGCCTGTTGCCATTAGTAATAGCATAAACAGTTAAATTGTAATTGTTTATATTGTATTCCAGAATGCCGGCTTTCTTCCTGAAGGCTTGCCCATGTCCGACTATTCTTCTCACGCCAGTACTGGCACTTCCGCCGCCGTGCTGCCCGCCACCGTCTACCTGATCGCCGTGGGTGCGTTCGCGCTGGGCATGGCGTCGTATGTAACGGCAGGCCTGATGCCGATGATCGCCGGCGCGTTTTCCGTTTCCCTGGCGATGGCGGCGCAACTGGTGACGGCGTTTACGCTGGCCTATGGCCTCGGCTCGCCGCTGATGGTGGCCTTGCTGCCGGCGCGCGCGCAGCGCTCCGGCCTTTTGCTCGCCCTGGGCGTGTTCGTGCTGGCGAACGGGGCCAGCGCGCTGGCGCCCGGTTTCAGCGGTTTGCTGGCATGGCGCGCCATCGCCGGCATCGGTGCGGGCGTGTACCTGGCGCTGGGCATCGCGGCGGCGGCCGGCGTGTCGGCGCCGCAGCAGCGGGGCAAGGCCATCGGCGCGATCATGGGCGGCATGGCGGGCGGCACGGTGCTGGGCGTGCCCTTGAGTTTGCTGCTGGCGCAGCAGCTGGGCTGGGCCGCGGCCCTGTGGCTGGTGGCGCTTCTCGGTGCGCTGGCGCTGGCGGGCTTGCTGTGGAAGCTGCCCGCGCTGCCTGCCGCACCGGCTATTTCACTGCGCCGCAAGCTGGCCTTGCTGGCCGACGGGCAGGTGCTGGTCATTTTGCTCGTGTCGCTGCTGGCAGCCATCGCCAGCCTGGGCATGTACACCTTCATCGCGCCGCTGCTGGCGTGGTCCGCGCATGGCGCGCCGGTGTCCGCCACGCCCTTCCTGTGGGCCTGGGGCGTGGGCGGCATCGCGGGCAGCGTATTGGTGGGACCATGGGCGGACAAGGTGGCGGCGCCGAAACTGACCTGCTTCATCTTGTTGCTGCTGGCGCTGGCCTTGGGCGCGCTGCCGCTGGCGGCCGGCTGGTCGGCCTGGCTGATGCTGGCGCCTATCGTGCTGTGGGGCGCGGCTGGCTGGGCCTTGCAAGTGCCGCAAAACCAGCAACTGCTGGCCGTGCGTGCGCGCGAGGGCGACGGCAACCTGGCCATCGCCCTCAACGAATCGGCGCTGTACCTGGGCAGCGCCGTCGGCGCCGCCACCGGCGGGCTGCTGCTCCTGCTCGACTGGCCCATGTGGCTGCTGGCGTCCGGCGCCGCCCTGGTCGCCGCCGCCGCGCTGCTGCTGCAGTTGCCCGCCGCGCGGCGCTCCTAGGCTTTTTTCGCCAGCTGCATGCCCACGGGCAGGGCGCGGATGCGCTTGCCCGTGGCGGCGAAGATGGCGTTGCACAGGGCGGGCGCGATGGGCGGCGTGGCCGGCTCGCCCACGCCGCCCAGCTCCATGTCCAGGGTGCCCGGCACCAGGTGCGTGTGGATCACGCGCGGCGCGTCGGCGGCGCGCAGCACGGCGTAGTCGTGGAAATTGCTTTGCTCGACCCGGCCATTCTTAAAGCTGATCTCGCCGCTCATGGCCAGCGACAGGCCCATGATGCAGGCGCCTTCGATCTGCGAGCGCACGCGGTCCGGGTTGATCTGCGGGCCGCAATCCATGGCGATGTCGACCCGCGGCACGATGACTTCGCCGGCCGCATTGATCTCCACTTCGATCACGGCCGCCACATAGGTAACGAAACTGTAGGACACGGCCAGGCCCAGGCCCCGCCCCTTGGGCAGCTTGCGGCCCCAGCCCGCCTTGGCCGTCGCCAGCTCGATCACGTGGCGCATGCGTTTGACATCGACTGGATACTTCGCCGGATCCTCGCCATAGTTCCAGCCATCGGACAGGTCGGCCGGGTTGATCTTGCGCGCGGGGCCCAGCAGCGCCAGCAGGTAGTCGCGGTGGTCCTTCTTTGCCGCGTGGGCCAGTTCGGCCGTGAACGACTGGATGGCGAACGCGTGCGGGATGTTCGACACGGAACGGAACCAGCCGATGCGCGTGTGGGCCGGCACTTCCGGCACCTCGACGCGGATGTTCGCAATGGCGAACGGCACGTTGATGGCCGACATGCCCAGCTCGAACGGCGCCTGCCTGTTCGCGCCGGCGGCAAAGGTCGAGGTGATGGTGGGGGCGGCCGTGCGGTGCAGCCAGGCCGTCGGCATGCCCTTCGTATCGAGCGACGCTTCCAGCCGTTCGACGGACACCGTGTGCAGGTAGTCGTGCTGCAGGTCGTCGTCGCGCGTCCACGTCAGCTTGACGGGCGCGCCATCCATGGCTTTCGACAGCAGCGCCGCCTCGACGGCGAAATCGGGTTTCGATTTGCGCCCGAAGCCGCCTCCGAGCAGGGTCACGTGGACGGTCACGTCGTCATACGCCAGGCCCAGGGCCTTGGCCACGTTGCTGCGCGTCGCCTGCGGCGCCTGCACGCAGGCCCACACTTCGGCCTTGCCGTTGGCGATGCGCACGGTGGCGGCGGGCGGCTCCATGGTGGCGTGGGCCAGGTGGGGCAGATAGTACTCGGCACTGAATTTGCGCGCGGCGGGAGCGGCGGCCAGGGTCGCCACCGTCTTGCCCTGGTCGCGCGCCGGGCTGGCCGGCTGGCGCACGGCCGCTTCCAGCGTCTTGCGGAAGGCTTTCGAATCGTAGGCGCCGTTCGGGCCGTCGTCCCATTCCAGCACCAGCGCTTCGCGGCCCTTGATGGCAGCCCAGGTGTTGCTGGCGATGACGGCCACGCCGCCCAGGGGATTGAACATGGCCGGCGGCGGGCTGCCCGCCAGTTCGACGATGCGCAGCACGCCCGGCACCTTCAGGGCCGCCGTCTTGTCCACGCTTTTCAGCTTGCCGCCGAAGACGGGCGGACGGGCGATGACGGCGTACGCCATGCCGTCGAGGCGCGTGTCGATGCCGAAGTGGGTATTGCCCGTGACGATGTCGTGCAAGTCGATGCCGCGCGTGCTGCTTTGGCCTATATAACGCAGCTCGCCCGCCGTTTTCAGGCTGATGCGCGCGCGCGGCGGCACGGGCAATATGGCCGCTTCTTCGGCCAGCGCGCCGAAGGACAGCGAGCGCCCGCTGGCCGCATGCACGATCGCATGGTTGACGGCTTTCACTTCCGTCACGGGCACGTCCCAGCGCACGGCGGCGGCCGTTTCCAGCATCAGGCGCGCCGTGGCGCCCACGTGGCGCATGGCGCGGAACGAGTGGCGCATGCTGCGCGAACCGTCCGTATCCTGGCTGCCGTAGCGCGCTTCGTCGGCGGGCGCCTGCTGCACGCGTACCTGCGCCCAGTCGGCGCCCAGTTCGTCGGCCGCCACCATGGGCAGGCTGGTGCGGATGCCCTGGCCCATTTCGGAGCGGTGCGCCACGATGGTGACGATGCCATCGGCGCCGATCGACAGGAAGACCAGGGTGTCGTCGACCACGCCGCCAGCCATCTTGTCGCCGCCGTATTTGACGGCATCGGCCGCCATCACGAGGCCGGAAGGGCCGGCTACCAGGGTCAAGCCGGCCAGCGCACCGGCGGCCTTGAGCCAGTTGCGCCGCGCGGGCGAATGTGCGGCGGCAGTGTCATGGATGCTCATTTGGCCGCTCCTTTTGCGTGGATGCTGCTTGCGGCCTGCTTGATGGCCGCGTGGATGCGCGTGTAGGTGCCGCAGCGGCAGATATTGCCGCTCATCGCTTCGCGGATTTGCTGGTCGTTCGGTCTTGGCGTCTTGTGCAGCAGGGCCGTGGCCGACATGATTTGCCCGGCCTGACAGTAACCGCATTGTGGCACGCCGTGTTCCTGCCAGGCTTGTTGCAGCGCAAGGCCGACCTTGTCTTCGCCCACCGCTTCGATGGTGGTGATCTTCTTGCCGGCGGCGGCCGACACGGGCGTCACGCAGGAGCGGATGGCTTCGCCATCGAGGTGCACGGTGCAGGCGCCGCACAGGGCCATGCCGCAGCCGAATTTGGTGCCGGTCATGCCCAGTTCGTCGCGCAAGGCCCACAACAGGGGCGTGTCTTCAGGCAGTGCAAGGTCGTGCTGCTTGCCATTGATGGTCAGGGTCGTCATGTGTATTCCTCGGAGTGGGGATGGTGCGGGACAGCGCGACGGCCATCCGCCAAACGGATTAGCTCATCAGTAGGGGATGGTAGCACCAGCCGCCCTGCGCTGCAGGAGATGGCGCCGGTGGCATACTGCGGCTTCTGATATCGGAGTTTTCCATGACATACCTCACAACGGCGCCGGGCTTGCCCGACATCCTCGCTCCCGGCTTGCAGGTGGTTTTTTGCGGCCTCAATCCCGGCGTGGATGCGGCGGCCGCCGGCCACCATTTTCTCGGCCGCGGCAACCGCTTCTGGCCGGTGCTGCACCTGGCCGGCTTCACGCCGCACCTGGTGGCGCCGCAGGACGATGCCAGCGTGCTCGGTTTCGGGCTGGGCTTGACGGCGGCCGTCGGGCGCCCGACCAGCCGCGCGGACCAGGTGGGGACGGACGAATTTGCGCAAGCGGCGGCGGGCCTGCGGCACAAGCTGGCATGGGCGCAGCCGCAGTGGATCGCCTTCCTGGGCAAGGCCGCCTACGCGGCGATGACGGGAAAACGCCAGCTGGCGTGGGGCGAACAGCCGGAGCGCTTCGGCGGCGCGCGCGTGTGGATCTTGCCCAATCCGAGTGGCCTCAATCGCGGCTATTCGAAGGAACGGCTGGTCGACGCGTATGCGGAACTCAAGCGCGCGCTGGGCTGATGCCGGGCTGGCGTTCAGCGCACTTGCGCATGGATGGAGGGGCTTAGCGCGCCTGCTCCAGCTGCGCGTACACGGCGCCGGCGATCTTGCCCAGTTCCTGTTTGGGCAGGTTCGCCGAGAGGGCATAACCGAGCTGGCCGTCGATCCAGTAAAACACGCTCAGTTCCTTCTCCTGCGTGTAGCGGAAGGCCGTTTCCTGCCTGCCGGCCCGTTCCTTGGCCACGTACAGGGTCAGGCGCTTGCCGCCGCCATCCTCGTACATGAATTGCGCCACGGGGCCGTCGCCATCGCCGGGCAGCAGGCGCCCGCCGATCAGTTGGTAGCCCAGCGGCGATAGCGCGGGCGGCTGCAGTTGCGTGCCCAGGCGTTTCGACAGCCATTGCACCAGGTGCGCCTCCTGTTCCGCGCCCACCTCGACGGGATGGCGCACTTCGGGCGTGTAGACGGCATGGGCGATGGCGGCGCTGCGCGCCAGGGTCAGGGGGCTGGCGCTGGCGCTCGTGCCGTCGCCGCCGCGCAGCAGCCAGCCGCCCGCGCCGCCCGCGATGAGCAGCACGATGGCTGCTGCCGCCTGCATGGCGGGGCGGCGCCAGGCGCCGTTCGCCGCCGCTGGCGATGCCGCCTGCCGCAGGGCCGGCGGCACGGCTTCGTCCAGCACGGGATCGAACAGGGCGCGCAATTGCCGGTTCTGTTCGCGCCACGCATCCACCCTGGCGGCATCCTCGGGATGCGCGCGCAGGTGGGCATCGATGGCCGCGCGCTGCTCCTCGGGCAGGACGCCGTCGGCCAGGGCGTGCAATTGCGCTTCGCTGATGGCTTGCGTTGTCATTTCACGACTTTCAGGGTGGGGGCGCCATGGCTGCCGGCGGGGCGGCCATCGAGCAGTTCGCGCAGCCGCTCGCGCCCGCGCGACAAGCGCGACATGACGGTGCCGACGGGGATGCCCAGCGTAGACGCTACCTGCTCGTACGGCATCTGTTCCAGCGCGACGAGCAGGATGACTTCGCGCTGCCCCAGCGGCAAGCGGGCCAGCGCCGCATCCATTTCGCCGATGGCGATGGCCTGTCCCGGCGCCCGTTCCGGCGCGGGCAGCACGGCGTCGTCGTCGAGCTCCTGCAGCGCCAGGCCGGGGCGGCGCAACTGATCCACGTGCAGGTTATGCATGATGGAAAACAGCCAGGGCCGCATTTCGCCGCCGCGCTGCCACTGGTCGAACTTGCGCCAGGCCCGCTCCACGGTGTCCTGCACCAGGTCGTCCGCGTGCGCGGCGCCTGCCAGCGCGCGCGCATAGCGGCGCAGGCCGGGCAGGCAGGCTTGCAGCTGGCGGCTGTCCTCTTGCGTGGTCATCGTGGCGGCGGGCAGGGCTGCTT
This sequence comes from Janthinobacterium sp. LM6, assembly GCF_002002885.1. Lineage (GTDB taxonomy): Bacteria > Pseudomonadota > Gammaproteobacteria > Burkholderiales > Burkholderiaceae_D > Janthinobacterium > Janthinobacterium kumbetense. The sequence continues at coordinate 5,291,322 of NZ_CP019510.1, read as the reverse complement.
ACGGCTTGACGACGTGCCACACGTTCTTGAAATTGTCGCCGGCCGCGTCGCCCGGCTTCTTGTCTTCCTTGTACAGGTACAGGGGCTTGCCCTTGTAGGTCAGCTGCATGGCGCCGTTGTCTTCGCGCTTGATGCTGCCGTAGGGGGCGGCGGGCGCCGCTTCGGTGGCGATGACGGCGGGCCAGGCGGCCAGGCAGCCGCCGCTGCAGGCGCTCTTGCCGCTGTCGGCGACATCCTTGTCGAACACGTACACGGTCATGCCGCCGGCGTTGACCAGCATGCCGTTGGCGGGCATGACGTCGGCGGCGAAGGCCAGCGGGGCGGACAAGGCGGTGCAAAGGGCGGTGGCGGCAAAAGTAGTAAAGCGCATGATGGTCTCCTTGAGGTTTTGGGGGCTTGCAAGGGATAGACGCCTGCCGCCCGCCGTTTATTCCCCGGTCGGCAAAATATTTTTTGCCGGCGCGTGCAGGCTGGCCCACAGGTGGGCGGCCGCCATGGTGCGGTGCGGCGCGTACTGGCGCAGCCATTGTTCCGTGCGCGCCATGTCCGGTTTCGTTTCCTCTCCGAGCAGCTTTTGCAGGGCGGCGCGGATGGCCACGTCGCCGTGCAGCGAGCAGTCGGCATAGCCGTAGCCGCGCAGCAGCGCGTAGTTGACGGTCCACGGGCCGATGCCCTTCACGGCCAGCAGCGCCTGCGATATGGCCGCCACGTCGCCGGAAGGGGGCAGCTCCAGCGACAACTCGCCGTCGTCGACGAGGCGCGCCAGGCGCAGCAAGGTTTCCGCCTTGGCGCGCGAGAATTTGCGGCTCGTCAAATCCTCGATTTCCAGCCTGGCCACATCGCGCGCCTCCGGGTAGCACCACAAGCCGCTGGCGTGCCGGCGTCCCGCCTGCACGATGAAGGTACGGCGCAGGGCGATGGCGAACGGCAGGTTGATTTGCTGGCCGATGATGGCCCAGGTCAGCGCCTCGAAGGGGCTGGCCGATTGCACGATGCGCAAGCCCGGATTGACGCCGATCAAAGGCGCCAGCAGCGGGTCGGCGGCGGCCAGTTGCGCGAACGGCTGCGGATCGATGCGCAGGCCGAGGATGTTGAGCAGGGCGCCGTGCAGCGCCGTTTGCACAGCGTCACTGGCGCCGCCGTCGATCTCGGCGCGGCAAATGGCCGCAGCGTCCGTGAAGGCCACGTCCAGCACGACAGGGACGCCGGCAAGCAGGATGCCCTTGCGCAGTCCCGTAGCGGTGACTTGTTCGGCCACGGCTTCCCCGTCGCGGCTGTGGAAGGCGATGACGTCGTCGCGGCGGTAGCCGGCGGGCAGGGGGAGGGTCCAGTGCAGCAGGGTCATGGTGGCCAAAATCAGGGAAGGTAGCAGGGGCGCGCCGCTGGCGCATCTTGTTTCTTGCTTTTCAGGCGTCAGCGCACGCAGAGGTCCGGGTTGGGCGGCGTCAAGGCGGCCGCGTGCTGGATCTGCAGGGCATCGGGCACGCCATTCTTGACGGCCGTCAGTTCGGCCAGGATGGAGATGGCGATTTCGGCCGGCGTCTTGCTGCCGATGTACAGGCCGATGGGGCCGTGCAGCCGCGCCAGCTGCTCCGCGCTGACGTCGAACTGCAGCAGCCGCTCGCGGCGCTTGGCGTTGTTGGCGCGCGAGCCGATGGCGCCGACATAAAAAGCGGGGGATTTGAGCGCTTCCATCAGGGCCAGGTCGTCGAGCTTGGGGTCGTGCGTGAGGGCGACGACGGCGCTGCGGCTGTCGAGCTTGAGTTCCAGCACGAGATCGTCGGGCATGGCGTGCAGCAGGGGCACGCCGGGCACGTTCCAGCCGCCCCGGTATTCCTCGCGCGGGTCGCAGACGATGACGTGGTAATCCATGGCCGTGGCGATTTGCGCCACGAAGCGCGACAGCTGGCTGGCGCCGATGATCAGCAGGCGCCAGCGCGGGCCATGCTGCGTGGTGAGCGCCCCGTCTTCCAGGGCCAGCACGGCGCCCGGCGCGGCGCGCCGCAGGGTGACGGCGCCGGTAGCCAGATCGAGGCGGCGCTCGACCAGTTCATGCGCTTCCAGGCGCGCCAGCAGTTCGGCCACGCGGCTGCCCGCGTGCAGCGGTTCGATCGCCAGTTCGATGGTGCCGCCGCAGGGCAGGCCGAAGCGGTGCGCCTCGTCGGCGCTGATGCCGTAGCTGACGATTTCCGGCTGCGTGCGCACGATGCCGTGCACGCGCACCCTGTCGATCAAATCATCTTCGATGCAGCCGCCGGAAACGGAACCGACCACCGTGCCATCGTCGCAGATGGCCAGCGTGGCGCCCACGGGGCGGGGGCTGGAGCCCCAGGTCTTGATGACGGTGACGAGTTCGCAGCGGCGGCCGGCGGCGAGCCAGGCGGCGCTGGTCTTCAGAACTTCAAGGTCGATGCTGTCCATGGCGCGCGCGAGTTACATGCCGCATGTTTGCGGCAAAGTATGGAAAAGTATTCAAGATTGTGGATATACTACCTGTTCCACCACCCTGCGGAGAATTTTCATGTCAAATGAAGTCAAGACGCAAGAAGAGGGTATTCCCAAGTTCGGCAAGCTGCTCATTGTCCTGTTTCTGGCCGTGGTGTTCTGCGGCGCCCTGACCTGGATCATGGGCACCTACTTCCCGAACTTCCCCGGCGCCTGAGCAAACCTGCTGCATCAGGCGCCGTTGGCTTAAGGCTTGAGCGGTTTCTTCGCCGCCTGCTTGGCGCGCACGTCGATGACGGCGCGGTTGACGGCGGCCATGCGCGAGTTGGTGCCCGGGTGCAGGGCCGTGTAGCCGTTGGCGACCGTCGCCGGCACTTGCGTGGCCAGGCGTTGCCAGAAGCGGGCCGCGTTGTCGACGTTGTAGCCGGCGCGCGCCAGCAGGTAGATGGCCAGGGTATCGGCCTGCACGTCGAGTTCCTGCGGCATTGCCTTGATGCCGGCGGCGCCCGTTAGCATCGATACGTCGGGCTGTACGGCGCCCAGGCTGTCGATGATGCTGCCGGCCGTCCCTGCCGTGCGCTGGCTGCGCGCGTGGTCGAGGATGTTGTGCGCCATTTCGCGGGCGATGACGAAGGCGATGCCTTCGTCGTTTTGCGCCGCATTGACCATGCCGCGCGTGAGCATGATGCGCGCGCCGTCCGAGTAGGCGTTGATATTGTCCGCATTGCCCAGGGCGACGCGGAAGGCGCAGGCGCGCGTGACGGGAATTTTCAGGTCCTGCTGCTGGCCGTCGCGGGCGATGGTCATGTTCAGGCTTGCGCTTTTCGAGGCCAGCGGGCCGACGATGGCGCCAAACGGGCCTTCCGCCTTCGGGCCGGCCGGCAGCGGCTTGCCTTCGGCGGCCAGCAAGCCGTCGCCCTTGCGCAAGCCGGCGCGCGCGGCGCCGCTGCCCGGCAAGACGCCGGAGACTTGCATCTGTTCGCCGTAGCCGAGGGCCGCCTGCGCCGCGTCGGCATAGATGCCGGGGTAGGAATACTTGTTCTGCGCCGTGAAGCCCAGCAAGTTGCGCGCATACGTCTTGCACAGGTCCGCATTGTTGATCAGCAGGGGCGCCGAGACTTTCGACAGGCGGTCCTGCAGCGCCACCATCTTCACCAGTTCCTCCTGCGCCGCCTTTTGCTGCGCCGTCGGCGCGGGCGCATCGGGCGCCGGCACGACGTTGAACGGGCCGCTGACATGCGTCGTTGGCGTGGTGCAGGCGGAGAGCAGGGCTACGCAGGCGAGCAACAGTGGCGAGGCCAGATGGCGCAGCGAAGTTTTGGCTGGGGCGATGTGGCGGAAACCTGGCATAAGACGATCCTTAATGTTTGCCGGTGCTGCCGAAACCGCCAACACCGCGTTCGCTGTCGCCGAATTCCTCGACGACGTTAAAGCCCACTTGCAGCACCGGCACGATAATCAGCTGCGCCAGGCGTTCCATGGGGTTGAGCGTGAAAGCGCTCTGGCCCCGGTTCCAGGTCGATACCATCAGCTGGCCCTGGTAATCGGAGTCGATCAAGCCTACCAGATTCCCCAGGACGATGCCGTTTTTGTGGCCCATGCCGCTGCGCGGCAGGATCATGGCCGCATACGAGGGGTCGCCGATGTGGATGGCCAGGCCCGTGGGAATGAGCACGGTCTGGCCGGCTTCGATGGTGATCGCCTCGTTGATGCAGGCGCGCAGGTCCAGCCCCGCGCTGCCCGGGGTGGCGTAGGCCGGCAGCAGTTCTTGCATGCGGGCGTCGAGGATCTTGATGTCGATATTTTTCATTAATTTAAAACGTAAAGGGTTATTTGAGCAGCGAATTCTTGGCCAGGCGCTTCGAGATTTCCGAAATCAGCTGGCGCGCCAGGTTCAGTTTCGAGGCGCGCGGCAGTACGGTATGGCCTTCCTCGTCGAACAGGATGATGGTGTTGTCGTCCTGGCCGAACGTGTTCTGGCCGATATTGCCGACCAGCAATGGAATGCCTTTTTTCTCGCGCTTGGTCGAGCCGAATTCCACCAGGTTCTCCGATTCGGCGGCAAAGCCGACGCAGTACGGATAGCCGGCCAGGTTGGTGCGCGCCGCCACAGTGGCCAGGATGTCGGGATTTTGCGCGAACTGCAGTTCGGGCACGGAGCCGTCGGCCTGCTTTTTCATCTTTTGTTCGCTGGCGTTGGCCACGCGCCAGTCGGCCACGGCGGCCACGGCGACGAAGACATGCTGGCCGTCGACGTGGGCCAGCACCGCATCGTGCATCTGCTGCGCGCTTTGCACATCGATGCGGCGCACGCCGAAGGGCGCGTCCAGGGCCGTGGGGCCGGAAATGAGCAGCACCTCGGCGCCCGCTTCGCGCGCCGCGCGCGCCACCGCATAGCCCATCTTGCCCGAGGATAGATTGGTGATGCCGCGCACGGGGTCGATGGCTTCAAAAGTAGGACCGGCCGTGACCAGCACGCGCTTGCCCGCCAATACCTTCGGCTGGAAGGCGGCGATCAGCTCCGTCAAGAGCTGTTCCGGTTCCAGCATGCGGCCCAGGCCAACTTCACCGCACGCTTGTTCGCCGGCGGCCGGGCCGAACAGCTTGATGCCGTCGTCGCGCAGCTGCTGCACATTGCGTTGCGTGGCGGGGTTCTGCCACATTTCCACGTTCATGGCCGGCGCCACCAGCAGGGGCAGGTGGGCCGGGCGGGCCAGGCACAGGGTCGACAGCAGGTCGTCGCAGACGCCGTGCGCCAGCTTGCGCAGAAAATCGGCCGAGCACGGCGCAATCAGGATGGCGTCAGCGTGGCGCGTCAAATCGATATGCGCCATGTTGTTGGCTATGCGCGCATCCCACTGGCTCGTGTGCACGGGGTGGCCGGACAGGGCCTGCATCGTGACGGCCGTGATGAAGCGGCTGGCCGCATCCGTCATCACCACCTGCACCGAGGCGCCTGCCTTTGTCAGCGCGCGGCACAGTTCCGCCGCCTTGTAGCAGGCGACACCGCCCGAAAGTCCCAGGACGATTTTTTTGCCGGACAATTCCATGCCGTTCTCCTGCGTGTTTATTTGTTTACCCGGCGCAGTTCATCGATGATGAACAGGGCCGCGCCGATGCAGATGGCGCTGTCGGCGATATTGAAAGCGGGGAAATGGCCCCAGCTTTTCCAGTGGAAGTCGAGGAAATCGACCACGTGGCCGTACATCAGGCGGTCGATGGCGTTGCCCAGCGCGCCGCCGAGGATCAGCGACAGGGCCCAGCAGAACATGCGCTGGCCGGCGTGCTTTTTCAGCAGGTAGATGATGTAGATGGCGGCCGCCAGGGCGATGCCGGTGAAGAAATAGCGCTGCCAGCCGCCCTGGTCGGACAGGAAGCTGAACGCGGCGCCCTTGTTATACGCGAGCACCAGGTTGAAATACGAGGTGATGACCATTTCCTGCGCATAGCGGAAGGTCTTCAGGATCGTGATCTTGGTGATCTGGTCGAACAGGATGACGATGGCGGCAATGCCCAGCCACAGCGTCAGCGGCGATTGCGGTTTCGATGAAAAACGGTTTTTAGTGGCCATATTTTTCCAGGGAAGATAAAGCCGCCGCCTGGCAGCAGGCGGCGGTTGGACTCATAGCATACAACGACGGGCAAAATCGTAGCGAGCGGCAGCGAGGCTCGGCGCCCCCGTTGGCCCGAGACGCGCAGCTGTACTTTAGTACAGCGAGCATCGCAGGCCGCAAATCGCGACGCGCAGTAGATTTTGACGACGTTGTTTAGGCGAAGCGGCGTTTCTCGCCCTTGCCAAACAGGTTGCTGACGCAGCGGCCGCACAGGGTGGCATGCGCGGCGTCTGTGCCCACGTCGCTGCGGTAGTGCCAGCAGCGCTCGCACTTCGGCGCCGTCGACGCGGCCACGACCACTTCCTCGGCCGCTTCGTCGGCCACTTCGGCCACGCTGGCCTGCGAGGTGATGAAGACGAACTTCAAGTCTTCGCCCAGGGTCGTCAACAGCTTGTACTTCATCGGCGCGGCCTTGATCGTCAGCTCCGCCTGCAGCGAGGAACCGATGGCGCCCGAGGTACGCAAGTCTTCCAGCTGCTTGGTCACATCCGTGCGCACGGCGCGCAGGGCCGTGTATTTCTCCAGCAGGTCGGCCGCATCCGCCACTGCCGGCAGCTGCCACCAGGTTTGCGTGAAGATGGTTTCATCGCTGGCGGCATACGCTTCGCTGCCGGCGAAGACGGCCCACGCTTCTTCGGCCGTGAACGACAGGGCCGGGGCCATCAGGCGCAGCAGGCTTTGCGTGATGTGCCACAGGGCCGTCTGCGCCGAACGGCGCGCGTGCGACGTCAGGCCGGAGGTGTACAGGCGGTCCTTCAGGATGTCCAGGTAGAAGCCGCCCAGGTCTTCCGAGCAGTACGTCTGCAGCTTCGAGACCACCGGGTGGAACTCGTAGCGCGCATAGTTGTTTTCGATCTGCGTTTGCAGCGATGCCATGTTGGCCAGCGCATAGCGGTCGATTTCGAACATTTCGGCCACCGGCACGGCGTCCGTGGCCGGATTGAAGTCCGAGGTGTTCGCCAGCAGGAAGCGCAGGGTGTTGCGGATGCGGCGGTACGATTCCGTCACGCGTTTGAGGATCTCGTCGGAGATCGACAGCTCGCCCGTGTAGTCGGTCGAGGCGATCCACAGGCGCAGGATGTCCGCGCCCAGGGTGTCCGAGATCTTTTGCGGCGCCAGCGTGTTCCCCAGCGACTTGGACATCTTCTTGCCTTCGCCGTCGACCGTGAAGCCGTGCGTCAGCAGGGCTTTATATGGCGGACGGCCGTTCAGCATCGACGACACGAGCAGCGACGAGTGGAACCAGCCGCGATGCTGGTCCGAGCCTTCCAGGTACAGGTCGGCCGGGAACTGCAGCTGCGTCGAGTGCGAACCGTGGGCTTGCGGGCCGCCCAGCACCGTCTGGTGCGTGGCGCCGGAATCGAACCACACGTCCAGCGTATCCTTGTTCTTGGCGTAGATGGCCGCTTCGTCGCCGATCAGGTCCTTCAAATCCAGCGCCTGCCATGCCTCGATGCCGCCTTTTTCGATCAGCTTGGCCACTTGCTCCAGCAATTCCGGCGTGCGCGGATGCAGGTCGCCCGTTTCCTTGTGCACGATGAAGGCCATCGGCACGCCCCACTGGCGTTGGCGCGACAGGGTCCAGTCAGGACGGTTGGCGATCATGCCGTGCAGGCGCGCCTGGCCCCAGTCCGGGAAGAACTCGGTGTCGGCGATGCCTTGCAAGGCCGTTTCGCGCAGGGTCGCGCCGCCGTCTTTCGGTGTCACGTCCATGCCGGCAAACCACTGCGACGTGGCGCGGTAGATGATCGGCGTCTTATGACGCCAACAATGCATGTAACTGTGGTCGAACATCTTGACTTCGAACAAGGCTCCCGCTTCTTTCAGGGCATTGCAGATCGGTTTCGACGCTTCCCAGATGGTCATGCCGCCAAACAGGGGCAGGGTGGAGGCGAACTTGCCGTCGCCCATGACGGGCTTGATGATGTCGTCGTCCTTCATGCCGTGCGCCTTGCACGAGATGAAGTCGTCCAGGCCGTAGGCTGGCGCCGAGTGCACCACGCCCGTGCCGCTTTCCGTGGTCACGTATTCGGCCAGGTACAAGGGCGACAGGCGGTCGTAGAAAGCGTCGGCCGCATGCAACGGGTGGCGGAAGCTGATGCCGGCCAGGGCCGCGCCGTCGCAGGTGGCGATGGTCGTGCCATCGAGCTTGAAGCGCGCCAGGCTGGCGACGACTAGGTCTTGCGCCAGGATCAGCAGCAGCGGCTGTCCATCGCGCTCGGCTTTCACCAGCGCGTATTTGACTTCCGGGTGCACGTTCAGCGCCTGGTTCGACGGGATGGTCCACGGCGTGGTGGTCCAGATGACGATGAAACCGTTATCGGTCGGCAGTGCAGGCAGGCCGAAGGCGGCCGCCAGTTTTTCCGGCTCGGCGAACTTGAATCCGACGTCGATGGCGGGATCGCGTTTTTCCGCGTATTCCACTTCCGCCTCGGCCAGCGCCGACTGGCAGTCGAAGCACCAGTTGACGGGCTTCAGGCCGCGGTACACATAGCCTTTTTCCAGCAGCTTGCCCAGCGCGCGCAATTCGTCCGCTTCATTGCCATGCGCCATGGTCAGATACGGGTTGTCCCACTCGCCCAGCACGCCCAGGCGGATAAAGTCTTTCTTCTGGCGCTCGACCTGCACGTTGGCATAGGCGCGGGCCTTTTCCAGCACTTCGGCCGTCGGCAGGTTCTTGCCGTGCAGTTTTTCGATCTGGATCTCGATCGGCATGCCGTGGCAATCCCAGCCCGGCACGTACGGCGCGTCGAAGCCGGCCAGCGAGCGCGACTTGACGACCATGTCTTTCAGGATCTTGTTGACGGCGTGGCCCAGGTGGATGTCGCCATTCGCGTACGGCGGGCCGTCATGCAGGATGAATTTCGGACGGCCGGCGGCAGCCTTGCGCACGCGCTCGTAGATCTTCTTGTCTTGCCATTGCTGTACCCATTGCGGCTCGCGCTTGGCCATGTCGCCGCGCATCGGGAACGGGGTTTCCGTCATGTTGACCGGGTATTTGCTTTCTGGCTTCTTGTTCTGTTTGGGCGTGGCTGGCTTGTTTTGATCGGACATAATCTTCTTTAATGATATTGAATGGTTTGCGGCGGCGGGTGCCGCCAGGCGGCGGAGTTGGCCGGCGTCAAATTCGGTCGGTGGCGGTAATGGCGCCGCTGCGCTGCTCAAAATAGGCGCGCGCCTGGTTCGAGTCGCGCTCGATGGCGGCCGTCAGGGTGGGCAAATCGTCGTACTTTTCTTCGTCGCGCAGCTTTTCCAGGAATTCCACGCGCACCAGCTTGCCGTAGCAGGATTGATTGAAATCAAACAGATGCACTTCCAGCAAGACGCGGCCGCTGTCGTCGACGGTGGGGCGCACGCCGAGGCTGGCCACGGCCGGCAGCGGCTGCGGCGCCAGGCCGTGTACTTGCACGATGAAGACGCCGGACAGGGCGGGACGGTGCGCCACGCGCAGGTTCAGGGTGGGGAAACCGAGGGTGCGGCCCAGTTTCTGGCCGTGGATGACATGGCCGGAAATGGCGTACGGATGGCCCAGCAGCTGCGTCGCCAGCGGGAAATCCCCGGCGGCCAGCGCCAGGCGCACGGCGGACGAGGAGATGCGCGTGCTGCCGTTCATCACGGTAGGCAATGTTTCTACATGGAAACCATATTTGCGGCCCGCTTCCTGCAGCATGGCCACGTCGCCGGCGCGCCGCGCGCCATAGCAAAAGTCGTCGCCGACCATCAGCCATTTCACGTGCAAGCCGTCGACGAGGACTTTTTCCGTGAATTCCTGCGGCGTCAAGGCGGCGAACTGGGCGCTGAAATGCTCGACGACGACACGGTCGATGCCGGCGTCATCCAGCGATTGCAGCTTGTCGCGCAAGTTGGCGATGCGCTGCGGGGCCTTGGACAGGTCGCCCGCGCGCTGCGCGAAGAATTCGCGCGGGTGCGGTTCGAACGTCATCACGGCCGCTTCAATGCCGAGTTCGGTCGCCGCGCCGCGTACGCGCGCCAGCAACGCTTGATGGCCGATGTGGACACCGTCAAAATTGCCGATGGTCAGAGCGCAAGGCGCTCGTGCCTGGGCATTGGGAAGTCCGCGGAATACCTTCATAGGAATCTGATGAAAAACTGTGCCAAAAGGGGGATTATACGGACTGTTTCGGGGATGCACACCCGGCAGGGCGGACGCAGGGCGAATTTCACTGCTGAAATGATAAAAAGCGTTGCCGGCGGGTGTGCTGGCAACGCTTTTCGGGAACTAACGGCTTGACAACATGTTCAGGGCTAGGCGCCGCGTCGAAGACAGTACGAATGTACGGCGAGACGCGGCAACAACGCCCTGGACGTGTTGTCTTATTTATTCATTAAGGTCCAGTAACGGGCCAGGTCCGCAGCGCCATCCGTGCCCTTGACGGCTTTGAGTGCCGTCGTGGCGTTGGACTTCTTGCCGGCGTGGATGTAGGCGATGCCCAGGTGCAGCTTGGCTTCTTCTGCATACTTGGCGGTGCCCAGCTTCACGGCATCGTTCATCAAGCCCAGACCCTTTTCGGCCTGGCCATCGTAGACCAGGGCGAAGCCCAGCTTGCTCAAGCTGTCGGCATCCTTGTTCTTGGCGTATTCCGCTTCCGACTTGGCCGCGTTGGCTTTCAGGTCAGCCTGGGTTTTCAGGGCCAGGTCTTTCAGGCGCTGGTGACGTGGCGCATCGGCGCCGGTACCCAGCACGCCTTTTTTGTAGCCTTGCTCGATGATGGTCAAAGCTTCGCCAGGATTGCCTGCTTGCAGGGCCAGTTGGCTGATTTCCATGTATTCGGAAGGCTTGCTGAACAGGCCGTTGGCCAGGCGCAGGCGCTGGACATCGAGGCCCAGGCGTTGCGAGAAGCCAGGTTTGCCCGACACGCGGTTCAGCAGGTCGGCCCAGTAGCTGGTTTTCGGATAGCTCGATGCCAGTTTTTCCAGGGTGGCAACGTAGCCGCCCTTGTCGTTTTGCTTCAACTGGATGTTGGCCAGCATTTGCAGGCTCGCTTCCGAGTTGCCGCCGCGCGCTTGCAGTTCTTTTGCCGCTTCGGCGTAGTTGCCGCTGACGTAGTAGGTCTGGATCAGCAGTTCGCGCATCTGTGGATCTTCGCGGTCTTTCAGCGAGCGTTTGATCCAGGTGATGGTGTTTGGCCAATCCTTGGCGCGGTAGTACATGCCTGCCAGCGCTTGCGTGAATTTGGGGGCTTCGGCGGCGCTCAGGCGGCCGGAATTGATGACGGCTTCAAAAGCCTTGATGGCGGTGCCGTTGTCGCCAGCGGCGGCGGCAGCCGAGGCGCGCACGCGTTCGATCTGGTAGCTTTCAAAGGCGGTCTTGCCGCCGACGCTGTCAGCTTCGCGCAGCTTGGCCAGTGCTTCCTTGTTCTTGCCGCTGCCAGCGAGTTTTTGCGCTTCTTGCAATGGCTTGCCCACTTCGGCACGCACGGTGTCCGCGGCATATGCCAGCGAGCCCAGGCCGATTACGGGAGTTGCTGCGGTAAAACCGATAGCGGCCATGACGAGGCCGAGATGAGCGAGACGAAACTTGGACATGAGAAAGTCTTTCAGTAAAAAGCGAATAGGCAGGAAGTCCTGCCTATTCGGATGTAAAGATAACCTGATTGCTGCAGCTTACTGGAATTGCTCGTTGCCGACCAGACCGATTTTGGTCACGCCCAGACGCTGCGCCGACGCCATCACACCGGCGACGACTTTGTATTCCACCAGCTTGTTAGGACGCAGATGCACTTCTGGCTGATCTGCTTGCGCAGCAACGTTGCTCAGCTTGGCTTCCAGCGTATTACGATCAGGTACGACCTGATTGTCCCACAAGATAGTGCCATCAAAATCGACATCGATCGTGACGACCACTGGTTCGGTTGTCGGTGGCGGCGGGGTGCCGACCGGCATGTTCAGGTTCACCGAGTGGTTTTGCTTAGGAATCGTGATGATCAACATGATAATCAGCACCAGCATCACGTCGATGAGGGGCGTCATGTTCAGTTCCATCATTGGTTCCGGATCCGCGCCTGCTGCGCTTCCCGAACCGACATTCATACTCATAGTGTTTCCTTTAAGAAGTCCAACGAAGCACCGGGCGAAACTGCCGCCCGGCAAGCTTCCTTCAGTGGCGCCCCATGTTGCCGGGACGCCGCTGTCAGTCGCTATCAGCCCTTGTCAGGTGGTTCGGTGATGAAGCCGACCTTCTGGATCCCGGCACGTTGGGTCGTGTAAATAACCCGGCCGATCGATTCGTAGCGTGTTTCTTGGTCGCCACGAACGTGTACTTCCGGCTGCGGTACTTTCACTGCTTCAACTTTAAGATAATCGAACAATTCGTTCGTGTCTCTCAGTCTGGTCTGGCCCAGGTAAATCTCGCCATCCTTGTTAACAACGATGTTAACGTTTTGCGGCTTGGTTTGAAGGGCTTGGTTGGCCTCGATCGGCAGATCGATTTTCTGCAGCTTGAGGACAACTGGACTGGTGATCAAGAAAATGATCAGCAAAACCAACATGATGTCGACGAGCGGCGTCGTGTTGATTTCTGACATTACTTGATCTTGATCTCCGCTGTCGGAGCCGACGGACATCGACATGACTTATCCGATCTTTTTAGCGCCGGCAGCACGGCCAGCTTCGCTGGTGGACATTACGCCGGAAACCAGAACCGAGTGAACGTCGGCGCTGAACGAGCGGATGTCTTCCATTGCGGTTTTGTTACGACGAACCAACCAGTTGTAACCCAGAACGGCAGGAACAGCGACCAGCAGACCGAAAGCGGTCATGATCAGTGCCTCACCAACTGGACCTGCAACTTTGTCGATCGATGCGTTACCGGTCATGCCGATAGCGGTCAGTGCGTTGTAGATACCCCAAACGGTACCGAACAGACCGATAAACGGTGCGGTCGAACCAACGGTTGCCAGGAACGACAGGCCATCTTGCAGACGCGATTGGACTTTGTCCGAAGCGCGCTGGATCGACATCGTCACCCAGGTCGACAGATCGATTTGTTCCAGCAGGGCGCCGTCATGGTGAGCGGTTGCCTTGGTGCCCGATTCAGCGATGAAGCGGAATGGCGAACCTTCTTCCAGGGTTGCCGAACCAGCAGCGATCGAAGGAGCTTTCCAGAATTTGGCAGCGGCTTCTTTAGCTTGCTTGAAGATCTTCATTTGATCGATCAGCTTGGTGATGATGATGTACCAGGTACCGATCGACATGATGACCATGATGATCAGGGTGGCGCGTGGCACGAAGCCGCCGTCCCACACTGCTTGCAGGCCGAACGGGTTGTGCACTTCTTCGGTTTTGGCTGGAGCGGCTGCATCAGCGGCTGGAGCTGCTGCGTCTGCTGCTGGAGCGGCGGCATCTGCAGCAACTGGTGCTGGTGCAGCGTCTGCCGCAGGAGCCGAAGCGGCAGCCGATGCTGGCGCGTCAGCGAATGCCGGAGCTGCTACCAGAGCGGTAGTAGCGGTAACGGACAACAGAACCGCGGCAAAAAATGCGGACAAACGGGTATTCTTAAACATGCTTCCTCCAAAATTAAAAATAACAGATCGCTGAACGTAATGACAACGAAATCATAGTGTGAGACAGGGGATAACTGTCTCGGGTTTTAATCCAGCGACCAAACGTATTGCATTTGCTGCCAGCCTTGTTCCGGCTTGCCGTCAACTGTTGCCGGCTTAAATGTACAGCGGCTGATACCTTGCACCGCGGCTTTGTCCAGGTCCCTGAAGCCGCTGGACTTCACGATCTTCGAATCAGCGACCTTGCCGTCTACACCGATCAGGAACGACAGTGTCACCACACCGGTTTCCTCGTTACGCTGCGACGACTTTGGATAAGCCGGTTTTTCGCAGACGCTGAAGTCAACCACGGCCGGTGTACGCACCGATTTGGCTGGTCCAGGAGTTGGCGCAGGCTGTGCAGGCGGCGTTGGCGGTGCCAATACATTCGATGCTGGCTTCACGGCAGTCGCATTTGCAATCACGTTCTGCTGTGGTGGCGGCTGCTGCACGTTCACCTCGACTGGCGGAATGAATGGCGGCGGTGGCGCCTTCATTTCTGGCGGCGGTGGTGGCGGTGGAAGATCCTTCGGTGGAGGCGGTTTGACTTCCTCGATAATCTTGGTTTCAACCGGTTCCATCATTTTGGTGACCAACCGCTTGCCCAAGCCCGTCACGATCCCGTAAGCCGCGAGAACGTGCAGCAGGACAACGATAGTGATGCCTGTGTAGTTCTTGGGACTTTTCTCGTTCGAAAAATTCATGCCTGCTTTCTCCAAATACCATCTCTTGTCTTGCAACTGAACCCCAAAATGACGACACAAAGCTCCAGCCGTATCCGGGACGTCGCCGAATTATACATACGAATTCTTTATTTTACACAGATTTTTAACGCCTAAAACCGGTTAAATTTTTGGCGCTTTTGCGCCCTGAAAACGTACTTGCTTATGTCATCTTTGCACGCTTTCGGACATAAAAAAAGGCGGTCTTATCGGTTTTTTACAGCCGTTTTGGGCGACCGCTGCTAAGTTCTCCGATGTGTCGATCTGGCGGAATTATATTTCGTGATATCCAATATGGAAACTGCTAAATTTGGAGAAAAATCTTTCTTTTTGGAAATGTTTTGGCTCGGAACCAGACCACTTAGCCCGTCGCGCGCACCAAACGGGTGCGGAATGCACTTCACCCAGGTCAAAAAAGGCGCTCCTGACAGCCGTTTCGACGCCGCCAGGCCATACGGAATTCCTATATAGGCATAGGAAGCGCTTATATTCTTGCTATTGATTATTATCAACAAATCATTTCATGGCTTGGTGACGGGGTCATCGCGCCGGTTGCGCTTCTCGCGCCGGCAATTCAAGGTGCCCAGCACCGCCCCCTGCGGGTCGACCGTATCGAGGTGCACATCGAAGCCCCACAGCCGTGCCACGTGCTTGAGCACCTCGGCCGCCTGCTGGTTCAGCGGACGGCGCTGGAATTGCGTGTGGCGCAGGGTCAGGGCGCGGTCGTCGCGCGTGTTGACGGACCAGACCTGGATGTTCGGCTCGCGGTTGCCCAGGTTGTACTGTTCCGCCAGTTGCTGGCGCACGTAGCGGTAGCCGGCATCGTCGTGGATGGCGGAAATGGCCAGTTTTTCATTCTTGTCGTCGTCGAGCACGGCAAAGAAATGGAATTCGCGGATCAGCCGCGGCGACAGGTACTGGGCGATGAAGCTTTCATCCTTGAAATTGCGCATGGCGAAGTCCAGGCTCTTGCGCCAGTCGCTGCCGGCCATGTCGGGGAACCAGGCGCGGTCTTCGTCGGTCGGGTGCTCGCAGATGCGGCGGATGTCGCTCATCATGGCAAAACCCAGCGCATACGGATTGATACCGCTGTAATACGGGCTGTCGATGGGCGGCTGGTAGACCACGTTGGTATGGCTTTTGAGAAACTCCATCATGAAGCCGTCGCCCACCACGCCCTCGTCATACAGCTGGTTCAATATCGTGTAGTGCCAGAAGGTGGCCCAGCCTTCGTTCATGACCTGGGTTTGCCGCTGCGGATAGAAATACTGGGAAATCTTGCGCACGATGCGCACCATCTCGCGCTGCCACGGTTCCAGCAGCGGCGCATACTTCTCTATAAAGTACAGCAGGTTTTCCTCGGGTTCGGGCGGAAAGCGGGGCGCGGCCTTGCGCTGGTCGTCCTCTTCCTCGTCATCCTCGCGCCGGGGCAGGGTGCGCCACAGCTGGTTGATCTGCGACTGCACATAGGCTTCGCGCTCTTTCTGGCGCGCATATTCCTTCGCCATCGACAGTTTCGCCGGGCGCTTGTAGCGGTCCACGCCATAGTTCTGGATGGCGTGGCACGAGTCGAGCAGCAATTCCACGGCATCGACGCCGTGGCGCTGTTCGCATTCGGCGATGTAATTCTTGGCAAACACCATATAGTCGATGATGGCGTCCGCATCCGTCCAGGCGCGGAACAGGTAATTGCCCTTGAAGAAGGAGTTGTGGCCGTAGGCCGCATGCGCGATCACCAGCGACTGCATGGTCAGGCTGTTTTCCTCCATTAAATAGGCGATGCACGGATTCGAGTTGATGACGATCTCGTAGGCCAGGCCCATCTGGCCTCGTTTATAACTTTTCTCGGTGGACAGGAAATGCTTGCCGAACGACCAGTGGTTGTACGAGACGGGCATGCCGACGGAGGTGTAGGCATCCATCATCTGTTCGGCCGTAATGATTTCCAGCTGGTTCGGATAGGTGTCGAGGCCGAACTGCTTCGCCACACGGCGGATTTCCTCGTGGATTTGCTCGATCAGTTCAAACGTCCATTCCGATTGCTCGGGCAGGGCGTTCGGGTGGCGCAGGCGCACGAACGGTTCGCCCGGGGTGTTGCTGGCGCGGTCAAAGGCTGCACTCATCATTTCACCTGTTTCTTGAACAGTTCGCGGAAGACCGGATAGATATCGGCCGGCGTGACGATCTTTTGCATGGCGAAATGGGCGTGATGGTCGAGCACGCCCGCATATTGCTCCCACAGGTTTTGCTGCGGGCCGTCCGTGATCTCGACATAGGTGTAGTACTGCACCTTGGGCATGATGGTGTTGATCAGCAATTGCCGGCACAGCACGGAATCGTTGTCCCAGTTGTCGCCGTCGGACGCCTGCGCCACATAGCTGTTCCATTGCCCGGCGCCATAGCGTTCGTCGATGATGGTGTTGAGCAAGTGCAGCGCGGACGAGACGACGGTGCCGCCCGACTCGCGCGAATTGAAGAATTCATGCTCGTCGACTTCGGCCGCCGCCGTATGGTGACGGATGAAGACGACCTCGATCTTGTCGTAGGCGCGCTTGAGGAACAGATATAACAGGATGAAGAAGCGCTTGGCCGTGTCCTTGCGCGATTCGTCCATGGAACCGGACACGTCCATGATGCAGAACATGACGGCTTGCGTCATCGGCTTGGGTACCTTGATGCGGTTGCTGTAGCGCAAGTCGAACGGGTCGATGAAGGGGATGGCCAGCAGGCGCGTGTGCAGGTGGTGGATCAAACGGCGCAGTTCCGTGACGAGCGGGTCGCTGTCGGGCGCGCCTTCGTGCAGCAGTTCGGCCAGGTCTTCCTCGGCCTGCGCCAGCTGCTTGCGGGCGCCGCCGCCGACGGCGATGCGTCGTCCCAGCGCGCCGCGCAGGGAACGCAGCACGTGGATGTTCGATGGCGTGCCCGACATATTGTAGCCGGCGCGCTGGTTCTTGAATTCCGTCGTGGCCGTCAGCTGGGTTTTCACCATGTGCGGCAATTCCAGGTCCTCGAAGAAGTAATTCATGAATTCTTCGCGCGACAATTCGAAGATGAAGTCGTCTTCCGTCGTCTCGTCGCTGTTGCCCGCCTTGCCGCGCCCGGCGCCACCGCCGCCTTTCGGCCGCGCGATCTGGTCGCCTTTCAGGTATTCCTTGTTGCCGGGATTGACCACTTCCCATACGCCGCCATGCGCGTGGCCGAACGACGGTTCGCCCACGTCCTTGACGGGGATGCTGACCTTCTCGCCATTCTCGACGTCCGTGATCGAGCGCCCCTTGATGGCGCGCCCCACGGCATCCTTGATCTGGCCCTTGTAACGCCGCAGGAAACGCTCGCGGTTGACGGCGGATTTATTCTTGCTTTGCAAGCGCCTGTCGATGAGATATGTCAAAGGGTGCCTCCTTGCTTCTCGTCTTGCGCGCCCCGCCAGCCCTCGGGCGGGAGCGCGCCTCCGCTGTCCGCGCTAGGATGACTTGCGCACGCGCAAGTACCATTCGCACAACAGGCGTACCTGCTTGGCCGTATAGCCTTTTTCCACCATGCGGGCCACGAAGTCGGCGTGCTTGTTGGCATCGTCGGCGCTGGCCTTGGCATTGAAGGAAATCACGGGCAGCAATTCCTCCGTATTCGAAAACATTTTCTTTTCAATCACGGTGCGGAACTTTTCATAACTGGTCCAGGCGGGATTCTTGCCGCCGTTCGAGGCCCGCGCGCGCAAGCCGAAGTTCACGATTTCATTGCGGAAATCCTTCGGATTGGAAATACCCGCCGGCTTCTCGATCTTCTCGAGTTCATTGTTCAGCGATTCGCGGTCGAAGCTTTCGCCCGTGTCCGGATCGCGGTATTCCTGGTCCTGTATCCAGAAATCGGCAAACGTCACGTAGCGGTCGAAGATGTTCTGCCCATATTCCGAATAGCTTTCCAGGTAAGCCGTCTGGATCTCCTTGCCGATGAATTCCACGTAGCGCTGCGCCAGGTGCTCTTTTATATAGGAGAAGTAGCGCTGTTCCAGTTCCGGCGCGAACTGCTCGCGCTCGACCTGCTGCTCCAGTACATATAATAAGTGCACGGGATTGGCGGCCACTTCGGAATTGTCAAAGTTGAACACTTTAGACAGGATCTTGAAGGCAAAGCGGGTCGACAGGCCGTTCATGCCTTCGTCCACGCCCGCGTAATCGACGTATTCGTGCATGGACTTGGCTTTCGGGTCCGTGTCCTTGAGGTTTTCGCCATCGTAGACGAGCATCTTCGAGAAGATGCTGGAGTTTTCCGGGTCTTTCAGGCGCGACAGGATGGCGAACTGCGCCATCATGCGCAGGGTGCCGGGCGCGCACGGGGCCTTGACCAGCGAGGAATTGGCCACCAGCTTGTCGTAGATCTTGATTTCGTCGGATACGCGCAGGCAATACGGCACCTTGACTATATAGATACGGTCAAGAAACGCCTCGTTGTTGCGGTTGTTTTTAAACGTCTTCCATTCCGACTCGTTCGAGTGGGCCAGGATGATGCCGTCGAACGGAATCGCGCCGAAGCCTTCCGTGCCCTTGTAATTGCCTTCCTGCGTAGCCGTCAGCAGCGGATGCAGGACCTTGATGGGCGCCTTGAACATTTCCACGAATTCCATCAAGCCCTGGTTGGCCAGGCACAGGCCGCCCGAATAGCTGTAGGCGTCCGGATCGTCCTGCGCATAGTCTTCCAGCTTGCGGATGTCGACCTTGCCCACCAGCGAGGAAATATCCTGGTTGTTCTCGTCGCCCGGCTCCGTTTTCGAGATGGCGATCTGTTTCAGCACGGACGGATAGCGCTTGACGACGCGGAACTGGTTGATATCGCCATTGTATTCATGCAGGCGTTTCACGGCCCACGGGCTGGGGATGTTGCGCAGGTAGCGGCGCGGGATGCCGTAATCCTCTTCCAGGATGGTGCCGTCCTCTTCTTCGTTGAACAGGCCCAGCGGGGACTCGTTGACGGGCGAGCCTTTCAGGCAATAGAAGGGCACGTGTTCCATCAGCGACTTGAGTTTTTCCGCGATGGACGACTTGCCGCCGCCGACGGGCCCCAGCAGATACAGGATCTGCTTGCGCTCTTCCAGGCCTTGCGCCGCGTGGCGGAAATACGAGACGACTTGCTCGATCACCTCCTCGGTGCCGTAGAACTCGCGGAAGGCGGGATAGATCTTGATGATCTTGTTGGCGAAGATGCGCGACAAGCGCGTGTCGTTGCGCGTGTCGACCAGCTGCGGCTCGCCGATGGCGGCCAGCATGCGTTCGGGCGCGCTGGCGTACGTCAGCTTGTCCTTCTTGCACAGGGCCAGATATTCGGTGAGCGACATTTCCTCTTCGCGGGTGCGCTCGTAGCGTGCTGCATAGTTATCAAAAATGGTCATGTCAATGTCCTTTAATGTAAACCCGTACTGCCAGTCACCATGGCCGCCCGCCTGGCACTCGCCTGGGCTTGCCGCTTGAACTTTTCCTGTACCCCGTATCGATTTTTATTGTTGTTTCAAGCCCGGCTGTCTTTGCGAGTCCGGATTGCCCGGACCAAAAAACTGGCGCTTGATGCCGTGTGCTGACGTGGCCAGCCGGCTTTTTTTCACTGTTGATAGCGCTTGCTGCACCTACCATTACCCCATGAAATTTATTATTGCTCTAAAGGATCAGGAAGTCAAAAGATATGTCGGCATATCCTTAATACTTGTTTGTAAATTGTTGATTTAATTGGATAAATCATCAAATTTTCCATCGCCTTCAATGAACCTTTGTATACCTTTTAAATCATCATACGACAATTCGCCAGCGCGTGCCGGAGCCGGCCATGGCGTTGCCGCAGCCTGCGCCATGGCGGCCTGGCGCCGGTGAGGCCGGCCATCTTGCGCTAAGATGCCTGCATGTCTGATGGCCCTGCGCGCCGCGCGTGCGCGTGCGTGAGCCAGCATTTTTTATCGTCGCCCTATAAGGAACACCCATGATGAACCCCCATTTGCGCGCGATCGTCCGCGGCATGCCGAAGGCCGAACTGCATATCCATATCGAAGGCTCGCTGGAGCCAGAACTGATTTTCGCACTGGCAGAGCGCAATGGCGTGCCTCTGGGCTATGAATCGGTGGAACACTTGCGCAGCGCCTATGCTTTTACGGATTTACAGTCTTTTCTCGACATTTATTACGCTGGCGCAAGCGTGCTCTTGAAAGAGCAGGATTTCTATGACATGACGCAAGCCTACCTGCGCCGGGCCGAAGCCGATAATGTGCTGCACACGGAAATCTTCTTCGACCCGCAAACGCACACGGCGCGCGGCGTGCCCATCGCCGACGTGATCAACGGCATCCACCGCGCCTGCCAGGACAGTCCCGTCAGCGCGGCCCTGATCCTGTGCTTCCTGCGCCATTTGAGCGAGAAAGAGGCGTTCGAGACGCTGGAAGACGCCTTGCCGCACCGCGACAAATTCATCGGCATCGGCCTCGATTCCTCGGAAGTGGGCAACCCGCCCGAGAAATTCTCGCGCGTGTTTGCCCGTTGCCGCGAGCTGGGCCTGCACCTGGTGGCCCACGCGGGCGAGGAAGGTCCGCCGGCCTACATCCGCACGGCGCTCGACGACTTAAAAGTCGAACGCATCGACCATGGCGTACGCTGCCTGGAAGACGCGGACCTGACGGCCCGCCTGGCGCGCGAACAGATCGCCCTGACGGTCTGCCCGCTGTCGAACACCAAGCTGCGCGTGTTCGACCAGATGCATGACCATAACCTGGTGCAATTGCTCGACGCGGGCCTGCTCGTGACTGTCAATTCCGACGATCCCGCGTATTTCGGCGGCTACATGAACGACAATTTCGACGCCGTCTTCGACGCGCTGCCGCTGGGCCTGTCCCACGCGCAACGCCTGGCGCGCAACGGTTTCATCGCCGCCTTCCTGCCGCAGGCGCAGAAAGACGCCTTCCTCGCTACCGTCGATGCGTATTTCGCCCGGCACGCCGCCGCCCATGGCGTAACGCAATAAATCTACCTGAAGACCCGCCGCCCATGTTCCGCCTCTCCCTGAAAATGACCGGCCGCGACTGGCGCGCCGGGCAACTGCGTTTCCTGCTCGTCGCGCTGATCGTCGCCGTGGCGGCCCTGTCGGCCGTCGGCTTCTTCGTCGACCGCCTGCGCGCGGGCTTGAACCGCGACGCGCACCAGTTGCTGGGGGCCGACCTGGTCATCAGCGCCGACCAGCCCGTCAATGCGGCCTGGCGCGCGGAGGCGCAGAAGCGCGGCTTCATCCTGGCCGACACGGTGACGTTTCCCAGCATGGCGCAGGCGGGCGAGGGCGAGCAATCGCTGTCGCAACTGGCGTCCATCAAGGCCGTCTCGCCCGGCTACCCGCAGCGGGGCAAGCTGAAAATCACGACCAGGCTCAGCGAGGCGCAGGATGCCGTCGGCCGGCCAACGGACCAGGTGCCGGCGCCCGGCACCCTGTGGGTCGACGCGGCCATCCTGTCCAGCCTGAACGCGAAGCTGGGCGACACGCTGACCCTGGGCGACAAGGCGTTTACCGTCACGCAACTGATCGCCAGCGAGCCGGACCGCGGCGCATCGTTTTTGAACTTCGCCCCCCGCGTGATGCTGCCCTTGAGCGACCTGGCCGCCACGGCGCTGGTGCAGAACGGTTCGCGCGTGTCGTACCGCTTGCTGCTGTCGGCGCCGCCCGCCAAGGCGGGCGAGCTTGCGCAATATCAAGCCTGGCTGGAAAGCCAGATCAAGACGCAGGCAATAAAAGGCGTGCGCATCGAGTCGCTGGAATCGGGCAGCCCGCAGATGCAATCGACGCTGGACCGCGCCGACCGCTTTCTTTCCCTCGTCGGCTTGCTGTCGGCCATGCTGGCGGCCGTCGCCGTGGCCATGGCGGCGCGCCGCTTCATGCTGCGCCACCTCGATGCCTGCGCCATGCTGCGCTGCCTGGGCCTGACGCAAAACCAGGTCACTGCCATGTACGTGATCGAATTTTTATTGGTGGGCCTGGCCGGCAGCGTGGTCGGCGTGGCCGTCGGCTTCGGCGGCCACCTGGTGCTGCTGGAACTGTTGGGCAAGCTGGTGCAGAGCGACTTGCCGCCCGTGTCCCTGCTGCCCGCCCTGCAGGGCGTGGCCACCGGCATGCTGCTCTTGCTGGGCTTTGCCCTGCCGCCGATTTTGCAGTTGCGCAATGTTCCCCACAACCGCGTGATCCGCCGCGAGCAGGAGCCGCCGCAGGCGCTGGCCGTGGCCACCTACGGCCTGGGCATCGCCGCCTTCGTCGTGCTGCTCCTGTGGCAGGCGGGCGACGTGAAACTGGCCTTGCTGACGGCGGCCGGCTTCCTCGGCGGCTTCGCCCTGTTTGCCCTGGCCGGCTGGCTGGGCATCCGCTCGCTGAAAACCCTGCGCGGCGCCTTCAATCACCAGGGCTGGCGCTTTGCCGTCACGTCCCTGCAGCGCCGCCCGGGCGCCACCGTCATCCAGGTGGTGTCGCTGGCCCTGGGCCTGATGGCCTTGCTGCTGCTGACGGTGGTGCGCGGCGACTTGATGGTGGCCTGGCGCAATGCCACGCCGCCGGACGCGCCGAACCGCTTCATGATCAATATCCTGCCGGAACAGAAAGACCCGATCGCCGCGCGCCTGGCGCAAGCCGGCGTGGCCAACGCACCGCTGTATCCGATGATACGCGGGCGCCTGGTGGCCGTGAACGGCAACGCCATCACGGAAACCACCTACGAGGACGACCGCGCCAAGGGTCTGGCCGACCGCGAATTCAACCTGTCGACGATGGCGACCATGCAGGAAGAAAACAAGCTGGTGGCGGGCAAGTGGTTCAGCGACGTGCCGGGCGCGCCGGCTGAAGCGTCGGTGGAAGAGGGCATCGCCAAGACCCTGAAGCTGAAGCTGGGCGACAAGCTGCGCTTCGACATCGCCGGCCAGCCCGTGGAGGCATCGATTACCAGCTTGCGCAAGCTGGAATGGGGCTCGATGCGCGTCAATTTCTTTGTCATCATCAATCCGGCCGCCATGGCCGATACGCCGCAGACGTGGATCACGGCGTTCCACCTGCCGCCCGCGCAGGCGGACCTGGGCAACGCCCTGCTGCGCGACTACCCGAACCTGACGGTGGTCGACGTGGGCGGCGTGCTCAAGCAAATCCAGGGCGTGCTGGACCAGGTGGTGACGGCCGTCGAATTCCTGTTTGCCTTTACCCTGGCCTCGGGCTTGCTGGTGCTGTACGCGGCCTTGATGGGTTCGCAGGACGAGCGCACGCGCGAAGCGGGCCTGCTGCGCGCGCTGGGCGCCACGCGGCGCCAGCTGGCGCAGGCGCAGCTGATCGAGTTTTCCCTCGTCGGCGCGCTGGCCGGCCTGCTGGCGGCCTCGGGCGCGGCGGCCATGGGCTGGGCGCTGGCCACGTACCAGTTCAAGTTCGCCTGGAGCTTCGCGCCCGGCGTGTGGGCCTTTGGTTTGCTGGCCGGCGCCCTGTGCGCGATCGCCGGCGGCTGGCTGGGCTTGCGCAATGTGCTGAAACATCCGCCGCTGCAAACTTTGCGGGAAAGCTAAGTACTAGGCGCCCACGCTGTCGTCCGCCTGCGCGCGTAAAAATTGCGCGTAGGACATGACCGGCTGCCCCAACTGGTGCGGCGGCACGTCGAACAGGGCCCAGAAGTAGGTTTCGCGCCCCAGGCAGATGGTCGGCGCGGCGCAGTAGCGGAACCAGTTTTCGCCGATGTGCGCCGCATACATGCCGTCGCTGTCGGCATCGGAAAAGTACGGGATCACGCGCATTTCCAGCAAGGCCAGCAGCAGGGACTCGGGCGCGTCGCTGTCGCGCGCCATTTCGTACTGCGTGTGCAGGCTGCGTTCCGTCTCGATGATCATCAGGCGGGCCTGGCCGTCGTGCGTGAAAAACAGGATGCCGCAGGGATTCGGAAAAATATAGAACTCGACAAAGCCATGGCGCCGGCACAGCTCGTGCACGACGGCGGCCATGGCTTCGTCTTGCAGGAAACTATAGTCGTGCAGCAATAGCAAGTCGCGCACGGTGTCCGACTGCTGCAGGAAGAATTCGCGTTGCAGGGAAACGATTTCCTGTTCCAGGATGTCGAGCGCATCGTCGTCGCTCTTCTTGATGTAGCGGTCGATCAAGCCCCGGTTGAAGGCCGTCACGGCCACTTTTTCATCGGCCGCGCCCGTAAATAAAATCTTCTTGCACGGCAAGTCCCGCACGGCCTGGCAGAATTCCAGGCCATTCATCTGCGGCATCGAATAATCGACCACTAGCACGGAGGGCACGGCAAAGCGCTGCGCCTGGCCGCTGATGCGCCAGATGCGTTCGAGGTCGAGCGCCACGTTGCGCTGGTCGCGCGGCAGGTTTTGCGTGTCGAAATTGACGTGCAGCGGCGTCTCGCCCGGCTGCGTGCTGTGGCGCAGCCAGTGCAGCGCGCTGCTGGTGTCATGAAAGGTCAGGCGCGCCAGCGCGGGATCGAGCTGGAACGCCAGGCTTTTCAGGAAGGAATCGCTGTCATCGATCAATACGGTCAGGGTCGGATGGGAGTAGACGGGCAGTTGCATGCATCACCTTGCGGGGGAAGAGGGTTGTAAGCGGGCAGGCAGGGGCTGGGGAAATTCCAGGATGAAAATCGCATACGCATGCTCGCGCGACACGCAGCGGATGCGCGCCTGCCAGGCCGTGATGATCTGCCGGCACAGGGCCAGGCCGATGCCGCTGCCGTTATGCACGGGATACGAATAAAAACGCTCGAAGATCAGCGGCAGGCGGTTCTTCGCGATGCCGCAGCCCGTGTCGATGAACAGCAGCCTGGGCACGGGGCGGGCGCCGTCGATGATGATGCGCACGCGGCCCTTGCCGGCCCGCTGGATGGCTTTCAGCGCGTTTCTCAGCAGGTTCAGCAGGATCACCACGCACAGTTCGTCCTGGCCGGCGAACTGGAAGTCGGCGCGCACGTCCACCTTGACGCGGCTGCGCTGGCTGTTGCCGGTGAATGGATAGCGGTTCAGCACGGAGTTCACCATCGCCAGCATCGATAGCGCCTGGCTGGGCTGCAGGTTGCGGTTCACGGCGCTGGCGCTCATCAGGAACAAATCGATCATGTGCTGCATGTGGCGCACTTCGAACTGGATGCGCGACAGGGCTTCCTGCAGCGGCGGCAAGTCGTGCGTCTGGCCGGCCAGCTGCGGCAGCAGCCGGCGCATGCCCCGCACGTTGGCTTCCACGCTCGTCAGCGGCGTGCGCAGCTCGTGCGCCACGGAACCGAGCCCGGCGGACAGGCCGGCCAGCCGTTCCAGTTCCAGCACCTTGCTGCCCACTTTCACCACGGACAGCGCGGCTATGGTGAACCAGTGCACGGGCAGTTGCTGCAGCACTTCACGCTGCAGCAGGAAGCCGCCTTCTCCCTGCAGGATGACGGCGAGGCAGGCGGTGCTGGTGCCGATCAGGTAGGCGCGGCAAGCCAGTTTCGTTTCGAAATGAAACAGCACGACCAGGCCGATCAGCAGCGATTCGCTCCAGATGGACGACGCGTGATTCATCAGAAACATGAAGGTAAAGAAGAAAGGCAGGATGTAGCTGAGCGCGAACAGCAGGTAGCGCGACAGCCAGCGGGCCGAGAAGTGGCGCGCAAACAGGCCGACCGCGCAGATGCCCACGCCCGTCAGGCGCAAGGTCAGGTTTTCATAGGCTTGCGGAAAAAAGTAATGCCACAGCAGGTAGTACAGCGGCATCGCCACCGTGCCCACGGCGGCCAGCATGGCGACCCTGCTGGCCAGGTTTTCATGGGGCATGCGTTCATGCAGCAGCGAATGGAGCAGGCGCCTGCGCCAGTGTGTCCATCGTCCTTGCAATTGCTGCGTCATGACTCTGCCTTGATTCTCTTCAGAACATTATCATCGCGTAAATTTTCCTGGTTGAACGGTTATCTCATCGGACATTGATATACGTCAATGGATGGGTTCGCGAGACGGTCAAGGCTTTAAGCCGCAGCAAACCTTTCCCTAGGAGAAAACTCATGACCATCGCTACCAGCTTGCACGCCCCATCCTTCGTCCGCGCCGAACACTGCTTGCCAGACTACATCGTGCGGCGCATGGATGCGCATCACGTCACGCGCATTGAAAAACTGCTGGGCGGCCAGCATCCCCATGCCTGGCAACCGACACCTGCCCATGCCATTTTCCTGGCCGGCAATGACTACCTGTCCATCGCCGCCGAGCCGGCGCTGGTGGCGGCCCAGGTGGCGTCCCTGCAGGCGAATGCGGGCGGCATGCTGATGTCGGCCGTGTACTTGCAGGAAGGCAGCGAACAGCACAGGCTGGAAAGCCGGCTGGCCCGCTTCATGGGCAGCGAGGATGGCATCCTGGCGCAGTCCGGCATGGCGGCCAACGTCGGGCTGATCCAGTGCATCGCCAGCCCCGGCATTCCCGTCTACCTCGATATGCAGGCCCACGCCTCGCTGTGGGAAGGCGTGCTGTCGGCGCAGGCCCAGGCCGTGCCCTTCCTGCACAACGACATGACGCACTTGCGGCGGCAAGTGGAAAAGCATGGCCGCGGCGTGATCGTCGTCGACGCCTTGTACAGCACCAACGGCAGCCTGGCGCCGCTGCTGGAACTGCTCGATATCGCCGAGCGCAGCGACTGCGTGGTGGTGGTCGACGAGTCGCATTCGCTGGGCACGCACGGCCCGCAGGGCGCGGGCCTGGTGGAAGCGTGGGGCCTGGGCCACCGCGTGCATTTCCGCACGGCGTCGCTGGCCAAGGCCTTTGCGGGCCGGGCCGGTTTCATCAGCTGTTCCAGCCGCTTCAAGGGATATTTCTTGTCCGAATCACGCCCCGCCATCTTCAGTTCCTGTTTGCTGGCGCATGAGCTGGCGTGGCTGGGCGCGGCGCTCGATTTCATCATGGCCGCCGATGGGCGGCGCGCCACCCTGCAGCGGCATACGCTGCAGGTGCGCGAAGGCTTGCGCGAGCTCGGCTACAACGTCAGCGATGGCACGGAGCAGATCGTGGCGCTGGAGGCGGGCGGCGAACCGGCCACCCTGGTTCTGCGCCAGGCGCTGGAACGGCAAGGCATTTACGGCGCCATGTTTTGCGCCCCGGCAACGGCGAAGAACCGTGCCCTCGTGCGCCTGACCCTCAATGCGGGGCTCGACGCGGCGGCCATCGAGCGGGTGCTGGCGGGCTGCGCCGCTATTCGCGCCGAAGCGGGCGTGGAACACTGGCCATCGACGCGGCGCCTGCGCAAGCTGGCGCTGGTGTAGGGCGTCAGCCGGCCAGCCGGCCCAGGAGGGCCGAAAGCGCTCCCAGCTGGTCGGCCGACGCATCCTGCAGCAATTCGCGCCCCACCGCCTGCGCGGTGGCGCTGGCATGTCCCAGCAATTCCTGGCCGGCGGCAGTCAGCACGGCATAGCCGACGCGCGCGTCGCGCGCATCGGCCTGGCGCGCCACCAGGCCGATCTTTTCCAGTGGCATCAGGGAGCGCGTGACGCCGGACGCCGTCAGCGCCAGGCGTTCGGCCAGGTCGATGCGGCGCAGGCGCGCACCGGGCGCGCGCTGCAGCTGGTACAGCAATTGATAGTCGCTGAAGCTCAGGCCATGCAAATTGCCCAGGGCGCTGTCGAAGCGGCGCACGATGAGCGCCTGGGCGCGTGCCAGGCGCAGGAAAAAGTCCAGCGCGCCATCGGCGTCCGGCGACGGGAGAATGTGATCGTTCATGGCTTCCATTTTATCCATTGCGAAATGCTTGAGTGCGCAAGTGTAAAGCAATGCCGCTCAATACAGCGGCTGGCCTTGCTCCAGCCACTGTGCGCGGTGCAAGTCCAGCAGGGCGCCCAGTTCGGCGTCCGCATCGAAGGCGGGGTCGTCGGGGAGCTTGAGCGTATCGATGACGGCGCAGGAAAACGCCGCCGCGCCATCGCGCCGCCAGTCCGCCTGCAGCAGGGCGTTGCGGTGCTTGCCCAGGTTCAGCTCGAAGCGGTGCCGGTTCAGCATGCCGGGCGCGTTGCGGCTGCTGTCGAGCAAGGTGCGCCCGCTGGGCAAGTGCCGCAAGGCGATGATGCCCAGCGGCGGCGGCTGTTGCCGGTAGTGCGCTTTCAATGTTGCCTGTCGTGTCTTGTCCATGTTTTACTGTTCCTATGTCGTTTGCTTAATCGTTTCCGGTCCGGCGATGCGCGGGATGCCGGTAAATAATGCCGCCGCCACGGCGGCCGCCAGCAGCAGGGCGCCGCCGCCGCAGAACAGCTCGCCAACGCTCAGGTGGCGCAGCAGCGCACCCGTGGCCGCCGCCGACAGCGGCGCCAGTCCCAGGAAGATGCCCATGAACAGGGCCATCGCCCGGCCCAGCATGGCGGGCGCCACGCGCCGCTGTATCCACGTAAAGATGGCCACCTGCAAGTAGCCGCCCAGCAACCCTGTCATGGCCAGCAGGGCCGCGCCTTGCCAGGCCGAGCTGATTTGTCCCAGCGCCATCAGCAGCAGGCCCACGACCGCATCGACGAGCAGCAAGGTGGCGCCGAAATGGCGGCGCAGCCAGGCGCCGCCCAGGCTGGACGCCAGCATGCCGGCCAGGGTGCCGGCGCCATGCGCGCCCATCAGCAAACCCAGCGCCGGGGCGCCCTGCAGGCGCTCGCCGGCCAGTACAGGCAAGGCCACTTGCAGCGGCCCCATGACGAAGAACGCCACCACCGCCCAGTACGCATAGCAGCTGCGCAGGGGCAGGTCGCGCCACACCATGGCCAGGCCCGCCGTCATGTCGCGCCACATGCCCTGCGCCGCCGCCGCGGCCAGCGGCCGCAGCTTGACTTGGCGCAAGGTCCAGGCGGAAAACACAAACGTCAGCGCATCGATGGCAAAGGCGGCGGCCAGCGCCGCCATGGAGGTGTGCTGCGCGCCATCGCGGGCGCCGAGCACGAGCGCCGCCAGCAGGGGGCCGGCCAGCAGGGACAGCTGGCGCGCGCCCATCTGCAAGCCATTGGCGTTTTGCAGCGATCGCGGCGGCACGGCTTGCGGCAGGATGGCCGTGCCGGCGGGGATGGCGAAGGCGGAAGCGATGCCCAGCGCCAGCGCGGCCGCATACGCGAGCGCCACGCTGGCCTGGTCCAGCAGCAGCAACCCCGCCAGCGCCAGCAGGATGACGGCATTTGCGTATTTGCTCAGCAGCATCACGCGCCGGGGTGAATAGCGGTCGGCGATGGTGCCGCCCAGCAAAATCAGCACGGCGCGCGGGGCGCCCATCAGGGCCACGGCGATGCCGAGGCTGAGGCTATCGCCCGTCAGGCTCAGCACCAGCCAGGGCAGGGCCAGCATGCTGAACTGGTCGCCCAGCATGGAGACGAGGCCGCCGCCCAGCAGCCAGCGGAAGTTGGTATTGCGTAGCAAAGGGGATTCTGCGGTGGTGGGCATGGTTGAGCTGTCCGTGTTTAAAGATTGCATGGTAGTTGATAAAAGCTTGAGTAGTCAAGTATATTGCTTTTTATGCCGGCAGCGGCAGCCGGCGCCGCGTGGGCCGCCGGCGCTTGCGCTATCATGGCGGCCATGACTGATACCACTGCCCCCACCCTGTACGAGACCATCGGCGGCGCCCCCGTGCTGCGCGAAATGGTCGACCGTTTTTATGACTTGATGGAACTCGAAGCCGAGTTCGCCGGCATCCGCGTCATGCATCCGCCCTCGACGGACGGTTCGCGCGACAAGCTGTATTTCTTCCTGACGGGCTGGATGGGCGGCCCGGACTTGTATATCGAGAAATTCGGCCACCCGCGCCTGCGCGCGCGTCACTTGCCCTACGCCATCGGCACCAGCGAGCGCGACCAGTGGCTGCGCGCCATGGCCTGGGCCATGGAAGACACGGGCATCGAAGAGTCCCTGCGCGTGCGCCTGATGGAATCGTTCTATCAGACGGCCGACTGGATGCGCAACAAACCTGACTGACACCCATGAGCCCAATCGAGTTTTACAGCCTGCTGGGCGCCGCCATCGTCGCCATCGTCCTGTTGCTATTGATCTTGCTGCGCCCCCGTGGCGCGGCCGGCGATGGCGCCACCACCCTGGCCCTGGTGCAGCAGCACCAGCAACAAAGCCTGGAGCGCATCGACCGGGTCGAGCGCGAAGTGCGGCTGCAACTGCAGGCGTCGGCGCAAGCGACGCGGCAAGACCTGGCCGCCAGCCTGGCGCAATTCCAGGCGGCGACCCTGCAGCAGCTCGACAGCCTGCGCACGCAGATGCAGGCGCAGGGAAAAGTCGGGCGCGAGGAACAGGCGCAAAGCCTGGCGCGCTTTGCCGACAGCACCAACCAGACCCTGGCGCAGCTGACGGAATCGAATGCGCAGCGCATGCTGGAAGTGCGCGCCACCCTGGAAAGCAAGATCCGCGACTTGCAGGCCGACAATGGCGCGCGCCTGGAAGAGATGCGCAAGACGGTCGACGAGAAACTGCACGCCACGCTGGAGACGCGCCTGACTGCCTCGTTCCAGCAAGTGTCGGAGCGGCTGGAAAAAGTCCACCAGGGCCTCGGCGAAATGCAGCAGCTGGCGCTGGGCGTGGGCGACCTGAAGCGGGTGCTCACCAACGTCAAGACGCGGGGAACATGGGGCGAAGTGCAGCTGGAAATGCTGCTGGAGCAGGTACTCACTGTCGACCAGTACGCGAAGAACGTGGAAACCGTGGCCGGCAGCGGCGCGCGCGTGGAATTCGCCCTGAAACTGCCGGGCCTGTCCGATGGCGGGCCGCCCGTATGGATGCCGATCGACGCGAAGTTCCCCAAGGAACAGTACGAGCGCCTGGTCGAAGCGGCAGAGCGGGCCGATGCCGACGGCGTGGCCCTGGCCGGACGCGAGCTGGAACGGGCCGTGCGGGGCGAAGCGAAAACCATCGCGGACAAATACCTGGCGCCGCCGCTGACCACCGACTTTGCCATCCTCTTCCTGCCCACGGAAGGCCTGTATGCGGAAGTGTTGCGCCGCCCTGGCCTGGCCGACGAATTGCAGCGCGTGCACCGGGTCAGCATCGCGGGGCCATCCACTTTGACGGCCTTGCTCAACAGCCTGCAAATGGGTTTCCGCACCCTGGCGCTGGAAAAGCGCTCGTCGGAAGTGTGGCAGGTGCTGGGCGCCGTGAAGACGGAATTCGGCAAGTTCGGCGACGTGCTGTCGCAAACCCGGCTGACCCTGGAAAAGGCGGCGAAGAATATCGAAAGCGCGGAAGTGCGCAGCCGGCAAATGGCGCGCAAATTGAAATCCGTGGAAGCCTTGCCGGGCGAGGCGGCCGCCTTGCTGCTGGGTAAGGCGGACGCGGGGCTGTCCGCCGAAGCGGACGGCGAATAGCGCCGCCGGCGTTCAGGCCGCCGCCGCAGGCCGGCGGCGCAGCGTGGCGCAGACCAGCAGCGCCAGTCCCGCCAGCAGCATGGCCCACGTTTGCGGTTCCGGCACGGCGGGCAGGACGGACAGGCCGGTGGGCGGCAGCGACGGCAGCATGACGGTGGGGGTGAACGGCTCGACGATGATGCTGCTGCCGCGCGGTGGCTGGCCACCGCCTATGCCCGACGGCAGCATCGTGTCGCGGCTGCCGCGCACAACATCGAAGCCCGGCAGGGGCAGGCCGGCCACCACGGCCGGCGGCGCCGCGCCCGTGAGCGAACCGCCATGCGCGGCGACGGGATGCTCGATGACGGGCACGCCCGTTGCCGCCGGTGCGGCCGCTGCCGGCGTTGCACCGCCCGGCGCGGCGCCAACCGGGGCCGCGCCAGCGCCGCGCGGCCCGGCCGCCGCCTGCGTGATGCGGCTGACATTGCGGCACACGGTGGGCACGAGAATGCAGGCGCCCTGCACACAGTACACGAGTCCCCTTTCCTGCATCTGCTCGCTCCAGCCTGCCCGCGTGACATTGCGGCAAACGCGGCCCGGGCCGAAATGCATGTCGCTGATGCGCGCATCGTAATTGCCCTTGCCGCGGATGGCGTCGCGGCTGATCACGACGATTTCATCATACTGGCGCGCGCGCATGCGCGCCTTCAATTGCTCGCGCACCTGCGGCGCGATGTCCGGGTACCTGTCCACGGCGGCCACGACATCGCCCATGAACGGGTCGGCGCCGGGGCGGTTCCAGCTGCAGTTGTCCAGTACGTCGGCCCGAGGGGCTCCTTTGGCATGGGCGGGCGGCGGCGCGAGGGTCAATATGCCAAGCAGGCAAGCCGCTCCCAGCATGCTGGCGCCCGCGTTCCAAGAGCGGTGTCTCATTATTAGTTTCCTCATGAAAACAATATCAAAATTGAACTTTTCGTATAAGTTTGGATGTTATCACCGAAGAAACTTAAATATCAACAAATAAATAAAATAATTACAATTAGTGTTGTGTTTATTTATATGATATTTAAAGAAATAATTAACATTTTTATCTCAATAGTCGAGCAGTTTCCTGGAGGAAAATTGATTGCGAAGGAGCAATGCAAACGGCCCGCGCAAGGCGGGCCGGTCGGGAGGGGGAGCTTGGAGATGCGCCGCCAGCGGGCGGCGCGGCAAGGGATGTTTAGATGCGGCCCGGGCAGGCTTGCGTATCGAGGGCGGGATAGCCGATGGCGGGCAGCTTGTGCAGCCAGGTGCGCATCAAGGTGCGCGCGCCTTGCGCATCGTACTGCCGCCCTTGCTGCAAGTCGGCGGCAAGCGTGTCCAGCTCCGCGCAGATCGATTGCTTGCCGGCCTGGGCCGCCAGCAGGGAGGCCAGCAGTTCCGGCAGCACGGACGCTGCCGGCGCCGCCTGGCGCGTGGCGCGGTAGTGCTGCCAGTAGCGTTCGGCGGCATCGCCATCAAAGCTGGGGACGAAACCGAACGTAGCGTCGTCGTGGTGCAAGCGGTACACGGTGGGAAAGTAATGCGGACCCGTCAGCTCGCCTGGAAACAGGTCGCGCCGCAGGACGTCGATGGCCAGCGATCCGTCGCGCTCCACGCGCACGGCACTGGGCGAGTCGAACTGGTCCACGCTCACCATGGCGGGTGAGTTGCCTTGCATGAAAATGATCTTTTGCGTGTAATGGCGCCCGCCCAGGTGGCCGCACAGGGCGACGAAGCGGTCGTCGAGGACGGTGACGGCCGCGATGGCGCCGCAGCCCGGCTGCAAGGGCGTGTTTTCCTGCCACACGAGCGCCTGGTCGCCGGTGCGCACGAGGCGGATGCGGCCCACGCTGGCGCCATGCAAGTCGCCCGGCGCCGTTTCGATGCGCTCGTCGAAGCGCACGCTGTAGCCATTGGCGAGCACTTCGGCAGCCTGCGCGGCACCCATGCACGGCAGCAAGGCCAGTGCCAGAAGTAGATGTTTCATCAGGTCAATCCATGGAACAGCACGATATCGACCAGGTCGCCGGCCGCCACGTGGCCTTGCGCCTCGTGCAACACGATCATGCAATTGGCTTGCGTCATCGAGCGCAGGATGCCCGAGCCTTGCGCGCCCGTCACGCGCACGTGCTGGCGCCCGTCCGCACCGCGCTCGACGATGCCGCGCTGGTATTCCGTGCGGCCCCGTTTCTTGCGGATCGCCGCTTGCGCCGCCACTTGCAGCAGCGGCAGGGCGGACGTGTCCGCGTCGGCGCCCATCAGGCGCAGCAGGGTCGGGCGGGCGAGGAAATAAAACGCCGCCATCACGGCCACCGGGTTGCCGGGCAGGCCCAGCAGCAAGGCCGATTCGCCCTCGCTGGCAATCCGCCCGAAGGCCATGGGGCGGCCCGGGCGCATGTTGATCTGCCAGAAGGCCACGTCACCGAGGCGCGCCAGGATGTCGCGCGTAAAATCGGCCGCGCCGCTGGAGACGCCGCCCGAGGTGACGATGACGTCGGCCGAGGCGCAGGCGCCGCGCAGGGCCGCTTCCAGCGCTTGCGGATTGTCCTTGACGATGCCCATGTCGAGCACCTCGCAGCCGAGGCGCGTCAGCATGCCCAGCAGGGTGTAGCGGTTGCTGTCGTAGATGCAGCCCGCGTCGAGCGGCTGGCCGAGCGAGCGCAATTCGTCGCCGGTGGAAAAGAAGGCCACGCGCAGGCGGCGGCGCACGGGCACCGTGGCGATGCCCAGCGAGGCCAGCAAACCCAGCTCGGCCGGTCCGAGTATCTTGCCTTGCAGCAAGGCCGGTTTGCCTTGCATCAAGTCTTCGCCCTTGAAGCGGCGGTTGTCGCCGGCGCGGATGCAGTCCGGCGCCAGCGTGATGCTGGTTTCATTGACGTGCAGCACCAGTTCCTGCGGCACCACGCTGTCGCAGCCGTCGGGCATGACGGCGCCCGTCATGATGCGCGCGCATTGGCCGCGCTGCACGGCCACCGTGCCGGGGCGGCCCGCCAGGATGGTGTCGACCACGGCCAGGGTTACGGGGGTGTCGCTGCCAAGGTCAGCGCCAAGGTCGGCCCCGTGAAGCGCGTAGCCATCCATGGCGGAATTGTCGTGCGCGGGCACGCTGATGGGCGAGATGATGTCGGCCGCCAGGATGCGTTCGAACGCTTGCGGCAGCGGCAGTTCCTCGATGTCGGCCACGGGCGCGACGGTGTCGGCCAGGATGGCTTGCGCCATCGGCACGGACAGGCCCTGCGCCTGCAGGGCGGCCAGCTCGTCCGGGGTATTGATGTTGCCGAATGCACTATTGTTTTCGAAGAGCACTTCGGCCAGTTTCAAGGGGCCGTGCCAGGTGCGCATGCGGCGTTCGCCGCCGCGCAGATAGGCGTCGAGCTGGGGCAGGGCGGAGGTTTTTACCAGGCAAAAGACGGGGTGCGGGCGGCGCACGGCCGCTCCCGTCGCCGCATCGATCTCTTCGGTGACGGCGATGGCCAGGTCGGCATTGTCTTGCGTCAAACCGGCGGCCAGGCGCGCCGCCAGGTCGGGCGGCAGCAGGGGCGAGTCGCACGGCACGGTGAGCAGATAGGGCGTGCCGGCGTGCCGCATGCCGCTGTGTAAGCCGGCCAGCGGACCCAGCTGGCCTGGCAGCACGTCGGGCCAGACGGGCAGGCCGAAGCGCGCGTAGTCGCCCGCATCCGCGTGGACGCTGAGGGCCAGCTGGCCCACTTGCGGCGCCAGGCGCTGGGCCACGTGGCGCGCCAGGGGCTGGCCATGCAGGGGCAGCATGCCCTTGTCGCGCTGGCCCATGCGCGTGCCGAGGCCGCCGGCCAGGATCAGGCCGGTAATGTCGTGTTTGTTGATCATGTCAGGTAGAAAAATGGGTGCATGCGCCATGGTAGCAGCGGCGGGCCTGCGCCGCGCCCGATTCAGCCGCCGATGTACGACATTTCCACTTTCTTTTTACCGTGCTCAAGCGCGCCGCCCGTCAAATCCGTCTGGCTGGTGCGCAATTGCGAATAGCGGTCGCCGCGGCCGCGCCACAGTTGCGCCACGGCCGAGGAGATTTCCGCATCGCTGCGGCCGCCGCGCAGCAGGCTGCGCAAGTCGTGGCCGCTGCTGGCGAACAGACACGTGTACAGCTTGCCCTCGGTCGAGAGGCGGGCGCGGCTGCAGTCGGCGCAGAACGCTTGCGTGACGCTGGAAATGAGGCCGATCTCGCCGCTGCCATCGGCATAGCGCCAGCGCGCCGCCGTCTCGCCCGCGTAGTTCGGGTCGATGGGCAGCAAGGGCATGTGCGCGGCGATGCACCGCACGACCTCGGCGGACGGGATGACTTCCTGCAAGTTCCAGCCGTTCGAGGCGCCCACGTCCATGTATTCGATGAAGCGCAGGATGTAGGGGGTGCCCTTGAAGTGGCGCGCCATGGGCACGATTTCCTGCTCATTCATACCGGCCTTGACGACCATATTGATCTTGATCGGGCCCAGGCCCGCCGCGTGCGCCGCATCGATGCCTTGCAGCACGTCGGCGACGGCGAAATCGACGTCGTTCATGCGCTTGAAGGTGGCGTCGTCGAGCGAGTCGAGCGAGACGGTGACGCGGTTCAGGCCCGCATCCTTGAGCGCTTGCGCCTTTCTGGCGAGCAAGGAACCATTGGTCGTCAGGGTCAGGTCCAGCGGCTGGCCCGACGGCGTGCGCAGTTCGGCCAGCATGGCGATGAGCTTTTCGATATTCTTGCGCAGCAGCGGTTCGCCGCCCGTCAGGCGGATCTTTTCCACCCCGTGCGCGACGAACAGGCGCGCGATGCGCGTGATTTCCTCGAACGACAGCAAATCCGTGTGCGGCAGGTACACGTGGTTCTTGTCGAATACATCCTTGGGCATGCAATACACGCAACGGAAATTGCAGCGGTCGGTAATCGAGATGCGCAGGTCATGCAGGGGCCGGCCCAGGCTGTCGGCCACGCTGCCGCTGGGGCTTTCCAGCCGCGCGGGGATCGCCGGTGCCCCATTGCGGGCTTCGGCGAGGTAGATAATCTTGTCAGCCATGAAAGGTGATACCACTTACGTTGAGTCGTTCAAGGCAGATACGATAGCACGAGGCCGAAGATGGCACAGGCGAGCAGCAATTTGATGGTGCCCACTTGAAACTTGAGCAGCGCCACGCCGGCCGCCAGCGCGATGGCAATCGCCAGCCAGTCCCAGTGGGGCAGCGGGTTTTCTTGCCAGAAGACATGGCGGCCAAAGAACAGGGCCAGGCTGGCGATGACGCCCACCACGGCAGCCGAGATAGCCGTCAGGGGCGCGCTCAGGCGCAGATTGCCGCGCGACGCTTCCACCAGCGGCGCGCCGGCCAGGATGAAGATGAACGAGGGCAGGAAGGTAAACCAGCTGGCGACGAGCGCGCCGCACACGCCCGCCAGCCACAGGTTGTCGCCCAGCACGGCGTGGCTCCAGCCGCCGACAAAACCGATGAAGGCGACGATCATGATCAGGGGACCGGGCGTCGTTTCGCCCAGGGCCAGTCCATCCATCATTTGCGCGCTGGTGATCCAGTGGTAGTGCTCGGCGGCGCCCTGCACCAGGTAGGGCAGCACGGCATACGCGCCGCCGAACGTCAGCAGGGCTGCCTTGCTGAAAAACACGCCCATCTGCGCCAGCGGCTGGTCCGCGCCGCCCGCCAGCGCCAGGCCCAGCCAGGCGAGGAAAGCCAGGGCCAGGCCCACGGCGGCCGTGCCAAGCAGGCGCGGCCAGCTAAAGCGCGCGTGCTTCGGCGTGGGCGTGTCGTCATCGATCAGGGCGGCGCCGTAGCGGGCCGCGCCGCCATGTTGCGTGCCGCCGGCCTGGAAATGGGCCGGCAGCCAGCGCCCGCCTGCCATGCCCAGCAGGGCGGCAGCGAGCACGATCAAGGGAAATGGCAGCCGTAGCGCGGCGATGGCGACAAATGCGCCCGCCGCGATGGCGATCAGGGCGGGGCTGCGCAGGGTGCGCCGGCCCAGGCGCCAGGCGGCCGCCAGCACGATGGCGACGACGGCCGGCTTGACGCCGTACAGGACGCCGGCGATGGCGGCCACGTTGCCATACGCCATGTACAGCCAGGACAGGACGATCAGCAGCAGCAGCGAAGGCAGCAAAAACAGCAGGCCCGCCACCAGGGCGCCGCGCGTGCGGTGCATCAGCCAGCCGATGTAGATGGCCAGCTGGGTCGCTTCCGGCCCCGGCAGCAGCATGCAGTAATTGAGGGCGTGCAGGAAACGCTGTTCGGAAATCCAGCGCCGCTTTTCCACCAGTTCCGCATGCATCATGGCGATTTGCCCGGCCGGGCCGCCAAAGCTGACGCAACCGAGTTTGAGCCAGTACCAGAAGGCGCTGCGCAGGCTGACGGGGGCGGGAAGTTGGTTGGCGTTGTCGTGCATGGCGGCTGGCTGGCAAGGGTGGGGACGTAAAAAAGGGGAAGCCTGAGCTTCCCCTTTCATCATCGGCGGCTGGGCGAACCCGGCACGCTTATGGACGTTGCGTGTTGACCTGGATCAACGGCTCATCCGACTGCGGCGGCAATGGCTTGCGTTCGCGCGGCTTGCGGACCGGAGCGACTGCCTTGGCGGCCGCTTCCTGCGCCAGGCGCAGTTTTTCCGGATCGGTGGCAGCCAGGGTCAGGCCGGCCGAGCCGAGCACCGCGTTCAAGTCCAGCGGCGCGGCCACTGGTGCTGGAGCGGGAGCGACGACAGGCGCTGGGGCAGGAGCAGGAGCAGGAGCAGCGACAGGGGCTGGCGCCGGTGCGGCAGCCACGGCAGCGGCTTCCACGACGGCTGGTGCTGCCTCAGCTGCTGGTGCTGGTGCTTCCTCGATCACGGCGATGGCTTCCACCAGCGGGGCGGCTTCCACCACCGGTGCGGCTTCCACGACGGCAACAGGCACGGCTTCGACGATGATTTCCGCTGGAGCTGGAACTGGAGCTGGAACTGCTGCTTCAGGCGTGGCTTTCTCGGCAAAGCTGTACTCGGCAGCAGGTACTGGTTCGGCAGCGGCTGGTTCAGCTTGCGCTGCAGCAACGACGGCCTCGACAGGGGCTGGCGGCACGATCGCTTCAGCAGCTGGCGCGGCTTCAGCGGCAGGAGCGGCTTCTTCGGCCTTGGCCACTTCCAGCACTTCGACTACCTCGACCACTTCCACGGCGGCAGCTTCCACCGGCGCAGCGACGGCGACGACAGCGGCGGCAGCCACAACGGCGACTGGTGCGCCATCAGCGGCAGCTTCCGGCGCCGGAGCAACCGTAAAGCTGATCACTGGCGCATCCTGGCCTTCGTTTTCGCCGTTTGCCGATTCGATCAGCTCGCCCGTTTCGCGGTCGCGGCGGTTGCGGTTGCGGCCGCCACGACGACGGCGGCGGCGCGGTTCTTCGCCTTCCACGTCGTTTTCCGTCTCTTCGCCTTCAGGACCGGCATTCGCCGGTGCTTTCAGCAGGTTGGCCGGTGCGGCGTCGGATTCAGGGCCGTTGGACGGCACGACGACGTTCACTGCGCTGGCGGTGGCGCCAACCAGTGCCAGCTCTTCAGCTTTCACTTCAGCAACAACAGCCTTGTCGGCGCGCGGTTCGCGGCCTTCGCGTGGCTGGCGTGGCGGACGCTCGGCGCGTTCCGGACGCTCGGCGCGCTCAGGACGTTCCGCGCGTTCAGGACGTTCGCCCCGTTCGCGTGGCGCTGCCGTTGCATCGCCGCCTTCGCGCGCTTCACGCGGTTCGCGTGGCGGACGCGGCGGACGTGGCGGACGGGCTGCTTTTTCCAGTGCTTCCGCTTCTTTCGCGGCATCGTCCAGGGCTGGGCGGCCCTGGCCTGGTTCGCGCTCTTCGCGGCCAGGCTTGCCGTTGCGGCCACGGCCACGCGGGCCACGGCTGTTGCGGTCGCCGCGGTCGGCGCCGGCCGGCTTGGCCGGGGCGACAGGGGCGGGCGCCGGTGCCACCGGTGCCGGGGCGCCGGTGAAGAAGCTGATGATCTTGGCGATCAGGCCTTGCGGCGCGGCAGGCGCGGCCACCGGAGCCGGTTTCGCTTCGACGGGCTTGCGCTCGACCAGCGGTGCCGGCTGGTCAGGGGTGATCGTCTTGACGACGGCTTCCTGGCGCGGCTTGGCTTCTTCCTTCTGGCGCTTGCTGTAAGCCATGTCGGTTTCAGCGCTTTCAGCCAGGTTGTAGCTGGCCTGGCTGTCTTCCAGACGCGGATCGTCGTGCTTGATGCGTTCCAGCTTGTAGTGCGGCGTTTCCAGATGCTTGTTCGGGATCAGGATCACGGCGATGCGGTGGCGGTTCTCGATTTTGAGTACTTCGCCGCGCTTTTCGTTCAGCAGGAAGGCGCCCACGTCCACGGGCACTTGCACGTGGATGGTGGCCGAGTTTTCCTTCATCGCTTCTTCCTGGATGATGCGCAGCACCTGCAGGGCGGACGATTCCGTGTCGCGGATGTGGCCGGTGCCGGAGCAGCGCGGGCACGTCACGTGCGAGCCTTCGGACAGCGAAGGGCGCAGGCGCTGGCGCGACAGTTCCATCAGGCCGAAGCGGGAAATCTTGCCCATTTGTACACGGGCACGGTCATGGTGCAGCGCATCTTTCAGGCGCTGTTCCACTTCGCGCTGATTCTTTGCCACTTCCATGTCGATGAAGTCGATGACGATCAGGCCGCCCAGGTCGCGCAAGCGCAGCTGGCGGGCCACTTCTTCGGCCGCTTCGCAGTTGGTGTTGAAGGCGGTCGTCTCGATGTCCGAGCCGCGCGTGGCGCGGGCCGAGTTGACGTCAACGGAGACCAGCGCTTCGGTATGGTCGATCACGATGGCGCCGCCCGATGGCAACGGCACGGTGCGGCTGTACGCCGTTTCGATCTGGTGTTCGATCTGGAAGCGCGAGAACAGCGGCACGTCGTCGCTGTAGCGTTTTACGCGGTGCACCATGTCGGGCATCACGTGGCTCATGAACTGGTGCGCCTGGTCGTAGATCTCGTCGGTGTCGATCAGGATCTCGCCGATGTCGGGCTGGAAGTAGTCGCGGATGGCGCGGATGACGAGCGACGATTCCTGGTAGATCAGGAAAGCGCCGTTGGCCGACTTGCCGGCGCCTTCGATGGCGCGCCACAGTTGCATCAGGTAATTCAAGTCCCACTGCAGTTCATCGACGTTGCGGCCGATGCCGGCGGTGCGGGCAATGACGGACATGCCAGCTGGCAAGTCCAGTTTATCCATGGTTTCGCGCAATTCCTGGCGCTCTTCACCTTCCACGCGGCGCGATACGCCACCGCCACGCGGGTTGTTCGGCATCAATACCAGGTAACGGCCGGCCAGCGAGACGAACGAGGTCAGGGCGGCGCCCTTGTTGCCGCGCTCTTCTTTTTCCACCTGGACCATGATTTCCTGGCCTTCGCGCAGCGCTTCCTTGACGGAAGCGTTACGCACGTCGACGCCTTCGCGGAAATACGTGCGGGCAACTTCCTTGAAAGGCAGGAAGCCGTGGCGGTCTTCGCCATAGCTGACGAAGCACGCTTCGAGCGATGGCTCGATGCGCGTGATCACGCCCTTGTAGATGTTGGATTTGCGCTGTTCGCGCCCGGCTGTCTCGATATCGATGTCGATCAGTTTTTGTCCGTCGACAATCGCTACGCGCAGTTCTTCTTGCTGCGTGGCATTAAACAACATGCGTTTCATTTTTATAACTCCGCGACCCGTAGGCCATCTCAAAGCCGCTTCCGGGGAAGCGGCGAAGTACAGGGATATATGCGAGAACGGGAGTGCTGGCGGGGGAAATGCCTAGGCGTGCGGAGCAACAACGCGTACGAGGTATACGTTACGGCCGCAACAGGCGCGGTGAGGTCGATCGTCATGCCGAGTGCACAGGACACCTGCAACTCATCTGAAGCAGCCCGGATGTCGGGGGCAGAGAATGCAAGTGGTCAGCAAATTCAGAGCCAAATCGTAAGCCGGCTCATTACAGGGATCGCGATGGCGAGGCTTGGCCTCAGCCTATTCATCGACAACCCTCAGTATTGTGGCCGCATACGGGGTTTGGCGAAAACGGCAAGCGTTATCAACTTCATCAACCCGCGAGCCCGACTCGATAAGTCGCGCTAACGGGTACTTATCCTTATAATCCAATACACTCACTTCAGCATCTCCACGCGTTATCCGATTACAACTACGGTGCAACCTTGATTCGCGCAGGGATGGTGCATATACATTTTTTTCCACCGAATTTGCAATTTGGCGAGGCCGGTGGAGACGCCCCTGTGTAAAATGTGCTTTTATTCTTACACTCGCAGCAGCCAGGGCCGCAGCAAAAACAATTATATATTCAAAATGAAGGACTTAGAGAGATTTCTGGGAAGACATAGTAAATGAAGAGTCAAAATGATGTTGTTCCCCCTTCAACACCCCCGGTTCAGCCGCAAGCCCAATTCGTAACGATCGCCGAGGAAGAAGCAGGCCAGCGCATCGACAACTACTTATTAAGAGTGTGCAAGGGAGTGCCTAAAAGCCACATCTACCGGATCTTGCGATCGGGAGAAGTGCGGGTTAATAAAGGCCGTATCGATCAGCTGTACCGTCTCGCCGCCGGCGACGTGGTGCGCATTCCACCCGTGCGCGTGGCCGAAAAGGCCGCCACGGGCGCGCCGGCCGCCGAATTCAAGATTATCTTCGAAGATGCGCAGCTGCTCGTCATCGACAAGCCGGCCGGCGTGGCCGTGCATGGCGGCTCGGGCGTGTCGTTCGGCGTGATCGAGCAATTGCGCGCTTCGCGCCCCGACGCCAAGTTTCTGGAACTGGTGCACCGCCTGGACCGCGACACGTCCGGCTTGTTGTTGCTGGCAAAGAAACGTTCCGCGTTGACGAATCTGCATGAACAGATGCGCGACGGCGTCACGGACAAGCGTTACCTGGTGCTGGTGGCGGGCGACTGGAAGAATGCGCGCCAGCATATCAAGTTGCCGTTGCACAAATATACAACGGCCGAAGGCGAGCGCCGGGTGGCCGTGCAGGCCGATGGCCTGGCGTCGCACACGGTGTTTTCACTGTTGCATAAATATCACAACTTCGCCTTGCTGGAAGCGGAATTGAAGACGGGACGCACGCACCAGATCCGCGTGCACCTGTCGTCGTCCGGTTTCCCCATCGCCGGCGACGATAAATATGGCGACTTTGCCCTCAACCGTGCCCTGTTGAAAGCCGACAGCACGCGCGGCGCCCTGAAACGCATGTTCCTGCACGCGCACCAGATCACGTTCACGCATCCGGAAACGGGCAAGACGATGACCCTGAATGCGCCGCTGGCTGCCGAATGCGAGCGTTTCTTGGTAAGCTTGGGCAAACCATTGGCCGTTGCCGCACGCTAAATATCCACCGTGCGCGCGACACTACCCACAAGGTAGTCAGTCGCCAGCATTCATTCTCAAGGAGCCGGCGGCTATGCCGTCGGGAAACA
The DNA here is from genome assembly GCF_002002885.1 of Janthinobacterium sp. LM6. GTDB lineage: Bacteria > Pseudomonadota > Gammaproteobacteria > Burkholderiales > Burkholderiaceae_D > Janthinobacterium > Janthinobacterium kumbetense. Next base: position 5,248,217 of record NZ_CP019510.1, on the reverse strand, counting down.
TGGCAAGAAAGCAATTTGATCTGATCGTCTTCGATTGGGACGGTACCCTGATAGACAGTACCTCGACCATTGTCAAGTGCATCCAGGCGTCGGCCAAAGACCTGGGCTTGCCAATTCCCACCGAGTTGCTCGCTTCGCACGTGATCGGCCTGGGCTTGCAGGAAGCCATGCAGCTGGTGATGCCCGACGTGGAGCCGAAATACCATGCGCGCATGGCGGAACGCTACCGTTATCACTACCTGTCGCGCGACCATGAGCTGGCCTTGTTTCCTGGCGTCTACGAGATGCTGCAGGAACTGTCGCAGCAAGCGTATTTCCTCGCCGTCGCCACGGGCAAGAGCCGCGTCGGCCTGAACCGCTCCTTGAATGCCGTCAAGCTGCTGTCCCTGTTCGATGCGACGCGTTGCGCCGATGAAACCTTTTCCAAGCCCCATCCGGCCATGCTGCAGGAACTGACGCGCGAACTGGGGCAGGATATGCGCCGTACCGTGATGATCGGCGACACCAGTCATGATTTGTTGATGGCAAGCAATGCAGGCGCGGCCGGTATTGCCGTAGAGTATGGAGCGCATCCGGTGGCACAGTTGCAAGCTTGTAATCCCCTGTATTCGGCCGCCACGGTGGCCGAGCTGCATCAATGGCTGAGCGAGCACGCATGATGAACGATGTTGTCGACGTTTTCATTTGCGCCGCCGACGCCGTGGCCGATGGCGGCAAGGGCGTGCGCTTTCCCGTCTCGGCGGGCGGAGAAACCACCACGGGCTTTGTCGTGCGCCATGGCGGCAAGGCGTATGGCTACCTGAACCGCTGCGCCCACGTGCCGATCGAACTGGACTGGGCGGAGGGCGAGTTTTTCGAGTCCAGCGGCTTGTACCTGATGTGTTCGACGCATGGCGCCATCTATGTGCCGGAAAGCGGCTACTGTGCAGGCGGCCCCTGCAAGGGCGGGCGCTTGCGCCCGATCGCCGTGGCCGAACGCGACGGCCAGCTGTACTGGCAACCCGACGAGTATGTCCAGCCGCTGCCGGCCTGAGGCCGGCGCAGGCCTTCTGTAATTTACGCAAAGTGAACCATGAGCGATAACACGAATGACAAGCTGGACAGTAGCGCGCCAGCCGCCGGCCACGCCGCCCCTGCGGGACACTGGGAGCGCGAGGTGCTGGAAAAGCTGGTATTTGCCACTTTGCAAGAGCAACGCGCGCACCGCCGCTGGAGCATCTTTTTCAAGGTCTTCGGCTTGCTGATCGTGCTGTTCGCCCTGTGGGTGTTTTATGACTACAACACGGCCGACGACAGCGAAACCCTGGGCCGCCACACGGCCCTGATCGACATCAGCGGCGCCATCGAGTCCGAAGGCAGCGGCTCGGCCGCCGTCGTCATTCCCGCGCTGGACAAGGCGTTTTCCGATAGCGGCTCCGTGGCCGTGGTGCTGCATATTAATAGTCCGGGCGGCAGTCCCGTGCAGGCCGGCATGATCGTCGACGAGATGCAGCGCTTGCGCAAGGGCTATCCGGACAAGCCTTTATATGTGGTGGTCGATGAAATGTGCGCTTCGGGCGGCTATTACATCGCCGCCGCCGCCGACCGCATCTACGTCAACAAGGCCAGCGTGGTCGGTTCCATCGGCGTGCTGATGGATGGCTTCGGCTTCACGGGCGTGATGGAAAAGGTCGGCGTCGAGCGCCGCCTGCTGACGGCGGGCGAGAACAAGGGCTTCATGGACCCGTTCAGCCCCCTGACGGAAAAACACAAGGCGTATGCGCAAGGCATGCTCAATGAAATCCACCAGCAATTCATCGACGTGGTGCGCGCGGGACGGGGCAAGCGCCTGAAGGAAACGGCCGATACCTTCTCCGGCCTGTACTGGACGGGCGCGAAAGCCGTGGAAATGGGCCTGGCCGACGATTTCGGCACGGTCGACAGCGTGGCGCGCGACGTCGTCAAGGCGGAAGACATCGTCGACTACACGCAGCATGAAGGCTTGCCGGAACGGGTGCTGAAGAAGTTTGGCGCCGCCATGGGCGCGGGCGCCATGAAGGCGGCCGTGCAGCAGTCGCAACCGGCGTTGCGTTGAGGACATCACTCTTGGCAGGCAGGCAAGCCAGTCGAGAATGATTTTCAATAAGGTGGTAAATCGGCTTGAAAATGGGGCTGCTTGGGCTATAGTGAAAGCGTAGTTCTTTTCAAGGAGGGGCGATATATCAACTATGTTGTCAGTACTAACTTGATTGGCAGGTCTTGGAACTACTCGCCGCATCGCAGATGTGGTTTTGAGTGAATTTACATTCCTCACTAAAGTCCCGATGGGGCTTGGGAACGGCGGCGCAATGCCGCCGTTTCCTTTTGTGCGTCGTTCATGCTCGATGGTCCGGTGTCGCCGGATGGGGTTGGGCGTGCTGGCAAGGCAGGCATGCGAGGGCGTGGCATGGCTGGTCGGATGGGCCGCGCTCAGACGGCGCAGCCGTTGCAGTGCGCGGGCAGGGGAACGGCGCTGGTTTCCCGGGCTGCCGTTGCGCCGGCGCCAACGTTGATGCCGATGTCGGACGGTATGTCCGCCAGGGCGGGCGCGGTCACGTTGTCGGCCTGCGCATCCGCGTGCGCAAAACCGCCCAGTTCCAGCCAGCACATGAAATGGCATTGCGCCTCGGCATGCCAGCGCGTCTGGCTTGCCGGCGATGGCGGCGCGTCCGCATCCTGCGGCGCAGGGGCGGTGCTCCAGCGCGCCACGCCGAGTCTGACCTTATGCATGGCCGCCTGTTCTGCGGCGATGTGCAGGCGCATGTCGGCGATGCTGCCTTGTAAGGCGATGGTATCGGTATGTTCCATACGATGTCCTTGTCAGTCGTTGCCTGGTTATTATTCCTAAAGCTCGTTAGGCGGATTCCTAACGAAGTTTCAGTCTATCAACGCGATATTCCGAGCGCTTGATATTTCTCAAAGGAATCAACCATTTCTCGCCAAATCTCACCTTGTTCTTTTTGGTATTTCTGCGTGCGCCATGGTTTCGTGCCGCCTGGGCCGCCGCGCGGACGCCAGGCGCCGCCGCTTCACGCTGCCAGCCGCTTCTGGTAAAGTCACGCCCATGAGTAAATTATCCCTAGACCGCATCCTGCAATCGCAGGGTTTTGGCACCCGTAAATATTGTCGTTCCCTCATCGAGGATGGCGATGTCGTCATCGATGGCGTCACCCAGACCAATTACCGGACCACCGTCGAGACCGAAGGCCTGGTGCTGCACGTGTTCGAAGAGGAGTGGGTGTACCGCGCGCACCTGTACCTGGCGCTGAACAAGCCCGCCAACTTCGAATGCTCGCGCAAGCCCAGCCATCATCCTGGCGTGCTGACCCTGTTGCCGGAACAATTCACCTGGCGCGAAGTCCAGCCCGTCGGCCGGCTCGACCACGATACGACCGGCATGCTGCTGATGTCCGACGATGGCCCGTTTATCCATGCACAATCGTCGCCGAAGCGCCACGTTCCGAAGATTTACCAGGCCACCACGCAAGAGCCCGTGACGGATGAGCTGGTAGCCCTGCTGCTGGCTGGCGTGCAATTGCACGACGAGCCGGCCCCGCTGGCGGCCCTCGTCTGCGTCAAGCGCGGAGAATTCCAGCTGGAAATCGTGCTGGAACAGGGCAAGTACCACCAGGTCAAGCGCATGCTGGCCGCCGCCGGCAACCATTGCAGCGCGCTGCACCGTTCCGCCATCGGCAGCCTGACCCTGGAATCGCTGGGCATCGCCGAAGGCGAGTGGTGTTATCTGACCCCCGAGCAGATCGCCCTCCTGGCATAACTCCCCCTGAGCGCCGAAGCCGGGTTTTCCCGGCTTTTTGGCGTCTTTAGCCTCCTATTGCCCGCATTTGACGAAGTTTTCCGTACATGAAATTAGCTACACTGAAGGATGGCACGCGCGACGGCCAGCTGGCTGTCGTCTCGCGCGACCTGAAAACGGCCCATCTGGCCGATGGCATCGCCTCGACCCTGCAAAAGGCGCTCGACGACTGGAGTTTTATCGCGCCCCAGCTCGATTTGCTGTACCAGACCATCAATAGCGGCCGCGGCCATCGCGCTTTCGAGTTCGATCCCGCCAACTGCATGGCGCCTTTGCCGCGCAGCAGCTTGCGCGTGGCTGGCGCATCCTACCTGCAGCAGATCGAGCGGGCCTGCAAGGCGGCGGGAACCGAGGCGCCCGCCACTCTGCGCGATGCACCGCGCCTGTACCAGGGCGCCAGCGACGATTTCCTCGGCGCCCAGGACGAGATCGTGCTGGCGCACGAGCAGTGGGGCATCGACTACGAGGCGGGCATCGCCGCCATCACGGATGACGTGGCCATGGGATCGACGCCCGACCAGGCGCACCTGAACATCAAGCTGTTGATGCTGGTCAACGACATCACCTTGCGCAACCTGGCGCCGGACGAGCAGGCCGGCGGCTACGGCTTCCTGCAATCGAAGCCGGCCATGGCGTGCTCTCCTGTCGCCATCACGCCCGACGAGCTGGGGGATGCCTGGCGCGGCGGCAAGGTGCATTACGCGCTGCGCTGCAGCCTGAACGGCAAGTTGACGGGCCAGCCCCACGCGGGCGCCGACATGGCGTTCAATTATCCGCAATTGCTCGCCCATCTGTGCCAGACGCGCAACGCGCGCGCCGGCAGCGTGGTCAGTGCGGGCGGGGTCGCCAACAAGGAAGTCAAGAAGGGATTTTCCAGCATCGTTGAGCGACGTAACCAGGAGATGATTACCGATGGCGTCGCCAGTACGCCGTATTTGCTGTTCGGCGATGTCGTGCGCCTGGAAATGCTGGGCGATGACGGCAAGTCCCTGTTTGGCGCGATTGAACAAACGGTAAAACAGGCCGAAGCGCGCAAGTCCCGCTAAGGTTTCTGGATAGCAAAGGAAAAGCAGGGGATTCGCCCCCCTTTTCCCTTGATGGTGTTGTGATGATTGAACCGATAATGCTCCATGCCCAGTCCGTATTGCGCCTAGCCAGGCTGCAGGACTTCACCGGAGTTGATTGATGTCGGAAGACAGCGACGCAGAAAAGACCGAAGCCGCGTCACCGAAGCGCCTCGAGCAGGCGCGTGAGGAAGGCGACGTTCCGCGATCGCGTGAAGTGGCAACGTTCACTGTGTTGATGGCGTCCGGCTGCTGCCTGTGGTTTGCCGGCGACGCCATCGTGCGGCGCTTGACGGCCGTCATGGTGTCCGGGCTGACGCTGGACCGCGAGCAGATACTCAATCCCGACGCGATGATGTTGCGCATCGGCTACGACGTGGGTTCGGTCTTGCTCACTTGCCTGCCGTACGCGCTGGCCATCATGCTCGTCGCCCTGGCCTCGCCCGTGCTGGTGGGGGGCTGGCTGTTCAGTTCCAAGGCGTTCACCCCCAATTTTGGCAAGCTCAACCCGATTCGCGGCCTGGGCAACATGTTTTCGAAGAATGCGCTGGTGGAATTGCTCAAGGCCATCGCCAAGACCCTCGTCGTCGGCGTCGTCGCCTGGATGGTGATGCAGCATCAAAAGGACGCCGTGCTGGGCTTGTCGGTGGAATCCCTGCGCGCCGGTTCGGCCCATCTGATCAGCCTCTTGATCACGGCCTTCCTGCTGATCGTCGGCGCGCTGGGCCTGATCGCCGCCATCGACGGCCCGTACCAGATGTGGCATTACGCCAACAAGATGAAAATGTCCCTGCAGGAAGTCAAGCAAGAGGCGAAGGAATCGGACGGCAATCCGCAGATCAAGGCGAAGATCCGCCAGATGCAGCATGAAATGTCGCGCCGCCGCATGATGGCCGACGTGCCGACGGCCGACGTGGTGGTGACCAACCCGACCCACTATGCGGTGGCGCTGAAGTACGGCGAAAATTCGCGCGGCGCGCCGCAGGTGGTGGCCAAGGGCATCGACGAGGTGGCGGCGAAGATCCGCGAACTGGCCGGCGAGCACAAGGTCGCCATCCTGGAAGCGCCGGCCCTGGCGCGCGCGCTGTACAAGCATACGGACATCGGCGACGAGATTCCCGAGGCGCTGTACGGCGCCGTGGCCGAAGTGCTGGCCTACGTGTTCCAGCTGCGCAGCTATGGCAAGGGCCAGGGCGAGCGTCCCGACAAGCCGAAGAAACTCGACGTGCCGCCCGAGCTCGACCCGCAGAATCCCGCCTCACAGACACCGCCCGCAGCCGGCGCGGCAGACAAGAATAAAGGAAGTACACCATGAACGGCCTGAGAATGCCAGCCTGGCTCAGCGGAATGGGTGGCAACGCCAGCAAGGGCATTGCCGCGCCTGTCATCATCATCATGCTGCTGGCGATGATGGTGCTGCCGTTGCCGGCCTTCATCCTCGATATCTTCTTCAGTTTTAATATCGCGCTGTCCATCATCGTGCTGCTGACGGCGCTGTACACGGTCAAGCCGCTCGACTTCATGGCGTTCCCGACCATCCTGCTCGTCTCGACCATGCTGCGCCTGTCGCTGAACGTGGCGTCCACGCGCGTGGTGCTGACGGAAGGCCATACGGGCGCCGACGCGGCCGGTAAAGTGATTGAAGCGTTCGGTCACTTCTTGATCGGCGGCAACTACACGGTCGGTATCGTCGTGTTTATCATTTTGACGATCATCAACTTTACCGTCGTGACCAAGGGTGCGGGCCGTATCGCCGAGGTGGGCGCCCGTTTCGCGCTGGACGCCATGCCCGGTAAACAGATGGCCATCGATGCCGACCTGAACGCCGGCCTGATCGGCGAAGACGAAGCGCGCCGCCGCCGCACGGAAGTGGCGCAGGAAGCGGAATTCTACGGCGCCATGGACGGCGCCAGCAAATACGTGCGCGGCGACGCCATCGCCGGCATCATGGTCACCGTCATCAACATCGTCGGCGGCTTGCTGGTGGGCCTGCTGCAGCACGACATGGGCTTTGCCGATGCGCTGAAAAACTACACCTTGCTGGCCATCGGTGACGGCCTGGTGGCGCAGATTCCTTCGCTGATCATTTCCACGGCGGCCGGTATCGTCGTCTCGCGCGTGGCCAGCGAACAGGACATCGGCACCCAGCTGGTGGGGCAATTGTTTGCGAAACCGCAAGTGCTGTACATTACCGCCGGCATCATCGGCGGCATGGGCCTGATCCCCGGCATGCCGAACATGGTCTTCATCCTGCTGGCCTCGTTGCTGGCCGGTTCCGCCTATCTGATCAGCAAGAAGCGTACGCAGGAAAAAGCGGCGGCCGAAAAGCCGGCCGAAGTGCCGCAAGCGACCGTGGCGCCCGAGCAGGAAGAAGCCAGCTGGCAAGACATCATGCCCGTCGACACCTTGGGCCTGGAAGTGGGCTACCGTTTGATCCCCCTGGTCGACAAGACGCAGGGCGGCGAGTTGCTCAAACGCATCAAGGGCATCCGCAAGAAATTTGCCCAGGAAGTGGGTTTCCTGGCGCCGCCCGTGCATATCCGCGACAACCTGGAATTGAAACCGTCCGCCTACCGCATCACCCTCAAGGGCGTGGAAGTGGGCGTGGGCGAAGCGTTCAACGGCCAGTTCCTGGCGATTAATCCCGGCATGGCCAGCGGCACCTTGCCCGGCCTGGCCACGAACGACCCCGCCTTCGGCCTGCCCGCCACCTGGATCGACGCCAGCCTGCGCGACCAGGCCCAATCGATGGGCTACACGGTGGTCGACGCGGGCACGGTGGTGGCCACGCACCTGAATCACCTGATCACTTCGCACGCTTCCGAGCTGCTGGGCCGCGCGGAAGTGCAATCGCTGCTCGACCACCTGGGCAAGGAGTCGCCGCGCCTGGTGGAAGACCTGGTGCCGAAGATGCTGTCCTTGTCGACCTTGCAAAAGGTGCTGCAGAACCTGCTGGCCGAGGGCGTGCACATCCGCGACATGCGCACCATCATCGAAACCCTGGCCGAGCATACGGTCAGCACGCAAGACCCGAACGACCTGACGGCGCTGGTGCGCGTGGCCCTGGGCCGCGCCATCGTGCAGCAATTGTTCCCCGGCTCGGCCGAACTGTCCGTGATGACCCTCGACAGCCGCCTGGAGCGTTTGCTGATGCAAGCGATGGGCAATGGCGGCGACGGCGCCGGCATCGAACCGGGCCTGGCCGACACCATCGCGCACCAGGCGGGCCTGGCGGCCCAACAGCAGGAAGCGCTGGGACTGACGCCGGTGCTGCTGGTGCCGGCGCCGCTGCGCGCCTTGCTGTCGCGCTTCCTGCGCCGCGCCTTGCCGCAGCTCAAAGTGCTGTCGCATGCGGAAGTGCCGGAAACCAAGACCATCCGCGTCACGGCGCTGGTGGGGGCGCAGTAGTCGACAGTATTAGTACCGGGGTCAGACCCTCAACACCGCCAACATGAAGGTCATCGCCAACGTGCGAGGGGGACTCGGCGTCCCCGTCTGACCCCAGATGTCGTTAGCGTTGGTGGGGGTCTGACCCCAGCCTCTCAGCCCTTGCTTTTGGTCAAATAAACATCAATTTCCTGCTGGCAAACTGAATAACGGGTACTTTCCCGTCCTGTTCCTTCGATCATTTCCTGTAAGCATCGCTAATAATGGAAACTGTCCGGGTGATCTGTGTCCATGTGGAAGACAGCACTCAAGCAACAGGAGTCGACGATGGTCACACAGTTCAGCCAATATTGCGCCACCCCCGCCCTGGGAGGCCGGTCATGAATGTGAAGAAATTTACGGGCGCCTCGTCGCGCGATGCGCTGCGCAAGGTGCGCGAAGCGCTGGGCCCCGATGCCGTGATCCTGTCGAACCGCCAGGCCGATGGCGTGGTGGAAATCCTCGCGCTGGCCAATGACGACGCCGCTTCGCTGGCGTCGCCGCCGGCCGCCTCCGAAATGGCCCAGCCCCGTCCCCAGTTGCAGACCCAGTTCGCCACGCCGCAGCGTGCGGCCGCCCCGGCCCAGCGCCCGGCCGCGCCGCGCCCTGCCGCGCCGCGCCAGGCTGCCTCCGAGCCAGTGGACATGGCCCGCATGCAGCAGATGATGGCCAGCGCGCTGGCGCACGTCAAGGAAAACGCCGCCGCCGAAATGAGCGGCATGATGAATGAAATCCGCGCCATGCGCGGCATGATGGAAACCCAGCTGGCGGAAATCTCGTGGGGTTCGACGCAGCAGCGCGAGCCGCAAAAAGCCGTCGTGCTGCGCGAAATGCTGGCCGCCGGCTTCTCGGCCAGCCTGGCGCGCTACCTGATCGACAAGCTGCCGGCCGGCCTCGATGGCGCGCAAAGCATGCGCTGGATCAAGACGGTCCTGAGTCGTAACCTGAATACTGTGGCCAATGAAGACGCCATGCTGGAGCAGGGCGGCGTGTTTGCCCTGGTGGGCCCGACCGGCGTCGGCAAGACCACCAGCACGGCCAAGCTGGCGGCCCGCTGCGTGATGCGCCATGGCCCCGAAAAACTGGCCCTGATCACCACGGATGCCTACCGTATCGGCGCGCACGAACAGCTGCGCATCTACGGCAAGATCCTCGGCGTGATGGTGCATTCGGTGAAGGACGAGGCGGACTTGCGCATCGCCCTGAAAGAATTGAAAAACAAGCACACGGTGCTGATCGATACGGTGGGCGTGAGCCAGCGCGACCAGATGGTGACGGAACAGGTGGCCATGCTGTCGGGCGCCGGCGCCGACGTGAAGCGCCTGCTGTGCCTGAACTCCACGGCCACGCAGGAAACCTTGAACGAAGTGGTGCGCGCGTATCAGGGCAGCGGCCTGGCCGGCTGCATCATGACCAAGCTCGATGAAGCGGCCTCGATCGGCAATGTGCTCGACGTGGTGATCCGCCAGAAGCTGAACCTGTTTTATGTGTCGAACGGCCAGCGCGTGCCGGAAGACCTGTACCTGGCCGACCGCGGCTACCTGATCGACCGTGCCTTCAAGCTCAAGCGCGATGCGGCGGCGACGCAGTTTTCCGACGCCGAACTGCCGCTGCTGATGGCGCAGGCGGCCGCCCGCAACAATGAAGCGCGCGGGGTGCACCTTGGCTAATTTCGATTTCGACCAGGCCGAAGGCTTGCGCCGCATGCTGGCCGGCCCGCAGCCGCGCGTCATGACGTTCCTCTCGGCCACGCCGCAGGACGACAAGGGCGCCATGCTGGTCAACCTGGGCGCGTCGCTCGTCTACGGCGGCAATGACGTGCTGCTGCTCGACGCCAGCGGCGGCAGCGATGGCGTGGCATCGCGCCTGGGACTGGCGCACGGCGCCAGCCTGCGCGACGTGGCGCGCCAGCAGTGCGGCTTGAACCAGGTCATCCACCAGGTGCCGCAAGGCTTCGGCGTGGCCAGCCTGGGCGCGCGCAACCATTTGATGGACAGCATGGACTATGCGGGCGAGGATGAGCTGCGCCGCCTGGGCAAGACGTTCGACGTGCTGGCGCGCCAGAGCGGCATCGTGCTGGTCGACGGCGTCGTGGCGGACGAGGGCGATTGCTTCCCCGTGCCGCTGATGGCGTCGTCGGATATCGTCGTGCAAGTCTCGACCAGCGCCACCTCGATCAAGGCGGCGTACTGCCTGATCAAGCGCCTGAGCCAGGAACTGGGACGCCGTCCGTTCGGCATTCTCGTCACCGGCGCTTCCGAATCCGAAGCAAAAGTGGTATACGATAATATGGCGCAGGCGGCGAGCCGCTACCTGGCCGTGAAGCTGACCTCGATGGGTTCCGTGCCTGCCGACGAGTATCTGCACCGCGCGGCGCGGCTGGGCCGCAGCGTGGTCGATGCGTTTCCGCTGGCGGGAGCGTCGGTGGCGTTTCGCGGACTGGCCGAGCGGCTGGCCCGTTCGGCGGCGCCGGTGCTCGGCGGCACCTTGTACCAGACGGGGAGCCCGCACCAGTTCAGCGCCTGAATCGAACCGCAGCACCAGATAAGATGAGAAAACAATAAGCAGCCTATGTACACGGTCAAAGGGAAATCGAACAAGGACTATTTGCTGACGGAGCACATTCCGCTGGTGAAGCGTCTGGCGCACCATATGAAGGCGAAATTGCCGCCTTCGGTCGAGGTCGATGACCTGATCCAGGCCGGCATGATCGGCCTGCTCGATGCCATTACCCGCTATGAAGAGACGCATGGCGCGCAGTTCGAGACGTATGCCGTGCTGCGCATCCGCGGCGCCATGCTCGACGAATTGCGCACCAGCGACTGGTTGCCGCGCAGCATGCGCCAGAACATGCGCAAGATCGAAGAGGCGATGAGCACCCTGCAGCAGCGCCTCGGCCATCCGCCGACGGAGTCGGAAGTGGCGAAACTGCTGAAAATGTCGCTGGCCGACTACCAGGAAATGCTGGGCGACGGCGGCGGCCACCAGCTCGTGTACTACGAAGACTTTCATGACCCGGACGGCAATGACAGCTTCCTCGACCGCCACTGCGTGGACGAGGACAGCGACCCCTTGCGTTCGCTGCTCGATACCGATTTCCGGCAATCCGTGATCGATGCCATCGACGCGCTGCCGCCACGCGAGAAAATACTCATGGGCCTGTATTACGAAGAAGAGCTGAACCTGAAGGAGATCGGCGCGGTGATGGGCGTATCCGAATCGCGCGTCTCGCAGCTGCATACCCAGGCCGTCGCGCGCCTGCGCGCAACCTTGAGGGAGCTGGCGTGGACTGGTCCAGCGTAATCGGGCTGGCGCTGGCGCTGGCCGGCCTGCTGGTCGGCCAGGCACTGGAAGGCGGCAAGATGGCCTCCCTGCTGCAGCCGGCCGCCTTTGCCATCGTCATCGTCGGCACCTTCGGCGCCGTGCTGCTGCAGACGCGGTTGCGCACCTTCGTGCGCGGCCTGGAAATGCTGCGCTGGGTCTTCCTGCCGCCATCGGACACGCGCGCCGCGCTGGCGCGCGACATCGGGCAATGGAGCCTGACGGCGCGCCGCGACGGCCCGCTGGCGCTCGAGCGCCTGATGGAAAACACGGCTGACCGCTTCAACGCCAAGGGTTTGCGCATGATCGTCGACGGCATTGCGCCCGACAAGCTGCGCCAGCTGCTCGACGTGGAAATCTCCGCCTACGAAATGGCCGAGCGCCAGGCCGTCAAGGTGTGGGAATCGGCGGCCGGCTATTCGCCCACCATCGGCATCCTGGGCGCCGTGCTGGGCTTGATCCACGTGATGGAAAACCTCACCGACCCGAGCAAGCTGGGCAGCGGCATCGCCGTGGCCTTCGTCTCGACGATCTACGGCGTGGGCCTGGCCAACCTGCTGTTCCTGCCGGTGGCCAATAAACTCAAGGCCATCGTTTCGCGCCGCGTGGTGCAATATGAAATCACGGCCGCCGTGCTGTACGACATCGCCACGGGCGACCATACGCGCATCATCGAAGAGCGCGTCTCCAGCCTGCTTCACGAGCACTGAGCGAGCATTGACCATGATGCGGCGCGCGCGCAGGAAGTATGACGAGGAACCGGACAACCAGGACCGCTGGCTGATCTCGTACGCCGACTTCATCACCCTGCTGTTCGCCTTTTTCGTCGTCATGTATGCGATTTCGCAAGTCAACGAAGGCAAATACCGCGTCTTCCAGAACGCCATCGGCCAGGCCTTCAGCCTGGAAAAGGGCGCGCCGCCCATCATCATGGAAGCGCCGCAGGCGATCCCGCTGCCGAACCCCGCCCTGAAACGCCGCACGGAAGCCATCCGCCGCGAGCGCGAACACATGACGCGCCTGGCGCAGGACCTCACATCCACCCTGGCGCCGCTGGTGAAGGAAGGCAAGGTGCGGGTCACGCAGACGAGCCGCGGCGTGAGCGTGGAAATCAATGCCAGCGTGCTGTTCGACCCGGGCGCGGCGGGCTTGACGGCGGAGTCGGACCAGGCCTTGCGCGCCGTGGCCGTGCTGCTCAAGGACGACACGCACGACGTGCAGGTGGAAGGGCATACGGACGTGCAGCCGATCAGCAATTCGACCTTTGCCTCGAACTGGGAATTGTCGGCCGCGCGCGCCAGCGCCGTGGTGCGCCTGTTCATCGCCAGCGGCGTCAAGGCGTCGCGCCTGACGGCCGTCGGCCACGCCGACAATATCCCCGTGGCGCCGAACGCCACGCCGGAAGGGCGCGCGCGCAACCGCCGGGTCGCCGTGACGATTTTGTCGGGCATCCCCGAAACGGTGACGGAAGTACCGACGGCGCCCGTGGCGCCTGCGCCGGCCAATTGACGCTCGTCAACTGCGGGCTGCCGCTTGGTACAATCGCGCTTTCTTCCTCTTTTATCGTTTCCTCATGAAAAGCAGCTCCCTGGGCGGTCTCGTCTATTCCACTGAAACGGGCCGCATGTGTCCCGCCTGCCGCCAGCCGCTGGCGCAGTGCGCGTGCAAGGCGCAAGCGAAGGCCGGGCCTGCGGGCGATGGCGTGGTGCGCGTCTCGCGCCAGACCAAGGGCCGCGGCGGCAAGAGCGTCACCGTGGTGAAAGGCTTGCCGCTGGACGCCATCGCGCTGGCCCTGCTGGGCAAGCAGCTGCGCACGCAGTGCGGCTCGGGCGGCACCGTCAAGGATGGCGTGATCGAAGTGCAGGGCGACCATGTGGACGCCATCCTGGCCGCGCTGGTCAAGCTGGGCCACCAGCCGAAAAAGGCCGGCGGCTGAGCGTGCGGAGGCGTGCGGCCCGCCGCCGCGCGCCTGTGGTAACGTGCGCTTCCCATCCACGCGCATCCTCACCATGAACGTCAAATTCACCGGCTTGGCCATCGCCGCCGCCATCGCGGCAGCGCTGGCGCTCGCATACTGGCCCGCTCCCGAGAGCGCCGCGCCGGACGCCGCCGCCTCCGCCGCTGGCGCGCCTGCGGGACGCAGCCTGGAATCGTATCTGAATATCGATGCCAGCCCGGTCGCCGATGCCGCGCCGATGCCCGTCACCCTGGCGCAGCAGCTCGCGCGCCTGGCGGCCAGCGGCAAGCCGGAAGACGCGTATGCGGCGTATAACTTGCTCGACGATTGCATCGTCTTCCAGCAGGAAGGGCGCTTGCCGGGGCTGGAATTCGAACTGGGGCGCGAGATGGCGGCGGAGGAAAAAGCCGCCCAGCAGCAGCTGTGCGCGGGCCTGACGCAGCGTCAGCGCGAGGACCGCCTCGGCTACCTGGCGACTGCGGCCAGGGCGGGCGTGCCCGGAGCGGCGACCATCTTCCTGTCGGAAGGGCCGTTCGGCGACCGCAGTGCGCTGCGCAACCGTCCCGACGATCCGCTGGTGCAGGCGTGGAAGCGGCAAGCGATCGCCCAGCTGACGGCGCAGGCGGACGAGGCGGAACTGAGCAGCGTGGCTACCCTGATGATGGCCTACCTGCGCGATGGCGAGGTGGTGCGCAAGGACGCGCCGCAAGCGTATGGCTACCTGCTGGCGCTGCGCCAGGTCTACGACGACATCCTCGCGCCCGGCGTCACCAACCCGTACCAGGATGAATACTGGCACTGGCTGCAGGCGGAGCTGACGCCGGAGCAGCAGGCGGCCGCCAGCGCCAGGGCGCAGGCCATCGTGGCGAAATACCGCCAGCATGCGGGGCGTGCCGCGCACGGTTGAAGGGCAAGGCGGCGGCGCCTTGCCGGCGGATTGCTGTTAACTTAGGGGGAATCAGCCGATGACGACGCGCCGGCTGGCCGTGTTCGTCGTCGCCTGGCCACTGGGACCGTAGAAATTGCCGCTTTGGGCCGGGGGGCGCATGGCGTTCAGGGCGCCTTGCGTATGTACCATGTGCTTGTTGACGAGCAGGCTGTTCAGGCGGTTTTGCTCCTTGGCCTCGCGCGTCGTCTCGAGCAGGGCTTTCCACAGGGGCGCCGCGTCGGCTTCATTGGCGCCGACCAGCCAGTCTTCCATGCCCGCTTCGGCCGCCGTGAAACCGGCTGCCGCCAGCGCCTGGTGGCGTTGCGCCGCCAGCTGGCTCAATTGTCCTACCAGTGCCGTCTTGCGCGCCGTGAGCTCCGTGATTGCATCGATGTCAGCCGCAACCAGATGCCGCTGTTCTTCTTTCATCAATGCCAGCAATGTGGTCATGAGCTGTTGCTCGTCGCGCAGGCTGGAAAACGGAGTCACTGATTGCATGAGGGAACCTATCTATTTCGTGAGTGCAGCAAGTCCTTGACTGTGTCGAGGAGACCGTCCGCCACTTTTTCTGAGTTGACCTGGAACTGGCCGTCGGCGATCGCGAGCTTGATGCGTTCGACTTTTTTCGTGTCGAACACGGCGCCGCTGCCGGCAGTTGCACTGGCCGCTAATGCCTGTCCTTGCGGCGACAGGCGTACATTGTCCGACGTCGTCGGTGTTGCCTGGGCTTTCTCGGCATTCCGGGCGCCGGAGGTACTCGCGGGCGCCACCGGCAGGCCGGGATTGCTTTTAATGGTGTTATCGGTAATTTTCACAGCGTGATCCTCGTCTGGTCGAAGTCAAAAAACTCCGGGATATGTGTCATTATCGGCACCTTCTGCCGAAACTTTAGTGCGCCAGACCACAATATCGCTGTCCATCCGTGTTTAAAACGCCACCTCCACCAGGCCGCCAGCCCGCGCCACGCCGCTGATCTGCTGGCCGCTCTGCGTGCGTACCTGCACCGTCTGGCCATCGCCCGCGCTGCCGATGGCGCGTCCTTCTGATGCCACCTGGAAACCGTTGCCACTCGAAACGACGCGCACCAGCTGGCCCTGCATGACCACCGGCTTGCGGCGCAGGGTGTCGAGGCGCATCGGCGTGCCTGGCGGCAAGGAAATATTCGTGCTGGCGCCCACCACCTGGGCCATGTCGGTGGCGATGCCTGCAGGCAATGCGGCCAGGTCGCCCTGCATCGTCACCAGCTGGCTGGCGTCGATGGCTTGCCCTTGCGCCAGCGGCACGGCGCTGGCCACGTAGTCGCCGACGACGGCCACGTTCGCCTGCAGATAAATGGTCCAGCTGGAGGGCGCCGTGCAGCGCACGCCGACGGTGGTCTTGCCCCAGGCGCGCGCGCCCGGCGCCATGAACGCCTGCGGCGCGGGGCAGGCAGCCAGGTTCAGGCGCGGATCGACGGCGCCGACGGTGACCGTCACCTTGCCGGGCAAGCCGTTGCTTTGCACTTGCAGGAATTGTTCCACGCTGTTGCGCAGCGCTTCCGGCGTTTGCCGGCCGGCGTTTTGCGCCTGCGCCAGCAGTGGCAGGGCGGCAAAAGCAAAGAGGAAAGCGAGCGGTGTTTTCATGGTGATAGGCCTCTGGAATAGTGCCATGATAGTGCGCGCGGCCCCGTTCGAAGCGCCGATTAAGGGGTAAAAGTACGGTCTGATCCGGCGATGGTGTTGCTGGTGGGCGCCGTACTATGTTTCCTGTCATCACTAATCCGCCATCCTTCCGCCATCTCGGGCGCCAGTGGCAGATCTTTCCGGAGCCTGACATGATAGGGAAACTCGACGATTACATGCGCTTCAACGAGACGGCGCTGAGCCTGCGCTCGACGCGCCAGGAATTGCTCGCCTCGAATATCGCCAATGCCGACACGCCCAACTACAAGGCGCGCGACGTCGATTTCGCCGCCGCGCTGAAGGGGGCGATGGCGCGCAAGGATGGCGTGCCGCCGGCCCTGAAGGGCACGGCGCCGCAGCATATGCCGGGCAAGGGCGTGGCGGCCGCGGCGGGTGGCAGCGCAGGCGGCAAGGTCGAGACCCTGGCCGACGGCACGCCGCTGCTGTACCGCGCGCCGGCCCAGGGCGCCGTCGACGGCAATACGGTCGACATGGACCTGGAACGCAACGCCTTTGCCGACAATGCCATCCGCTACGAGGCGGCCGTGACGTTCCTCAACTCGCAGATCAAGGGCATGCTGACGGCCATCCAGGGAGGACAATAATCATGTCGCTATTTAATATCTTCAATGTTTCCGGTTCGGCCATGAGCGCCCAGGCGCAGCGCCTGAACACGGTGGCCAGCAACCTGGCCAATGCCGACAGCGCCACCAGCGCCACGGGCGAAGCCTACCGCGCCAAGCAGGTGGTGTTCGAAGCCGTGCCCATGGCCAACGGCGCCACGGCCGTCAAGGTGCAGAAGGTGATCGAGGATCCGTCGCCGATGAAGCTGGTGTACGACCCGAAGAACCCGCTGGCCGACGAGAAGGGCTACGTCACCATGCCCAACGTGAATACGGTCGACGAGATGGTCAACATGCTGTCCGCTTCGCGCTCGTACCAGACCAACGTGGAAACCATGAACGCGGCCAAGTCGCTGCTCCTGAAAACCCTTACCCTCGGCCAGTAAGGCTGACTGATCATTATGGCAACCATCGATACCACGACCTCCGTCACCACCGACCTGATGGCGACGATGAATCCGAAGAAGACGACGGCCGCTGCCGGCAGCGTCGAAGCGGAAACGAACAAATTCCTCACCCTGCTGGTGACCCAGCTGAAAAATCAGGATCCGATGAATCCGCTGGACAATGCACAGCTGACCAGCCAGCTGGCGCAGCTGTCCACGGTGACGGGCGTCAACAAGCTCAATACCACCGTGGAAAGCTTGAAAGCCAGCTACCAGCAAGCCGAATCGATGCAGGCGGCCAACATCATCGGCCACGGCGTGTTGACGGCAGGCAAGGACATCAACCTGAGCAAGAGCGCCGCGCTGCTGGGCGTGGACCTGGCCACGGCCGCCGACAAGGTCAAGGTCATCATCTACAAGGATGGCAAGGAAGTCCATTCCATCGACCTGGGCGCCCAGCCGGCGGGCACCTTGCCGCTGGGCTGGAACGGTTCCACCGCCGACCTCGACAAGGATGGCAAGCCGGTCGTGCTGGCCGACGGCGCCTACACCTTCGCCGTGGAAGCGACGCGCGGCGGCACCAAGCTCAAGGATGCGACGGCGCTGATGTTCGGCTCGGTCGCCAGCGTGTCGACGGGCGCCAATGGCGTGAAATTGAATGTGCCGGGCGTGGGCAGCATCACCATGGCCGACGTAAAACAGATTCTGTAAGCCGCTTCCCCTTAGCGTGACCCTCACCCCCTAATTTCTACCAGGAGAACACAATGTCTTTCCAACAAGGCCTGAGCGGCTTGAATGGCGCCGCCAAATCGCTGGACGTCATCGGTAACAACATCGCCAACTCGTCCACCGTCGGTTTCAAGCAGTCGCAGGCCCAGTTCGCTGACATTTATGCCAACTCGCTGTATGGCGTGGGCGGCAACCAGGCGGGGATCGGCGTGTCGGTCTCGCAAATCGCCCAGCAATTCAACCAGGGCAACCTGGAAACGTCGTCGAATCCCCTCGATATCGCCATCAATGGCGGCGGCTTCTTCCGTACCAGCGTCAACGGCGCCGTCCAGTACTCGCGCAATGGCCAGTTCCAGGTCGACAAGAGCGGTTTCATCGTCAACGCCCAGCTGGCGCAACTGACCGGCTATGCTGCCGACGCCAACGGCAAGATCGTTGCCGGCGCCGTCGTGCCCCTGCAGATCGACCAGTCGGACATGAAACCCCAGGCGACGACCAAGGTCGACACGCAAGTCAACCTCAATTCGAATACGGCCATGCCGACCACGGTGCCGTTCAAGCTCACGGATGACACCACGTACAGCAAACAGTTTCCCGTCGAAGTCTTCGATTCGCTGGGCAATTCCCACATCATGTCGAATTTCTATGTCAAGACGGGCACCAACACCTGGGACGTCTACTCGGCCGTTGACGGCACGGAAGTGACCAGCATGAAGGTCGCGGCCGCCCTGCAGACCGACCCTGCCTCGCTGGCCGCGCGCGCCGCCTACCAGGCCGCCGCCACGGCCGTGCCGCTGGTGCCGGCCAATGTGACGACGGCCGCCGTCGCCTATGGCAATGCGGTCGGCGCCGCCGTGTCGGCTGCCGCCGCCGCCGCGGGCGCCACGCCGGCGCAACTGGCCGCCATCGCCGCCACCTACGGCAGTGCCGTGCCGAATGGCATCAACTCGAGCCGCACGCCCGACCAGATCGACGCCGCCATCCGCGCCGTGACCGTGGTGCCCGCCGTCAAGACCGGTTCGCTGGTCTTCAATACGGTTGGCAGCCTGGACCGGGCCGCCATGCTGGCCCTGACGCCGCCGCAAACCTTGCCCGTCACCGTCAACCTGCCGATCTTCCCGGCCACGGGCGCCAATCCGACCCTCTCGGTCCAGGTCGATTTCAGCAAATCGACCCAGCTGGGCACCGCCACGGCGGAAAAGAAAACGGAAGCGGACGGCTACAAGGCAGGCCAGCTGAGCCAATTCATCGTCGGTGACGACGGCGTCATCCAGGGCCAGTACAACAATGGCAAGACGCGCGCCCTGGGGCAAGTGGTGTTGAGCAACTTTACCAACCCGAACGGCCTGGAGCCGCTGGGCAACAACGCCTGGGTGGAAAGCTCGGCCTCGGGCAAGCCCATCACGGGCGAGCCGAAGACTGGCACCCTGGGCAACTTGCGCGCCTCGGCCGTGGAAGTGTCGAACGTGGACCTGACGGCGGAACTGGTCAACATGATCACGGCCCAGCGCGCCTACCAGGCGAATGCGCAGACCATCAAGACGCAGGATTCTGTTTTACAGACTCTGGTGAACTTGCGTTAACGGATTGAACCCCTAACGGCGAAAGGCTGGGGTCGGACCCTCAGGGTCCGACCCCGGTTTCTACCTTGGGTTTCAGGCAACAGGAGAAATAAAACATGGACCGTCTCATCTACACCGCCGGCTCGGGCGCCAAGCACATCCTCGACAAGCAGGCGACCACGGCGAACAACCTGGCGAACGCCACCAGCACGGGTTTCCGTGCCCAGCTCGACTCGTTCCGCGCCGTGCCCGTGGTGGCCGACGGCATGATGCCGACGCGCACCTTCGTCGTCGATTCGACGGTCGGTTCCGATTTCACGCAGGGACCCATGCAGCACACGGGCCGCGCGCTCGACGTGGCCGTGGAAAACGGCGGCTGGATCGCGGTGCAGTCGGCCGACGGTTCCGAAGCCTACACGCGCAACGGCGCCCTGAAACTCAATGAAAACGGCATGCTGCAAACGCAGGGCGGGCTGATGGTGCAGGGCGATACGGGGCCCATGGCGATTCCGCCCGGCGTGACGGTGGCCATCGCCAGCGACGGCACGGTGGGCACGATTTCCACCGACGTGCCGCCGGGCCCGTCGACGGTGCTGGGACGCATCAAGCTGGTCAACCCGCCCGAGCAGCAACTGGTGCGCGGCGACGACGGCCTGTTCCGGCTGAAGGATGGCACGGTGGCGCAGGCCGACCAGGCCGTCAAGCTGACCACCGGCGCTCTGGAAGGCAGCAATGTCAGTCCCGTCGATTCGATGGTCAGCATGATCGCCCTGGCGCGCCAGTTCGAAACGCAAATGAGCTTGTTGAAGAATGCCGAGAATAACGCGGCGAAAGCCACCCAGATCCTCGCTTTGAATTGATGGGGGCCACCGCATAATGGTCGCATAGAAATAGTCTACAGGGCTGGTTAGCGCTGTTATTGGAGAAATATCATGATTCGTTCCCTTTGGATTGCCAAGACCGGCCTGGAAGCGCAGCAAACGCAGATGGACGTGATCGCCAATAACCTGGCCAACGTCAGCACCACCGGCTTCAAGAAGTCGCGCGCCGTGTTCGAGGACTTGCTGTATCAAAATGTGCGCCAGCCGGGCGCGCAATCGTCGCAGCAAACCCAGCTGCCATCGGGCTTGCAGATCGGCACGGGCGTGCGCACCGTGGCTACCGAACGCATCCATACCCAGGGCAATCCCCAGGCATCGGGCAATTCGCGCGACGTGATGGTCAACGGCACCGGCTTTTTCCAGGTGCTGATGCCGGACGGCGCCACCGCCTATACGCGCGACGGCTCGTTCCAGACGGATGCCAACGGCCAGCTCGTCACCTCGGAAGGCTTCGTCATCCAGCCCGCCATCACCGTGCCGACGAATGCGCTGAGCCTGACCGTGGCGCGCGACGGCACCGTTTCCGTCACCTTGCCCGACACTGTTGCGCCATCGCAAATCGGCTCGCTGCAGCTGACCACTTTCGTCAATCCCGCCGGCCTGGAATCGAAGGGCGAAAACCTGTACATGGAAACGGGCGCCTCCGGCGTGGCGCAAACCAACACCCCGGGCACCAACGGCGCCGGCGTGCTGATGCAGGGCTATATCGAGACGTCGAACGTCAACGTGGCCGAGGAAATGGTCAACATGATCCAGACGCAGCGCGCCTACGAGATCAACAGCAAGGCCATCACCACATCCGATCAAATGCTGCAGAAATTGTCGCAACTTTAATTTTCATAGTCGTCATGCCATCCGCCGCCGGATGGCAGCGGAGGTTCGCCATGCAATACCCCATCATCGCTTTGTTGTCCGCAGTCCTGCTGTCCGGCTGCGCCATCACGCCTACGTCCATCGTGCAATATCCCACCACCACGCGCGCGCCGATGCCGGAACCCGTGGTCGTCAACAACGGTTCCATCTACCAGCCGTCGACCTACCGTCCCGCCTTCGAAGACCGCCGCGCGCGCCACGTGGGCGACACCATGACGATCGCCATCACCGAGCGCACGAATGCCGTCAAGGCGGGCGCCAGCTCCGGCAACAAGTCCGGCAGCGTGGGCTTCAGCACGCCGGGCTTCGCCCAGGGCCGTTTCGGCGGCACCGTGGCGGCGAATGGCGCGACGAAATTTGCCGATGGCGACAACCAGTCCGCCAGCAACACGTTTTCCGGCACCATTGGCGTGACGGTGATCGAGGTATTGCCAAACGGAAACTTGATCGTCGCCGGCGAAAAACAGATCGCCATGAACAAGGGCACGGAATTCATCCGCTTCTCGGGCATGGTCAATCCGGACACCATCGGCACGGGCAACGTCGTGCCCTCGACCCAGGTGGCCGAAGCGCGCGTCGAATACCGCACCAACAGCCAGATCGACCGCGCCGAAATGGCGTCGATGGCCTCGCGCTTCTTCCTCAGCCTGTTGCCGTTCTGATCATGGCAACGTCGACCTTTTCCCGCTTTGCCGCCATTTTCGGCCTGGCCATCTCCCTGCTGGCGCCCGTGGCGCAAGCCGAGCGCATCAAGGATCTGGCCAGCATCGCCGGCGTGCGCCAGAATCAGCTGATGGGCTATGGCCTCGTCGTCGGCCTCGACGGCAGCGGCGACCAGACCACGCAAACCCCGTTCACCATCCAGAGCGTGGCGGCGATGCTGCAGCAGCAAGGCATCAACTTGCCGCAAGGCACCAGTTTGCAGCTGAAAAACGTGGCCGCCGTGATGGTGACGACGGCCTTGCCCGCGTTTGCCCAGCCGGGCCAGTTGCTCGACGTGACGGTGTCGTCGATGGGCAATGCGAAAAGCTTGCGCGGCGGCACTTTATTGATGACGCCCCTGAAGGGCGCCGACGGCCAGGTGTACGGCATGGCGCAAGGCAACGTGCTGGTGGGCGGCGTGGGCGCGCAGGCTGCCGGCAGTTCCGTCGTCATCAATCACTTGAGCGTGGGCCGCATCTCGGGCGGCGCGACCGTCGAGCGCACCGTGCCTTCGGCGCTGGGCGCCAACAACACCATCCGCCTGGAATTGAACGCCACCGATTTCGCCACCGCCAGCCGCGTGGTCGACGCCATCAACAGCCGCTACGGCGCCGGCACGGCCGCCGCGCTCGACGGCCGCGTGATCCAGGTGCAGTCGCCGAGCGGCAGCGACCAGCGCGTGTCCTTTTTGGGCCAGCTGGAAAGCATCGAAGTCAACCCGGCCCGCCTGGCGGCCAAGGTCATCATGAATGCGCGCACCGGTTCCGTCGTGATGAACCAGTCCGTGACCCTGGAAACGTGCGCCATTTCGCACGGCAACCTGTCCGTCACCATCAATGTCGAGCCGCAAGTGAGCCAGCCGGCCCCCTTGTCGGGCGGGCGCACGGTGGTCACGCAGACGGCGCAGATCGATATCAAGAAGGAACCGGGCAAGGTCATGCTGGTCAAGGGCGGCGCCTCGCTGTCCGACGTGGTCAAGGCCCTCAACGCCATCGGCGCTTCGCCGCAAGACTTGCTGGCCATCCTGCAGGCGATGAAGGCGGCCGGTTCGCTGCGCGCCGAACTTGAAATCATTTGATGGACACGCCATGATCAGCCAAACCGACCTCAGCAATACCGCCGCCTATGACGTGAAAGGCATGGATGGCCTGCGCCAGTCCGCCAAGGCGAAGGATCCCGCCGCCCTGAAAGAGGCGGCCACGCAATTTGAAGCCATGTTCATCAACATGATGATGAAAAGCATGCGCGAAGCCACGCCGCAGGACGGCATCATGGACAGCCAGCAAAGCAAGATGTATACCTCGATGCTGGACCAGCAGACGAGCCAGAACCTGGCCAAGCGGGGCACGGGCCTGGCTGACGTGCTGATCCGCCAATTGTCGTCGTCGAACCAGGCGCTGGCCGCCGACGGCGCCGAAACGCCGTCGCCCCGGTCATCCAGCATGGCGCAGGCGCTGGCCGCCTTCCGCCAGCAGCAGGGCGCCCTCGCCGAGGGGGCCGGCAGCGCCGCCGCCAGCGGCAAGACCCTGAGCGACAAGGCCAACGCCACGCAGGCGCCGCACGTGCGCGCCTTCCAGGAAAAGCTGGGCGTGCATGCGGAAGAAGCCAGCCGCGCCACGGGCATCCCGGCCAAGTTCATGCTGGGCCAGGCGGCGCTGGAAACGGGCTGGGGCAAGCGCGAAATCATCAGCCGCGACGGCAGCAGCAGCCACAACCTGTTCGGCATCAAGGCATCGAGCGACTGGAAGGGCAAGGTCACGGAAGCTGTTACCACGGAATATGTAAATGGCAAGGCGCAGCGCAAGGTGGAAAAATTCCGCGCCTATGACAGCTATGCCGACAGCTTCAAGGATTATGCGCAGTTGATTACCAACAACAAGCGCTACGAAAAAGTCCTGGCCAGCGCGGGCGACGCCAGCACCTTCGCCCAGGGCTTGCAGAAAGCCGGCTATGCGACGGACCCGAATTACGCTGCCAAATTGACAAAAATCATTAAAAATTCTCTGGTCGGCTGACGCCCCGCCTTGCCCCCGTGCAAGCCGCGCGCTTCAAGTTTTCGCCGCGGCTGCCGTAAATACTATTGACGGTAACCAATAAGACACCATGACTTCGAATCTACTCAGCATCGGTAAGAGCGGTTTGCTTGCAGCGCAGGTGGGCCTGTCGACGACCGGGCATAACATCACCAATGCCAACGTGGACGGTTACAACCGCCAGGTGGTGCTGCAGCAGACGGCGCAGTTCAACAATGCCGGTTATGGCTTTGTTGGCAATGGTACCGAGGTATCGCAAGTCAAGCGCCAGTACGACGGTTTCATGGCGGCCCAGGTAAATGGCGCGCAGTCGGCCACCAGTTCGCTCGACGCGTATTACACGCAGATCAGCCAGATCGACAATATGCTGGCCGACCCCACGGCCGGGCTGTCGCCGGCGATGGCCGATTTCTTCAAGGGCGTGCAGGATTTCAGCTCGAATCCCTCGTCCGTGTCGTCGCGCCAGGCATTGCTGTCGAGCGCAAACTCGCTGACGGCCCGCTTCCAGGGCCTCAGCGCGCGCCTGACGGAGATCGGCGACGGCGTCAATTCGCAGATCACCTCGAACGTCAAGGTGATCAATTCATACGCCAAGCAGATCGCGGAACTGAATACCTCGATTACCAATCTGACCGTGAATGAAAGCAATCAGCCCAACGATTTGCTGGACCAGCGCGACCAGCTGATCACTGAGCTGAACAAATACGTCAAGGCAACGGTTCAGCCTGGCGCGGGCAACTCGATTACCGTCTCGATCGGCTCGGGCCAGCCGCTGGTGGTGGGCGACAAGAACTTCGAGCTGGCCGTCACGCCGTCGCCGACGGACCCGAACCGCCTGGACGTGGGCTATGTGACGGGCACCAGCGTCACCAAGCTGTCGGAAAGTTCCTTGAGCGGCGGCGCGCTGGGCGGCTTGCTGGAATTCCGCAGCGGCAGCCTGGACCGTATCCAGAATTCGCTGGGCAAGGTCGCCATCGCACTGGCTTCCACCTTCAATGAACAGCACAAGCTGGGCCAGGACTTGAATGGCGACATGGGGGGCGACTTCTTCAAGCTGCCCGATCCCGTCATCGGCGCCGATTACCGCAATAACGCGACCAGCACGACCGTTCTGTCGGCCAAGGTCAGCGATCCGACCAAGCTGACGGCCAGCGATTATGCCGTCAAGTATGACGGCGCCAATTATGTGGTGACGCGCCAGAGCGACGGCGCGAAAACGACCATCAACCCGTATCCGCAAACGGTGCCGCAAACCATCGACGGCGTGGATTTCTCGATCTCGGGCGCGGCTGCCGAAGGCGACAACTTCATGGTCAGGCCGACGGCCCACGGCGCTTCCGACCTGGCCGTGGCGATTACCGACCGCAACAAGCTGGCTGCCGGCGCGCCGATCGCCACGGGCGCGCCCGTCAGCAACACGGGCAGCGGCAAGCTGGGCGCAGGTAGCGTCGACAAGGCATATTTGACGCCGGGCAATGCCTTGACGGGCACCGTCACCTTGACGTACGACAAGGCGACCACTTCGCTGTCGGGTTTCCCCGCGGGCCAGGCCGTGACGGTGAAAGGCTTGAACGGCGCCACCACCACGTATCCGGCCGGCACGGCGAACATCCCGTACACGGAAGGCGACAGCTTCAGCTTTGGCGGCATCAACGTCAACATGACGGGGGCGCCCGCGCAGGGCGATAAATTCACCATCGGGCCGAACTCGGGCGGCGTGGGCGACAACCGCAATGCCTCCCTACTGGCGGGCTTGCAGACGAAAAACATTCTCGACGGCGGCAAGGCCACGTTCCAGGGTTCGTACGCGGAAACCGTCAGCTATGTCGGCAACAAGACGCGCGAAGTACAGGTCAGCGGCCTGGCCAGTCTTGCGTTGTTGCAACAAACCAGCACGCAGCAGCAAGCCGTCTCCGGCGTCAACCTCGATGAAGAGGCGGCCAATCTGCTGCGCTATCAGCAAGCCTACCAGGCTTGCGGCAAGGTCATGCAGATCGCCAGCACCCTGTTCGACGTGGTCATCGGCCTCGGACGTTAATTATTCAAGCGGCGGCGCCTGGCGTCCGCCGCCATCAGGAAGGGCAGCATCATGCGCATCAGTACCAAAATGATCTATGACGCGGGCAGCACGCAGCTGAACAACCTGCAGGGCGCGTTGAACCGTACCCAGATGCAGCTGTCGGCGAACCGCCGCAACCTGACGCCGGCCGACGACCCGATCGCCTCGGCGCGCGCGCTGGAAGTGACGCAGTCGCAAACGATCAACACGCAATTCGTGACGAACCGCTCGAACGCCAAGAATTTCCTCTCGCAGGAAGAGCTGGCCCTGGCCAGCACCACTTCGCTGATCGCCGACGTGCAGGATCTGGTGCTCAAGGCCGGCAATCCGGCCTTGAAGGATGTCGACCGCCAGAGCCTGGCCACGGAGCTGCAGGGCCGTTTGACCGATCTGTTGGGCATCGCCAACACGTCCGACAACGCGGGCGGCTACCTGTTTGCCGGCTACAAGTCGACGACGCAACCGTTCAGCCAGACGCCGGGCGGCGCCACCTACGTGGGCGACCAGGGCCAGCGCGAGCTGCAAGTGGGCTCGGCCCGCTACCTGGCCACCAGCGATTCGGGCGCGACCGTGTTTGAGAATAATTTGACGGGCAACGGCAAGTTCACCACGGCGGCCGATCCGGGCAACTTCACGCGCGGCGGCGCCGGCATCATTTCCGGCGGCACCGTCACCGATCCCACCAAGTTGACGGGGCATAAGTACTCGATCGATTTCCAGGTGACGGGCACGGGCACCGCTGCCGTCACGACCTATACCGTGACGGACGTAACCCTGGGCCAGACCATCCCGAATCCCGCCGTGCCCGTGCCCTACAAGTCTGGCGACGCCATCAACTTTGACGGCCAGCAAGTCAATGTCGCGGGCAAGCCGGCCGACCTGGACAAGTTCACCCTGGAGCCCAGCGGCAAGGAATCGATCTTTAGCACCATCACCAAGCTGATCGGTGTGCTGGGCCAGCCGGCCTCGGGCGACGCGGGGCAGGCGCGCCTGACGGCCGGCCTGAACGCGGCGCACGATATCCTCGACACGGCTTACGACAACGTGCTGTCGGTGCGCGCGGAAGTCGGTTCGCGCCTGAAGGAACTCGACACGCTCGACAGCGCCGGCGACGACCTCGACCTGCAGTATGCGAGCACCCTGTCGGGCTTGCAGGACCTGGATATGGTGAAGGCGATTTCCCTGTTCAGCCAGCAACAGATCACCCTGCAGGCGGCGCAGAAGTCGTTTACCTCGATCTCGGGCCTGTCGCTGTTCAATTACATCAGCTAAGCGATCCGCATCGGATGGCCGGCAAGCCGGGGCTGGGAGCAGATCTCCCGCCCCGGCTTTTTTGCGTCCGCAAGATGGCTATCTTGATAAAATATGCAGGCAAACTGTGCAGTCTACCTGCATATCTGTTATAGTGGAGGCTGTTGATCCACTACATGACTGCCATGACCGTCCCGCAAGAAGACCACGAACAAGTTCTGCAACTGGCCGGCGAATTGCGCATCCTGGTCGGCAAGCTGCGCCGCCGCCTGCGCGAAGAGGCGCACCTGGGCGATGTCAGCATGTCGCAGGCATCTGTGCTCAGCCGTCTTGAACGCGACGGCCCGGCCACGGCCAGCAGCCTGGCGCGTGCCGAAGGCATGCGGCCCCAGTCGATGGCCGCCACCGTGCTGGCGCTGACCGAGGCGCGGATGGTGACGGGCTCGCCCGATCCGCTCGACGGCCGGCAAACGCTATTGACCCTGACGGACAGTTGCCGCGCCTGGATCGCAGCCAGCCGCGCCGCGCGCGAAGACTGGCTGGCACGCACCATTGAAACCCGGCTCACGCCGGACGAAGTCACCGAACTGAACCATGCGGTGGCATTACTCAAACGTTTGGCGGAGTGATCCGCTGAATTTTCCACCACGACCCCGGCAAGGAGCCCGCACGCCCAGATGAACAACACATTCCGTTCGCTACGCAATCCCAATTACCGTATCTGGGCCGGCGGCGCCCTCGTGTCGAATATCGGCACCTGGATGCAGCGCACGGCGCAGGATTGGCTGGTGCTGAGCGAATTGACGCAGCACAATGCCAGCGCCGTCGGCATCGTCATGGCCTTGCAATTCGGCCCGCAACTGCTGTTGCTGCCCCTGACGGGCATGGCGGCCGACTTGCTCGACCGCAGGAAATTGCTGCTGTGCACGCAGGCGGCCATGGGTTTGCTGGCGCTGTGCCTGGGTTTGCTGTGCATCAGCGGCCTCGTGCAACTGTGGCACGTGTATGTGTTTGCTTTCCTGCTGGGCTGCGTGACGGCCTTCGATGCGCCCGTGCGCCAGACTTTTGTGGCCGAAATCGTCGGCGAGGAAGACTTGACCAATGCCGTGGCGCTCAATTCCACCTCGTTCAATGCGGCGCGCATGCTGGGCCCGGCCGTGGCCGGCTTGCTGATCAGCAGCGTCGGCAGCGGCTGGGTCTTCATCATCAACGCCGTCTCGTTTGCCGCCGTGATCGGTTCGCTGTTGCTGCTGCGCGTGGAATTGCTGCGCCGCGCGCCGCGCCTGAAGGCCACGCGGGCCAGCCTGGGCGAGGGTTTCCGCTACGTGCGCCAGCGGCCCGACCTGATGGCCATTTTGCTGATGCTGTTCCTGATCGGCACTTTCGGCCTGAACTTCCCGATTTTCCTGTCGACCATGTCCGTGACGGCCTTCCATGCGGGCGCCGGCCAGTATGGCGTGCTCAGTTCCGTGATGGCTTGCGGCTCCGTGGCCGGCGCCCTGCTGGCGGCGGGGCGGGGCCAGCCGACGCTGGCCTTGCTGCTGGGGGCGGCGGCGCTGTTCGGCCTGGCGTGCGCGCTGGCCGCCGTGATGCCCAATTACTGGCTGTTCGGCATGATGCTGGTAGTCATCGGCATCGCCGCGCAAACGTTTACCACCAGCGTCAACAGCAGCGTGCAGCTGTCGACGGCGCCCGCCATGCGGGGCCGGGTCATGGCCATCGTGCTGGCCATCTCGGCCGGCGGCACGCCGCTTGGCGCGCCCATCGTGGGTTGGGTAGCCGACACCTTCGGCCCGCGCTGGGCGCTGGGCATCGCCGCGCTGTCGGGCCTGGCGGCGGCGCTGGTCGGCGTGCGCTACCTGGTCAAGCATCACCAGCTGCGCTTGAACGTCGACTTGCGGCGCCGGCGCTTTGCGCTCAGCAGCGACCAGCCCTGAGGCTGGCAATCAGGGCGGCAGCAGGTCCGTGCGGGCGGCGGCCAGGATGGCGCCGCTCAAGCCGTCGAGCAGGCCGGACGCGGCGCGCGCCGTATGCCAGTGCAGCGGCACATCGAGGGGCGTAGCGGGCAGCAGTTCGACCAGGCTGCCATTGTCGAGACATGGCTGGATCAGCGCCTGCGGGTGCAAGCCCCAGCCCATGCCCGCCAGGGCGGCCGTGACGAAGGCGTGCGATGAGGGCAGGGCATGGCGCGGCAATTCCACGTGCCGGTGGCACAGGCGCCGCACCCAGCGCGCCTGCAGCTCGTCCTTGGTATTGAAGACGAGGCTGGGCGCCAGCGCCAGGCTGGCGGCGCCCACGCCGTGGGCAAAATACCGCTGCAGGAAGGCGGGACTGGCGGCCGCCAGGTAGCGCATGGCGCCCAGCGGGCGGCTGTTGCAGCCCGATGCGGGCCGGGCCGTGGCGCTGACGGCCGCCAGCACGGCGCCGCTGCGCAGCCATTCGGCCGTATGGTCCTGGTCGTCGACGGCCACTTGCAGCAGCACTGGGTATTCGGCCGCAAAGGCGGCGATGGCGGGCGCCAGCCAGGTGGCCAGGCTGTCGGCATTCACGGCGATGGGCACGCTGGCGCGCGACTGCCCCTGCACTGCCAGCGCCGGCAAGGTCCCCTGCAAATCCTGTTCCAGCAGCTGCACCTGGTCCACGTGCTGGCACAGGCGCCGGCCCGTTTCCGTGGCGCGGCAGGGCTGGTCGCGTATCACCAGCGCGCAGCCGACGCGCTCTTCCAGCAGGCGGATGCGCTGCGAGATGGCCGATGGCGTCACGTGCAAGGTGCGCGCCGCGCGCTCGAAACTGCCTTCGCGGATGACGGCGGCCAGGGCAGCGAGGGCGGCATAATCGAGCATGAATGAAGTTTTCCTTAACTAGCTATAGAAAAGGTAGTTTGCCTTCATTCCTTTCGGCTGGCAAGATCGCCGCATGACACTCTCGAGCGCCACCACACCACTGGTTTTTTCCGTCTTTTTCCAGGGCTTGACCCTGGGCCTGGGACTCATCGTCGCCATCGGCTCGCAAAATGCCTTTGTCTTGCGGCAAGGCTTGCGCCGCGAACATGTGGGTGCCATCGTGCTGTTTTGCGCCCTGGCCGATGCGGCGCTGATCGGCGCCGGGGTGCTGGGCATGGCCCATGCGTTGGGGCAGCGCCCCTTGCTGGCCAGCGCGCTGGCGCTGGGCGGCGCCGCCTTCCTGGCCGTCTACGGTTGGCAAGCCCTGCGGCGCGCCCGCCGGCCGCAGCAGTTGCGCGCCGCCGAGGGGCGCGCCGGACTGGGCCTGACGGCCATCCTGGCCCAGGCGGCGGCCTTTAACTTTGCTCAACCCGCACGTGTATCTGGATACGGTATTGCTGGTGGGAAGTATTGGCGCCCAGCAGCCGGGCGCGCTGCGCGGCTGGTTTATCGCTGGCGCGGGCGCGGCCAGCCTGCTGTGGTTTGCATCGCTGGGATATGGCGCGCGCTGGCTGGCGCCGTGGTTTGCGCGGCCCCGGGCCTGGCAAGTGCTCGATGGCTTGATCGGCGTCACCATGTTCGTGTTGTCCGCGCTGTTGCTGCGCCACGCGCTGGGCTGGCAGCCCTGATCAGCGCGCGGGCGGCAGCGGTGCCGGTGCAGGCGTTGCCGGGCGCAGGGGATTCGGCGGCGCGGGCGGCGGCGGCCGGTCGCGCGTGGCAAAGCCGCGCGGCAGCAGGCGCGCCGTTTCTATGCCGCGCAGGAACATGTTCTGGAAGGGCGTGGCCAGGTAGGGCAGGACCATGCTGATTACCAGCAAGCCCACGCCCAGGGTGACGGGAAAACCGATACCGAAGATGTTCAGTTGCGGCGCGGCCCGCGTCAAGATGCCCAGGGCTACGTTGGTCAGCAGCAGGGCGGCGATGATGGGCAGAGAAATTTGCAGGCCGGAACGGAAAATTTCCCCGCCCCACGCTGCCAATTGCTGGAAGCCGCCGCCGCTGATGGGACTCGATGAAATCGGCAGGCTGACAAAGCTTTCTGCCAGCGCCGCCAGCAAGACCAGGTGGCCATTGACGGTCAAAAACATCAAGGTGGCCAGCATGACGAGGAACTGGCTGATGGCGGAAGATCTGCCCTTGGTTTGCGGGTCGAAGAATGAGGCGAAGCCCAGGCCCATGGTGAGACTGCTGATTTCGCCGGCCATTTCGATGGCGGAAAACACGATGCGGATGGAAAAGCCCATGGCCAGGCCCACCAGCATCTCCTGCGTGAGGATCAATAAACCGGGCAAGGACATCGGGTTGACGGCAGGCAAGGCCGGCACGGTGGGGGCGATGATCATGGCCAGCAGGGCGCCCAGGCTCACCTTCACGGTGGCCGGCACGGCCGCGTTGCCGAACAGGGGGGCGGCCGCAATCAGGCCGAGGATGCGGCTAAGCGGCCACAGCAGTGCTGCGATCCAGGTATTGAGTTCGATGCTGGACAGAGTCAGCATGGGAGGATCAGCAAGCGCTGCACTAGCCAACCAGGTTCGGGATGCCGGTAAACACCTGACGCATGTAGTCGAGCATGACGGACAGCATCCACGGGCCGGCCACGACGAGGGCGACGAAAATGCCGACCAGCTTCGGAATGAAGGACAGGGTCGCCTCGTTGATCTGCGTTGCCGCCTGGAAAATACTCACGATCAAGCCGATGATGAGGGCGACGAGCAGCATGGGCGCGGCCACCATGAGGGTGATTTCCATCGCATGGCGGCCCAGGGTCATGACGCTTTCGGGTGTCATCTTATTTCCCCTAGTAAAAACTCTGTGACAGCGAACCCAGCAGCAACTGCCAGCCATCGACGAGCACGAACAGCATCAGCTTGAACGGCAGCGAGATGGTCGCCGGCGACATCATCATCATCCCCATCGACATCAGCACGCTGGCGACCACCATGTCGATGATCAGGAACGGGATGAAGATGGCAAAGCCGATCTGGAACGCCGTCTTCAGTTCGCTGGTGACGAAGGCGGGCACGAGGATGCGCAGCGGCACGTCTTCCGGGCCTTGCAGGGCCGGCGAGCGCGACATCTTGGCGAACAGGGCCAGGTCGGCCTGGCGCGTCTGCTTGAGCATGAAGGTTTTCAGGGGATCGACGCCCTTGTCCATCGCCTGCTGCATGCTGATCTTGTTTTCCTGATACGGTTGATACGCATCCGTATAAATCTTGTCGAACACGGGTCCCATGACGAACAGGGTCAAAAACAGGGCAAGGCCCACCAGCACCTGGTTCGGCGGCGCCGATTGCGTGCCGATAGCCTGTCGCAGCAGCGACAGCACGATGATGATGCGCGTAAAGCAGGTCATCATCAGCAAGGCCGCCGGCAGGAAGGTGAGCGACGTCATCAGGATGAGCGTCTGCACCGGCAACGAGTAATTCTGGCCGCCGCCCGGCGCCGGCGTGCTGTTGAAGGCCGGGATGCCCGGCTGGGCCATGGCCCACAGCGGCAAGGCCAGGGCGGCTGCCGCCAGCAGCCAGGTCAGGGGAGTCTTCAAGGTGGACCACGCCATCTGCTGCTTATTTCCCATTGCGTTTTTCGATGGTCTGTTTCAGCCACTCGGAAAAATTGGCGGCCGCAGGGCCGTTTTGCGCCGTGGCCAGTTGCGGCAATTCGCCTTCCTGGCGCGGCATGGTGGCCAGCGCGTTGATCCTGCCGGGCGAGGCGCCGACGACGATCCACTGGTCGGCCACTTCGACGAGGACGATGCGTTCGCGTCCGCCCAGGTTGAGCGAGCTGACGACGCGCATCTTGCTGTTGCCGCCCATGACCTTGGGGCCATAGCGCTTCATGAACCAGGCCAGGCCGATCAGGAGGGCCAGCACGAAGACGAGTGCGAAGATGGTTTGCAGCAAGCTGCCGGCCGAACTGGTCGGCGCCATCGTCATCGGTGCGCCGGGCGGCATGGCGGGCAGGGCGGCGGCAGGCGCGGAGGCCGGCACCGCTGCTGCAGCTGAGGCGGCCGGCGCCGCGGCGGCTGGCGGTGTCTCGCTTGCCAGCGCGACGGAAGCGCTGGCGGCGCTGGCCGCCGGCGCCGGGGCGGTTGCCGGTTCGGCGTGCGCAATGCTGCATGCCGCCAGGAGCGGCAGCACGGTGGAAATCAACAGGCCAGGCTTCATTTATTCAATTTTCGGATGCGTTCGGAAGGCGTGATGATGTCCGTCAGGCGGATGCCGAACTTGTCATTCACCACCACCACTTCGCCCTGGGCGATCAGGCAGCCGTTCACCAGCACGTCCATCGGTTCGCCGGCCAGGCCGTCGAGCTCGACCACGGAACCCTGCGCCAGTTGCAGCAGGTTCTTGATGGCGATCTTGGTGCGGCCCAGTTCGACCGTCAGCTGCACGGGGATATCGAGGATGAAATCGATATCGTTGTGCGTTTCCGACTTCGATGCCTGCTTGGAAAAGTCCTTGAACACGGCGGCGCTGGCCGCGCTGGCCGTATTGGCGGCCTGGTTCTGCAGCGCTTCGGCTTCCGCCTTGGCCTGCTCGGCAATGGCCGCGCCCCAATCGTCTTCCGCGCTTTGGTCGTCTTGGTTGTCAGACATGTGTTTCTCCTGTTGTACAGATGCGGGCCGCAGCGGCCCGGGTATTTTTTAATGATTGTTCATGTT
Organism: Janthinobacterium sp. LM6; assembly: GCF_002002885.1. Taxonomy (GTDB): domain Bacteria; phylum Pseudomonadota; class Gammaproteobacteria; order Burkholderiales; family Burkholderiaceae_D; genus Janthinobacterium; species Janthinobacterium kumbetense. Next base: position 5,214,326 of record NZ_CP019510.1, on the reverse strand, counting down.
GTCGGCGTTAGCCAGCAACTTTTCAACCTTCAGCGCATATTGTCCGTTCAACACGCCGTACGTGCAATCCATCACGGGCACGCCGTCGACGGTGGCGGCGATCAGTTCGGGAATATTCAGCGGGATGATGTCGCCCACCTTCATGTTCAGGATTTCATCGAAGGACACGCGCGCCGTGCCCAGCGACGCCACCAGCTCGACTTCGGCGATCTGGATCTGCTGCGTCATCAGGCGTATCCAGCGCTTGTCCACTTCCAGCGCCTCGCCCTGCAGGCTCGAGGTCAGCGAATCGCGGATCGGCTCGATCATCGAATACGGCATGCAAAAGTGGATTTGTCCGGAAACGGAGCCCAATTCCACCGTAAACGTGGACGCCACCACCACTTCGTTCGGCGTGGCGATGTTGGCGAACTGCGTGTTCATTTCTGAACGGATATATTCGAACTCGACGGGGAAGACCGGCTCCCACGACTTGGTGTAGGCTTCGAAGACGATGTCGAGGATGCGCAGGATGATGCGCTGCTCCGTCTGCGTAAAGTCGCGCCCTTCGACGCGCGTATGGAAACGTCCGTCGCCGCCGAACAGATTGTCGACCAGCAAGAACACGAGGCCCGGATCGAAGACCATCAAGGCCGTGCCGCGCAGCGGCTTCATGTGCACCAAATTCAGGTTGGTCGGCACCACCAGGTTACGGATGAACTCGCTGTATTTCGATACGCGCACGGAACCGACCGACACTTCGGCGCTGCGGCGCAGGAAGTTGAACAGGCCCACGCGCAGCAGCCGGGCGAAACGCTCGTTGATAATTTCCAACGTTGGCATCCGGCCGCGCACGATGCGCTCCTGGGTTGCCAGGTTGTAGGTACGAACTCCCGTGACATCTTCCGGCGCCTGCGCGTCGTCCTGGTCTCCGTTGACGCCCTTCAGAAGGGCATCGACTTCTTCCTGGGAGAGGAAATTATCGGCCATGGCTGCTTATTGAATGATGAATGCGGTAAATAATACGTCCGTCACGTCCTGCTCCGGCCCTTTGTCCTCGAACGGCTGGTTCACCTGATTGATGATTTCGGCCGCCAGTTGCTGCTTGCCTTCCACGGTATTGAGTTCGGACGCCTTCTTGCCGGACAGCAGCAGCAATAAACGGCTGCGCACTTTCGGCATGTTGATCTTGATCAAGTCCATTTCTTCCGGGCTGCTGGCCTGCAAGGTAAACGCGATTTGCAGGTATTGCTCGCCATTTTCCGGCTGCAAATTGACGGTGAAGGCATCGATGGGCACGAAGACGGGCGGACCTGCCTTGGAAGCGGCATGTTTTTTCTTGCTGGGCGCCGATTCTTCTTTATCGGCCTTGCCATGCAGGAAGTACCAGGCGGCACCGCCACCGATACCGCCAGCCACCAGCACCGAGGCCAGCACGATGATCAGAAGCTTCTTTTTCGAGGCGCCGGCGGGAGCCAGGCCTGCATCTGCTTTCGGATCTGCTTTCATTTTTGGATTTGCTTTCAATGGTACTCGAGTGCATGGAAGTGGATCACGACGCCATTATGTCATTATCGGCAAATTCTGCGCAGAAGGATGCAGTGAAAAGAGGGCGGAAGCGCCCTCAACTCGCTGTTTTTAGACGAAAAGTTACGCCTTGGGGCGCGCCGGTGGCTGGCGGACGACGAATTGTCCTCAGGCAAAGGTATCCACGGCACTCAGGCTGGGCCGGCTGCGTCCGCCCGCCGCCGGCGCGATGGCGATCTCGCCACCCGCTGCGCCGCCGCCCTGGCCATTGCCGCGGCGCTCGCCCGAGGCGGCGCGTTCACCATTGTTTTGCTGTTCCGGCGTGCCGGCCGAGACGGTGGCGTTGCCAAAGGCGATGCCCGCTTCGCTCATCATCTCGCGCAGGCGCGGCATGGCCGCTTCCAGCGCCTGGCGTACTTCCGGCTGGGCCGACATGAAGGCGGCATCGGCCTGGTCATTGGTGACCGTCAGTACCACTTGCACGGGGCCCAGGTCGGGCGGATTCAAGGTCAGGGTGGCGCTCTGGTCGCCGCCGGCCGCCATCCACACGACTTTCTGCCCCAGCTGCTGATCCCAGGCCGGCGTGCCGACCCGGCCCGTCAGCTTGTCGGCCGGCACGGCCACGGCGGCAGCGGCCTGCTGCAGCGCGCCCGGCTGCAACTGGGCCGCCAGGCGGCTCAGGTCGGCAGGTGTTTCCTTGAGAATCGGTTCGGCCACGGCGGCGCCCGCCTTGGCAGTGGCTGCCAACTGGGCGTCGATGGCCAGCTTGCCAGGTTCGGCCTTGCCGGTTGGCAAGCTGGCGCCTGGCTGGCTGCTGCCGGCGACCGCCTTGCCCTGGGCCTGGCCCAGGCTGTCGGCAAAGTCGCCGCCGTCCGTTTGCGCGGTGGCGGCAGCCTTGCCGCTGCCCTGGCCGGCTGCCAGCAAGGGGCCTGTGGCCAAGTTCTTGCCGTCGGCCTTGACGCTGGCGCGCGCGGGCAGTTCCGGCACGGCTTTGGCGGCTGCCGCCGGCGGCTGGATGGCCAGCTGGATGCTGCCTACCAGGGCCAGCATCTCGGCGGCCGGATCGGCCGGCGGTGCGACTGTCGCGGCGGGGGCGGCAGGCACGCTGGCCTCGGACTGGGTGCCGGCGTTGTCGGCGGTGGCGGGCTGGGCCGCCTCGCTGGACTGCGCTGGCGGCTGCTCGCTGCTGGCAGCCTGTTCGCTTTGCACCGGCTTCGTTTCGCCGGCGGGCGCCTGGGGCGCGGGTGACGGCGTGGCGGCAGGGCTGGCGGGGCGGGCCGCCGGCGCAGGCGCTTGCATTTGCGCCTGCACCATATTGCGGTTGGCCTGGCGTTGCTCGATCTGGCGGTTCAGGGTGCGCTGGAAGTCGCCCGCCGTGCCGCTGGTGGACGGCTGGCTGCGGTTGGCGGCGCCCGGCGTGGCGTTCGGCGAGATAATCTGGGAAATCGGTGTTGGCTGGGTTTGCATGATGCTGCCTCAGTGTTGCTTAGCGTTTGTAATAGGCTTGTCGCGCCGCGTGCTCATCCATTGCTTTCTGGTCGCGCTTGTTTTCCAGCTTCAGCGCCTGTTCCTGCGCCCGGTTGTTCAGGGTGGTGTACGACATGCGCTTGCGTTCGGCCAGCTGCCAGCGCATCTTTTCATTGTCGCTGCGCGCTTGCGCATGCTCGACCACTTGCTGCTGGCCCAGGATGGCGCTGTCGAGCTTGACCATGAAGGCCTGGAAGTTGCGGTAGGCCATGGGCGTGATGCCGCTGCTCATGCTTGTCTCGAAGCGCTTGGCGTAGTCGTCGCGGTAGCCGGACAGCATGTCGAGCTTCTGGCGGCAATCGTCGAGCGCTTTCAGGGCCGCGCCCAGGCGCTTGGCGCAGTCATCCGTTTCGCGCTGGGCAAGGTCGATCAGGGTTGCAAGTTGGGAAGGAGAGGCCATGGCTGATTATATTCCCGCTGTGCAAGCCCTAATCAGTCGAATAGAGCGGTAAGTTGCCCCAAGCTCTCGTCCATGCTGACCCGCTCCGTGATTTGCTGCTGCAAAAACGCTTCGATCTTTTCATGCAGGGCGATGGCCTGGTCCAGCACGGGGTCCGTGCCGGCGCTGTAGGCGCCCACGCTGATCAGGTCGCGGCTGCGCTCATAGCGCGAATACAGCTGTTTCAGCTTGCGCGCCTGCTGCTGGTGTTCATGCGTGGTGATCGAGTGGGCGGCGCGCGAAATCGATTGCTCGATGTCGATGGCGGGATAGTGGCCCGCTTCGGCCAGGCGGCGGTTCAGCACGATATGGCCGTCGAGAATCGCGCGTGCCGAGTCGGCGATCGGGTCCTGCTGGTCGTCGCCCTCGGTCAGCACGGTGTAGAAGGCCGTGATCGAGCCGCCGCCTTCCTCGCCATTGCCGGCCCGCTCCACCAGCACGGGCAGCTTGGCGAAGACGGATGGCGGATAGCCCTTGGTGGCGGGCGGTTCGCCGATGGCCAGGGCGATTTCGCGCTGCGCCATGGCGTAGCGGGTCAGTGAATCCATGATCAGCAGCACGTTTTGGCCCTGGTCGCGGAAGTGTTCGGCAATCGCCGTCGCATATGCGGCCCCTTGCAGGCGCATCAGCGGCGGCGTGTCGGCCGGCGCGGCCACGACGACGGAGCGGGCCAGGCCTTCGGGTCCCAGGATTTGCTCGATGAATTCCTTGACTTCGCGTCCCCGTTCGCCGATCAGGCCGACGACGATCACGTCCGCTTCCGTGTAGCGGGCCATCATGCCCAGCAGCACGCTTTTACCCACGCCGGAACCGGCGAACAGGCCCATGCGCTGGCCACGGCCCACGGTCAGCATGGCATTGATCGAGCGCACGCCCACGTCGAGCGTGTCGACGATGGGCGCGCGGCCCAGGGGATTGGCGGGGCGCACGTTGATGGGGGCGCTGTCGGTCGTGTGCAGCGGGCCCAGCTGGTCGAGCGGGCGGCCTGCGCCGTCGAGCACGCGGCCCAGCAGTTGCGGCCCCACGGGCAGGTGGCGCGCGCGGTCGCTGGGGCGGCGGCGCGGGTGGGCCACGCTGCCGGGGCGGGGGATGGCCGGTTCGACGGAAAACACGCGCGTGCCGGGCACGATGCCCTCGACGTCGCTTTGCGGCATCAAAAACAGGCGTTCGCCTTCGAAGCCGACCACTTCCGCCTCGACCCGGCCGCCATTCGGCAGCGGCACGGTGCAGGCGGCGCCGACGGCCAGGCGCAGGCCCACGGCTTCCATCACCAGGCCGGCCACGCGCGTGACGCGTCCTGAAATCTGCATTGGTTCCACAAAGCCGACCACGGCCGTACAGTCGCTCAGGTAGGCGCGCCAGCGCGCCGCATGGGCAGCAGGGCCTTTGACGGGCTCGCTCACGGCGCCAGCCAGTCCAGGTCTTTGCCCAGCGCATGCGTCAGGCGGTGCCAGCGGGTGGACGTCTGCGCATCGATCTGGTTGCTGGCCGTGTCGATCTTGCAACCGCCACGTTCCACGGACGGGTCTTCGATGACGCGCCAGCCGCCCTTGTCGAGCTCATCGCCGATACCGTCGCGCACGACTTGCGCATCGTCCGGGTTGAGCATCAGCAAGGCTGGTTGTTGTAGCACAGGCAAGTATTCGATGGCTTCGCGCACCATCGGCAGCATCAGCTCGGGGCGCACGGGCAGGGCCGTCTTCAGCATGCCCTTGGCCAGTTGCAAGGCCAGTTCCATCACGTCATTGGCGATCAGCTCGTCGGCCTGGTGCACGGCCGTGCCGAAGTCGACGGCGATGGTTTGCAGGTGCGCCAGTTCCACGGCGGAGGCAGCCTTGCCTTCCGCATACGATTGCGCATGGCCATCGGCGTGCCCGGCCGCATGGCCTTCCGCATAGCCGGCCGCGCGGCCTTCGTCGAAGGCCGTGGCGCGCGCTTCCTCGCGGATGGCGTCGAGTTCTTCCTGCGTCGGGTATTCGAGCGGCGGGGCCGGCTCTTCCTCGTGCAATTCTGCAAACGGGTCGATTTCGGGCTCGGGATCCGGTTCCAGCAGCTTGCGCGCCGCCACCACGCTGGGACGCTCGTCGCCAAACGAGGTCATTTCCCAGCGCTGGTAGGCGGTTTGCTGCTCTTTGGGAATTAAACTAGACAAACGAATCCTCGCCTTTTCCGCCTAAGACAATCTGCCCCTCGTCCGCCAGGCGGCGCACGATCTGCAGGATCTGTTTCTGCTGCGATTCCACTTCCGACAGGCGCACGGGGCCTTTCGATTCCAGGTCTTCGCGCATCATCTCGCCGGCGCGCTGCGACATGTTCTTGAAGATCTTGTCGCGCAGTTCCTGCGAGGCGCCTTTCAGGGCGATGATCAGCATTTCCGACTGTACTTCGCGCAGCAGCAGCTGGATGCCGCGGTCGTCGATATCGATCACGTTGTCGAACACGAACATTTCGTCCATGATCTTTTGCGCCATGTCATTGTCGTAATTCTTGATATTGTCCATGACGGAGCCTTCTTGCTCGCCGCTCATGAAGTTCAGGATCTCGGCCGCCGCGCGCACGCCGCCCAGCGACGATTTCTTGATGTTTTCGTTACCGGACAGCAGTTTCGTCAGCACATCGTTGAGTTCGCGCAAGGCGGCCGGCTGCACGCCGTCCAGGGTGGCGATGCGCAAGACCACGTCGTTGCGCAGGCGGTCCGTAAAGTGGCCGAGGATTTCGCAGGCCTGGTCGCGTTCCAGGTGGACGAGGATGGTGGCGATGATCTGCGGGTGTTCGTTGCGGATCAGCTCAGACACGGATTGCGAATCCATCCACTTCAGCGATTCGATGCCGGACGCGTCCTTGCCGCCCAGGATGCGCGACAGCAGCACGGATGCCTTGTCGTCGCCCAGCGCCTTGGTCAGCACCTGGCGGATGTATTCGTCCGAATCGAGGCCGACGGTGGAATTGAGTTCCGTCTGCGCGCGGAAGTCGTCGAGCACCTCGACCACCTGGTCGTGCGCGATGCCCTTCATGGTGGCCATGGCGGCGCCCAGTTTCAGCACTTCGCGCGGCCCGAGGAATTTCATGACCTCGGCCGCTTCGCTCTCGCCCAGTGCCAGCATCAGGATCGATGCTTTTTGCAGTCCCGTTGTCTCAGTCATTATTGCCTATCCATGCTTTGATTACGTTGGCCACGACGCGCGGGTCTTCCTGCGCCAGTTTCCGGGCCATCGCCAGGTTTTCGCGATAACCGCGGGCCGTGTCTTCTTCCAGTTCTTCCAGCTCCGCTTCGCTGAGCAGGACTTCGTTTTCTTCGCCGTCCTTGGCCAGTTCCGGTTCGATGACGGGCGGCGGGGCGCCGAAATCGTCGATCTTGCGCATGACAGGGCGCAGCATCGGGCGCACGATCTTGATGAAGATATACAGCAGGATCAGGGCCGTGATGAGGAATTTCGCCAGTTCCTTGGCCAGCGGCAAGTTGGCGGGGTCGCGCCACCACTCCAGCTTGCCTTCCGGCGCGCGGTCGATGCCGTCGAAGGGCGAGTTGGCCACGCTGAAGCTGTCGCCGCGCTCCTTGTTGTAGCCCATCGCTTCCTTGACCAGATTATTGATCTGGATCATTTCTGCTGGGGAAATCGGCTTGACCGTGACCTTGCCATCCTTGTCGAAGCTGCGGCGGTAGTTGACGACGACGGCCACCGACAGGCGGCGCAGGCCGCCCATGGATTTCTGTTCGTAGCGCACGGTCTTGTCGACTTCATAATTCGTCGTCGATTCCTTCTGTGTCGGCGCCGTCGGCGCGCCGCCCGGGGCGCCCGGTGCCTCGGCCGTCAATGGCGCCGTGGCCACGCCTGGCGGCTGGTTCGACAGCGCGCCCGGCACGCCGGACGGGTTGGCATTGCCGGCGCCCGTCGATTCGCTCGTTTGCTGGCTGCGGATGGTGGACGCTTCCGGCGGCGAGTTCGGCTTGTAGGTTTCTGCCGCCTGCTCGCTTTGCGAAAAATCAACATCGGCCGTCGCTTCGGCGCGCACATTGCCTTCGCCGACGATGGGCAGCAGGATCGATTCGACCTGCTTGATCACGCTTTGCTGCAATTGCTGCACGTACTTCAGCTGGTTCGGGTCCAGGCTCTTGATGCCGTTGGCGCGGTCCTTGTCCTTTTCCTGGTTCGACAGCAGGGTGCCGGCCTGGTCGACCACGGTGACATTGATTGGCAGCAATTCCGGCACGCTGGACGCCACCAGGTGCACGATGGCGCTCACCTGCAGCTGGTCCAGGCCGCGGCCCGGATGCAGGTTCAGCAGCACGGACGCCGTCGGTTTTTGCTGTTCGCGCACGAAGACGGACGGTTTGGGCAGGGCCAGGTGGACGCGCGCCGTGTCGACGGCGGACACCGATTCGATCGATTTCGCCAGCTCGCCTTCCAGCGCGCGCTGGAAATTGACCTGTTCCAGGAATTGCGACACGCCCAGCTTCTGGTTTTCCATCAGCTCGAAACCCACGTTGCCGCCCTTCGGCAAGCCTTGCGCGGCCAGTTTCAGGCGCGCGTCGTGGACTTGCTCGGATGGCACGAGAATGGCGCCGCCGCCTTCGGAAAACTTGTGCTTGATGCCCAGCTGGTCCAGCGATGCGGTGATGGCGCCGCCGTCGCGGTCCGTGTAGTTGGAAAACAGGACCTTGTATTCGGGCGGCTGGTTCCACATGTACAGGGCCACGCCGATGGCGACCAGTGCCGCCACGCCCAGGCCGCGCAGGAAATTCTTGCCCATCGGCGTCTTGGCGAACGCTTGCACGGACTCCACGGGCGAGCGGGCAGGCGCCGGTTCCGGCGGTATGCGGTTCACATCGATTTCTTCGGCTACAGCCATGATTGCCTTCCAGGGCGGTGTATTTACGTGTATTGGGTGGTGCGTGGGGGCCGCTTCCTCGGGAGGATTGGGCGATATGCAGAATTATCCGCCACTGTCACGCGCTTCAATCGTCCAAATAGAAGGCGCTTTTGCCGCCTGCTCGGCCGAGCGGCTGGCGTTGGCGCTGGTATTGTGGAACCCTGGCAACATGTGACGGAAGTTATTGTACCCGTCGTTGCCTTGCAAGCCAGGGTTTTGTTCTCTGGGTGCAACAGGCATGGAACAGTTACGAAGCACACCAGAATCGGGAGGCAAAGTGAAAACAGGCGGTATCGATAGCAGCAGGATCGAGGCGATGATCGCGCAACTGAAGTCGGCGGCCACGCGGCCGGAGGCAAAAATACCGGCGATCCAGACCGAGATGCCGGCGGCGAAGGTGAATTTTGCCGATGCCTTCAAGAGCGCGCTCGACTCCGTGAGCGGTGCGCAAAAGGCTTCGTCCGCGCTGGGCCAGCGCTTTACCATGGGCGACGAAAAGGTCAGCCTGTCGGACGTGATGGTGTCGATGCAAAAGTCGAGCATCGAATTCCAGGCGACGGTGCAGGTGCGGAATAAATTAGTTTCTGCATATCATGAAATCATGAATATGCAGGTGTAGAGTTTAATTTACCCCAAAGGCAAATTCCGGGGTCAGACCCGGCGGGTCTGACCCCAGCTTTCGGCTGGGGTACTAGCCCAGCCCCGCCATCCTTGCGTTGCGTTCTCGTTCCAGGCGCGTGATATAGCGCTGCACGTGCGCCAGCATGCTGCGCGGCAGGTCGACGAACTGGCAGCCGAGGCGGCGGTTCAGCTTATTGTTCAGCAAGGTCATGTCCAGCGAGTTGCGAATTTGCAAAGTTGCCGTGACGATGCCGACGTCGGGCAAGTCGATGCGGCAGCCGGGATAGTCCCGGCCGATGGTCTCGCCCAGCATCAGTTTATTGTCGAGGATGGCGATGCCGCCGCAGCTGATGTCGGCCAGCGGGAACAGGGTGTCGGCGCCGCCCAGCGAGGGCGGCAGGGGAATCGCCACGCGCACGGGATTGCTCACGGGCGTTGTCATGCGGTAATACTCGCGCCGCTGCAAGCGGATTAGTGTTTCTGGAATGGCAATTTTCAAGGCGGGCGTGCCGCCGTAATTGCACTCTTCCACCTGGGCGCTGGCAAACAGGATGCGGATCTTGTCGAGCGAGGTTTCAAAGGAAATGCCCTTGGCGGCCACCATGCGCCGGTTCTGGTCGGCATTCACGGAACGGTCGAGGATGACGCTATCGTGGTCGGCATCGACTTCCAGGATGGACGTGACGCACACATCGGATTCACCGTGGATCAGCATGCGGATCAGCTGGTTCTTTTCGCCGATGCTGCGCAGCAAGGCGATGATTTCCCGCCGCGATTCCACTTCAAAATCATGCCAGTTTTCGAGGCCGGAATCCATAATATGTGCTTGCATTGATGCCTGTCTATGTATCGGTGAGGTTGATGCTGGTGTCGGGCGGCGGCGGGATGGGCCCGCCATTCGCAGATTCAATATGATATAACCAGGCCAGCAGTTCCGCAATCGCCCGATACAGGCCGGGCGGAATCTGGCGGTCCAGGTCGACATCCATCAGCAACGCCACCAATTCCTTCGATTCATGCACGAAGACGCCGTGTTCGCGCGCCGTGCTGATGATCTGGTCCGCGATCAGGCCGCTGCCCTTGGCCACCACCTTGGGTGCCGGCGCGCCGCTCTGGTAGGCCAGCGCGACGGCCGTCTGCGGCACCTTGCGCCTGGTATCGTCAAGCATCATCGGCTTCCACCGGCTCGGCAGCGTCCGGCTTGCCGGCGATCGTCAACGATGACAAGGGCCAGCCAGCCGCTTCCAGCGCCGCTTCCAGCGCCGCCGCATGCTGGCGCAGGGTGGCGGCGCTGCCTTCGCTGCCGGCCTGCATCTGGATGGAGACTCTGCCGCCCTGCAAGACCACGTGCGCGGCCAGGTCGCCCAGCAGGGGAAACTGGAAGCGCACGTTGCTGCGCCAGGCCGTCGCTTCCTCGTCGCCGTCGCGCCCATCGTGCTGCTGTCCTTCCGGCGCATCCTTGCTGATATCCCACTGCATCTTCTGGCCGGGCCACGCTTCGCCCTGCCACTGCACGCGCGCCTGTTCGTGCGTATGCAGCTGCAAATTGATCAGTTGCGCCGAGGCCAGGTCGGTTCCCGTTCTGGCCGTCTCGCCCTGTGCCGCCTTCTGCATCTGCGGCTCCAGCAGCAGCGACGCGAGCGGCCGCTTGCCTTCGGCCCATTCGGCCACATGCGATTCATAGAACAGGCCGCTGCTGCCGACGGCATCGTGCAGCTTCTGGGCCACCTGGGCCGGGGCGGCGCCCGGCGTGGCCATCAGCGGCGTCTTGCCGACCAGGGACAGGGGCGCGCCGGGCACGCTTTCAGCCTGGCTGAGCACAGTGCTGATGGCGCGCGCGGTGGTGCTCAGCTCGGGCGCAGGCGTGTCGCCAGCGAGGGCGGGCAGCAGATTGGCCGGCGTCAGGGGCGCGCGGCTGAGCAGGGTGGCGGCCGTGCTGCCGGCGCGCGTGCCGGCCTGGGCGGCGCCGGGCTGGGGACCGCGCGTTTCAGCGGCGTCCGGTTCGGCTTCCGCGTCCGCATACGTCAGCAGGGCGCTGGCGGGCTGGTCGCGGTTATTGCCGATTTGAAAAGAGGGACGGGGATTGATGCCGATCAAGGTCAGCGGGATTTCCGTGCCGGGCTGGGCGCCGGCAGGCAGCTGCATGCGGGCCGGCGTGCCGGCCACGCGCACGAGGAAGCTGCCGTCGCCCATGCGGGCCAGCACCTGTCCCTGCATGGATTTGCCGATCAGTCCCTGCAGCGAGCGCTGGAACTCGGCCTGGCGCGGGTCGGCGACGGCGTCGGCCACCCGCGTGGCCTTGACCGGGGTCAGGGGCGTCATGCCGATCGCATCCATCTTCGGCAACATGATAGCTGACCTTGCCCCGTGTGCGCTTACGCGCCGTAGGCGTTGGCCAGGCGCCGCTCCGTGCCGGTGCTGTTGATCAGCTTGGACAATTGCGCCATCCACGGCATGGTCAGGTCGCGGATCTTGCGGTCGTCTTCCAGGATCTGCTTGATCAGGGCGACCTTGCGCTGGCGGCCAGCGCTTTCCAGCACGACTTTTTCTTCATTTGCCTTCAGCGCGGCCACATGCGCGCTGATGCGCTGTTCCAGCACTTCGAGCGCGTCCCAGTCGGCGTTGGTGGCGGCGGTGACCATCTGGCCCGTCAGGGTCTGCATGGCTTCGTAGGTGGTCAGGACTTCTTGATTCGTCATCATGGGTTAGGCGCTCGCAAGGCTGGGCATACGTTTCAGATCGGCGCCAGGCATGGCGGCGGGGGTGGCGCCGATGGCGTTCCAGGTTTCGCGCAAGTCGGTGAGCAGGCGCTGCACCTCTTCCAGCAGGGTAATATCGTTGTGCAGGTTGGCCGTCAGCAGGCGCGCACTCATGTATTCATACAGGGCGTCGAGGCCTTCGGCGATCTGGCCGCCCGCTTCCTTGTCCAGGCTGGCGCGCAAGCCATTGTCGATGATCTGGATGGCTTTCGAGATCGACTTGCCTTTTTCCGGCACATTGCCCGATTTCATGTGCATCTGCGCGCTGAGCACGGCCACCAGGGCGCCGTCGTACAGCATCACGATCAGCTTGTGCGGCGAGGCCGAAACGATGCCCGTTTCCAGGCCGACCTTGGCATAGGCGTTGACGCCGCGTTGTTGGGTTCCAAACATGTAATTCTCCTGATGATTGGGCTTAACGGTTGGAGGCGATGGCGGCCAGCTGCTGGGTCAAATAGCTTTGCATGGATGTCAATTTGCTCAGCGTCACGTCGAGGCGCGAGTACTGGGCGCGGTAGCGCGCTTCGATGTCGGTCAGTTTGTCGCTGAACTTGTCGCGCTGCGTCGCGATGTTCTTGATCGTTTCGTTGAGACCCTTGGAACGGTTGGTGATCATGCCGTCCGTGCCGAGGAAGGAGGTCGCCAGGTTATTCAGCTGGTAGGCATAGCCTTGCGAGAAGCTGACGGTGCCGCGCGCACCGGTGGTGCCGCCCGTCACTTCAATCTTCAGGCCCTCGGCCGGCGAACCGGCGGCGCCCGTCAGGGTCTGGCCCGAGCCGATCACCGGTTGTCCTCCCAGGGTGCCGGCCACGTCCGTGCCCTTGACGGGCGTGGCGGCGCCGAACAGGGCGGTCGGCGCCGTGCCCGTGCCGGTGCTGACGGCGATATTCGAGACGGAGCCATAGCGGGCCGATGCCAGTACCAGTTTGCCCGCTCCATCGATGGAGGCCGACACGGTGGCGCCGTTGTCGGCAAAGGACTTCACGCCGTTGATCGAGGACTGGATCATCGAGGCCATCTGCGCAGGGGTGTAGGTGCCGGCAGGAATGACGACCTGCGCCGTGTTCTTGGCAGCGCTGGGCTCGGTATCGTTGAGCGTGATGCTCCAGGTGGTGTCGCTGGCAATTGTCGTGCTGGCGGGCAAGACGGCGGCCGAGGTGAGCGCACCCTGGCTGGCCATCGTGGTGATCGTCAACTCATAGCTGCCGGGTTTGGTTGCGGCGGTCGAGCTGGTAAAGGCAACGTTGCTGTCGGTGGCCTTGCCCAGTGCCGAGAACAGGCCGGCGATGTCGGTGAAGTTGGCGCTGATAGCCTTGTCGAGCTTGCTCGAGTCCAGTGTCAGGCTGCCATCTTTCTGAAATGAAATGCCGACCTGGCTCAAGGTGCTCAAACTGCTGTTCAAGCCGGTGATGGGCGCACCGAGTTGCCTGCGCAACTGGCTCTGGATCGATTGCGCGGTCGAGTCCCCCAGCAGGACGCCGCCCTTCTTGGTTTCCGGATCATACGCCGTCATCTTGGCCATCGCCGTATTCAGGTCGTTATACGCCTTGACGAAGGCATTGATGCTGGTCTTGACGGTGGAGGTGTCTTTTTGCACCGACAAGCTGGTGCTGCCCACCTTGGCGATGCCCAGGGTCACGCCTTCGATGGCCGTATCGACACTGTTCGACGCGCTGGTGATGGCGATGCCGTTGACGCTGAAGTTCGTGTTTTGCGCGGCGCTGTTCTGTTTCAGGTTCTGCGTGCCGCCCGCATCGTACGACAGCAAGTCGTTCAGGGCGCTGTCCGGCGGCAGGCCGTCGCTGCCGCTCAGCGAGATTTTCATGGCCGAATTGGCACCCGTCTTCGAGGAGCTCAAGACCAGGTGGTAGGGCTTGTCCGTGCCGTCCGAAACGATGCTGGCGGTTACGCCCAGGCCCGCGTTGTTGATGGCGTCGCGGATGCCTTGCAGGGTGTTGTTGGTGGCGTCGATCACCACCGTGCCCGTCGCTTGCGTGCCATCCTGGGTAAAGTTGGTGTTCATGTAGGCGCCACCGGAGCCTGCCGTCAGTCCGGCGGCGGCCGGATTGCTGCCGGCGATGGTGATCGGGCTGGCATTGCCCGAGGCCAGGTTGATGGTGCTGGTCAGCGTCACGTTCGAGCCGTCATTGACCGAGTTCGAGGCATGGCCGATGCCGCCCTTGACCGAGCCCGTCACCACTTCCTCGATGTTCAGGTTGGAACCGTCGGCGCGCGTAAATTTCAGGGTGCCGTCGGCGGCCTTGCCGGTGACGGTGATGTTGGCCGCGGCCAGCGCGTTCGAGACGGCATTCGGGCCTTCGAGCGTCGTGTCGAGCGAGGCCCCCGTGATGCCGGCGCCTGCGGCGACGCTGTTCCCCTGGGTGACGATCTCGATGCCGCCCACCGACAGCGAATACGTGCCGTCCGCGCCCGTTTCGATATTGCCGAAGCCGCTGAACATGGTCGCGCTGCTTTCAGTCGGCTGGGCCGTGGCGGTCACGCCCGTGGTGCTGCTCTTGGCGTTGATGGCGTCGGCCAGGGCGCGCGCGCTCTTGGTGCTGGCGTCGGTGGGGATGGCGGTGCCATTGAGGATCAGGGAGCCGTTGCTGATGCCGCTCTGCGCCGTGGTGGCGCCCAGGGCGGCGCCCTTCAAGCCGAAGGTGCCGCCGGCGACCGAACCGAGCTGGAAGGAAATCGTCGTCTTGCTGCCCAGGCCGATGGTCGACAGCTTGTTGGCCATGCCGCCCGACATCAGGGTTTGCGACTGAGCCAGTTGCGTGACATTGATGTTGTAGTTGCCGGCTACGGCCTTGGCGCCGGCGCTGGCCGTCAGTACGAGGGGGTCGGCGGGCGTGGCGCTGACGGCGCGGAAGTTGTTGGTGTTCGAGAGCGCCGACAGCGAACTCTGGAAGGTGCTGACGGCGCCGCTCAAGGTGCCCATGGCGCTGAGCTTGGCCTGGTAGGAGGCCGTTTTCTTGTCAAAAGTACCCAGCGGTGCCGCTTCGGCCGTCATCAGCTTGTCGATGAGGGCATTCACATCCAGGCCGCTGGCGCCGGCGCCGATGCCGATGGATGAAACTGTAGGTGTGATGGCCACTGAATACTCCTAGGAAAACGCTAATATAAGCTGTTATCGGCAGAATCAATCAGGACTTGAGAGGGGGATTTACCGCGCTGTTTTCAGCGGGCGGGAAAAATCGGGGAAGAGACCGGAAAATATTGCTTTTTCTGCAGCAAAAAACGGGGCCGGATAGCCAGGCTATCGGGCCCCGTGGTCATGCCGATGCATACTGCCACGCTGCTGCATGTCCGTGGGCGAGGTCATCTTATACGCTTTGACTGATCAGTGAGCCTTTGGCCGAATCAAAGGTCTTGGCCAATTCCAGGGCTTCCTTGGTGGGAATCTGGCGCAGCACTTCCTTGGTTTCCTGGTCGATGACCTTGACGACCGTACGCTGGCTGTCTTCGTCGATGGCAAATTCAATGCCTTGCGTTTTTATCTGCGACGACTGGTTCAGCTCCGATACCGCCTTGTTCAACTGCTCGCGGCTGGGTTCCTTGCTGGCTTGCTGTGGTGCAACCGTGTCGTTTTCCGTGGCCGTGCGTGGCGCTGCCGGGCGCGCCGCCGGCGTGTCCGTCGCGGCGTAACTCTTGTCTATCCTGGCCGCGGAGGCGGCCGCTATCGTGTCGATAGTCATGGTGCTCTCCTAGTGGAAATTCCCCGGCCGAAAAAATCCGGCAGGGGAATCGGGGTCCTGCGCTGTTGCGATACTAATCAGGGATTAGCCGCGCAGCAGGCTCAGGACGCCGTTTGGCAGCGAGTTCGCTTGCGCCAGCATGGCCGTACCAGCTTGTTGCAGGATCTGGCCGCGGGTCATGTTGGCTGTTTCCGCTGCAAAGTCGGTATCGACGATGCGGCTGCGCGATGCGGACAGGTTTTCCGTGGTCGATTGCAGGTTCGAAATCGCCGACGAGAAGCGCGATTGCAAAGCACCGTATTGGGCGCGTTGGCTGTTGACCGTTGCCAGTGCGGCATCGGCAATTTTAATTGCCAGCTGCGCATTGTCAAAGTTCGTCACGTCCAGGGTCGACACGGAGTTCAGGGTCGAACCTTGTGCCGTCGCTTGACCAACCTTCAGGCCGGTAGGGGTGTTTTCCGTCACCGAGAAGCTGTTTTGCGAGTCGAAGGTCACGCGGCCGTTGACCGTGGCGGCGTCGGCTGCGGTGATGATCGACTGCACTGCTGCTTGTACTTTGCCGTCAGCCTTGTAGCCATCGACGTCGAACTTGACGTTGGCCGTCGTGCCTTGCGTCAGGTTGATGTTTTCACCCGATGCATTGGTCAGCTTCATGCCCTTGTTGACGCTGTCGTACTGGGCGGTCACGCCGGTCTTTGCCGTCTGGGCATTGATCGCGTTGATGCCTGCTGCGTAGTCGGCTGCGGTCGATGCCGTGCCGCTGACGGCGAACGACACGGTAACAGGCGCCGTGCTTGGGTTGTCCGAACTGATGGCGAACGAATACGATTCAGCGCCCAGGTTCAGGTTCACGTCCGTTTGTGCGGAAGCGGTCACGCCCGTTTTTGCCGTTTGGCTGTTGATGTCGGCGGCGACGGATTTGGCCGTGCTGCCTTTGACGCCGGCGGCGGCTGCCGTCGTGTCGACGGTAGCGGTGCCGATGGAGCCGGAAATCGTGAGCTTGCCGACGACGGCATTACCCAGCGCATCTTTCTTGACAGCCGATGCATCGTTGGCGATACGGTTGTTACCGTAGGTATTGGTCAGGAAGTTCGCGCCGCTGGCGGAAATCAGCTGATTGGCATCGGCGCCGACCTGGAAGTTGGCCGTACCCATGGTGCCGTCCAGCAGCGCCTGGCCGTTGAACGAGGTGGTTTGGGCGATACGGTTCAATTCCGAACCCAGTTGGCCTACCTCGGTTTGCAGCGCCTGGCGGTCGCTCGACGAGTTCGTCGAGTTCGACGATTGCACGGCCAGTTCGCGGATGCGTTGCAGGATGTCACCCGAGCTTGCCAACGCGCCTTCAGCCGTCTGAGCCAGCGAGACACCGTCGTTGGCATTGCGGGTGGCTTGGGTCATGCCGCGGATTTGCGACGTCATGCGGTCGGAAATCGCCAGACCAGCAGCATCATCTTTGGCGCTGTTGATGCGGAAGCCGGAGGACAGGCGTTGCAGCGAGGTGCTCAGGGCCGACTGCGAGGTCGACAGATTGCGTTGCGAATTCAGGGACGAGATGTTGGTATTAATTACTGCAGCCATGATAATTCTCCAAACAGGTACTACATTGCGCTATGTGCTAGTCACTTTGGCCTGCCCCGCTGTTCCGGGACAATCAAGCCGCTGTTGTTTAGGGTAACGGTTGCTCTGCGGGAAAATTTATGGCGAAAAGTGCTTTAAATTTTAATTTTTAGCCCTTCAGTTTGCCGCCAGCCGCGCGCTAGACGACAGGTTTTAAGGAAACTTGAGGGTAAAAATAGTTTTATTTTTATATTGCAGGGATACTGGCGAAGCGCTGGAACGGGAGAGAATGTTGTTGTTTTGAAATGAAAAATGCCGTCCGGCCGGGCGGCGGGACGGCATGGCGTGCAGCGGGCCGGACTCAGTCGGCCACCACCACGCGGTTCTTGCCCGTCTGCTTGGCCTGGTACATGGCGCGGTCGGCGCGCTTGACCAGTTCGGCCTGGTCTTCGTTGGGCAGGCGCAGGGCCACGCCGGCGGAAAAGGTGATTAAGACTTTTTCGTTGTCGTGCAGGAAGAAATGCCGGGTCAGCTCGCGCTGCAGGCGTGTCATCGTCGACGAGGCCGCCTCGACCGTGGTTTCCGGCAGCAGAATGAGGAATTCCTCGCCGCCGAAGCGGGCGATGACGTCCATCGAGCGCAGGGTTTCCTTGACGATCTTCACCAGGTGTTTCAAGGCGGCATCACCGGCCAGGTGGCCGTAGGTGTCGTTCAGGCGCTTGAAATCGTCCAGGTCCAGCATGGCGATGCACAGCGGCGTGCCGCGGCGGTCGGAGCGGGCCGTCTCGCGCTCGAACACGTCGTCCAGGCCACGGCGGTTCAGGCTGCCCGTCAGCTGGTCTTCCCGCACCAGTTCGCTCATATGCTGGAGCTTGGCTTCCAGGGTGTGGATGCGCTGTTCCGCATCCTGCACTTCCTGGCGCGCCAGCACCATCTTGTCGCGCGCGCGCAGGGCTTCGTTCTGCACCATGCGCGTTTCGCGCAAGACTTCGTCAAGAACGCTGTTCAGTTCGCTGATATTTTCCGCCTGGCTGATCTTTTCCGAATAGCCGCCGATCTTTTCATGGAAGTCGCCCGTGCTGGCCGCCACTTGCCCCAGGCGGTCGATGAAGGTCATCATCATGTTCTTGACCGTCAGCTTGACGTCGGACAGGCTGTGCTTGAGCTGGCCTTGCTTGTAGATGACTTCCTTCAGGCTGCGCGTGGCGTCTTCCAGCGCGCGCTGGTCGAGCGGGCCGGCGATCAGGTTTTGCACGGCATCGACCTGGCCGCGCAGCCAGCTGTCGTCGTCGAGCAACTGGCTGACGTTGTCCAGCAGCAACTTGAACAGGCGCAGCAGCAATTCCTGCTGCTCGGCCGTGTCGCCGCTTTTCAATTCGATCTGGTAGCACAGCTGTTTCAGGCGCAGCGCCGCTTCGTTCAGCGCTTCTTCCGTGTGGGCCAGCTTGATGGCCGCGCCCAGCGATTCGGCCTCCTCCACCAGCGCGGGCGTGCCCGTCAGCAAGGTGGCGACGGCAAAACCCAGGGTGCGGCTGAGCAATTCGCGCAGGGTGCGCGTCTGTTCGCCGTCCGGCAGGGGCGGCAGTTCGATGCCGCCGCCTTTCTTGACCTGTTTTTCCGCCAGTTGCGCCAGGGTGCGCGCATAGCTGTCCCAGTCGCGCGCTTTCAGGGCGCGCTGGAAACGCCGGCCAAAGTCGCCCAGTTCGCCCGCCGATTCGCTCATCTTGGCGGCAAACTGCGTCAGGACGTTTTCCGCGCCACTCTCCGTGGGTGCGCTGGCGGCCAGCACTGCGGCAGGTGCGCCGGGCGTCTCCGCGGGTTCGCTGATGCCCGCGATTTCATTGTAGATATCGCGGTAGGCGCTCGGCGTCGGGGCGATGCGGCGCGTGGCCAGTCGGCGAAACGCTTCGCGGGCGATATCGGCAGGGTTCATCGCCGCAGTGGCGGCGGTATTCGTGGCGCCGGCGGGAGCGCTTGCTGGTGAAGTTGGCAATTTACTGGACATGTAGGCACAGCCTTTTTAGATATTTCTAATTATCCTCATGATATGCGAGTTGGCAAAGAACTTATTGTGCGAGAAGCAAGGAGAAGTCCTGTCAATTCGCCCGATGCCAGCGTGCATGCCGCTTTGCCGTCAATCCACCAGCTGGTTGCGGATGGCGTAATGCGTCAGTTCGGCACTGTTCTTGAGTTTCATCTTGACCAGCAGGCGGGCGCGGTATTCGCTGACGGTTTTCACGGACAATTTCAGCTCTTCGGCGATGGCGCCCACGGCCTTGCCCGAGGCGATCATGACCAGGGTCTGGTATTCGCGGTCCGACAGGGTGTCGTGCAAGGCCGTTTCGTGGTCGTCGCCCACCGTGTTGGCCAGTTCCTGCGCCAGCGAGGCGCTGATGTATTTCAAGCCTTGCGCCACCTGGCGGATGGCCGTGACCAGTTCGCGCGGCGCGCTCTGTTTCGTCAGGTAGCCGGCCGCGCCCGCCTTGAGGGAACGGATGGCGTACTGGTCCTCGCGGTGCATGGAGAGCATCAGCACGGCCAGTTCCGGCTTTTCCTTCTTGATCTGCTTGAGCACCTCGATGCCGCTGCGGTCGGGCAGGGAGATGTCGAGCAGCAACACCTGGCATTTCGAGCCGCGGAACAGTTTGATGGCGTCGTGGCCATTTTCGGCCTCGCCGGCCACGATGATGTCCTTCGTATCGGCGAGGATTTGCTTCAAGCCCTCGCGCACGATCGCGTGATCGTCGGCGATGAATACCCGGATGGTGGCTTTTTCTTTCATGACTGCGTTGTTTCCTATCTAATTCACCCACTGGCCGCTTCTGGTGGCGGCCCGCTGTGCGCGGGCGCACTGGCTGCAGCCGCTATTATCGCCTCTCGCGGCGTGGTCAGCCGGATTTTTATGCTCAGGATGGTGCCGCCGTCCGGCCCGTCCATCAGGCTCAGGGTGCCGCCCAGCGCGCTGGCCCGTTCGGCCATGCCGCGGATGCCGAACGATTGCGGCTTGGCGCGGTCGGACAGGCGCATGCCGACGCCATTGTCGGCGATCGACAGGCTGATATGCTGGCGCTGCCGGGCCAGGCGCACGCTGACCTTGCTCGCCCGCGCATGCTTGGCGATATTCGTCAGCGCCTCCTGGGCGATGCGGAACAGGCTGGTCGCCTGGTCCAGCTCCAGTTCGATGTGCTGGCGGTTCGAAATGAACTGGCATTCGATGCCGGCCTGGCGCGCGAATTCCTTCACTTGCCAGTCCAGCGCGGCGACCAGGCCCAGGTCCAGCATGGAAGGGCGCAAGTCCAGCGAAATGCGGTGCACGGCGTCGATGCTGCGGTCGACCAGGGCGTCGACATAGTCGGCCTTTTCCTGCAGTTGCTGGTCTTCCGGCGGCAGGCGGCGCGCCAGCATGGCCAGCGCCATCTTGATCGCCGTCAAATTGCCGCCCAGGTCATCGTGCAATTCGCGTGCCAGGCGCGTGCGTTCGTGTTCCTTGACCTTGTCGATATGCGCCGTCAGCTCGGCCAGGCGGGCGCGCGACTGGCGCACTTCGCTCTGTTCCAGCCGGCTTTCCGTGATATTCGTCATGATGCCTTCCCACTGCACCGTGCCGTCGGCCAGCGCGCGCGGCGTGGAGCGCAGGTTGATCCATTTGACATCCTTCCATGCATCGATCCAGATGCGGCCTTCCCAGTTCCAGCTCCACAAGGCATTTTTCGACGCTTGCATCGATTCCAGATACGAGGCGCGGTCGTCGGCGAGGATCAACTGGTAAAACAGTTCCGGGCGCGCGTGCAGCTGTGCCGGCCCCAGGCCCAGCAGGGCCTGGCAGCCATCGCTCAGGTAGGGGAAGGCGGCGCGCCCATCCGCATGCAGGCAGAACTGGTACACGAGGCCCGGCGTATTCGAGACGATGGCGTTGAAGCGTGACTGCACCTGCGCCAGGGCGGCGGCCGTCGCCTGCGGCGTGCGCAAGTCTTCGCCTTCGGCCAGCAGCAGGGCGCGTCCGTGGCGGCTGGCGCGCGACAGGTGCAGGCTGAGCGAATACAGGCTGCCGTCGCGGCGGCGCTGCTGCACGTGCAGCAGGGCTTGCGCGCCGATGCTGTCGTCCAGCGTCGCCAGCACGGCGGCCAGTTGCTGCGCGTCAAGCTGCGGCGCCAGGGTGAACGGCGTCATCGCCAGCAATGCCTTGCGCGCATACTGCAAGTTGTCGCAGGCAGCATCGTTGGCGTCCAGCAATTGCAAGCTGGCCGCGTCGTACAGGTAGATTTCCGGCGCCGCCGCGCGCATGGCGGGGGCCAGCCGGGGAGTGTCGTGCATGGAGTGGCCTTTCTTCATCAGCGGCGGGCGTGCCAGAAGGCGGCGAAGCGGCGCAGCACCCTGGCCGGGCGCGAATTATGGCGCCCTGGCGTGCCCTTGCGCAAGCGTTGCCACCAGGCACGTCGGGCGCGGCCCAGCGCGGCCGACAGGCGGCTGACACGGCGCCAGGGGCGCGTGGCGCGCAAGCGGGCGATCCAGCGGTCCTTGGTTTCCATAAATAAACCGTGCCAGCGGGCAAACCACGGCAAACTGAGCAGGGTGGGGCGCGTCAGCGAATACAGGCGCGCGACGGCCGCCGCGCCGCCCAGCTTGGCGATGACGATCACGCCGATGCCGGAAAAGGCATGGCCGCGCGCGATGGCCAGCAGGGCCAGCAGCTTGACGGGGAACAGCAGCACGGCCGGCAGCACGAAGATGGCCAGCGCCCAGTACGGCGGCAGGCGCTTGATCCACGCTTCGAGCGCATGCAGGGGCGGAAATTGCGCGATGATCTGCATGATGCGCGCGCCCGTCGCCCACAGCCATTCCTCGATCAGCAGGCAGATGGCGGCCAGGTAGACCAGCGGCGCGAACAGCCAGCGCCTGACTCTGTAGAATTTTTTCATCCGTTTCCGTGTGCGGCGCAGGTTTGCCGCGATTGCCACGATGATACGTCAAAAAAGCCCGCCTGCCCCCGCATCCCGTGTGCCCGTGGCTCCCTGGCGGGGCTACAATAGACAGATGAATAAAGCCTTTGTAAAAGAATCCGACAACGACGACGATGAAGAAGCGGCTGCGCTGGCGCTGGCCATTCCCGCCGGCGCGAAGAACTACATCACGCCGGCCGGCTACCAGCGCATCAAGGAAGAGTTGCTGCAGCTGATCGACGTCGACCGTCCGGAAGTGGTGCGCATCGTCCATTGGGCGGCGTCGAATGGCGACCGCTCGGAAAATGGCGACTATATCTACGGCAAGCGCCGGCTGCGCGAAATCGACCGCCGCATCCGCTTCCTGACGAAACGCATGGACCTGGCCGCCATCGTCGACCCCAGCGTGCACCATGGCAACGACCAGGTGTTCTTCGGTGCCACGGTAACTTACCGCACCAGCGACGGCGAAACGCACACCATTACCATCGTCGGTATCGATGAATTCGACCCCCTGAACGGCAAGATCAGCTGGGTCTCGCCCATGGCCCGCACCATCACCAAGGCGCGCGAAGGCGACGTGATCACCCTCAACACGCCGCTGGGCGAGCAGGAACTGGAATTGCTGGAAGTGACGTATCCGGCGCCGGGTGAGGGGTAGTTTGCGTTGACGCAGGGTTAGTCCTGGTAAGCCTGTCACGCTGGAACTTTCCTTGACGGGAGAGCGATGATGGCCCGCATCCAGCGTTTGTTTATGCCTGGTATGCCCTTGCATGTGGTGCAGCGTGGGGCGGACAGGCACATCTGCTTTTTTGAACCGGCTGATTTTCTCTGGTACTTGCAGCAACTGCAGCGGCACTTACATGCGCAAAGCTGTGTCCTGCATGCCTATGTCCTGATGACAAACCATGTGCATTTGCTGCTCTCTGCAGGTAGTGTTCTGGCTGTTTCGCGCATGATGAAGGCCTTGGGGCAAGAGTACGCGCACTACATCAACTGGCGCCACCATCGTACCGGACCGCTATGGGACGGGCGCTACAAGTCTTGTGTCGTGCAGGATGAAACCTATTTGCTGGTATGCCAGCGCTATATCGAACTCAATCCCGTGCGAGCCGGTATGGTGCGCTATCCGGGACATTACCGCTGGTCCAGTTATCGGTGCAATGCGGAGGGGCGCGAGGATGCCTTGGTACAACCACATCCGCTCTATTTACGCATGGGTAAGAACGAAGGTGAGCGGCAGCAGGCCTATGCTGCTTTATTTCATGCGGATGAGGAAGCGGCGCTTCAGGCATTGCGTGCCGCCAGCCGTGGCAATGCGGCGGTTGGCAGTGCCGAATTCGTGAAAAAAATTGCAAACCGCAAAGCATAAGGGCCGGGGTCGGACCCTGAGGGTCCGACCCCAGTATTTGCCTTGGGGTCTAATTACGTTCGCGCAAGATGCGGTTGACCCCGGCCACGCGGCGCACATTGCGCAGCAGGGCGGCCAGGTGGACGCGGTCCTTGACTTGCACGGTGAAGCGCAGCTGGTCGAGGACGTTGTCCTTGTCTTCGTCCATGCCCACGTAGATGATGTTGGCGTCGGATTCGCCGATTTCGGCGGCCACGCGGGCGAGGATGCCTCGCTCGCTGTTGATCAGCACCTTGATGCGGCAGTCGAAGCGGCGGTTCAGTTCCGTTCCCCAGCGCACGGCGATCCAGCGGTCCGGTTCCTTGGCGCGCTGGCGCTTCGCTTGCGAGCAGTCGCTCGTGTGCACGAGCAAGCCCTGGTCGCGGCGCAGCTGGCCGATGATCTGGTCGCCGGGTATCGGCAAACAGCATGGCGCCAGTTGCACGGAAACGCCTTCGCTGCCGCAGATGGTGACGGGGTCGAGCTCGCTGCCGCTATTGTGTTCCACTGGCATGCTGGCCGCTTCGCCGCCGATCAAACCGAAGATGTGGCGCGCCACCAGGGTGGCCATGCGCTTGCCGATGCCGATGTCCGCGTACAGCTCGTCCATGGAATTGGCGCTCGATTCGTTGAGCAGGCGTTCCACCAGCGGCGCCGGCAGGTCGGCGTCGATGTTCAGCGTTTGCAGCGCCTGCGACAGCAATTGCTGGCCCAGGGCGATCGATTCAGGCAGGTTGATCGTGCGCAAATGGTGGCGGATGGCCGAGCGGGCCTTGCCGGTGCGCACGAACGACAGCCACGTCGGGCTGGGGCGCGACGAGGAATCGGTGATGATTTCCACGATGTCGCCATTGTGCAGCTCGGTGCGCAGCGGCGAGGTTTCGTTGTTGATTTTGACGGCCACGGTCTGGTCGCCGATGCCCGTGTGGATCGAATAGGCGAAGTCGATGGCCGTGGCGCCGCGCGGCAGGGCGATGATCTTCGATTTCGGCGTAAACACGTAGACGGAATCGGGGAACAGGTCGACCTTGACGTGTTCGAGGAATTCGGCCGAGTCGCCCGTCTGCTGCTGGATGTCGAGCAAGGATTGCAGCCAGGCATGCGTGCGCTGCTGCAGGTCGGACGGGTTCGATTCGCCGCTCTTGTACAGCCAGTGCGCCGCCACGCCCGATTCGGCCGTGCGGTGCATTTCCTGCGTGCGGATCTGGAATTCCACGGGCGTGCCGTAGGGGCCGATGACGGTCGTGTGCAGCGACTGATAGCCGTTCAGCTTGCGGATCGCGATGTAATCCTTGAACTTGCCCGGCATGGGCTTGTACAGGCTGTGCAGGGTGCCCAGGGTCACGTAACAGTCGGCAAAACTGCCCACCACCACGCGGAAGCCGTACACGTCCAGCACTTGCGAGAACGACAAATGCTTGCTGCGCATCTTTTTATAGATGTCGTACAGGGTCTTTTCGCGGCCCGTGACGTCGGCATCGAGCTCGGCCATGGACAAGGTGCTTTTTACGGCTTCCATGATCTTGTTGACCACTTCGCGCCGGTTGCCGCGCGCCGCCTTGACGGCTTTCGCCAGGGTGCGGTAGCGCATCGGATACAGGTGCGAGAACGACAGGTCCTGCAGCTCGTGGTAAATATTGTTCAGGCCGAGACGGTGCGCGATCGGCACGTACACTTCCATGGTCTCGCTGGCGATGCGGCGCTTTTTTGCCGCCGTCATGAAGTCCAGCGTGCGCATATTGTGCAGGCGGTCGGCCAGTTTGATCAGGATCACGCGCACGTCGGACGCCATGGCCAGCAGCATCTTGCGGAAGTTTTCCGCCTGCGCTTCGATCTGGCTCTGGAATTCGATCTTTTCCAGCTTCGACAGGCCGTCGACCAGGTGCGCCACCGGGGCGCCGAAGCGCTCGATCAATTCTTCCTTCTTGACGTCCTGGTCTTCCATGACATCGTGCAGCAGGGCGGCCATGATGGCTTGCGCGTCGAGTTTCCAGTCGGCACAGATTTCCGCGACGGCGATCGGATGCGAGATATACGGCTCGCCCGAGCGGCGCATCTGGCCCAGGTGCATTTCGTCGGAGAAGCGGTAGGCTTCCTTGACTTTTTTCAGGTCGGCGGGAGACAGGTATTCGGCCAGCTTGTCGGCCAGGTGGCTGACGGAGGCCACGCCCAGGGCGGGCGCTGGCGGTACTGCGGGGATGTTGCTGCCGGACGTGCCGACGCCGGGCGTGGAAGCGCCCTGCGATTTTGCCGCCTGGCGCGAGGCCAGGGGCGGCAGTGCTGCGGAAGTCGTGTCGGCTGGGGTCAGACTCATAAAACGTCGCGTTGCTTCACAGTGTGAATAAAGGATACGGTAGAACCAGGGGTCAGCACTGTTCCGGCACGCGGGTTCCCACTTACATCGGGACCTTTTTCAGCATTTCGATGCCGACTTTACCGGCAGCGATTTCACGCAGTGCAACAACGGTAGGCTTGTCCTTGGCCTCCACCTTAGGGGTGTGGCCTTGCAGCAACTGACGTGCGCGATAAGTCGCAGCCAGGGTCAGCTGGAAACGGTTAGGGATCTGCTTCAGGCAATCTTCGATTGTGATACGGGCCATAGTAACTCCTAAAATTTTTGCGTGGTGCTGTGTGAACTGGCGTGCAGGCGAATTACTCTGCGTGCAGGCCCAGCTGGGCGAATAGCGATGCGTTGCGGGCCGCTTGTTGCGCAAACCGGCAACGGGCCGCTCTCACGATCGCGCTCAGTTCGGACAAAGCGACCGTAAACTCTTCATTGATAATAACATACTCGAACTCGGGAGCGTGTGCGATTTCGCCGCCGGCCGCCAGCAGGCGGCGCGTGATCACGTGCGGCTCGTCCTGGCCGCGCTTGTTCAAGCGTTCTTCCAGCGCATCGATCGATGGCGGCAGGATGAAAATGCCGGCCGCGCGGGGGAATTGCTTGCGCACCTGGCGCGCGCCCTGCCAGTCGATTTCCAGCAGGATATCGGTGCCGGCCAGCATTTGCTGCTCCACCATGATGCGCGACGTGCCGTAGTAATTGCCGTGCACTTCCGCCCATTCCAGGAATTCGCCCTGGTCGGCGCGTGCGACGAAGTCTTCCGCCGTCGTGAAATAGTACTCGCGGCCATGCTGCTCGCCCGGACGGGGCGCGCGGGTGGTGGTCGAGATCGACAATTTGATGCCGGGCTCTTGCGCCAGCAATGCATTGACCAGTGTCGATTTGCCGGCGCCCGAGGGCGCGGCGACCACGAACAGGCTGCCGGAGAAGGCGGTAGGGTGGCTCATGCGGATCTTTCCATATGCGTGTGATGGCGGCGTTTGCGCTTGCATGGGCGCCGCCCAATTCGGTATTTTACCAAGAGGCAAGGCGGCGAGCCAGCCCCGCGATGCGCCTTGCCGCCCCGCTTGCGCATATTTTTCTTGTTATCCTGAGGAAATAGTTATCTAATTTGGATGGTTTTTTCTCAATAACTATTCTACCGACAGGATGCGCGCATGAAGAATTTCCCGTTTCTCAGTTCCGCCCAGGCCATGTTGTTGCTGCGCGTGGCCATCGCCGTGATGTTCATGGCGCACGCCATCACGCGCATCGCCAATGGCACCATTCCCCGCTTTGCCGGCTTCCTGGAAGACAAGGGATTTATTTACGGCCTGGCCGTGGTGTGGGCGATTACCGTCGTCGAGATCGTTTGCGGCAGTTTGCTCATCGCCGGCAAATACACGCGCTGGGCGGCGGCCGGGCTGATGGTGATCTGCATCGGCGGCATCGCCATCGTGCATGCGGCCAAGGGCTGGTTCGTGGGCGAGCATGGCGCCGGCGGCGTGGAATACAGCATCGTGCTGTTTTTCGCCTGCGTCGTCATCGCCGCCAGCGACAAGGGGCGCGCCGGAGCGCGCCTGGCCTGACGGGGGGTTATTCCAGGTTTTGCACCTGTTCGCGCATCTGCTCGATCAGCAGCTTCAAGTCCATCGAGGCGTCGGCCAGTTCCTTGACGGACGCCTTGGCGCCCAGCGTGTTGGCTTCGCGGTTCAGTTCCTGCATCATGAAGTCGAGGCGCTTGCCCACTTGTCCGCCCTTGGTGAGGATGTGGCGCGTTTCGCCCAGGTGGGCCGACAGGCGCGCCAGTTCTTCCGACACATCGATGCGGATGCCGTACAGGATGACTTCCTGGCGGATGCGCTCCATGGCGTCCTGGCGCGACAGGGCCGAATTCGAGCCCTGGCTGGCCAGGCCCAGCGCATCCTGCATGCGTTCGATGGCTTTTTGCTGGAAGGCCGCCACCACTTGCGGAATCAGGGGCGTGATGCGCTTGACGATGGCTTCCATCGCCTCGATGCGCGACACCAGCACCGCTTCGAGCGCGGCGCCTTCGCGCTTGCGGCTCTCGACGAAGGCGGCCACGGTGCGTTTGGTCAGCGCGCCCACGTCCGCCTGCAGGGACTCCTGTCCCACTTGCGCTTCTTCGATGACGCCAGGCCAGCGCAGCAGTTCCGCCACCGTCATGACGGGGGCGGAGACGAAATGCTGGCCCACTTCGTTTTGCAGGCGCGCCAGTTCGGCCAGCAAGGGCAGGTTCAGCGCCTGCGTGCCGTTTGTGGCGGCCTTGCGGCCAAAGCTCAGGCGTACCTCGACTTTGCCGCGCGTGATGGCGGACATGACGGCGGCGCGCAAGTCAGGCTCCAGGGCCCGCAGATCGTCGTTGATCCGGAATTGCAGGTCGAGAAAGCGCGAGTTGACGCTCTTGATTTCAATTGTCAGTGTGCCTGCAGCACCTTCGCTGGTGGCAACCGCGTAGCCTGTCATGCTTGAAATGCTCAAAGGATTCCCCGATTTGGTCTTGTATACAGTCACTTATACACTTAATCAGCCAGCGCAGGCAATACCGCCCGCGCCGCAAAAACAGAACCGCATGGTCTGATGGCCTGAAAATTGCTGAATAGTGTGCGTTTTACGGCATTGTAAAGAAAATTGTGTTTGGCGGGGCAGGATTGTAGGGATCATGTGTGCGCCGCCTGCCATTGCGTCTTGCGCTGTTGCATGACTGCAAATAGACGGGCGCGCGGTGGTAAAATCGCTGCCGCAACCCCAATCACACAGGACATCCCATGACATTTGAATCCCGCCCGAGCGGCCGCGCCGTCGACGCGCTGCGCGCCATCCGCATCACCCGCCAGTACACCAAGCATGCCGAAGGCTCGGTGCTGATCGAGTGCGGCGACACCAAGGTCATCTGCACCGCCAGCATCGAAGACAAGGTGCCGGGTTTCCTGAAAGGCAAGGGCCAGGGCTGGTTGACGGCCGAGTACGGCATGCTGCCCCGCTCGACGCACACGCGCATGGACCGCGAAGCGGCGCGCGGCAAGCAGTCCGGCCGCACGCAGGAAATCCAGCGCCTGATCGGCCGCTCGCTGCGCGCCGCCTTCGATTTGCAGGCGTTCGGCGAACGCACCTTGCACCTCGATTGCGACGTGATCCAGGCCGACGGCGGCACGCGCACGGCCTCGATCACGGGCGCCATGGTGGCCGCATATGACGCGTTTTCCCAGCTGCAGGCACGCGGCGCGATCGCCGCCATCCCCGTGAAAAGCTTTGTCGCCGCCATCTCGGTGGGCGTCTACCAGGGCATGCCGGTGCTGGACCTCGACTATGTGGAAGACTCGGGCTGCGACACGGATATGAACGTGGTGATGACGGAAGCGGGCCACTTCATCGAAGTACAGGGCACGGCCGAAGGCGCCGCTTTCGACCGCGCCGGCATGAACCGCCTGCTGGACCTGGCGCAGGGCGGCATCGCCGACCTGATCGCCCTGCAGAAGCAGGCATTGGGGATCTGATCTTTACACAGATTTACACATCGCTGCCCGCCGCGCCGGGCAACAAGCCCGTATTTGCCGCCGTTGAGCGCGGCAGCGGGCCAGGGTGAGGGGAGCGCAAAAGGTTTACAATGTCGGCACTTCAACCGGACTACTGACATGACCCAACGCCTCATCCTCGCCTCCAACAACGCCGGCAAGCTCAAGGAATTCAACGAGCTGCTCTCGACCATCGGTTTTTCCGTCCATGCCCAGGGCGAGTACGATGTGCCGGAAAGCGACGAACCGTTCCACACCTTCGTTGAAAACGCCCTGCAGAAGGCGCGCCACGCGTCGCGCCTGACGGGACTGCCGGCGCTGGCCGACGATTCCGGCGTGTGCGTCAATGCGCTCGGCGGCGCGCCCGGCGTGTACTCGGCCCGCTATGCGGGCGAGCCGAAATCGGACGCGGCCAACAGCGCCAAACTGATCGCCGACCTGGAAGCGCATGCCGACAAGTCCGCGTATTACTACTGCGTGCTGGTGTACGTGCGCCATGCGGACGACCCGCAGCCGGTGATCGCTGACGGCCGCTGGAATGGCGAAATGGTCGAGGCGCCGCGCGGCAGCGGCGGCTTCGGCTACGATCCGCACTTCTTCATTCCCGCGCTGGGCAAGTGCGCGGCCGAACTGACGTCCGATGAAAAGAACGCGCTGTCGCACCGCGGCCAGGCCCTGCGCGCGCTGGTGGAAAAGCTGCGATGATCCCGATCAAACTGGTGGGTGCCGTTGCCAAGTCGGCGGCCAGGCCCGGAGCGTCGCCCGCGCCGCAGGAAGGCCTTTCCGGCGCGGCCGGGGCGGCCCTGAAATACCTGCAGCCGGGCGCGCTGAACCTGACGGCCCTGCCGCCGCTGTCGCTGTACATCCATTTCCCGTGGTGCGTGAAGAAATGCCCGTATTGCGACTTCAATTCGCACGAGGTGCGCGGCGACTTGCCGGAAGCCGAATACCTGGCGGCCCTGCGCCTGGACCTGGAAATGGCGCTGCCGCTGATCTGGGGCCGCAAGATCCACACCATCTTCATCGGCGGCGGCACGCCCAGCCTGATGTCGGCGGCGGGCCTGGATCGGCTGATGTCGGACGTGCGCACCTTGCTGCCCCTGGAGCCCGATTGCGAAATCACCATGGAAGCCAATCCGGGTACCTTTGAAGCGGAAAAATTCAAGTCTTACCGGGCCAGCGGCATCAACCGCCTGTCGATCGGCATCCAGAGTTTCAACGGCCGCCACCTGCAGGCGCTGGGCCGCATCCATGACGATGACGAAGCGCGCCGCGCGGTGGAGATCGCGCACGCGAACTTCGACAATTTCAATCTCGACCTGATGTATGCGCTGCCCACGCAGACCCTGGCCGAGGCGCAGCAGGACCTGGACACGGCGCTGTCGTTCGCGCCGCCGCACCTGTCGCTGTACCACCTGACTTTGGAGCCGAACACGCTGTTCGCCAAGTATCCGCCCGTGCTGCCGGACGACGACGAGAGCGCCGATATCGCCGACATGGTGGCCGCGCGCGCGGCGCAGGCGGGCTATGGCCGCTATGAAGTGTCGGCCTACGCGCAGCCGGGCCGCCAGGCAAAGCACAACCGCAATTACTGGGAATTCGGCGACTACCTGGGCATCGGCGCAGGCGCCCATTCGAAGATTTCGTTTCCGCACCGCGTGCTGCGCCAGGCCCGCTACAAGCAGCCGCGCGCCTACATGGACGCGGTACTGGCCGGTAACCCGGTGCAGGAAGAGCGTGAACTGGCGCGCGAGGAAATGGGTTTTGAATTCATGCTCAATACCCTGCGCCTGACGCAGGGCTTTTCGCCGAACCTGTTCGCCGAGCGTACGGGCCTGGCCCTCAATGCCATCGAGCAGCCGCTGAACGCGGCCGAAGCCAAAGGCTTGCTGTACCGCGACCACCAGGTCATCCGCCCGACGGCGCTGGGACTGTCCTTCCTGAATGACCTGCAGCAGATGTTCCTGGAAGACTGACTGCCTTAATGACGCCTGCTAATGCGCGCTGGCGGCGCGCAGGCGCTGCAGCTTGGCCGCGTACAGTCCGTGTTCGCTGCGCGTGGTGCTGTTGTCCATCGCCAGTTCCAGCTGCCTGCCCGCCTGCGCCAGCTGGCCCATGCGCGCATACGCCTGCGCCAGCCAGAAGTGGAATTCATGGTAGTAGGGGTCGCGCGCGATTTCGCGCTTGAACAGGCGTGCCGCTTCCTGGTAGTCGGCGGTTTCCATGGCGCGCTGGCCCAGGTTGAAAAAGTGGAAGGGCGGCTCTGGCTGCAGGGCCAGCAATTTGCGCCGCAGCAGCTGCGCTTCGCCCGTGCGTCCCAGGCCGTCGAGTGCCTGCGCCAGGTTGGACAGCAGCACGGCGTTCGATGGCGAGCGTTCCAGTGCGTAAGCGAGCGTGCGCCGCGCCGGCTCGATGTCGCCGTGGCGCAACTGGATGATGCCCAGTGTATTCAAGGCGCCCGCAAACGTGGGGTCTTGCAGGATGGCTGCGCGGGCATACCAGTAGGCTTGATCGAGCTCGCCGCTGGCCATGGTTTCGGCGGCGCGATTGTTGAGGTACATGGCCAGGATGGTGGCTTCGCGCACTTCCTGCGTGCGCTGGCCGGTGAGGTCTTCGCCCGGCAGGAAGTCGATGAGCAGGATGGCATCGGCGTCGTAGCCGACGGTATTGCTGGCGGCACGGCGCTCTAGCGCGAGATTGACGTGGCCGGCAACGAAATACATGCCGCTGCTGCGGCTCCAGCTCTCATCTCCCAGGACCACCTGGTAGTGCACATCGAGTCCCATTTCCTTGGCCAGCGCGGCCGTCATCAGCACCAGCGACAGGCAATTGCCGCTGCGCGCATCGAACGCCTGTGCCGCCGTGCGCGTCATGGCGGCATCGTATTCCAGTTGCAGCCCGGCCCGATTGTGGAGGGCATCGGCGAGCGCCCGGCGGGGATTCTTGTTGCGCGCCTCGCGTGCGATATCGACACGCACGTATTGCCGCATGGCGTCGCTCATGGCAAACGCCTGCTGCGGGTCGACCGGTATGGTGGGCGCGGCAAAGCTGGCATCGTTGAAAAGGTCGGGCGGAGGCAGGGTGGCGGGCGCCGTGGCGCAGCCGGCAAGGGCTGCGCACAGCAGCAAGGGGGGCAGGAAGCCCCGGCGCAGCTGTTCGCTGATGCCGCTGATACATTTCATGTTCGTACTCCCGCAGAACGATATCGGGCGCAACACGTATTGCTGCCGGTGGAGCGCCATGCCACCTGAAACAAGTATCCTCGCGGGCCAGGGCGCTGTCAAACCCTTTCAACTGGCGCTGCCGTCAGCCTTAAAACTCTTCCCAATCCTGCTCGCCCGCCACCTGCGCCTGAGGCTTGCGCGCAGGAGGCGTGCTCCTGGCCGCGCTGCCTGGCTGCCTGGCGGGCGTGCTCCTGGCCGCCGGCCTGGCCAACTGGGTAGTTGCCGGCCGCGCGGCGCGTACCGGCGCCTTTGTAGCCATGTGTTCGAGCTGGAAGCCGGCCGCCACTTGCGCCAGGCGCGCCGCCTGGTCCTGCATGCTTTCGGCGGCCGCCGCCGCTTCCTCCACCAGGGCCGCATTTTGCTGCGTCACCTGGTCCATCTGCGCGATGGCCTGGTTGACCTGGTCGATGCCCATGCTTTGCTCGGCGCTGGCGGCAGTGATCTCGGCCATGATGTCGGTGACGCGGCGCACGCTGTCGACCACTTCGCCCATGGTGCTGCCGGCCTGCTGCACCAGCCGCGTGCCGTTGTTGACCTGCTCCACCGAGTCGCCGATCAGGGTCTTGATTTCGCGCGCCGCGGCAGCCGAGCGTTGCGCCAGGCTGCGCACTTCTGTGGCGACGACGGCAAAGCCGCGTCCCTGCTCACCGGCCCTGGCCGCTTCGACGGCCGCGTTCAAGGCCAGGATATTCGTCTGGAAGGCGATGCCGTCGATGACGCCGATGATGTCGACGATTTTCGTCGATGCCGTATCGATGGCACCCATGGTGTCGACCACCTGGCTGACGATGCTGCCGCCCCGTTCGGCCACGCCGGAGGCGGCCACCGCCATCTGGTTGGCCTGGCGCGCATTGTCCGCATTCTGCTTCACGGTGCTGGTCAGTTCTTCCATCGACGATGCCGTTTCTTCGAGCGAACTGGCCTGCTGTTCCGTGCGCGCCGACAAATCCTGGTTGCCGGCGGCGATTTCGCCCGACGCCGTGGCAATCGCATTGGTGCCCGTCTGCACTTCCGACACCACCTTGCGCAGCGCCTCGTTCATGCCGTGCAGCGCGCGCATCAGGTCGCCGATTTCATCGCTGGCGGGCGCGCCGAAATGCGTGCGCAAGTCGCCGTCGGCCACCGTTTCGGCCACCTTCACGGCGGCTTTCAACGGTTGGGTGATCGAGCGCGTGATCAGCCAGGCGCAGACGCTGCCCAGGGCCACCACCAGCGCGCACAAGGTCAGCAGCAGGGTGAAGCTGCGTTCGTTGGCCGCTTCGATGGCTTGCGCCGTGGCGTCGATGGCTTGGCGCTGCTGCGCCAGCAGGGCCTTGACGTTGTTCTGGTACTTGGTGGCGGCCGGCGCGAAGCTGTCGCGGTAGGTGCTTTCCGCCTGCGCCGCATTACCCGTCTTGCGCGCATTCATGACCAGGGTCTTGGCATCCTGATATTTGACGCGCTCGGCGATGGACGACTTGAAGATGGCTTTTTCTTCATCGCTGTCGAGCAGCGCCTCGATTTTCTTCAGCAGTTCGCTGCCCTGTTTTGTGCTGTCGGCGATGGTGTCGGCAAACACGTTCGACAGCGTTTCATCGGTGCTCCTGGCGATCATCGAGGTGCGCGCGATGGCCGAGTAAATCAGCACGTACCAGTCCGATACGAGGCGTTCCTTGGCCAGCGGCTTTTCCATCATTTGCCGCGTCGCTTCGGCATTCACGTGGGCGCTGTACAGCGCGTACGAGGTGGAGATCACGGACAGCAGCAGCACCAGCGCGAAGCCTGCAGCCAGGCGCGTGCCGATACGAAGGTGGGAGAGGGCGTGCATGGTCGGAACTCCTGTCGCAGAGGGATTGAAGGTTGCCTGTGCGACATAGTATGCACTGATAAGTGACCAATAGGCGAGGGAAAAGCGCGCTTGTTTTGGCGCCTGTTGCAGTCTCGCCCGTGCTACAGATCGAGCGCCTGGCGCAGGTCCGGCTGCTCGGCCCAGCGGGCGAAGGCGGCCGCCATGCGCTCGCTTTCCGCGATGGCGCGGCGCCAGTCGCGCATGCGCGCCGCGTGGTCTTGCCCGTAATGGGCGAAGTCGCGCCGGTCCGGCAGCTTGCCGTTGGGCAAGCTGGCCACGAAGGCGGGCGAGGGCGAGACGAGGATCATGTTGTCGAGCGCGCTATCGCCGCTGCGCGCGCGGCGCCAGGGCATGGCCTTGTCCAGCCAGCCCGGCACGATATGGCCGGCAAAGTGCGGGTACAGCACCAGGTCCGGTTCGCGCTGGTAGGGCAGGTGCAGATGGTAGTCGACCAGGCCGCCATCCCAGTAGCGCCCCGGCGGCGCGCCGGCGATGTCCGTGACCGCATCGAGCACGAGCGGGATGGAACCGGAGGCCAGCAGCGCGTCGCGCAGGTTGTCTTGCGCCAGCGGCACGAAATGGGACTGAAAGGCGTCGAAGCGCGAGCGCAGCCAGCTGGCGCCGTCCGGCCCTGCATGGAACACCGCGCGTTCCAGCGAGGCGGCCAGGCGCGCGCGCGCCACGGCGTTGCCAGCGGCAGCCAGCAGGAAGCCGCGCCGGTCGCGCCATTTGCCCGGCTGCGCCAGCGCGCCGATGCCGCGCACGGCCAGCACCGACAGGCTGTGCCGCGCGTGTTGCAGCAGCTGCGCATCCTGGCCATCGAGGAC
The DNA here is from genome assembly GCF_002002885.1 of Janthinobacterium sp. LM6. Lineage (GTDB taxonomy): Bacteria > Pseudomonadota > Gammaproteobacteria > Burkholderiales > Burkholderiaceae_D > Janthinobacterium > Janthinobacterium kumbetense. The sequence goes on along the minus strand of NZ_CP019510.1, from coordinate 5,179,279 downwards.
GGCGTCGAGCAGGGCGCGGCAGGTGCGGCTGACGTGCGCCGCGTCGGGTTTGTCGGGGTAGCGCTGGCCCACGTATTCGCGCACCAGGCGGCGCTGCGCTGCCACCGGATCGGGAAACACGGCGGCGGCCATGCGCCAGGCGCCGATCGACGCGCCGACGAAGTGGCGCGGGCGCGGCGCTTGCGCCAGGAAGTCGCCAAACAGCCAGCAATCGAGCTGGTGCAGGATCAAGCCTTTCGGCCCGCCCGCGGCGGCAGGGACGATGGCGACGTCAAGCGCGCGCAAGCCGTTGTCGGCAATGCGGGCGCGGGCGCGGCGGCCCAGGCGGATGGTGATGGCGGACGAAGCAGGCAGGGGGGAGGACATGCGCGTGGCGGCTGGTGGCGATTGCCTATTGTAGCGATTGTAGCGTCATGCCGCGCCCATACGCGGTCACAGGCGTGCGACAGTTGAGAGTAAAAAGCAATATTATTTGAAATATAAAGATGCCATGCAAGCGTGCCGTCTTTGCTTTTTTGAATCATAAGGAATACATGAAACAACCAATCTGCGCCTTCCGCCTTGTTCTGCCAGTCTTGCTGGCTGCCGCCCTCAGTGCCTGTGGCGGCGGCTCTTCCTCCTCCGATACCCAGGTCGCCGTGAATCCGGCCACGCCCGTCAATCCACTCCCTCCGGTGACGCCGGTTACCCCGCCACCTGCCGGAATCGACACGGGCAGCGTCAGCGCGCCGTTTGCGAAGGGGCTGAGTCCGCGCTATCTGTTGCTGGCCGTTGCCAGCCAGGCCTACGGCACCTTGGGCAGCGTGGCGCAAGACAGTTCCGGCGCCCTGAGCGGGATATCGGGCATCAGCTTCAGCGGCACGCCCGCCATCACGCGCGACGTCGTCGGCGACGCGGCATTTGCGCAGGGACGCTGGTTCACCGGCACCCTCACGCGCAGCAGCGGCACTACCGTCATGAGCGGCAACAATGCCAGTGCCCATTACAGCGTCTACAACACGGTGGCGGCCTTGCCCTTCACCGGCGCCTTCCAATGCGATGCGGGCAAGTTCACGGCACCCAGCTACACGGGCGGCGCCAGCGTGCAGCAGGACGGCTATTTCGGCACGGCCAGCGGCAGCGCCACCTTGGCTTTCGGCGCGACGGGCGCCGCGCTGGCCATGACGGTCGATGCCACGGCCGGCGGCAGCACTGGCAAGGCCAGCGGCACCGGCACGATCAACACGCCGGACATGACGGTCATCAGCGGCGGCTTCCTGGGCGGCAGCTCTGGCATGCTGCTGGCGCTGGGGGACGGCGGCACGGGAACCTACCTGGTTACGGGCGGTTACAAGGTGGTCATGGCCAACGGCGCCAATTACCAGGGCGTAGCGACCTTCCGCTGCTCCTGATGGCGCGGACATGAAAAAAGCGGCGCCGTGCACTGCACGGACGCCGCTTTTTTACGCCAGTCGTGCTTAGCGCAGTGCCGAGATCATCTGTTTCAGCTTGCCGGAGTCGACGCAGAAGGCGCGGATGCCTTCGGCCAGTTTTTCCGTCGCCATCGCGTCTTCATTCATCATGAAGCGGAAGGCCTCTTCATTCAGCGACATCTGCACGATGTTGGTCGATGGCGCCGCTTCGGCGCTCAGCTTGCGCTCCACCGGCGCATCGCTGTCGGCCAGCTTTTGCAGCAGGTCGGGGCTGATGGTGAGCAGGTCGCAGCCGGCCAGTTCGAGGATTTGCGAGGTGTTGCGGAAGCTCGCGCCCATCACCTCGGTCTTGTAGCCGAACTTGCGGTAGTAATTGTAGATGCGGCGGACCGATTGCACGCCCGGGTCTTCCGCGCCCACGTAGTCGATGCCCGTCGATTTCTTGTACCAGTCGTAGATGCGGCCGACGAACGGCGAAATCAGCTGCGCGCCCGCTTCGGCGCAGGCGATGGCCTGGGCCAGCGAGAACAGCAGGGTCATGTTGCAGCGGATGCCTTCCTTTTCCAGGATGGCGGCGGCGCGGATGCCTTCCCAGGTGGAAGCGATCTTGATCAGCACGCGCTCGCGTGGAATGCCAGCGTTCGAATACAGGGCGATCAGGTCGCGGCCCTTGGCGACAGTACCTTCCGTGTCGAACGACAGGCGCGCATCGACTTCGGTGGAGACGCGGCCGGGGATAGTTTGCAGGATTTCCACGCCAAACGCGATCAAGAGGCGGTCGATGATTTCGGCGGTGGAGGCATTCGGATGGTCGCGCACGGCCTTTTCCAGCAGCGGCTTGTATTCATCCTTTTGCACGGCCTTCAGGATCAGCGACGGATTCGTCGTCGCATCGCGCGGCGTGTAAGCCTGGATCGATTGGAAGTCGCCGGTGTCGGCCACCACGGTAGTAAATTGCTTCAGTTGTTCGAGTTGGTTCATGGCTGCACGGGAAAGAGTGAATGGGCTTGCCGGAGTATTGTACCGAATCCCTTGCATGAAGCCTCGACTATTGTCTTCCCCGCGCACTCCTTGTTCAATTGAATCTTGCTTTTTTAAGAACTCGCGCATAATTGCCTGGACTTGTTTATTTTGCACATTGTTTTGACAAGTAATGTGCGATGCCATTTTCCAGATGAAGAGCATCCTTTGACACAAGATATCGTTAGCGCGGTAGCCGCCTTCAATGGCGCGACGCGCCTGTATGCATTGGCCATCGGCGACGATGGCCAGGACAGCGGCTTGCTGGTCGAAGCCTTTGCCGCCGATGAACGGCTGCAGGAGCTTGGCGCGCGCGAGATTATCGCCTTGTCCACGAATGCCGATGTTGCGCTGGCCTCCCTGCTGGGCCAGCCGGCCAGCCTGCAAATCAGCCTGGCCGACGGCACGCGCACGCAGTTTTCCGGCTATATCAGCGCGGCGGCCATGCTGGGCAGCAATGGCGGCCTGGCGCGCTACCGGCTGCGCATCACGCCCTGGCTGTGGCTGCTGACGCAAGTGCGTAACAGCCGCGTCTGGCAAGATCGGAGCGTGACGGCCATCGTCGACGAGGTATTGCAAGCCTATGCGCCGCATGCCCTGTGGCAATGGAGCGACGAGGTGGCGCAGTGCATGCAGCAGGCGGGCGAGCGCAGCTATTGCTGCCAGTACCGGGAATCGGACTTCGATTTCGTGCGCCGGCTGTTGACGGAAGAGGGCATCGCCTGGCGCTTCGACGCGCACACACTGATTTTGTTCGCCGACAGCAGCCAGCCCTGCGCCACGCCCGAGGATGCCAGCAGCGTGCAAGGCGGCGGCTTGCGCTTTCATGGCGCCAGGGCCGGCGAAGCGAGCGACAGCGTGCAGGCGCTGTGCGCGCGGCGCAGCCTGCACGTCGGGCTGAGCAGCGTGCTGAGCTACGATTACAAGGCCAAGAAGGCGGTCGCCGCCAGCGTGCCGACGAATATGGCCATCGGCGGCCAGCATGCGCCGGTGCTGGAAAGCTACGATACGCCGGGCCAGTACTGGTATGCGAATGGCGCGCAGGCACAGCACTATGCCGCGTTGCAGATGCAGGCCCGCGAAGCGCGCGCCCAGTTGTGGCAGGCGCGCTCGACGGTACGCACCTTGCGTGCCGGCACGCGGTTTACCCTGACGCAGGGACCGTTGCCGCAGGCCGATGGCGCCGCGTCCGACTATGTCGTGCTCCGGGTGGCCAGCATCGGTTTCAACAACCTGCCGGCGCCCGCCTCGCAGGCGCTGGCTGAACTGTTCGGCCCGGTGCCCGAACTGCTGGACGAAGCCATGCCAGGGCTGGGCGACGGTTTTTCCGACTTTGCCGCCGCGATCGCCCAGGCGCAAGCCAGCGGTTACGCCAACTGCATCGAGATGATTGCCGCGGCGACGCCATGGCGGCCTGTGCATGGCGACAACGACGCGCGCCACCATCCTACACCGACGGCCCGCGGCAGCCAGAGCGCCATCGTCGTCGGCGCCGACGGCGGCGCCAGTGCCAGCGGTGGCAGCGAGATCCATTGCGACAGGCTGGGGCGGGTGCGCATCCGTTTTCACTGGCAGCAGGAGGGCGGCGCCACCTGCTGGGTACGCGTGGCGCAGCGCTCGGCCGGCGGCGGCATGGGCAGCCAGTTCCTGCCGCGCATCGGCCAGGAAGTGCTGGTGCAATTCCTGGAAAACGATATCGACCGCCCCATCATCGTCGGCGCCCTGTACAACGGGCAGGGCGAGGGCGGCGTCGCGCCCTCGCCGGGCGGCCTGGCCGAGCAACCGTCCGATGCCAGCGTCTTCGAGCCGGCGCGCGACCATGCGCCGTCGGCGCAGGGCAACGTGGCCGGCGGCAATAGCCCGCTCTGGCATGGCGCGGCCGGCGGCAGCGCCGGCCACCGCAACGGCGCGGCGCAGTGGGGCATCCGCAGCAAGGAATTCGGCGCCGCCGGCTCCGGCTCTGGCTATAACCAGCTGCTGTTCGACGATACCGACCAGCAGGGGCGCATCCAGCTCAAGAGCAGCCATGCGGCAAGCGAACTCAATCTTGGCCACCTGATCCATGCGGCCGACAATTACCGGGGCAGCCTGCGCGGCACGGGCGCCGAGCTGCGCACCGACGCTTACGGCGCCGTGCGGGCCGGTGCCGGGCTCCTGATTTCCAGCTACCTCGTCGACCACGACGCGCAGGCGCGCGATCCGGCCGGCGACAATGCGCCGGGCATGGTCTTGCTCAAGCAGGCCGCCAAGCTGGGTGCAACCTTCAGCGCCGCCGCCGTCACGCACAAGACGGTCGCGTATGCCAGCCACCTGGGGCCAGCCAAGGCGAATGCCAGCGTGCTCGACGAGAAGGCGGCGCCCTTGCCGGCGTTTTTGACCAGCGTCTCCGGCATGCTGAGCCAGGACGATACGGCCGCCGCCAGGCGCGACGCGGCGGGCAAGCCGACCAGCCCCGGCGACGACAAGTTGCCGCACAGCAGCGACGCCATCATCGCCATCGCCGCCCGCGCCGGCCTGGGCGTGCTGGCGGGCCAGGATATCCAGCTGGCGAATGGCGAAACCACCTCCCTGATGAGCGGCCAGGACACCCAGTTCGTCGGCGGCGGCCAGCTGCGCGTGCACAGCGGGCAAGCCATCGGCGCCCTGGCCGGCGTCGTCAAGGCGGGCGAGAACAATATCGGCTTGCAACTGATCGCCGCCAAGCAATCCATCGACCTGCAGGCGCAGGCCGACGTGCTCAACGTGCAGGCGCGCGAGGAAGTCAACATCGTCAGCGCCGCCGCGCACATCGACTGGGCGGCGGCGAAAAGCATCCGTTTGTCGACGGCAGGTGGGGCGAACATCACGATCGAGGGCGGCAATATCACCGTGCAATGTCCGGGCAAGATCACGGTGCATGCCGGCAAGAAGAGTTTTACGGGGCCGGAAAGGCTGGCTTATCCGTTGCCGGCGCTGCCTGCCAGCGTCTGCAAGGCGTGCCTGCTGGCGGCGTTGCGTAGCGGTAGTCCGTTTGTTGCACCCATGGCAGCCTAGAAAAGGAGCCCTGATGTACTTTGCCATCGATATTCCTGACGCGGCAGTACCCGACTTGATCGTGCAGCAACTGCAGGCCTTGCGTGAGGAGGCGACGGTGACGAACGGCGGCCAGCCCTTGCACCTGCTGGCGCTGCTCGACGGCGCTTGCGATGAGGAGTTTTTCACCAAGCGCTACCCGAGCCGCTTGCGGCGCCAGTCGCTGTATGCGCACACCTCGCTGCAAAACTTCAAGAGCGCCGCACCGCATTTAATGGCGGCGCCATCGACAAGCAGCGAGCAGGCTGCGTGGCTGCAGCGCCTGTTTTCGCTGTGCGCAGGCAAGCCCATGCTCAGCATCATCGCCAGCACGCTCGATATCGGCCAGCTGGAGCAGCATTTGCGCCCCTATTTGATTGCCATCACGCCAGACACCGTCGAATGGCCCGTGCGCTGGGCCGATACGCGCATATTGCCGGCCCTGCTGGCAGCCTTGACTGAAACCCAGTCTGCGCATTTGCTGAGCCCCATCTACCGCTGGTGGTCGCTGCGGCGCGATGGCTCCCTGATCAGTTGGCAGGGCGAGGCGCAGCCCAGTCCCGTCCCTGCGGAGTTTGACAAATTCCCCCTCGGCGACACCGCCTTTGCCTCCCTGGTGGATATCGCCGAAGCCGATGCCATCATGGCCAATCTGCATGATGTGCAGCCGGACCTGTTTCATTCCGGCACCCCGGCCGAGTGTCACGCGCGCGTGGCGCGTCATTTGCTTGTGGCAAACGCCAGCGGCATCGAGGCGGCGGGCCAGCGTCAGCATTTCAGCGCCCTGGCCTTGATGCTGGCCGACGATTTTACCTTGCATCCTGCGATGGCCAGCCTGTTGCGGCGCACGCGCCAGGGGGCGAATTACCTGTCCGAGCTCGACACGCTGCCCGACGATTTCTGGCAGGCGCGCTCGGGTGCCTAGCCTTGTTTCTTCGACTGCTTACTTTTATAAAAGGAAAAATGATGAAATGGATTATGTATCTTGGCACGGCCTTGCTGCTGAGCGGCTGCGCCCTCAAGGCCAGGCAGGTTGAGGAAGCCGGTCCAAGGACTACCGCGACGGCGCAGGTGGGTATTGTCAATCATACGGGGAAGTATATTTATTCCGCATCGGTTGATGGGGCGGGAGGGGCCAATATGGCCAGGTGGGGAGCGGGGGGAGCCGAAGTTTGCTGCGCATCCATCCCGCGGGTATGGTATCCGGGAATGATGGTCCGGGTGCGATGGGATATGCCAGAAGAACATACGCATATTGTCAAAGAAAAAATGGTGGAAGTGGAAAAATATGATAGGCCCGGAGATATCTATATGCATTTTTTTCCCAATGACGAAGTGAGAGTGGTTGTGTCAAATGTGGACGGCGATAGTAAGAATCATCCCATTCTTCATTCCGGAAAACCTGCCAATATCCCTTGATATTATGATCAGTGAAACTCCTAATTCCGCGCCGTTTCCCGTCGATTCTTTTCTTAAACCGTCGACGCCAGAGCAATCCAAAATTGCGAAGGTGGCATGTGATAATAAAGATAGCTCGCCGTGCAGTATTCCGGTAAGGGTTGGAATTTTCTTTGATGGAACCAATAATAACCTGGAGCGCGATAGGAATGGGGTTAGGACAGGCGTGCTCGATCCGAGAACGAAGAAGCCTACCCCTATAAATAATGTTGTGATAGACGCCAATGAGGCCAGTCATAGTAATGTGGCGCGTTTATTTTCTGCTTTTCCGTCTGATAAGCGGGATGCCGGTTATTACCGATATTACATTCCTGGCGTGGGAACGCCATTTAAGGAAATAGGTGAGTTGACTGAATCGGACGAGGGAAAGGCTTTTGCCAAAGGAGGGCAGCCGCGCATTATATGGGGATTGTTGCAGGTTTTAAATGCAGTTCATCGGACTCTTGTTGGTAAGTTACTGTACGAATCAGATGAGGCTGGCGAACTTGTCCGTACTTATGATAATGACGTAGGCCACAAAAAGGTAGCGCATCCCTCAACTGGCAGAGAGCGCTTCATGACCCACTCTGACTGGTTCGCTGAGCATATTGAAAAACTCAAAGCGGCGATGGCGGCACAAGCGAAGCCGCACATTCCATCGCTGACCCTGTCCGTGTTCGGTTTTTCGCGTGGCGCCGCCGAAGCGGTGGCGTTTTGCCAGCTGTTTGCCGATTTGCTCACGCCGCCCAAAGATAAGGTGCAGAAGTTTGCCGGCATTCTCGCCAGCATCGATTTTCTTGGCGTCTTCGACACGGTGGCAACCGTGGGCAGCTCGGCGTCTGTAGCGAAAACCACGATCGCGCCTGGCGCGATGTTCGATGGCCATTGGGCCTGGGCCAATGAATTGCTCAAGCCGTTGCCACCCTGCGTCATGGCAGGCTTGCATTGCATTGCCACGCATGAGCAGCGCATGAATTTTCCCGTCACGCGCCTGACAGGGAAAATCGAGGAAGTGTATTTTCCTGGCGTGCACTCCGACGTCGGAGGCGGCTATGGTCCGGGGGAGCAGGGAAAGGGGCGTGGCGGACAAGCGGCCTTGCTGTCGCAAATCCCGCTGGCGCACATGTTCAAGGAGGCGCGCCTCAAGGGCGTGCCTTTGAGGCCGTTCAGCGAACTGGAGACAACGGACCGAGATGATTTCCAGGTCAGTCAAGAGCTTGCCAAGGCATGGGAAGCATATACCGCCGAGCTTAACAAGCAAGGCGCCTTGCTGAGCAAGCATATGGAGCTGTATTACCGCTGGCGCGCCGTGCGCGTCAAGACCCTGGAAGCCACGGCCAGCTTCAAGGCGGCCAGCGCGCAGGAGCGGGAGGATCTGGGATCCTACAACCGCTTGCTGGCAGGCGATCTGGAAGCGTTGCGCGCGCGCAAAGCCTTCCGCCACGGCGATGAGGGCCAGCCGTTCAGCGCCCGGGATATTGCGCGCATCAACCACTGGCAATATTATCGGGCCCAAAACCACACGCCCTTGGACAAATGGGAAGAATTTGCGCTCGACATATTCGATCACCCCGAACCGCTGCCGCCCGAAGTGATGCGTTTTTTTGACGACTATGTGCATGATTCCCTGGCCGGATTTTATATGGCTGGCGAAGTGACTGAATACGACAAGCGGGCCAGGATCGCCTCGTTCGCCGATAAACCGCCTAAAGACGGCTTTTATAAACGCGTATATGAGCTCAGCCGAAAGACCGAAGCCGCGCAACTGAAACAGAAGAATGGCGAAGCATTGACGCCGGAAGAGGAAGCACTGGTCAAGGAAGCGCAGTACGGCACCCCCTACCCAATCCGTACGGATGCCGACAGCGCCGACATGCGCAGCGGGTTGATCACGACGCAAACCTATACGCGTCGCGAGGGCGGTGGTTATATCTTGCGCCGAGGCTATTACCCGCAAAGCGGCTTCTTCCGGAAAAGCGTGCACGAGAAGGAACTGCAACGCATGCCGACGGCCGGCATCCAGGCGAAAGAAGGACCCGAAGAATTCGTGTGGAGCGAAAACTTAACACAGGATATTGCGCAGGCCAAAGCCGATGAAGAGATTTACCTGGCGCAGCGGCGCTCTGCAACGCGGATCGAGGCGCTCGCATAGAGCGTGATTTCAGCGCGGCTGGAGCCGAAAGGAAAATTATGAAATGGATTATTTATCTTGGCACTGCTTTGCTGCTGAGCGGCTGTGCGTTCAAGGCCAGGCAGGTTGAGGAAGCCGGTCCAAGGTCTACCGCGACGGCGCAGGTGGGTATCGTGAACCATACTGGGAATTTTATTTACTCCGCTTCGGTGGATGGGGCGGGAGGCGCGGATATGGCCAGATGGGGAGCGGGGGGAGCAGAAATTTGTTGTGCATCAATCCCGCGAGTGTGGTATCCGGGCATGATGGTACTGGTGCGGTGGGATATGCCAGAAGAACATACGCATATTAGCAAAGAGAAAATGGTGGAAGTGGAAAAATACGATGAAACAGGAAGTATTTATATCCATTTTTTTTCCAAACGACGAAGTTCGGGTTGTGGTTTCAATTTATCCCGGATATAGCACTGCTCATCCGATACGCCACTATGGGAAACCAAAGGATCCCAATTCTTAGACACGGATGGTGGGCTGATCTTTCGATGCAAAGGCTGCGCGTGTATCGGTTCCTCATGTGAGATCAAGGAAAAGACATCCTGGTCCGATGGAGACGTTCGGATAAAGAGCGGCACCAGCGAGGCTGGCGCCGATGGGGGATCAGCCGATGAAGGAGTCGAACTGCATGTCGAATTCCTGCAGCGCCTTCTGCGCGTTCTGCATCTTCTTGCGGAACTCCGGTCCCCGTTGCAGGGCCAGGCCCACGGCCAGCACGTCGATCACCACCAGGTAGGCCAGGCGGGCGGAAATCGGGGTGTAGGGGTCGGTGTTGAAGACCAGGTCGATCGGGATCAGCACGGTCGCCAGGTCGGCCAGCGGCGTGCCCGATGGGGCCAGCACGACGACATCGGCGCCGCCGCGGCGCGCCAGTTTCACGGAGCGGACCAGGGCGGGGCTGTTGCCGCGCTGCGAGATGGCCACCAGGCAGTCGCCGCCGCGCAGCAGGGCGGCGGCGATGCTGTGGATATTCGGGTCGCTGTAGGCCACCGTCGGCACGCCCGAGCGGAAGAACTTGTGCTGCGCGTCGGCCGCCACGATGCCCGACGTGCCCTGGCCATAGAATTCGATCTTGCTGGCGCGCGACAGGATGTCGAGCGCGCGCTGGATCGCTTCCGGGTTCAGGTTGTTGCGCAGGTCGAGCAGGGTGTTGATCGAGCGGCTGCAGATTTTATTCACCAGGTCGGCCGCCAGGTCGTCCTGCGCCGGCTGCTCGTTCGCGCCCGGCATGGCAAGGGCCAGGCCCTGGGCCAGCTTCAGCTTGAATTCGTGCCAGCCGTCGTAGCCCAGGGTGCGGCAAAAGCGCACCACGGTCGGTTCCGACACCTGCGCGCTTTTCGCCAGCGCCGTGATGTTCTGGCTGACTGTCTGGTTCGGCTGGTCAAGCACGGCCAGCGCGACCTTCTTCTCCGACTTGGAGAGCGAATCGAGCTGGGTGCGGATGGAATCAAGCAGCATTAAATTAGTCTTCTATCTTCGGGCAAAGGTGAAGCAGGGAATTCGTGGAGCAGCGCTCCATGCCTGCGTAACGGTCTGGCCTTGCAAGGCCAGACTCCTTGCGCTTCCAAACTAGTCTTCAGGAAGCGCTTCTTCACGCCACTGCAAGCCATCGCGGCCGATCAGGGCGCTGGCGGCTGCGGGGCCCCAGGTGCCGGCCGTGTAGGGAATCGGCGCGCTGTCGTTCTGTTCCCAGTTGTCGAGAATCGGTTCGACCCATTCCCAGGCCGCTTCCAGTTCGTCGCCGCGCATGAACAGGGTCAGCTGGCCGCGCAGGACGTCGAGCAGCAATCGCTCGTAGGCGTCCATGCGCGGGGTCTTGAACGATTCGCGGAAATCGAGTTCCAGTTCCGCCGGTTTCAAGCGCATGCCGTCGCCCGGGGTTTTCGCCATCAGGTTCATGCGCAAGCCTTCGTCCGGTTGCAGACGGATCACCAGGCAGTTCGGCTGGAAGCTGGACGTCGGCTGGTTGAAGATCGAGTGCGGAATTTGCTTGAAGCGCACGACGATCTCGGCCAGGCTGTCGGCCATGCGCTTACCTGTGCGCAGATAGAACGGCACGCCGGCCCAGCGCCAGGTGTCGATTTCCGCCTTCAGCGCCACGAAGGTTTCGGTGCGCGAGTGTTCCGGCGCATCCGGCTCGTCGCGGTAGCTCGGCACTGTGGCGCCGTCGACGTGGCCGGCGCGGTACTGGCCGCGCACGATGTTCTGTGCCAGGGTGGTAGGCGTGAATTTCTTCAGCGAGCGCAATACTTGCAGTTTTTCATCGCGCACGGCGTCCGGCGCGATCGAGGTCGGCGGTTCCATGGCGACGATACACAGCAGTTGCAGCAAGTGGTTTTGCAGCATGTCGCGCAGCGCGCCCGAGGTGTCGTAGTAACCCATGCGGTTGCCCACGCCCAGTTTCTCGGCGATGGTGATCTGCACGTCGGAAATCCATTCGCGGCGCCACAGGGGCTCGAACAGGATATTGCCGAAGCGCAGGGCCAGCAAGTTCTGCACGGTTTCCTTGCCCAGGTAATGGTCGATGCGGTAGATCTGCGATTCCTGGAAAACCTTGCCCACTTCGGCGTTGATCTGCTTGGCGCTGGCCAGGTCGCGGCCCAGCGGTTTTTCCAGGACTACGCGCGAATTCGGCGTCACCAGGCCGTTGTCTTCCAGGTTGTCGCAGATGAGGGCGAACAAATGCGGCGGCGTTGCCAGATAGTACACGCGCGTCAGGTCGGCATCGCCGCGCAGCGCTTCGACCAGCGGCGCGTAGGTGGCCGCATCGCTGGCGTTGAGCGACACATACACGATGCGCGCGCAGAATTTGCTCCAGGTGGCGGCATTCAGGGTGCTGGCCTTGATGTGGGGACGCGAGTTGGTCTCTACCATTTTCAGGAAGGCATCCTGGCCGCTGTCCTGGCGGCCCACACAGATGATGCGCGCCGTCGGCGGCAAATCGTTCGCGACGTCGCGCGCGTACATTGCAGGCAACAACTTGCGCATTGCTAAATCGCCGCTGCCGCCAAACAGGACCAGGTCAAAATCGGTAAGTGCCATAAGTGAGTGTCGTCGCAAAAGTAAAAGGGCCGGAGCGGGGAGGAAGCCGACCGGAAGTGCCAGTCTGTCGCTACTATAATCGATGGTGTAAATTTACTACGTAGAACGGGCAATTGCAAGAAATTTTACTACATTCCATCCGCTGCCGTCGCCATTTTGCCCGGTATGCATGCCTGCGATGCCGGCATGGCCATTATATGCCGTTCGCCGGCGCCGGCGCAGCGTCCTGTTTTTCATTGGCTTTTCAAAGCAACCATGGTTGCCAGGGAAATTTTCGATTCTCTCGATCATCATTTGCGCTGTAGCAACAAGCAAATCAAGAAATGCTGTCAGGATCGCCGTTGGCAGCGTAAAGTAGCTTTAAAGAAAGTAAAAAACCGTATAATTCAAGCTGAAATCGATAGCAACTATTGGTTGTAAGAAATTGTACGATATACACTGCACCGCTAGCGCCGGCCATGCCCCGAACCCGCCATCCGACGTCCATGCGACGTGCAGTCCGCACTGTCCGCAGCATCAGGGCAGGCGACTTAACTTTACAAGACGGCTCAAGGGGACACAATGAATTCAATGCAGCAAGATGTCGATGAACGCACCAGCCTGACAGGCAATAACAAATTCGAACTGTTCCTGTTCAAGCTGGGCACCAGTGATCACTCGACCAGCCGCGAACTGTTCGGCATCAATGTGTTCAAAGTCCGTGAAATCATGGAAATGCCGGCCATCACGGCCGTGGCCGGTTCGCACCCGCACATGTTGGGCGTGGTCAACATCCGTGGCCAGATCGTGCCCGTGATCGACTTGCCGATGGCGGTCGGTTGCAAGAGCAATGGCTTGAAGATCCTGATGGTGACCGAATTTGCCCGCTCGACACAGGCGTTTGCAGTGGAAGAGGTCGATGAAATCGTGCGCCTGGAATGGAATCAGGTGTTGTCGGCCGAATCGAGCGTCGGCGGCGGCCTCGTCACCAGCATCGCGCGCCTCGATGGCGACACGGACAAGACGCGCCTGGCGCAAGTGCTGGACGTGGAACAAATCCTGCGCAACGTGCTGCCGTCGGGCGACCCGGACGTGGACGAGAACAGCATCGGCCCGCAAGTGCGCTTGCCGGCCGGCGCCGTGATCCTCGCGGCCGACGATTCCTCGCTGGCCCGCTCGCTGATCGAGAAGGGCCTTGAAGCGATGGGCGTGCCTTTCATCATGACCAAGACGGGCAAGGAAGCGTGGGAGCGCCTGCAGGCGATCTCGGCCCAGGCGGCCACGGAAGGCAAGACGGCGAAAGACAAGGTCGCGCTGGTGCTGACTGACCTGGAAATGCCGGAAATGGATGGCTTTACCTTGACGCGCAACATCAAGAACGATGGCCGCTTCGCCAACATCCCCGTGGTGATCCACTCGTCGCTGACGGGCTCGACCAACGAAGACCACGTCAAGGGCGTGGGCGCCGATGGTTATGTGGCCAAGTTTGTGGCGGCCGAACTGGCCGAAACGATACGCAAGGTGCTGGCGCGCTAGTCTGCGCGCCGCATGTGAAAAAGCGCCGGCACCCGCGAGGGTCCGGCGCTTTTTTTATGCGGGCAAACGATTACGCCTGGTAAGGCGTTTCCGGCTGGCCCGCCACGTCCACGCGCACGGACAGCACGTGGCCGCTCAAAGGGTAGTTGGCAATTTCCTCGGTCGAGCGGTTATGGCTGGCGCTGGTGATGTACAGGGTGCGCAGGTCGGGGCCGCCGAACGTCACCATGGTGGGGCAGCGCACGGGCACGCTAATTTCGCCCAGCAGATGGCCATCGGGGGCGAAGCGCAAGATCTTGCCGCCTTCAAACATGGCCGACCAGTAATTACCTTCGCTGTCGACGGCTGCGCCATCGGGGCGCCCGCCGTAATCAAAGGCTTTCTTGTCCGTGGAAAAGCGCTGGAATGGCTGCGGCGCGGAAATGGCGCCTGTCGTCGCGTCGAAATCGAAGCGGTCGATGCGGTGCGTGGTGGTATCCGAGTGGTACATGGTGCGCTTGTCCGGGGAAAAGCCCAGGCCGTTCGATACCGTCATGCCGCCCGACCAGACCTTGCGCACTTGTCCTTTTTCCAACACGAACATTTCTGCCGCATCGGTGCTGCGCGGCTCGAAAATCGTGCCGACCCAGAAGCGGCCGGCCGGGTCGACCTTGCCATCGTTGAAGCGCGTGGTGGCCATGTCGAACGGCGCCGGGGCGATTTCCGCCAGGCTGCCCGTCTTCGTGTCGAGGTGGGCAAAGCCGCTGCGCAAGGCCACGATCAGGCCGCCGCCCGCGTTGATGGCCAGCGCCGACGGTTCCGTCGGCATGCTCCACTGTTCATGCTTGCCGCTGGCGGGGTGCAAGCGGTGCACGGCGCGGCCATCGATGTCGACCCAGTACAGGGCCGCTTCCTTGCCATGCCATAGCGGGCATTCGCCCACTTGCATGGGCTTGTCGCTGACTACTTTGATTTCGTAAATATTCATAAACCTCAATTAAGTTAATACGCCGCCTTGGCGGCTTTCGCCAGGGCAATCAAGCCATTGGTCGAGCTGTCGTGATGGTCGGGACGGGCTTCGCCTGTCAGTTCGGCCTGGATTTTCTTGGCCAGCACCTTGCCCAGTTCCACGCCCCACTGATCAAAACTGTTGACGTTCCACAAGACGCCCTGCACGAAGGTCTTGTGTTCGTACAGCGCGATCAGGGCGCCCAGCGTGGTCGGGGTCAGCTGGTCCATCAAAATGGTGTTGCTGGGACGGTTGCCGGGGAAAGTCTTGTGCGGCACCAGCGCTTCGATTTCGCTGTCCGGCAAGCCTTGCGCCTGCAAGTCAAGCCGCACTTCCTCGCCCGTCTTGCCCGTCATGAAGGCTTCCGACTGGGCGAAGCAGTTCGCCAGCAGGGCGTCGTGGTGGCCCGGCAAATCGTGCGTGGCGCGCAGGGCGGCGATGAAGTCGATGGGCGTGACGTCCGTGCCCTGGTGCAGCAGCTGGAAATACGCATGCTGCGCATTCGTGCCGCAATCGCCCCAGATGACGGGACCGGTCGGCACGTCGACGGGCACGCCATCCTTGGTGACGCGCTTGCCATTGCTTTCCATGTCCAGCTGTTGCAGATAGGCGGCAAAGCGGCTCAAGTCCTGGTGGTACGGCGCGATGGAAACGGAGCCGCAATCGAGGAACTGGCGGTTCCAGAAGCCGACCATGGCCAGCACCACGGGCATGTTCTGTTCCAGCGGGGCCTGGCGGAAGTGCTGGTCCATCGCATGCGCGCCGGCGAGGAAATCGCTGAAGTATTCAAAGCCGATGGACAGCGCCACGGCCAGGCCGATCGAGGACCAGACGGAATAGCGGCCGCCGACCCAGTCCCAGAACGGGAACATGTTGTCCGGGGAAATGCCGAAGTCGACGATGGCTTGCGTGTTGGTCGAGACGGCCACAAAATGCTTGGCCAAGTCGGTTTCTTCGCCTTCGAGCAGGAACCAGGCACGCGCCGTGTTGGCGTTGAGCATGGTTTCAGCCGTAACAAAAGTTTTCGAGGCGACGATGAACAGGGTGGTTTCCGGATCGACTTTCGACAGGGTCGCTTCCATGTCGTGGCCGTCGACGTTGGAAACAAAGTGCATTTCCAGGCCCGGGTTGGCGTAGGAGCGCAGCGCCAGGCACGCCATTTTCGGGCCCAGGTCCGAGCCGCCGATGCCGATGTTGACGATGTCGCAAATCGGCTTGCCCGTATAGCCGAGCCAGCTGCCATTGCGCACCTTGTCCGTAAACGCCTTGACGCGTTGCAGCACATCTTGCACGTCGGCATCGATATCCTGGCCATCGACCACCAGCTTCGTGCCGCGTGGCGCGCGCAAGGCGGTATGCAGAACGGCCCGATGTTCGGTAAGATTGATTTTCTCGCCAGTGAACATGGCTTCGCGCTGCGCTTCCACGCCGCGTTCGCGGGCCAGGTCCATCAGCAGGCGCATGGCGGTGGCGTCGACCCGGTTCTTCGAGTAATCGAGCAGCAGCCCGGCCGCATCGACCGTCATGCTGGCAAAGCGCGCGGGATCGGCCGCGAACAGCTGGCGCAGATGCACGTCGCGCAGGCTGGCGCCATGCGCTTGCAGGGACTGGAAACTGGCGGTGGTGGTGATGGCAGGAGTAGGTGCTGGCTGGCGCATGGCGGTCGGCTTGGGTGCTTGTCTCGGTTAAAAGGAGCGCGGTGCGTTCGGGGTGGCGAACTGCGGATCCGGCGTTGGTGTGAGAATAATACATCAGAAAAACGTAATTTCACTACAGTTTGTGATGCGAAGCTGATTTTGTTGTGCTTTTTTAGCGATTGCGCCATTGGTATACAAGAGATGGGTTGGCCGGTGCTGCTACGCGATATTGCCCGGGTTTGCTTTGATATGCCGCAATTCGTGGCTTATTTGTGTTGTTGGGCCACGCAAGAGTGCGTCTTCTTCGCCATTTTGTAGTAAAATTTCACGAAATACTCATTTTTAAGGAAATCCATATGGCGCTGCATCCAGTAGTCGAATCCGTAACAGCGCGCATCATCGCGCGCAGCCGGCCATCGCGCGGCGCCTATCTGGCGCATCTGGATGCGGCCCGCATCCAGGGCGTACAGCGCGGCGCCCTGTCGTGCACCAACCTGGCGCACGGCTTTGCCGCCTTTCCCGCCAACGACAAGCTGTCGCTGAAGGAATACAAGAAGCCGTCCGTGGCCATCGTGTCCTCGTACAACGACATGCTGTCGGCGCACCAGCCGTTTGAAGGCTTCCCGCAGATTATCAAGCAAGCTGTGCGCGAAGTGGGCGCCGTCGCCCAGTTCGCCGGCGGCGTGCCCGCCATGTGCGATGGCGTGACGCAAGGCCAGCCGGGCATGGAACTGTCGCTGTTTTCGCGCGACACCATCGCCATGTCGACGGCCGTGGCGCTGTCGCACAATATGTTCGACTCCGCCCTGTACCTGGGCGTGTGCGACAAGATCGTGCCGGGCCTGTTGATCGGCGCGCTGCACTTCGGCCACTTGCCGGCCGTCTTCGTGCCGGCAGGTCCGATGACATCGGGCCTGTCGAACCAGGAAAAAGCCAAGGTGCGCCAACTGTATGCGCAAGGCAAGGCCACGCGCGAAGACTTGCTCGAAGGCGAGTCGAAAGCCTACCACGGCGCCGGCACCTGTACCTTCTACGGTACGGCGAACAGCAACCAGATGCTGATGGAAGTGATGGGCCTGCATTTGCCGGGCGCCGCCTTCATCACGCCGAACACGCCGCTGCGCGATGCGCTGACGGCCGCCGCCGCCCAGCGCGCCGCCGGCATCACGGCGCAAAGCGCCAATTACTTGCCAGTCGGCCATATTGTCGACGAGAAATGTATCGTCAACGCCGTCGTGGGCTTGCTGGCCACGGGCGGTTCGACCAACCATACCTTGCACCTGGTGGCCATCGCCAAGGCGGCCGGCATCGTCATCGACTGGAACGATTTCAATGAACTGTCGGCCATCGTGCCGATGCTCACGCGCATCTACCCGAACGGCGACGCCGACGTGAACCATTTCCACGCGGCCGGCGGCACCGGTTACCTGATCCGCGAACTGCTGGATGCGGGCTTGCTGCACGAAGACGTCAACACCATCCTGGGCCACGGCTTGCGCGCGCACTGCATGGAACCGTTCCTCGGCGAAGACGGCAAGGTCTTCTGGAAAGATGCACCGGCCGCCAGCGCCGACGAAAGCGTGCTGCGCCCCGCCTCGAACCCGTTCGCACCGGACGGCGGCATGGTCCTGGTCGCAGGCAACCTGGGCCGCGCCGTGATGAAGGTCTCGGCCGTCAAGCCGCAGCACCGCACGGTGGAAGCGCCGGCGCTGGTGTTCAATTCGCAGGAAGATTTCATGGCTGCCTACAAAGGCGGCAAGCTGGACCGCGACTTCGTCGCCGTGCTGCGCTTCCAGGGCCCGCGTGCCAACGGCATGCCGGAACTGCATGCGCTGACGCCGGCGCTGGCCAACCTGCAGGATGCGGGCCGCCACGTGGCGCTGGTCACCGATGGGCGCATGTCGGGCGCGTCGGGCAAGGTGCCGGCCGCCATCCACGTCTCGCCTGAAATCCTCGCCGGCGGCCCCCTGGGCCTCGTGCGCGACGGCGACATCATCCGCCTCGACGCCTTCACGGGCGTATTGGAGGCGCTGGTGCCGGCCGACGTCTGGCACGCGCGTGCGCTGGTCACGGCCGACCTGTCGCCGAACCACGTCGGCATGGGCCGCGAGCTGTTTTCCATGTTCCGTTCCACCGTCAGCGCGGCGGAAGAGGGTGCCACCACCTTCGGCCTGCCGTCGCCGATCCCCACCACCGTCGCCTTGCACGACGCCGACAATGTCGGCGATACCGTACCGGGTTCCGATGAAGACTTTTTGGCTAGGAAATAAGAGATGACCATGACACTACTGGAAATTATGCGCACCTCGAGCGTGATCCCCGTGATTGCGATCGACGATCCTGAACACGCCGTACCGCTGGCGCGCGCGCTGGTGGCGGGCGGCATCCGCGTGCTGGAAGTAACCCTGCGCACCAAGCACGGCCTCGAAGCGATCCGCGCCATGTCGGCCGTGCCGGGCGCCATCGTCGGCGTGGGCACCCTGACCCGTCCCGAGGAATTCGCGCAGGCGCGCGACGCGGGCGCCGTCTTCGGCGTCTCGCCAGGCCTGACGTCGGCGCTGGTGGCGGCGGCGAAAAGCAGCGGCTTGCCCTTGCTGCCAGGCGTGATGACGCCGGGCGAAGTGATGGCGGCGCGCGAAAACGGCTTCCAGCAGCTGAAACTGTTCCCGGCCGTGCCGGCGGGCGGCATCGGCATGCTCAACGCCATTTACGGCCCGCTGCCGGACATCACGTTCTGCCCGACGGGCGGCATCTCGCAAGAGACGGCGTCGCAGTTCCTGGCGTGCAAGAACGTCGCCTGCGTGGGCGGTTCGTGGCTGACGCCGAAAGACGCGATCGCGGCCGGCAACTGGGACCGCATCACGGAAATCGCCAAGGCAGCCAGCGGTTTACGATCCGCGTAAGCGGCACCGGAGCGGTAAGCTTGCGTGCTTGCCGCTTTTTTCTTCTGACGGAGTGCCATGCGCGTCTTGCGCCGCCCCCTCACCATCGGCGAAACCGCCATGGCCCGCAGCGTCTTCCAGGGCGCCATCGACTACGCGCGCGTGCGCGTCGTGCGCGGCTCCTTTTTACCGTTCGGCTTGCAGGACCAGAACACGGCGATGACGCCGCGCGGCAGCCTGCACTTCATGCCGGCCCAGTACCGCGACGATTTTTCCCGCGAAGGCAACGGCGGCAAGCTGTTCTTCATCCACGAGATGGTGCACGTGTGGCAGTATCAGCTTGGCTACAGCGTGCTGCTGCATGGCGTGCTGCTGGCCCTGTGCGGCGGCTACATCCGGCAGCGCGCCTACCGCTACGACGCGCAGGCGGGCGGCGTTCTGTCCGACTTCAACATGGAACAGCAGGGCGACCTCATCGCCCACTACTTCGGCGCGCGCCAGCTGGGCATCCCCGCCTACGTGGCGAAGCTGCCGCAACTGCAGGAGATCCTGCAGGGCTTCCTGCTCAATCCCGCCGACCGCCGCCTGCTGCCGCGCTGACGCCGCCGTTACTGCGCGTTCGATGCCAGGCGCGCGTCCGGCGCGCGCAGGCTGGCCGCCGCATCCTTTCCCAGCAATAAACGCAGGTCGGCGCCCGTGCCGATGCCGCTGTCGCCCGCCGCTTGCAGCTGCGGCATGCCGCCCAAGGCGAGGGCCAGGGCGGCAGCCGCCTGCGCATGGCCGGGCCGGTAGACGATGCTGCTGGCCTGGACGCCGTATGGCCGCTGGTTGCCCAGCCGCAGCACGCTGATGCCCATGCCGCCCAGCATGCCGCGCATGCGCGCCGCCATCCCCGTTTCGCCATTGCCGTTGATGACTTCCAGCCGTGGCAGCGGCGCCAGCGGCGCTGCCGGCTTCACGGGAACGGGCACGGCGGCGCGCGTCGCCACGGGAGCGTCGCGCCAGCTCAGCGCGAAGATATTCGGCTGCAATTGCGTCAGTTGCAGGCGGCTGGCCGGCGCCGCTGGTGCGGGCGCCGGCGCCAGGTCGGGCGCGATGACGTCCGCGGTGACATCGACGGCATCGACCGTGCTGACACTGCGCGCCAGCGCCGCGATGGCCAGCTCCAGGTTGGCGCGCGCCGGCTGCTGGCCGTTGTCGAGCTGCAGCGACTGGCGCAGCACGCTTGCCGCCTGCGCGTAATCGCCCTGCAGATACAGCACGTAGCCGAGGTTGTTGTAGGTCCTGGCCGTGGGCGCTTCCTGTGCCAGCGCCTGCAGCATGGCGCGGGCCGTTTCCAGCTGGCCCAGCTGCGCGTGCAGCACGGCGGCGCCATTGCGCGCATCGGCCGAGCCGGGTTCAAGCAGCAGGGCTTCGCGGTACGCGGCCAGCGCCGCGCGCGAGTCGCCCAGCTCCTGCAGGCGCTTGCCCAGCTTGCAGAACGCGGTGCTGCGGGTGGCGGGGCTGTCATCGATGCGCGCCTGGGGCGGCGCAACATGGGTGCCTTGACCGCCCTGGCTGGCCGGACCCGGCAGGTGGCCGCAGGCGGGCAGCAGGCCGGCGCAGGCGAGCAAGAGCATCAGAGGAGTGTGCTGTGACATGGCGGTTCTCCGGTCAGTTGCCGCTGCCCATGCTGGGCAGGAGCACGCGGTAGATTTGCAGGAAGGCTGGTCCCATCAGGACGACCAGCAGCGACGGGAAGATGAAAAAGATCAGCGGAAACAGCAACTTGAGGGCGATCTTCGCCGCTTCTTCCTCGGCCATCTGGCGGCGCTTGGTGCGCAGCTGGTCCGACTGCACGCGCAGCGAGGCGGCGATGCTGGTGCCGAAGCGTTCGGCCTGGATCAGCATGGCCACCAGCGCGTCGACATCCTCGACGCCCGTGCGCAGGGCCAGGTTGCGCAGCGCCCGCTCCCTGGTGTTGCCGGCGCGCAGTTCCAGCATCACCAGGTGGAGTTCCTCGGCCAGCACGGCGCTTTTCAGGGCGATTTCCGCGGCCACCCTGGCCAGTGCCGCATCCATGGCCAGGCCCGCTTCCACGCACACCGTCATCAAGTCCAGCGCATCGGGAAAGCTTTCGAAAATATCGCGCTGGCGCCGCTTGATCATTTGCGCCAGGACAATATTAGGCAGGTAGTAGCCGACGGCGGCGACGATCAGCAGCCAGAACAGCAGTGCCTTGCCCGCCATCTGGCTGCCCGAGGCGCTCAGTCCCAGGAACAGCAGCAGGGGCAGGCCGATGGCCAGCATGGTCTTGGCAGAAAAGAACAGGATGGGCGCCGACGCCTGGCGCAAGCCGGCATTCATGAAGCGCCGGCGCATCACGGAGCCTTCCCAGCCCTGGTCGGGCAGCGACAGTTTGGCCAGGGGGCCGCTCAGGCGCACCATGCGCGCCAGCCAGGGGCTGGGCGCGGAGGCGCCAGGCGCTGCCGCGCTCTTGCCGGTGGCGTTGTCCATGCGCTGGCGCATGGGATCGGGTGCAAAGCTGCGCATGGCCACCAGCACGGTGCCGAAGACGGCAATGAAGAGCAGGGCGAGGAAGGCGAAATGGACGGGGTTCATGAGGATTCTCCTTGCGGGCTCAGACACGGATGCGGATGATATTGCGCATGACCAGGACGCCGCACACCATCAGCAGCAGTGCGCCGACGAGCATCTTGCGTCCGCCCGGGTCGACGAACAGCATTTCCAGGAACTGCGGATTGGTCAGGTGGATCATGGCCGCCGCGCCGAAGGGCAGCAGCGACAGGATCCAGGCCGACAGCCGGCCTTCGGCCGACAGCACGCGCACCTGTCCCAGCAGCTTGATGCGCTCGCGGATGATGCGGCTGATGCTGTCGAGCAGTTCGGCCAGGTTGCCGCCCGTTTCGCGCTGGATCAGCACGGCGATGACGAAGTAGCGCAAGTCCGTGCTGGGCACGCGCGTGGCCAGGTTCATCAGGGCATCCTGCATGGCGATGCCGAAATTGACTTCGTCGAAGGTGGCGCGAAATTCCACGGCCAGCGGCGCGTTCATTTCATCGCCGACCATTTTCAGGGCGGTGGGAAAGGCGTGGCCGGCGCGCAGGGCGCGCGCCATCAGGTCCAGCGCATCGGGTAATTGCTGCTCGATGCGCTGCAGGCGCTTGGCCTTGGCGCGCAAGACCACCAGCAGCGGCAGCAGGGCCGCGCCGGCCACCAGGGGCAGGCGCAGCAGCCACGGCACGCTGAAGTAGCTGAGCAGCAAAAACGCCGCGCCGGCCGAGGCCAGCATCACGCCGGCGAAGCTGGCCACGCTCCAGCTCAGGCCCGACTGTTCCAGCAGGCGGTCGAGCGCATGCACGCGGGGCACGCTGAGCAGCACGCGCTGCAGGGCCGGGGTGTCGCTCAGCAGGCGCTTCTTGATCATCGAACTGCCCGCGTCGCCATGCGCGCCGGCCGACATGATGCGCAGGCGGCGCGCGACCCGTTCCGCTTCCGGGCCGCGCGACGTGTTCCACGCCAGGTACAGCCCCTCGATCAGCAGCACCACGGCGATGAAGGTGAGGATGGCGAATACGTAATAGAGATAGTCCATGATGCTCCCCTTAATGGTACTGGCGGGCGGGATCGAACAGGGTTTCCGGCAGGCTGATGCCGAAGGCGCGCAGACGTTCCAGGAAATGCGGCCGCACGCCGCTGGCATGGAAATGCCCCTGCACCGTGCCGTCCTCGCCGATGCCCGTCTGGCGGAAGGTGAAGATTTCCTGCATGGTGATCATCTCGCCTTCCATGCCCGTGATTTCCTGGATCGAAATGATCTTGCGCTTGCCGTCCGTCAGGCGCGCCACCTGCACCACCACGCTGATGGCGGAACTGATCTGCTGGCGCATGGCTTTCACGGGCAGGCCCGCCGAGGCCATGCTGATCATGTTTTCCAGCCGCGTCAGCGCGTCGCGCGGGGTGTTGGCGTGGATGGTGGCCATCGAGCCTTCGTGGCCCGTGTTCATGGCGCCCAGCATGTCGAGCGCCTCGGCGCCGCGCACCTCGCCCAGGATGATGCGGTCGGGGCGCATGCGCAGCGCGTTGCGCACCAGCGCCCGCTGCGTCACTTCGCCCTTGCCCTCGATGTTTGCCGGCCGCGTTTCCAGCCGTACCACGTGCGGCTGCTGCATCTGCAGTTCGGCCGCATCCTCGATGGTGACGATGCGTTCGGCCGTGCTGATGAAGCCGGAAATCGCATTGAGCATGGTGGTCTTGCCGCTGCCCGTGCCGCCCGAGATCAGGATGTTGACCTTGGCCTTGCCCAGCGCCTGCAGGGTGGTGCTCATTTCCTCCGTCAGGCTGTGCTTGAGCATCAGGTCGGCCAGGCGCAGGGGCTGGGCCGAGAAGCGGCGGATCGACATCACTGGGCCGTCGATGGCCAGCGGCGGGATGATGGCGTTCACGCGCGAGCCGTCGGGCAGGCGCGCATCGACCATGGGGCTCGATTCATCGATGCGCCGCCCCACGCGCGAGACGATCTTGTCGATGATTTTCATCAGATGGGCGTCGTCGGTAAAACAGACGTCGCTCAGCTCCAGGCGGCCATGGCGCTCGACGTACACCTGGCGGTAGGTGTTGACGAGGATATCGGACACGCCGGGATCGGCCAGCAGCGGTTCGAGCGGGCCGAAGCCGAGCACCTCGTCCTGGATGTCGCGGATCAGCGAGCGCCGTTCCAGCTCGTTGATCACCACATTGTCTTCCGTGAGCACGTCGCTGACGAGGATTTTCAGCTCTTCGCGGATCTGTTCGCGCGACAGGCGCTGCATGCCTTCCAGGTCGACGCGGTCGAGCAGCGCCTGGTGGGTGCGGTGCTTGAGTTGCTGGTAGCTGTGGCTGGCTGCGCCCTGGTGCGCGGCATCGTCGTTCAGGCTGGCGTCATCCTGGGCATAGCCCAGGCGGTCCCGCAGGGTGAGTTTTTCGGCAGTCATGGTCGGTCTCCGGTGTATGGGGGTATCTGGTTGGAACCTCAGGCACGCGCCAGCAGCCGCGCCACCCAGCCTTGCGCGGCTGGCGGGGTTTCGCCGGCCAGGCTGGCGGCCAGCTCCTGCAGTGCGCGCGAGACGGGATTGTGCGGGGCCAGCTTGAGGATGGGCACGCCCTGGCTGACGGAGGCCGCCACCGCCTCGTAGTGGTTGGGGATGGATTTGTAGACGTGCTTGCCATACGCCGCTTCCAGGTCGGCCACGCGGATGCTGTCGCTGCTGGCATAGCGGTTCAGGATCAGGCGGATCTTGTCTTCGCGGTAGCCGAGACCGCGGAACACGTCGAGCAGGCGCTTGCCGTCGCGCACGTACGGCAAGGTTGCCTGCAGCACGGGGAAGATCAGGTCGGCCCGGTCCAGCGCGCGCACGCTGACGGCATCGAGGCCGCGTCCCACGTCGAGCAGGATGTAGTCGTACTGGCTGCGCGCCAGGCTCAGCAGACGGTCGATATGGTCCGCTTCGATGTCGGCCGCGTGGGCCGGATCGTCGGCGGCGGCCAGCACGCTGTAGGCGGGCGTGATCTGGATCATGCTGGCGTTCAGCAGCGAGGCGTCGAGGCGCACGATCTGCTGCGACAGCTGCGACAGGGTGGTGGCCGGCTTGTGGTCCGAGACGAACAGGGCGGCATCGCCGAACTGCAGGTTCAGGTCGAACAGCGCCACCTTGCGCTGCTCGCCGGCGGCCAGCGCGTAGCCGAGGTTGGCGGCGATGAAGGTGGCGCCGCTGCCGCCCTTGCACGAGACGAAGGCCAGTACCTGGCCCTTGCGCGTGACCTGCTTCTGCAATTTTTCCTCGATGCGGCGCAAGGCGGCGCACAGGGCCGCGTCGTCGTCGGGCTGCAGCACTTCGCGCACGCCGGCACGCATCGAGCGCAGCAGGAATTGCGGACTTTGCTGCGGGCATTGCACGATGATGGCCAGGTTCGGATGGCGCCCGCCCAGCAGCTCCAGCCGTTCCAGCTCCGCTTCGCCCGCCTGCTCCTGCTCCAGCAGCAGCAAGTCCGGCGTGACGCCGTTGTCGAAGACATCCGGTATGCTCGCCAGCAGCGTGACGCGGTCGGCCGCGCTGCGTTCGCGCAGCAGGCGGGTAAGCCGCTTGAGCTGGGCTTCATTTTTCGAGACGATGACGATATTCACTTGATACTCCCCGGTAAAGGCGTTCAGTTGATCTGGAAGCCCAGGCTTTCGGCGTGCATGACCACCACCGAGGCGGGCACGGCGATATTGAGAAAACCGAACAGGCTGACCATCGGCGTATAGCTGACGTTGTCGATCGACACGCGCACGCTGTCGATGCAGCTGGCCGTGCGCGTGTTGTCGCCGCAGGCCGACAGGTTGTCGCCCGGGTCCAGCGGCGGCGAGGTCACTTCGGCGCCGCTCTTGTTCAGGTAGCGGATGGTGATGTTGGCGGCCGTCAGTTCCGGCGCGGCCGGCAGGGCCGTGCCGCCGAACAGGGCCAGCGTCTTGATGGCGTCGGTCTGGTCGATCCAGCGCACCACCGCTTCGCGCGCGGCGCGGCGGCTCACTTCCTGCACCGTGTTGTACAGGTACAGCATGCGGCCAAATTCGAGGATGCCGAACAGCAGGGTGAAAAACAGCAACGCCACCAGGGCGAATTCGACGGCGGCGGCGCCGTGCTGGCGGCCGGCCCGGGGTGCAAGCGGAAGGCGGTGGCGCATGGCGTTCTCCTTACAGCATGTAGCGCATGGTGGTGCGCGGCGACAGCGGCGTGGCATAGCTGCTGGCCGCGCCGATGACGAAGGGCAGGTACTGGCCCACCGACAGCGTGTAGTTGACGACTTCGACGCGGATGCCGCCCGGCGCCGTGCCATCGGTGCAGCTGCTGTCGTTGAAGCTCGCGTCCAGGCAGGTGACCGTCACATTGGCCGTGGTGAAGCCGCTGATGCCGGCGCTGACGGCTGCATCGACCACCGTCTGCCTGGCCGCCGGCACGCCCTGCGAGGCGATGCCGGCCTTGGCCTTGACGGACATGTTGCGCGCCGCGTCGCGCGTGGCCTTGGTCAGCGCGTCGTAGTACCAGAAGGCGCGGCCGAAGCCGAAGATGCCGGCCAGCAGGGTGACCAGCAGGGCCAGCACGATGCCGAATTCGACGGCGGCGCCGCCGCGCTGCCTGAGGGGGGGAAGGGGGATGCGCATGGCCGCCTCACTTGTAGAGTTTGATTTCGGAATTCGGCACGGGCTCGATCAGCCCCGCGAACTCGACGTCGAGGCGCGCGCCGCCGCTGAAATCGGCCTTCATCGTCATGAAGAATTTGCCGATGCCCACCGCATCCATGGCGCCGCACGAGGCCGGTCCCACGGGCGCCGTGCGGCAGTCGACCAGTACCACGTTGAGGATGCGCCGGTTGTTGCGGCCCGGATGGGCTGCCGAGGGCGCCTGGAACGTGGGACCGCTGGTCTGGTTGTACGGCGAAGGCGGCGTACTGGCAGGAAAGCTTGCGCCGGGGCTGACGGGGTAGCTGGCCGTGTCGAAGTAGTTCGCCTTGGCCGTGCTGTACATGGGATTGGCGTTGGCGTCCGCGACGCTATAGGCTGTGCCGGCCTTGGCCGGGGTGGCGCCGTTGCTTTGGTAGGCGGGGCCGTAGGACCACAGCACGCCGTAGCCGGCGAACTGCGCCTGGGCCGCCGTCACGGGCGTCGTGAAGGTCGGCGGCAGGCGGTAGTTCGGCTTGCTGCCGGACAGGCTGACCGATTGCTGGCTGGGCAGGGTGCTGGCGCCCGGTTCCATCCAGCCGGTGGGCGGCGAGTTGGCGGCGCTGGCGACGCAGGGCGACGAGCCGCCATTGCATGGATATTCCTTGATGTTGGTATCGGGCGGCGCTGTGGCGGGATCGCACACGGATGGTCCGCTGTAATCGTCGAAGCGCGAATTGAGGGCCGCTGCGATCTTGCCGGCGCTCAAGCCCGTGTTCGTGTAGACCTTGCCCGAGCCGCTGCTGACGACGGCGCTGCTGCCCGTGCACATGAAGGGCGCGGTGGAATTGGCGCTGGCATGCGACGCGTCGCAGGCGCCAGGGGGCGCATCGACCGGGTTGATCAGGTAGGGATCGGACGGGCCGCCCAGCGGATTGAGGCCGAACAGGTTGTAGGTGACGCCGCGGCGGAAACCGAATTCCAGCAGTTCCGTCAGGCCCGTGCCGGCCGGCGCGGCCGGATACGTGTATTGCGCCGTCTTGTTGGCCGGATCGACGGCGCACACGCCGATCGGCGTGACGTCGTTGACGAAGCGGCCCGCCACCGCCACGCCCGAGGTGCTGGTGCTGGCGATGCCGGCGATGCCCATCAGGTAGGTGGCGAAGGTCTTGCTGCCCGTGTCGACGCGGATGAAGGTCTGGCCCTGGGGGCTGGTGCGGGCGCTGGCGCCGGACGACCAGGGGCCGTCCGGGCTGGGGCCGAAGCTGATGTTGGCGGCCGTCAGGGTCAGCGCGGTGGAAAAATCGTAGCGGTTCTTTTGCGCGATGGCGATGGCCTTCGTCTGCGCGTTGTCGATGCCGCCGGCGCTTTGATCGAGTTCCAAGGCGCCTGCCAGCGCCGAGCTGTCGGCGCCGTTCTGCAGCTCCGTCTTGGCGATGTACAGGTGGCCCAGGTCCAGCACCAGGCCGCCCATGGCAAACAGTACCACCAGGGTCAGTCCCAGCACGATGGCGATCGCGCCCTGCTGCTTGTCGTGCCTGCGGAATGCGGTGTTCATGGCTGTCTCCTGGTGGCCTGGGGGAAGTGCATCGCGGGACTGGCGCCTACTGGCGTCCGCCCACGCCGATGGTGAAGACATTCGGTTGCGGGTCCGGCGCTGCGAACGATTTCTGGTAGCGCTGGTAGGCGCTGGCGCCTGCCTTGCCGTCGATGCCGCTGACGGGGTTGGCATTGCGGTAGGCGTCCGGATACATGATCTGCTGCGCCTTGAGCAGGGCCACCGATTCGCCGAAGTGCGAATCGAGCACGGGCGTGGTGGTGGCGGTGCAGCCGGCCAGCAGGCATACCAGGGCGGCGCAAGGCAGGCAATGTGCGGTTTTCATGGTGTTCTCCTATTTGAGGTCGAAGCCGGCGGCAGGCTGGGGCGCGGCTGCTTGCGGCGGCATGGGGGCCGCTGGTGCTGGTTCCTGTGCCGCTGCGGGCGCAGGGGCGCTGCCTTCCATTTTTCCCTGCATGAACATGTCGCCGCGCGTCGGCTGGATGTAGCCGTCGGTGGGCAGCTTGTAGTCGGGCGGCAGCGGCTTGACCAGGTGCGGCGTGATGATGAAGACCAGTTCCGAGCGGTCCGTCTGGAAGTCCGTGCTGCGGAACAGGGCGCCCAGCACGGGCACTTCGCCCAGGCCCGGCAAGGCCTTGATATTGCTGGTCACGTTGTTCTTGATCAAGCCGCCGATGGCGAAGCTCTGACCGTCGAACAGCTGCACCGTGGTGGTGGCGCGCCGCGTCGTAAACGAAGGCAGGACGGCCGTGGCCGAGATGCCGGTGGCCGTGATGCCGATGCCGTCCTTGTTCAGGTCCGACACTTCCGGCGCCACCTTCAGGTTGATGCGTCCCCCTTCGAGCACGGTGGGCGTGAATTTCACGGCCACGCCGAATTCCTTCTCTTCCAGGGTGATGGTGGGTACGCCGCCATTGTTGGTCTGGCTGACGGGGATGAAGATTTTGCCGCCGGCCAGGAAGCTCGCCTCCTGGCCGCTGATGGCCATGATGTTCGGTTCGGCCAGCACCTTGATCAGGCCATCGCGTTTTTGCGCGTCGAGGTTGAAGAAGTTGTTCTTGCTGGCGCCGCTCAAGCCGCTGGGATTGTTGCTGAGCAGGCTGGACAGCAGCGAATACGACCAGCTGCCGATGGTCTTGTTGATGCCCAGGCTGGCGCCCAGCTGGTCGACCAGCACCTTCGACACTTCGGCCACCTTCACTTCCAGCATCACCTGCTGCGGCGCGGCGATCGACAGCAGGTTGATCACGCGCGGCATGCCCGCATCGGGCGCGGCGGCGGGAGCGGCGGCGCCTGCGGCCGGCGCTGCGCCGGAGGTGGCGCCGCCGCTGCGGCTGCTGCGCTGCACATAGGCGTTGGCCAGCGACAGGGCCTGGTCGGCCTTGACGACATCGCTGACCATGCCCGACAGGATCAGGGTGTCGCCCGCCACCGTGACGTGGATCTTTTCGTTCGGCAGCAGCTCGGCCATGCGTGCCTGCAGGCTGCTGCTGTCGATGCCGACGGCCAGGTCGATGATGGTGGCGTCATTGCTCTTGTTCCACAGGATCAGGTTGGTGGTGCCGACGGAGCGTCCCAGCAGGTACACCTCGGTGGGGTTGAGCAGGATCACGTCGGCGATGCGCGGATCGCCGACGGACATGCGGCTGGCGGCGAACGGCAGGCGCACCAGGGTTGACTTGCCTTCGGCCAGGCTCATTTGCGGTGCCATCTCGGTGCGGCCGGCGCGCGATTCGCTTTGCGGCGGCGTGGACTTGGGACGGACGGCGGCCCGGCTGCTCCTGGCGGCGCCCGTTTCGGCAGCGGCAGCGGTAGCGGCCGTGGCGGCGACTGGCTCGGCGTGCGCCCGGGGCGCCAGGGCGCCGATGGCGGCGATGGCAAGCGCCAGGCGCAGGCCCCGGATGCCGCTTGCTGTGCGATATGTACTCATGGCTAGGCTCCTCTGGTGCAGGTTAGAATTGTTGGGAGCTGCGTTCCAGCCCCTTGATGACATCGACGCGTGGACCGGCCTGTGGCGCAGCTGCTGCGGCAGGACGGCGGCGCGGGAGCGGCTTGGCTTGCACCATGGCGGCGGGGGCCGCCATGGCGACTTTTTCATCGAGCAAACTGGATTTGGTGGCGCCTTCCGTGTTGACGGGCTTGTCCTCGACCTGGTTGCGCAGCACCAGCGACAGGGTGCCTACGCTGCGCGCCAGGTCGAGTTTTTCCGCTTGCTCCGGCGTCAGCTCCAGGGTCACGGCGTTGACCACCTTGGGCTTGGTGTCGTCGCGGCTTGATTCCTGGGCGATGGCCAGCACGAGGATGCGTTCGAGCACGATCTTGGATATGTTCGGATCGCGGTCCGGCGTCTTGCGCGCCCCTTCGCCCTGGGTGTTGACGAGGATGTCGACGAAGTTGCCTGGCAGGGCGAAGCCGGCCACGCCCACCACGTCGTTGACGCGCACGGTCATGGCGCGCTTGCCCTCGGCGACGACGGCCGACAGGCCGCCTTGCGTGCCGGGAGGCGCCAGCTTGCCTTCCATGATCGGTTCGCCGTGCTGGATGCTGGTGCGCGTGACGCGCGTTTCCAGCAGTTTCGGATCGTTGATGGCGCCCGGCGGCAGCGCGTTCGATGGCCAGTCCACCATGCGGACCATGTCGGGCGTGAGGCGCGCGCCCAGGCTGATGTCGACCTGGGCCACGGCCACCTTGTTGATGTTGCCCGAGGCTTGGGCATTGATCCAGCGCGCGGCCACGATGACCGCGGCGAACGCCAGGATGACCGCAATGGCCATCATCGTCAGAGCGCGTGCGTTTCTCATTTTGCTTCCCCTTTGTGCTGGACCGCTGCCGGTCCGTTATGTGTGCTTGCAAGGTCGTCATCGCTGCCGAAATAGTTTTTCCATGCCCACAGCAGTACTTCCGGATTCAGCTGCGCCGCGTGGTCTTCATAGCGTGCCTGGTCGCACACCTGCGCCAGGATGTCGCGCGGATAGCAGGCCAGCAAGGGCCGCTGGCACTGGCTGTGCAGGTGCAGCAGGTAGGTGTAGGAGGCTTCGTCGAAATTGATGCCCAGCTGGGCGCAGGTGCTGCGGAACACGGCCAGGTAGTGGTAGGCGCTCAGGGGGCCCACGTGGATCTTGTAGCCGATGCGGCGCAGGAAGGAGTCGTCGGCCAGGTGCTGCGGCGCCAGGTTGGACGAGAACACGACGATGACGTCGAAGGGCACGGGGAATTTGTAGCCCGTGTGCAGCGACAGGTAATCGATATGCCGCGCCATCGGCACGATCCAGCGGTTCATCAGCTCCACGGGCGAGCAGCGCTGGCGGCCCAGGTCGTCGATGATGAAGATGCCGTTGTTGGCCTTCAGGTGCGGCGGTGCCTGGTACAACCGGTTGCCCTGGTCGAATTGCAGGTCGAGCATGTCGAGCGTCAGCTCGCCGCCCGTCAGCACGGCGGGGCGTTCGGCGCGTACCCAGCGCGGGTCGGATGGCACGGAGCCGCCGTGCGACAGCGTGTGCAGCATGGGGTCGAGGAAGGGCAGCACTTCGCCGTCGACCATCACGGCATGGGGCAGGGCGATGGCGCCGCTGAGCAGGCCGTTCAGGCGCTCGGCCAGGTAGCTCTTGCCGCTGCCGGCGGGGCCGTGGAAGAACAGGGCGCGGCCGGAATTCATGGCCGCGCCCAGCTGGTCGAGCACGGCCGAACTGGCCACCACGTCGCGAAATTCGCGCTGCACGTCGTCGCGGGTGACCTGCATGTCCGCCACGCTTTGCGCCAGCACCTGGTTGCTGTAGTCGGCCAGGGTGACTGGGGCGGGACCGCTGTAGGCATTGCGGCGCATGTACTCGGCGGCGCGCAGGCGGCCCTGGTCGCCCAGCAGGTAATACAGGTCGGCGTCGGTGCCGCTGCCGCCGTTGCGGCGCGCTTCGCACAGCTTTTCGGCGCGCATGAAGGTCAGCAGCGGTTCGAGCACGCCGGCGCCCAGTTTCACGTGCGTCGACAGGGCGGGCAGGCCGATCTGGCCGCGCAGGAAAAGTATCTTGACCAGCAGTTCGACCAGGAACAGGAAGGGCAATCCCGTTTCCTCGACCGTGCGTGGCGCGCGCCTGGCCGCCGGCTCGATGCCGCCGCCGTCGCTGCGTTCTGGATAGGTGTCAGGCATGATAGATACTCCTCTTGCTTGGGTGGCAGGTGATCAGAAAATGAAGGGCAGCAGGCGGTATTTCACCTGGCGCATGTAGACGCGGTAGCGCACGTCGCTGGACAGGAAGCGCTCTTCGCGCAGCAAGCGCGCCACCAGCATCAGCATGGCCAGCACGTACACGACGCCGTTCACGGGCGAGGTATTGGCCAGCAGGTAGCCGCTCAGGGAAATCAGGTAGCTGGCATACAGCGGATGGCGCACCACGCGGTAGGCGCCGCCCGTCTTGATCTCGCGCTGCGCCGCCACCAGGCCGAAGCTGCGGTTCAGCGACAGCAGGCCGGCGATCTGCAGCAGGCTGCCGAGGGCCAGCAGGTAGCGCGCGCCGGGCCAGATGGCAATGTCGGCGGGCGAGAGCAGGAAGGGGGCGAAGGTGGCGCCGATGGCCAGCAGCCAGTCGCCCGCATCGGTGGAGACGCTGACGGGGGCCGAGCGCACGATGAAGAACAGGGCGGCGAGGGTTTCGGCGGCGCAGAACAGCAAATAGCTCCAGTCGCCGCCCTGCAGGTAGCCCACCACGTGGGCACTGGCGAAGAAGGTCCACAGGCAAGCCATGGCGATGCTGGTGAACAGGCTGGCGTGGCGCGAGTGGCAGAGGGTGGCGAGGGTGTGCATGGTCGGGTCCTGTGGTGGCTGGTCGTCGGAGCGGCGCGTTTCAGCGCAGGCTCCACAGATGGTGGTATTGCAGGAACACCTGCAGCGCGGTGCCGCTGGCAATGGCGAAGGCGTAGGCCAGCTTGCCGGTGGCTGGCGGCGGTTCGGCGATCGTGGCGGCACCGCCGGCAAGGCTGTGCAGCAGCGCGCCCAGCATCATGTGATAGGTGTTGCGCAGCACCAGGCGCAGGCGGCGGCCTGCCAGCGCGGCGGCCAGGGCCAGCACGCCGCCGCACAGGAAGGTCAGCAGGGCCGCTTCCAGCACCGCATCGGGACCGAGGAAGGTGCCGCACATGGCCATCAATTTGACGTCGCCGGCGCCCAGGGCGCGCAGCAGGTACATGGGCAGCAGCAGGGCCAGTCCGGCGCCGGCGCCGGCCAGCGCCTGCAGCAGGCCCAGGCCGCCGAAGGAGGCGTCGAACAGGCCGGCGCCGGATGGCACGAAGCTGTTCAGGATCAGCCCCGCCAGCGTACCCCACAGCACCAGCAGGTTGGGGATGCGGCGCGTGCGCAGGTCGTGCCACAGCGCGGCGGCGAGCAGGGCGGCCAGCACGGCCAGGCACAGCAGCATGGGCAGGCGGGCGCTCATGATGTCAGTCCTCCCTTGCTCAGGCAGGGCGCCGTGGCCAGGTTCATGGCGGGGGCCGCGGCCTGGCTGCCCAGCATGCGTCCCACCAGGTGCCACACCAGCGCCGCGCCGGCTGCGCCTACATACCCGTCGAGCGCATAGTGCCAGCCCAGGTGGATGGAGCCGAGCAGGATCAGCACGGCGAAGGCGGACAGGGCGAGCCCGGCGGCGCGGCTCACTTTCCAGCCCATGATCGCCATCAGCACGGCCGTGGCCACATGCATGCTGGGCATGGCGGAGATGCCCAGTTCGCCGTTCGTGCCCTTGCTTTGATAGCCTTGCCACAGCATGTCCTGCACTTGCAGTGCCCAGACGGGGACGTGCTGGTTGGCGTCATGCAGGTAGGCCATCAGCGGCGCATACGGGTCGCTGGCGTGCAGGTGGCCGTAGTAGCAGGGGCCGACCGAGGCAAACAGCACGGCCAGGATGCTGCCCAGAGCGATCCAGGTCAGCGCAAAGCTGAGCAGGAACTGCATGCGCAGCAGGGGCCGGCGGGTATCGAGGATGAGCCAGTAAAGGATGGCGTAGAACAGGAAGAACCAGAAGTGGTAACTGAAGTTGAGCAGGCCCGTGATGAGCGGGTGGCCCAGCAGCGGCTGCAGCCTTTCCCATGGAGCCTTGCCGCCATGCAGCGCCATGTCCCAGGCGGACAGGCTGGCATCCCAGGTGTACGGATGCAGGCGGGGGATGGCGGCCTTGAAGACGGTGAAGCTGGAGGCGAAGACGGGGATCAGCAGCATGGCCGGCAGCGCGTGCAGCAGGCGCTCGTTGCTCAGGTAGCGGCGCAGATCGTGGTACAGAAAGTGGCACAGGCGGTGCGGGCGTTTCACCACCATGACGTGGATGGTGTAGCCGCACAGGATGAAGACGGGGCCCGTGAGGATGGCCACGAGGAAGCCGGCCAGTACGTTGAGGGTGTCCGAGGCGCTGGGCAGGCCGCCGGCCAGCAGTGCCGCCGCGGCGGCATACAGCAGCACGATCAGCAGCAGGGCGCGGTGGGTGCGCAGCGAGGCGCGCAGGGTATTCATGACAGGGCCAGGACCACTTGGTCCTTGACGTAGACGAACAGCAGCTTGACCTGGTCACCGAGCAGGGTGATCGTGATCACCAGCACTGCCGCGATCAGGCCCGCCAGCAGCGCGTACTCGATCGCCGTGACGGCGGACTCGTCGGATAAACGGCTGAAGAGAGTTTTCACGATGGGCCTCTGATAGGTGAGCAGGGGGAAACTTGCCTGTGGCGTTGACCTGGCGGTAACCGGACTGGCGACGTGCCAGCCCGGTTGCCGTGTTCAGGCGGCAGCGGTGTTGGCGGAGGTGAGCTTGGTGCCGATGGTGCTGAACGTTTTTTTCAGCTGCGTGCCGACGATGGTGACGGCAGCGATGATGACTACGGCGATCAGGGCGGCGATCAGGCCATACTCGATTGCGGTGACGCCATCTTCTTCGCGGATAAAGTTTTTGATGAGGTTCATGACAACTCCTGGTAGTGGTTAAGGTACAGCGGTGGGTAAAACGGCATGGCAGCGTTGCTTCCTGGCGTACTCATGGACTCTCGCCCAGTGCCAGCAGTCCGATGATGCAGACCACCGCCATGAGGGCCGCCACAAGTGCATAGCGGTAGAACGCAGCCTTTTCCTTGCCCTGCAAATAGGTGATCAGGGCTGTCGGAAGAAACTTGTCAAAGCGCATGCTGTGCTCCGTGTCGTGGTGGGCCGCGCGGTGATTTGCACTCCGGTAAATCCACTATAGAAGTCGGCACCTTGATCTACATCAGAAGAACATCCTTTTATTGCAAGGAGGAACTGCTTGTTTTTTTCGTGACAATTGTCATGGTCGAGTTTGGCGCGCAGGGGCGAAGGGAGGCCGAGCCGGTGGCTGGCGCAGGGAGGTGGCGGGGGACGGGTGTGCGCGGCCGTGCAGTGGCCGGGCAGGAGGGGGCAGCGGCGTCAGGCGCCGGGCGGCAATTGGCCCAGCTGGTGCTTGGTGGCGTAGGCGTACAGTTCCAGGCGGTTGTACACGCCCAGCTTGCGGTAGATCGATGTCAGGTGATTGCGCAAGGTGTGTTCGGAGATGAACAGCTGGTCCGCCAGCAGCTTGGCCGGCGTGCCGCTGCCGTGCACCAGCGCGGCGATGATCTTTCTTTCCTTGAGGGTCAGGCTGGCGATGGCGATGGCGTGCGCCGAGCCGCCGCCGGGCTGGGTCAACTGCGTCAGCATGCGTCCCAGCATCGCGTGTTCCAGCCACAGCTCGCCCTGGTACACCTTTTCGATGGCCTTCAACACCATCTCCGCCGGCGCATCCTTGCTGACGATGCCGCGCGCGCCTTTCAGTACCGTCTGGTCCAGGATGGCCTGGTCGTGGCTGGCCGTCAGCACCAGCACGCGCGTGCCGCCGCATTGCGCCAGCGCGGGCAGGATGGCCAGCGAGCTGATGCCGCCCAGGTCCAGGTCCAGTACGATCACGTCCGGTTGCAGCGCCTTCGCCTGCTCCAGCGCCTCGGTGCCGTCGGACGCCGTGGCGACCACGCGCATGCCGGAGTGCTCGCCGCCGATCAGGCGCTCCAGGCCCCACAGCATGGTCTTGTGATCGTCGACCAGCATGACGCTGATGACATGGCTGGCCGGTGGCATGTGGCGTACGTCATTCATATGGGGATCTCGATCTGGACGGAGGTGTTGCCCAGCATGCCATGCGTGACGCGGGCCGTGCCGCCGAGGGCGGCGGCGCGCTCGGCCAGCGAGTCGGGCAGGAAATCGGGGACGTGCGCGGCGGCGCATTCGTTGTCGATGCTGATGTGCAGCGCGCCCTGCACGCAGGTCAGCTTGACGGCGCCGTGGCGCGCCGACGTATGCTTGCGGATATTGCTCATGCCTTCGTTGACGATCTGGAATACCTCGGCCGCCAGGCGGTCGTTGATGTGCAGGTCGCCTTCGATATGCAGGGCGATGTCGATGCCATAGAATTCGCGGATCTGCGTGGCCTGGCGGCGCAGCGCGACCAGCAGTTCCGGCTCGCTTTGTACCTGGCCATTCTTGAACGTGCGCGCGTAGCTGCGCAGGTCGGTGATCACCTGGCCCGACATGATGATCAGCTTTTCCAGTTCCGGCAGCAGCGGGTTGCCCGGCGTGGCTTCGTTGCGCAGGGCGGCCAGGCCGTGGCGCAAGCCGATATACGGTTGCACGGCCGTGTCATGCAGGTCGCGCGCGATCTTTTCGCGTTCGCGCGAGGCCGCCTGCGACGCCAGGCGGTCGAGCAGGTTGATGTTTTCAATGACGGGAAACGCCTGCGCGCCGATATGGCTGAGAAACAGGGCGTCCGTCTTGCTCATGCTGGTGGCGGACACGATAAAGATCCGGCCTTTGCCATTGCGCAGGGGCAGCGGCGCGCTGATGAAGGCGTGCGCTTCGAGCAGTTCGGCCAGGCGGGCGCCCGCCGCGTCGTCATGCCGCAGCCAGCGTCCGCTGTTTGGCTCGAGCATGCGCGCGCCGCCTATCCATGGCAGCCAGGGGCCGGCGGGCTGGTTGTACAGCGCGATTTTATCGTGCGGGAAAGCGAGCAGGGGACTGGCCGCGTCGTCGCTGAGGAGCGAACTCGTATGCACGACGCCCGTACCCGTATGAATCACGCTGCGCAGCGACCAGACACGCGTGCCCTTGTCCTGCATGATCAGCAGGCAACTGCGGCCGTTGAAATAACTGCGGGTTTTTTCCAGCACCGAGGTGATGGTCTGGTCGACGCCGAAGCGCGGATTGGACAGCTGGCTGACATCGCGCAGCAGCGCCAGGTGGCTGCGCTGGGTGATGGCCGAGCCGCCCCAGTAGGCGATCATGTAGCCGAGCGCCAGCAGGAAGGTGGTGCGCAATAGCAGGCGCGACAGTTCCGCATCCGTTTCGCCGAACAGGGCGGTGGCGGCAAACAGGCCGGCCGAGGCCAGGGTGACGCGCGCGCCTTCCTCGAAGCCCCGCTGGAACGACGAGGTCAGGATGGCAAAGAAAAAGAACAGGAAGAATAAATTGTTGTGGCTGCTGGTGGAAAACACGATCAGCGCATACCAGGCCACGTCCAGCCAGTACAGCAAGATGTCCTGCGGCAGGCTGAGGCCCAGCAGGGCCAGCACGTAGAGCAGCAGGCTGTGCATGGTATACGCGGAAAAGATCAGCCAGGTGATCTTGCTCAGCTTGCCGGCGCTTTCGGGGTCGATGAACAGGGTCAGCAAGGTGGCGCTCGACAGCAGCAGGCGCATGCCGTTCACCATGGTCGTATCCATGCCGGCACCCGGCAAGCCGGATATGAGGGGAGGATCGAGATTCACAAGCGCTCCTGGCCATGTCCCGCATGGGGGGCCATGCGCAGGGATAGATACCACAGACAAATTCTTGTTGTTGTTGCTGCAATCAGTAACGAGTCTACGCACACGCCGTAAAGATGTCTACTGGAATCCTTTGCCCTGCGTTGCTTTTTTTATAGCGGCTGCGCCATCACGCGGTTGCGCCCGGCGCCCTTGGCCTGGTACAGGGCGCGGTCGGCGGCGCCGATCAGGGCGGAGATGGCCAGCGGCTGCTGCGGCTGCTGCGTGGCGATGCCGATGCTGACCGTGATGTGCTTGACCTCATTGCCTGTCTTGGCATGCGGAATGCGCAGGTCGGCCGCATGCTGGCGGATCGCCTCGGCCATGCGCAGCGCCTGCGCCGCGTCCGTATCGGGCAGGATGGCGGCAAACTCTTCGCCGCCATAGCGGGCCAGCAGATCGGTGGGGCGCTGCAGCATGGCGGCCAGTTCGGCTGCCACGCGGATCAGGCAATCGTCGCCCTGCTGGTGGCCGTAATGGTCGTTGTAATCCTTGAAATGGTCGATGTCGATCATCAGCAGCGACAGCGGGCTGCTGGTGCGCATGGCGCGCCGCACTTCCTTCTCGATCGCCACGTCGAAGTGGCGGCGGTTGGCGATGCCTGTCAAGCCGTCGGAAAAGGTTTGCGAGCGCAAGACCATGGTCTGTTCGCGCAGCAGCTTTTCGCGTCCCACGGCGATGGTGACGTCATTGATCTGGATCAGGCAGTGGCGCGGCGAACCGGGTAAATTGATCGGTGTGACGGCAATGGCTTGCTGCATGCGTTCCTCGGCGTCGTTGCCGCCCGTGGCCGCGCCATGCGTGTACAGCGCAAACGGCGCCTTGTGCAGGGTTTGCGACAGTAGCGACTGGAAATTGTCGCGCAGGGCCTGGGTGATGGCCGAATCGATGCGCTTGTGCCGCATTTCCGGAAAGACGGCGAAGAAATCCTGGCCCAGCACGGCGTCGGCCTGGCGGGCCGAGTGGTGCGCCATCCAGCTGTTCCACAGCACGATGCGGTGCTGTTCATCGAGCACGATGGCGCCCAGGTTCACGGCGCCGAGTATGCTCTCGAGCAGGGCGAGTCGATGCAATGCATCCGGCATGATCGTCACGCCTGTCCCAGGACCTTGGCCAGGTAGCGGCTGACCTGCTGTTTCAGGTCGTGCAGGGCCGACAGGTCGAGCACGAAGGCCACATAGCCATGGATCTGGTGCTTGGACAGCACGAAGTCGATATGCAGCATCAGCACGACGGCTTCGTCATCCTGGCCGCCGAACGAGGACAGGATTTCCGCGCTGGTGCCCACGTGGTACAGGGGCAGCGAGCCATGCAGTTCGCTGTCGAACAGGTTGGCCAGGGTTCCGACGCAGGAGTTGAGGATGATGTTGCCGATCTCGCTCATCGCCTCCTGTTCCATCTCCGTCAGTTCCTGCAGCGGCATGGCGTCGCCCACCATCAGGCGCACGATTTCCAGGCTCTTGTCCTCGGGAAACATCAGGATGGCTTCGGTGGCGAAAGCGCCGTCGTAATGCTGGCTGACGCCGCAGATGCGTTCGCCATCCTTCTTGCTGCCCAGCAAGGCGGCTGCGTCGGCACGGTTCAGGAAGGTGATCGACGGCACCGACATGGTGACTTCTTCATTCACGATCTCGCTCATGGCCGCCGCTGCATGGCCCACCCCGATGTTGAATATCTCTACCAGGGCATCGTTCTCGAGTTCGGAAAGATTGACCATGCTCACAGTCCCAGTGATTCGATCAGCTGGTGGATGCGCGTTTCCGTGATCGGTTTTTCCATGAAGCCGACGCCTAGTTCGCTGGCGCGGTTGCGGGTGGCGTTCTGCACATTGGCCGTGACGAGAATGATGTGCGTCTGCGGACACAGGGCGCGCAATTGTTCCGCCGCCGCGATGCCGCCCATGCCGGGCATGTTGACATCCAGTAGTATCAGCACAGGGGTGGCGGTCTTGACTTTTTCCAGAGCTTCCTCACCCGTCGCCGCCTCAATCACTTGCCAGTCGGCATGTTTGCTGAGGATGAACTGATGCGACATCAAACGTGAAACCCGGCTGTCATCGACAACAAGTACCTGTTTACTGTGATTCATGTGCTATTCCTGAAACGTCATATCGGTCAATCGTGCCATTTTCGCATATTTTAAAGGGCATAGAGTGTAAATGGGCGCGCAATTGCCTTAGGGCAAGGTTTTCATGCTTGCCTGTTGTATCGAGGCGCCTTGTCGGTCATGATGGCCGGCTGGCCGGGCTGGCAATCCGTTAAAATAGCGCCATTCCTCACTTTAGCCTGAATGCCATGACCCAAGACGAATTGAAGCAAGCCGTAGCCCGCGCCGCCATCGACTACGTAGTAAAAGGTGAAATCATCGGCGTCGGCACCGGTTCCACCGCCAATTTCTTCATCGATGAACTGGCCAAGATCAAGGACAGCATCAAGGGCACGGTCGCGTCGTCCGAAGCGACGGCCGCGCGCCTGGCCGGCCATGGCATTCCCGTCTTCGACCTGAATGATGTCGAGTCGATCGCCGTCTACATCGACGGTGCCGATGAAATCACGGCCAGCGGCGCCATGATCAAGGGCGGCGGCGCGGCATTGACGCGTGAAAAGATCGTTGCCTCCGTATCCAAACAGTTCGTCTGCATCGCCGACGGCTCCAAGCTGGTGGAAACCCTGGGCGCTTTCCCGCTGCCGGTGGAAGTGGTGCCGATGGCGCGCGCCGCCGTGTCGCGCCAGCTGGCCGCGCTGGGCGGCACGCCCCGCCTGCGCTTGAAGGCAGGGACTACCGAAGCGTTCATTACCGATAACGGCGGCGAGATCATCGACGTGCTGGGTTTGAAAATTGCCGACCCGGTGGCGCTGGAACAGCAGATCAACCAGATCGTCGGCGTCATCGCCGTCGGCCTGTTCGCCGTGCGCGGCGCCAACGTCTGCCTGCTGGGCATGCCGGAAGGCGTGCGTACCCTGGCATACTAAGATGATAGCCGGCGTTCGCCGGCATAGACGTTTTAAACGGCGGCCCCTTGCGGGCCGCTTGTCATATGCGCCTGGCGGTACACGGCCACGGTGCGCAGCAAGCCGCCGAGAAAGATGCCGCTGAAGCAGCCATAGGCGAGGCAGACGGGCAGCATGAAGCCGCTCGCATGGGCATAGGCGGGTGCGATGGCCAGGGTCACGGCGACCGCATATTTCAGGCAGAAAATACTCATCATCAAGATCAACGGCACCCAGCTGCCGGGACGCTGCACGCTGCCCCGCGCGGGAATGGCCACGATGGCGTCTGTCTTGGTCAACGACCATGCCAGCGCCGCGCCGGCCAGTGCGCCGGCGCCCCAGGCGAACGGCGCCACGCCGGCCAAACCGAAGCTGCCGTACACGCCGCTCAGGGACAGGGCCAGCATGACCAGGGGAATGATGCACAGCTTGCGCAAGCTCACTTCGCGCGCGCGGCTGGCCAGCACGCCGCGGTACACGAGAAAGCCCAGGATGGCCCAGACATACAGGGGAGTGTGGCTGAAGATTTGCTGCAACATGGTGTCCGCCTTTGGAGTGAGGTTGTCGATGGACGTACTGTGCCAGCGGGCGGCGCGGGCGGCGAGCTGGGTGCGACGAAACGGGGAGGCGGTGCCGTGAAACGGCGGGGGAGGGCGTGAAACGCAGGTGAAACTGCCCGTGACGCGGTCACGGGCAAGCGATAAAACTTATTCCGTTGGCGGCACGTAGCCCATGGCGGCATCGGCGCCATCGCCGAAGAAATGCTTTTCCATCTGCGTGGCCAGGTATTTGCGGGCGCGCGCGTCGGCCAGGTTCAGGCGGTTTTCATTGACCAGCATGGTCTGGTGCTTGAGCCAGGCAGCCCACGCTTCCTTCGACACGGATTCGTAAATCTTCTTGCCCAGTTCGCCCGGGTACGGCGGGAAATCCAGTCCTTCGGCTTCCTTGTTGAGTTTGATGCAGTGGATCGTGCGGGCCATCTGTGCTCCTGAATCAGTGTAGAGATAAAGCGTGATTATAAGGCACTTTGCGCCTGCCCTCGCTGGGCCGTCGCAGCCTGGCGACACGCCGTTTGCCGCGCCCTTGCGCTGGATCAAATTTGATCTGCGCCGCCCTAGCTAGTAAGATGCCTTATCGCGCCAGCCGCTGGCGGCGCCTCTTCCAACCAAGCAGTAGCAATTAACCAATATGGAATCCCTATGACCTCAGTGAAAGTCCATGGCATCGATGTCAGCAATACAGGCAGCTTTGCGCTGTTTGGCGGCATCAACGTGCTCGAATCGCGCGATCTCGCCATGCGCGCCTGCGAAGAATACGTGCGCGTGACGCAAAAACTGGGCATTCCCTATGTGTTCAAGGCCAGTTTCGACAAGGCCAACCGTTCCTCGATCCATTCCTACCGCGGTCCGGGCCTGGAAGAAGGCATGCGCATCTTCCAGGACGTGAAGGCGGCGTTCGGCGTGCCCGTGATTACCGACGTGCATGAGCCATGGCAGGCACAGCAGGTGGCCGAAGTGGTCGACGTGCTGCAATTGCCCGCCTTCCTCGCGCGCCAGACGGACCTCGTCGTGGCCCTGGCGAAAACTGGTAAAGTCATCAACATCAAGAAGCCGCAATTTTTGAGCCCTGGCCAGATGGCCAATATCGTCGAGAAATTCAAGGAAGCGGGCAACGATCAATTGATCCTGTGCGACCGCGGCACCTGCCTCGGCTATGACAACCTGGTGGTCGACATGCTGGGCTTTGGCGTCATGAAAAAGACCTGTGACGACTTGCCGATCATCTTCGATGTCACGCATGCGCTGCAGCAGCGCGACCCCGGCGGCGCCGCTTCGGGCGGCCGCCGCCAGCAAGTGGCGGACCTGGCCCGCGCCGGCCTGGCCGTCGGCATCGCCGGCCTGTTCCTGGAAGCCCACCCTGACCCTGACAACGCCCGCTGCGACGGCCCCAGCGCCTTGCCGCTGGACCAGCTGGAGCCGTTCCTGGCGCAATTGAAGGCGCTCGACGACCTGGTGAAATCGTTTGCCCCGCTGAACATCAA
Organism: Janthinobacterium sp. LM6; assembly: GCF_002002885.1. Classification (GTDB taxonomy): domain Bacteria; phylum Pseudomonadota; class Gammaproteobacteria; order Burkholderiales; family Burkholderiaceae_D; genus Janthinobacterium; species Janthinobacterium kumbetense. Next base: position 5,136,527 of record NZ_CP019510.1, on the reverse strand, counting down.
ATAATTGATTATCAAATATTGATATTGCGCAAAGAAAAAGCCCGGCATGCCGGGCTTTTTCACGTGTTACAGGGTTTTAATTAGGACTTGCGATTTACGCTGCCAGTTATACATATGCTGGCGGTCCTTCGGCAGATCGTCGACGGTGGCCGGCACGAAGCCGCGTTTCTTGAACCAGTGCGAGGTACGCGTGGTCAGCACGAACAGTTTGTTCAGGCCGGCGGCGCGGGCGCGGTTTTCCATGTGTTTCAGGATGCGCTCGCCGTCGCCCTGGGCTTGCACTTCCGGGTTGACCGTCAAGCATGCCATTTCTGCCATCTTTTGCGCGGGGAACGGGTACAGGGCGGCGCAGCCGAAGATCACGCCGTCATGCTCGATGACGGAGAAATAATCGATTTCGCGCTCGATCAGCTCGCGCCCCCGCTTCACCAAAGTGCCGTCCGCTTCCAGCGGTTCGATCAGTTTGATGATGCCGCCCACGTCTTCAATGGTGGCCTGGCGCAGGCTTTCCAGGTTTTCATGGCTGATCATGGTGCCCACGCCATCATGGGTAAACAATTCCAGCAGGGCCGAGCCATCCATCGAGAACGGCACGATGTGCGAACGCTCGACGCCGTTGTGGCATGCCTTGACGCAATGTTTCAGGTAAAACGCCGTGGCGTCGGGCAAGAAGCCCGCCATCAGCACGGCTTCGGCCTGGTGCGACGACAGTTCGCGGATTTCCACGCCCGTCGCGTCTTCCATCATCGGTGTTTCCGTGATGAAAATCAGCTTGTCTGCGTGCAGGGCGATGGCGGCGCTGCACGCCACGTCTTCCATGGTCAGATTAAACGCTTCGCCGGTCGGCGAGAAACCCAGCGGCGAGAGCAGCACCAGGCCGTCCGAACCGAGGATGGAATGGATGGTTTCGGCATCGACCTTGCGCGTGATGCCCGTCAGTTCCAGGTCCACGCCATCGATCACGCCCAGCGGGCGCGCCGTGATGAAGTTGCCGGAAATGATACGGATGGCCGCATGCGACATGGGCGTGTTCGGCAAGCCCTGGCTGAACGCGGCCTCGATATCGAGGCGCAGCTCGCCGGCGGCTTCCTTCGCGCATTCCAGCGCGGCAATATCCGTGATGCGCACGCCGTTGTGGAAGCGGCCTTCGACGTTACGCAAGGCCAGTTGTTCCGCCACCTGCGGCCGCGAGCCGTAGACGACGGTGACATTGATGTCCAGCGCATGCAGCAGGGACAAATCATGGGCCAGCACCTGCAGCGCCCCGGCGCTGACGAGTTCACCGGGGAAGGCGACCACGAAGGTCTTGCCGCGAAAGGCGTGGATGTAGGGCGCGACGGAGCGCAGCCATTGGACGAATTGGGTAGGGTTTTCCATTAAGCGCATTATAATTCGCTGCGCGATGTGCGCGCTTAAAATACCTGTAAAAAAACAATGTCTTCAGCCAGCAATAAGTCTTCCCCTCCTTCCACCGTTGCAAACGTGCCCGCCAGCGGCGATGTTGCCATGCCTGCCGCCACGTCTGCGCAGGGCCGCCAGCGCCCGCCCGTGAGCCAGCAACGGCAGCAAGCGCCGCGCGCGGAACAGCAGAAACAGCAACAGCAGCAGCGATCGGGAGAGGGCAGGCCCCAGGCCGCGCGCCCGCCGCGCGAGGGGCAGGAAAGCCGCGAAGCCCGCGACGCGGCCCGCGCCGCGCGCGAAGCGGAAAAGGCTTTCCGCAACCCGCTGCCGCCGATCACGTATCCGGAAGACTTGCCCGTCTCGGGCCGGCGCGAAGAAATCGCCAAGGCATTGATGGAAAACCAGGTGATTATCGTCTCGGGCGAGACGGGTTCCGGCAAGACGACCCAATTGCCGAAGATTTGCCTGGAACTGGGACGCGGACAGAAGGGCTTGATCGGCCACACGCAGCCGCGCCGCATCGCCGCCTCGTCGACGGCCAAGCGCATCGCGCAGGAGCTGGGCACGCCGCTGGGCGAAACGGTGGGCTTCAAGGTGCGCTTTGCCGACACCTTGACGAAGGGCGCGTCCGTCAAGCTGATGACGGACGGTATCTTGCTGGCCGAGACGCAGACCGACCCGTTGTTGAAGAATTACGACACCATCATCATCGATGAAGCGCACGAACGCAGCCTGAACATCGATTTCCTGCTTGGCTACCTGAAACAGCTGCTGCCGCGCCGGCCGGATTTAAAGATCATCATCACCTCGGCGACCATCGATGCGGAACGCTTCGCGCGCCATTTCGGCACGCCGGAAAAGCCGGCGCCCGTGATCGAAGTGTCGGGCCGCCTGTACCAGGTGGAAGTGCGCTACCGTCCCGTGGAACGCGAACAGGTGGCCATGCCGGGTGCGGGCGCGGGTAGTAGCGGCGCCGACAAGCCGGGCCAGCGCACGGCCGCCGCGCGCGAAAAGCGCGACTTGATGGATGCCGTCGTCGATGGCGTGGAAGAGCTGTGCCGCATCGGCTCGGGCGACGTGCTGGTGTTCTTGCCGGGCGAGCGCGAAATCCGCGACTGCGCCGAAGCGCTGCGCAAGCACCACCCGCCGCATGTGGAGATTTTGCCCCTGTTCGCCCGTCTGTCGGCCGAGGAGCAGGAGCGCGTGTTTAAAACCAGCAATGCGCGCCGCATCGTGCTGGCCACCAACGTGGCGGAAACGTCGCTGACCGTGCCCGGCATCCGCTACGTGGTCGACGCGGGTCTGGCCCGCGTGAAGCGCTACAGCTACCGCAACAAGGTCGAGCAGCTGCAGGTCGAGCCGATCGCCCAGTCGGCCGCCAACCAGCGCGCCGGGCGTTGCGGCCGCGTGGCCGACGGCGTCTGCATCCGCCTGTACGAAGAGCAGGATTATTTGCTGCGCCCGAAATTCACGGAACCGGAAATCCTGCGTTCCTCGCTGGCCGCCGTCATCCTGCGCATGAAGTCCCTGCACCTGACGGACGTGGAAACCTTCCCCTTCATCGAGCCGCCGCTGGCGCGCGCGGTGGCCGACGGCTACCAGTTGCTGCAAGAGCTGGGCGCCGTCGATGAAGTCAATAAACTCACGCCGCTGGGCAACAAGCTGGCCAAGCTGCCGCTGGACCCGCGCGTGGGCCGCATGATCCTGGCCGCTCTCGATAATGCCTGCCTGACGGAAGTGCTGATCGTCGCTTCCGCTTTGTCCGTGCAAGACCCGCGCGACCGCCCGATGGAGCACCAGCAGGCGGCTGACGAGGCGCACAAGAAATTCGCCGATGAGAAGTCGGAATTCCTGAGCTATCTGAAAATCTGGCGCTGGTTCGAATCCGCCATCGAGCACAAGAAAACCAACCGCCAACTGCAAGACAATTGCCGCACGAATTTCCTGTCGCAAATGCGCTTGCGCGAATGGCGCGACGTGCACTCGCAGTTGTTGACCATCGTCAAGGAACAGGGCTGGCGCCTGAACGAAGCGCCCGCCACCTATGATAATCTGCACATGGCCTTGCTGACTGGCTTGCTGGGCAATATCGGCTTCAAGGGCGAGGACGAGCCGGGCGCGGGCTACCTGGGCGCGCGCGGCATCAAGTTCCATATCTGGCCTGGTTCCTCGCTGCTGAAAAAACCGGGCAAGTGGATCATGGCGGCCGAGCTGGTCGACACGACGCGTTTGTACGCGCGCTGCGTGGCGCAGATCCAGCCCGAGTGGCTGGAAAAGGTGGGCGAGCACCTGCTGAAAAAGTCGTGGGGCGAACCGCGCTGGGAAAAACGCTCGGCGCAGGTGACGGCGTCCGAACGGGCGACCCTGTATGGCCTGGTGGTGTACAGCCAGCGGCGCATCAATTACGGCAATTTTAACTTGCCGGAAGCGCGCGAAATCTTCATCCGCGACGCCCTCGTGGGCGGCGACTTCGACACGCGCGCGCCGTTCTTTGCGCACAACCATAAACTGATCAAGGACATCGAAAACCTCGAGCACAAGTCGCGCCGCCTGGACGTGCTGGTCGACGATGAACTGATCGCCGCCTTCTACGACAAGCTGCTGCCGGCGGACGTGTGCAATGGCGCCGGTTTCGAGAAGTGGCACAAGGAAGCCACGCGCGAGAACCCGAAGCTGCTGTACCTGAACCGCGAAGAGCTGATGCGCCACGAGGCGGCCGGCGTGACCACCGACCTGTTCCCGAAAACCATGTCCGTGACGGGCCTGGAAATGGGCCTGACGTACCACTTCGAGCCGGGCAGCGTGCGCGATGGCGTGACGTTATCGGTGCCGCTGTATGCCTTGAACCAGTTGCCGCGCGAGCGCTGCGAATGGCTGGTGCCGGGCATGCTGAAGGAAAAAGTGCATCTGCTGTTGAAATCGCTGCCGCAAAAGCTGCGCCGCCACTGCGTGCCGCTGCCCGACTATGCGGCGAAATTCTGCGAGCGCGTGCATGCAGCGGGCGTGTTTGGCCGCGGCGACCTGATCGACGCCATCATCCTCGACATCCGCACGCAGATCACGATTAACGTACTGACGACGGATTTCAAGCCGGAAACCCTGCCTGCCCATCACTTCATGAATTTCAAGGTGATCGACGAGCACGGCCGCCAGCTGGACATGGGCCGCAACCTGGCCACTTTGCAGGCGGAATTCGGCGGCCAGGCGCGCCAGAGTTTCCAGAAGCTGGCCGAAGTGTCGGGCGTGTCCGGCACGGGTACGCCCGGTGCCAAGGTGGCGGGCGCGCAAGTGGCGTCGCGGCTGCAAGCGCAAGCGCAGGGTGCCAACGCGGCGGCAGGCAAGGGCGGCGCGCCGGCCAAGGGCGCAGCCGCTGCCGCGGCGCCGGCGTCAGGCAATGCCACCGTCTCGCAGCACATGGGCTTGACGGCCTGGACCTTTGGCGAATTGCCGGAGTTGCTCGAAATCGTGCAAGGCAAGCTGACCCTGATCGGCTTCCCCGCGCTGGTCGACAAGGGCACGCATTGCGACCTGGAAGTGTTCGACGACCCGACCGTGGCCGCCCGCACGCACAAGGTGGGATTGCGCCGCCTGTTCGCGTTGCAAATGAAGGAACAGATCAAGTACGTCGAGAAAAGCATCCCCGGTTTGCAGCAGATGGGCATGCAATTCATGGCTCTCGGTTCGCAGGAAGAGTTGCGCGAGCAAATCATCAACAAGGCGCTCGATATTGCTTGCCTGCAAGATCCGCTGCCGCTGGACGCCGCCTCGTTCGCCAAGCGCCAGGCGGAAGGCAAGTCGCGCCTGGTCTTGCTGGTCAATGAAATCGCCCGGTTGCTGTCGCAAGTGCTGACGGAATTCCACGGCTTGCCCAAGCGCCTGCAAAATATTCCTGCCGCGGCCGCATCCGATATCCAGTCGCAGCTGCAGGGACTCGTGCATAAACGTTTCCTGACGGAAAACGAGTACACGCAACTGGCGCACTTCCCCCGCTATTTGAAGGCGATCAATGTGCGCCTGGAAAAACTGCGCGCCGACCCCGCCCGCGACACCAAGTTGATGGCCGAATGGCAATCGGCGGCCGCGCCGTACCTGCGCCAGGCCAAGGACCGCCAGGCCGGCAAGAACACGGATCCGAAACTGGTCGACTTCCGCTGGATGCTGGAAGAGCTGCGCGTGTCGCTGTTCGCGCAGGAATTGCGCACGCCGATGCCTGTTTCGGCCAAGCGCCTGCAGAAAGTATGGGAGTCGATGCAGCGGTAGCCTGCTAAGCCCCAGGCAAATACTGGGTCGTACCCTCAGGGTACGACCCCAGCCCTTGTCTGTCGGGTTTGCCTGCCGTCTGCTCCATCAACTACGCTCGTCGCGGCCATCATCGCCGAGCGATGAGCGCGAGCCGCCCTGGCTGCTGCCCGTACCGGCGCGGCTGCCGCTCATGGAGGTGCCGGACATGCTGCCTTCGCTGCCCGATTGCAGGCTGGCGCCGCCGCGCAGGTCGCTGCCCGATGGCATGCGGCTGCCTGCCATGGCGCCGCTGCCGTAGCGCGTGCCGCTGCCATAGAAGGCTTCCATCTGCTGGTTCCACGCTTCGCTGCCCATGTCGGGCCAGTTGTTCTTGTCGAAGCCGGGGGCGTCTTTCAGCAAGTCTTTGTCCACGTTGAGCAGGAAGCGCTTGTTGACGGTGTCCAGGGTCAGGCGTTCCCAGGGCACGGCAAACAGCTTGTCGCCCATGCCCAGGATGCCGCCGAAGGACAGCACGGCATAGGCGATCTGGCCCGTGCGCATGTCGAGCATGATTTCCTTGATGTCGCCCAGCTCCTCGTCGTTGTGATTGTAGACATCGTCGCCGAGCAAGGTATCTGCCCCCATCAGTGCCGGCCCCGGGCCGTCGTGGTTGCGGTACATGCCCAGGATGTCGCGGTCCAGATAGCTCATGGTGTTCTCTCCTCTGGTGAAGTGCGGATCGAACATCCAGATTAAGCATGCGCACGAGGTCGCGCTTGATCTGCCTCAATGGTGTTAAGTAACCCCCAATAAATTATTATGATTTCTGACTTCCATAACCGGCGCTCTGCAAGGTGGCCGACGAGGCTTGCCCACTGCTAGCAGTGCTCGCACTGCGTCGCAGTGGGCGCCTTGCATAGCATCCGGTTCTGTTCGTCATAAATTCACAATAATTTCCTGAGGATTACTTAGCGGCACTTTTATCGGTGTGCAAACGTACGGTGTTGCCAGACAATTGCGGTACTCTATGCATTCTACGGAGGAGGCCGCACATGCTGACGATGCAACGATGCAGTGGGATGAACTTGCGGTACGCTCCAACACGCCATGCGCGCCGCTTGCCATGGTAAAGCCCGCCACCAAATGGTTGCGCGGGCTGTTGCGCGCCGGTAAGGCGCAGCAGCGCACGGCCAGCAAGCTGGCCAAGGTGCTGTTCGGGCCCGTGCCGGCCAAGCCCACGCCTAAACCCCGCGGCAAGCCCGTGGCCAGGAGCCGGCCGACGCCGCGTGCCAGGCCCGCCAGCGACGCGCTGCCTGCCCTGGCGCCGTTTGCCACGCCCCTGTCGCCCCCGCGCGTGCGCAAGCGAACGGCGCCCCCGCCGGGCAAGTGGCTGGCCGCCCACTATGCGCCGTTGCCGGAACTGGGGCAGTTGCCGGGCCGGCGCCTGCCGTATTTCCTGTACCTGCCCGAGAAGGCGCCGAGCGCCGCCATGCGCAGCCGTGGGCGGCCGCTGCTGGTGATGCTGCACGGCTGCGAACAGAGCGCCACGCAGTTTGCCGAAGGCACGCGCATGAACCGCCTGGCCGAGCGCAAGGGCTATGCCGTGCTGTATCCGCAGCAATCGCTGCGTTCGCATGCGCGCCGCTGCTGGAAGTGGTACGACAAGCTGACGCAGGAGGGCGGCGGCGACGTGCGCCTGATCGTCGGCGCCATCGAGCAGGTGGCGGCCCGCTATGCGATCGACCGCGCGCGCATCTATATCTGCGGCATTTCCGCCGGCGCCGGCATGGCGCATATCGTGGCCCTGAACCATCCGCAACTGTTTGCGGCGCTGGGCCTGCATTCGGGGCCCGTGTTTGGCGCCGGGCATAACCTGATCGGCGCGCTGGGCGTGATGCAGCATGGCGCGGCCGCCCGCGCCGACGCGGCCATCGATGAAGTGCTGGCGCGCCAGCCCGCGTTCCCCGGCCTGCCCACCATCCTGCTGCAAGGGCTGGCCGACAAGGTGGTGCGGCCCATTAACCAGACGCAGCTGGTGCGCCAGAGCGTGCGCGTGAACCGCATGCCGTTCGATACCGTGGTGACGGCGCAGCGCCTGCCTGGCGGCGCGGCGGGCGGGCGCAATCCGGCCCATGCGTATGGGCTGCACGATTACCAGGTGGGCAAGCAGGTGCTGCTGCGCGTGGCGCAGGTCGAGCATCTCGAGCACGCCTGGAGCGGCGGCGACGCCAGCCTGCCGTTCAACGACAAGGCCAAGCCCGACGCCAGCAAGATGCTGCTCGATTTCTTCGCCGGCCACCGCCGCCGATAAGCTGCCGCGCCGCGCGCCGCAACGGCGCGCAGGCACTGGTACGCATCGTTCTTCCCTTCCCCGCATGCCCGCTGCCGCGCGCCGGCACGCTGGCCGCGCCCTTTTCAGTGCCGATTTCCAGTACCGCAACAGCAGGGATACTTCTAAAGTGGTATTGCTGCGGTATTTAAAAATCACAAAAACAGGCGCTAAAAATACTAACTGGTATACAATTGGTACACGTTTTCAGTGAAGTCGTGTCCGCCGTCCCATGCCCCGACAGCCGGCACGCACTGACGGCAGCCACCCACGTTACGGAACGCGCCATGTCCATCAAGTCCAAGCAGTTGCTGTGGTTTTTTGCGTTTTTCCTCGTCTTTGAACTGAATATTTATTTGTCCAACGACATGATCATGCCGGCCATGCTGGGCATCGTCGGCGAGTTCCAGGCGGAGGCGAAATTCGTCCCCTTGTCCCTGAGCCTGTATCTGCTGGGCGGCAGTTCCCTGCAGATATTCCTGGGGCCCCTGGCCGACGCCATCGGCAAGCGCAAGCTCGTGTTGACCGGTAATACCTTGTTCCTGCTGGCCACGGTGGCCGTGCCATTGACCGCTTCGATCGAGCAATTTCTCGTCGCGCGTTTCATCCAGGGCATGGGCTGCTGCTTCATCTTCGTCGGCTATGCCATGATCCATGAACTGTTCGACGACATGGCGGCCGTCAAGCTGAGCAGCATTCTGTCGAGCACCACCATCCTCGCGCCCCTGGCCGGCCCCATCCTCGGCAGCGCCATCATCAGCCGGCTGGACTGGCGCTACGTGTTTTTCCTCTCCGGCCTGCTGGCGCTGCTGTCCTTGCTGGGCCTGTGCAAGACCATGCCGCGCACGCCGGCGCCGGTCGCTCGGCTGGACCTGGGCGCCATCGCGCGCAGCTATGGCGCCATTTTCAGCAATGGGCGCTTCATGTTCGGCATGTTCACGGCCGGGCTGGCCACCGTGCCCCTGACGGCCTGGATCGGCTTTTCGCCCCTCTTCGTGCTGCAGGAAATGGGCGCGTCCTACACCACGTATATCGCCCTGCAATGCGTGATTTTGTCCGGTTTCGTTCTCAGCAGCATCGCCATCCAGCGCCTGCGCCAGGATTTCCCCCTCGTTTCCCTGTTGCGCCTGGGCGGGCTGATCGCGGCCGCCGGCATGCTGGGCGCCGGCGCGGGCCGCCATCACGTCGACGTGTTTGCCGCTTGCATGTTTGTCTATTCCATCGGCTTCGGCCTGTTCAACGGCGCCCTGATCCGCAGCGCGATCACGGCCAGCAAGGAATCGATGACCTTGACGACGGCCGCCATGAGCTTGCTGTACTGCATTTATCTGTCCGCCTGGCTGCAGCTGTACAACGTGCTGTGCCAGCGCTTCGGCTATGCGCTGGAAACGTATGCGCTGCTGAATATCCCCGTCATCGTGGTCATCACGGCCTGCCTGCTGCTGTTTACGCGGGGCATGGCGGGCCGCCGGGAAAGCGAGGTGCTGCTCGCCCGGCACTGATGGCGCAACGATGCGCATGTTGTCGACCTTGTTTTATCTCCTGCGACGTTTATTGACACTCTCCTGCGGAAAATGGTGCGCCCATGAAAATAGATGACCTGGCCTCGAAACACGATCAAGCAAAGATTTTCAACCTGGAATACGAGTTCCGCATCAACCGGCTGAAACTCGATTACATCACTCTGGCCGATGTGCGGCCCCCTGGCATTGATCTGGAACAACTGGCCGCGGAGCACCAGGCGGGCATCGCCGCCCTGCGCAGCTTCGTCGCCCTGAATTTCAACCATTTCAATGCGGCAAGCTGTTCCTCGCTCAGCTGCATCCCCACGCGCGCGCTCGGCGAGGACGAGCGCTACCTGCACCGCATCTGGATGGGCGGACCGTTGCCGGCCATCGCCTGCGAGGCGATCGGGCAGTGGGGCGCGGCGCTGGAAGAAGTGCAGCACAACGGCGGCGCGCCGTATGTCTCCATTCTGTGGGTGTGGGATGCGCAGCAGCTGCGCGATGACGAGCGCTTCAGCCCCACGGGCGGCGCCGGGCGCTACACGATAGGCCGCTACGACATCGGCGGCACGACCCTGCATATCAACTCGCTGCGCGCGCTGGCGCTGGACTTCGCGCCGGCCCGCTTCGATATCCTCGATATCCTGCATACGCAGCGCTATTTCGCCACCTTGTCCGATTATTTCCGCATCCTCATCATGTGCGAATACGGCGGCCTGTATATGGATGTCGATACGATCCCGCACAATCCGGCGACGATTTTCCTGATGAAGCCGGAAGTGCCCGATTATTTCCAGCGCAACGATGATGACAGCGAAGAGCGCCGGCATGTCAGCTGGATGAATCTGTTTCTCGATGAAACGGGCATGCTGATCGCCAAGAAGAACGATGCGGCGCTGCGCGTGATCCAGCGCAATGTGAACCGCGCGTATGCGGGCATCGATGCGCAGATTCCCCGTTCCTGCCCGCAATTCGAGGCGCGGCTGTTCGGCCAGTTTTATGCCGAATGGAAGAAAAACCTGGGCGTGACCCTGCTCAGCCATGCCGAGTTTTACCAGCGCTTTTGCGTGCTGTATGACGGCGCGCGGGAAGCGGTGGCGGGCGGCATCCGCGGCATGCGCTTGCTGGACGATATCATTACCGACATGCACATCCCCTTGAGCGACGAGGAGCGGCGCGCGTATGCGCGCTGCGTGGCGCGGCTCGACGAAATCGGCTGGCAACTCGACGATCCTTTGATCTTGCCCAATATCGTTGACGTGTTCGATATCGAGGAAGTGCCGCGCATGGCGTATGCTGCCCAATTGCGGGCGGATATCGAGCATTTTCACTATTATTCGGTGCTGTCGGACGATCCGCAGCTCGACCGCGTGAATGACGTTTTTTGCCGCTACCTGCTGGCCCACCGTTCGCAGCATATTGCCGCCGGCAACTTCTGGCGCCCGACCGTGGGTCGCCACGGCAGCCGCATGCCGGCCGCCGGCGATGCCGCCCCGCCAGGTGACGAGGCTCAGGCGGGCCTGCTGTCGCATGCGCCGCTCACGCTGGTGGCGGGCGAACTGCTGGGCGACGAGGCGAAGAACCGCATGGCCAAATTGCTGTTTGCTACCAGCTATCTGGAATACTGTTCGTTCGGCAATAAACTCAATCTGCAGTTCGTCGAATTGCAGCGGCGGCAGAACATCGACCCCTACCTGGCGCATATCCACGGCCTGCATGACGAGGACGGGCGTTTCATCGGCTTCTTTACGGCCGCGACGATGGACGAGTTCCAGGCTTGCGGCGCCGTCTCGTATTACCGCGATGACATGAAGGCGCTCGACGATGCGTATGACGCCTTCGTGCTCGCGCATGCGCGCGCCGACGACTGTTTCGTCAGCAGCCTGGCCATCGACGAAAAATACCGTGGGCAGGGCTTGTTCCGGCAAATGTTCCACGAAATCCGCGACCTGTCCAGCCGCAAGGGCTGCGCGCGCATCACCTTGACGGTGTGGGAAAAGAGCGAAGCGCTGCAAGTGTATCTGCACAAGGGTTTTCGCAGCGTGGGCACCTTCGACTATGCCTACAGCCTGTTCTATGACCGGCTGCATTTCCTCGTGTATGAAGGAAACTGAGGAGTGTAACTGAGGAGGAGGGGAGCAGGGGCGGCCGGCAGCCGCCCCTGAGCAGTCTTACAGGGCCAGGAAGGCCAGGCCCGCCACGGCCGTCGGCAGCAGGGCGCCCGCCAGCAGGCCGACGGCGCCGATCGATTCATCCTTGAAGCCGCGGCGCAGCAGGGCCACGCCGGCCGGGTTCGGCGCATTGGCGATGACGGTCAGGCCGCCGCCGGCCACGGCGCCGGCCATCAGCATGTATTTCGCTTCGTCCGTCATGCCGACGATCAGCGAACCGAGGTAGGTGAGGGCCGCATTGTCCGTGATCGCCGTCAAGCCCAGGGCGCCGAAGAACAGGGCCAGCGGTTTCAGGCTGGAAACGATGGGCTGCAGCCACCATTGCTGCATGCCGCCCAATACCACCAGGCCGCCCAGGAAGAAGCCGACCAATAAACCTTCCTTCAGGATCAGCGGGCTTTGATAGCGCTCATACGCCTGCACGAAGCCGAGGAAGAACAGGAACAGGCCGATGAACAGCACGGGATGGTGCGCCAGGGTGACGACGCCGGCCAGCACGATCATGTGTACCAGACTGACGGCCAGCGGCACTTTCGGCGCTTCCACATCGCCGGCCTTCGGCTTGATGTCGGAGGTGTTGCTGTGCAGATATTTGCGCAGCAATATGCTCACGCCCGTGGCGTTGACCAGCACGGCGATGGCGGCCTTCCAGCCGAAATGGGTGGCCATGTAGGCGCTGTCCCAGTTCCACGTGGTGGCCACCATCAGCACGGGCGGCGCCGCATACGAGGTGAGGGTGCCGCCGATGGAAACGTTGACGAACAGCACGCCCAGGGCACCGTATTTCAGCCATTCAGGAATGCCCGGACGAAAGATTTGCGGCGCCAGCATCAGCGCGGCCAGGGTCATGGCGGCCGGTTCCGTGATCAGGGAGCCCGTCAGGGGCACGAGCGCCAGACCCAGCCAGACGAGGGCCAGTTCAGTGCGCAGCGGCATCACGCGCGCCACGCCTTTCAACAGGCGCTGCACGGCGTCCAGCACGGGGCGCGAGGCGGCCACCACCATGACGACAAAGACGAACAGCGGCTCCGTGTAATGGCGCGACTCGGCATACTCGATGGCCGCATCGCTGCCCGAGACAAAGGCCATGATGATGATCAAAATGAAAGCCCAGAAGCCGAACACGACTTCCACTTCGCCCAGCAGATGCAGCAAGCCCGCATGGCGGGGGTGGCGCCGCGATAATGTCTCAAACGACTTGGCGGCGAAGGTGTGGATGAGCGCAAGGCCGAAGACGATGGCGCTGATGATTTGGATGGTGGTCAAATGCGTTTCCTTATGGACGGAGGAAGCCGCCCGGTGCATTGCCGAGCGGTAAGGAGAGTGCTTATGGTACAGCAATCGATGCGGGAAACGGGGTTTTTCGGACGTTGCGGGACGGCCTCCGGATGGGGATGCGCAGATATGCCTTGCCAAAAGGGGGGCTGAATAGTACTGTATATGCATACAGTACTCATCTTCATATTCAATTATGCAACATTCTCAATTGATGGCCTCGCCGGAAGCCTTGCACCCGTCCTTGTGGCGCGCATCGCAGCTGGGGCAGGGCGCCACGCGCTGCCTGGACACGGGCTTTGCCGCCTTGTCGGCGCAGCTGCCCGGCGGCGGCTGGCCCAGCGGCAGCCTCATCGATCTGCTGGTGCAGCAGCCGGGCAGCGGCGAATTGCGGCTGCTGGCACCCGCGCTGGCGCAGCTGCCGGGCTTGCCCATCGTGCTGCTGCAGCCGCCCCATCCGCCGCAGGCGCTGGCCCTGGCCGCGCAGGGACTGGCGCCGTCGCAATTGCTGTGGCTCAAGAGCGCCGGCAGCAAGGATGCCTTGTGGGCGGCGGAAAACATTTTGCGCAGCGGCACGTGCGGCGCCTTGCTGTTCTGGCAGGCGCACGTGCGCGCCGACAGCCTGCGCCGCCTGCACCTGGCCGCGCAGTCCGGCAACACCCTGTTCTGCATGCTGCGCCCCTTGCACGCCGCGCAGGATGCGTCGCCGGCGCCGCTGCGCCTGTCCGTGCGCCCGGCCGCCGGCGGCATCGAGATCGGCTTCATCAAGCGCCGGGGACCGCAGCGCGACGCGCCCCTGTTCCTGCCCCTGCAACCTCCTTCATTACTGTTACGCCATGCGACTCTGGATCGGCCTGTACCTGCCCCGGCTCCCGCTCGAAGTGTTTTGCCCGCGCTGGTCGGCTGACCTTCTCGGCGTGGTGCTGGAGCAGGAGCAAGTGATGGCCGTGTCGCCGCTGGCGCGGGCGGCGGGCATCCGGCCGGGCATGCGCCGCGCGGGTGCGCTGATGCTGGCGCCGCAGGCGCGCCTGCACGAACGCTCTTTGGCACTGGAAGCGCAGGCGCTGCAAGCGGTGGCGCTGGCGCTGCTGCAATATTCGCCGCTGGTGGCGCAGGGCGAGGAAGCGACCCTGCTCGTCGATGCGGGTGCCAGCCTGCGCCTGTTCGGCGGCGTGCGCACCCTGTGCCGACACATCGCGGCCAGCTTGCGCGCGCTCGGCTACACGGCCCGGCTGTCGTGCGCCCCCACGGCGCGCGGCGCCTGGCTGCTGGCGCGCGCCGGGACGCGCCGGGGCCGGACATTGAGCATGGCCAGCCTGGTGCGCCGTCTGGACGGCCTGCCGTGCGCCTTGCTGCCGCCCGCGCGCCCCTGGCTGGAATGGCTGGACGGCATCGGCTGCCGCACCCTGGGGCAGTTGCGCCACTTGCCCCGGCCCGGCTTGCAGCGCCGCTGCGGCGGGGCCTTGCTCGACATGCTCGACGATGCGCATGGCCACGGCACGGAACTGTTCGTGTGGCTCGAAGCGCCGCCCACGTTTTGCGCCAGCCTGGAACTGTTCGACCGCGTGGAGCACGCGGAAGCGCTGCTGTTCGGCGCGCGCCGGCTGCTGCAGCAAATGACGGGCTGGCTGTGCGCGCGGCAATTCGCCGTCGAACGCATCCAATTGCTGCTGGCGCACGAGCGGGGCAGGGTGGCGCGCCCGCCCACCGTCATCGACCTGGCCCTGGGCGAAGCCGTCTGGCGCGACGAACATTTATTGCGCTTGCTCAAGGAACGCCTGGCGCAGCTGGTGCTGGAGGCGCCCGTGATCGGCCTGACCCTGGAAGCGCTGCAGGTGCAGCCGATGGCGCCGCCCAGCGAGACCCTGTTTCCCGAGCCGGGCGGCACGCCGCAGGAACGCCAGCGCCTGCTGGAATTGCTGGTGGCGCGCCTGGGTGCCGAGAATGTCTTGCAGGCATCTCCGCGCGCCGATTACCGCCCCGAAGCGGCCAACCGGTGGCTGCCGCTGCCGGCCAAGCCCGTTTCAAGAAGCGCGCCACCCGACTTGCCGCCCGGCTTGTCCGGCATGCCCCGTCCCGGCTGGCTGCTGGCCCAGCCCATCGCCCTCTTGATGCGCGAACACCGGCCGTTTTATGGCTCGCCGTTGAAAATGGTGTCCGTCGCCGAACGCATCGAGGCGGGCTGGTGGGGCCAGTCGCAGGCGCGCGATTATTTTATTGCGGAAGGCCTCGACCACGCCCATTACTGGGTCTACCGCGAACGCATCGCCGGCAGCGGAGAAGATGCCGCGCCGCGCTGGTTTTTGCATGGCTTGTTTGGCTGAAGGCGCTGTCCTGCTGAAACTGCCATGCTTGGCTATACTTGCTTTCTTGCGCCACGTCATACACTCAATAAGGATTTCCATGTCCCAACTTTCCGACTTTCCCATCACCGGTAAATGGCCTGCCCGGCATCCCGAGCGCCTGCAGCTGTACTCGCTGCCCACGCCGAACGGCATCAAGGTCTCCATCCTGCTGGAAGAGCTGGGCCTGGCGTACGAGCCGCACCTGGTCAGCTTCGAGCAAAACGACCAGTTGTCGCCCGCCTTCCTGTCCCTCAATCCGAACAACAAGATTCCCGCCATCCTCGACCCGGACGGTCCCGGCGGCAAGCCGCTGGCCCTGTTCGAGTCGGGCGCCATCCTGCTGTACCTGGCGGAAAAGACGGGCAAGTTCCTGCCGCAGGACGCGGCCCTGCGCTATGAAACGATCCAATGGCTGATGTTCCAGATGGGCGGTATCGGCCCCATGTTCGGCCAGGTAGGTTTCTTCCACAAATTCGCCGGCAAGGATTACGAGGACAAGCGGCCGCTGGAACGCTATATCGGCGAAGCGAAGCGCCTGCTGGGCGTGCTCGAGCAGCGCCTGCAGGGCCGCGACTGGATCATGGGCAGCCAGTACACGATTGCCGACATCGCCATCTTCCCGTGGGTGCGCTGCCTGGTGGGGTTCTATGGCGCGGGCGACCTCGTCGGCTTTGCCAACTTCCCGAACGTGCAGCGCGCGCTCGATGCCTTCCTGGCCAGGCCAGCCGTTGCCAGGGGCGTGGATATTCCCAAGCGTGGTTAAAGCAGGCGGCGGCCAGGCGGCGCTACAATGCGCCATCGGCCGCCCTGCGCGGCAGCTTTGATCTGAGACAATGAAATCCACCCGGCAAGATTTTCCCGGCGCGCACGGCCATGTACTGGCGGCGCGGCTCGATGCGCCCGACGGCGCCATCCGCGCCTATGCGCTGTTCGCCCACTGTTTTACCTGCGGCAAGGACGTGCTGGCCGCGCGGCGCATCGCGCAAGGTCTCACGGAGCACGGCATCGCCGTGCTGCGCTTCGATTTTACGGGGCTGGGCGCCAGCGAAGGCGAGTTCGCCGCCACCAATTTCTCGTCGAACGTGGACGACCTGGTCGCCGCCGCTGATTTCATGCGGGCAAAACATGCCGCGCCGCAATTGCTGATCGGCCATAGCCTGGGCGGCGCGGCCGTGCTGGCCGCCGCGTCGCAAGTGCCGGAAGCCACCGCCATCGCCACCCTGGCCGCGCCCAGCACGCCCGCGTATGTCACGCGCATGTTCAGCGAGCATCTGGAGCAAATCGCCGCCGAAGGCGAAGCGCTGGTGCAGCTGGAAGGGCGGCCTTTCCGCATCCGCCAGCAATTCGTCGACGACGCGGGCAGCCACAGCCTCAAGGCCTGCATCGCCGGCCTGCGCCGCGCCCTGCTGGTGATGCACGCGCCCAACGACACGACGGTCAGCCTGTCGAACGCGATGGAGATCTTTACGGCGGCCAAGCACCCGAAAAGCTTCGTCTCGCTTGACGATGCCGACCACTTATTGACGGGGCGCAATGATGCGGCCTATGTGGCCAATGTGATTGCCGCCTGGAGCGCGCGCTATATCAGCTAAGTAAGCAAGCGGTCGCCCATGAAAAACGCCGCGGCAGCAGAAGCTGGCGCGGCGCGGATACTATTGGTACTTTACAACACCTGACAAAATCGTAGCGAGCGGCAGTGATTTGTGGCCGAGAAGCGCAGCCGTGCTAAAGCACGGTGAGCATCGCCGGCCGCAAAGCGCGACGCGCAGTAGATTTGGTCAGGTGTTCTCAGTCTTCGTCAAATTCGGCGGATAAATCCTTCCAGCCCTTGCTCACTGCAAAGGCGGAAAATTCCTCCGGCGCTTCCAGGACGATCAGTTTCTTGTCTTGCAAGCCCAGGTCGCCATGGCCGAAGTCGGGGCCCACGTAGCCGAGGCTGCGCAGGCGGGCCAGGATGTGGCCGACCAGGGTCTTGTCCTTGTACGCGCCCGCTTCGAGCGGGGCGGCGAAATCGACGTAGACGTCGATGATGCCGTAGCCTTCGTCGAAGATGCGGATGGCCTTGATGTCGTGGGCACGGCCGGAGCCGTCGGTGGCCTTGAAGGGGCCGCTGAGCTGGATGTCGGTGTCATTGTTCATGCCGCCAGCATACACCAAAAGCCGGCCCCGCATGGGGCGCGCGGCGCAAAATCACCGGGCAATCCCCGCCTCAGCGCGCCTGCAGGATGGCCGACAGGCGGTCGCGCGTGCCGGCGATGCGCTCCAGTTGCGGGTAGCGCAAGCCGCCGTGGTAGTCGAGCGCTACCGTCTGGAATTGCTTGCCCTTCCTGACCAGCAAGTTGATCGGCTGCGGGCTCGTCTTGGCCGCCTGGATGGCCGCCTTCAGCAGCTTGGGCGTGTAAGCCGTGCCATTCACGGCGAGCAAGGTCGTGTTGCCCGACAAACCCGCCCGGAAGGCGGGGCCATCCCACAGCAGCTTGCCCAGCTTGCCATCCTTGTCGATGGTCAAGCCCAGCGAATACGTCAGGTCCGTGCTCTCGCCGCGCTCTTCATTGGCTTTCAGGAAGGGCGTGGGCGTGTCGCGGTAGACCAGCTTCCAGCCGGCGCGGGCCAGGCCATCGAGCGGGGCGCCGGGGCCGTGGCTCTCCAGGCGCGTGCGCAAAAAGGCGGCCCAGTCGTGCGGCTGCACGGCGTTCAGGGCCGCGACCACATCCTCGAACGTGTAGGGCAGGGGCGTGATGCTGCCATCCTGCACGCCAAAGAAGGCGCGGGCGAAGTCGTCCAGCGAGCGGCGCTCGCGGGACAGTGCACGGATGGTGGTGTCGACGTCGAGCCAGATCAGCGCACCTTCCATATAGTAATCCTCGTCGCGCTGCCAGCTGCTCCAGCCGATGGGGCGCCGGCCATTGATGATGGGATCGTTCGTCGTATCCTGCATGGTGCGCCAGCTGCGCCCGGGCATGACGTCGTAATGGGCCGCCGTCGCAGCGAACAGGTCGCGCATGTGGGCTGCCGCCACCAGACCGGAGCGGGCCGCCAGCACATTGCCCCAGTACTGCGTCTGGCCTTCGTATACCCACAGCAGGCTGTTTTGCAGCGGCGTGTTGAAATCGGGCGTGTCCTGGCCGGCGGGGCGGCGGAACTTGCCGTTCCACGAATGCGCCAGCTCGTGCGGCAGCAGCACGCGCTCCGCCTCGTTCTTGTCCCACTCGCTGAAATAGCCGGGCTTGACGCCGTTTTCGCTCGATTGCAGGTGTTCGCGGCCGATGCCGCCGAACTCGTCGCTCAGGGCCAGCAGGAAGTCATAGTGGCGGTAGTGGCGCGCGCCGAACAATTTATAGGCTTGCTGCAGCATGGCCCGGTGTTGTTCGATTTGCAGCGGCGACGCTTCCAGGCTGTCGGCGCTGTCGGCCATCACGTTCAGGTGCACGGGGATTTTGGCGCCCGGATCGAGGTCGATGCGCTCGAAATGGCGCCCCGCGAAGACGGGCGAGTCGACCAGGGTGTCGAGGTCCAGCGCTTCGAAATCGACTTGCTGGCCGGCTGGCGTGGCCGCCCGCGCGCGCACTTCCAGGGCACTGGCAAATTCCCAGCCGGCCGGCAGGGTCAACGATGGCTGCACGAGGATGTCGCGCGCGGCGCGCCCGGCCGGATACAGTGTCATCGCATGCCATTGCACGCCCAGCATGGCGCCCGTCATGGTGATGCGGCCCTGGCTCGTGTCGACGGGCGAGAGGAACTGGTATTGCGCTTCCACGGCCGTGGCGCCGGCCGGCACGTCGAGGTGGAAGGCGAACATGTTGACGGGATCGCGCCGCCATTCCAGGGGCTGGCCGTTGGCGGACAGGCGCAGGCCGGCCAGCTGGTTCAGGGGGCCGCTGGGACCGTGATTGCCCGGAACCCATTGCGGATACAGCAAGGTCAGCTTGCCGGGCGCGGCGGGAATGCTTGCGCGGATGCTGAACAGTTGCTGCGCCACATTGCTGGCGTCCACCTGCAGCACGATGGGGGGAGCGGTGGGCGAGGCGGCCTGGGCCGCAGTGGAAACGAGAAGGAAGAACGACACGGACAGCAAGGCGCGGGAATAGGGCATGGAGCGGGGCATGGAGCGGGGCATGGGACGGGGCGGCGGGAGGACAAAGGCCGAGTCTAGCATTCTGTAAAAATTTCTTACAAATTTGAGGCCGTCTGGGGCGTTTTTCGCCAATTTCAAGGCCTTGAAAGGGCGTTGACAGGCCGTATATCGGTAACAGGCGGATGCTCACGGTGAGGTCCGCCCCTCTTATCGCTTTAATGAAAAGGATATTTATCATGCGTACTTTTGACCTTGCTCCCCTGTACCGTTCCGCCATCGGCTTCGACCGCCTGGCGCAATTGCTCAACGAACAGCGCGCCGATGCGCAACCGAGCTACCCGCCCTACAACATCGAACTCGTGTCGGAAGATAAGTACCGCATCGTGATGGCATTGGCCGGCTTCTCGCGCGAAGAGATCGACATCATCACCGAACGCGACTCGCTGCACGTCACGGGCCGCAAGCAGAAAGATGGCGTCGAGCGCACGTTCTTGCACCGCGGCATCGCTGCCCGCGATTTCGAACAGCGTTTCCAGCTGGCCAACCATGTGAAGGTCACGGGCGCCACGTTTGAAAACGGCATGCTGACCATCGACCTGGTGCGTGAAGTGCCGGAAGCGCTGAAACCGCGCAAGATTGAGATCGGCACCGGCGGCGACACCATCGCCACGGCCGCTAACGTGAATGCGCTGGAACAGCGCCAGGCGGCCTGATCTGACTGCGGCGCCCCTCGGGCGCCCGGGCTAGCCTCTCCCATGCAGTAAAATACTGGCCGGTTGATCCGGCCAGTGTCACGTCTGGAGCCAGTTCGGGTCCTCCTTGATCGGCATGCAACATGCGTGCGGCACGCAAGATTAAACCCTGCTTAAAGGCGCAAATGCCTGTTTCCAAATGGAAAAATGTTAAGCACCGCCTAAGACTCGTGGCCCACTATTGCATACATCAAAATCTCATTGAATGAGGAGCAATTCATGGAACAGCAAACGAATACCGCATCCCTGAAAATCAAACGCACCGTAGCCGCGCTGGCCGCGATCGGTGTGCTGGGCGCCGGCGGCGCCATGGTGGTGCATCAGAACAATGCCGGCGCGAATGCCGCCGCCGCTGGCGCCCCCGCCGCCCCCGTGGCTGCCGCCGTGGCGCCCGCCGCCAGCGCGCCGCTGGTAGCCTTGCCCGACTTTAGCCAGATCGCCGCGCGCAACAGCCCGGCCGTGGTGAACATCAGCGTGACGGGCAGCACCAAGGTGGCGTACGACCCATCGGCCCAGGCCGGCAATGACGACTTCGGCAACGACCCGTTCCTCGAGTTCTTCCGCCGCTTCCAGGGGCCGCAAGGCGGGCAGCGCGGCGGCCGCGACGTGCCCACGCACGGCCTCGGTTCCGGCTTCATCGTCAGCCCCGACGGCGTCATCATGACCAACGCCCACGTGGTGCGCGATGCGCGCGAAGTGACCGTCAAGCTCAACGACCGCCGCGAATTCCGCGCCAAGGTGCTGGGCACGGATCCGAAGACGGACATCGCCGTGCTGAAGATCGACGCCAACAACCTGCCCATCGTGCCGCTCGGCCATTCCAGCGACCTGAAAGTGGGCGAGTGGGTGCTGGCCATCGGTTCGCCGTATGGCTTCGACAGCACGGTGACGGCCGGCGTGGTCAGCGCCAAGGGCCGTTCCCTGCCGGACGACAGCAATGTGCCGTTCATCCAGACGGACGTGGCGGTGAACCCCGGCAACTCGGGCGGCCCGCTGTTCAACACGCGCGGCGAAGTGGTCGGCATCAATTCGCAGATCTACAGCCAGACGGGCGGCTTCCAGGGTTTGTCGTTCGCCATCCCCATCGACCTGGCCGGCCGCATCAAGGACCAGATCGTTGCAACGGGCAAGGCCAGCCACGCCAAGCTGGGCGTGACGGTGCAGGAAGTCAACCAGGGCTTTGCCGACTCGTTCAAGCTGGCCACGCCGGAAGGCGCGCTGGTGGCCAACGTCGAGCGGGGCAGCCCGGCCGACAAGGCGGGCCTGAAATCGGGCGACGTGGTGCGCAAGGTGAATGGCCAGCGCATCATCGGTTCGGCCGACTTGCCGGCGCTGGTGGGTACATCCTTGCCAGGCGACAAGATCAGCATGGATGTCTGGCGTGACGGCAAGATCGTCAGCCTGACGGCAACCCTGGGCAATGCGGCCGACAAGGTGGCCGAAGTGGCGAAGAGCGACAGCGCCGCCGGCAAGGTAAAGCTGGGCCTGGCCCTGCGTCCGTTACAATCGGATGAAAAACGCGAGGCGGGCATCAGCGCCGGCCTGCTGGTGGAAGATGCGGGCGGCGCCGCCGCGAATGCCGGAGTGCAGCCGGGCGACGTGCTATTGTCGGTGAATGGCCGTCCCGTCAACACGGTCGAGCAGGTGCGCGACGTGGTGGAAAAATCCGCCAAGTCGGTGGCCTTGCTGATACAGCGCGGCCCCGATAAGATCTTCATTCCCGTGCGCCTCGGTTGATCTGGCGCAGGATGCAAGGTCGATAAAACAGTCAAGATGAAGGAGTAGGGCATGCGCTTATTGCTGGTAGAAGACGATACGATGATCGGCGAGGTGGTGCTCGATTTGCTGCGCGCCGAGCATTACGCGGTGGATTGGGTCAAGGATGGCGACATGGCCGATACGGCCCTGCAGACGCAAACCTACGACCTGGTGCTGCTGGATCTGGGCTTGCCCCGCAAGGATGGCCTCGATGTGCTGCGCTCGATGCGTTTGCGCAAGCTCGACACGCCTGTGCTGGTAGCCACGGCGCGCGACGCCATCGAGCAGCGCATCGCCGGCCTCGACGCGGGCGCCGACGATTACGTCTTGAAGCCGTATGACCTCGACGAATTGCTGGCGCGCATACGCGCCCTGCTGCGGCGCGCCTCGGGGCGGCCGGAACCGATCTTCGAACACCAGGGCGTCTCCATCAATCCGCTGACGCGCGAAGTGATTGCCGAGGGCCACCCGGTCAACCTGTCGGCGCGCGAATGGGCCGTGCTGGAAGCCTTGATCGCCCGTCCCGGCATCGTGCTGTCGCGCGCGCAGCTGGAAGAAAAGCTGTACAGCTGGAAGGATGAAGTCAACAGCAATGCCGTGGAAGTGTATATCCATGGCTTGCGCAAGAAACTGGGCAGCGACCTGATCCAGAATGTGCGCGGCCTCGGCTACATGGTGCCCAAGGCATGAGGATGAAGGTCACGGTGACGCATTCGCTGCGCGGCCGCCTGCTGTGGTTTTTGCTGGCGGCCATCATCATGGCGGCCCTGGCGCAAGCCTCGATCGCCTACCGCAGCGCCCTGTACGACGCCGACCAGATCTTCGATTACCACATGCAGCAGATGGCCCTGTCGCTGCGCTCCGGCGCGCCGCTGGCCAACCATGCGCAAGCGTTGCCGGCCGACCCCGTCAACAACGACATGGTGGTGCAGGTGTGGACGCCGGACGGCGTGCAGGTGTTCCGCTCGATCACGCGCGCGGAATTGCCGCAGCGCGCCGTGCTGGGCTTTTCCAACGTGAAAGCCAATGGCACGACTTACCGCATCTTTTCCGTGCAAACCAGTTCCCAGACCGTGCAGATCGCCCAGGACATGGCCGTGCGCAAGCGCATGGCCGGCAGCCTGGCCCTGCGCACGGTCGGTCCCATCGCGCTGATGGCGCCTATTCTGATGCTGGTCGTGTGGTGGGTCGTCAGCGGTTCGCTGGCGCCCGTCTCGCGCGTGCGCAAGCAGGTGGCGGCGCGCCAGGCGGACGATTTATCTCCCGTCTCGGAAGCGGGCTTGCCCGACGAAGTGCGCCCCCTCGTGCATGAGCTGAATTTGCTGTTCGGGCGCGTCAAGACGGCGTTCGACGCGCAGCAGCATTTCGTCGCCGACGCCGCGCATGAATTGCGCACGCCGCTGGCGGCCCTGAAACTGCAGGTATTGAGCCTGGAACGGGCTGAATCGGAAGAAAAACGCAGCCTGGCCATTTCCCGCGTGAGCGCCGGCATCGAGCGGGCCACGCGCCTGGTCGAGCAGCTGCTGGTGCTGGCGCGCCAGGAAGCGAGTGCCGCCAGCGGCGACCAGCTGCAGGCGGTGGACTTGAACGATGTCGTCAAGCGCGCGCTGGGCGACATGGCCGGCATCGCGCAGGCGCGCAAGATCGACCTGGGCCTGCACCACATGGATGCGGCCAAGGTGGCGGGCCAGGCCGACGCGCTCAACATCATGCTGCGCAACCTGGTCGATAACGCCATCAAGTACACGCCGCAGGGCGGCACGGTCGACATCGACCTGCGCGCCAGCCCCGTCGGCGTGACCTTGTTGGTGGAAGACAGCGGCCCCGGCATTCCGCCCGAGGAGCGCGAGCGCGTCTTCAGCCGCTTCTACCGCGTGCCCGGCACGGACGCCAACGGCAGCGGGCTGGGGCTGGCCATCATCAAGGCCATCGCCGAACGCCATGGCGCGCGCCTGGTGCTGGACAAATCCGAGCGCCTGGGCGGCCTGTGCGTGCGCGTGGAATTCCCGCAAGCCGTAAAAAAATAGCGTTTTGATCATGATCTTTGGCCTGTTGCATTGACGCGCACGCCGCTGGCATATATTGTCTGCGCAATAAGCAATCAAGCAAACGGAGCGCAGCATGCAGAAGATCGGCTTTTCAGGCACCCTCGACCCCATCACCAACGGCCACATGTGGGTGATCGGCGAGGCGCGTTCGCTCGCCGACGAGGTGATCGTGTTCCTGTCGCAAAACCCCGCCAAGCGTCCCCAATTTCCCGCCGAAGACCGCAAGCGCATCATTGAGCAGAGCGCGCGCGAGTGCGGCTGGGACAATGTGCAGGTGGTCATCGTCAAGGGCGACTACACGGCGCGCGCGGCGAAAAAGCATGGCTGCGACTACCTGATCCGCGGCATCCGCACGACGGCCGATTTCGACTATGAAAACCTGATCCAGCAAACGAATGTGGACGTGCTGCAGGGCGCCAAGACGATCTTCGTCATGCCGCCGCGCGACCTCGGCTCCGTCAGCTCCAGCTTCGTCAAGGCGCTGGAAGGCCCCGTGGGCTGGAACTGGACCATGAAGAAATTCGTCCCCGGCCCGGCCTACCAGGCGTGGATACTCGACTGCCTGCGCAAGGAGTGGGAAGCGCTGTGGAATTACACGACTGCCTCGCAAGCGGACATCGCGCTGGCGGATCACTGGTTCGCCCACCTGACGGGGCCGCAGGCGTATGGCGGCGCGGACCGCCACTATCACAATCTCGATCACCTGGTGCACGGCCTGTCCGAAATCCGCGTGTGGGCCGACAATACCTATGCGCCCAAGCGCGACAGCGCGCTGGTCAAGAAGGCGTTCTGGTTCCACGACGCCGTCTACAGCCACGACGACGATGCCCTGTATTCCAGCGAAGAGGCGAGCGCCCAGTTGTGGCTGGCCAGCGGCCTCGATGCGGGCGACAACCTTGATGTGGCGCAATTGATACGCGTCACCGATCATTTCCAGGGGCCGGGCATCAGCCACGCGCTGAAAGACGCCATGCTCAGCGCCGACCTGGCCATCCTGGGGCAGGATGACGAGGTGTACCAGGCCTACACGCAAGCCATCGGCCGAGAATACGCGCACGTGGACCCCGCGCGCTTCAACGAGCAGCGGAGCCTGGCCCTGCAGCATTTGTGCGGCAAGGCGCAGGCGGACCAGCTGTTCGGCGATGCATACTTTGCCGACCAGTACAACGAACGGGCCATTGAAAACATGCAGAAGGAAATCGCGGCGCTGGCCGGCTGATGCTCGTCAGGGGCGGGCGGCGGCATGCGCCAGCGCATCGTCGAGCCGGTCGTTGCCCCAGAAGAGTTCGCCGCCGCTGAGGAAGCTGGGGGCGCCGAACAGCTTCAGCGCTTGTGCCTGCTCGGTCTGGCGGCGCAGCCGTAGCTTGTTGTCCTGCGTCAAAGCCAGCGCCACGATGGCGCGCGCATCGAGGCCCAGTTCTTCCAAAGCCTCGCTGACGGCTTCGAGGTTGTCGATGTCGCGGTCTTCGGCGAAATTCATCGTCATCATGCGGCGCGCAAAGGGCGCAATCCAGCCCTGGTCCGCGCCGATCAGCGCCACGCGCATGGGCAGCAGGGCCGTGCGGGGGAAGACGCCCGGTTGCTGCCATGGCAAACCGTACTTTTCACACTGGCGCGCCATGTCGCGCCACGTGTAGTCGCCCTTGATTTTTTGCAAGACGAACGGCGACGTCTCCCAGCCCAGCGCCTTGAAGACGACGCCCAGCAGGAAGGGTTTCCAGATCACTTGCACCTGCTTTTCACGCGCCAGCGCGTCGATGCGCATGGCGCTCAGGTAGCTGTAGTTGCTGCCGAAGTCGAACCAGAATTCCAGTGTGGCCATGGCATCGTTTCCAGATCAGGCAGCCGCCGCCTTGGCGCGCGCCGCGTGCAATTTCTTGAAGCTGTCGATCAGGCGCTGGTGCCGGTCGAGGCCTTCCAGCTGCATGCTGGTCGGGGTCAGGCCGTAGAAGCGCACGCTGCCGTCCACCGAGCCCAGCACCGCATCCATGCGGTCGTCGCCAAACATGCGGCGGAAATTGACGACGTAATCGTCCAGCTCCAGCTCGTCATCGAGTTCCACTTCCAGCACCACGTTCAATGCTTGATAGAACAGTTTGCGCTCGAGCGTGTTGTCGTTGTACTGCAGGAAAGTTTCCACCAGCTCTTTCGCTTCCTCGAATTGCTGCAGGACGAGCTGTATCAGCAGCTTCAATTCCAGGGTCGTCAGCTGGCCCCACACCGTATTTTCGTCAAACTCGATGCCGATCAGGGTGGCGATGTCGCCGTATTCGTCGAGCTCGCTGTTTTCCAGGCGGTCGAGCAAGTCTTCCAGGCCGGCATCGTCCAGGCGGTGCAGGTTCAGGATGTCGGCGCGGAACAGCAGCGCCTTGTTGGTATTGTCCCAGATCAAATCCTCGACCGGGTACACCTCGGAGTAACCGGGCACGAGGATGCGGCAGGCGGTGGCGCCCAGCTGGTCATATACGGCCGTGTAGACTTCCTTGCCCATGCCGGCGAGGATGCCGAACAGGGTCGCCGCTTCCTCGGCATTCGAGTTTTCGCCGTGGCCGGAAAAATCCCACTCGACAAAATCGTAATCGGCCTTGGCGCTGAAGAAGCGCCACGAGACGATGCCGCTCGAATCGATGAAGTGTTCGACGAAGTTGTTCGGCTCGGTGACGGCTTCGCTGGCAAACGTCGGCTGCGGCAAGTCGTTGAGGCCTTCGAAGCTGCGGCCCTGCAGCAATTCCGTCAGGCTGCGCTCGAGCGCCACTTCCAGGCTCGGGTGCGCGCCGAACGAGGCAAACACGCCGCCCGTGCGCGGGTTCATCAGGGTGACGCACATCACCGGGTACACGCCGCCCAGCGACGCATCTTTTACCAGCACGGGGAAACCTTGCTCTTCCAGGCCCTGGATACCGGCCACGATGCCCGGATATTTCGCCAGCACTTCCTGCGGCACGTCGGGCAGGGCGATCTCGCCTTCGATAATTTCGCGCTTGACGGCCCGCTCGAAAATTTCCGACAAGCATTGCACCTGTGCTTCGACGAGGGTGTTGCCGGCGCTCATGCCATTGCTGACGTACAAGTTTTCGATCAGGTTCGATGGGAAATACACGGTCTCGCCATCGGACTGGCGCACATACGGCAGCGAGCAGATGCCGCGCTCCGCGTTGCCGGAGTTGGTGTCGATCAGGTGCGAGCCGCGCAGTTCGCCATCGGCATCGTAGATGTCGCGGCAGTAGGCATCGAGAATCTCTTTCGGCAGCGCATCCTTGCGGCCCGGCTTGAACCAGCGCTCGTTCGGGTAATGGACAAAATCCGCGTTGGCGATGTCCTCGCCCCAGAACGAGCCGGCGTAGAAATGGTTGTTGCTGAGGCGTTCGATATACTCGCCCAGGGCCGACGCCAGCGCGCTTTCCTTGGTCGCGCCCTTGCCGTTGGTGAAACACATGGGCGAATGCGCATCGCGGATGTGCAGCGACCACACGTTGGGAATGATGTTGCGCCACGAGGCGATTTCAATCTTGATGCCCAGGCCCGCCAGCAGGCTGGACATATTGGCGATGGTCTGTTCCAGCGGCAAGTCCTTGCCGACGATATAGGTGCTCGCGCCAGGGGCGGGATTCAGGGCCAGCAAGGCCTGGGCATCGGCATCCAGGTTTTCTACCTCTTCAATGACGAACTCCGGCCCCGCCTGCACCACTTTTTTCACCGTGCAACGGTCGATCGAGCGCAGGATGCCCTGGCGGTCCTTGTCCGAGATATCGGCCGGCAACTCGACCTGGATCTTGAAAATCTGCTGGTAGCGGTTTTCAGGATCGACGATATTGTTTTGCGACAGGCGGATATTTTCAGTGGAAATATTGCGCGTATCGCAATACAACTTCACGAAGTAGGCCGCGCATAGTGCCGATGATGCCAAAAAGTAATCGAACGGGCCGGGCGCCGAGCCATCGCCCTTGTAGCGGATGGGCTGGTCGGCGATGACCGTAAAATCGTCGAACTTGGCTTCGAGACGCAGCTTGTCGAGAAAGTTGACTTTAATTTCCATGAGGTAATCCAATACTGTGCTTATGAGTTAGCCGCTATTATCCGTGCTTTCCGCCGCAGGGCAAAGATTGTTCGCGGCGGCCGTGCTGGCGGGGCGCCGCTGGACCGGGCCGGCAGGGCAGGCAAGGGGTATGTTCCCTTATGCAGCAGGCTGGTAGTCCATTGCTTTTCACCTATCGCACTGAAGGTTGTCTCTCTATTATGATTATTCTTGCTGATATAAAAAAATCGCAAACTGTGATGGACGAGCTCGCATCGCAGTGCGATTTTGACCTTGGCCGTGCTGCGCGGGACAGCTCCTGGATCAAGTTGCTGCCAGAAAAGTCTTTCATGGTACTGGCCGGTGAAAGCAGCGGTGGTGTTTTTCTTGCCTACGGGGAGGGCGAGATCGAACGACGCCCGGTCCTATATGTCAGCTCCGAGGGCCATGCCGGCCGTATCGCCGCCAATCTCACGGAGCTGATTGCCATGATGCTGGCGCTGCCATACTGGCGCGACCTGCTCAAGTTTTCAGATCGTGGCAACTTGCAAGAGATGCGCCGGACCGCTGGGTTCAGCGAACAGGACTTTGCAGAGGAATACGCCGAGTTTCCTGCTGCCAGGAAAAGGATAGCAGACTCTTTACTTGTTCCGGCCATTGCTGATCCAGTCAGATTGCTGCATGACTGCGTACATGCCACCGATTGCAGTGTCGTGGCCGAAGACGGCTGGCCTTACGAGTCACTGTTTCATCATTTCAAGTCAAGCGACAATCCCGGCTGGACGTGAGTGTATGGATGCCGGCATAAAAAACAGCGGCTGCCCATGCCGGCGCAGCCGCTGTTGTTTCAGGTGGACACGGTGATCAGAATTTCACCCACAGCCGTCCGAAATACGAAGCGCCGTTCAGGCCGAACTGCACGCTGTCGTATTTGAAGCCGTTGTCCGTCTCGTCCGCGTTTTGCGTGGTGGGCTTGACGTTGAAGATGTTGTTGCCGCCAAAGGTCAGCTTGGTGTTCTTGTTGATGCTGTAGGTGAAGCTCAGGTCGGCCGAAGTCTTGGCCGCATAGTGGGCGTTCGGCACGCCAGCGGCCGTGCCGCTGAAGGTGCCCAGGGTTTGCGGGCCAAAGTAGATGATGCGCAGATCCGACTCCAGCTTGCCCGTGATGTAGTCGAAGCCCAGCGTGGCTTTCGAACGGGGGCCACCCTGTTCGATGAACAGGCGTTCGCGTTCGGACAGCAGTACGTCAGCATAGCCTGCCAGCGAATCGGGCGTCTTGACCTTCGTCACTTCCGTTTTGCTCAAATTCAAGGCCAGGAAGGTGTTCAGGCGGTTGCCGGCCAATTCTCCCTTGTGCGACGCCGTCAGGTCCAGGCCGCGCGTGCGCGTGTCGATGGAATTGACGAAGAATTGCGCTTCGCCCACGCCCAGCAGGGCCAGGCGCGCGGCCAGGTCCGGGTAGTTGTCGGCATTGAAGCGGCCCGACAGCACGATGCGGTCCTTGATCTTGATGTTGTACAAGTCGGCCGTGACGGAAATGGCTTGCGTCGGCGTCCAGGTGGTGCCGAAGGTAAAGCTGGTGGATTTTTCCTCTTTCAGCTTGGGAATGCCGGCCGCGTTGGCGACGGCGCCGCCGTTGGGCGCCAGCACCACGTCCGTGGGCACGCCGCCGATGAAGTCGGTGAAGGTGGACGAGAAATACACTTGCTGCAGCGATGGCGCGCGGAAGCCCGTGCTGGCCGAGCCGCGCAGCAGCACGTTCGGCGCCACTTTATAGCTGGCGGCCAGCTTGCCCGTCACGGTGGAGCCGAAATCGCTGAATTTCTCATAGCGCAGGGCCGCCTGGGTTTTCAGGCGTTCCGTCCAGTCCAGTTCCACGTCGCCATACGCGGCGATGCTGTGGCGTTTGGCCTTGGTGGCGTCGCCGGGCTGGAAGCCGGGAAAGCCCTGGCTACCCGCATTGCCGCCCACGCCCACGCCGTCGGCATCGTTGTAGGAGCCCGGTTCGCCGGCCATGATCTTGTATTCCTCGCTGCGGTACTCGGCGCCGAAGGCCACGTTCATGCCGCGCATGACCGTGTCGTAGTAGCGGCTGAAGTCGGCGTTGCTGGTCAGCTGCTGGAACGAAAAGCCGCCCGCGTCGAAACGGCTGGGGCTGACGCCCTTGCCGCCGTTCATCAGGTCGAGGTTGGCGATCGAGGCGTTCAGCGTGTTGCTGATGTCGTAGCGCATCTTGTTGTAGCCATAGGTTTGCGAAAAATCAGCATGCCATTCGCCGATCTGGCTGCGGTGGCCGATGGTGGCGTACTGGTCGTCGATCTTGCCATTGATGAAAGGCACGAAACCATCCGGATACATGGCGGCCGAATTGCGTGATGGAATGTCGTCGCTGCCGATGCCGCCCCGGCCGAACGCGGCGCTGGACGCGTCGCGCGTCTGCGCGCCGGCCGTGAAGTACAGCTTGCCCGTGGGGCTGGTGGCGTAGTCGCCATTCACGTACAGGGTCTTGTTTTTGGATTTGGTGTCGCCGATGATGCGCATGCTGTCCGCATCGGCCCGGTTCGAGCGGCCGCGGTCCAGGTATTCTCCCGTGATGGCCAGGGTGCCCTTGTCGCCCAGCGCGATGCCGCAATAGGCGGAGGTCATGTAATTCTTGCCGTCGCCTGCGGAATACTGGCTGTAGCCGGCCACGGCTTCGCAGCCCAGGCTTTTCTTCAGTTCGATGTCGATCACGCCGGCAATGGCGTCCGAGCCGTACTGGGCGGCGGCGCCGTCGCGCAGCACTTGCACGTTCTTGATCGCCAACAAGGGAATCGCATTCATGTCCGTGCCCGTGTTGCCGCGGTTGCGCGCGCCGAACAGGTTGACCAGGGCCGTCGTGTGGCGCCGCTTGCCGTTCACCAGCACGAGGGTCTGGTCGGAGCCCAGGCCGCGCAGGGCGGCCGAATCGATCAGGTCGGCCCCGTCGGCGCCCGTCTGGCGCGTGGAATTGAACGAGGGCGAGATGTATTGCAGCGATTGCGCCAGATCAAACTGGCCGCCTTGTTCGGCTACCTTGGAAATGGGAATGATATCGACCGGCACCATTGTGTCCGTGGCGGAACTGGCGACCCGGCGCGAGCCGACCACGCTGACCGTTTGCACGGGGCCTTCCGTGGCGGCCGCTTCCGTGTTCTGGGCCATGGCGGCAGGGCTGAAGGCGGCCAGGGCGGCGCTGCCGTACAGGCTGATGAGGATGGCTTGACGCAAGGTGGTGAGGGTCGGCACGCAGTATCTCCAAGTGGCTGATGAGCAAGATTCGTGACTTGATTCTAGTGCCATCTTTTCAGCATTCACCAGCGATACTTTGTTTTGTTATTACAAATTCGCTGTAACTGTTGTTTCCTGGTTGATTATCTTTTGGCCACTGCCTGGCTTGCCTTGTACTGGTGCGGCATGCCCCGTTCAGGTGCTGCGTTGCACCATGCCGCCCACCCAGATCGCTTGCGCGCCGTACTGGACTTCGATCAGACAGGGCTGCTGCGTCACATGGCCCTGGTGCAGCCGCAGCGACTGCCGCAAATGCGCTGCCAGCGCGCCCGCCGCCACGCCCGTGGCGCTGTCTTCCAGCGCCGGATCGAGGTGGTTGAAGTTGCGCCCCTCGTACTCGTGTTCGCCCGTGCGGCAATACGCATAGCAGCCGCTGACCTTGTGCAAGGCGCTCCAGTCGGCGATCAATTCCAGGTTCGGCCGCAGCGCGCGCAGGGTGGTGCGGTCGGCCACTTCCAGCAGCAGCTTCGGGCTGCCGACGGAGGCGACGACGGGCGGCGACGGCAAGTGCATGTGCTGGCCCATCAGTTCGGACGGCACATATTTTTCCAGCATGACGGCCGGCGCCGGCTGCGAAGTCAAGCCAATGAATAGCCCCTCCGCGCGGCGCACCAGCTGCAAGGCTTGCCCGCGCATGGCCGTGCTCACCGTCAAGGTTGCCGGGGCGCCGGGCGCCGTCAGCAGCACATGCGCGGCGGCCAGGGTGGCGTGCAGGCACAGGGGGCTGCGCGTGTGCGGATAAAAATAGTCGAGCACGATGCCGCCGTCCGCCTGCCGGTCGATGAAGACGCAGGCGCTGACCTGGCGTTCGCGGGCGAAGGCCTGGCGCGCCGTTTCTCCGCTGCCGTCGTTTTCCACGACCAGCGCCGCATTGCCGCCACTGGGGGCGGCGCCGAAACATTTTAATAAGTGGACGATCATGGCGGGCACTGTGCAAGGTAAAACCCCAGCATAACTGAGATGGCCGTTTTCAGATGAGTATAATATACTGTGTTTATATGCAGTATTGAGGTAGATCATGGGGAGCGCAGTCTTACCCGAGTATGCTGAGTTGTACTGCCTGAGTAATTTCAGCTTCCTGCATGGGGCCTCGCATGCGGAAGAGCTGGTGGCGCGCTCTGTCCAGCTTGCTTACCGGGCGCTGGCGATTACCGACGAGTGCTCGCTGGCGGGTGTCGTGCGCGCCCATGCGACGGCCAAGCGGGCCGGTTTCCCCCTGATTATCGGCGCGCACTTTCATTTGACGCAGGCCGACGGCAGTCCGGGGCCGTCCCTGCTGGCGCTGGTGCAGGACCGCGACGGTTACGGCAACTTGTCTGAACTGATCACCATGGCGCGAACGCGGGCGGCCAAGGGGCGCTATTTGCTGACGCCCGACGATTTCGCCGCGCCGTCGGCGCAGTTTGCCCATTTGCAGGGCTTGCCCGGCTGTTTGATGATCTTGCTGCCTGGCTATCCGGCCCAGCCCGCGACGCTGCGCGCGCAGGGGGCGTGGATGCTATCCACCTTTGGCGGCGAGCGCAGCTGGATAGGCTTGAACCTGCTGCAGCGGGCGCAGGATGACGCCCACCGCAGCGCCGTGCAGGACGCCGCGCAGGCGCTGGGCTTGTCCGTGGTGGCCGTCGGCCATGTGTGCATGCACGTGCGTTCGCGCAAGCCCCTGCTCGACACCCTGTGCGCGATCCGCGTGGGCAAGCCCGTGGGCGAGTGCGGCTATGCGCTGGCGCAAAACGCGGAGCAGCATCTGCGCGCGCGCTTGCGCCTGGCCAATGTGTATCCGCCGCAGGCGCTGGCGGAAACCCTGCGCATCGCGGACCTGTGCACATTCTCGCTCGACAGCTTGCGCTATGACTATCCCGACGAGCTGGTGCCGCACGGCCACACGCCGGCGACGTATCTGCGCGAAGAAACGTATGCGGGAGCGCGCCTCCGTTTTCCGCTGGGCATTCCGGCCAACGTGCAGGAGCAGGTCGAACAGGAGCTGGAACTGATCGCGGAGCTGTCGTATGAAGCGTACTTTTTGACCGTGTACGACATCGTGCGCTTTGCCCGCTCGCAAGACATTCTGTGCCAGGGCAGGGGGTCGGCCGCCAATTCGGCCGTCTGCTATTGCCTGCACATTACGGAAGTGGACCCGGCGCGCGGCAATTCGCTGGTCGGGCGCTTCATGTCGCGCGAGCGCAACGAGCCGCCCGATATCGACGTCGATTTCGAGCACCAGCGGCGCGAAGAAGTGATTCAATATATCTACGGCAAGTATGGGCGCGAGCGGGCCGCGCTGGCGGCCGTGGTGATCAGCTACCGGCCCAAAAGCGCCTTGCGCGACAGCGGCCGGGCGCTGGGGATCGACCTGGCCATCGTGGAAAAAGTGGCCAAGGCGCACCGCTGGTTCGACGGCAAGCGCGATTTGCTGGAGCGCCTGGCCGAATGCGGGCTCGACCCGGAGGCGGCATTGTCGCAGCAGTGGGCCGGCCTGGCGCAGCAGTTGCTGGGCTTTCCCCGCCATTTGTCGCAGCATCCGGGCGGCTTTGTGATTGCGCAAGGAAAGTTGTCGCGCCTGGTGCCGATTGAAAACGCGGCCATGGCCGAGCGCAGCGTCATCGAGTGGGACAAGAACGACCTGGAAGAGCTGGGCTTGATGAAGGTCGACGTGCTGGCGCTGGGCATGCTGTCGGCCCTGCGCCGCGCCCTGGAGCTGGTCGGGGCGCGGCGCGGCGAGGAATTTCGTTTGCAGGATATTCCCGCAGAGGATTCCGCCACCTACGACATGATGTGCCAGGCCGACACCATCGGCGTGTTCCAGATCGAGTCGCGCGCGCAGATGAGCATGCTGCCCCGCCTGCGTCCCCGGGAATTCTACGACCTCGTCATCGAGGTGGCGCTGGTGCGCCCCGGCCCCATCCAGGGCGGCATGGTGCATCCGTATCTGCAGCGGCGCCAGCAGAAAGAGCCGGTCGAGTATCCGAAGGGCCTGGAAAAGGCGCTGGGGCGCACCCTGGGCATTCCCATTTTCCAGGAGCAAGTGATGCAGGTGGCCATCATCGCGGCCGGTTTCACGCCTGGCGAAGCGGATCAGTTGCGGCGCGCCATGGCGGCCTGGAAGCGCAAGGGCGGCATGAACAATTACCATGACCGTATCGTCAATGCCATGGTGGAGAATGATTATGACAAGGAGTTTGCCGAGGCTATCTTCAGCCAGATCGAGGGCTTTGGCGAATACGGTTTTCCCGAGTCGCACGCGGCCAGTTTCGCCCTGCTGACGTACGCCAGTTCCTGGCTGAAATGCCATGAACCGGCCGCCTTTCTGTGCGCCTTGCTCAACAGCCAGCCCATGGGCTTTTACAGCCCCTCGCAACTGGTGCAGGATGCGCGCCGGCATGGCGTGCCAGTGCTGCCTGTCGACGTGACCGTCAGCGCCTGGGAGGCAACCCTGGAAGCAGGGCAGGCCCCCGCGCCCGCCGTGCGCCTGGGCTTGAACAGCCTGTTCGGCATGCGCGCCGAGGCGGCCCGGCGCATCGAGGATGCGCGCGCCATCGCCGCCTTTCTTGATGTGGCCGACCTGGCGCGGCGCGGCGGCCTGGACCGTCATGACTTGCAGGTCTTGGCGGCAGGCAACGCGCTGCACGCGCTGGCCGGGCACCGGCGCGCGGCGCTGTGGCAGGCGGCCGGCGCCGTGCCCGACAGGGATTTGCTGCGCGTCACCACGCAGGAGGAAGACTTGCCCGTGCTGGCCGCGCCCACGGAAGGCGAGGGCATCGTCAGCGACTACCGCGCGCAAGGCCTGACCCTGGGCCGCCACCCGCTGGCGCTGCTGCGCAGGCAATTGCTGGAAGAACGCTTTCTGCCCGCCGCGACGCTTGCCAGCTACACGGATGGCCAGCTGGCGCGCGCCTGCGGCATCGTCACCGTGCGCCAGCGTCCGGGCACGGCCAAGGGCGTCATCTTCATGACTCTGGAAGACGAGACGGGCACAGTGAACGTCATCGTCTGGCCCGACCTGGTGGAAAGCCAGCGGCGCGAAGTGCTGAGCGCGCCGCTGCTGGGCGTGTACGGCGTGTGGCAGCGCGAGGGCATCGTGCGCAATCTGGTGGCCAAGCGCCTGGTCGACATGTCGCATCTGCTGGGACGCTTGCGCACCAGCAGCCGCGATTTTTGTTGAGGCTTGTCAATATCGTCCGGACGGTGGCATGATGATTATCATGACTACTTTGCCCGAACCGATATTGCGTCCCGCCCTGGTCGCCGACGCGCCCGCCATCGTCGCCCTGATTGACGACCTGATGCCCTTTCTGACCCTGCACCCGGACGGCGCGGGGGCGGAAAAGTTCATCGAGAACTGCCGCCAGCCCGCCATCGAAGGCTATCTGTCACTGCCCAATTACGCCTACCAGCTCGCGCATATCGACGGCGAGCTGGCCGGCGTCGTGGCCATGCGCGACAACACGCACCTGTTCCACATGTTCGTGCCGCGCGCCCTGCACCGGCGCGGCATGGCGCGCCGCCTGTGGCAGGCGGCCCGCGATGTGTCCTTGGCCAAGGGGAATGTCACGGCGTTTACCGTCAATTCCTCGGCCTATGCCTTGCCCCTGTACGAAAGCCTGGGCTTTGTTGCCACGGGACCGAAGGTGGAGACGGGCGGCATTGCCTTCGTGCCGATGCGCATGGAATGGTCAACATAACCCAACGACAGGGACTGGGGTCGTACCCGGCGGGGGCATTTTTCCCAGTGGGAAAAATGCCGATCCCGAAGGGAGCGACCTACCATCTGACAATCTTCCCCGGATTCATGATGTTCTTCGGATCCAGCGCGTGCTTGAGGGCGCGCATGGTGTCGATGGCGCCCTCGCCATGTTCTTCCACCAGGAAAGCCATCTTGTGCATGCCGACGCCGTGTTCTCCCGTGCACGTGCCATCCATGCCGATGGCGCGCGTGACCATGTCGCCGTTGACCTTTTCCGCGCGCGCGACGTCGGCCGGGTCATCGGGATCGACCAGCATCTGCACGTGGAAGTTGCCGTCGCCCACGTGGCCGATGATGGCGTAGACGAGGCCCTGCGCTTCGCAATCGGCCTGGGTGGCGAGGATGCATTCGGCCAGGCGCGAAATCGGTACGCAGCAATCGGTGGAAATGGCGCGGCTGCCGGGGCGCATCTGCAGCAGGGCAAAGTATGCGTTGTGGCGCGCGGCCCACAGGCGCGAGCGGTCTTCGGGGCGGCTGGCCCACTCGAAATCGCTGGCGCCGTGTTCCGCCGTGATGGCTTGCACCAGCTGCGCCTGCTCGGCCACGCTGGCCGGCGTGCCGTGGAATTCAAACAGCAGCAGGGGTTTTTCCGGCAAGGCCATCTTGTCGTAGGCATTGATGGCCTTGACGCCGTTTTCATCGAGAAACTCGACCCTGGCCACGGGAATACCCATCTGGATGGTCTGGATCACGGCGCTGACGGCTTCGCCCGTGCCGGAGAACGAGCACACGGCGGCCGAGATCGCTTCCGGCAGCGGATACAGTTTCACCGTCACTTCCGTGATGATGCCCAGGGTGCCTTCGCTGCCGACGAACAAACGCGTCAGGTCGTAGCCGGCCGACGATTTTTTTGCCCTGGTTCCCGTCTTGATGATGCGGCCATCGGCCGTCACCACCGTCAGGGCCAGCACGTTTTCGCGCATGGTGCCGTAGCGCACGGCGTTCGTGCCCGAGGCACGCGTGGCGGCCATGCCGCCCAGCGAGGCATTGGCGCCCGGGTCGATGGGGAAGAACAGGCCCGTGTCGCGGAGCTCTTCGTTCAGTTGCTTGCGCGTCACGCCCGCCTGCACGGTGGCCGTCAAGTCTTCACTATGCACGGCTACCATCTGATTCATTTGCGACAGATCAATCGTCACGCCGCCATGCAGGGCCAGCACGTGGCCTTCGAGCGAAGTGCCGCTGCCGTAGGCGATGACGGGCACGTCGTGCGCGCTGCACAGCTTGACGGCGGCGGCCACTTCCTCGGTGGAGTGGGCGAAAATGACAGCGTCCGGCAGCATGGGGGGATAGCTCGACTCGTCGCGGCCATGGTGGGCGCGCATGGCTTGCGTCATGGAAAAACGGTCGGCAAAGATCAGGGAAAGTACGGCAGCAAGGGATGCGGGCAGCGGTTTTTTCAGTACCGCCAACTGGTCAGTTTGATTCACGCAAGTCCTCCGTTTTTTTTATTCTACTCCGCGTGCGGAGATTTCACCGAGGCACCATTTTTGCCGGTTGTAAAAAAATCGCATCGCGGGCCGTGCATTGGTTGTAAATGAGAATCATTTCTATTAGAATGCCCGCCAGTAGTTATTTTGCAATGCGTGCTTCCACCCGAAAGGCCATGCCCATGAGATTCCCCCTGTCCTTCGCCGCTGTCCTGCCCGTCTGTGTGCTGGCGCTGAGCGCCTGCAGCAGTATCGCTCCAGTCACTGACGCTGCCACCGCTGCTGCCGCCGCTTCGCCAGACGTACGCCAGCTGGGCGAAATCGTCGACTTGCGCAGCGGCCAGCGCGTGACTGCCGAACAATTGCTGGCCCGGCTGGCCGCCGCCCCGCGCGTCATCGTGGGCGAGCAGCACGACCAGCTCAGCCACCACCAGATCGAGCAATGGCTGCTGCAGCAATTGCAGGGCCAGCGTCCGCAAGGCAGCGTGCTGCTGGAAATGCTGAATCCGGACCAGCAAGCCAAGGTGGACAAGGTCAAGCCGTGGCTGCGGACGGATCCCGTCGTGCGCCCTGAGCACGTGGCCGAGCTGCTGGCCTGGCAGCCGAGCTGGAAGTGGGCGCAATATGGCGACCTGGTGATGACCGTGATGCGCGCGCCGTATCCCGTCTGGTCGGCCAACCTGGACCGCAGCGAGATCAAGCAATTGTTTATCGACAAGCCGGCCGTGCAGGGCAAACATTCGAACCTGGCCAACGACGGCAAGGTGCATGACAAATTGAAGGACATCATCCGCGTCATGCATGACAACCAGATCGACGAGCCGCGCCTGGCCGCCATGCTGTCGGTGCAGCAGCAGCGCGACCGCCGCATGGCCGAGCGCCTGCTGGCCGCGCCCGCGCCGGCCGTGCTGATCGCCGGCGCCTACCATGCGCACAAGGACCTGGGCGTGCCGCTGCACGTGCAGGATTTGACGGGCGGCCCGGCGCCGCTGGTGCTGGTCCTGGCACAGCAGGGCGCCACGGTGCAGGCGCCGCAGGCGGATTTCGTCTGGTTCACGCCCGTAACGCCCGCCGTCGCCAGCGCCAAGTAAGCCGTTGCACCTCCGCCGGGCGGTCAGCCCGGCACTCTCCCCCAGCAAGCTCCCCCATGGCAGCCAGGTAGTTCGTCCGATTTTTTTGCATGCGCGTGCGCGCCGTTGGCGCAGCCATGCCTGTTACCTGTCAAAGTTCTCATGCGTATCCTCCGTATCAAAGCCGCCAGCTGCGGTGTCGTTCTTTCCCTGTTGCATGCCACCGCGCAAGCGTCCGCCTTGCCGCACGATATGTCGCCGCTGGGCATGTTTTTCGCCGCCGACCAGGTCGTTAAAAGCGTGCTCATCGGCTTGCTGGCCGCCGCGCTGGCCACCTGGGTGGTCTTGCTGGTGAAGGGCGCCAGTTTGCTGCAAGCCCGGCGCGAGGCGGCGCACGCCGTCGCCATGCTGAAGACGGCCACCTCCTTGCCTGACGCGGCCGTCAAAGTGGAGGGCGCAGGCAGCATTTCGCTGGCGCAACAGTTGCTCGCTGATGTACAGCAGGAACTGAGTTTGTCGCACGCGAGCGCGCCGGCGGCGGCCCTGAAGGAGCGGGCCGGCTTTCGCCAGGAGCAATTGATCGCGCACAAGGTGCGCAGCATGACGCAAGGCATTGGTTTACTGGCCAGCATAGGCGCCGTGGCGCCGTTCGTCGGTCTGTTCGGCACCGTGTGGGGCATCATGAACAGTTTTATCGGCATCGCCGTCAGCCAGAGCACGAACCTGGCGACCGTGGCGCCCGGCATCGCGGAAGCCTTGCTGGCAACCGCCCTGGGCCTGGTGGCGGCGATCCCCGCCGTCGTCATCTATAACGTCTTGAACCGTGGCATCAACCAGTACAAGGCGCAGCTGCGCGCCGCTTCCGCGCAAGTGCTGCTGATGCTGAGCCGCGACCTCGACACGCGCCAGCAGGCCTGAGCAATGGCTTCCCTGTTTCCCTCCCCGGACGACGACGCGGCCGACATGCCGGAGTTGAGCGAGATCAATGTCACACCCTTCATCGACGTGATGCTGGTGCTGTTGATCATTTTCATGGTGGTCTCGCCGCTGGCCACTGTCGACCTGAAGATCGACTTGCCGGCCGCCACGGCCAAGCCCGAACCCCGTCCCGACAAACCTCTGTTCGTTTCCCTGAAGGCGGACCGCAGCCTGTATCTGGGCGAGTCGCGCGTGGCGCGCGAGCAGCTGGGCAGCCTGCTCGATGCACAGACGGGCGGCGACCGCCAGCGTACGCTGTTTTTCCAGGCCGACAAGCAAGCCGCGTATGAAGACGTGCTGGGCGTGATGGACGCCCTGCGCCAGGCCGGCTACCTGAAAGTGGGCCTGGTCGGCCGGGAGGGTGGGTGAATCCGCGCCCCGTATTGAACTGGGGCATCGCCACGGCGCTAGTGGTAGCGGGCATGCTGGCGTTGCTGCTGTGGGCCAGCTGGCAGCCCGTCGCCGTGGCGCCCGCCAACCCGGCGGCCAGCGTGATGGTGGTATTTGCCGCACAGGCGATGTCGCAGGAAATACAGGTCGCGCATGCCGTGGGCGCGCGCCAGTCGGCTGCCTCCAGCTCGGTCCGGCCGCCAAGGAGCGCCATCCGGCAAGAGGCGCTGCCCGTGCTGGCGCGCGCCGCCGTGCCGGAGATCGTCGCGGCGGAAAAAGAGGAAAAGGCGGCGGCCAGTCCGTCGGTGGAGCCGGGCAAGGATGCCGCGAGGGAAGCGTCCGTGCCCGCGCAGGCCAGCAGCAGCGCCACGCCGGCACCAAGCACCGTGCGCGGTCCGCAGGCGGCGCCGTTCGACAGCGACACGCCATCGAACAGCGCGGCGCCGGCCAGCTGGCAAAGCCAGGTGCTTGGCCACCTGGCGCACTTCAAGCGCTATCCGGGCGATGCGCGCCAGCGCAAGCGGGCCGGCGCCGCCTGGGTGCGCTTCCAGGTGGACCGTGACGGCAAATTGCTGGCCAGCGAGCTGGTCACTTCATCGGGCACGGTGCTGCTCGACCGCGAAGCCTTGCAAGTGCTGCAGCGCGCGCAGCCGCTGCCGGCCCCGCCCGACAACGTATTGCGCCAGGGCACGGTAACGGTGACCTTGCCCGTGTCGTTCAAGCTCGATGCCGAGAGCGGCCACGGCGCCAGCTGAATTTCACATTTTTCAATAACATAACAAATCGAGGGTGTATGCATATCAAGACAATGACGCAGGCCGTGGGCATCTGCATGGCCTTGCTCGCGCAGCAGGCATGGGCGCAACAGGCGCAAGACAGTGGCAAGGTGGAATTTTCGCCGCTGAATGTATCGGGTGAAACGGTGCCTGCGGAACGGCAGGCGCTGGAAAAACCGGGCGCCGTCAGCGCGCGCGGTGCGGACACGCGCTTGCAGAGCGTGGACCAGATCGTGCGCAGCATGCCGGGCACGTTTACCCAGATCGATCCGGCGCAGGGCGCCGTCAGCGTCAACATCCGCGGCTTGTCGGGCCTGGGGCGCGTCAACATGATGGTCGATGGCGTGAGCCAGAATTACTATGGCAGCGCGCCGTCGTCCGTGTCGCACGGCGGCGTGCCCAGCAGCCAGTTCGGCGCGCTGATCGACCCGAATTTCATCATCGGCGTGGATGTGTCACGCGGCAATGTCGTCGGCGGCGACGGCGTCAATGCGCTGGCCGGCAGCGCCAATTTCCGCACCATCGGCGTCGATGACGTCGTCTTCGCCGGGGAAAAGACGGGTGCGCGCACGAAGATGTCGGCCGGAAATAATGGTGTGGGACGCAGCGCCATGCTGGCCGTGGCCATGAAAAACCCGGCCTTCGATGGCGGCAGCGTCGGCTTCATGGCCGCCACCAGCGCCAGCGTAATCGGCAACAACTACAAGAATGCGAAGGGCGTCAACAGCGAGGAATTCGGTTTCGGCTACAACCGCTATTACAAGCAGAAACCCAAGTCGCAATTGCTGAAGCTGGACCTCACATTGAGCGACTTCCAC
This sequence comes from Janthinobacterium sp. LM6, assembly GCF_002002885.1. Taxonomy (GTDB): domain Bacteria; phylum Pseudomonadota; class Gammaproteobacteria; order Burkholderiales; family Burkholderiaceae_D; genus Janthinobacterium; species Janthinobacterium kumbetense. Next base: position 5,095,123 of record NZ_CP019510.1, on the reverse strand, counting down.
TCGCTGGAACTGTCGGCGCGCGATTACCGCAGCACGTTTACGCGCCGCGACATTCGCAGCGATGACTACTACGTAAAATATCACTACACGCCGTTTTCCGAGTTGATCGATCTCAATGTGGTGGCCAGCAGCAGCCGCGGCAACCAGAAATACATGCCCGAGGCGCTGACCAATTTCATCAACACGAATGCAGCCAACCGCGCCGACGCCTTCGACATCAACAACACCAGCAGCTTCAGGCTGGCGGGCGGCGATGCGCTGGTGACCATCGGCGGCAAGCTGATGCGTAATAAATACAGCAAGCACGTGGAAAGTCTGGTCGACGATCCGGACAACCCGGATGCGAACCAGCAATCGATTGAAAACAATACGTTTGGCCCCGAGGGCGTGCAAAAGATCAACAGCCTGTATGCGGGCCTGCAATACAACCGCGGCATTGTTCAAGTCAATGCGGGCCTCAACTACACGCACTTTGATTTGACGGGCCACAAGCCCGCCTGCGACCCGCGCGTGCAGTGCTTCCCGCAAGGGGCAAGCGATATTGCGTTGAAGGAGCATGGCATCAATCCCTCGCTGCTCGTTTCCGCGCAAGTGACGCCGTGGTTCCAGCCGTTTGCCAGCGCCGAGCGCACCATGCGCGGGCCGAATCCGCAGGAAGTGTTTTTCTCGAATGACGGCGGGGCTTCGATGAACCCCTTCCTGAAGGGCGAGCGGGCCAGCACCTACCAGCTGGGTTTCAATTCCAGCCTGCATGGCTTGCTGAGCAAGAACGATGTGCTGAACTTCAAGGCTTTGTATTTCAAGAGCAAGATCGACGGCTATATCACCAGCCAGTCCTTCCTCGTGTGCGACAGCGGCCGCAAGTGCAATATCGCGGAAGTGATCGCCAATGACTGGCAGAATGTGGATGACTACATGACCAATATGTATATCTACATCAACTCGGCCACGCCCGTGTATACACGCGGCTGGGAACTGGAAGCGCAATATCACCTGGGGCCGGCGTATGCGCGCCTGTCGTACACGCGGGAAACGACGCGCCAGCCCACGTCGATCGCCAGCGCCTGGTTCGGCGCGGCCGACATCAGCGAGCTGCCCAGCGTGTACTACAACCTCGACGTGGGCACGCGCTTGCTGGACAACAAGCTGGAAGTGGGCGCCATCCTCAAGCACACGGGTTCGAACCGCCGCCTGTCGCCGGAGAATGAGGCCGATGAAGCGACGGGGGAAGTGCTGAAGGCCGACAATCCGAAGATTCCTGCCGTGATCGACCTGTATGCGAGTTACCAGGTCAGCAAGAATCTGTTCCTGCGCCTGTCCGTGCAGAACGCCATGAACAAGGATTTCTCGGAAGCGCTGAACCGCCTGAACTCGATGCCGTCGCAGTCGCAGGAAAATACGCCGCTGAGCACGGCGCGGGGCAGGACGTATGTGGCGGGGCTGGAGTACCGCTTCTAGTTTTTTACCAAAGTTGCGACGCCTGACAAAACTGTAGCGAGCGGATGTGATTTGTGGCCGAGAAGCGCAACTGTGCTGCAGCACAGTGAGCATCGCCGGCCGCAAAGCGCACCGCGCAGTAAGTTTTGTCAGGTGTTATCAGCGTGGTGTGGTGCCATAGTAGCTGTGGATCGAATTGGCCCACGTCTGGTCCGCCATGTTCGGCCAGTTATCCGTATCGAAGCCGGGGGCGTTTTCGATGCGCTCCTTGTCGACGTTCAGGGTGAAGCGCTTGTTGACGGTGTCGAGCAGCAATGCCTCCCAGGGCACGGCGAACAGCTTTTCGCCGATGGTGAAGACGCCGCCGTGCGACATGACGGCGTAGGCAATCTTGCCGCTGCGCATGTCGAGCATGATTTCCTTGATTTCGCCCAAGTGTTCATCCTTGGCGTTGTGCACATGGTCGCCGATCAGGGTGTCGGCACCCATCAGTTCAGGGCCGGGGCCTTTGTGGCCGCGGTTGACATACATGCCGTAGGCGTCGCGTTCTTCGTAGCTCATGATGGACCTCCTGTTGAAAAATCCCAGTCTGCCGCCGGGGCCCGGCAGGGTCTGTTCGCTCGCCCACACAAAGTATGGAATTGGAAATATTTCAATTATTGCTATCGGGTAATTTTGTTGTGCGTAGACAGCAGGAGGGGGAGGGATAGTCGGTATTTGGCGCAAATTTCCACGCGCGGGGGGCGACGCAGGCGGGCTTTAGTGTATAATTTCAATTTCCCGCACGTGCCGTTCGGCACCATCTGCAATGACCAAATTTGTCTTCGTCACTGGTGGCGTTGTGTCTTCCCTTGGAAAAGGGATTGCCGCCGCCTCCCTCGCCGCGATCCTCGAATCGCGCGGCCTTAAAGTCACCATGCTCAAGCTCGACCCGTATATCAACGTCGATCCTGGCACGATGAGCCCTATGCAACACGGTGAAGTATTCGTCACCGATGACGGGGCCGAAACCGACCTCGACCTCGGTCACTACGAGCGCTTCATCTCCACCCGCATGAAAAAGGTGAATAACTTCACCACCGGCCAGATCTATGAATCGGTGATCCGCAAGGAACGCCGGGGCGAATATCTGGGCAAGACCGTGCAGGTGATTCCGCATATCACCAATGAAATCCAGGATTACATCCGCCGTGGCGCCGAAGGCTACGACGTGGCCCTGTGCGAAATCGGCGGCACCGTCGGCGATATCGAATCCTTGCCGTTCCTGGAAGCGGCGCGTCAGCTGAGCCTGCGCGCCGGCCGCAAGAACACGGCCTTCGTCCACCTGACCCTGGTGCCTTACATCGCCTCGGCCGGTGAACTGAAGACCAAGCCGACCCAGCACTCGGTGCAAAAGCTGCGCGAAATCGGCATCTTGCCGAACGCCTTGCTGTGCCGCGCCGACCGCGCCATCCCGGAAGACGAGCGCGCGAAAATCTCGCTGTTCTCGAACATCGAGGAAGACGCCGTCATTTCCGTGTGGGACGTCGACACCATCTACAAAGTGCCGCAAATGCTGCACGACCAGGGCCTCGACAAGATCATCTGCGACGCGCTGGACCTCGATCCTGCGCCGGCCGACCTGTCGATCTGGAGCAAGTTGATCTACACGATGGAGCACCCGAAGGCGGAAGTGACCGTCGGCATGGTCGGCAAGTATGTCGAGCTGACCGAGTCGTACAAGTCGCTGATCGAAGCGCTGCGCCACGCCGGCATCCACACGGAAAGCCGCGTCAACATCGAGTACATCGATTCGGAAGAAATCGAAACGACCGGTTGCGACAACCTGGGCAAGTACGACGCCATCCTGGTGCCGGGCGGCTTCGGCAAGCGCGGCGTGGAAGGCAAGATCAAGGCGGCCCAGTTTGCCCGTGAAAACAAGATCCCTTACCTGGGCATCTGCCTGGGCATGCAAGTGGCCCTGATCGAGTACGCGCGCAACAAGGCTGGCATGCCGAACGCGAATTCGACCGAGTTCGACCTTGATACGGATCAACCTGTCGTTGCACTGATCAATGAGTGGCAAAACCACGATGGTAAAGTCGAGTTGCGCGATGAAAACTCGGACCTGGGCGGTACCATGCGCCTGGGCGCGCAGACCTGCGCCGTCAATCCGGGCACCCTCGCCGCCGAGATCTACGGCAGCGTGGTGACCGAGCGTCACCGTCATCGCTACGAAGCCAATAATCACTACCTGGCCCGTGTCGAATCGGCTGGCCTGATCGTGTCGGCCCGCACGCCAAGCGAAGATTTGTGCGAAATCATGGAATTGCCGCGCACGGGTGAAAATTCCCACCCTTGGTATATGGGCGTGCAATACCATCCCGAGTTCAAGTCGACGCCACGCACCGGCCATCCGTTGTTTACCTCGTTCATCAAGGCAGCGCTGGCGCACAAGGAAGCCAACGCCGCTGCGCAATAACGCGGTCGATCGCGACAGTATTACCCGTAAGACAGCTCCCGGCCAGATCGTTCCCGCCGGGAGTTTCTTTGCCCCCTTTGTGCAATTGCGCATCAGAACGCAGTGTGCAGCCCCTGTTACGCTTAACTTTGGAGAATGACATGAGTGCTATTGTTGATATTATCGGCCGCGAAATCCTGGACTCGCGCGGTAACCCGACCGTCGAATGCGATGTGTTGCTGGAATCGGGCGTGATGGGCCGTGCGGCCGTGCCGTCGGGTGCCTCGACCGGTTCGCGCGAAGCCGTGGAATTGCGCGATGGCGACGCCAAGCGCTACTTCGGCAAGGGCGTGCTGCAAGCATGCGAAAACATCAATACCGAAATCTCCGAAGCCATCATGGGCCTGGACGCCAATGAACAGGCTTTCCTGGACCGTACCCTGATCGACCTGGACGGCACGGAAAACAAATCGCGCCTGGGCGCCAACGCCATCCTGGCCGTCTCGATGGCCGTTGCCAAGGCTGCCGCCGAAGAAGCGGGCTTGCCGCTGTACCGCTATTTCGGCGGTTCGGGCGCCATGCAGATGCCAGTGCCGATGATGAACGTCATCAACGGCGGCGCACACGCCGACAACAACCTGGATATCCAGGAATTCATGATCATTCCCGTGGGCGCCCCGTCGTTCAAGGAAGCCGTCCGCTACGGCGCGGAAGTGTTCCACACGCTGAAAAAGATCCTGCACAAGAAGGGCCTGAACACCAACGTGGGCGACGAAGGCGGTTTCGCGCCATCGCTGGCCAACCATGAAGAAGCCATCAAGCTGATCATCCAGGCCATCGAAGAAGCGGGCTACGAGCCGGGCACGCAGATCGCCATCGGCCTCGATTGCGCCGCGTCCGAGTTCTACAAGAACGGCAAGTACGAAATGGAAGGCGAAGGCCTGAGCCTGACCGCCACCGAGTTCACCAACCTGCTGGCGACCTGGTGCGACAAGTACCCGATCATCTCGATCGAAGACGCGATGCATGAAGGCGACTGGGACGGCTGGGCGATCCTGACGGCGGAACTGGGCAAGAAAGTGCAACTGGTCGGCGACGACCTGTATGTCACCAATACCAAGATCCTGAAAGAAGGCATCTCGAAAGGCATCGCCAACTCGATCCTGATCAAGATCAACCAGATCGGTACCCTGACGGAAACCTTCGCCGCCATCGAAATGGCCAAGCGCGCCGGCTACACGGCCGTCATTTCGCACCGCTCGGGCGAAACGGAAGACTCGACCATCGCCGATATCGCCGTGGCTACCAACGCCCTGCAGATCAAGACGGGCTCGATGTCGCGTTCGGACCGCATGGCCAAGTACAACCAGCTGCTGCGCATCGAAGAAGACCTGGGCGACATCGCCAGCTACCCTGGCCGCGATGCGTTCTATAATCTGAAGTAAGCTGATGTAAAACCCACTGGCCGGCCGGAGATATCCGGCCGGTTTTTTAACTGAATGCCCCATGCGCCTGATTACGCTCGCCCTGGCAGCCCTGCTGCTGTTGATACAATTTCCCCTCTGGCTGGGCAAAGGCGGCTGGCTGCGTGTTGCCGACATGGAAGCCCAAGTGGCGGTGGCCAATAAAAAGAATATGGAATTGAAGGCGCGCAACGCCAAGCTCGAATCCGAAGTGCGCGACCTGAAGGATGGCACGGGCGCCGTCGAAGAGCGTGCCCGCTATGAGCTGGGCATGGTCAAACAGAATGAGATTTTCGTGCAGATCGTGCGCAAGGGACAAACCCCGCCACTGCTGGAAACACCGGTGGACGCCGCGGCACCACATTAAGATAGTACTACTTCCCATTTGCCAGCCTGGACCGATTGCCAGGCTGACATATCACTTTACTTCCTACTTATTACCTTGTACTGCTGCACACGACTGGCCGCATGGCGCGGCGTGCTGCTGCTGCTGCTGCCTTGCTGCTTGCTGATCAGAAACGGGCCTTGCCGGTCGTGATCAGGTAAAAATGGATGCCGGTGACCACGACGGCGACGGCGATCAGTGCGGTTTCGAGAAATATCATAAAAAATCCTTGTGAGTAAATAGTTAGCTTAAAAAACGTCCAGGGCCAGGCGCCAAGCCGAAGACAGTACGAACGTACGGCGAGGCGCAGGCAACGCCGCCCTGGGCGTTTTTTTAGCCGCGCGAGGCCAGGAAGCGCAGCTCAGCTGCCAGGTTTGGCATCAGCTTTTCGTAGCGGTTCGCTTCCGAGTTCAGCAGGGCGAAATCGCGCTTGCTTGGGCGCACATAGCGCTGTTCTTCATCGGTGACGCTGCTGGCGATGACTTCCTTCTGTGCCAGTTCGCTGTACGGCTTGGAAGCGAGCAGGGCGCCCAGGAAGGCGCGCGTGGCGCGGCCCAGGTTGCTGAAGTAGTTGTCGTTGTCGTTGCTGTAGGTGTTGGTAAAAGTGGACATATGCCCTCCATGAATGGTCTGTTGTTGCATTGCACAATAATGGAGTTGGCGATATATGTCTAATTTCAAATTCCAATTTCAGAAATTCAAGAAACGAATAATAAGGGCGTAGCCGCCGGCCACGCCCTGAAAAAGAATTTGTTACCAAATGTTTATCCCGCGGCGATGCGTCCCAAACCGGGATCGTCGCTGAAAAAGCCGTCGAGTCCCGTCTCGATGTAGCGCCGCATTTCCGCCACGGATCCCGCTTCGTTGCGCGCGTTTTCTCCATTGCCGTCGCGGAAGTCGGCCGCCAGGAAACGGTTTTCCGGGCGGAAGGTCCACGTGTGCAGCAGTAAGCCTGCCTGGTGCGCATCGTCGACGATGGCGGTGGGCTTGGCCAGGCGCTGGTCGGCGCCCAGCGCGATGACGCCTCGCGTTGGCGGCGCCACCACGTCCGCGTAGGCGGCGATGTCGCGCAGGCCGGCCGGCGTTGTCATCTGCCCGAACGTCAGCTTGCCGCCCGCCTTGGCCACGTCCATCGGACGGATATCGCCGCCCACCACCAGCTGCATCAGGCGCACGTTGGCGCGCCGTCCCAGCTTCTCGCGCAGGTATTTCAAATTGGCCACTTCGAAGGACTGGATCTCTATCGGCGCGCGGCGCGTGTACTCGTGCGCCAGCAGGGTCGACAGGAAACGGTCTTCCAGCGCCAGGCCAGCATCGCGGAAATACGTGGAACTTTTCAGCTCCGGCACGAGGCCGATGATGCGTCCGCTGGCGGCCGATTGCGCTGCAACAAAATCGATGATTTCTTCCCACGTGGGGATCTGGAATTGTCCATCGTACAAGGTGTTGCCGGTACGTACTTTCGGCAGCCGTTCGATGGCGCGCAGGGTTTTCAGTTCCGCCAGGGTGAAGTCGTCGACGAACCAGCCTTCGTGCCACTCGCCGTCGACCATCTTCTTGCCGCGCCGGCTCGCAAACTCGGGACGGCGCGCCACGTCGGTGGTGTCGATCAGGTTGCTTTCGTGGCGGGCCACGAGAATGCCGTCGCGCGTGGCCACCAGGTCCGGCTCGACGTAGTCGGCGCCGTCGAGGATGGCCTTGGCGTACGACGCCAGCGTGTGTTCTGGGCGCAGGGCGCTGGCGCCGCGGTGGGCGAACACCAGCGGACGCGCCGGTTTTGTCTCCAGCAGGCCGGCCGCGAAGCCGGGCGCGGCGGCCAGGGCCAGGCCGCCGACGGCCGCCTGGACGAAGCTGCGGCGCGAAAAGTGCCGTTGCGGCAACACCGGGGCGAGCTGCGGCGCGCGCATTAGAAATCCGCCGTCAGGGTCAAAAAGCCCTGGCGCGGGGCGATCGGGAAGGTGTTGTACGTCTTGTCGGCCGCGCCCACGACCACGTTCAGCGCGCCTTCGCGGTTGGCCAGGTTGCTGACGTTGACTCTCCAGCGCGGATTCTTCAGCCAGCCGGCCATGGCCGGCAGCTTGCCCGACACGCCCAGGCCCATCAGGAAATAGCTGGGGACCGACAGATCGTTGGTGTACGTCGCGTAGCGCTTGCCCACATAGTCTCCCGTCAGCTGCACTTCGATATCGCCAACCGTGGCGGAAGCAACAAACTTGTTCAGCCATTCAGGCGAGCCCGGCACGTTCTTGCCCGCCGTCAAGACCAGCGCGGCGCCATTGTTGTAATTGTCCGCGTACTGCGAGCGGTTGTACGACAGGGCATTGTAGAACGAGAAATTGTTGCCGAAGTGAACAGTGCCCGCGATATCGATGCCGTCCGTGCGCACGCTGCCCACGTTGGCCAGCACGGGGTTGCCGCCAATGATGGAGGAAATCACGGGCGTGGGGCTGATCTGCAGCAAACGGTTGCTGAAATCGACGTGGTATACATTGACTTGGCCATCGATGGCCGTGATGGCGCCCAGGTTCAATGGGTGGCTGCCGCGCACGCCCACTTCATAGGTGAGGGCCGTTTCCGGCTTGGCGTCGCGCTTGAACAGGTCGAAGGCGGCCTGGCTCGACAGGCTCCAGGGCGAGGCGCCGCCGCCGCCATAGGTGACGAACTGGCGCATGTTTTTCTGGATGTTGAAGTACAGCTGGTCTTGCGGCGTGAAATCCCAGCGCGCGCCCACTTGCGGCAAGAACCATTTTTTCGTGTTGATGGTGCCGACCGGCAAGGCCGTGGAGCCGCCGGCGATGGCGCCCTTGGCCGGCTGCACGGGGAATTGGCCGTCGGCAAACTGCAGGCTGGACTTGAAACCGGCTTGCAGGGCGATATCGGGGCGGATGCGCCATTCATCCTGCAAGTGCAGCTGCACCACCTTGTTGTCGATCTCGCTGCCGTACTGCGTGATCAAAGGATTGCTGGGGCGGTCGTACGGCGACGTCGGGTTGTTGACGTCGAGCGCATACCAGCGGCGGTAGGCGGACGAGCGGTTCTGTTCCAGCCACAGGCCCGCTTCCAGCTGGTGATTGCCGATTTCCTTGCGCAGGGTGGAAAGGAAGCCGCCCCGCTTGATGTCGTATTCCGTCGTGCGCACGGCGTAGCCCGAGTTGCCGAACACCTGTTTCAGGTTCTGTTTCGGGTAATACACGCTGAACAGGCCCGGCAAGCCGGCCACGCCGATGGGGCCGGCCACCACGCCCGCGCCGTCATCCTTGTGGTAATACACCTGGTTAGCCCAGGTCATGCCTTCGGACAAGTTGGCGTCGAACTTGGCGTAGGCCAGGTAATCGGTGCGCTGCGCATCGCTGTAGTAGTTGCGGTAATTGTTGCCGTCCGCGGCAGGCGTGGCGCCCGTGGGCGACAGGTAATTCAGCGCCGCCTTGAAGTCCGGATACAGGAAGGGGCGCGTGTAGGGCGCGCTCGTCTCGCCGGCCACGTGCACGGTGCTGTCTTCGTTCGGCTCGATCTTGTCCGAGTAATTGAAGAACAGGGTCAGCTTGCCCGCCTCGCTGCGGTTGACGTATTTGGCGTTGAACTGGTCGCCGCCCTGGCGCGCATCGAAGTCCCAGGCGCGCGCTTCATGGTGCAGGATGGAAAAATAGGCGCTGCTGCCATCGCCGAAGGCGCCCGTGTCATAGCGGGCAAACGTGCGCGAGGTGCGGTGGCTGCCCACCGTTTGCTGCACGCTGGCGCCCTGCGTGGCCAGCGGGTCGCTGGAATAGGTTTCGATGGTGCCGCCCAGGTTGCTGGTCGAGGCCGTGGCCAGGTCGCCCGCGCCCGAGGACAGCACGACGCTGCGCACGTTTTCGCTGATCACGGCGCGCTGCGGCGACAGGCCGTTGTAGTTGCCGTACTGCTGGTCGCCCAGCGGCACGCCGTCCATGGTGTAGCCGAGTTGCTGGCCGGAAAAACCATGCACGAACAGCGACAGGTTCTGCTCGTTGTTGCCCCACGGGTCGGCCGTCTGGAAGCTGACGCCGGGCAAGGTTTGCAGGGCTTTCAAGGGATTCGTGCCGGGCAGGATTTTCTGGATTTCATTCTTGCTCAGGGCAACCGAAGAACGCGTCTTGCGCGAGGAAATCTCCACGGTGGCCATCGGTGCATTGTCGTCGGCAGCGGGGGCAGGGGCGGCCATGTCGGTGGCGGCGGATGCCACGGCGGCGGCCACGGCCGTTTGCGCCAGGGCCGGCAGGCTCAAGCCTGCGGCGCAGGCGCCCAGCAACACATGAAAGGAATGGCGGCGCAGGGCCAGCGTCAAGTGGGTATTCATCATCAGCCTGTGGAAAGTAGGAAGTAATACAAGCTGCGCAGCGTAACGGCGGCGCGTGACGGGCTGATGACGAACTGATGACGGAACGATGACAGTGGAAACAATTGCGCCGCCTCAAGGGCGGCGCGGCGGATTCATTGCGAAACTGTAATGCTTAGTTGATGCTGGCGGCTGGCGGAATCAAGACTTCGGCCGGCGCATCGGTAATGAACAGCTGTGCGCAATCGACCTTGTCGAATTCATAGTGCTGGCCGCAGAAGTCGCAGTTCACGCCCACCTGGCCTACTTCTTCCAGGGTGCTGTTGACTTCTTCCTCGCCCAGCATCTTGAGCATATTGCCCACTTTTTCGCGCGTGCAAGTGCAATGGAAGCTCGGGTGCAGCGGGTCGAAGACGCGGATTGTTTCTTCCCAGAACAAGCGCTGCATCAGGGTATCGATGTCCGTCGACAGGATTTCCGCCTCTTTCAGGGTCGACGCCAGCATCACGGCGCGGTTCCACGTGTCCAGCGCGTCTTCTTCCGACACGGGCGTCGCTTCGGCCTTGCCGCCGTGGTGGGGCAGCTTTTGCAGCAGCAGGCCGCGCGAGACGCTGTCGTCCGTGGCCAGCCACAGGCGCGTGTCGAGCTGTTCCGAGCGCAACATGTAGTTTTCGATCACGGTGGCCATGTCGTCGCCGTCCAGCGGCACGATGCCCTGGTACGGTTGCTGGCCCGGCACCTTGTCGGCCGGATCCAGGGTGATGATGAAGCGGCCCTTGCCTGTGGCGTTGAGCAATTGCGGCACGGTGGCCACGTCGGGAATCGTGGCGTCCGGGTCCAGCTTGGCCGTGGCGCGCAGGCGCAGGTCGGAGTCGCACTCGACCACCATCAGGCGCACGGGGCCGTCGCCATGGATCTGCATGATGATGGAGCCGTTGAATTTCAGGTTGGCCGACAGCAGGGCGGCGGCGGCCACCATTTCGCCCAGCACTTTTTTCACGGCCGTCGGGTAGGCGTGGCGCGACACCACTTCCTGCCAGGTGGTCGAAACGTCGATGAACTGGCCGCGCACGGCGGCGTTGTCGAAAATAAATTTTTGCAGGGTATCCTGGCCGGTAAGGGCTGCGCTGATTGCGCCCGTGGTTTCAGTCGTCATTCTCTTATCCAATCTTCTTGAGTTGCGTATTAAATAGCTGGCCGCGTTGCACATAGTTCACGGCGTTGCCTTGTAGCCTGGTGATATCGTCTGCCGTCAGGGCCCGCACGGCTTTCGCCGGTGAGCCGATGATCAGCATATTGTCGGGAAATTCCTTGCCTTCCGTGACCAGCGCACCCGCGCCGACCAGGCAGTTCTTGCCGATCTTCGCGCCGTTCAGGATCACGGCCTGGATGCCGACCAGGGCGCCATCGCCGATCGTGCAGCCATGCAACATCGCCTGGTGGCCGATGGTCACGTTCCGGCCGATGTCCAGCGGGTAGCCCGGATCCGTGTGCAGCACGGCGCCTTCCTGCACATTGCTGTTGGCGCCCACGGTGATGCGTTCGTTGTCGCCGCGGATCGTGGCGCCGAACCATACGGACGTATTCGCTTCCAGGGTCACCTTGCCGATCACGTTGGCCGTGTCGGCAACAAAAGCGGAAGCATCAATCAGCGGCGCATCGGCGCCCAATTGGTAGAGTGTCATCGTTAGCCTGTGGCGGTGGTGGAAGCGCCGGGCACGGCCGGACGCGGAAGTTTTGCGCTATTTTACGCTGTTGCAGGGCAAGTCCGAGCGCCGGCCGCTAATCCGGTATAATTATCGAACGGTCGTACTTTTATGCGCACCCTATCTACAGACACAGCATGTGGCGCCATCCGCGCCACTTTCAAGGCAGGCATCCGATGAAACCCATGAAACTTTCCCGTTCCGAATTCATCAACATCCGCGGCGCCCGTACGCATGTGCGCCATTGGGGCCGTGTAGGCGCGCCCATCCTGTTCATGGTGCACGGCTGGATGGACGTGGCCGCCTCATTCCAGTTCGTCGTCGACGAGTTGCAAGGCGACTGGCACGTGATCGCGCCCGACTGGCGCGGCTTTGGCCTCAGCGACTACACGCAATCGGACACCTACTGGTTCCCCGACTACCTGGCCGACCTGGACGCCATGCTGCTGCACTATTCGCCGGACCTACCCGTCAACCTGCTGGGCCACAGCATGGGCGCCAACGTGGCCGGCCTGTACGCGGGCGTGCGCCCGGAGCGCATCAGCCGCTTCATCAACCTGGAAGGCTTCGGCATGATGGCAACGCAGCCGGAGCAGGCGCCGGCCCGCTACGCCAAGTGGCTGGACGAATTGCGCGAGCCGCCCGCCATGCGCAGCTACCCTTCGCAGCGCGCCGTGGCCGAGCGCCTGCAAAAGACCAATCCGCGCCTGCCGGACGAGCGCGCGGCCTTTCTGGCCGAACACTGGTCGGCACGGAACGAGGCGGGCGAGTGGGACATCCTCGGCGACCCGCGGCACAAGCGCGTCAATCCCATCCTGTACCAGGTGGAAGAAGTGATGGCGTGCTGGCGCCGCATCACGGCGCCCGTGCTGTGGGTGGAGGCCGATGGTACGAATATGTGGCAGTGGATGGGGCCAAAGGAAGAAGCGCGCATTGAAATCGACCGGCGTTTGGCCTGCATCAAGGATGTGCGCTGCGAGATGATGGCGGATGCGGGCCACATGCTGCATCATGATCAGCCAGCGGCATTGGCGCGGCTGGTGGAAGCCTTTTTGGCCTGATGTGTGTCGGGAACGCTGCAGCGCGATTGGCCAAGCAGCGTACAATGAAAACTTCTTCCATGCTGAGCCCGTGCAGGGTATTGTTTTCACATGCTTAAAGTCGACCTGCATTGTCATTCGAATATCTCCGACGGCGTGCTGTCACCTGCCGCCGTGGCCGCTTACGCGCGCAAGGCGGGCGTGGACGTGTGGGCGCTGACGGATCACGATGAAGTGTCCGGCGTCGCCGCCGCGCGCACGGCCGCGCTGGACCTGGGCATGCGCTTCGTGGCCGGCGTGGAAATTTCCATCACGTGGGCCGGCGAAACCGTGCACATCGTCGGCTTGCAAGTCGATGAAAACAATCCGGGTCTCGTGCAGGGCTTGCACCGCACGCGTTCGGGGCGCGACGCGCGCGGCCGCGAAATCGCCCGCCAGCTGGACCTGGCCGGCATCCCCGACGCCTATGAAGGGGCCTTGAAATTCGTCGGCAACCCGGACCTGATGTCGCGCACGCACTTTGCCCGTTACATCGTGGAAACGGGCAAATGCGCGAATATCCCCGACGTGTTCAAGAAATACCTGTCGGAAGGCAAGCCGGGCTACGTCGAGCACCGCTGGGCCACCCTGGCCGAAGCGGTCGGCTGGATCCGCGGCGCGGGCGGCGTGGCCGTCATCGCCCATCCGGGCCGCTACCGCTTCAGCGACATGGCGCAAGGCGTGCTGTTCGATGAGTTCAAGCAACTCGGCGGCGTGGCCATCGAAGTCGTCACGGGCAGCCACAGTCCAGACCAGTATCCGGAATACGCGCAGTTGGCCAATGCCTACGGCTTCCTCGCCTCGCGCGGCACGGATTTCCATGCGCCGGGCGAGTCGCGCGTGGATTTTGCCATGCTGCCGCCGTTGCCAGCCAACGTCACGCCCATCTGGCACGACTGGTTTTAGCTGGCAGCCAGGCAAATCTGCTGCGCGGCGCGCTTTGCGGCCGGCGATGCTCACCGTACTCCAGTACGGTTGCGCTTCTCGGCCACAAATCACTGCCGCTCGCGACGATTTTCCTGGCTGCCGATGCGCCGTCGTGTCGCTGCTTGAAATCTGCGTTTGCGTGCATATCTTTTTGTTATTCTTGTTATACATAGTCATCCGGAGCCATCGCCCATGAAACGTATCGTCCTGTTTATTGCAACCAACCTGGCCGTGATGCTGGTGCTGTCGCTCGTGCTCAGTTTGCTGGGCGTGGGCAATCCGGCGCGCGGCAGCAGCCTGAACCTGGGCAGCCTGCTGGTGTTTTCGCTGGTGGTGGGTTTTACAGGGTCGATCTTTTCCCTGTTGATCAGCAAACCCATGGCCAAGTGGAGCACGGGCGCGCGCGTGATCGACAACCCGACCTCGTCGACGGAATTGTGGCTGGTCAATACCGTGCGCGCCCTGTCCGAGCGGGCCGGCATCGGCATGCCGGAAGTGGCCGTGTACGAGGGCGACGCGAATGCGTTTGCCACGGGCGCCTTCAAGAATTCGGCGCTGGTGGCCGTGTCCACGGGCTTGCTGCAAAGCATGAACCGCGATGAAGTGGAAGCCGTGCTGGGCCACGAGATCGCCCACGTCGCGAATGGCGACATGGTCACCCTGACCCTGATCCAGGGCGTGGTGAATACCTTCGTCGTCTTCATGGCCCGCGTGGTGGGTTTCTTTGTCGATAATGTCCTGTTGAAAAATAACAACCGCGAAGGCGGCGGACGCGGCATCGGTTACTTTGTGACCGTGATGGTGTGCGAAGTGATCTTCGGCTTGCTCGCTTCCATCATCGTGGCCTGGTTCTCGCGCCAGCGCGAATTCCGCGCCGACGCCGGTTCCGCCAAGCTGCTGGGCAGCCCCACGCCGATGATGCATGCGCTGGCCCGCCTGGGCGGCGTGCCGCCGGGCGAGCTGCCGCAATCGATGCAGGCGCTGGGCATCAGCGGCGGCAATGGCGGCTGGGGCGCGCTGTTCGCCACCCATCCGCCGCTCGAACAACGCATCGCCGCGCTGCGCGGCGTACAATAATGCTAACTTAACAAGCTGGTTCGCCAGAACGCTGACACATGAGTCAATTTTTTCATATTCACCCCGACAATCCGCAATTGCGCCTGATCAAGCAGGCGGCGCAGATCATCCAGTCCGGCGGCGTGGTGGCCTTGCCCACCGATTCCTGCTACGCGCTGGTGTGCCAGCTCGACGACAAGGGCGCCGTCGAGCGCCTGCGCCGCATCCGTGGCGTGGATGAAAAGCACCATTTAACCTTGCTGTGCCGCGACTTGAGCGAACTGGGCGTGTATGCCCGCGTGGACAACCGCCAGTTCCGCCTGCTCAAGGCGGCCACGCCGGGCGCCTACACCTTCATCCTGGAAGCGACGAAGGAAGTGCCGCGCCGCCTCAGCCATCCTTCGCGCAAGACCATCGGCCTGCGCGTGCCGCAGCACCGCATCGTGCAATGCCTGCTGGAAGAGCTGGGCCAGCCGCTGCTGGGCGCGACATTGACCTTGCCGGGCGACGAAGACAGCCTGACGGATGCCGACACGATCCGCGAACGGCTGGAAAAGCTGGTCGACCTGATCGTCGACGGCGGCGTCTGCGCGCATGGCCCCAGCACCGTGATCGACCTGACGGGGCCTGAGCCGGAAGTGGTGCGCGTGGGACGGGGCGACCCGGCCGTGCTGGGCTTGTAGAGGGACATGGCGCGGCCGTTGCGGCGCAGTTCTTCATCTGTTCTTAATGACAACGTAAGAAAGGGGCCGGGACTGCTCTGGTAGAATCGCGGTCATGAGCGATTTCAATACGATAGTCCAGACCGTTGCGGTCTACCTGGTGCCGGTGCTGTTTGCCATTTCCCTGCATGAGGCGGCGCACGGCTACGCGGCCCGCTATTTCGGCGATCCCACGGCCTCGAACGAGGGCAGGCTGAGCCTCAATCCCATCCGGCATATCGATCCTTTCGGCACGATCTTGCTGCCCTTGATGCTGTATTTCACCATCCAGGTGCCGTTCGGCTATGCCAAGCCGGTGCCCGTCGATTTCAGCCGCCTGCGCAATCCGAAGAAGCAGATGGCCTGGGTGGCGTTTGCCGGGCCTGGCGCCAATTTCGTCATGGGCCTGGGCTGGATGATCGCCTTTGTCGTGCTCAGCGTCCTGCCGCCGACGGAAATGGGCATGTTTTTCCGCAAGATGGCGGGCGCCGGCGTCAGCGTGAATGCGGCCATGTTCGTCTTTAACCTGATTCCCGTGCCGCCCCTTGATGGCGGGCGCATCATGACGGGCTTGCTGCCGATGCAACTGGCGCGCCCGTACGCCAGCATTGAGCGCTACAGCCTGTATGTCTTCGGCGCCCTGGTGCTGCTGATGTACACGGGCATCCTGAACCGTGCCTTGCTGGCGGCGATCGAATTTGTCATCGGCATGTTTGTCACCCTGGTCACGCCCCTGACGGCCCTGTTGACGTGAGATAAGCTGGATGTACGACAGGCAACTGGATGGTCGTAAATAATTGATGGAAGTACCGATGCAAGTAACTGAACCAATACTAGAAGCCGAAGCGATTTCCGGCTGGCTGCGCCGCTGGGCGCCCCTGATCCCGGGCGGCGAAGTGCTGGACCTGGCCTGCGGCGCCGGCCGCCACGCGCGCCACCTGGTGAGCCTGGGCCACCCCGTGATCGCGCTCGACCATGATCCGGAAATGCTGGAAAAGGCGGCCGGCACGGGCATCACCACCTCGCTGGTGGACCTGGAAGCGCCGGGCGCCGTGTGGCCTTTCGCTCCCGGCCGCTTTGCCGGCATCGTCGTCACCAATTATCTGCACCGGCCGCTGCTGGAAGCCATGGTGGCCAGCCTGGCGCCCGATGGCGTGTTGCTGTACGAAACGTTTGCCGAGGGAAATGAGCAGTTCGGCAAGCCGTCGAATCCGAAATTCCTGCTGAAGGAAGGCGAAATGCTGACCTGGGCGGTGCAGCACGGCTTGCGTGTGGTAGCGTATGAGGATGGGCGCGTGGAACAGCCAAAAGCTGCTCTGGTGCAACGAATTTGTGCCGTCCGGCCGGATTTTCCACGGTTGGCAGCCCTGCTGCCGACGTTTTGAGCGGCCATACTATGTCAGAATGCACCACAGGCGCGGGCTATCCGCTACAATCGTTGTTTTATTTATCGGCGCTATAAACTTACTATGATCAAGGGCAGCATTGTAGCAATCGTCACCCCGATGCACGCAGACGGCAGTCTGGACTTTCCAGGTCTGCGCAAGCTGATCGACTGGCATATCGCCGAGGGTACGGACGGCATCGTCATCGTTGGCACGACGGGCGAATCGGCAACAGTCAGCGTGGAAGAACACTGCGAACTGATCCAGTTGACCGTCGAACATGCCAAGGGACGCATTCCTATCATCGCCGGCGCCGGAGGCAACTCCACGGCCGAGGCCATCAAACTGACGCGCTACGCGAAAGAAGCGGGCGCCGATGCTGTCTTGCAAGTGGTGCCGTACTACAACCGTCCTACCCAGGAAGGCATGTACCAGCACTTCAAGGCCATCGCCGAAGCCGTCGACATTCCCGTCATCCTGTACAACGTGCCTGGCCGCACGGTTGCCGACATGAGCAACGAGACCATCGTGCGCCTGTCCGCCATCCCGAATATCGTCGGTGTGAAAGATGCGACCGGCAATATCGGCCGCGGCATCGACCTGCTGCGCCTGGTTCCAGCGGACTTCGCCGTGTATTCGGGCGACGATCCGACGGCCATGGCGCTGATGTTCTGCGGCGGCCACGGCAACATCTCCGTGACGGCCAACGTCGCGCCGCGCGCCATGCATGACATGTGCGTGGCGGCCATGGCGGGCGAGCGCACCACGGCGATTGCCATCAATAACAAAGTTTTTCCTTTGCACCAGAAATTGTTTGTCGAGCCCAACCCGGTGCCCGTCAAATGGGCGCTGGCCGAAATGGGCCTGATGCCGGCCGGCATACGCTTGCCGCTGGTGCCGCTGGCTGAAAATTGCCATGCCACCGTACGCGATGCCTTGCGCGACGCTGGCATCCTGTCCTAAGCCGAACTTCAAGCCCGGGCTTGACCAGTCCGGACCTTTCCTGATTCCAGCTGCTACTTAGCTTCTTATCCAGTTACGACATGACTAATTGCAAGAAAACCAAACCGGCGCCTGCCACCATCGCCGTCCGCGGCATCGTCATCGGCGCCGTCGCAGCCAGCCTCGCGGGCTGCGGCATGATCAGTTCGGTAGTCGGCGGCGACAAGGTCGACTACAAGTCGGTCAAGAAAGCCAGCACCCTGGACGTGCCGCCTGACCTGACGCAATTGCAGCAGGACAACCGTTATTCCTTGCCGGATTCGAAAAACGGCGTGGCCACGGCTTCCGGCTACAACGCGCAGCGCAACGCCACGGCCGGCACGCCCGTCATCGTGGGCGCCGACGGCGTGGTGGGTGTCGTGCCCGTCACGGCCGGTGGCGTGAAGGTCGAGCGCGCGGGCAACCAGCGCTGGCTGGTCGTCAAGCAGTCGCCTGAAGTGCTGTGGCCGCAACTCAAGCAATTCTGGGAAGATTCGGGCTTTACCGTCGCCATCGACCAGCCGACGGCTGGCATCATGGAAACCGAGTGGAACGAAAACCGCGCCAAGCTGCCGCAAGACTTTATCCGCAACACCATCGGCAAGGCCTTCGATTCGATGTACTCGACTGGTGAAAAAGACAAGTTCCGCACCCGCGTGGAGCGTCTGGCCGATGGTTCGACCGAGATCTACATCAGCCACCGTGGCGTGGAAGAGGTCGTCACGGGCCGCGACAAGGAAACCACCACCTGGACCGCGCGTCCCAACGATCCGGGCCTGGAGGCGCAATTCCTGGCCAAGCTGATGACGCGCCTGGGCGCGGCCAGCGACGAAGCGCAGGCGAAGACAGCCGTTGATGGCGCCATCGTGCAGCCGCTGCACGCCAAGCTGGTGGGCGATGCCGCCACGCCGGCGCGCGCCATCGAAGTCGACGAGGGTTTCGACCGCGCCTGGCGCCGTGTCGGCCTGGCGCTGGACCGCGTCGGCTTCACCGTGGAAGACCGCGACCGCACGCAAGGCACGTATTTCGTGCGTTACGTCGATCCGGACGCGGTCAAGAAAGATGGTTTCTTCTCGAAACTGTTCAGCTGGGGTTCGTCGTCCGAAAAGGACAAGGAAGCGCAGCGCTACCGCGTCCTGGTCAAGGCCGGCAATGGTTCGACCAGCCTGGTCAGCATTCTCAGCAACGAAGGCCAGCCCGACGTCTCGCCAGTGGCCGAGAAGATCCTGGGCTTGCTGAACGAGCAGCTGAAGTAATCGGTACATTTGCGGCGGGTATCACAACCTGCCGCGCAATAAAAAAGGCTGATCCGGGAAACCGGCGCAGCCTTTTTTATTGCCTGCGTCCGGCCTTTATCCTGCGGATAAAACGCCGGACGCAAAAAAGCCGACCCGAAGGTCGGCTTTTCCTAGTGCAGGGTGCTAAATTACTTAGCAGCCGATGCAGCAGCCGAAGCAGCCGAAGCAGCGTCGGTAGCGGCCGAAGCGGCAGCCGAAGCAGCAGCAGCAGCGTCGGTAGCGGCCGAAGCAGCAGCGTCAGCAGCAGCTGCTGCTGGAGCAGCTTCAACTGCTGGTGCTGGTGCTGGGGTTTCAACTACTGGTGCTGGTGCAGGAGCTTCTTCTTTTTTGCTGCAAGCAGCCAGAGCAACAACCATCAGGGAGGCGATCAGCAGGGATTTTTTCATTTGTTTTCCTTAATTATTTCAAAAAATAAATCAATATTGTTGCGATGAATAATTACCGGTAATTATCGCTCGTTAGGTCGTCTTCGAAGGCTTTTCGTACCAGGTGGTGCCTGCCAGACAACGGAAACTTCCTAACCGAATATTATAGCGATTTTTGGTGCGTCGCAATAGGAGCAAGAGGCAAATTCGCAACTATTTTGTGATATCGCAATATTTGCCGAAGCAAATTGCAAGCAAGTGTAAGCGATTTGCGAAAGCGCGACAAAACGATATAAAAATAATATGTTTCATTGCGCTGGCGCAGATGCTGCTATTTTAACTACTGTAATACCACTTTGCTACGACACCCCCATTCAAGCCAGTTCGATCCAGCCATCCTGATACCACGTATATAACGCATCCATCACGTCATCGGAAGCCTGGGCCACGGCGGCGCCATCGAGGGCGCGTTCGTTGGCCAGGGTTTCCAGGGCCGCTTTATCGGCCTTGCCAATGGCGAACGATTCGCCATTGATGAAGACATTCTTGCCACGATACAGCATCAGGGTCTTGCGCGACAACACGACACCCTTTTTCTGTGCGGCGTCCGCGAAGCGGCCTACCGTCAGCGGCTTGGACAGCGGCGTGAAAAATACATTGTGCTTCGGTTCCGACAGGTGTTCGCCCAGGAAAATGGTCACGTCTTCTTCCGTGAAGCGCACCTTGTTCATTTCTTCCGCGATGGTGCTGAGCATTTCACGGGGGATTTCCGCCGGTTTGCCCGACGCTTTCAAGTCCGGATCGCTGTAAATGCCCGGCAAGTCGATCGAGTCGGCCATGAATTGCAGGAACGCTTCGCCCAGCTCCTGGAACGTGGGCGAGCGGAAGCCGATCGAATACGTCTGGCAATCGCCGATGGCCACGCCGTCGTGCGCGTAGTGGGGCGGCAGATACAGCATGTCGCCCGGTTCCAGCGTGAATTCTTCATCGGGCGTGAAGTTGCTGAGGATTTTCAGCGGCAAGCCGTCGATCAGGCTCAGGTCTTTCTGCGCGCCGATGCGCCAGTGGCGCTTGCCCTGGCCTTGCAGCAGGAATACGTCATAGGAATCGAAATGCGGGCCCACGCCGCCGCCATCGGTGGCAAAGCTGACCATCAGGTCGTCCAGGCGCGCGTCCGGCAGGAAGCGGAACTGGCGCAGCAGGGCGTCGGCCTTGGCGCTGTGCAGGTTGGCGCCCTGCACCAGCAGGGTCCATTCCTTCTGTTTCAGCGAGGGCAGGCTGTTCAAAGGGCCTTGCTGCATGTTCCAGTGGCCATCCGCATGGCTGACCAGGCGCGATTCGACGTGGTCGAGGGTAGCCAGCTCGGCCAGGGCCTTGAAATCGAACAGCGCCTTGAAGCCAGGCACGGCTTGACGGATCAACAAGGGTTTTTTATGCCAGTAGTCGCGCAGGAATTGCGCCGGCGTGATATCGCCGAGGAGAGTTAATGTTTTCATGCGCCCATTATAACAACCGGAAATGCAGGAATGCGCCTGCCGTCGGCGGCGTGAAGGTATAATTTGCCAGCTTATACAATGAAAGGAAGCATAATGAAGATTGCCAAAAATACGGTCGTGACTGTCAACTACAAACTGTCAGACGCGCAAGACAATCTGATCGAAGACGGCCGTCAGCCGATGGTCTACCTGCACGGTGATTATGAAAACACCCTGCCGAAGATCGAAGAAGAGCTCGACGGCAAGGAAGTTGGCTATTCCAACACGATCCAGATCGAACCGGATGATGCTTTCGGTGAATACGATCCAGCCCTGGTGAAGGTCGAGCCGCGCAATCGCCTGCCTGAGCCGCTGGAAGTGGGCATGCAGTTCGAAGGCATGCCGGAAAGCGATTCGCCGGACGAAGAAGCGATGATCTTCACGGTCACCGATATCGCCGACGACAAAGTCGTGCTGGACGGCAACCATCCACTGGCCGGCATCGCGCTGCGCTTCTCGCTGACCGTCGCCGACGTGCGCGAAGCCACCGAAGAAGAAATCGCCCATGGCCACGTGCATGGCGCACACGGCCATGACCATGGCGATGATGAAGATGAAGGTGACGAAGGCGATCACTTCCGCACGCATCCGATTCACTAATACCGCTTGTTCCAGGCCGGCTATATGCCGGCCTGTTCATTTGTACCGCTGTTATTAACGGCGTAGCGTCGACGCCTTGGCCCGCGCTTGTGCCGATGGGCGGGTAGCGCGTTGACGTACCTCAAAGAATGGCGTCTTGCCGGGCCGTACGGCGATGGCGGACCAGTCGTTGTCGATGCTGACGTGGCCCAGGTTGCCTTTCCAGCTGATTTTCGGCCCGCCTGCCCTGGCTGCGGCCTTTTTACTTTTTCCCTCCTTGCCATCCGCGGCGCCATCGCGCTGCGTATCGACCAATAACACCTTGCCGCTGAACTTCTTCGCCAGGGTGCGGATCTGCTTGCGCGGTCCGGCAAAGCCATCCTGTTTCGAACTGAAGCTGGGCAGCAGCGAATTGTCGTCTTCATCGAGCACGCCCACGTCGCCATCGGAAAACAGCACGATGCCGTCGAGCTGCTTGCGCTGCGCCATGGCGAACAATCTCTGCAGCCAGGAACGGTTGGCGACCAGGCGGTCTTCGAATTCGCTGTTGCGTCCCGCTTCCGGCAGGAAATGGTTGTTGTTGGCCGGCAGATTCACGGTGGCAAACAGCACGCCGCCGTATTCCCAGTGGGCATTTTCCGCATAACTGCGGAATTTCGCCGTCGACGACAGGCGCGACAGGGTCAGCTTGTGCTGGCCCAGGCTCTGGTCATCGGCGAAATATACGTCGCGCAAGCGGTTCAGGCGTTCGATGGCGTTGACCCTGCCGCGCGAATTGCGGCAGTTGGCCCAGTCGCTGGCCGACAGCGAGACGATCAGCGGCGGGCCGCTGGCGTCGAGCACATCCTTGCGCTGGCCATACAGCTTGTCGCTGCACGATTCGCTGGCCGCCTTGATGCCGGTGGCCACGACGAACGACGCATTGAAGGCGCTCGTTTCCGCGATGGCTTTTTTCAGGGGACCATCGTCCGGCCCCGCGTTGAAGGAGTGGCCCAGTACGGCAAACTCGAAGCCGGCCTGGTCGCCCGGGGCGGCCAGCGCTTGCCATGGCAGGCTGGCAGCGAGCAAGCCGGCGGCCAGCAGGCGTATCGAGCTGCGCCGGCAGGTCATGCGGCGGCCAGCCGTTTCAATTGATACAGCTGCTCCAGCGCATCGCGCGGCGTGAGCGCGTCGGGATCGAGGTCGGCGATGGCGTCGAGCAAGGCTTGTTGCGCTTCATTGAGCGCGGCCAGCGGCGCCGCCGCTGCCTCTTCTTCCTCTTGCGCATACGGATCGGCGGCCGGGGCGGCGAACAGGTCGCGCTGCGGCGTGGCGTCGAGCGCCTGCGCTTCCAGGCGCGCCAGGTGCTTGCGCGCGGCCTTGATCACGGGCTGCGGCACGCCGGCCAGCTGCGCCACCTGCAAGCCATAGCTTTGCGAGGCGGGACCGGCCTGCACGGCGTGCAGGAAGACGATGCTGTCCTTGTGCTCGACGGCGGACAAATGCACGTTGGCGGCGCTCGGATGACTGTCCGGCAATTGCGTCAGCTCAAAGTAGTGCGTGGCAAACAGGGTGAAACTACGGCTGGTGTCGATCAGATGGCGCGCGATGGCCCACGCCAGGGCCAGGCCGTCGAAGGTGGAGGTGCCGCGGCCCACTTCATCCATCAGCACCAGCGAGTGTTCGGTGGCGCCGTTCAAAATCGCTGCCGACTCCGTCATTTCGACCATGAAGGTCGAGCGTCCGCCCGCCAGGTCGTCGGTGGCGCCGATGCGCGTGAAGATGCGGTCGATGGGGCCGATGGTGGCGGACGCGGCCGGCACGTAGCTGCCCACGTAGGCCAGCAGGGTGATCAATGCCACCTGGCGCATGAAGGTCGATTTACCGCCCATGTTCGGACCGGTAATCAGGAGCAGGCGGCGTTCGTTGACGAAGCGGCAATCGTTGGCGATGAAGCGCTCGATCTGCTTTTCCACCACGGGGTGGCGGCCTTCGACGATGTTGATGCACGGCTCGTCGACCAGTTGCGGCGCGGCCCAGTTGTGCTGCTGCGCGTGTTCCGTCAGCGCGTTCAGGGTGTCGAGCTGGGCCAGGCCCTGCGAAATGGTCTGCAGGGTGCCGATGTGCGGCGCCAGTTCGGCCAGCAGCAGGTCGTACAGCAGTTTTTCGCGCACCAGGGCCTTGTCTTGCGCGGACAGGGCCTTGTCTTCGAACACTTTCAGTTCGGGCGTGATGTAGCGCTCGGCGTTCTTCAGGGTCTGGCGGCGGCGGTAGTCGTCCGGCACCTTGTCCGTCTGGCCGTGCGTGACTTCAATATAGAAGCCGTGCACCTTGTTGTATTCGACGCGCAGGTTGGCGATGCCCGTGCGTGCGCGTTCGCGCGTTTCCAGGTCGAGCAGGAACTGGCCCGCGTTTTCCGACAGCGCGCGCAATTCGTCCAGTTCGGCGTCGAAGCCGGTGGCGAAGACGCCGCCGTCGCGCACCATGGCGGCCGGTTCCTGCGCCACGGCGCGCACCAGCAAGTCCAGGCAGGCGGTCGGCGTGGACAGGGCCGCGTGGATGGCGGCCAGCAAACCGCTTTCGCCATCCTGGCCGCATTGGTCACCCCTGTAGCAGCGCACGACGTCGCCGCGCAGGGCCGGCAGTTGCAGCAAGCCGTCGCGCAGGGCGGCCAGGTCGCGCGGACGCGCCGACAGCAGCGCGATGCGCGTGGTGATGCGTTCGATGTCGGGCACTTGCGCCAGCGTGGCGGCGAGCGGACCGGCCGCTTCGCTTTGCGCCAGCGCGGCGATGGCTTCATGGCGCGCGCGCGCCACGTTCTGGTCGCGCCGGGCATGGTGCAGCCAGTGGCGCAGCATGCGCGAACCCATGGCCGTGCGGCAATGATCCAGCAGGGAAAATAATGTCGGCGATTCCTGGCCGCGGATGGTTTCCGTCAATTCCAGGTTGCGGCGCGTGGCCGCGTCCAGGCCGATGAATTCGCTTTCCGTTTCCGTCGTCAAGGAGCGCACGTGCTGCAAGCCGCGTCCCTGCGTCGATTGCGCATAGCGCAGCAGCGCGCCGGCCGCGCCGAACGCGGCGCCGAGGCCGTCGGCGCCAAAACCCGTCAAGGTCGCCACGCCCAACTGGTCGAGCAAGGCCTTGTGGCCGCCGACCACGTCGAAATGCCAGTCCGGCACGCGGTTGATGTGCGTGCCCGCGTAGTCGTCGAACAGGTTGCCGTTGTCGCCGCTGAGAATTTCCGCCGGCACGATGCGTTCCAGTTCCTGCTGCAGGCGCGCCGCCACGGTGGTGCTGTCGCCGGAAAATTCCATCAGTTTCAAGGCGCCGCTGGCCAGCGACAGCCAGGCCAGGCCCGTCGTCACCGTCTTGCGCTGCGTGATGCTGCACATGGCCAGCAGCGGGCGCTCGGCCTTTTCCGGCAGCAAGTCCGCATCCGTCAGGGTGCCCGGCGTGACGACGCGCATGACCTTGCGCTCGACGGGACCCTTGCTGGTGGCCGGATCGCCGATCTGCTCGCAAATGGCCACCGACTCGCCCAGCTTGACCAGCTTGGCCAGGTAGCCGTCGAGCGAGTGAAACGGCACGCCGCACATTTTAATCGGGTTGCCGCTGGCCACGCCGCGCGCCGTCAGGGTAATGCCCAGCAGGCGCGAGGCTTTTTCCGCATCCTCGAAAAACAGCTCGTAGAAATCGCCCATGCGGTAGAACACCAACATCGTCGGGTGGTTTTCCTTAATGCCAAGATATTGTTGCATCATTGGCGTAAGCTTTTCAGCGGAATTCTTCTTTGCCGCGGCGGCGTTGATTTCTTTTGGGACGGTGGTCATGTGTTCTTTGTCGTTGGTCCGGCGGCCAGGAAGTGCGTGCCTGCCGGGCTGTGGGTGGTGCTGTGTGCGTTCAAGGCCGCGCCAGGGGGCGGAGCTTGGGTTCAAGGCCGTCATTTTACCGCTTTCGGCGGACGGGGCGGCGTATTGCGTGCGGATGTGAAAAAGCCGCGCTGGTGGAGGCGCGGCTTGTATATCCGGTAGCACTTACTGTTGTTCGAAAAGTGTCCGTCGGTGGCTGTACGGATTACGTATCGGTGTGGCCACCGATCGATGCTTCCGGATCAAAACTGAAGACGCGCAGTTCCGGGAGGTCTTGCTCGCCTCGAATGATGCGCACGGTCAGTACGAACGAGAGTTCCCAGCGACCCTTGCTCTGACCCACGTCAAGGTTGTGTTTCCATTCCTGGCGGATGCGGCGCAGATCGGGCAGGGCAGGGTCTGGCGGCAGCAAATGGGAATCGAAATCGAGGGGCAGCTGATAGGTGGCGCCAGCGGCTTGCAGAAAGGGCGACGGCAACGAGTAGCGCGTGGGCACATCTGGACCGATTTGGGTCAGCTGGGGGACGCTGATCAGGCAGCAATCGACGATCTGGAAGGAAGTGAAACCACTGTCTTTGCTGCCACAGCAATTGACTTCCAGATAGACGTGCTGGCCCTGCTGGAAGTGTATGCCACCCATGTAGGGGCCGTGGCGCGGGTCTGCGCTGCCGTCGCAGGATGTAAATGCATAGTCGAGTTGGTTGGTGATCTGGTCTGCATCAAAGTGGACCGATAACTTCATCCAGGGTTTTTCATACGTCATGTTTTCTGATTTCTTTCCATATTAATAAGTAATTTCTGATAGCGAGCATCTCGCCGTAGTGTCAACAGATCGGGAGCGGACTCGATCAGGTTGAGGGGGTAGCCGCGTTCTATGGCTTGTTTCAATGCCGCCATCGCTTCATTGCGCTTGCCTATCAGTTCATAGGTCAGTGCGGCCCTGAAATGGATGTCTGGTAATGTGGGAGCAAGCCGGACAGCTTGCGCTACGTGCTTCAGTGCGTCGTCTTGCGAGCCTGCATAGGCTGAATAGAGTGCCAACCGCGAATTGATTTTTGGGTCGTCTGGCGAGTGGCGTAGCATCACTTGAATCAGCGTAATTGCGCGCCGGTAAGAATCGCGTGACAACTCAATCTGTCCGGGCACCCACCGCTGGGCATCCGCCAGGTTCGCCCATAGCAGGTAGTTACCGGGACTGCCTTTAGTTTCTGAGACGGCATTTTTAAATGCCTGCACTGCTCCCAGATAGTCGCCTCGATTAAACAGGGCATTGCCAAGGTTGGTATACAGTTCCCAGTCGGGATGCACCTGCAATCCTTGCTGCAGAACTTGCAGGGCTTCGTCATTGCGATTCAGACGGTCAAGTGTGCCGCTGAGTTGGGCATAGGAATTGGCCACATCCGGGTCCATCTGTATGGCTGTCCGAAAGAGCTTTTCAGCTTCCGTGTAATTACCAAGGTTATAGTGCAGCTTGCCCAGGATGGAAATGAAAGGGCGATCACGGGGATATAGCGCGATGGCCTTGCCAAGCACTTCCTGAGCCAGGTCAAATTTTTGTGCATGGATGAGTAGGCGCGCCTTACCATACATGCCCAGCAGATTGTTTGGTTCAAGGTTCAAGGCTGCCGTGATTTCCTGCATCGCTTGGGGGCGTTTGCCTTGATATTCCAGAACCCAGGCCTGTGCCACATGGGCAAGCGCCAGCTGATCGTCGGCTGCCAATGCCTGTTTTGCCGCGATGTCCGCGCGTTGCAGCCAGGTTTCATCGCGGCCACCACCAATATAGCGCAACGTGAAAGCCAGCGACAGGCCGGCATTTGCAGCAGCATGCTCTGGATTGTGTTTAAGGATGGCACTGAAATGCTCAATGGCCAGCGTCTTGCTGCTATCTTGATCGAGCATGCGCAACGCTTCCATTCCCGCCGCCATGCTGGCCATTTCCGAATACGGCGCGGGCGCTTTTTCACCCGTGACGAACGACTTGACGGCAGGAAGGATATTGGGCAGCTGCCATCCCGCCAGTACCGCCAGCAGCGCCACGCCTGCGCCCCATTGCAGGGTGCGCTTGCGGGGCAGGGGCAGGCGGATGGAGACGCTGGCGGGCGGTTCTTCCTTCGCCGGCGTCTCGTCGGCAAGGGGCGTGGCCAGGTTGAGCGGTTCGCCGCGCTGCGCCCCGATCGCCTCGCGCACGTCGCGCATGGTGCGTGGCCGTTCGGCCGGGTCGTGCGCCGTCATCGCGCGCACGAGGGCGTTGATGGCGGGCGGCACCGTATCCGGCAGGTCGGGCCACGGTTCCGTCGCCTGCATGTGGGCGGCGGCCAGGGCCAGGCCGTTCAGGTGGGCGAAGTGGCGCTGGCCGGCCAGCATTTCGTACAGCATGGCGCCCAAGGCATACACGTCGCCGCGCGTGTCGGGCAGGCGGCCCATCAGCCGTTCGGGCGCCATGTAGGCGATGGTGCCCTGCAAGTCGCACAGGGTGGTCGTTTGCGTCGCTTGCGGGTCGATGTGACGGGCCAGGCCGAAGTCGAGGATGCGCACCTTGCTGTCCGCCTCCAGCATCAGGTTCGACGGTTTCAGGTCGCCGTGGACCAAGTCCATGGCGTGCGCCTCGTCCATGGCGTCGGCGATCTGGTAGGCGATGTCGAGCGCCCCCTGCAAGTCGGCCTTGCCGCTGTGCATGAATTGTCCCAGGGTCTGGCCTTCGACCAGTTCCATGACGATGGATTGGCTTGTGCCCTGGCCCTCGATGGCGAAGATGCGCACGAAGGCGGCATGCTTGAGCGAAGCGGCCAGGCGCGCTTCATTGATGAGTTTTTCCGGATGCAGCACGTCGGCTTGCGGTTTCAGCCGCTTCAGCGCCACGCTACGGCACAGCTTGGCATCCCAGGCTTCGAATACATGGCCGAAACCGCCTTCGCCCAGCAAGCGGCGCACTTCATAGTGCCCGCTGATCGTGTCGTCTTGCGGCGGGGGCTGACGCAGGGAGTCGAGCAGTTCCATATACCTTGGCTTCAGAGTGCATCAGCGTGGGCGTCCAGCATCGAGAGGGTCAATGCGATGTTGGAATGCGCAAGATGATTGATTTTGAGTAACTTCCTGATTTAAAACGATTGTTTCGAATAAGTCAATTAATATTGACAAGGAGTGAACAAAAGCTGCTTTACCTGCGCCAGGAAGGCACTCCTTGCTGACGCATGCGCGCAATCTTGTTCAAACTCAATTTTCCTCCCTCCCGCTTCATCAATAATGCAGACGGGGCCGTACCGGCATCTGCGGGTCGGGCGATGGGAGCGGACATGGACGAGTTGCTGCAATACTACGAGCGCGAACTGGGCACCTTGGCACACAACCAGGCGTTTGCCCGGCGCTATCCGGCCATCGCGGGCGCGCTGGACATCGTGGGGGGCGACATGGGTACCACCCACGATCTCCGCACTTGGCGCGCATGAGGTGGGCAAGCAGGGCAGCTATCACTACTGGAGCGATCACTGGCGCAAACCCACGCCGGGGGGCAAGGACTTCTGGTTTCCGGCGCAGAAATATGCGTCGTATTCCATCAAGCAGGGCGTCGAGGCCAGCCAGGGCGCCTTTTCCACCATCCAGACGGTCAGGTTTGCACCCTTGTCTATCGTGGCAACGGGCCTGGCGCGCAGTCCTTGCGCTTTGGCCAGACAAGCGAGGAATTCGACGAAGGCTACGATCCGCCCGGCGAATCGCGCCTGCGATTCGAGCAGCGCGCGGTGATACGCGCCCAGGCAGTGCGGGAGGGGAAAAGTCTGGCCGGCCAGGAAGTCCAGCAGGAAATGCCCAACGCCACGCCAGACGCCGCCTACCAGCAATGGCGCAGCACGCGCATCGGGGAAATGATGTCCAGCCAGGCGGGTGCCTACGCCACCGACCACTCCACCATCCTGACCAACCCCATGCACGCAGAGCGGGCGCTCGCGTATGACGTGGCGGTGGGCGTGTGCCGCATCAAGCCGGATCAGCTGCGCAGGTTGAGGGTGGCGGCGGATTGGAGGTTGTTGGGGGCATTGAATAAAACTGATCCGGCGAAGAGCTTTGAAGAGTACTTTGACAAGGCGACACGTAAAAAGATGACTGCCTCAGTGTGGGTAAAAGAGTCTGAAGAAGCCAGTCTTCCTGAAAAAATTATCGACATACGTGAAAACCCTGCGCGGGATCCCCGGCCTACGTCTGGAGAACTGGCTCACGATTGATGTCATGCGATTTACCGGTTTGTATAGAGCAGATCCTTCTGCAACAGCCTTTTTATAGATGGAGCATTGAGCATGTTCAAAACTATTTTTCTTTATGTGTCCCTCGGATTTCTGGTCGTATTCCTGCTGGCCGCTTGTTCACATTTGCGATCATCGCCTGCTACCTTGAGCAGTACCTCCAGCGCTACACCTGAGGTTAATCGGCAGCCATACATGGCTCAAGTAGTTGGCTTGCAATGGTTGAATCCCTTGCAGCGTAAGGATTATATGCGCTTCCTGAAGATAAGCTTGATCCGGTGGAGTCCGCCGCCTTCGTACAGAACTATGTCCATCGCATTTTTACCATCCTGCGCCAGAGTATTACCAGGGGTTCTCGCAATGAGGCGTTTGACCTATTCAAGGAGAAGAGCATGCGTGGCGTAATCCGCTTGAACGATCCCACCAGCCACGGCGGCAAGGTGGTGGGGGCGGCGCCGAACAGCACGGTGCTGGGCGTGGCTGTGGCGCGCAAGGGCGATCCTTGTGTGTGCCCGGTCAAGGGGCACGTGCGCTGTGTGATCGCCGAGGGCGATCCGCAGGTACTGATCGACGGCGTGCCCGTGGCGTTTGACGGGCACAAGACCAGCTGCGGCGCCAGCCTGATGTCCACCGTGGGCAACAGCGGGCGCGCTTAGGCCAGGCTCGTGTCGATGGCCGCGCCCAGCTTGTCGACGATTTCGTCGACATGGCCGGCGTCGATGATGTAGGGCGGCGCCAGCAGGATGTGGTCGCCGTGCAGGCCGTCGATGGTGCCGCCCATGGGGTAGCATATCAGTCCGTTTTGCATGGCGTGCGCCTTGATGCGCGCGTGCAGGCGGCGGGCCGGGTCGAACGGCTGCTTGGTGGCGCGCTCCTGCACCAGTTCCAGGCCCAGGAACAGGCCGCGGCCGCGGATGTCGCCCACGTGCGCATGGCCGTCGAAGCGCTGCTGCAGCCGCTTTTGCAGCAAGCGGCCCATGGCGCGCACATTGGCCAGCAGATCGCGTTCCTCGATCTGCCGCTGCACGGCCAGCGCGGCGGCGCAGGCCGTGGCGTGGCCGATGTACGTGTGGCCGTGCTGGAAGAAACCCGTGCCGGCGCGAATCGTGTCGCGGATGTCCTGCGATACCATCACGGCGCCGATGGGTTGGTAGCCGGCACCCAGGCCCTTGGCGATGCAGATCAGGTCGGCCGTGACGCCTTCCTGCTCGCAGGCGAACAGGCTGCCCGTGCGCCCCATGCCGCACATGACTTCGTCGAGGATCAGCAGGATGCCGTGGCGCTGGCAGATGGCGCGCATGCGCGCAAAATAGCCGGCGACGGCGGGCAGGGCGCCGGCCGTGGCGCCGACGACGGGTTCGGCGATGAAGGCCATGACGTTCTCCGCGCCCAGTGCGGCGATATGGTCTTCCAGTTCCTGCCCCAATCGGGCCACGTAGTCGCCGTCCGTTTCATGGGCTGCCTGGTCGCGCCAGGCGTAGCAGGGCGACACGTGGGTCACGCCGATCAGCAGCGGTTCGAACTGCTGGCGCCGCCAGGCGTTGCCGCCCGTGGCCAGCGCGCCCAAAGTGTTGCCGTGATAGCTCTGGCGGCGCGCGATGACGTGGCGGCGCTGCGGCTGGCCCCGTTCGACGAAATACTGGCGCGCCATTTTCAGCGCGCTTTCCACCGCTTCCGAACCGCCCGAGACGAAATACACGCTGTCGATGCCGGCTGGCGCCCTGGCGACGAGGAAATCGGCCAGCTGCTCCATCGGCTCGGTGGTAAAGAACGAGCTGTGCGCATACGCCATGCTGGCCACCTGCTGCTGCACGGCGGCGATGACGGCCGCATCGGAATGGCCGAGGCAAGAGACGGCCGCGCCGCCGCAGGCATCGAGGTAGCGCTTGCCAGCCGCATCGATCAGGTAAGGGCCGTCGCCGCCCGTGGCGACGGGATAGCTGGCGGTCAAGCTGCGGTGGAAGACATGGCTCATGGCATCGCTTTCTTATCGGCAAGGAGGGAATGGCCGATTATAGGATGCGTTGCGCTGTATTGCAACGTTTGGTGTATTTGTTTTTAGTTTACATCATTTGATGTTTTTGCGTAGGCGCCCAGCGCCCGCAATTGTTTTTCCGCCGCGCCGATGGCCGTGACGGCATCGGGGCCCGCGCGCGCCACCAGCAATTCCACCAGGCTTTCCACGGCCGCGACGCCGGCCACGATGGAGGGGAAGAACGAGGGGCTGTCGACGGCGATGACGATGCTGGCGTCGGCCTGCAGGGCCAGCGGCGACATGGCGCTGTCGCTGATGGCGACCACCCGGCAGCCCGCCTGGCGCGCCGCCTGCGCCACCAGCAGCGCTTCGCTCGAATACGGCGCGAAGCTGACGACGACGACGGCTTCGTTCGCCTGCAGGGCGCGCAAGTCCATCTCCAGGGTGCCGCCCTGGCCGCTCAGCAGCTGCACGCTGGGGCGCAGCAGCCGGTACAGGTAGTGCAGGGTGTAGGCGATCGGGTGGGCGGCGCGAAAGCCGGCCACGTGCACGCGGGGCGCCGCCTGCAGCAGATTGGCGGCCGCATCCAGGGCGGCGTGGTTGGCGCTTTCCGTGGCTGCCAGGTTGCGCTGCTGCACAGTGAACACTTCGGTGACCAGGTCGCGCTCTTTCCCCTCTTTGCCGGCCAGAGCGCCGGCTTTTGCCGCGTAGCCGCTTGGCCCCGCGCGCAGGCGCTCGACGAAGATGGCTTTCAGTTCGGGCCAGCCGGCAAAGCCCAGTTGCTGCGCCAGGCGCACGAGGGCGGCCGATTGCACCTGCGCCCGCGCGGCGATGCTGCGCATCGACGAGACGGCCACTTCGTCCGGGTGGTCGGCCAGGTAGCGGGCGCCGGCCTGGAATTGCGGGCTCAGCTGCGCATGGCGCGCCTTGATCAGGTCCATCAGTGCCGCATAGGAATCGTGGGGTGTCGCTGCCTGCATCGCCGTGCCTCAGTTGATAGGTTGCGGCGATGGTACAGGATTCGTCAGCGCGCCGGTAGCGGCGCGCCTTGCACCCGGGCGGCCGTGCGTGGACGCAGGCGGGCAAACAGGTGCGGCCCGGCCGGTTTGCGGCGCGGTCCCGTCGTCAGCACGCGCAGGGCGGTGGGCAGCGGCACGTCGTGGCAGTGCAGGAACAGGGCAGCGGCGCCCGTGCCGGCCATTTCCTGCAAGGCCAGCGCATGTTCGACCAGCGCCGCCGTGCGCATGTCGAGCCGTACCGGGATGTCGGGTTGAAATAACTGGGTATCGATGGGCCGTGCATTGCGCATGCTGTCCCCCGCCGGGTTCGCTAGTCAAGCTGCCAGCATAAAAGCGCCCCGGCGCCACCACTTTGCGCCAGATCAATTCCACTGTCGGATAGCTTCCATAGAGCAAAAAAACGCCAACCGTTGCCGGCTGGCGCTGAAAACCCTCGAAGGAAGAAAGGGTGGGGGACGGGCTAGTAGCTCCAGCGGACGGAGAGTCCCACGACCTTGTCATAGCGCCGCACATCGCGCACATAGTCCGGCGTGTCGTGGTAGTCGCCGTAGGTCGAGTCGAGCAGGTTGTTC
This sequence comes from Janthinobacterium sp. LM6, assembly GCF_002002885.1. Classification (GTDB taxonomy): domain Bacteria; phylum Pseudomonadota; class Gammaproteobacteria; order Burkholderiales; family Burkholderiaceae_D; genus Janthinobacterium; species Janthinobacterium kumbetense. The sequence continues at coordinate 5,061,840 of NZ_CP019510.1, read as the reverse complement.
GCGTCCAGGGTCACCGTGGTATGCGGGTTGAGCTTGTACGAGACCGATGCGTCCAGGGTTTTCGTCGGCGCCACGGTCAGGTGGATGCCCTTGCCGCGGTAGTTGTAGTCGTCGACGTACTTGTCGCGCCAGCTGTAGGCCAGGCGCGCCGACCACGGTCCCTGTTCGTACAGGCCGACGATATTGGCCGACCATTTCGACATGCCCGTGAACGGATGCGCGCTGCCATTCAATTCTTCCAGCTCGCCCGTCATGTAGGTGGCGTTCGCCTGCAGGCCCAGGCCGCTCATCCAGCCTGGCAGCTTGTCGTAGAACTGCTGGTAAGCCATTTCCACGCCTTGCAGATGGCCCTTCGAGGTGTTGCGCGGACGCGTGATGTCGTACTCGATGCCGCCGTACGTTTCCTTGGCCGAACCGGACAGGATGTAATTCTTGAAATTGTGGCGGAACACGGTGGCCGTGACGGAACCCGTCTGCGCGAAATACCATTCCAGCGCCACGTCGAGGTTCTTGCCTTCCACGGGTTTCAGGTCGGGATTGCCGCCGCTGCCCGTCGGACGCACCATTTCCAGGCTCTGGCCCAGGGTCACGCCGGGATTGAAGTCGGCGAAGTTCGGGCGCTGCACCGCCTTGCCGGCGGTCAGGCGGGCGATCAGATCCTGGCGCAGCATGGCTTTCAGGGTCAGGCTGGGCAGCACGTCCGTATCGGACGTTTTCACGCGCACGGGCGTGACGATGCCGTTTTGCGAGGAATTGCCTTGCAAGTCCTGCCTGGTCTGCACCACGCGCACGCCCACGGTGCCGTCGACCGGCACTTGCGCCAGATCAAAGCCGATGCGCGCCTTGCCGTAGACGGCATTGGTTTTTTCCACATCCTTGAAGTGGGTCATCGGATCGTCCGGGCTGCGCTCGCTGCTGCCCGTAAACAGCTGGCGCAAGGTGTCCGTGTTGTTAAGCATGTAGTCGCGGCAGGGCGTGAGCCAGCTTTGCAGGCCGAAGTTGCCCGTGTTCTTGTGCGAGGTGCACGCCAGGCCGGGCAGGGCGTCCGCAGTCATGATCGACGTCAGTCCGCCTTGCACGTTCTTTTCGCGGATCGATTCGGCCTTGCGCTTGGCCAGGCGCACGCCGCCCGAGAATTCGCGGAAGAAGCCCGTGCTGTCCATGTCGTAGGTAAGGTCGCCGCGCCAGTCGGTCGAGCTGCCTTCGTCGTGGCTGTGATTGTCGTAGAAGCCGAGCAGCGTGTAATTCTTCGGGTCCAGCATGTTGTAGCCGGGGTAGCTGATCTGCGCGCCGCCGTTGACGTTCGTGCTGCCGATCACGCTGGTCGGATGGGCGAGGAAGTCGAGGATGGGGAATTCGCGTTCGAAGTTGCTCACCGTGCGCGCCAGTTCCGTCGTGGCGCGCAGCTGCGGCGTGATATCCCAGCGCGCGCCGATGGCGCCTTGCGAACCGATCGAGCGGTCGCGCCGCGCCTGGGTCGAACCGAGCGTGAACGGCGACCAGGGGCCGTCGATCTTGCCCACCGTGGCCGCCTGATTGGTGCCGGGGATCAGGGTGATGTCCGGGTTCTGGCCCCAGGGCAGCGAACCGACGAAGAACTGGCTGTCGAACGCATGCTTGATCAGGGTCGACATGCCTTCCGCATACACTTCCACCTGCGAGTTCGGGCGCCACTGGAAGGCGGCATTCGCCGCGTAGCGCTTGCGGTCGCCTACGGTGGGGATCATGCCGACGGAATCGGGACCCGTGATGTTGCCCGCGTCGGGGCGCTTGACGGGTTCGGCGTTCCAGATCGTCTCGTCATAGTATTTGCTGCGCTGGTAGGACAGGCCGAGCAGGGCGCCGAATTCGCCGTATGCGGTCTTCCAGCGGTTCGACACCATGCCGCTGACGTTCGGGTCCGTCGAGCCGGACTTGTCGCGGTGCTCGGCGCGCACGTTGCCCGACGCCGTGAAACCCTTGAAATCGAACGGGCGGTTGGTACGCACGTCGACCACGCCGGCCGTGCCGCCTTCGACCATGTCGGCGCCCTGCGATTTGTACACGTCCACGCGCTGCAGCATGGCCGTCGGGATGTCTGCCAGGTACAGGCTGCGGCCCACGGAGGTGAACATTTCACGGCCGTTGAGCAGGGTCACCACGCCGGGCAGGCCGCGGATGATGACGGAACCCGCTTCGCCGCCTTCGCGGCGGATTTGCACGCCTGTCACGCGGCCGAGGATTTCGGCCACGTTCTTGTCGGGGAATTTGCCGATTTCATCGGCGACGATGGAGTCGACCACCTGGTCGTTGTTTTTCTTGATCGTCTGTGCGCTTTGCGCAGCGCGACGCACACCGGTGACGGCGACGACGGCGATGCCGGCATTGTCGGCCGCCGCCGGTGCCTCCGGTGCTGCCGTTTCCGCCGTTGCTACCGCTTCCACGGCGGGCGCCTGTTGCGCCCAGACGGAAGCACTGCTCAGCAGGCCGGCGCCGGCCAGGGCGGCCACCGTGGCCTTCAAGGTCAGCCGTGTGTTTTGCTTGGGCGTGCGGGGGCCCGTTGCCATCAATTGCTTCATCTTGTCTCCACCTGTATTTTAGTTATGTTGAGAACGCCGCGGCAGTCGCCGCCAGAGCTGGAACTTGCTCAGAAACATGGTAGGTGGGAATGACTTTGCCCCACAAATGACTTCTTTTGCGATGTCAATACCAATTCCGGTATCCCTGCTGCATTCATGCGCCCTGGCGGCGCGCCGCGCGTAGTCGAACCTGGCGCGTGCGCGTTGCGGACGCTCCACAGCAGCTGTCAGGCGGCGCAGGGCGCGGCGCTGTGCGCCAGCCAGGCCATGAAGTGCGCCTGCGGCATGGGGCGGGCGAAGTAATACCCTTGTAATTCATCGCAGCCGGCGTGGCGCAGCACGTCGGCATCGGCCGCGCTTTCCACGCCTTCGGCGGTCACCGTCAAGCCCAGGGTATGGCCAAGGCCGATGATGGTTTTCGTCACCGCCAGGTTTTGCGGCGAGCCGTGGATGTCCTGCACGAAGCTCATGTCGATTTTCAGCTTGTCGAGCGGGAAGCGGCACAGGTAGTTCAGGCTCGAATAGCCGGTGCCGAAATCGTCGATCGACAGCGCGAAACCCAGCGCCTTGATGGCGTGCAGGGTGGCGATGGTGTCGTCCACGTTGTCCATCAGGATCGATTCCGTCAGCTCGAATTCGATCTGTCCCGGCGTGACTGGGAACTCGCGCAGCACCTCGCGCAAGGTGGCCGCCAGGCCGCCGCTTTTCAGCTGGATGGCCGACAGGTTGATCGACACGGCGATGTCGCCCGCGCCCGCCTCGCGCCAGGCCAGCTGCTGGCGGCACGCCTCGCGGATGACCCACGCGCCGATGGAGACGATCAGGCCCGATTCCTCGGCGGCGGGGATGAAGCTGTCGGGCGCGATCAGACCGTGCTGCGGGTGCTGCCAGCGGATCAGGCTTTCCACGCCATTCAGGCGGCTGCTCTTCGCATCGATGCGCGGCTGGTAGTACAGCACCAGTTCCTGCCGCTCGATGGCGTGGCGCAGATCGCTTTCCAGGTGCAGCTGCTGCAACTGCTGTTCCTGCATTTGCGGCGTGAACATGCGCGCGTGATCGCGCCCGCCGCTCTTGGCCTGGTACATGGCCGCATCGGCGTGGCGCATCAGGGTATCCATGTCGCCGCCGTGGTCCGGGTAGATGGCCACGCCCACGCTGCACGAGACATACAGCTCGTTGCCTTCCACCTGGTGCGGCTCGCGCATGGCGGGGATCAGCCGCGTGTCGAGCAGGGCGGCGATGGATGCGGCGTCGCCGACGCCGTTGAGGATGACGACGAATTCATCGCCGCCCAGGCGGCTGACGGTATCGCCTTCGCGCACCAGCTGCAGCAGGCGCTTTGAGACCGATTGCAGCAGCGCGTCGCCCACATGGTGGCCCAGCGCGTCGTTGACATGCTTGAAGCGGTCCAGGTCGACGAACAGCACGCCCACCTTTTCGCCGCTGCGGCGCGCCTGCGCGATGGCGGCCGCCAGACGCAGTTTCGACACGTGGCGGTTCGCCAGTCCCGTGAGCGCATCGTGGTGGGCCATGTGCTCGATCTGCCGCTCGCTGGCCTTGCGTTCGCTGATATCGAGCGAACTGGCGATGAAATGCGTGGTAACGCCATCGAGGCCGCGCACGGCGTTCATCACCAGCCAGGCGGGATAGCTTTCCAGCGACTTGCGCTGCACCCGGATTTCGCCCTGCCAGTAACCGCGCCGCGCCAGGGTCTGGCGCAGGCTGTCGAGCTGCTCGGGAGGGTTCTCGGGCGCGAGCAGGAAGGCCGGGCGCTTGCCGATCAGCTCCACCATGTCGTACAGCGAATGGCGGCGGAAGGCCTGGTTGACGGTGATGATGCGCATGCCGGCGTCCATCACGATCAGGCTTTCGGCCGATGCCTCGAATACCTTGGCCCACAATTCCAGGCGCGACTCCATCAGCTTCATCTTGTTGATGGGCGTGAAGGTCGACAGCACGGCGCGCTGGCCCTGGTAGTCGATCAGGCGCGCGGAAATCAAGGCCCAGGTGGGCGTGCCGCCGCCGCTCCAGCACACTTCGAATTCATCGACGGCACCCAGGTCGCTCAAGCGCTGGAAGAAGCGCGAACGGGCTTGCGGATGCATGCCGCCCACCCACGGGTCCAGTTCCAGGCCGCCCTGCCAAGCGTGCGCGGCCTGGTTCGCGTGCAGCACCTGGTGATGCGGGATCGAGGTGACCATCAGCGGGATGGGAATGGCGTCGACCAGCTGGCGCTGCGCATCGGCCGCGCTGGCGCGCGCCACCAGCTCCTGCTGCGCCATGCGCTGGAAGTCGAGTTGCTGCAGCATGGTATTGAAGGCGCTGACCAGGCGGCCCGTTTCGTCCTCGCTGTCCCAGATGGCGCGCAGGCTATGGTCGCCCGTTTCGCGCACTTCCTGCGCCACGCGCGCCAGGCGGCGGATGGGCAGGGCGATCTGGCGCGCGACGAAAAACACCAGGCCCAGTATCATCACCAGCAGCAGCACGGCCGTGCCCAGGTGCAGCCACATGCGCGTGAAGAAGCCGTCGACGCGCAGCTGGATCAGACGGTGCAATTGGCCTTCCGCCTCGTGCCAGGCACGCTGCAGGGCCGCGGCGGCCACCGCATCGCGGCGCAGCAGTTCCTGCGTGCCTGCGGGGTTGGCTTGCGCGCCGGCCAGGGCCTGGGTACTGGCGCGTAACTGCGCCACGGCCTGCCGCAGGGCCGCGCGCGAGCCGTCCAGGTGCTGGCGCAGCGGCGGCGTGCTGGCCGCGAACGCCTCCGTGTAGTCGCTGCCGATGCCGGCCATGGTGGCGTCCATGCGTCCCTCCAGTATCAGGAACTGGGTCTGCAGGCGCTGGCGCTGCGCGCCTTCGGCCGTCGCCAGTTGCAGGGCCAGGGCGCGCGTGCTGTTGATCACTTCCAGCAGTTCGGGGAAGCGCAGGATCACCAGCGACATCGTGTAGTAGCTGTCCAGGTCCGGGTCGAGGATCAGGTTCGACTGGTTGCCTACGCGCGTGAGCAGTGCGCGTCCGGCCACGAAGGCGGGCGAGGGCGCGATGCTGTCGTCCGGCGCAGCGAGAGTCTCGCCGGCCTGGCGCAGCAGGGCGGCAAATTGCGCATTCAGTTCGGCGCTGCGCATGCCGGCGCCGAAGCGGTTTTCGGCCTGCTCCACGGCCGCTGCCTGTGCGACCGGCTGCGCCGTGCTGCGCGCCAGGGGCAGCAGCGCATCGCGGATCGCGGCGATGTAGTCATTGCCCGCCATCTCCTTGCGCGAGAAATCGATGGCGATGTATTTTTCGTTGATGAGGATGCCGGAAATGAAGATCACGGCGGACAGGTCGAGCAAATAGATCAGCGCCAGTTTGCGCCCCACCGTCAATTTCCCGATCATGCGCGAGATTCTGCCCACCATGCGTGCCCCACCTTCTCGTCAGCCCATGTATGTTTTCTTATGAGCAATTTTCATGCCTGAATTTACAAGCTTGCAAGGGAACTTTTGCACCAAGCAGGTGCGCGGCGGGAGACGGCGGACGATAAAAAAAGGGCGGCCCGCAGGCCGCCCTTGTGTGCACTGTTACAGCGCTCAGGCTTCGGCGACGCGCTTGGCGATGTGCGCCAGCGCTTCTTCCACCTGGTCGATCAGGATCAGGCACAAATCGCCTTCGCCGAGGCGCGCCAGGGCCTTGTCGATGGCGACGAATTCGCCGTTGATTTCATCGATATGGCTGGTGCGCTTGGCGCCGTCCAGGCCCTGGCGCAGCAATGCCACCACTTCGCCGTCGGCGCGGCCGCGCTGGCACTGGTCCTGGTACAGCAGCACGTCGTCGAACGCGGCGCCGAGGATTTCCGTCTGCTGGCGGATGTCTTCGTCGCGGCGGTCGCCGGCGCCGCTGATGACCACCGAGCGGCGCTTGGCCGGCATGCTTTCCACGGCCTGCACCAGCGCCAGGATGGCGTCCGGATTGTGGCCGTAGTCGGCGATCAGGGTGGCGCCCTTGTAATCGAAGACGTTGAAGCGACCCGGCGCGTTGTCGGCTTCATTGGCGAAGGTTTTCAGGCCCAGCGCGATGGTTTTCCAGTCCAGACCCACGGCCCAGGCGGCGGCCAGCGACGCCATGACGTTGTCGACCTGGAAGCCGATGGCGCCATTGCGCGTGATCGGCACTTGCGACAGGGCGATTTCGTGGCGTTCCTTGCCCTGCGCGGCGACCAGCTTGCCGTCTTCCACGTACACCACGCGGTTGCCTTGCGCGCGGTGCGTGGCCATCACGGGATGCGTCTTGTCGGCGGCGAAGAAGGTCACCGTGCCGCTGCAATTCTTGGCCATGCGCGCCACGGCAGGGTCGGTGGCGTTCAGCACGGCCACGCCGCTGTCGGCCACGTTCTGCACGATCACGCGTTTCAATACCGCCAGGTCTTCCACGGTGGTGATGTAGTTCAGGCCCAGGTGGTCGCCCGCGCCGATATTCGTCACCACGGCGACCTGGCAGCGGTCGAAGGCCAGGCCTTCGCGCAGCATGCCGCCGCGCGCCGTTTCGAACACGGCCGCGTCGACGTCGGGGTGCAGCAGCACGTTGCGCGCGCTGCGCGGGCCGCTGCAGTCGCCGCTGTCGATCTGGCGGCCTTCGATGTACACGCCATCGGTATTGGTCATGCCGGTGCGCAGGCCCGAGGTGGTGAGCAGGTGGGCGATCAGGCGCACGGTGGTGGTCTTGCCGTTGGTGCCCGTGACGGCAACGACGGGAATGCGGCCATCGTCGCCTTCGGCGAACATGGCGGCGATGATGGCTTCGCCCACGGGGCGCGGCTTGCCGAACGACGGCGCCAGGTGCATGCGCAGGCCCGGCGCGGCGTTCACTTCCACGATGCCGGCGTTCTGCTCTTCCAGCGGTTTCAGGATGCTTTCGGAGACGACGTCCACGCCGCAGATGTCCAGGCCCACCATGTGCGCGGCGGCGACGGCGCGCGCCGCCACTTCCGGGTGCACGTCGACGGTGACGTCGGTGGCCGAGCCGCCCGTCGACAGGTTGGCGTTATTGCGCAAGATCACGCGCTGGCCCACGGGCGGCACGGATTCGGCCACGTAGCCCTGCTTGGCCAGGCTGGCCAGGGCGATGTCGTCGAAGCGGATTTTCGTCAGCGAGGTGGCGTGGCCGCTGCCGCGGCGCGGGTCCAGGTTGACCTGGTCGACCAGTTCGCGCACCGTGTGCTGGCCGTCGCCCACCACTTGCGGCGGGTCGCGGCGGGCCGCTGCCACCATCTTGTTGCCGATGACGAGCAGGCGGAAATCATGGCCCGGCAGATAGCGCTCGACGAGGATATCGTCGCGGAATTCCTGCGCCGCGAGGAAGCCGGCCGTCAGCTGTTCGCGCGTGGTGACGTTGACGGTCACGCCCTTGCCCTGGTTGCCATCTTTTGGTTTCACGACGACAGGCAGGCCGATTTCGCAGGCGGCGGCCCAGGCGTCGTCCGCATCGATGGCGACACGGCCGTGCGGCACCGGCACGCCGGCCGAATCGAGCAGTTTTTTCGTCAGTTCCTTGTCTTGCGCGATGGCTTCCGCGATGGCGCTGGTGCCGTCCATTTCGGCGGCCTGGATCTTGCGCTGCTTGCTGCCCCAGCCGAATGTCACCAGGCTGCCTTCGGTCAGGCGGCGGAATGGGATGTTGCGCGCCACGGCGGCGTTGACGATGGCGCCCGTCGAGGGGCCCAGGCGCACGTCTTCATCGAGTTCCTGCAACTGGTGCAGGGCGCCGGCCAGGTCGAACGGCGCATCGGCCAGGGCGGCCTGGCACAGCTGCTGCGCCAGTTCCAGGGCCAGGCGGCCGACGGCTTCTTCCGAGTATTCGACGACGACCTGGAAGATGCCCGTTTCCAGGGTCGGCGTGGTGCGGCTGAAGGTGACGGGGCAGCCGGCTTGCGCCTGCAGGCCCAGCGCCGCCAGTTCCAGCACCTGCGCCATCGGCGCGGCGTTGTAGTTGCCCAGCGGTTGCAGCGGGCTCAGTTGCGGGAAGAGCGCGCGCAGGCGGGCTTCGAAGCCGGGCAGCTGGGCGATGTCGAGTTCCTGCGTGGTGCAGGAAACAATGGCTTCCACGGCGGTGTCGTGGCTCCAGAGGTTAGGGCCCCGCAAGGCCCGTACGCGAGATACTTCCATAATTAAACCGTAATCCTGTTGTGTTCTTGTGGGCCCGGCCGTAGCCGGGCTTGAGTCTTAATTCCCGATGCAGCCGGGGGCCGCGTCAAAGGTGCGCAAACCTGCGCAAATCAGGTCGACGGGCAGGTTCATGGCCCAGGCGGCGGCCGCCACGGCCAGCACGCTGTCGACATTGCCGGCCGTGGCCGGTTTCAGCAGGTCCAGGCACAGCAAGACCGTTTCGATGCCGCCTTCGGCCAGCACGATGTGGTTGCCGCGCACGAACACGGCGCGCTGGCCGGCGGCCAGTTGCGCCGTGATGGCTGGCAAGCTGCCGTCCTGCGCATACAGGGTCACCGTGCCGTCGCACAGCTCGGCCAGTTCCAGCACGTGCGCGTTGGCGGCGTTCAGCACGGCCACGCCCGTCGGCACCACCACGTCGACCTGGCTGCGCACGGCCTTGTACAGGCCCGCTTCGTCCAGCACGTCGAAATCCTTGACGCTATCGAGGCTGCCCATGTCCGTGACGACGCCGATCTGGCATTTGTCGTAGGCCAGGCCTTCGGCCAGGATCATGCGCGGATTGCTTTCGAACAGGGCCGTCTGCACGGTGCGGTTGAGCAGCAGGCGCTGGCCCGCGTCCCAGTTTACGCAATCGCTGCTGACGACGCGGCGCTGGTCCAGGTACATGCCTTCGCTGCAGACGGCGCCCGTGTGCAGGCCCGACAGGTTGAGCAGCTTGCACAGCATGCGCACGATCAGGCTGGCGCCGCGCGTGCCCGTCACGCCGATCAGCGGAATGCGGCCCGTTTCCTCGGACGCGAACAGGTGGTCGACGATGGCCGCGCCGACAGGGCGGGGCTGGCCCACGCCAGGCTTGATGTGCGCCAGCAGGCCGGGGCTGGCATTGACTTCGATGATGGCGCCGCGCTGCTCTTCCAGCGGACGCGTGATGTCGGTGGTGACCAGGTCGATGCCGGCGATATCCAGGCCGACGACGCGCGCGGCCAGCAGGGCCGCATGCACGACGGAGGGATGCACGTCGTCCGTGACGTCGATGGCCACGTTGCCGTTCGGCTGGATCAGCACTTTCTGGCCCGCCTGCGGCACGGACAGGGCGGTCATGCCCTGGCGCTGCAGTTCCAGCACGATTTCGCCCGATTCATGCGGCTTGACGGTACCCAATGGGAAATCTTCGCCTTCGCCGCGGCGCGGATCGATATTGATCTGCGTGTTCACCAGTTCCAGCACGGTCGAGACGCCGTCGCCGTCGACCCACAAGGATTCGCCCTTGGCGGCCGCGATCAGCTTGTTGCCGACGACGAGCAGGCGGTGTTCGTCGCCCGTGATGAAGCTTTCCACCAGCACGGCCGAGCTGTCGCCCTTGCGCGCGGCCAGGTCGTAGGCCGCCTTCACGTCGGCTTCCGTCATCAGGTTCAGCGACACGCCGCGGCCATGGTTGCCGTCATACGGCTTGACGACGACGGGCACGCCGATGTCCTGCGCTTCTTCCCAGGCCGCCTCGGCGCTGCGCACCAGGTTGCCCCCGGGCACGCGCACGCCGCACGACTTGAGCAGGAATTTGGTCAGATCCTTGTCGCTGGCGATGCCTTCGGCAATCGCGCTGGTGCGGTCCGTTTCGGCCGTCCAGATGCGGCGCTGCGCGGCGCCGTGGCCCAGCTGCACCAGGTTGCCGTCGTTCAGGCGCAAGGAAGGGATGCGGCGCTCGGTGGCGGCATCGACGATGCTGGCCGTGCTCGGGCCCAGGCAGCGCGAATCGACCATGTCGCGCAGGGGTGCCAGGGCCGCTTCCAGGTCGTAGGCCTCATCGTTGATGGCGGCCATCAGCAGTTCGCGCGCGGCGGCCAGGGCGGCGCGGCCCACGTGCTCTTCGCGCGTGCGGAAGGCCATCTTGTAGACGCCGCGCTGGCTGGTCGAGCGCGTCTGGCCGAAGCCCGTGCGCATGCCTGCCAGGTTTTGCAGCTCCAGCACCACGTGTTCGAGGATGTGGGCCGACCACGTGCCTTCGCGCAGGCGCTCGAAAAAGCCGCCCCGTTCGCCCACGCCGCAGCGGTGCTCGATCATGCCGGGTAGCCACGCCACCAGGCGCTCGTACAGGCCGGGCAGGGTATTGGATGGATAGTCTTCCAGTTCGCCGATGTCGACCCAGGCTTCAATCACCGGGCGATACGTCCAGATGTTGGGGCCGCGCAAGTGGGTGACGCGGGCAAATTCGATGTTCTTCTTCTTGATCATGTAAGTGGTTTCTTGATAACAAGCCAGGCGTCTGGGCGCCAGATACTTTATGTTGGCTCTACAGAGTCTTTTCAGGCTCGTGCTTGGTTCTTTATCCCGGGTATGCGCAGTGTGCCACTTTTAGCGGCCTCTTGTCGCGTTTGCTTCTCGTATTCTGCTGGTGTTGTCATTCTAATTGTTACTAATTGTTGCCATACTTGTTATAAAGATACCGACTCTGCTCAAAGCTGGAGCATTTGCGCAACAGCGGGCTGTTGTATACTTGCTCCCGTATCGAGGCCGCGTTGCAAAAGCGCCGCGCCTGCCTGGCACTTCCTGCGACAGCCGCGCATTTTTTTTGCGCCGTTTTGCCATCATTCCTTACCGGCAGGCATCCATTCGATACAATACAGGAAATTGCCACTGGTGCATCCACCTCGCCATCGCGCAGTACACAAACATTGATCGGGCGTCTGCCCCATCCCCCAAATCCCGCCCTGAAGGGCTTGGCCTCGAGCCGGAGTATGCTTTACGATGACAACTGAACTGAGTGTTCCTGCAACAACTATTCCCCTTACCTCGCTGCCGCAACACTGGCTGGCGGAAGTGGAAAGCAACCTTTCTCCAGGGGAGAACGTTTTAAGTAGCGTTGAGGTTGACCTCGATGCGCGATTACGTTTCACAAAAGGCATAATTGTTGTCACCGAGAAGCGTTTACTGGCCCGTTCGCCGGGCGATACCGCCTGGAAAAGCTGGTCTTTCCGCCCTGGATTGCGCCTGACGCACCATGACCACGCCGGTGTCGGCCACCTGGAGCTGTTCGACGACCACGGTCGCCTGGCTTCGTGGCGCTTCACTTTGGGCCAGAACCTGCATGCGATCCGCGTGCTGGAACAGTTTGTCGAGCGCCTCGACAGCCACCTGACGGGCCAGCCCGTGCTGGAAGCGGAGCAGGAAGTGTGCCCCAGCTGCAAGGCCCCGCTGGAGCCGGAGCAGGAAGAATGCCCGATCTGCGCCAAGGTACTGCACACGCCGCCATCGACCTGGACCCTGTTCCGCCTGTGGCGCTTCGCCCACCCTTACCGTGGGCAACTGGCGCTGGGCTTCATGCTGATGCTGCTGAGTACGGCCGCGCACATGATTCCGCCCTACCTGACGGCGCCGCTGATGGACAATGTGCTGATTCCGTATCAGAACGGCAAGCATATCGACCCGTGGCTGGTGGTGTACTACATGAGCGGCTTGCTCGGTTCGGCCCTGCTGGCCTGGCTGTTGGGCTGGGGCAAGACGTATGTGCTGGCCCTGGTGTCCGAACGCATGGGCGCCGACTTGCGCTCGGCCACGTATGAACATTTGATGAAGCTGTCGCTGGAGTTTTTCGGCGGCAAGCGCACGGGCGACCTGATGGCGCGCATCGGCAGCGGCAGTGACCGCATCTGCGTCTTCCTCTCGCTGCATTTGCTCGATTTCGCGTCCGACGTGTTGATGATTATCATGACGGGCGTCATTTTGTGGTCGATGAACCCGTGGCTGGCCATCATGACCCTGGCGCCATTGCCCTTCATCGCCTGGATGATCCACCTGGTGCGCGATCGCTTGCGCACGGGTTTTGAAAAGATCGACCGCGTGTGGAGCGAAGTGACCAACGTGCTGGCCGATACCATCCCCGGCATTCGTGTTGTCAAGGCGTTTGCACAGGAAAAACGCGAAGCGGCCCGCTTCCGCGACGCCAACGCGCACAATCTGGCCGTCAACGACAAGCTGAACAAGGTCTGGTCGCTGTTCTCGCCCACCGTCTCCTTTTTGACGGAGATGGGCTTATTGGTCATCTGGTGCTTCGGCATCTGGCAACTGTCGCGCGGCGAAATCACCGTCGGCGTGCTGACCGCCTTCATCGCCTACAGCACGCGTTTCTATGGCCGCCTCGATTCCATGAGCCGCATCGTCTCCGTGACGCAGAAATCGGCGTCCGCCGCCAAGCGCATCTTCGACATCCTCGACCACGTGTCGAGCGTGCCGGAACCGGCGCAACCTGTGAAACTGGAGAAGATCGAAGGCCGGATCGACTTGCGCGAAGTCGGTTTCCGCTATGGCAACCGGGCCGTCAACCGCGGCATCACCCTGAACATCAAGGCGGGCGAGATGATCGGCCTGGTGGGCCACAGCGGTTCGGGCAAGAGCACGCTGGTCAACCTGATCTGCCGCTTCTATGACGTGTCGGAGGGGGCGATTCTGCTCGACGGCGTCGACATCCGCTCGTTCGCCGTGTCCGACTACCGCCGCAATATCGGCCTGGTGCTGCAGGAGCCGTTCCTGTTCTTCGGCACCATCGCGGAAAATATCGCCTACGGCAAGCCGCACGCGACGCGCCAGGACATCATCGCCGCCGCGCGCGCCGCGCATGCCCACGAATTCATCCTGCGCCTGCCGCAAGGCTACGATTCGATGGTGGGCGAGCGCGGACAGGGCTTGTCCGGCGGCGAACGCCAGCGCATCTCGATCGCCCGCGCGCTGTTGATCGACCCGCGCATCCTGATCATGGATGAAGCGACATCGTCGGTGGACTCGGAAACGGAAAAGGAAATCCAGAAGGCGCTCGACAACCTGGTGCAGGGCCGCACGACGATCGCCATCGCGCACCGGCTGTCGACCCTGCACCGGGCCGACCGCCTGGTGGTGCTGGACCGCGGCCAGGTCGTCGAAGTGGGCAGCCACGATGAACTGATGGCGAAAGAGGGCGCCTATTTCCGCCTCTACGAAGCACAGGCGCGCAACAACGAACTCGCCCTGGATGACAAGGAATAAGCATGGCCAGTACAACTTTTACATTACACCGCGATACCTTCGGCAAGCTGGTGATGACGGACGCGGACGGCCAGGTCTTTGAAGGCGTGGCGCCCGTGCGCGCCTTTCCCATCCAGTCGCCCGACGAAGGCATTTCGCTGGTGCTGGGCAATGGCAAGGAAGTGGCGTGGATCGACCATGTCGACGCCTTGCCCGAGCCGGCGCGCAGCCTGTTGCAGGAAGAGCTGGAAGGGCGCGAATTCATGCCCGAAATCGCGCGCGTGAAAAGCGTGAGCAGTTTTGCCACGCCATGCACCTGGTACGTCGACACGGACCGGGGCGAGACGCAGTTCGTGCTGAAAGGCGAGGAAGACATCCGCCGCATCGGCGCCGCGTCGCTCTTGATCGCCGATAACCACGGCATCCACTTTTTGATCCGCGACATGTTCAATATCGACAAGACGACGCGGAAGATTCTCGATCGCTTCCTGTAAGCGATGCAGCAATCAAGAACGGCGCCTTCACGGCGCTGTTTTTTTTACTTCTGTTTATGCGCCTCATACTCCCTGCGTATCGAGACCATCTGGTCCTTTACGCAGGACAGCATGGCATCGTGATCTTCATCCGAGAGCTTTTGCGAGAACTCGATGACGGTCTGGTTGCGCTGGTTCGGGTACTCGATGGAAATCTGCATTGCTTCCCCTTCGATCAGGTTCATCAACTGCTTGCTGGCGGGGATGAGATCGGCCGTGCCGGCCAAATGGCCCGGCTTGCCGGACGCCTTGATATCCCGCGCATGCAGTGCCTCGCCGTGATCCTTCCTGGCGATCCAGAATCCCGTGGGACGGGGGAATACTTTCTGTTTTTCCGCCGTTTTCGGCTTGGCTGGATCACTCAGCTGTCCTGCATTGATGTGGCCGCTGAAAGTCGAGGCCGATACATAGAACTGGAATGCATACGTTTCAAGTTTCTTGTCGATGACCACGGCGGCGGTGGCGTCCACGCCGCAGATGTCTATGCCGTTCGCATCGCTTTCCACCAGCGGCTGCAGCAACATGTAGATGGGGGTGGTGGTGGTTTGTGCCAGCGCCGGTACGGACAAGCCCAATGCCAGGGCGAAAGGGATGCTGTGGAATAGGTTCATGTATTTTTCTTGAAATGAACGGCGGACCCGGTGGCCCGCCGGTAAATGCCCGGGATTTACTGGAACGCCACCTCGGCAAAACTGCGCAGCTTGCGGCTGTGCAGCCGGTCCACGCCTTGGCGGCGCAGCAGTTCCACGGCGCGGATGCCGATGCGCAGGTGCTGGTCGACTCTTTCGCGGTAGAAGTGGTTGGCCATGCCGGGCAGCTTGATTTCGCCGTGCAGCGGCTTGTCGCTCACGCACAGCAGGGTGCCGTACGGGACGCGGAAACGGAAGCCGTTGGCGGCGATCGTCGCGCTCTCCATGTCCAGCGCGATGGCGCGGCTCTGGCTGAAGCGGCGCTCCGGCGTGCGCTGCGGCAGCAGTTCCCAGTTGCGGTTGTCCGTGCTGGCCACCGTCCCAGTGCGCATGATGTGTTTTAAATCATGGCCCGTCAGCTGGGTGATTTCCGCCACGGCCGTTTGCAGCGCCTGCTGGATTTCCGCCAGCGGCGGGATCGGCACCCACAGCGGCAAGTCTTCGTCGAGCACGTGGTCTTCGCGCACATACGCATGCGCCAGCACGTAGTCGCCCAGGCTTTGCGTGGTGCGCAAGCCCGCGCAATGGCCGAGCATCAGCCAGGCGTGCGGGCGCAGCACGGCGATATGGTCGGTGATGGTCTTCGCATTGGCGGGACCGACGCCGATATTGACCATGGTGATGCCGCTGCCGTCCGCGCGCAGCAGATGGTAGGCGGGCATCTGCGGCAGGCGCGGCGGGGCTGCGCCCAGCGCATCTTCGCTTTCCACCGTTTGGCCGACCCGGCGCGTGACGACGTTGCCCGGTTCGACGAAGGCGATGTAGCCGTCGTCGTCCGATGGCGCGGCGGCGTCGGGCGCGCGGTCCATCAGGGCGTGGCCCAGGCGGATGAATTCGTCGATGTAGAACTGGTAATTGGTAAACAGGACGAAGTTCTGGAAATGCTGCGGCGAGGTGCCGCTGTAGTGGCGCAGGCGCTGCAGCGAGTAATCGACGCGCGGCCCCGTAAACAGCGACAGCGGCTGCGCTTCGCCGTGCGCCGGTTCGTGCGTGCCGTTGGCGATGCCGTCGTCCATGGCCGACAGGTCGGGCAGGTCGAACAGGTCGCGCATGGCCAGACGGCGGCCCGCATCCATATTGCCCTCGATATGGTCATGCTCGGCGAACGAGAAATGCACGGGGATGGGCTGGGCGCTGACGCCCACTTCCAGGTGCACTTTCTGGCCGCTGTTATGGTTTTTCAGCAGCAGCGTGAACTGGTCGAGATAATAGTCGCCGAACAGGTCGGGGCGCGTCAGGGTGGTCTCGAACACGCCGGGGCCGGCGACAAAACCGTAGGCCAGCGGCGAGTCGGCGCGCGCCACGGTGTCCGTCTGGATGCGCACGAAGGGGTAGCAGGCGCGCACCCGTTCGTGCATGTCTTCGCCGGCGACAAAGCGCTGCAGCGCATCGCGCAAGTGTTCGATGCTGCTGCGGTAAATGGCTTGCACCTGTTCCAACGCCAGGCGTGGATCGTCGAAGCGGGAGGAGGCGATGAAGGGGGGCGTAAGCAAGCGGATTCTCCTTGTAGCGGTTCGTGCATACCATTGTAAGGCAGCAAGGCAAGTCGCGTTGGACGCGTTTTTCAGCGAACCGGGCCGCTTGACGGATTCAAATAGAATCTGTATTCTATTTGAATGGTCAGACTCGCTAAATTCAACGAAAACAACTTCATCGACAGCGCGATCGCCGTCGCCGCCCAGTGCGGCGTGGGCGCCGTGTCGATGGCCGCCATCGCCGTCAAGGCCGGCGCGCCCATCGGCTCCGTGTATCACCGCTTCGATTCGCGCAACGCGATTTTGGCGCGCGCCTGGCTGCGCGTGAAAAGCGACTTCCGCGAGGAGGTGGCCAGCCGCTGGCTCGGCGGCGACACCTGGGCCGGCGTGCACGGCTTGCTGGACTGGTGCCGGCGCAAGCCCGTGTATGCGCGCTTCCTGCTGCAATGCGCGGACAGCCCCGATTTCAGCAGTGGCCTCAGCGAGGAATTGCTGGCCGCCGTCGAAGAGGAGCAAGCGGCGCTCGATGCCTGCTTTGTCCGCTGCGCCGAAGCCATGCCCGCCACCACCGAGCTTGACCTGGATCACATGCTGCTCAAATTCGTCCTGATCGACGCGCCCGTAGCCGTCGTCAAGCCTTACCTGACCCAGGAGCGGCCGATACCTGCCAGCGTCGACGCCATGCTGCGCGCCTCGCACGACGCCGTGCGCGGCTGGGCCGCCCACACCACACACTAACCAAGAAGAAAACCATGCGCTATTCCACCCAGCTTGAACACGGCAAGAAAATCCCCCTGCACGACGAAGAAGGCTTCATCGGCATGCGCGCGGCCGGCCGCATCGCCGCCGACACGCTCGACTACATCGCGCCTTTCGTGAAACCGGGCGTCTCGACGGCCAGGCTCGACGCCCTGTGCGAGGAATTCATGCGCGCCGCCGGCGCCATCCCCGGCACCATCGATTACCACGGCTACAAGCACGCCAGCTGCATCTCCGTCAATCACGTGGTCACGCACGGCATCCCGTCCGAGACCAAGATCCTGAAAGTGGGCGACATCCTCAACATCGACGTCACGCCGAAGTTCCAGGGCTGGTTCGGCGACACCAGCCGCACCTTCAAGGTGGGCGCCGTTTCCATCCTGGCCAACCGCCTCGTCAACACGGCGTATGAAGCCATGATGGCCGGCATCCACACCGTGCGCCCGGGCGCGACCCTGGGCGACGTGGGCGCCGCCATCGAAGCGGTGGCCAAGGCGCAGGGCTTTTCCTCCGTGCGCGACTTCTGCGGCCATGGCGTGGGCCAGGTCTTCCACGACACGCCGCAAGTGCTGCACTATGGCCGCGCCGGCACGGGCATCGTGCTCGAACCGGGCATGATTTTTACGATCGAACCGATGCTCAACGTGGGCAGCTACCAGGTCAAGGTCTTGCCGGACAAATGGACGACGGTGACGAAAGACCGCTCGCTGTCGGCGCAGTTCGAGCACTCGCTGGCCGTGACGGAAACGGGTTTCGAGATTTTCACCCTGACCGGCTCGACCGACCCGCTGGTGTAAGCATGGATGACGCGCGCCGGCGGCAGCTCACCGATATCGTCGCCGCGAAAGCGGGCGTGGATGTCGCTTGCGCGGCGCGCCACCTGGCGCTGCACGATGGCGACGTGGCGGCCGCCCTGCGCGGCATCGACATCGAGCGCTACACGCTGACGCAGCGCCTGCTGAACAAATACCGGCGCGACCCGGAAGACGCGCTGCAGCACGTGGTGCTGGCCGTGCTGCAGCACGAAGATATCCGCAGCGACAGCGTGCTGCGCCTGGAGCGCATCGCGGCCCTGGCGCCGCCCGTCGCCGGCGTGGTGATGCTGGCCGAGTGGCTGGCCTATGTGGACTGGGAAGGCTTCGACAGCGCCCTGTACGCGAATGTCGACGCGGTGGCGGCGTTCATTGCCGGCGAATTGAAACTGCCCGAGGTGGCCGCCAACCTGCTGCAAGCGCGCGATGCGGACGTGTTTGAAACGCGGCGCCCGGCGCTGGCTGCCGCGGCCCTGCTGTTCATCGAACGCCACACTACGCAGTTTCCCTGACGGCTGGCGCTTTGCCGCCGGCGGGCGCGCGTCTTACAATGGCGGCAAGCACTGTTGCCCCATTTTGAAGACTTCCGCATGAGCGATTTTCCCGAAGATATCTACACCGAGCCGTCCGCCGACGTGCACACCCTGAACAACCTCGGTCCCCTGACCGGCATGGCCGGCATCTGGACGGGCACGCGCGGCCTGGACGTCAAGCCGAAGGCCGACGGCCCGCGCAAGCAGGCTTTCGTCGAGCGCATCGAACTGCAGCCGATCGACCCCGTCACCAACGGCCCGCAACTGTTCTACGGCTTGCGCTACTACATCCACATCACCAAGCCGGACCAGGTCAAGACGTATCATGAGCAGGTGGGCTACTGGCTGTGGGAGCCGGCCACGGGCGCCGTGATCCAGACCCTGGCCATCCCGCGCGGCCAGATCGCGATGGCGTCCGGCACGACGACGGCGGACGCCACCAGTTTCGAACTGGTGGCCAAGCGCGATTCGACGGCCTACGGCATCTGCTCGAACCCCTTCCTCGAACACGCATTCACCACCGTCGAATACCGCATCAAGGTCGATATCCACGCCGATGGCACCTGGGGCTACGACGAGGACACGGTCATGTTGATCCGCGGCAAGGATGAACCGTTCCACCACACGGACCGCAACCTGCTGACCAAAGTCGGCGAACCGACGCCGAACCCGATGGCCTTGCAGGCGCTGGCGGCGGTGTAAAAATCAAAAAGCGGCGACTTTTTCCGCCAGCTCTGCTGGAGCGCCTGAAAAATGCTCAGGGCTAGGCGCGTTGCCGCAGGCAGTACGAACGTACGGCCAGGCAACGCAACAACGCCATGGGCTTTTTCTCAGGTGCTCCTTAAGGCTGTCCCTGGGCCACGGCCTTGATCGCGCGCTCTTCTCCCATGGCGGCGGCGATCTTCCAGCGCTGCATGGCGCTGGCGCGGTCCGGGCGTTTTAATCCGGCGCCTTCCCAGTCCATCAGGCCCAGGTTATAGATGTCGCCCGCGCTGCCCTTGTCGGCGGCCAGGGTGAACCATTTGCGCGCTTCCTTGTGGTTGACGGGGATCTGGTAGCCGCGCACGTGGTACAGGCCCAATAAGTGCATGGCTTGCACATTGCCCTTGCTCGCGGCCTGTTTCAGCAGGTCGAGGCCGCGCGCCATGTTGCGCGGTTCCTGCCAGCCTTCTGCCAGCATCACGCCCTTCGCCGTCAGCGCATAGCTGTCGTTCTTCACCAGGCCCTTGCCGATCAGGGGCTTGGCGGCCACCTGGCGCGCTGCGCGCTGCTGCGCCGTCGGCGCCGTGACGGGGCCGGGTTGGCCTTCGCCCATCAGCAGCATCCAGCCATACAGGCCATACGCGCCCGCGTCGCCCTTGCCGACCAGGCTTTCCAGCATGGCCAGGGCCTGCGCCTTGTCGCCATTTTCGTACAGCTTGACGGCCTTGGCGCTGCTCGCGTCCTGCGGCACGGCGGCCGGCGCATGCGGCGCGACGGGCGCCGACGCCATGGCCGTTTGCTGTGGCGCGGAAACCGGGCGCACGCGCGCGGGCAAGCCATAGCTGGCGGCCAGCACGGCCAGGCTGGCGGGGGCGAGGATCAGCACTTGCGCCAGCTGGTTGCGGCGACCCTTGCCGGCGATGCCCATGGCGCGTTCGGCCTGCTGCTCGCCGCCCAGCGCCTCGCTGAGTACCGCCTTGACCTTGCGGTTGAACAGCCAGTAGCCGGCGCCCGTGACGAGCAGCCCGGCCACGGCGGCCGCACCGCGGCCGGCCAAGAACCAGGCGGCGATGGCGGCGGCCAGCGCGGCCAGCGCACTTTTCCACCAGAACTGCTTGGCCAGCCGCGTGTAGACCTGGCGCAGGGCACCGAGCACGCAGGTGCGCACGTTCTGCGCGTAGTCGGCGGAAACGACATCGACGTGCGCGTGATCCGCGGCGCCGCTGAGGACCGATTCGATCACGTCCGCATTCAGTTCCGAGGCGGCCACGTCGCGCAGCGGCGTTAATAAACCCTGGACGTGGGCCGAGAACAGGCCGTCATCCAAGCTGCCGGCCAGCGCGTCGCTGAGCGCCTTGAGGTCGCCGCGCAGCAGCTTTTCCACGATGTCGTCCAGGGTCAGCCAGCGCAAGTCCGTGCCGTACGCCACCAGGTGGTGCTTTTCCGCGTTGCACGATGCGTCCAGCCGCACGATGCGCAGCTTGGCCGCATACAGGGCGTCGACTTCCTGCGGCTGGTCTTCATTGTAAATGCTCACTTTCGCCAGGGCCAGGCTGCTGGCGATGGCGGCCAGTGAGTGCACGCTCTCCTTGTCGCGGATGCGGCGCGCGTCGTCGGGCGCCTGCTTGGGCAGGCTGACGCTGTAGCCGGGCGCCACGTGCACGTCGACCCAGGCCGCCTTGCCCACCTTGCCGGAGCCGTCGCAGGGGGTGCAGCGCAAGTCGCCCACGCCGCTGCAGGTGCGGCACGTAACCTTGCCGCTGGCGCGGCAGGTGCCGCAATTGATGTTGCCGGAACCGTGGCAAGTGTTGCAGCTGACCTTGCCGAAGCTGCAATGGTAGCAAGAGCGATATTCCGTGCGGTATTGCGTGCGTGTTTCGCTGTGGTAGCTGGTGTGCGAGCTGCCGTTGCTGTAGGTGGTAGTGGGCACTTGCACCGTGACGTAATCGGTGACTTGCTCGGACACCGTGCCGCTGCCGCTGCAATACGAGCACGACACCTTGCCGCTGCCATAGCAGCCATAGGCGTCGCAGCTGACGGTGCGCCCGCCGTGGCAGTTCCAGCACGTTTCCGTCGTCGCGCCGTGGCAGGTGTGACAGCCGATGCGGCCGCGGCCGGTGCAGTTGCTGCAGGTATCGAGGTGCCAGTACTTGACGGCGTGCGGCAGGTAGACGCCCGCCTCGACGCCGTTGTAGGCCTGGCCCGCCTGGCGCAAGGCATTGTCGAGCTTGCTCGCCGCGCGGCGCAGCCGCTCCTTTTCCTGCGCGTGAGCGAGCGCTCCCACTTCATGCGAGCCGCAGCGGCAGTCATTGCCCGCCGGCGCGAAATAGCCATTGATGACGCGCTGCTCGAAGCGTGCCTCGAGCGCGTAATTGGCTTGCAGGGAAAAATCCTGCAGCACGTCTTCCTCGCCCAGCGGCGTGATGTCGTGCGGCTCGAAGCGCGTCTTGTCCTGCACCAGCGTGCGCAGCTTGCCCAGCACGGTGGGCATGTCTTCCTTGTCGAGCTTGATGGGCGCGGGCGCCGTCACGGCCATTGCTGATGCCTGGGGCATGTCCTCGCTGCCTTGGGTATCGGTGGCCGTGTCAGTGCTGGGGTTCATGCGCGTCCTTTTGCTCTCTGGAAAGATGTTTGAATTTTAGCATCCCCATATGACAAAGCATGACAAAGCGGACCCGCTTTTTCAGCGCAGGCCGCGGCGGAACTGGTCCGGCGTGCCGCCGCTCTGGCGGCGAAACATGGCGATGAAGGCGGAGGCCGTGCTGTAGCCCAGTTCCAGCGCGATCGCCTGCACGGTGTCTCCCTGTTCCAGCAGGGGCAGGGCCGCCAGGAAGCGCTGGCGCTGGCGCCATTCGCCGAACGGCATGCCCAGTTCGCGCTGGCAGCGCCGGGCCAGGGTGCGCTCGGTCACATGCAATTGCGCAGCCCATTCGGCAAGTGAGCGGTTACTTCCCGGCTCCGCCTGCAGGGCGGCCAGCAGCGCCGCGATGACGGGCTCGTCGCTGCCGGGCAGGTAGTTGCGGCTGCACGGCGCCAGCTGCAATTGGTCGACCAGCACCTGCGCCAGGCGCTGGTCGGCTTCGCTGGCGGGCGTGGTGACGTTTCTTTCGGCAAAGTCGGCCAGGATGGCTTTCAGCAGGGGGCTCAATACCAGCGCGCACGGCTGCGCCGGCAGCTGCGCGCACAGGCTGGCATCGATGTAGGCAGAGTGAAACACGACATCCTGGCGGATATAGCCGTCATGCAAAGTTTCCGGCGGTATCCACACGGCGTACTGGGGCGGCGACAGGTAGCGCTGGCCCGCCACCATGATTTCCATCACGCCCGTGGAGCAATACGTGAGCTGTCCCCACGGATGGCTCTGGTAATCGAACTGCTGGTGCGCGTGATAGTCGTCGAGGCGAAAGTACACGGGATAGGGCAGGGCGTCGGAAACGGCGGGGAAATGCTGGTTGCTGGCCATGGTGTCTTTGTCCTGTTCTTCGCATCGATTGTCCGGTTTTCATTATATCCATGGAATCGGACCATGCGAAAATGGCAGTCATTGAATTGTGGAGTTACTTGCATGAAAGCCAAGCATTATCTGTTTCCCGTGATCGCCGTGTTGATCTGGGCCATCAATACCATCGTCAGCAAGCTGGCCGTCGGCGTGATCGACCCGGCCGCCATCTCGTTCTACCGCTGGCTGCTGGCCGGCGTGCTGCTGGCGCTGGTGTTCGCGCGTCCAGTGTGGAAGCAGCGGGCCGTGGTGAAACCATATCTTGGGAAACTGTTTGTGCTGGGTATGTTGGGCATGGTGATGTACCAGTGCCTCGCCTACATCGCCGCGCAAACGACGACGGCCACCAACATGGGCATTTTGGCATCGATGATGCCGCTGCTGGCCGTGGGCCTGTCCGTGCTGGTGTTGAAGGAGGCGCCCACCGTGGGCGGCGTGTTCGGCGGTTTCGTGTCGCTGCTGGGACTCGGCTACCTGCTCAGTCACGGCGACCCGGCCGCCCTGATCTCCCATGGCGCGGCCGTGGGCGACGCCCTGATGCTGCTGGCGTGTTTGTCGTATGCGGGCTATGGCGTGCTGCTCAAGCGCTGGAAGATTCCCCTGAATAACTGGCACTCCTTGCTGATCCAGGTGTGGTGCGCCGTGCCCGTGCTGTTCGTGTATTACCTGAGCCAGTCCGCGCCGCCCGTCACCGGCGCCGGCTTGCCGCTGGTGCTGTTTGCCGGCATCCCCGCGTCCATCATCGCGCCGTTCTTGTGGATGCACGGCCTGGCCAAGCTGGGACCGAGCCGCGCCACGACCTTGATGAATCTGCTGCCCGTGTTCACGGTCATCATCGCCATGCTGTTCCTCGGTGAAACCTTGCACAGCTATGACGTGATCGGCGGCGGCGTGACCCTGCTGGGCGTGGTGATGGTGCAAACCCTGAAGCGCCCCCTGCGCCGCGCCAGCGCCTAGTTTTTTTGCTATGCTGGTGCTTTGAGCAAGGAGCCATCATGCCGGACATTGATACCCTGTTGAGCGAACTCGAAGCCTTCGGCAGCAGCAACGATGCGGCGCACACGGAACGCGCCAGCCGCATGCTCAATATTACGCGCGACACGGGCGAGCTGCTGGCCGTGCTGGTGCATGCGCGCGGTGCGCGGCGGGTGCTGGAAATCGGCACCTCGAACGGCTATTCCACCCTGTGGCTGGCGCGCGCCGTGCAGGCGCTGGGCGGCAGCGTGGTGACGGTGGAAAAGGCGCAGGACAAGTTCGACATGGCGCATGCCAACTTTGCGCGCGCGCAACTGCAAGGCGTGATCGGTCAGCTGCTGGCAGACGCGGGCGACGTGCTGCGCGATGCGGCTGACGGTGCCTACGATTTCATCTTCCTCGATTCCGCGCGCCAGCAATATGAACAGTGGTGGCCGCAGCTGGACCGCGTGCTGGCGGCGGGCGGCGTGCTGGTGGTCGACAACGCCAGTTCGCACTACGCGGACATGGCCGGTTTTATCGACGCCATCCGCGCCGACAGCCGCTACACGGCGTGCCTGGCGACGGTCGGCAAGGGCGAATTCATCGCCGTCAAGGCGGGCAACTAGTTAATTACTCGGCGACGATAGCCGCTTCCAGCACGCGCACCAGCGATTCGACGCCCTGTGCGTCGACATCGTCGAAGCGGCTGACCTGGGGACTGTCGAGGTCGAACACGCCGATGATTTGACCCTGCGCAAACACGGGCACCACCAGTTCCGAGCGGGAATTGACGTCGCAGGCGATGTGACCGGGAAACGCGTGCACATCCTGCACGACGATGGACTTGCCTTCGACCACGGTGGTGCCGCATACGCCGCGGCCCTTCTTGATGCGGATGCAGGCCGGCTTGCCCTGGAACGGTCCCAGCACCAGTTCCTCGCCTTTCAGGAAATAAAAGCCGGCCCAGTTGAGGCCCGGCATCGTATTGAAGACCAGCGAACTGAAGTTGGCCGTATTGGCGATGAAATCGCTCTCGCCGGCCAGCAAGCCTTGCAGCTGCGAACGCAGGTCCGCATACATGGCGTGCTTGGCGGCGGGGGTGTCGGTGCCGTAGGCGGCGTCGCTGATGGTAAACGTCATGGTCGTGGTGGCGCTGAAAAATGGGGAAGGCGCCATGGTAGCGCGTCTGGCGTATCCGCGCGCGGCCTTCACTCTTTCAAATGTTCTTGCGCCAGCTGGCGCAGCAGGGGCAGGGCCGCATGGCCGTGCTCTTCCCGCCAAGCCAGGCCGATGCCGGCCGCCAATTCCTCTCCCTCCAGCAATGGCCGATAAACCACGCCAGCCAGGCGCAGCGCGCGGAACGAGTCGGCCAGCAGGGCCATGCCCTTGCCGGCCGCCACGTCGCCGAGCAGCACATGGTGGTCGGGCGCTTCGCGCAGGAAAACGGGCGCGAAACCATGCCGGCGAAACACCTGCTGGCAATGGTCGAAGAAGGCGGGCTGGCGCGCCCGTTCGAACCAGTAAATCGATTCTGCCGCGATGTCAAACAGGCTGAGCTTGCGCTTTTTCGCCAGCCGGTGCCCGGCGGGCAGGGCCAGCATCATGGGCTGGCGCGCCAGCGGCTGCACGGCCAGTTCGAAGGTGGCGCTGGGCAAGGCCAGCATGGCCGCATCGAGCTGGCCCTTGCGCACGCCAGCCACCAGGCGCGGCGAGGGAGCGGACGTCAGTTCCAGGCGGATACTGCCCAGTTGCCCTTCCAGCGTCGCCAGCAAGGGCCGGAACAGGCCGGCCGCCACGGAACTGGTCAAGCCCAGGCGCAGGCGCGCGGGCGCGCTGTCTTGCCGCAGCGACGTTTGCGCAATATCAAGTAAATCGAGGATGTGCAGCGCCTGCGGCAGCAAGGTATGCCCTGCCTGCGTCAAGGCCACGCCTTGCGTGTCGCGCTCGAACAATCGCGCACCCAGCCGGTCTTCCAGTGCCTTGATGGCGCGCGACAGGGGCGGCTGGGTCATGTGCAATTGCTCGGCCGCCTGGCGGAAGTTCAGGCAGCGGGCGACGGCGCAAAACAGGGTCAATGCATGGGTATCGAGGGCTCTCATACCAGAAAGGTATCACGAAATTGCGCATTCCCTTGCCGGCCGGCGCGGCGCAGACTGGCCGCATTGACACTTGAGGGAGATCAACATGCAACTGCAACAACGACGCATCGGCCATAGCGGCTTGACCAGCTCGGCATTGGGCCTGGGCTGCATGGGCATGTCGGAATTCTATGGCGCCACGGACGAGGCGCAATCGCTGGCCACCCTGGAAGCGGCGCTGGCGGCGGGCGTGACCCTGTTCGACACGGCCGACGCCTACGGCTTCGGCCACAACGAGCAATTGCTGGGACGTTTTTTACAAGGCCATCGCGGCCAGGCGCTGGCCGCCACCAAGTGCGGCCTGGCGCGCGAGCCGGGCAGCTATGCGCGCCGCGTCGACAATGCACCCGCCACCATCCGCCAGGCGTGCGAGGCGTCGCTGGCGCGCCTGGGCGTGGACGCCATCGACCTGTTTTATCTGCACCGCCTGAACCTGGAGACGCCGCTGGAAGAGTCGATGGGGGCGCTGGCGCAGCTGCGGCAAGAGGGCAAGATCCGCGCCGTGGGCCTGTGCGAAGTGAGCGCGGCTACCTTGCGGCGCGCGGCGGCGCTTTGCCCCGTGGCGGCCGTCCAGAGCGAGTACTCGCTGTGGACGCGCGAACCGGAGCAGGGCGTGCTGGCCGCCTGCCGCGACGTGGGCGCCAGTTTCTTTGCCTACAGCCCGCTGGGGCGCGGTTTCCTGACGGGCGCCATTGCCGATGCGGCCAGCCTCGACGCGGGGGATTTTCGCCAGTTCAATCCCCGTTTTTCATCCGACAACCTGGCGCGCAACCAGGCCATCGTCGCGCAGGTCCGGGACCTCGCGCATGCAAAAGGCTGCACGCCGGCCCAGCTGGCGCTGGCCTGGCTGCTGGCGCAAGGCGACGACATCATCCCCATTCCCGGCACCAAGCGCATCGCGTATTTGCACGACAACCTGGGCGCGCTGGCCGTGCGGCTGGACGGCGCGGAACTGGCGGCGATGAATGCCGCCTTTCCTATGGGCATGGCGGCGGGCGCGCGTTACACGGAGGAAGGCATGAAGGGCGTGGATGCCTGAAAAAGATGGCGCAGTGTACGCCAGCGTACCTAACTGGCACTTTCCTTGCGGGATAATCGCCGGCGATCTGCTAGCATTTGGTAAGTTGCACTGTGTTCAACGGTCAGGTATCCGATGAGGTGGATGTTGTTAGATGACGATATTTTCGATATAGAACTGAAATTGTTGCTAGAGGGAATCTTGTTGAGATATCAGCACGATTTCCGCGATTATTCGGTGGCGTCGCTGCGCCGGCGCATGCGCCAGGCCATGGAGCGCTTCGGCTGCGCCAGCCTGTCGCAGTTGCAGGACCGCATCTTGCACGAGCCGGCCATGTTCGCGCAGATGCTGCAGTTTTTCACGGTGCAAGTGAGCGAGATGTTCCGCGATCCCGCGTATTTCCGCGCCTTGCGCGAAAAAGTCGTGCCCATCCTGCATACCTATCCCTCGATCAAGATCTGGGTGGCCGGCTGCAGCAGCGGCGAAGAGGTGTGGTCGCTGGCCATCTTGCTGGAAGAAGAAGGCTTGCTTGAACGTAGCATGATTTACGCGACCGACATCAACGTGGAAGCGCTGGCCGCCGCCGAAGCGGGCATCTATCCGATCGAGCGCATCGCCCAGTTCAGCGAGAATTACCAGTTGGCGGGCGGCAAGCGTTCGCTGTCCGACTATTACACGGCCGCCTACAAGGGCGCCATCTTTGAGCGGCGCTTGCGGCGCCAGTTCGTCTTCGCCGACCACAGCCTGGCGACGGACAGCGTGTTTTCGGAGGTGCACATGGTTTCCTGCCGTAACGTCATGATTTACTTCAATAAAGACTTGCAGGACCGCAGCCTGGGCCTGTTCCACGAAGCGCTGGTGAACCGGGGCTTCCTGGGCCTGGGCATGAAGGAAAGCCTGCATTTCAGCCGCCATGCGGCCAGCTTCAACGAGCTGAGCCCGGCTGAGCGCATCTTCCAGCGTGCCTGACATGTTGCCGACCTGCGACGTCGCGCCGCCGCCACCTGGCCTGCGCCTGATCGCCATCGGCGCCTCGGCCGGCGGCGTGGAAGCGCTGGGCATCGTGCTGCGCGCCTTGCCCGCCACCTGCCGCGCGGCCGTGGTGGTGGTGCTGCACCTGGCGCCGGGCCGTTCGAGCCAGTTGCCGCAGCTGTATGCGGAACGTTGCCAGCTGCCCTTGCGCGAAGCGCAGGACAAGGAACCGCTGCAAGCGGGCACCGTGTATTTCGCGCCGCCCGATTACCATTTGCAAGTCGAGCCCGATGGCTGTTTTTCCCTGTCGCAGGAAGCGCCCGTGTATTTTTCGCGCCCGTCCATCGATGTTCTGCTGGAAACCGCTGCGTACGCCTACCGGCGCGCCATGCTGGCTATCATCCTGACGGGCGCCTCGGCCGACGGCGCGGCGGGCCTGGCGCGCGTGCGGCAGCTGGGCGGTAGTGCCTGGGTGCAAGACCCACAGCGGGCCAGTTGTGGCATCATGCCGGCCGCCGCGCTCAAGCGGGCCGGCGCCGACCGCGTGCTCGATTTGCCGCAGATGGCTGCCAGCCTGGCCTTGCTCGGCGATGGTGAACACAAGTGAATGGGAATGGTGTAGTGCGTGTAATATATGTGAGAATTGAAACAATGTTTATGTCCATATCGAAACACGATGGCATCTTGCCGTTGCGATGCCTGAAGATGATTCCGTGACCGCCCCTATCCATATCCTCGTCGTTGACGACATCGCGCAAAACCTGGTCGCCGCCGAAGCCGTGCTGGCGCGGCCCGGTATTGTCATCCTGAAGGCCAGCTCGGGCGCCGAGGCGCTGGAATTGCTGTTGACGCATGACGTGGCGCTGGCCCTGATCGACGTGCAAATGCCGCAGATGGACGGTTTCGAGCTGGCCGAGCTGATACGCGGCAGCGAACGCACGCGCAGCATTCCCTTGATTTTTCTCACGGCCGCGTCGCGCGAACCGAGCTACAGTTTCCGTGGCTACGAGGCGGGTGCCGTCGATTTCCTGTACAAGCCCATCGACGTGAAAGCCTTGCAAAGCAAGGTGGCCGTGCTGGTCCAGCTGTACCAGCAGAAACGCGAATTGTCGGCCCAACTCGACGAGCTCAAGCATGCGCTGCACCTGAATGAACTGTTCACGGCCGTGCTGGGCCACGACTTGCGCACGCCCCTGTCGGTGGTGATGAACGGCGCCATGCTGTTGCCGATGATGAGCGACCACCCGAAGGTGATCGTCACGGCGCAGCGCATCGAAAGCAGCGCCAAGCGCATGGCGCGCATGGTCGACCAGTTGCTGGACCTGGCGCGCATCCGTTCCGGCACGATGGAGTTGCGCAGCAGCACGCACGACTACCTGGCGCTGGCGCGCGCCATCGTCGACGAGTTCGAGACGGCGGGCCAGGCCCCGCTGGTCGAGATCAGCAGCGTGGGCGAGCTGCACGGGCAATGCGACGCGGGCTTGTTGTCGCAAGTCATCTCGAATCTGCTATGCAACGCCCTCACGCATGGCGAGGCGGGCGCGCCGGTGCAATTGGCCCTGGACGGACGCGACGCCGACAGCATTGAATTGCGCATCGCCAATCGCGGCGTCATTCCCGCCGCCTTGCTACCGACCCTGTTCGAGCCGTTCCAGCAGGCGGGCGAAAAGCGCAGGACGGGGCAGGGCCTGGGGCTGGGCCTGTACACGGTGAACATGTTCGTCAAGGCCCATGGCGGCACGGTCGAGCTCAGTTCGACGGACGCGCAGGGCACGCTGGCGACGGTGCGCATTCCGCGCCAGTGCCAGGTGCGCGTGCAAGCGGGATTGGCCACATGAGCGCGCCAGCCTGGCCGCGCGGCGGCGGCAGCATGGGCGAGCTGGTGCGCCAGCGCGACTGGTCCGCCACCAGCCTGGGTGCCCTCGATGGCTGGCCCGCCCATTTGCGCACCAGCGTCGACATCGTCCTCAATTCGCCGATGGCGATGGTGCTGATGTGGGGCCCGCAGCATGTGATGATTTACAACGACGACTACATCCAGATCGCCGGGGCGCGCCATCCGGCGGCGCTGGGCGGTACGGTACCGGCCGTCTGGCCCGAAATCTGGGACTGGAACGCGCGCATCCTCGACGCGGGATTGCGCGGCGAGACGCAGGTGCACCGCGAGTGCTGCCTGCCGCTGTTGCGCGGCGGACAGCGCGCGGATGTCTGTTTCGACCTGTTTTACACGCCCGTGCATGGCGCCGGCGGCCAGGTCGATGGCGTGCTGTGCACGGCGCTGGAATTGACGGCGCGCATGGAGGAGGGGCGCCAGCTGAAGCTGGCCACGGCCGAACTGGGCGAACTCAATACCACCTTGCAAGCCGAGAGCGAGGCCGTGCGCGCGGCCAACCGCCGCCTGGGCGAGGAACGCGCGCTGCTGCGCGCCCTGTTCCAGCAGGCGCCCAGCTTCATGGCCATGCTGCGCGGGCCGCAGCACGTGTTCGAATTGGCGAATGAACATTATTTGCGCCTGGTGGGACGCCCCGAACTTGAGCTGCTGGGCAAGACAGTCGAAGTGGCCTTGCCCGAAGTCAAGGCGCAAGGTTTCATCGCGCTGCTCGACCAGGTCTACCGCACGGGCGAACCTTACGAGGGGCGCCAGGTCAAAGTGGATTTGCAGACGGCGGATGGCCAGACGGGCCAGCGCCACATCGATTTCGTCTACCAGCCCATCAAGGATGATGAGGGCGCGGTCACGGGCATCCTCGTCGAAGGCATCGACGTCACCGAGCGCATGGAAGGCGAGGAGCGGCTGCGCCTGGCCCAGCAGGCGGGCGGCATCGGCACCTTCGAATGGTTCCCCGAGACGGGCGCGATGCTGGTGTCGCCTACCTTCCGCCGCCTGTGGGGCATTGCCGACGAGACGGAAGTGACGGAACGCCTGCTGGTGAGCCTGGTCGATGCGCGGGACCAGCAAAAGGTCGGACCCAGCAAGCTGGATCTGGCGCCCAATCCCCTCGAATACGTGGAATACCGCATCCGCCGTCCCGCCGATGGCGCGCTGCGCTGGATCGCGCGCCAGGGCGAGGTGGTGGCCGGCCGCGTGCCGGGCCAGCGCCGCTACGTGGGCGTGTCGTTCGACGTGACGGAGCGGCGCCAGATCGAGGATGAACTCAACGCCAGCCAGGAGCGCATGGCGGCCATTTTCGGCCAGGCGTCCGTGGGCTTGTCCGAGCTGGGCCTCGATGGCCGTTTCCAGCGTGTCAACGGCGCCCTGTGCCGCATGCTGGGCCGTTCCGCCGAAGAACTGCTGAGCCTGAACATGAACGACATCATGCATCCGGCGGACGTGCCCGGCAACGGCGTGCTGTTCCGGCGCCTGGTGGAAACGGGCGAGTCGTTTTCGCTGGAAAAGCGCTACCTGAAGCCCGATGGCTCGCAGGTGTGGGTGTCGAGCAATGTCAGCCGCCTGGTCGATGAGCAGGGTCATACGCGTTCCTTGATCGCCGTCAAGACGGACATCACGGACCGGCGCCGCGTGGAAAAAGCGCTGCATGAATTGAACGAAACGCTGGAACACCGGGTCGAACAGGAAGTCAATGAGCGCACCAAGGCCGAAGACGCCTTGCGCCAGGCGCAAAAGATGGAAGCCGTGGGCCAGTTGACGGGCGGCATCGCGCACGACTTCAACAATGTGCTGCAAATCATTTCCGGCAATTTGCATTTGCTGCAGCACCTGGCGGGCACGGATGGCCTCATGCGCCAGCGGCTGGACACGGCGATTGCCGCCGTCGAGCGGGGCGCCAAGCTGTCGTCGCACCTGCTGGCGTTTGCGCGGCGCCAGCCGTTGCAACCTGTGGTGGCCGACTTGACGCGCGTGGTGCGCAACATGGATGCGCTGCTGCGGCGCGCCCTGGGCGAAGCGATCGATATCGTGCTGGTGGGCGGCGGCGGACTGTGGAATACCCTGGTCGACCGCAGCCAGATCGAGAACGTCATCCTCAACCTGGCCATCAATGCGCGCGACGCCATGGATGGCGTGGGCAAGCTGACCATCGAACTGGGCAACGTCGTGCTCGACGAACAGTATGTGCACAACCTGGTCGACGTGCCGGCAGGCCAGTACGTGATGCTGTCGGTGACCGATACGGGCCGCGGCATGAGCGGGCCTGTGCTGCAGCGCGCCTTCGAGCCGTTCTTCACGACCAAGCCGGAAGGCGCGGGCACGGGCCTGGGCTTGTCGATGGCGTACGGCTTCGTCACGCAAAGCCGCGGCCATATCCGCATCTACAGTGAACCTGGCGTGGGCACGGGAGTCAAAATCTATTTGCCCCGTTCCCTGATGGCCGAAGCGGACGAGGAACTGGAGTTGAGCGGCGTCGTCACGGGCGGCACGGAAACCGTGCTGGTGGTGGAAGACGACGTGGGCGTGCGCACCACCGTGGTCGACATGCTGGGCGCGCTCGGTTACAAGGTGCTCAAGGCAGAGGATGGCGAAAGCGCGCTGGCCGTGCTGCACAGCGGTGCGCAAATCGATGTGCTGTTTACGGACGTGATCATGCCCGGTCCCGTCAGCAGCACGGAGATGGCGCGTCAGGCGCGCGAGTTGCAGCCCGATATCGCCGTCTTGTTTACCTCGGGCTACGCGCAGGATGTCATCGTGCACGAGGGCAGGCTCGATGCGGGGGTGGAATTGCTCAGCAAGCCATACCGGCGCGAAGAGCTGGCGCGCAAGCTGCGCCATGTGCTGGCCAACCGCCAGCAGCAAATGCGCGCGCGCCAGTTCGAACGGTCCGGCGCGCCCGTGGCCGGCACGCTGGCAAGCGGCAGCACGGCGGCCGGCGTGCTGGGAGGCGGCACGCCGGGGCTGGACTTGACGGGCCATGCGTTGGTACCGCAGGGGGACATGCCGACTTCGATGAAGATACTCGTGGTGGAAGACAATCTCGATTCCCAGCTGATGGTGTGCGAGCTGGTGGGCATGCTGGGCCACACGGTCAGCGGCGTGTCCGATGGCGAGGCGGCGTGGGAGTTGCTCAACGAGCAAGACTTCGATATCCTGTTTACGGATGTCAGCCTGCCCGGCATGTCCGGCATCGCGCTGGCACGCATGGTGCTGCGCGATAAACCGGACATGCGCATCATCTTTTCCACCGGCTATGGCAAGGAATCGATGGACGAGCTGGGCTTTTCCGCCAGCGTCTTGCGCAAGCCCTATGATTTGACGGAGTTGCAAGCGGCACTCGACCAACCCTGACGGGCACGCGCCGGCACGGCTTGCCTGTCCCACCCTGCAGAGGTAAAGCATGACTCCTGAACTGACGATGCTGGCCTGTACCCTCGTGCTGGCGCTGGTACAAATCCTGCTGCCCGCGCTGTTTCGCACGCGCGAGACAGGCACGGCGTATAACGTGAGCGCGCGCGACGGCGAAGGCCCGCCCGTGGGCAGGATCACGGGCCGCTTGCAGCGGGCCCAGGCGAACCTGTTCGAAACCCTGCCCCTGTTCGCCGCCGCCGTGCTGATCGCCCACGTGACGGCGCAGGAAAGCGCGCTCACGCTCTATGGCGCGGCCCTGTACCTGGCCGCCCGGGTGCTGTATCTGCCCCTGTATGCGTTCGGCGTGCCCGTCGTGCGCACGCTCGTGTGGTGCGTGTCGATTGCCGGCTTGCTGATGCTGTTCTGGGCCATCCTCTTCGCTTCCTGAATTCCTCGCCGCTGGCGTCTCGTGGCCGCGCGCCCGAGGCGACGCGCGGCAAGTTCCGATGCCGCCGCTCTCCGGCCGCTCTGGCGGCTGGCCGCGTGCGTTGCCTCGCGCGCGGCACTTGCCCCCGCTAACTGCTGAGTATCTGGTACTTTTGGTGGAAAACTGAAAGTAACTGCGCCACCACGGGCGGGACTCATCCTACATGCGCTCTTGGCATCCTCCTATTTCTTGCACCCCATGCGCGCACTAAGATGACGGTTCCCTTGCCATGCGAGGGGAAAGAATTGCATGGTTTGCACTGTTTCTGATTCCATCGATCAAGGAGATCATCATGGCCACATCGAGCGACAATAAACAGCAAGGTAGTAAAACCAGTAGCAGCAGCGGCAGCGGCGGCAGCAAGCAAAGCGATACCAGCAAACGGGGTTTCGCTTCCATGGACCCCGCCCAGCAGCGCGAAATCGCCAGCGAAGGCGGACGTGCCGCGCATGAAAAGGGCACGGCGCATGAATTCACGTCGGAAGAGGCACGCCGCGCAGGCAGCCAAAGCCACAAGAACGATGCCAGCCGGCAAAGCGCTTCCAGCTCCAGCGGCACGCGCGACAATGCCGGCATGAACCAGGAGGGCAACCGCGACAGTGGCAACAAGCAAAGCGGCGGCGCGGGGTCGAGTTCGGGTTCCGCAGGTTCGCGCAACAAGTAGCAGCAAGTGGTAATGAGCGGTAGCGGTGACCATGGCCAGCGGCAGGCACGTCGCTGGCCATGGCCGCATCTGTCCGGTCGCTGCAAAATTTTGATGCAATGCAGCAGGCAT
Source organism: Janthinobacterium sp. LM6 (assembly GCF_002002885.1). GTDB lineage: Bacteria > Pseudomonadota > Gammaproteobacteria > Burkholderiales > Burkholderiaceae_D > Janthinobacterium > Janthinobacterium kumbetense. Next base: position 5,027,559 of record NZ_CP019510.1, on the reverse strand, counting down.
GGACTATGATGAAATAGCTGCGCTGGCAAGGTGCAATCGCCTGGCAATCGCCGCGCAGTCAACTCGCATTGATGATCAGGGAGAAGATAATGGGCAACGCGAATACGCCGCAACCGGGCAATAGCCAGGGCGGCACGCCATCCACGGCGGGCAGCAAGCAAAGTACGGCCGACTCGGCCGAAAACTTTGTACTGGTCGATAGCGAGCAAGGCCTCGATATCGGCGACGATCTGTTTTCCATCGGCGAAGTGCGGCGCGCCGACCGCTTGCCGCATCACCAGTCCGGCTCCGCCGGGCAGAGCCGGCAGAGCGCCGACGATGCGCCAGACACCACGGGCAGTACGGGCGTCTGAGCTTTCCTTCCTGACTGTCTGATAATTTCCGCAGGGCCAGCCGTCAGGCGTGTTCGCGCACGGCGGCTGGTCGTTTCCCCTTGCGCGCTGACAACGTCGCTTGCTTGCCGGCGCGGGTAGGAATGGCGAGCCGGCTACAGGTCAACCCGTCCGTGTTCGCCCAGATCCTTTGGCGGTTCGCCCGTGATGGCGGCCTTGGCCATTTCATAGAATTGCATCATCTTGCTGGCGCTGCTATCCCAGTATTCGGCTGACTGGATCGTTACCTTGATCAGCGACAGCTTCGGATCGTCGAGTCCGCCCGGGAACCAGGCTTTTAGCAGCGGGTTCCACAATTCCTCCGCCTTGGCGCGGTCCTTCAGCAATTGCGCGTGACCGCAGACGGACACATACAGGCTGTCGCCCGTGTCGACAAAGCTGACGTTGACTTGCGGATTGTTCAACAAGTCGCGCGTGTAGGCGGCCTCGTCCGAGACAAAGAACCAGATTTGCCCTTCGCTATCGACCTGCTGCTGCGTCAGTGGCCGGCTGGTGAGGGTGCGCATGTCATCGCTGGTGGTCAGCATGCCGAATTTGACATCCTTGATCCTGGCCGCGATGCTGGCCAGTTGTTCGCTGGAATATGCTTGCATGGGTGCTCCCTTGATGGTTGTCCTGAACAACAGCATAGACGGGCGTGGCAGGCGGATCTGTACGGCAGCTTACGTAGCGGCGTCGGCCTGCCTGCCTCGCGCCATGTTTCAAAGCTGTTACAAAACGCTGGCCCGGCGGGGCGCCCCATGTATTGACTTAATAAATGATAATCATTATCATTTGTTTGAAAATGAGGCATGAACTTTGATTGAAGGATGGGAATGAAGCACACTGACTTGTCGCGCCACCTGGCCCGCTCCTTGCCGGGAGCGCTCGATGGGTAATGCGGGCGCAGCAGACAAGGCCAAGAACAACGCCAGCCGCGCCGTCTGGCTGAAGAACTTGCATCAATGGCACTGGATCAGCTCAGCGCTTTGCCTGCTGGGCATGTTTCTGTTCGCCATTACCGGCATCACGCTGAACCACGCCGGCCAGATCGAAGCCAAGCCGGCGATCACGCGCCAGAAGGCGGCGTTGCCGGCACCCCTCGTCACGCAACTGGCCGCGTATGCCGCCAAGCACGATGGCGCCAATGCGCCCATGCCGGCCGACGCCGAAGCCTGGCTCAAGCAGCAGTGGTCGCTCAATGCGGGCGGCCGTCCCGCCGAATGGTCGATCGACGAAGTCTACCTGCCGCTGCCCAGGGCGGGCGGCGACGCCTGGGTGCGCATCGGCCTGGAAGACGGGGCCGCCGAATACGAATTGACGGACCGGGGCTGGGTGTCCTGGCTCAACGATGTCCACAAGGGCCGCAACACGGGCGTGGCGTGGAGCTGGTTCATCGACATCTTTGCCGGCGCCTGCATCGTATTTTGCCTGACGGGCTTATTGATTTTGAAGTTCCACGCGGCCAACCGGCCATTTACCTGGCCAATGGTTGGCCTCGGTATCTTGATACCCTGCGCGATCGCCTTGCTGTTTATTCACTGATCGTTTTTATTCTTACTTTTTTTACAGGCACACCATGAAATTACGCTACACCCTGGCGCTTGGCCTTCCCCTGATCGGTACGTCGGCGATGGCGGCCGACCTGTCCCTCAAGCTTGAACTCCCGCAATTGAACGTGGCGGAATACCACCGTCCCTACGTGGCGGCGTGGCTGGAAACGGCGGATCAGAAGGTGGTTGGCAACCTGGCCGTGCTGTATGACGTGAAAAAGAAAGACAAAGTCGGCGAGAAGTGGCTCAAGGACATGCGTCAATGGTGGCGCAAGAGCGGTCGCGACCTGGCCATGCCCGTGGACGGCGTCAGCGGTGCCACGCGTGCGCCGGGCGAACATACCTTGACCTTCCCAGGCGCCAAGGCCTTGCTCGACAAGTTGCCGGCGGGCGAATACCAGGTGGTGGTGGAAGCGGCGCGCGAAGCGGGCGGACGCGAACTGGTGCGCGTGCCGTTCCAGTGGCCGCTGAAATCGGCCCAGTCCGTGCCAGCCAAAGGCAAGGAAGAACTCGGTAATGTCGTCGTTCAACTCAAACCATAAGGCGCACCCCATGTTCAAGCAATTCAACAAACCCCTGATCGCCCTGGCCCTGGCCGGCCTGGCCATGAACGCCCACGCCCACCGCGGCTGGATGGTGCCATCGAGCACGATGGTGGAAAGCAAGGACGCCTGGGTGACGGTGGATGCCGCCGTCTCCGACGCCTTGTTCGAGATCGACCACCAGCCGCTGCGCCTGGACGCGCTGCAAGTCATCGGCCCGGACGGCGCCAAGGTCGCGCCGGCGAACACCCTCACGGGCCGTTTGCGCAGCGTCTTCGACGTGAAAATGGAAAAGCCGGGCACGTATAAAGCGGCCATCGTGTCGCAAAACGTGATGGGCAGCTACACCGTGAACGGCGAGCAGAAGCGTTTCCGCGGGAACGAGGAAACCTTCAAGAAAGACGTGCCGGCCGACGCGAAAGACGTGAAAATCACGCGCACGGCAGCGCGCCTGGAAACTTTCTTCAGCAATGGCGAAACCAGCACGGAAGTGTTCAAGCCGACGGGCGTGGGCCTGGAATTCGTGCCGGTAACGCACCCGAACGACTTGCGCGCGGGCGAGAAAGCCACCTGGCGTTTCTTGATCGACGGCAAGCCTGCGGCGAACCAGGCGTTCAGCCTGGTGCCAGGCGGCGTGCGCTATCGCGGCGTGCTCGGTGAAATCCGCCAGAGCACGGATGCCAAGGGCGAGATCACGTTCACCGTGCCGGCGGCCGGCATGTATTACCTGAGCAGCACCTGGCCTGCGGCCGCGCCAGCCGTGGCCGGCCAGCCGCCCGTGATGCCGGAGCGCCGCGCCACCTACGCGGCTTCCGTGGAAGTGCTGCCGCAGTAAGCGGCGGCATCTTCGCGAGCGAGAGCGCCGATGCGCCGGGTCCTGCTGCCGCAGCATATTTCCGATCAGGTCGCGCCGCCCGGCGCCGCGATCCGGGACTTGCACGGCCTGTCGATGGGCACCAGCTGGTCGGTGCGCTTGCTGGAGCCCGCCATGCCGGGACGCGCGGGCAGCGCCGACCTGCAGCAGGGCTTGCAGCAGCAGCTGGATCTTGTTGTAGCGCAAATGAGCCACTGGGACGAGGACTCGGACCTGGGCCGCTTCAACCGGGCCGAGCCCGGCAGCTGGCACAGCCTGCCCGCCGCCTTTTGCGAGGTGCTGGGCTTTGCCATGCACGTGTCGCAGGCGTCCGGCGGCGCGTATGACCCATGCGCCGGTGCCCTCGTCAACCTGTGGGGCTTCGGCCCCCGCAATCGCTACGATGAGGCCGGCTTCCTGCCGCCGAAAGACGATACCGTGGCGCTGCTGCTGGCGCAGCGCCAGCGCCGCCGCCTGGAACTGGATTTGCCGGCCCGCCGCGCGCGCCAGCCGGGCGGCTTGCAGCTGGATTTGTCCGCCGTGGCCAAGGGCTATGGCGTGGACCGCCTGGCGCGCTACCTGGACAGCCAGGGCATCCATCATTACCTGGTCGAAGTGGGCGGCGAGCTGCGCGGCGCCGGCAGCAAGCCCGACGGCCAGCCATGGTGGGTGATGCTGGAACAGGTCGATGGTGCCGCCGATAGTGCCGAGAATGCGCAGCATCCGCCGGAAATGCTGCTGGCGCTGCACGGCTTGTCCGTGGCGACGTCGGGCGACTACCGGCGTTTCTTCGACGATGGCACGGTGCGTTTCTCACACACCATCGATCCGCGCAGCGGCATGCCGATCGCCAATCAACTCGCCTCCGTCACCGTCGTGCACGCCGAATGCATGGCGGCCGATGCCTGGTCGACGGCCTTGACGGTGCTGGGCCCGGAAGCCGGCATGGCGCTGGCCGAAGAGCAGGGCCTGGCCGCGCGCTTCCTGCAGCGCGACGGCGATGGCTACCATGAAACGCTGAGCAGCCACATGCTGGCCATGCTCGACGAATGAACGATTGATTCCATGATTTTTACGCACGATACGACGCGGCTGGCCTTGCTGGCCGCCCTGTCCCTCAGTTACGCGGGCGTGTGCCTGGCGCCCTGGCTGCGCGCGCGCGCCAAGCGCCGCGCGTCCGACGCCGCGAAGGCGGCGCTGGCCAACAGTCCCGCCTGGCTGGTGGCGTATGCGAGCCAGACGGGCAATGCCGAGGAACTGGCCACGCAAACGGCGCAAAGCCTGCAGCTGGCCGGCATTCCCGTGCGCCTGTGCGCGCTGACCGACCTCACGGCCATGGATCTGCAACAAGCGGAACGGGCCTTGTTTTTGGTCAGCACGTATGGCGAAGGCGATGCGCCCGACAATGCGGCCGCCTTCATGGGGCGCCTGATGACGGGCGAGCTGGCGCTGCCGCAATTGCACTACGCCGTGCTGGCCCTGGGCGACCGCAGCTATGGCCAGTTCTGCGGCTTCGGCCGCGCGCTCGATGCCTGGCTGGCGGAGCAGGGCGCCTCGCGCCTGTTCGAGCGCATCGAAGTCGACCGCAGCGCCAGCGCTACCATCGAGCAATGGTTCCAGCACCTGAGCCACCTGGCCGGCACCAGCGACGCGCCCGACTGGAGCGCGCCCGCCTTTGGCGACTGGCGCCTGACGCGTCGGCAGTTGCTCAATCCCGGCAGCGCCGGCGGCCCCATCTATCACGTGGAACTGGCGCCCGTGGCGGGCAGCCTGCCTGACTGGCAGTCGGGCGACCTGGTGCAGGTGGCCGCGCCGCTTGATCCTGCGCAACCGCGCGAATATTCGATCGCCTCGATTCCGCACGACGGCGGCGTGCACTTGCTGGTGCGCCAGCATGCGCATCCCGATGGCAGCCTGGGCCTGGCCTCCGGCTGGCTCACGGCGCAGGCCGCCGTCGGCGACGTGGTGCAGCTGCGCTTGCGCCAGCACAAACGCTTTCGCCTGGAAGACAATGCCCAGCGGCCATTGATTTTGATCGGCAACGGCAGCGGCATCGCCGGCTTGCGCGGCCACCTGAAAAGCCGCGTGCTGGCAGGGCAGCGGCGCAATTGGCTGATCTTTGGCGAACGCAACGCGGCCCATGATTTCCATTATCGCGAGGAAATTGAGCACTGGCATGCCAGCGGCGACTTGCCGCGCCTGGACCTGGCGTTTTCGCGCGACCAGGCGGAGCGGACCTACGTGCAGGACCGCTTGCGCGGCAATGCCGATGAAATCAAACTGTGGCTGCAGCAGGGCGCGGCCATCTACATTTGCGGCAGCCTGGCCGGCATGGCGGGCGGCGTCGATCAGGCCCTGCAAGAGATGCTGGGACGGCCCGCGCTCGACGCGCTGGCGGCAGAGGGGCGCTACCGGCGCGACGTCTACTGAGTTTTTGACGCCGCCAGCGCGTTCGCGCACACGCGGCTATCATGATTGTTTTATCCGCCGAGGAGACACATCATGAGCGACAGTATTTACGACATTCCCTTGCGCCGCATCAATGGCGAACCCGCGAGCCTGGACGCCTATCGCGGCAAGGTCGTGCTGGTGGTCAATGTCGCCTCCGCCTGCGGCTTGACGCCGCAGTACGAAGGACTGGAAAAGCTCTACGCCGACAAGCAGGCCGATGGCCTGGTGGTGGCCGGTTTTCCCGCGAATGAATTCGGCGCACAGGAGCCGGGCAGCAATGCCGAGATCGCCGACTTTTGCCGCGGCACCTTTGGCGTGCAATTTCCCATGTTTGAAAAAATCGTCGTCAAGGGGCCGGGCCAGCATCCGCTGTACCAGCGCCTGGTGCAAGAGCAGCCGCGGGCGCAGGAAAAGCCGGGCAGCGATTTCCGCGCCAAGCTGGCCGGCTACGGCATCACGCAGGAGCAACCGAGCGACGTGCTGTGGAATTTCGAGAAGTTTTTGATCAGCAAGGACGGCAAGGTGGTGGGGCGTTTCGCGCCCGACACCACGGTCGATGATGCGCTCCTGCGCGAGGCGATCGCGCGCGAGTTGCAGGCCTAGGTTTTAGTCGGAGGCGTCCAGCGCGGCCGGCTCCATCTCGCCACTGACTTCCTGCAAGCCCCGTGCCAGGCTGGAGATGCTGGGGTTGTCGATGAAGACGCAGCGCTTGCCCGTGCGCTTGCAATAATCCTTCACGCGCCAGTAGGCGCTGTGGCTGATGCAGCCGGTCTGGCAAATCACCAGGTCGGCCGCCGCCAGGCTCGAATCGAGCAGGTTGGCATTGTCTTCCAGGCCGCCGTCGTGGTGGGCGAATTGCGCGCCGACCCGCTCGATCAGGGCGCGGTAGGTGGCGACATTGCCGCTGCGCCCGCCCACGCACAGGACGCTTTGATCGACGAGGCGGATCGGCATTTTCAGCTTGCCGCCCGTCGGCACTTCCAGCTTCGGCGCCGGTGGCGGCACGGCCGTGCCCGGACGTGGCTGGGCTTGCTTCAAATCCGCGATTTGCTGGCGCAATTCCTTTTCGCGCTCATCCATTTGCGCCAGGCGCTCGACCAGGCGCGTGCGCGATTCCAGCGCCGGGATGGCCGCCTGCAATTGCGCCAGATCAAGGCGCAAGCCATCGATCACGCTATCCTTGCCGATCGCCTCGGCACGCGTGCGCAGCAGCACGGCTTCCTGGCGTTCCAGTTCGCCCGTTTTCTCCATCAGTGCGGCCTGGCTGCGCTGTTGCAGCTTGGCCAGTTCGTGCGTCAGGCGCGCATTTTCTTCCTGCAAGGCCGTAAACTTGCCCATGTCGGCGCGCACGCAGGCGCCGGCCTGGTGCTGGATCATGTGCAAGTCTCTGCACATCTGCTCTTCCAGCTCGGCGTCGCAGCGCGGGTGCGTCAGGCCGGCCCAGAAAGCGCCCGACACGTCGCCGTTGGCGACGGCCGTGCGCCACAGTTCGGCCACTTGCTCCGTCGTCTTGGCGCCGCGAAAGCGCAGGATCACGGGGGCGTAGCGGCGTTCGAGTTCCTTTTGCAGCGCTTCGGACAGGCGGTTGCGCGCGCCGCATTCGGTCACGGCGCCCACGTGCACTTCGTAATCGTCGGCCAGCACGCGCCCGCCCGTCATCTTGCCCACCAGCTTGCGCAAGTATCCCAGGGGCAAGCCCACGCCGACCAGCGGGCAATGACAGGTATGCGACAGTTCCCACAGCCGGCGGCGGCGTGAAGCGAGCGCGGCCGTTTCCGTGCCGGCGTGGGTGCAATTGCTGATGACGGGCAGGGACTGGTCTTTGTCACACATGGCGATATCCTGTTGGGCGATGGGGCAGCAGTTGACGAGAAATTGAAATTATTGCGGCAGGGGCGAGGCGGGGCGCTTGGCGCTCAGCAGGCGTGCCAGGCGCTCAAGCCAGCTGGTCCTGGGCGGCGCGGGCCGGTGCAGCGCCACCAAGGCAGCCCATTGCTGCGACAGTTGCTGGCAGGTCGCTTGCAGCACGGGGCCCAGGCCGGGCGAGTTCGACAGCACTTGTAGATGGCGTTCGATGACACCCGCCAGTTTCTCGCAGGGACTGCCCGCATGGTAGTGCGACATCAGGTGCAGCACGGCCGACAGCAGCAGTTCAGGCTGTTGGCCTTGCGGAGGAGGAAACATCGGGGAAGGTCGGTCGTTCGCCATCAAACACTCCTGTGCGGTGGTTTGGCTGGCTGCGCGCACGGGGCGCGACTGGCTGGCGAGTGTGGTGACTGGCTGCCGTGCTGCTTCAGGCAGTCAGGATCAGCTTGTTCAATTGGGTGACGCGCAGGCGATAAATCTTGCCGCTGTGCTCAATCTCCACTTCGCGGCCCTGCTGCAGCAGCGCTTCGCTGGTGATGCGGCGCGCCGGCTGGGCCATGCTGACGGGAGGACGGACGTGGGCGGTAGCGGCATCCTGGATCAAGGCTGGTTTTGAGCTTTGCATGTTAGGCTTTCTTTGTCTCAGTTGAGAATGATTCGTATTTGCATTATTGTTGAATGTGGCCCGAAAAGCAAGGCTTATTTGTGCGGAATCCGCGCTTTTTTACGCTGGGATGGCAGCGTGGGAGAGAGTGCTGCGCAAAGGCGGCCGCTGGCGCGGCGCGGGAGGGGGGCGGCAGCAAAAAAGACCCGGCAAGGCAGTGCGCCTTGGCCGGGTCAAGCCTGTGCCAAGCTTGAGGAAATCGGGATGAGGCTAGATGGTGGCCAGCAATTGCGCCGAGGCGTTGGCAGCCGCGGTGGTATCGGCCTTGAGCTTGGCGGCGGCCAGCTGCTTGGCGCGCGAGCGCGACGGCGGCAGGCGGCGCAGGGTTTTCAGGGCGTCCGGATCCTTGATGCCGATGGTGCGCTGGTCAACCGTGATCAGGCCGATTTCATTGAAGGCGGACAAGGTACGGCTGACCGTTTCCAGGGTCAGGCCCAGGTAGCTGCCGATTTCATGGCGCGTCATGCGCAGGTTGAACAGCTTGCTCGAGTAGCCCATCTGCGCGAAGCGGTCGGCCAGCGAGACGAGGAAGCGCGCCACGCGGGCTTCGGCGCTGAGGGCGCCCAGCATGCCGATCATGGCTTGCTCGCGCACCAGTTCGCGGCTCATCACGCCGTACATGACATTTTCCAGTTCCAGGTGGACACGGCCCAGCGCCGTGAGTTTCTTGAAGGGCAGCAGGATCAGGTCGCAGTCGGACAGGGCCACCGCTTCCGAGGAATAGTGGCGCGAGTGGATGCCGTCGACACCCAGCATGTCGCCCTTCATGGGAAAGCTGAGCACCTGCTCATTGCCGAACTCATCGATGAGCACGGTTTTCAGGAAGCCCGAATTGACGATGTACAGGGTGTCGAACGGCTGGCCGATCGTGTGCACGCGCTGGCCCGTCTTGAATTGCACGTGCTGGAACAGCAGTTCGTCGGCGGCGATGGTGCAGGCGCTGGAGATATGCAGCAGGTCGCACACCTCCTTCAGGTTCGACCAGAGCCGGCCCTGGCGCTGGCGTCCCGCTTCCATCGGAGCGGAGGGGGCCAGCGATGGTGAGGCGGCGCGGGTGTCGGGCGTTTGCGTGGACAGCATGTTCATCTCCTGGTGACAGGTAGTTCAGAGTTGAATGACGGGGTGCACGGGACGGCGGGCAGGCGTGGGCCGGCGGCGCGCGTTCGGGCAGGTAATGCTCAATTCGCTGAAGACTTGCTGTGTGATGAAATAACTTTCCAGCAACTTGATTACTGGTTTCAGTATGCCAACAAGCGTATGCAATTAATATCAGCAGTGGCTGAATATGGCAGTAGGAGCTGTGGTAGATGAAGTAGGATTGTTCCTACAGTCGACGCGCGGGCGCGCGCCGCCGTATTCAGGTCTTGAAGGGGGAGAGCAGGCGGTGCGCCACGGCATACTGGACCATTTCAGACAGCGAACTCATGCCCATCTTTTGCATGATGCGCGTCTTGTGCGTACTCACCGTCTTGACGCTCAGATGCAGGTTGTTGGCAATTTCCGTGATCGACTTGCCTGCCACCAGCAGGGAAAAGACTTCGAATTCGCGGTCCGACAACTGTTTATGCAGCAAGCTTTCATTCGGCATCATGATGTTGAGCACGAGCTGCTCCGCCACCTCGGCGCTGATGTAGGGACGTCCCGACGCCACCTTGTGGATGGCGCCCACGAGCTGGGTGCCCGCGCTTTCCTTGGTCAGATAGCCTTGCGCGCCGGCGCGGATGGCGCGCACCGCATATTGCTCTTCCTCGTGCATGGTGAGGATCAGGATGGACAGCTTGGGCGCCTCGCTGCGGATTTGCCGGATCAGGTCGACGCCGCTGCGGCCCGGCATCGACAGATCGAGCAGCAACAGATCGAAGCCGCCCTGGCGCACATGGTTAAGTACTTCAAAACCGTCGATGGCTTCACCCACGATGTCGATATCCGGCGCGCCGTCAAGGATGCGCTTCAATCCTTCACGCATGATGGTGTGGTCGTCGGCAATCACAATACGTATCATAGGCGGGCAATCTGGTGGCGTGTAATCTGCTCTGTCCGTCACCGGACAATCAAATATTAAGAAACGAGAAACGTTGTCATTTTAACCGAAGCGGCCGCACTGTGCCTTTTCTTGAGAAGTGCCGGCAGCGACGGCCCCCGTGGCCATGTGACCCCTTATTTTGCCGGGGGTTCCTTGATCAGCCTGTGCACCAGCACGGGCAATTTCGAGTGCGACAGCACCTTGTTGGTCACGCTGCCCAGCAGCAACTGTCCCCAGCCGCTGCGGCCATGCGAACCCATGAAAATCAGGTCGCATTGCTGCAATTGCGCCACTTCCACGATTTTCAGGGCCGGGCTGTCGGAAAAGGCCGTCAGGCCCGTCGCTTGCAGACCCCGCTTGGCCGCCGCGTCGAGGATGGGTTGCCAGTGGTCGGCGCCCGCCTTGCGCATGGCGACGCGGTATTCCTCTTCGCTGGGATAGCTCGGTGGAATGATTTCGATGTACACCGGGTACTGGTACTCGGGCGCCACGTACACGGCAAGGATGTCGGCGTGCATTTGTTCGGCAAAGGCAACGCCGGCACAGGCCGTCAAGTTGGAGACGGTGGAGCCGTCCGTGGCGATCAGAATTTTCTTATACATGGCAGGTCCTTTGGCAGTGACTCAGCGCGCGCAACGCCTCTTATTGTAGACGTCGCGGCAGCATTGTATTCATGTAAAGACTTGATAATTATCAATACTACTGCACCTTCAGTATAGACAACATTGGCAGAAAGATCGTGTTTAGCTGCGGCGGGGTCCGCCTGGCGCCGTTGCGCAGGCGCCTGAGAGCAGGATTTCTTGCGTCGCGCGTGGTCTTGCACGCACGCCAATGGTAGTATTTCAAAATACAACAGCAGGAACACTTATTTCCTGGCGGAAAAGCTCTTGCGGACCCGCTTTGCACCAGGAAGCGCGTTTTGAGATTTACCAACAGGGCGGCGCCCTGCTACACTCGCACCATCGCAGCGGTATTGCCTCAAATCATCTTAATCGAGAAATTGTGGGTATCAGTCTGTAAAACGCACAGTTCAGGCGGAATTTTGACAAATTATGGAGAAGCAGGGATATGACCAACGCCGCTGATGATTTCGATGCATTATTCGATGAAGTATCCGCGCAAAGCGCGGCCGCAGCCACGCCGGCACCTGCCGCCGCGCCCGCTCCCGCCGTGATCGCGGATGACGATTTTGACGCGCTGTTCGACTCCGTGTCGGCCAGCGCCGCCGTACCGGCAGCCGCAGCGGCGCCGGCGGCTGCCGCGCCAGCTGCAGCGGAAGCGGCCCCCGTGGCCGGCGCCGACGCGCCTGGCGAAGCGGCCGACCCGGTCGACCAGTCCGACAAGCCGATGTTCGAGCGCCTGGGCGGCATCGTGCGCCTGCTGCACGATTCGCTGCGCGAACTGGGCTACGACAAGGCGTTGACGGAAGCGTCGTCGCAGATCGTCGACGCCCAGGACCGCCTGGAATATGTCGCCACCCTGACGGAACAGGCCGCCAACAAGGTCTTGAACACGCTCGACGAAGGCATGCCGGCGCAGGACGTGCTGTCGAAGAAAGCCAAGGACATGGACGGTCGCTGGACGGCGCTGTTCGACGGCAAGCTGAGCCTGGAAGAATTCAAGGCCCTGGCCGGCGATTCGCGCCAGTTCGCGCAAGCCGTTGCCGAAGCGACGGAAGCGGAAAAAGCCCGCTTGCTGGAAATCATGATGGCCCAGGACTTCCAGGACATCACGGGCCAGCTGATCAAAAAAGTGGTCAACATCACCAAGACGGTGGAAAACGAGCTGGCTCAGCTGCTGCGCGACAACGCGCCGGCCGAGGTGCGCGAAAAACTGGCGCAAAAGCCGGTGCCGCTGATGCAGGGCCCGTCCGTGCCGTCGGTGGCGCTGGACCAGGATAATGTAGACGACCTTCTTGCGGATTTGGGATTCTAATGGACGATATGCTCAAGGATTTCGTCGTTGAGGCGATGGATCTTGCGGTTAATGTTGAAGAGCACTTATTGCGCCTCGAGCGTGATCCTGACAACAAGGAAACACTGAATGCCGTGTTTCGTTCCTTCCACACCATCAAGGGCGGTGCCGGTTTCATGGGCCTGCCTGCGCTGGTGGCGGCCTGCCATCTGACGGAAAATCTGTTCGATGCCTTGCGCACGGGCGCCGCGCCCGTGACGCCGATCGCCATCGAGGCGGCGCTGCAAGCGTCCGGTTTCGTGGCCGACCAGCTGACGGAACTGGCGAACGGCGCCGCGCCGGAAAGCTTGCCGGCCATGCCGGAAGAGCTGGAACACATCCTGACGAACGCCATCGAAGGCAAGGGCATGGACGCGCCTGCGCCTGCCGCCGCCGTAGTGGCGGAAGCGGCCGCGCCCGTTGCCGAGGTCGCTGAAGTGGTTGCGGCCGCGCCTGCCGCTGTCGTGGCCACTGCCAGCGCCGATGGCCTGGACTGGGAAGGCATGTACAACGCCGTCGTGCCCGAGGGCAGCCGCGTCGCTGCCGCACCGGTGTCCGCCGTCGCCGCTGCGCCTGCCGTCGTGGCCGCCGCGCCTGCCGCTGCTGCTGCTGCTGCCGCCGCCAAGCCGGCCGCCAAGGCCTGGGATGGCGCCGAACGCCGCGAAGAGCGTCCGGAAGTGCGCCATGCCGCGCCCGTCAAGGAAGACAGCATCCGCGTCGACGCCGTCAAGCTCGACGCATTGCTGGAAGTGGCCGGCGAATCCGTGCAGGCCGCCAACCAGGCTGCCGTGCTGCTCGAGCGCTTGCTGCAATTCAAATTCGAAGGCCAGGCCGCCACCTTGATGGCGACCCTGGCGGAAACCCTGGAACGCGCTTCGCGTTACTCGACGGAACTGCAGCGGGCCACCCTGGCCACGCGCATGCAGCCCGTCGGCCGCCTGTTCCAGAAATTCCCGCGCCTGGTGCGCGAACTGGCCAAGGACTTGGGCAAGGATGTCGAACTGACCATCGAAGGCGCGGAGACGGAAGTCGACCGCGTGGTGGTCGACAGCCTGTACGATCCGCTCGTGCACATGCTGCGCAACTCGCTCGACCATGGCGTCGAATCGCCGGAAGCGCGCCTGGCTGCCGGCAAGCCCGCCAAATCGTATATTTCGCTGAAAGCCTGGCAGGAAGCCAACAGTGTCATGATCGTGCTGCAGGATGACGGCAAGGGCATGGACCCGGTCTTCTTGCGCAGCAAGGCCCAGCAAAAGGGCTTGATCAGCGAAAACGCGCAGTTGAGCAACGACGAATGCTTCCAGCTGGTGTTCCTGCCGGGCTTCTCGACCAAGGAAGTCGCGTCCAGCGTTTCCGGTCGCGGCGTGGGCATGGACGTGGTGAAGACAGCCGTGGAGAAAAACCGCGGCGCCATCCACATCGAGTCGACGCTGGGCAAGGGCACCAAGTTTGCCATCCGCCTGCCGATCGAACTGTCGATCGTGCCGACCATGCTCGTGTCGACCTCGGGCGCCGCGCTGGCGCTGCCGATGGCCGTGGTGCAGCGCGTCGTCGAATTGCCGGAAACCTTCATGGAAGTGGGCGGCGCACCCGTGCTGAAAGACCAGGGCCGTCCATTGCCCGTGCGCTCGCTGGCAGGTTCGCTGGGCTACGAATCGTGCAGCGAGCGCGTCGGCATTGTTGTCGCTGCGCCACAGCCGTACATTCTGGCCGTGGAAGCCGTCGATGGCACGGCCGACCTCGTGATCAAGCCGATGACGGCCATCACCGTGGAAGGCATTACCGGCACGGCCCGCTCGGCCGAAGGCGAGCTGGTGCTGGTCGTGGGCCTATCTTTCCTGATGGATGGTTGCAGGGGAAGTGTGCGCATGGCTGCTTGATAACACAGGCCAGTTCACACCCAGCCCGCTGCAGACCTCTGCAGCGGGCTTTTTTTTCGGCTTTTTTCGATTTTTATTCGCCCCGCCGGCATTTTGGCGGATTTTCGTATCAGCAATTTTTTAACCATATCAGCAAGGCAGGCCGAATTTTGTATCGCCCATCCCACGCTGGGGCGGCTTTTGCTTCTGCATTGCACAATATATGGCATAATCATTGCCGATCCCTTCGATCAGTACGACAGATCACTTAAACAGGCTGTGGCAACGCCGCATAAATCATGATGAAGACGCTTTACGACAAACTTTGGGAATCCCACGTTGTTCGGGCCGAAGATGATGGCACGACAATTCTGTACATCGACCGGCACCTGCTGCACGAAGTCACCAGCCCGCAAGCCTTCGATGGCCTCAGCGTGGCGGGCCGCCAGCCGTGGCGCATTTCCGCCAACCTGGCCGTGGCCGACCATAACGTGCCCACCACCAGCAGGATCGACGGCATTGCCGATCCGGTCTCGCGCCTGCAGGTGGAAACCCTGGACAAGAACGCCCGGCACTATGGCTTGACCTACTTCAATATGAACGACAAGCGTCAGGGTATCGTGCATGTGATCGGCCCCGAACAGGGCGCGACCCTGCCCGGCATGACGGTCGTCTGCGGCGATTCGCACACGTCCACGCATGGCGCGTTCGGCGCGCTGGCGCACGGCATCGGCACGTCCGAAGTGGAACACGTGCTGGCCACGCAAACCTTGCTGCAAAAGAAATCGAAATCCATGCTGGTGCAGGTCGACGGCGCTCTGCCGGCGGGCGTGACGGCGAAGGATATCGTGCTGGCCATCATCGGCAAGATCGGCACGGCCGGCGGCACGGGCTACTGTATCGAGTTCGGCGGCTCGGCCATCCGCGCCCTGTCGATGGAAGGCCGCATGACGGTGTGCAACATGGCCATCGAGGCGGGCGCGCGCGCCGGCATCATCGGCGTGGACGACACCACCATCAATTACGTCAAGGGCCGCCCGTTTTCGCCGGCCGGCCCGCACTGGGAGCGCGCCGTGGCCTACTGGCGCACCCTGCATTCGGATCCGGGCGCCCGCTTCGACCTCGTCGTCACCCTGAACGCGCAAGACATCGTGCCGCAAGTGACCTGGGGCACGTCGCCCGAGATGGTGATCGGCGTCGATGGCCGCGTGCCCGATCCTGACCTGGAAAAGGACAGCGTCAAGCGCGATGCGATGGAAAAGGCGCTGGTCTACATGAACCTCAAGCCCAATACCGCCATCGAAGACATCCGCATCGACAAGGTCTTCATCGGTTCCTGCACCAATTCGCGCATCGAGGATCTGCGCGCCGCCGCCGCCGTGGTGCGCGGCAAGTACCGCGCCTCGAACGTCTCGCTGGCGCTGGTGGTGCCCGGTTCCGGCCTGGTGAAAGACCAGGCGGAGCGCGAGGGACTCGACCGCATCTTCAAGGATGCCGGCTTCGAGTGGCGCGAACCGGGCTGTTCCATGTGCCTGGCCATGAATGCGGACCGTCTGGAACCGGGCGAACGCTGTGCGTCCACGTCGAACCGCAACTTCGAAGGCCGGCAAGGGCAGGGCGGACGCACGCACCTGGTGTCGCCCGCGATGGCGGCCGCGGCGGGTATCGCCGGCCACTTTGTCGACGTGCGGGGATTGCGATAAGCTGAAAATCTGCGTGGCAACGCAGCGGAAATCAGGGGTCAGACCCGTCGGGTCTGACCCCAGCTTTAAGCCGCTGGGTTACACTGACGCTTCCGGCTTTCTCAAACATACGCATACGAACTCATCATGAAAAAACTCTTCGCCCTCCTCATCGCCACCGTCATCTTGTCTGGCTGCAACACCGTTTCCGGCATCGGCCGCGATGTGCAGAAAGTCGGCCAGGTTGTCACTGGCGCCGGCGGAAAATAAACCGCGACGTGCCGGCGCCCTGCGCCGCGCGTCTTACCGAGTAGAAACAGCATGGATAAATTTACGATTTACGAAGGCCTGGTCGCCCCGCTGGACCGCGCCAACGTCGACACCGACGCGATTATCCCGAAGCAATTCCTGAAATCGATCCACCGCAGCGGCTTCGGCCCCAACCTGTTCGACGAATGGCGCTACCTCGACCATGGCGAACCGGGCCAGGACAACAGCCGCCGTCCGCTGAACCCGGAGTTCGTGCTCAACGAACCGCGCTACCAGGGTGCATCGATCTTGCTCACACGCAAGAATTTCGGCTGCGGCTCCTCGCGCGAACACGCGCCGTGGGCGCTCGATCAATATGGCTTCCGCGCCATCATCGCGCCCTCGTTTGCCGACATCTTCTTCAATAATTGCTACAAGAACGGCTTGCTGCCCATCGTGCTGTCGGAAAGCCAGGTCGAGCACCTGTTCAATGAAGTCAAGGCCTTCCCCGGCTTCAAGCTGGTGGTGGACCTGGAGCAGCAATGCGTGCGCACCAGCAACGGTTCCGTGTCGTACCCGTTCGAGATCGACGCCTTCCGCAAATATTGCCTGATGAATGGCCTCGACGATATCGGCCTGACCCTGCGCCACGCGGACGATATCCGCGCCTTCGAAGAACGCCACCTGCATAGCCAACCCTGGCTCGCCAACGTCATCTAATCGATAAAAATATGAAAATTGCAATCTTACCCGGCGACGGTATCGGTCCTGAAATCGTCGCGCAAGCCGTCAAGGTCTTGAATGTGCTGGGCGAATCGTTCGAGCTGGAAACGGCGCCCGTGGGCGGCGCCGGCTATGCGGCCCATGGCCACCCCTTGCCGGAAGGCACCCTTGCCCTGGCGAAAGCGGCCGATGCCGTGCTGTTCGGCGCCGTGGGCGACTACCAGTACGACAATCTGGAGCGCCAGTTCCGCCCGGAGCAGGCGATTCTGGGCTTGCGCAAGAACCTGGGCCTGTTCGCCAACCTGCGTCCGGCCATTTTGTATCCGGAACTGGCGGGCGCCTCGACCCTGAAGCCGGAAGTGGTGTCCGGCCTGGACATTTTGATCATCCGCGAATTGACCGGCGACATTTATTTCGGCCAGCCGCGCGGCGTGCGCGAGTGCCCGGACGGTCCGTTCAAGGGCCAGCGCGAAGGCTTCGACACCATGCGCTATGCGGAAGGCGAAATCCGCCGCATCGCCCATGTGGCTTTCCAGGCCGCGCAAAAGCGCGACAAGCGCCTCACCAGCGTGGACAAGGCGAACGTGCTGGAAACCTTCCAGTTCTGGAAAGACATCGTCATCGACGTGCACAAGGAATACCCGGATGTTGCGCTCGATCATATGTATGTCGATAACGCAGCCATGCAGCTGGTGCGGGCGCCGAAGAAATTCGACGTCATGGTGACCGGCAACATGTTCGGCGACATCTTGTCGGACGCGGCCGCCATGCTGACAGGCTCGATCGGCATGCTGCCGTCCGCTTCGCTGGACGCCAACAACAAGGGCTTGTACGAGCCGTCGCACGGTTCGGCGCCCGATATCGCGGGCAAGGGCATCGCCAATCCGCTGGCGACGATCTTGTCGGCGGCCATGATGCTGCGCTATTCGCTGAACCGCGAAGAGCAGGCAAACCGCATCGAGGCAGCCGTCAAGCAGGTGCTGGCGCAGGGCTTGCGCACGGCCGATATCCACGAAGCGGGCACGACTTTGGTCGGTACCGAGGCCATGGGTGATGCAGTTGTAAAAGCACTGGGATAAAATAGTCTAATGACGGCAGTCGCCGTCTCATCTTGAGGAATGGTAATGAAATTAGTTGGCTTGGTAGGTTGGCGCGGTATGGTCGGTTCGGTCCTGATGCAGCGCATGCAGGAAGAGGGCGATTTCGCCCACATCGAACCGGTGTTTTTCACGACGTCGAACACGGGCGGCGCCGCGCCGGCCATGGCGAAGAATGAAACCATCCTCAAGGATGCCAACAATATCGCCGAACTGTCCAAGTGCGACATCATCATTTCCTGCCAGGGCGGCGACTACACGAGCGCCGTCTTCCCGCAGCTGCGCGCAGCCGGCTGGAACGGTTACTGGATCGATGCGGCCTCGACCCTGCGCATGGAAAAAGACGCCGTCATCGTGCTCGACCCCGTCAACCTGCACGTCATCAAGGATGCGCTGGGCAAGGGCGTCAAGAACTACATCGGCGGCAATTGCACCGTGTCGTGCATGATGATGGGCCTGGGCGGCCTGTTCCAGCATGACCTGATCGACTGGATGACGTCGATGACCTACCAGGCAGCCTCGGGCGGCGGCGCGCAGCACATGCGCGAACTGCTGACGCAATTCGGCACCATCAACGGTTCCGTCAAGGCGCTGCTGGACAACCCCGCTTCCGCCATCCTGGAAATCGACCGCCAGGTGCTGGCCACCCAGCACGGCTACTCCCCGGATGAGATCAAGCAATTCGGCGCGCCGCTGGCCGGCAACCTGATCCCGTGGATCGACAAGGACCTGGGCAACGGCCAGTCGAAGGAAGAGTGGAAGGCGGGCGCGGAAACCAACAAGATCCTCGGCCGCGGCGTGGACTTCGGCACGAAGGAAATCCCGGTCGACGGGCTGTGCGTGCGCATCGGCGCCATGCGCTGCCATTCGCAAGCCTTGACCATCAAG
Organism: Janthinobacterium sp. LM6; assembly: GCF_002002885.1. Taxonomy (GTDB): domain Bacteria; phylum Pseudomonadota; class Gammaproteobacteria; order Burkholderiales; family Burkholderiaceae_D; genus Janthinobacterium; species Janthinobacterium kumbetense. The sequence continues at coordinate 5,008,785 of NZ_CP019510.1, read as the reverse complement.
CTGAAGAAAGACGTGCCGCTCGATGAAATCAACGACATCATCGCCAGCAACAATCAATGGGTGAAATTCGTGCCGAACACGCGCGAAGCGTCCGTGCGCGACCTGTCGCCGGCCGCCGTCACGGGCAGCCTGACGATTCCCGTCGGCCGCGTGCGCAAGATGAGCATGGGCGGCGAATACCTGTCCGCGTTCACCGTGGGCGACCAGTTGCTGTGGGGCGCGGCCGAGCCGCTGCGCCGCATGCTGCGTATTTTGTTGGACGCGTAACAGCAATAAATCAGCAATCAATTGCTGATCCAGATCAAGCCGGGGCTGTTTTCCCGGCTTTTTTTTCGTCCTGAGCCCGTCAAGGCTCAACCATGCGGAGCTTGCATAGCTCTGGGCATGATGATATGTTGATACCTCTGGAAAAGTAACAGTTTTCCCATGTCAACTAAGATGCCGCCAACTATGCCTGTACACACTCGTCCCCGGGTCGCCTCCCTTGCCATTAAAACACTCAGCAGCGCTGTCGCCTGTGCGGTGTTATTGTCACCGGCGGTATCCGCAGCCGAGCTGGGCAAGATCACGGTGCTGTCCGCCGCCGGCCAGCCGCTGCGCGCCGAGGTCGAATTATCGGCCGTCAAGCCAGGCGAGGCTTCGAGCCTGCTGGCCAAGCTGGCGCCGCCGGACGCCTACCGCCAGGCCAACGTGGAATTCAATCCCGCCCTGAACGCCTTGACGTTTGCCGTGGAAAACCGCAACGGCAAGTCCTTCATCCGCATCAGCTCGGCGCAACCGGTGGCCGAACCCATGGTCGACCTGCTGCTGGAGCTGAGCAGCAAGAGCGGCCGCCAGGTGCGCGAATATGCGTTCGTGCTCGACACGCCCGAAGCGCGCCAGACGCGCGGCGCGCAGGTGACGGCGCCAGTCGAGCCTGGCAAGGCCAAGCCGGCTGCCGCTGCCGCCGCGGCCGATGCTGCGCCGCCGGCGTCGAAAAAGGCGGCTGGCGAATACAAGGTCAAGGCGGGCGACACCCTGAGCCGCATCGCCAGCGAACTGAAGCCTTCGGGCGTGTCGCTCGACATGATGCTCGTCGCCCTGTACCGCGCCAATCCCGATGCCTTCAAGGGCGAGAACATGAACCGCATGCAGGCCGGACGCATCCTGGCCGTGCCGGGTGCGGACGCCGTGCGCGCCACCGGCGCGGCTGAAGCGAAGGGCATCGTGACGGCGCACGCCATCGATTTCGACGCCTACCGCAACAAGCTGGCAGGCCAGGTGTCGCAAAGCAAGCCGGCCAAGGCCGCGCAGGCGGCGCAAAGCACGGCCGGCAAGATCGGCGCGACCAAGGTGCAGGAAAAACCGACGGCCGTGAGCGAGTCGCAAGACAAGCTGAAACTGTCGAAAGCGGAGCCGGCGGCCAAGTCGGCAGGCAAGAGCGCCGTCGCCAGCGAGGAAGACAAGATCGCCAAGGCGAAGCAGGTCGATGAAGCGGCCGCCCGCGTCAAGGAACTGGAAAAGAACGTCAGCGACCTGGAAAAGTTGATGGCGGTCAAGAGCAAGGCCATGGCCGACAAGAGCGCCCCGGCGCCCGCCAAGCCGGCCGAAGCCGCTGCCAGCGCAGCGGCAAGCGCATCGGCCAGCGCCGTGGCCAGCGCACCTGCCGAAGCCCAGCCGCCCGTGCCGAAGGCGAAACCGGTGCCGCTGGTGAAAAAGCCATCGCCGCTGGAGCCGACCTTCGCCGACAAGATCAGCGACCATCTGGGCGCCATCGGCATCGGCCTGGCCGCGCTGCTGGCCGCCGTGGCCGCGCTGGTGATCGCGCGCCGCCGCAAGGAGACGCCGCCGCCCGCCGAAGATATCGCCCCCGTGTTCGAGCCGGAAGCGCCAGTGGCGCCGCCGGCCGGCCTGGCGCCGGAAGATCAGCAATCCGAAGCGAGCAACCACCTGTTCGGCACGGGCGCCGCCGCTGCCGGCGTGGCCGCCGCAGCGGGCGCCAGCATGCTCGACGCGAATGAAACGGACCCCGTCGCCGAAGCGGACGTGTATATCGCTTACGGGCGCGATGGCCAGGCGGAAGATATCCTCAAGGAAGCCTTGCGCATCCATCCGGAACGCCATGCGGCCCGCTTGAAGTTGCTGGAAATCTATTCGGCCCGCAACGACGTGCGCGCGTTCGAAGACCAGGCCAGCGAGCTGTACAGCCTGACGCGTGGCCAGGGCGAAGAGTGGCCGCAGGCGGCCGCGCTGGGCCTGGCGCTAGATCCCGCCAATCCCCTGTATGGCGATACGGAAGACGACGCCGTCGTCAGCCTGAGCAAGGCTGCCGGCGACGACTTGCATGGCCAGAGCATGGACTTGCCTGACGATTTGTCTAGTCCTGCGCCGCTGGCCGACCTGGCGCCGGCCGAACCGGTGTCTTCCGTGGCGGCCCGCGATGCGCGTGATCCGCTCGATTTCGACCTCGACAGCCTCGATTTCGAGCCCGTTTCCACCAGCGACCCGATCGTCATGCCGGGGCCGGACAGCAAGCCTGTTTCTGCCGCGCAAGATGCGCAGTATGACGCCAGCATGGATTTCGGCCTGGACCTGGAGCCGCCAGCCGGTCCCGTGAACGGCGTGGGCGCCGGCCTGGCGCCGTTGCCTGATCCGTTGAAGGATGTCGACCTGGCCCATTTCGACCTTGACGAACCCGTGGCGCCGGCTGCCGTGCCCGTCGCGGCGGCCGAACCGTCGATCGACAGCCTGTTTGACGACGCGCAAACGCCCGCCACCTTGCCGGAAGCCATACCGCCGGCGCAGGAATTCGACCTGTCCGGCATCGACCTGGACCTCAACGATGGCAAGACGGCCAGCGTGGGCGTGGACGATCCGCTGTCGGCCATCCACATGGAAATGGATACCAAGCTGGACCTGGCGATCGCTTACCAGGAAATCGGCGACAAGGAAGGCGCGCGCGAGCTGATCGATGAGGTCATCAAGGGCGGCAGCGAAGAGCAGGTCAAGAAAGCCAATACCATGCGCGCACTGCTCAGTTAGCAATACCCGCCGGCGCGGCAGGCTGCTGCGCCGGTATAATGCTTCGATGCAAAATATTACGACAGCAACGCCATTCAAGCGTATCGTCCTCGGCCTGCAGTACGACGGCACGGCCTGGCACGGATACCAGAAGCAGGAAGACGGGCAAACGGTGCAGGACCAGCTGGAAAACGCGCTGGAACAGTTTGCCCGCGTGCGCCTGGCCACCACCTGCGCCGGCCGCACGGACACGGGCGTGCATGCGCTCGAGCAAGTTGTGCATTTCGATACGGAATTGAACCGCGACGTGCACTCGTGGGTGCGCGGCGTCAATGCCTTCCTGCCGAAATCCATCGCCGTGCGCTGGGCCAAGGAACTTGAAGGCGATCCGACGGTCAATGACTTCTTCCACGCCCGTTTCAGCGCGCGCGCGCGCACCTATCATTATGTGTTGTATAACAACGCTACCCGTTCGCCGCTGGTGGAAGGGCGTGCCGGTTTCTTTTTCCGTCCGCTGGACGTGGAACTGATGCGGCAAGCCGTGCAACCGCTGCTGGGCTGGCACGATTTCACGGCCTTCCGTGCCGCGCAATGCCAGGCCAAGTCGCCTGTCAAGCTGATGCATGACATCCGCATCGAGCGGCGCGGCGATTGCGTGATTTTTACGATTACAGCCAATGCCTTCCTGCATCATATGGTGCGCAACCTGGTCGGTTCGCTCGTCTACATCGGCACGGGACGCGAAAAACCGGACTGGCTCGGGCACTTGCTTGAAAGCAAGGACCGTCATGCGGCTGCGCCCACGTTCATGCCGGACGGCTTGTATCTGGCGCAGATCGATTACGATCCGAAATGGGCCTTGCCGCAAGACAGCAGCAGCGCTTTGCCCTGGTTTTGATCTGCATCAACAAAGGATAGCCATGCCTCGCACACGCATCAAGATCTGCGGCCTGACCCGCGCCGAAGACATCCAGGCCGTCGTGGCGGCCGGTGCCGACGCCATCGGCTTTGTGTTTTATCCGAAAAGCCCCCGCTATGTCACGCCCGGGCAGGCGGCCAGCCTGATCGCCGCCATGCCGCCCTACGTGACGACGGTGGGCCTGTTCGTCAATGCCACGCTGGAAGAAGTGCAGGCGACAAAGGCCGTGGCGCCATTGTCTCTCCTGCAATTTCATGGCGACGAGACGCCCGAACACAGCGCCGCGCTCGCTGGCGCCGTGAATACGCCGTTTACGCAGGTGTTCCGCGTCAAACCCGACACCTCCTTTGAAGATTTGCTAGAATACGAACAGCGCTATCGCGCCGCCAGTCCCTTGTTTTCGAGTCTCTTGCTCGATACCTATGTGGATGCCTACGGTGGTGCAGGAAAGGTATTTGATTGGTCCCTCATTCCAAAAGAACTCGCGCCTCGGGTCGTTTTAAGTGGTGGCTTGAGCGTACAAAACGCGACTGACGCAGTGGTGCGCGTGCGCCCTTACGCCGTCGACATCAGCAGTGGTGTCGAAGCGTCCAAGGGCATCAAGGACGTATCCCGAGTCCGCGCGTTCATCGCCGCGGTACAGGATGCCGATGCCATCATTGCCAGAGGAAACCATCATGAATGACCACACCACCGCGCCCGGCGCAGCCGCCGCATTGTTCCACGCCACCGATTACCCGTTTCCCGACCCGCGCGGCCACTTCGGCCCGTACGGCGGTTCCTTCGTGGCCGAAACGCTTACGCACGCGCTGGCCGAGCTGAAGGAAGCCTACGCCCGCTACAGCGTCGATCCGGAATTCCTCGAAGAATTCCGCTACGAGCTGAAACACTTCGTCGGGCGTCCGTCGCCGATCTACCACGCCAAGCGCTGGTCCGAGATGGCCGGCGGCGCGCAAATCTACTTCAAGCGCGAAGACTTGAACCACACGGGCGCGCACAAGATCAACAACGTGATCGGCCAGGCCCTGCTGGCCAAGCGCATGGGCAAGCCGCGCATCATCGCCGAGACGGGCGCGGGCCAGCATGGCGTGGCCACGGCCACCATCTGCGCCCGCTTCGGCCTCGAATGCGTGGTCTACATGGGCAGCGAAGACGTCAAGCGCCAGGCGCAGAATGTGTACCGCATGAAATTGCTGGGCGCCACCGTCGTGCCCGTCGAATCCGGCTCCAAGACCCTCAAGGATGCGCTGAACGAAGCCATGCGCGACTGGGTCACGAATATCGAAAACACCTTTTATATCATCGGCACCGTGGCCGGCCCCCATCCGTATCCGATGATGGTGCGCGACTTCCAGTCCGTGATCGGCGAGGAATGCCTGGTGCAGATGCCGGAAATGACGGGCCGCCAGCCTGACTACGTGCTGGCCTGCATCGGTGGCGGCTCGAACGCCATGGGCATCTTTTACCCGTACATCGATCAGAAAGAGGTCAAACTGATCGGTGTGGAAGCGGCCGGCGAAGGACTCGATACGGGCAAGCATTCGGCGTCGCTGACGGCCGGTTTCCCGGGCGTGCTGCACGGCAACCGCACCTATCTGTTGCAGGATGAAAACGGCCAGATCATCGAGACGCACTCCGTCTCGGCCGGCCTCGACTATCCGGGCGTGGGCCCGGAACATGCGTGGCTGAAAGACTCGGGCCGCGCGCAGTATGTGTCGATCACGGATGAGGAAGCGCTGCAGGCTTTCCATGACTGCTGCCATATCGAAGGCATCATCCCGGCCCTGGAATCGTCGCACGCACTGGCCTACGCGGCCAAGCTGGCGGCCACCTTGCCGAAAGATAAAATTGTACTGGCCAACCTGTCGGGCCGCGGCGACAAGGACATGCATACCGTGGCGGAACGCATGGGATTGAATTTCTCCTGAGACCCCAATAACGGCTGGGGTCGGACCCTCAGGGTCCGACCCCGGTCTTTGTTCCTGGGTTGAAATTATTTCCTCTATCCATCACTACGAAAGCTCGCCATGTCCCGTATCTCCGCCACCTTTGCCACCTTAAAATCCAACAACAAGACCGCCCTGGTCACCTTCATTACCGCCGGCGACCCCGGCCCCGACGCCACCGTGCCCCTGATGCACGCGCTCGTCGAGGGCGGCGCCGACGTGCTGGAACTGGGCGTGCCGTTTTCCGACCCCATGGCCGAAGGCCCCGTCATCCAGCGCGCCTGCGAGCGGGCCTTGAAATTCAACGTCGGTATCCACGACGTGTTCGGCTACGTGCGCCAGTTCCGCGAAACGAACCAGACGACGCCCGTGGTGCTGATGGGCTATGCGAACCCCATCGAGCGCATCGGCAGCGCCGCGTTTATTGATGCAGCGCAAGCGGCCGGCGCCGATGGCGCCATCGTCGTCGACTATCCGCCGGAAGAGTGCGAGGAATTCGCGGCCGCCATGCGCGCTGCGGGCCTCGACCTGATTTTTCTCTTGGCGCCCACCTCGACCGAAGAGCGTATCGCGCAAGTGGCCAAGGTTGGCGGCGGCTTCAGCTATTATGTGTCGCTGAAAGGCGTCACAGGCGCCGGCAACATTGATACGGAACAGGTGGCAGAGCGCCTCGCGGCCATCCGCCAGCATGTAAAATTGCCTATCGGCGTGGGCTTCGGCATCCGCGATGGCGCCACGGCCAAGGCCGTTGCCAAGGTGGCCGATGCCGTCGTGATCGGCAGCCGCATCATCCAGGAAATTGAAAATGCGCCGGAAGGGGGCGCCGTCGACGCTGTGCGCAGCTTTACGGCAGGCATCCGCGCCGCACTGGACGCCTGAGCAAGCTTGTTGTTTACGCAAGCTCGGGTGGCGGCAAAGTTCGACAGCCCGGCGATAAACGGCTACACTTCGGCCACTGATTTGCCTGTTATTGTGCAATAGATAAAATTTTTGGTGGCGCCCTGCGGGGCGCCGCCGTTTACCGTCTGCCGGGGGCGTCCACCGACGCTACCCCTACAAGGGCCCAAGGAGAAAATATGAGTTGGTTGGAAAAACTGCTGCCACCGCGCATCCAGCGTTCGGACGCTGCCGCGCGCAAGACCATGCCGGAAGGCCTGTGGGTCAAGTGCCCGTCGTGCGAAGCCGTGCTGTACCGTACGGACCTGGAATCGAATCTGCACGTGTGCCCGAAATGCGACCACCACATGCGCATCCGCGCGCGCGAGCGCCTCGACAGCCTGCTCGACGCGGGCGGCCGCTATGAAATCGGCCAGGAAATCCTGCCTGTCGATACCTTGAAGTTCAAGGACAGCAAGAAATACCCGGACCGCCTGAAATCCGCCATGGAAGCGACGGGCGAGACGGATGCGATGGTCGTCATGGGCGGCGCCATCATGAGCCTGCCGGTAGTCGTGGCATGCTTCGAATTCGAATTCATGGGCGGCTCCATGGGCTCCGTCGTGGGCGAGCGCTTCGTGCGCGGCGCGCAGATCGCGCTGGAACAGAAAGTGCCGTTCATTTGCATCACCGCCACCGGTGGCGCGCGCATGCAGGAAGGCTTGCTGTCCCTGATGCAGATGGCGAAAACCACGGCCATGCTGACCAAGCTGTCGGAAAAGAAATTGCCATTCATCAGCGTGCTGACCGACCCGACCATGGGCGGCGTGTCCGCCTCGTTCGCCTTCATGGGCGACGTGGTCATTGCCGAGCCGAAAGCGCTGATCGGCTTTGCCGGCCCCCGCGTGATTGAAAACACCGTGCGCGAAAAACTGCCGGAAGGCTTCCAGCGCGCCGAGTTCCTCGTCACCAAGGGCGCCGTCGACATGATCGTCGACCGCCGCAAGATGCGCGAAGAAATCGCCCGTCTGCTGGCCTTGTTGCAGAACCAGGCTGTTGAAGTACTTGCGTAATTTGATTTACCCCAAAACCTGAACTGCCGGGGTCGGACCCTCAGGGTCCGACCCCAGTCTTCGGTTTGGGTCTCATGTCTTTCTCGCCCCGCGCACTCTTTTCAAGAAGTCTCCCATGCACAAGCTCCCCACCACCTTGCCGGAATGGCTCGCCATGCTGGAAACCCGCCATTCGGAAACCCAGATCAACATGGGCCTGGACCGCGTGCAAGCCGTCAAGGCGCGCATGCAACTGGCTTTTACCTGCCCCGTGATCATGGTGGCGGGCACGAATGGCAAGGGTTCCACCTGCGCCATGCTGGAATCCGTGCTGTTGCGTGCCGGCTACAAAGTGGGGCTGTACATCAAGCCGCATTTTCTCGATTTTAACGAGCGCGCCCGCGTGTTGGGCGAGATGGCCAGCGACGAACAGATCGTCGCCAGCTTCAACGCGGTCGAAGCCGTGCGCGGCGACACGCCGCTGACGTATTTCGAATTCACCACCCTGGCCATCCTGCACCTGCTGTCGCAGGCGAAGCTGGACGTGGCCATCCTGGAAGTGGGCCTGGGCGGGCGCCTCGATGCCGTCAACGTGATCGACGCCGACGTGGCCATCGTCACCAGCGTCGACATCGACCACACGGATTACCTGGGCGACACGCGCGAAGCGATCGGCTTTGAAAAGGCGGGCATCTTCCGCCCGGGCAAGGCGGCCATCTGCAGCGACCCCGTGCCGCCGCAATCCTTGATCGACCATGCCGAGGCCATCGGCGCCGACCTGTGGCTGATGGGCCGCGATTTTAATTATTCGGGCGACAAGCAGCAGTGGAACTACGGCGGACGCGAGCAGCGCCGCAATTCGCTCGCGTATCCAAGCTTGCGCGGCGCCAACCAGATCCTCAACGCGACGGCCGTGCTGGCCGCGCTGGAAGTGCTGAAGCTGAAATTGCCCGTGGGTGCGCAGGAAGTGCGCACGGGCCTGGTGACGGTGGAGCTGCCGGGCCGCTTCCAGGTCTTGCCTGGCCGCCCCAGCGTGATCCTTGATGTAGCGCATAACCCCCACGCGGCGTCGGCGTTGAACCAGAACCTGGGCAATATGGGTTTCCACCCGTATACCTATGCCGTGTTCGGCTCCATGCTGGACAAGGATATCGATGGCGTATTGGCTGCGATGAGCGAACACGTCGACCACTGGTGCCTGACGGGCTTGCCTTCGCCGCGCGCGGCCACGGCGTCCGAGCTGGCCGCCAAGGTGCAGATCATGCTGGAAGATAAGCCTGACAGCAGCGAGCATACTGTATCTATTTTCGATGATCCGGCACAAGCTTTTGCAAATGCAATGAGCCGGGCCGGTGAGAATGATAGAATTGTGGTCTTTGGTTCTTTCCTCACCGTTGCCGGCGTGATGAAGGCCCGAAAATCCTCACTTCACTGAAACGCACTCGACTGAAAATCACGCATGGGCTTGTTCTCGAAACTGTTTAAAAACAAGCAAGAATCCTCTGGCGAAGACAGCGGCTTTTATGTCCCTGGCGAAGCACAGTCGCCGACCCGCAAACGCGCCGCCAACACCTCCGGTGGCGGTGGATCGCGCCGTGGCGGCAAGGAAGCGCCGGATCCGGTCTTGCCTGAAAAAAAGCGCGCACGCCGCCGCCTGGTCGGGGCCATTGCCCTGGCCCTGGGCGTGGCCGTCGGCTTGCCGATGCTGCTCGATTCCGAGCCGAAGGCGCCGTTCAACGATATCGCCATCGATATTCCGTCGAAGGAAAAGGCCGCCGCGCCTGCACCGGCGCCCGTGCCGGCCGTTCCGGCCCGGGCCGCATCGAATGGCCTGGACCAGTCCGAGGAAATCGTCGACACGCCGCTGCCGCCTGCGGCCAAGCCGACGCAGGCACCGGCACCCGTGCTGGCCGCTGTCCAGCCTGCGCCGCTCAAGCCAGCCTACGTGGAGCCGAAACCCGAGCCCAAACCTGAACCCAAGCCGGTCAAGGTGGAGCCGAAGCCGGAAGCGAAGCACGAACCCAAGCCTGAGCCAAAACATGAGCCCAAGCCTGAACCCAAGCATGAAGTAAAACCGGAAGCCAAGCCCGAGCCGAAACCTGCCAAGCCGGCGCAATCGGCCGACGATGCCGCGCGCGCGCTGGCTATCCTGGAAGGCAAGCCGCAAGAGAAAGCACAAGACAAGGCGCACGACGCCGGCAGCGGCAAGTTCGTGGTGCAGGTGGCGGCCTTGGCGACGCAGGACAAGGTCGACGAATTGCAGGACAAGCTGCGCGAAGCGGGCATCAAGTCGTACACGCAGAAAGTCTCCAGCCCGGCGGGCGAGCGCATCCGCGTGCGCGTGGGCCCGTTCGGCAGCCGCGAAGACGCCGAAAAGACCCGCGCCAAGCTGCAAAAGCTGGGCCTGGGCGGCAGCCTGGTACCGGCGTGATGTTGCAAGGCTGAGCGCACGTGACGATCTTCGATTACCTGGTGCTGTTCGTGCTGGTGACGTCCGTGCTGATCAGCATGATGCGTGGCCTGGTCAAGGAAATACTGTCATTGGTCAGCTGGATCGTGGCTTTCGTCATTGCCAATGCCTATGGCGCCACCCTGGCGAAATTCCTGCCGGAAGCCGTGCCGGGCGAAGCCATCCGCCTGTTGCTGGCCTTCGTGGTGCTGTTCATCGGTGTGCGCATTTTGATGGGATTGCTGTCCATGACGGTCGACGCGCTGGTCAAGGTGACGGGACTGAGCCTGGCCGACCGGACCCTGGGCAGCCTGTTCGGCGTGGCGCGGGGCCTTGTGATCGTGCTGACCGCCGTCATCTTGTGCGGCATGACGTCCATACCGCAGCAGCCATTCTGGAAGAACGCGCAGCTCAGCCCGCTCGCCGAGCAGGGCGCGCGCGCCATCAAGCCTTATCTGCCTGCCGCTTACGCGCAGCATGTGAAATTTTGAATTTTTTTAAAATCAGTAGCACAGTTTAGGAGCACACCATGTGTGGCATCGTCGGCGTCGTTTCCCATCAACCTGTCAATCAATTGCTCTATGATGCATTGTTGCTCCTGCAACATCGCGGTCAGGACGCGGCAGGGATTGCGACCAATCACAGCAGTATGTTTTCCATGCACAAGGCCAATGGCCTCGTGCGTGACGTCTTCCGTACGCGCAACATGCGTTCGCTGCAAGGCACGACGGGCATCGGCCATTGCCGCTATCCGACGGCCGGTTCGTCGAGCGAAGAGGAAGCACAGCCGTTTTATGTGAATGCGCCGTTCGGCATCACCCTGGCGCACAATGGCAACCTGACCAACTGGGAACAGTTGAAGCTGGAAATGTTCAAGAACGACCGCCGCCACATCAATACCGATTCCGATTCGGAAGTGCTGCTCAACGTGCTGGCGCATGAAATCCAGGAAGCGACGACGGGCCTGAACCTGGACCCGGAAGCCATCTTCAAGGCTGTTACCGTGCTGAACCGCCGCGTCAAGGGCGGCTACGCTGCCGTGGCGCAAATCGCCGGCGTGGGCTTGCTGGCCTTCCGCGACCCGCACGGCATCCGTCCGCTGTGCCTGGGCATCAATGAAACGGAGCAGGGTCCGGAATACCTGATCGCTTCCGAGTCCGTGGCCCTGGAAGGCATGGGCTTCCGCTTCGTGCGCGACATCGGTCCCGGCGAAGCCGTCTTCATCGATGCTGACAAGCAATTGCACAGCGCCCAGTGCGCCGACAATGCCAGCCTGAACCCGTGCGTGTTCGAATTCGTCTACCTGGCCCGTCCCGACTCCGTCATCGACGGCGCCTCCGTGTACGCCACGCGCCTGAAAATGGGCGAATACCTGGCCGAGAAGATCCGCGCCGAGTTGCCTGGCGTACATATCGACGTGGTCATGCCGATTCCCGACTCCTCGCGTCCGGCCGCCATCCAGCTGGCCATGGCGCTGAACATCGAGTACCGCGAAGGCTTCATCAAGAACCGCTACATCGGCCGCACCTTCATCATGCCGGGCCAGGCGGCGCGCAAGAAGTCCGTGCGCCAGAAACTCAACGCGATCCCGTCCGAATTCAAGGATAAAGTGGTGCTGCTGGTCGACGATTCCATCGTGCGCGGCACCACCAGCCGTGAAATCGTGCAGATGGCGCGCGAAGCGGGCGCGACGAAAGTCATCTTCGCCTCGGCTGCGCCGCCGGTGATTTACCCGAACGTGTACGGCATCGACATGCCGACGCGCGACGAACTGATCGCCTACGGCCGCACGACGGAAGAAGTGTGCCGCGAAATCACGGCCGATTACCTGGTGTACCAGGATATCGGCGCGCTGAAGCAGGCGATCGCCGACGTCAACCCGGCCCTGACCAACTTCGAGGCGTCGTGCTTCGATGGCGTGTACGTGACGGGCGACGTGTCGCAGGAATACCTGGACCGCCTGGAATATGCGCGCCACCATCCGAAGGCGGCAGCGCCCGAAGATACGCCGCGTTCCCAGCTGAACCTGAACCTGGCGACAACAGAAGCGTAATTATCTTGCCCGGCTAGCGCCGGGCTTTTTTTGCTCCGCGATCATGAACGATAAAAAAAACTACGGCTTTACCACCACCATCCTGCATAACGACCGCCGCAAAGGCATCGAGCACGGTTCCCTGCACAAGCCCGTGCATACTTCCGTTGCCTTCGGCTACGGTGATGCGCGCCAGCTCGCTTCCGTATTCCAGGGCAAGGAACCAGGCTTCCGCTACGGCCGCCAGGGAAATCCGACCGTCTCCGCGCTGGAAGACAAGGTCAATAAGATGGAAGACGGCGTGGCGACCCTGTGCTTCGCCACCGGCATGGGCGCCATCGGCTCCGTGGTGCAGTCGCTGCTGCGCGCGGGCGACCATGTCGTGTCGTCGGCCTTTTTGTTTGGCAACACCAACAGCCTGTGGCAAACGGTGACGGGGCAGGGCATCGCCGTGTCGTTCGTCGACGCCACCGACGTGGCCAATGTGGCAGCCGCCATCACGCCGGCCACGCGGATTGTTTTCGTGGAAACTATTGCCAATCCGCGCACGCAGATCGCCGACCTGAAGAAGATCGGTGACTTGTGCCGCGAGAAGGGCATCCTGTACATCGTCGACAATACGATGACGACGCCCTACCTGTTCCGTCCGAAAGCCGTGGGCGCAGGCCTGGTGGTCAATGCCTTGACGAAATCCATCGGCGGCCACGGCAATGCCCTGGGCGGCAGCTTGACGGACACGGGCGTGTTCGACTGGACGCAGTATCCGAACATTTTCGAGAATTACAAGAAGGCGGCGCCCGCGCAGTGGGGCATCGCGCAAATCCGCGCCAAGGCCTTGCGCGACTTCGGCGCGTCCCTGGGCCCGGAAGCGGCGCACCATATCGCCGTCGGTGCGGAAACCATGGCCTTGCGCATGGACCGCACCTGCTCGAACGCCCTGGCGCTGGCCACCATGCTGGCCGCCGACCCGAGAGTGGCGGCCGTGCATTACCCGGGCCTGGCGTCGCACCCGCAGCACGCGCTGGCGACGGACTTGTTCCGCAGCTATGGCTCGCTGTTCAGCTTTGAATTAAAGGATGGCATCGACTGCTTCGATTTCCTCAATCGTCTCAATCTTGCCATTCCCGCCAGCAACCTCGGCGACACGCGCACCCTCGTCATTCCCGTCGCCCACACGATTTTCTACGAGATGGGTGCCGAGCGGCGCGCCAGCATGGGCATCGCCGAGTCGCTGATCCGTGTGTCGGTGGGTATCGAGGATGAGGTGGATCTGTTGGAAGACTTCAAGCACGCATTGGAAGAAGAATAAGGTTTCACTTTTTTGAGAAAAAGATTACATTTAAGTGTAATTAAAGCATATATGTCTTTTTCTTAATTGGAGAGTGAGAATGAAAAAAATTGTATTGAGTGTTTTTTTATTGTTTTCTTGCGCTGCACATGCTGATGACCTGACGGATGCGAATAAATTCCTGCAATCCAAGGCTTATCCGCAAGCCTTGGATTTGTACAAGAAGCTGGCTCAGGCTGGGAATGCCGAGGCTCAATTTCATTTGGGTGAGATGTATTTGTATGGCGAGGGAGTGGCTGTCGATGCCGCGCAAGCCGGACAATGGTTTGGGCAGGCCTCCAAGGCGGGCAACAAGAATGCCGAAGCCGCGCTTGCCCTTATGGCTAACCGTGTCGCGCGCAAAGGTGACATTGATTACTATGTCAACTCATATGCCGGCGAGGATGTTGCCTTGAGTAAGGTCAAGTGCGTTACCCCGGTGATCCCTGCATTCTCCCAAACCAAGCGTCAAATCAGAGATGTGGCCGATAGTGTTGATGCCTGGATGGCGTGCTATAACAGCTTCGTCAGTAATTTGAATGCTTCTTTGCCGCCCGGCAAAGCCATTCCTTCTGATATTGAATCGTTGATGAATGAGCAGGAATTTGAAAAGGCCAAGCTGCGCATGGATGCAGCCTATGCTAGAGTGAGTGCCGAAGGGCGTGAGCTGGCAAAAAATATCTTGGCGCAGCGCGATGAGTGGCACGCCAAAACAGAGGCGTATCTCTTGGCGGAGAATAAAAAAATTCAGACAGAAAATGAAATGAGTGAACTGAATCGCTCACGTACCGCGAACACGCCGCAATGGGTGACCAGCCCTTTGCCAAGCAAGTAAGACAGTCTTGCCGATGTGCTCAATGGGATGGGAGTTAAGCGCTCGCAGGTATGATGCAAGCGCTTTCCCTCTTAATGCCAGCTGCGCATGAGTCCGACGGCCAAACCTTCCAATGCAAACTCATCTTCCGGCGACACGGTAATCACCTTGAAGTCGGGGTTTTCCGGCAGCAATTCGATGACGGAACCGGTCTTCTTGTAGCGCTTGACGGTGACTTCGTCGCCGATGCGGGCGACGACGATCTGGCCATTCTTGGCGCTGTCGACCTTCTTGACGGCCAATAAATCGCCATCCATGATGCCGGCGTCGCGCATGGACCAGCCGCGCACCTTCAGCAGGAAGTCAGGCTTGGCCGAAAACAGGGCCGGGTCGACGTTGTAGCTCGCTTCCAGGTTTTCCTGCGCCAGGATGGGCGACCCGGCCGCTACCCGGCCGATCAGGGGCAGCGACATCAGCAGCGCTGCCGGCACCTTCGACGGCAGCGCTTCGGCGGCCGCGCCGATCAGGCGGATGCCGCGCGAGGTGCCGGGCGAAATCTCGATCGCGCCCTTGCGGGCCAGGGCCTGCAAATGTTCTTCGGCCGCATTGGCCGATTTGAAACCCAGTTCATTGGCGATTTCGGCACGGGTGGGAGGAAAGCCCGTGTTTTCAATCGCGTCCTTGATCAGGTTCAGGATTTGTTCTTGTCGTGCTGTCAGCTTGATCATGAGCGGTGGGTGCATACTAAAATGCTGTCTATATGAACAGTCTGTATTTTTGTACAGTATCGTTCACTATGCAAGGGGATTTCCGTGTTTTCGGCGAATTTCGCAAGAAATACTTGTCCAGGCGTGGAAAGCGCGGCGGTGCGCGGGCTTTTCCAGCGCTGGTGCAAGGAATGATTGAAACGTTTGCAAAAGGCGGTTATAATCTTCGGCTGACCTTCCCACACCCGTCTTGACGCCGGGGTGGGCGATTATCAATCCGACCTGAAGGAGTTTGCATGCGTCATTATGAAATAGTCTTTATCGTCCATCCGGACCAAAGCGAGCAAGTGCCCGCGATGATCGAACGCTACAAAGCCAGCGTAACCACCCGCGGCGGTTCGGTTCACCGCGTGGAAGATTGGGGCCGCCGTCAAATGGCTTACTCGATCCAAAAGCTGCCTAAAGCACACTACATCTGCCTGAACATCGAATGCGACAACGAGACCCTGGTCGAGTTGGAAACAGCATTCAAATTCAATGATGCCGTGTTGCGTCACCTGACCGTTAAAATGAAGAAAGCTGAAACAGCTCCTTCGCCGATGATGAAATCGGTACAACGCGAAGACGCGGCCAAAAGCCACCGCACCGAAGCACCAGCAGCCGCTCCAGCCGCAGCAGCAGCTTAATTCTTGACCAGGATCGTGCGCTGAACCAGCTACAAGTAACCGCCATCATTGCCGAGCGCGAAATATTGCGCTATACCCCGGCAGGGCTGCCGATTGTGAATGCAGTATTGCAACACAGTTCGCAGCAGATGGAAGCAGGGATTGCCCGTTTGACCGAGTTTGATGTTGCCGCGCTAGCCGCTGGCGAAATCTCAGGCCGGTTCAGCCAGGCAAGCTTGGGCGGGGTGTATCAGTTCACGGGTTTCCTGGCCAGGAAGAGCCGCAACAGCAAGAGTTTGGTGTTTCACATCATTGATTTTAGTGCAGTCAATTCTGACTAGCGCATTTTAGATACAGGAGCCTGACATGGCATTCGGTAAAAAGTTCGACAAAAATAAGCTCAAGCTTAAAGAAAAACGCAAACAGCAAAACCCGTTGTTCAAACGCAAGAAGTTCTGCCGCTTCACCGCAGCTCACGTTGAGCAAGTCGACTACAAAGACGTCGACACGCTGAAAGACTTCGTCCAAGAAAACGGCAAGATCATGCCAGCACGCCTGACCGGTACCAAAGCGCACTACCAGCGCCAAGTTGACACCGCAATCAAGCGCGCTCGCTTCCTCGCGCTGCTGCCATACACCGATCTGCACCACGCTTAATCGGTCAGATATTCCTGGAGAAGAACTATGCAAATCATTCTGTTAGAAAAAGTTGTTAACGTCGGTAACCTCGGCGAAGTCGTCAAAGTCAAAGACGGTTACGCACGTAACTTCCTGATCCCGCAACGCCTGGCACGTCGTGCTACGGCAACCGCTGTGGCTGAATTCGAAGTCAAGCGCGCCGAACTGGAAAAAGCTGCTGCCGCTAAACTGGCCGCATCGCAAGCCCAAGGCGAAAAACTGAGCGGCCTGACCGTTCAAGTTGCTCAAAAAGCTGGTGTTGATGGCCGTCTGTTCGGTTCCGTCACCAACTTCGACATCGCTGAAGCGCTGACCAAGCAAGGTTTTGCTGTTGAAAAAGCACAAATCCGCATGCCTACCGGCCCGCTGAAGATCGTTGGCGAGCACAACGTTTCGGTTGCTCTGCACACCGACGTGGTTGTGGAAGTGGTTATCGCTGTCGTTCCAGACGCGAACGCGTAATCGTCTGCGGGCCTGGCCCGCAAGCGCTGCCGCACTATGAAAAGCCGGGTTCGCCCGGCTTTTTTGTGGCCTTTTTTTCGCTCATTTTCAGCCCTTTATTTTTGCCAGCACGCCGAAGCGGGTATAATTCGCGCCATGAACGCCCCCTCTGATCCGCAACTGGATTCCCTCCGTATTCCGCCGCATTCGATCGAAGCAGAACAATCCGTTATCGGTGGTCTGCTGCGCGACAATGCCGCATATGACCGCATCGCCGACTTCATGCATGCGGAGGATTTCTATCGCTATGACCATCGCATCATCTTCGAGCAAATCGTCAAGATGGTTAACGCTTCCAAGCCAGCCGATGTCATTACTGTTTTTGAAACCCTGACCCAGCTCGGCAAGGCCGATGATGTGGGCGGACTCGCTTACCTGAACGCCATGGCGCAAAACACGCCATCGGCCGCGAACATCCGGCGCTACGCCGAGATCGTGCGCGACCGCGGCGTGCTGCGTAAACTCATTACCGTCGCCGACGATATCTCCGGCACGGCCTTCAGCCCGCAAGGCAAGGAAGTCAAGCAGATGCTTGACGAGGCCGAATCGAAGATTTTCGCCATCGCCGAAGAAGGCGCGCGCGGCGCCCAGGGCTGGACCGCCATCCAGCCCCTGCTGACGCAGGTAGTCGAGCGCATCGACGAATTGTACAGCCGCGACAACCAGAGTGAAATCACGGGCGTGCCCACCGGTTTCATCGACCTCGACCGCATGACCTCGGGTCTGCAGCCGGGCGACCTGGTGATCGTGGCGGGCCGTCCTTCGATGGGCAAGACGGCGTTTTCCGTCAATATCGGCGAAAACGTGGCCATCGACAGCGGCTTGCCCGTGGCCGTGTTCTCGATGGAGATGGGCGGCGCCCAGCTGGCCATGCGTATGCTCGGCTCCGTCGGACAGCTCGACCAGCACCGCCTGCGCACTGGCCGCCTGAACGACGAAGACTGGCCGCGCCTGACGAATGCGATCCAGAAGATGAACGACGCGCAGTTGTACATCGATGAAACGCCGGCCTTGAATTCCATCGAGTTGCGCGCCCGCTCGCGCCGTTTGTCGCGTCAGTGCGGCAAGCTGGGCCTGATCATCGTCGATTACTTGCAGCTGATGTCGGCCAATACGCCGGGCGACAACCGCGCCACGGAGATTTCCGAGATTTCACGGGGCTTGAAAGGCCTGGCGAAAGAACTCGGTTGCCCCGTGATTGCGCTGTCCCAGCTGAACCGCTCGCTGGAGCAACGCCCGAATAAACGTCCTGTCATGTCCGACTTGCGCGAATCGGGCGCTATTGAGCAGGATGCCGACGTGATCCTGTTCATTTACCGCGACGAGGTGTATAACCCCGACTCGCCGGACAAGGGAACGGCCGAAATCATCATCGGTAAACAACGTAACGGTCCAATCGGCAGCATCCGCCTCACCTTCATGGGGCAGTACACCAAATTTGGCAATTACAGTGGTGGCCTGGCGCTTTACCAAGGCGACTAACACAGCAGCACTGATATTCCATTGGCCGCCCCTTCATCAAAAGGGGCGGCTTTCTGTAGTAAATAATACGACTCAATGCTTAACGGAGAATGACATGTTTGGACGCTTGATGCCCACTGAGGGCAAGTTTTTTGAATTGTTTAACCAGCACGCGGAATTGTGCGTCAAGGGCGCCAAAGAGATGCTCGGCCTGATGACCAATTTCGACGACCTGGAAAACCGCGTGCATGCGATCGAAAGCATCGAGAAACAGGCGGACAAAGTCACCTACGCCACCGTGGAAATGCTGCACAAGACCTTCATCACGCCGATCGACCGCGATGACATCCATCAGCTGATCACGCGCCAGGACGACATCCTCGACCTGCTGGAAGATGCGGCGCAAACCGTCTCGCTGTACGACCTGAAGGCCGTCACGCCGGAAGCCAAGCGCCTGGCCGAACTGGTGCTGGCCTGTACCGAAAAAGTGCGCGACGCCGTCGCCATGCTGCACAACATGGATAACTCGCGCAAGATCGTCGCCATCTGCGAAGAGATCGACCGCCTTGAATCGGACGCCGACCACGTGATGCGCGCCGCCATGTCCAAGCTGTTCCGCGACGAGCCGGACGTGCGCAACCTGATCAAGCTGAAAGCGATCTACGAAATTCTGGAAACCGTGACCGACCGTTGCGAAGATGTGTCCAATATTATCGAAGGCATCATCGTCGAAAACGCGTAAGCGTTGGGCCTGTCCTGAACCAGAATCAGAAAAGAAACTACAATGACCATACAAATCAGCATCTACGTGCTAGGCCTGTTGATCGTCCTCGCACTGCTGTTTGACTTCATGAACGGCTTCCACGATGCCGCCAACGCGATCGCCACGGTGGTCTCGACGGGCGTATTGAAACCGCAGACCGCGGTTGCCATGGCCGCCACGTTCAACTTCGTCGCCATCTTCGTGTTCCACCAGCTGACCGTGGCCGCCACGGTGGGAAAGGGAACCATCGACCCGGCGGTGATCGACCAGTACGTGATCTTCGGCGCGCTGATGGGCGCCATCTTCTGGAATTTGTTTACCTGGTACTACGGGATTCCTTCGTCATCCTCGCACGCGCTGATCGGCGGCCTGGTGGGCGCCGCCGTCGCCAAGTCCGGCACGGGCGCGCTGGTCGCGGCCGGCCTGTGGAAAACGGTGGCCTTCATCGTGATCGCACCTGTGCTGGGCTTTGTGTTCGGTTCCATCATGATGCTGCTCGTGTCGTGGATCTTCGTGCGTTCGACGCCGCGCAAGGTCGACAAGTGGTTCCGCCGCCTGCAGCTGGTCTCGGCAGCCGCCTACAGCCTGGGCCACGGCGGCAATGATGCGCAAAAAACCATCGGCATCATCTGGATGCTGCTGATCGCCGCCGGTTACTCGAGCGCGGCCGATGCCATGCCGCCGATGTGGGTCATCATCTCGTGCTACACGGCCATCAGCTTCGGTACGCTGTTCGGCGGCTGGCGCATCGTCAAGACCATGGGCCAGAAGATCACCAAGCTCAAACCGGTCGGCGGCTTCTGCGCCGAAACGGGCGGTGCGATCACCCTGTTCGTCTCGACGGCGCTGGGCATTCCCGTGTCGACCACGCACACCATCACGGGCGCCATCGTCGGCGTCGGCTCGTCGCAAAAAATGTCCGCCGTGCGCTGGGGTGTTGCCGGCAATATCGTCTGGGCCTGGATCTTCACGATTCCCGCGTCGGCCTTCGTCGCAGCAGTCGCGTGGTGGATTGGCCACCACATCATGTAATGGATAGTCAACGCCAGTAAAAAGGGAGCCTTGCGGCTCCCTTTTTTTATGTGCCGGCCAGTTCCACCGTCAGCCCCTCGCTGGCGAGGAACACCTGCAAGCCTGCCAGGCGGCTCGCATAGCGGCCCATCACGTCGGCAAACACGGCTTCGAGCTGCTCGTCGCTGCGCGTCGGTTCGTGGTGGGTGCAGTACAGGCGCCGCGCGCCGCAGCGCAGGGCCAGGTCGAAGGCAGCGTCGAAGGTGCCGTGGCCCCAGCCCTGCTTGCCCGGGTATTCCTCGCGCGTGTAGGAGCAATCCATGATCAGCGCATCGACGCCGGCGATCAGCGCGTCGATGCCGGCCTGGCGCTGCGCATTGCGCGCCGCGCAGGCCGCGTGCTCGGCATGGCCGGGCGGATGCAGGTTGTAGAATGGTTCATGGTCGCCGCTGAAAAACAGCGCGGCGCCGCCGCAGTCGATGCGGTAGCCGAGATTGACGACAGGGTGGTTCATTTCCGCGCCGCGCACGCGCGCGCCGCCCACCTCGACGGCTTCGCCGGGCACCAGGGTGCGGTACTCGATGCTGGCCGCCATGGCCGCTTCGCTGACAGGAAAATAGCTGCCTTGCAGCTGCACCGCCATCACGTGCTCGATGCCGCGTCCGCTGATGGCATCAAAGGCGCCATGCAGTCGCATGCGGTTGCCGGCCACGAACAAGGGCGAAAACATGGGCAGGCCGTGGATGTGGTCCCAGTGGCTGTGCGTGATGAAGACGTGCGCGTCGACGGGTTCGCCCGGCGGCAGTTGCTGCGCCAGCGAGAAGATGCCGCTGCCCGCATCGAGGATGATCAGGCTATCGTTGTCGGTGCGTACTTCGATGCACGTGGTGTTGCCGCCATAGCGCGCCGTGCGCGGACCGGGAGAGGGGATGGAGCCGCGCACGCCCCTGAACGTGAATTTCATTCAGTACCTTGTTACGGTGTAATTATTGTTGATTCTATTCTAATTAATGAGATTGGCGGCAACATTTATGCGTGTTGCAATATGGCAAGTTATTTCATTTTGTTGTAACTAAGTAATGTACAGTGCGCAGGGTGGCCGTTACACTGGCGCTTGCCGACTTCCCCTTTTTTGCTTGCCCATTACCTGATTGCCGCCAACATGCCTCAGTTGCACCCTGAGAAAATCGCCCACAGACTGGAGCAATTGACCGAACTCAGTGTCGCGCTCGGCCATGGCCTGGGCGGCGAAGGACACGATATCGGCGCGCTGTTGCAGCGCATCGTGCTGCTGGCAAAAAGCATGAGCGGCGCCGACGGCGCCACCCTGTACCGGCCCATGGCCGGGGGGCGCCAGCTGGCGTTCGACATCAGCGTCAACGACAGCCTGGGCATCGCGCAGGGCGCCGACATGGGCTTGCCTGGCGTGTCCCTGTTTGACGATGTCGGCCAGCCGAACCTGGCGTCGGTGGCCGCGTATGCGGCGAACCTGCGCCGCAGCGTGAATATCGCCGACGTGTATCGCGACGAGGGCTTCAATTTTTCCGGCATGCGCGATTTCGACCGCCACCACGGCTACCATACGCAATCGATCCTGACGGTGCCCATGAGCGACCACGAGGGCGACCTGATCGGCGTGCTGCAGCTGGTCAATGCCAAGGATGGCGAAACGGGCCAGGTGCGCGCCTTTTCCTCCACCGACCAGCGCTTCATCGAGGCGCTGGCCGCGCAGGCGGGCGTGGCGCTGACGAATCAATTGCTCATTTCGCAGCTGGAAGAGCTGCTCGAATCGCTCGTTACGTTGATCAATATCGGCATTGATGAAAAGTCGCCGTACACGGGCCGCCACTGTCAGTTCGTGCCCGAGCTGACGATGCTGCTGGCCGACGCCGCGCACGCCACGCAAACGGGGCCGCTGGCTGATTTCCGGCTCA
Organism: Janthinobacterium sp. LM6; assembly: GCF_002002885.1. Taxonomy (GTDB): domain Bacteria; phylum Pseudomonadota; class Gammaproteobacteria; order Burkholderiales; family Burkholderiaceae_D; genus Janthinobacterium; species Janthinobacterium kumbetense. Next base: position 4,986,650 of record NZ_CP019510.1, on the reverse strand, counting down.
GCGACAACGAGCGCAAGCAGCTGTGGCTGGCCGGCCTGCTGCACGACTGCGGCAAGATCACCACGCCCGTGCACGTGGTCGACAAGGCGACCAAGCTGGAAACCATTTTTGATCGTATCGCCCTGATCGACACGCGCTACGAAGTGCTGCTGCGCGACGCGGAGATCGCGGCCTTGCGCCAGCAGGCGGCGCAGCCGCAGCAGGCGGACGCCATCGCCCGCGCGTTGGCACAGGAGCAGGCGGCGCTGCGCGAAGAGCGCGACTTCATCCGCACGGTGAATGTCGGCGGCGAAAGCATGGCGCAGGCCGACCAGGAGCGCGTGCGGCAGATCGCCAGGCGCCGCTGGCGCGCCGCCGACGGCGAACTGCGCGATTTTCTCGACGCCGACGAGACGGAAAACCTGACCATCCGCGCCGGCACCCTGACGGCGGCCGAGCGGGCCATCGTCAACAACCATATCAGCGTCTCGATCCGCATGCTCGAAGCGCTGCCGTGGCCCAAGCACCTGCAGAAGGTGCCGGAATACGCGGGCGGCCACCACGAGCGCATGGATGGCAAGGGCTATCCGCGCGGGCTGACGAAAGAGCAGATGTCGGTGCCGGCGCGGCTGATGGCGATTGCCGACATTTTCGAGGCCCTGACGGCGCGCGACCGGCCGTATAAAAAGGGCAAGCCGCTGTCGGAATCCCTGCGCATCCTCGGTAATTTCAGCCTGAACGGGCATATCGACCCGGAGCTGTTCGACGTTTTCATCCGCAGCAAAGTCTATCTGACCTTCGCTGAAAAGCACATGCATCCGAGCCAGATCGATGCCGTCGACGAGGCGGCCATTCCGGGCTACACCCCTTGAAGCTGTCGCTGGCCTGGCGCAAGCACGGGGCGCGGTCGCTGCTGGGCATCATGCTGACGCTGGCGGCGGCCGTCCTGTGCCTGGCCGGGAATGAGAATATTGCCCGCCTCGATGCCATGCTGGGCGACTGGCGCATGCGCCTGGATGCGCCGCAGCTGGACCGCCGCATCGTCATCGTCGACATCGACGAGCAAAGCCTGGCCCGCGTGGGCCGCTTTCCGTGGAGCCGCGATATCCAGGCGCGCCTGGTGCGCCAGCTCACCGGCCATTACGGGGTGGCCGCGCTGGGTTTCGATATTGCGTTTCCCGAGGCGGACACCAGTTCCGGCTACGCCGTGCTGCAAGGCCTGGCGCAGGGCGAACTGGCGGGCGTGGCCGGCTTGCCGGCGCAGCTGGAAAAACTGCGCCCGGCCATGGACTACGATGGCCTGTTTGCCGAGGCCATGCGCGGCCAGCCCGTGGTGCTTGGCTACAGCGTGTCGGAGCAGCAAAGGAAGGGCGTGCTGCCCAATCCTGCTTTTACCGTCGCCGACTTGAACGGGCGCACCGTCACGGCTTACGTGGCGCGCGGCTACGAAGCCAATATCGCGTCCCTGCAGGCGGCCGCGCAGGGCGCCGGCATCTTCACGGCGCTGACCGACGCCGATGGCGTCGTGCGTTCCTCGACCCTGTTGCAGCGCATCGGCGACGGCTATTATCCGTCGCTGTCGCTGGCCACCGTGGCCGTCTACCTGCAGGCGCGTGCCATCGCCCCCCGATTCACGGGCACGGCCGATACCCTGTCGGCGCGCGAGCTGGCCAGCGGCGGACTCGAACACATCATGCTGTTCACGCCGCGCGGCGCGCTGGCGATACCGGTGGGCGAAGCCTTGACGACCACGGTGCAGTACCGCGGCGCGGGCGGCCCCGATGGCGGCGCCTTCCGCTATGTGTCGGCGTCCGACGTGCTGGCCGGCACGGTGCCGCCGGCGCTGCTCAAGGGCGCCCTCGTGCTGGTGGGCACCACGGCGCCCGGTTTGAACGATATCCGCGCCACGCCCGTGAATGCCGAGTATCCGGGGGTGGAAGTGCACGCCAACCTGATCAAGTCCATGCTCGACGGGCGTTTCAAGGCGCGGCCCGACTATGCGCTGGCATTCGAACTGGTGCAGATCGTGCTGTTTGGCCTGCTGCTGGCGGGCGCCCTGGCCGTGCTGCCGCCGGCCGGCGTGATGCTGGCGACCATGGGCGCGCTGGCGGCCGTCATCGCCATCAACCTGTACCTGTACGCCGCGCACGACCTGGTGCTGGGCGGCGCCGTGCTGCTGTTGCTGATCGTCGCGCTGTTCATCGCCAACCTGGCGTGGGGCTATTTTTTCGAGGTGCGCAAGGGACGCGCGCTGGTGGCCCGTTTCGGCGAATATGTGGCACCCGAACTGGTGGCCGAGATGGCTGACGATCCGCAGCGCTACACCATGGAGGGCGAGAACCGCGAACTGACGGTGCTGTTTGCCGACGTGCGCGGTTTCACGGCCATTTCCGAGCAACTGGCGCCGGCCGCCCTGCGCGAATACATCAATGCATACCTGACGGCGATGTCGGAAGATATCCGCGACAGCCATGGCGGCACCCTCGACAAATACATCGGCGACGCCGTGATGGCGTTCTGGGGCGCGCCCGTTGCCTTTGGCGATCACGCCAGCCGGGCCGTGGCCAGCGCCCTGCTGATGCAGGGCAGCGCGGCGCGGCTGAACCGGCAGTTTTGCGCGCGCGGCTGGCCGGCGCTGCACATCGGCATCGGCCTCAATACGGGACCCATGCATGTGGGCGACATGGGCTCGCGCATCCGCCGCGCCTATACCGTCATGGGCGACAGCGTCAACCTGGCCGCGCGCCTGGAAGGGGCCAGCAAGCTGTATGGCGTGGGCATCGTGGTGGGTGAGGCCACGCGCGCGGCGGCCGCCGCATTCCTGTACCGCGAGCTGGATCGGGTCAGAGTGCAGGGCAAGCAGGAAGCGGTGGCCATCTTCGAGCCGCGCTGCCTGCTGGCTGATGCTACCGCCGCGGAACTGGCGCAGCTGGAACGCTGGCACGCGGTGCAGGCCTTGTTGCGCGCGCGCGACTGGGCGGCGGCTGGCGCGCAGCTGGCCCGCTTGCAGGCGGACTTTCCCGATGACGGCTTGTACCGGCTGTACGCGGCGCGCCTGGAACGCTATCGCAGCCTGCCGCCGTCAGCCGACTGGGATGGCGTGACAGAATTGCATAGTAAGTAAGGCTGCCAGCGCGCCGGAAAATGCCCGTTATTGCGGCATTTTTATCACTGTGCGCACACTGTTTGTTGCGTTGCGATAAAAATCAGGGAGAAATGTTAGAAATTTCTGACTGGAAACAAAAAGCCGTCTAAAATTTGTCTTCAATCCATTGCCGGACACGCTGGCGCCTGCGGGCCGCGCGCTTGTCCGGTTACACAAGAAATCCTTCACATGACATATCGTTTGGTGCACCTGCTTGCGGGTTCCGCGCTGCTGTTCGCCGTCGGCGCCGCCGGCGCTGCCGTTTCCATGGATGAAGCTGCTCCTGTCCTGCAGGAAGATGGCGTGCCGCGCTTCGAGATCCGCCGCTTCGACGTCCAGGGCAATACCCTGCTCACGTCCGCGCAGGTGCAAGCCTTGCTGGCGCCTTTTACGGGAGTACGGCGCGACTTTTCCGACATCGCCCGCGCCGTCGAGGCGCTGGAGGCGGCTTACCGCGAGCGCGGTTACAGCGCCGTGCAGGTGCAACTGCCGGAACAGGAACTGGAACGGGGCGTGGTGCGCCTGAGCGTGCTGCAAACGCCGCTCGGCAAGCTCGCCATCAGCGGCAACATCTACGTTGACGAGGCCAACGTGCGGCGCGCCTTGCCGTCCTTGCGCGAAGGCGAGACGCCGAACTTGCCGGCCCTGTCGCAAAGCCTGAAGCTGGCCAATGAAAACCCGGCGCGCAAGATCGAAGTGCGCCTGCAGGCCGACGAGCCGGCGGGCGCCATCGATGCCATCGTCACGGTGGCCGATGAACAGCCCTGGAAAGCCATGCTCAACGTGGACAATACTGGCAATGCGCAAACGGGCAAGACGCACGTGGGCGTGGTGCTGCAGCACGCCAACCTGTTCGGCCGCGACCACGTGGCCAGCCTGCAATACACGAGCAGCCTGGAAAAGCCGGACAAGGTGGGCGTGTATGGCGCCGGCTACCACTTGCCGCTGTATGCGCTGGGCGATTCGATGGATTTTTTCGCCAGCTACTCGAACGTCGATTCGGGCAGCATTTCGGCCGGCATCTTCGACCTGGCCGTCAGCGGCCAGGGCAGCATGGCCGGCATCCGCTACAACCAGAACTTTGCCCGCAGCGGCGATTTCGAACCCAAGCTCGTGTACGGTGTCGATTACAAGGCTTACCGCAACAGCGTGCAGCTGTTCGGCATGGAGCTGGGCGCCGACGTCACCGTGCACCCGCTCAGCGTCAGCTACATCGGCGCCTGGACCTTGCCCACGGGCGAGACCAGCGTGGCCGTCACGTTCGCGCATAACATTCCTGGCGGCAAGCATGGCGCACAAGCCGATTTCGACCGCGTGCGCGCGCATGCGAAGGCCGCCTACAACACGCTGCGCCTGAGCGCCAGTTCCGGACGCGTGCTGGCCGGCGGCTGGCAATGGCGCGCGCTCGTCAATGCGCAAGTCACGCCGGACGCGCTGGTGCCGGGCGAGCAGTTCGGCGCCGGCGGCGCCGCGTCCGTGCGCGGCTTTGCCGAGCGCGAGGTGTCGAATGACTCGGGCGCCAGCCTGAACCTGGAACTGTACACGCCGAACTGGTGCGGCCAGGCCCTCGGTTACCAATGCCGCGCGCTGGCCTTCTATGACACGGCCTGGCTGCGCCGCAACCATGCGCTGCCCGGCGAAAGTGCTTCGCAAGGCATCAGCAGCGGCGGACTCGGCCTGCGTTTGCTGCTGAGCCGCTACGCCAATCTGCAACTCGATTACGCCCATGTCGTCAATGGCGGCGACACGGGACAGCGGGGCGTCAACCGCCTGCATTTCCGCCTCGCCTTGGCCTACTAGTATCAGGATGAACACCATGCAAAACCACGCCCAGCACGCCTCCGTTTTCATCCTGACGCCATCATTTGCTCCACCTTGTGCCTTGCCCCTGCGCCGCACGGCGCTGGCACTGCTGCTGGCCGGCTGCTTCGGCGCGGCGCAGGCCAACCCCGTCTTGCCGCAGGTGGTCCATGGACAGGCGACGTTCAACCAGCAGGGCAATGTGTTCTCGATCACGAACACGCCCAACACCATCATCAACTGGCAGAGCTTTTCCATCCATGCGGGCGAAATCACGCGCTTCATCCAGCAAAACGGCAATAGCGCCGTACTCAACCGCATCACGGGACAAGACCCCAGCAAGATCCTGGGCAGCCTGGAATCGAACGGCAAGGTGTTCCTGATCAATCCGAACGGCATCGTTTTCGGCCAGGGCGCGAAAGTGGACGTCAACGGCCTGGTGGCATCGAGCCTGGGCATGACGAACGAGGATTTCCTGGCCGGCAAGCGCCAGTTCACGGCGGGCGGCGTGGCTGGTGCCGTCGGCAATGCGGGCACCATCAACGCGGGCAAGGGCGGACAAGTGCTGCTGATCGCGCCGAACGTGGAAAACACGGGCCTCATCACGGCGCCGAACGGCGAAGTGATCCTGGCGGCCGGGCGCAGCGTGCAGCTGGCCGACCCCGGCAATCCGCAATTGCGCGTGCTGGTGTCGGCGCCCGCCGACCAGGCCCTGAACCTGGGCCAGATCATCGCCCAGGGCGGCAGCATCGGCATGGCCGGCGCGCTGGTCAGCCAGCGCGGCGTGCTCAACGCGAACAGTGCCGTCGTCGGCGACAACGGCAGGATCGTCCTCAAGGCCAGCGGCAAGGCGCTGCTCGACGCGGGCAGCGTGACCAGCGCTACAGGCGCGGCAGGCAAGGGCGGCGACATCCAGGTGCTGGGCGAGCAGGTGGGCTTGCTGGGCAATGCGGCGATCGATGCCAGCGGCGCCACGGGCGGCGGCACGGTCTTGCTGGGCGGCGACTACCAGGGCAAGAACGCGGCCGTGCAGAATGCGCGGCAAGTGCTCGTCGGCAAGGACGCCAGCGTCAAGGCCGATGCCATCGACAGCGGCAACGGCGGCAAGGTCATCGCCTGGGGCAATGAATCGGCGCAGGTGCACGGCAGCATTTCCGCGCGCGGCGGCGCGCAAGGCGGCGACGGCGGCTTCGTGGAAACCTCGGGCCATTCCCTGGCCGTGGGCGGCATCCGCGTCGATACGAGTGCACGCCGCGGCAAGCGCGGCACCTGGCTGCTCGATCCGTATGACATCGACGTGGTGCAGGGCGGCGGCGGCAGCCTCGGTGACGTGGACGAGTTTGCCGAAGGTCCGCCCTCCAGCAGCACCAGCATCGGCGCCGACGTGATTTCTAACGCCAACAGCAACGTGACCTTGCAGGCTCAGCACCGCATCAATTTCAGCAGCACCGTCAATATGCTCAATCCCGGCATCGGCCTGAGCGCCACGGCGGGCGAGACGATCAATGTGTATGCAGCCATTAGCACCAACGGCGGCAATGTGACCTTGTCGGCCAACGACGCCAGCAGCGGCGCCGCGTATGGTTCCGGCGCGAATATCCACCTGAACGCGCCGATCACGACGAACGGCGGCAGCGTGTCGCTGTCCGGCGCCAGCGTGGCGGGCAGCGGCGTGGTCAGCGTCGGCAGCGGCAACCTGTCCCTGCGCGCCAATTTCGCTGGCGGCGAAATCAACCTGACGGGCGGCGGCGCGCGGCTGACGGGCAGCGGCACCGGCGGCCAGACGGTGACCTTGCAGGCCGACAGCATCAGCATCGGCGGCACGCTCGATTTCGGCGGCACCGGCGGGCGCGCCAGCGTGGCGATCAAGCCCCTGAGCAGCTCGCGCCTCATCGACCTGGGCAGCAAGTCCGGCGGCGCCCTGGGCCTGGACGCGGCCGAACTGGCCGGCATCTCGGCATCCTCGCTGACCATCGGCGACGGCAGCAATACGGGCGGGATGCGCATCTCGAATGCGATCAATCTGGCGGGCGACCTGCGCCTCAATTCAGCTTCCCCTATCACGGCCACGGGCGCCGTCACGGTCGGCGGCCTGTTTGCCCTCGACGGCGGCGCGTGGACGCAAAATGCGCCCGGCCTGGCCGCTTTCTCCGCCAGCCGCTTCAGCATCGCGCCGGGCGCCAGCTTCCTGCGCGTGAGCGGCGGCGACGGCAGCACGGCCGCGCCTTACCAGATCGTCGATATCTACGGCTTGCAAGGCATCGGCAGCCTGGGGCTGGGCAACAACTATCGGCTGGCGGGCAATATCGACGCCAGCGGCACGACCAGCTGGAACCAGGGCGCCGGTTTTGCGCCCATCGCCGGCGGCGATGGCGCAGGGTATGCGGGCATGTTCGACGGCGGCGGTTTTGCCATCAATGGCCTGTACATCAATGCCCTGAACCCGACCGTCAGTTCCGGCGTGGGCCTGTTCGGCAAGGTGCAGGGTGGGACGGTACGCAACCTGGCCCTGCAAAATGGCAGCGTGGCGGGCTTGAACAATGTCGGCGCGCTGGTCGGCCTGAATGCGGGCGGGACGCTGGACAGCGTGCGCAGCAGCGCCGCGGTCAGCGGCGCCAGCGCCGTCGGCGGCCTGGTCGGCAGCAACGGCGGCACGCTGCGCAATGCCAGCGCCAGCGGCAACGTCGCGGGCATCAATGCGGACAATGGCGGCAGCATCGGCGGGCTGGTGGGGGCAAACCTGGCCGGCGCCAGTATCGATGCCGCCTATGCCACGGGCGACGTGACGGGAGCGCGCGACAAGGTCGGCGGCCTGGTGGGGAACAATGACGGCGCCATTTCGCAATCCTACGCCACGGGCGCCGCGCGCGGCGCGGCCAATATCGGTGGCCTGGCGGGACGCAATGGCGGCAGCATCAGCGACGCCTACGCCACCGGTGCCGTCGGCGTGTCGGCCGATGGCGATGTGGCGGTGTCCCGCGCAAACCTGGGCGGGCTGATCGGCTGGAGCGTGGCGGGCAGCAGCGCCAGCCACGTCTACAGCAGCGGCGCCGTGGCCGGCAGCGGCTTTGCGGGCGGCACGGTGGGCGGGCTGGTGGGCCGCGCCGATGTGGGCGCGGGCATCGCGTTCGGTTTCTGGAATTATGAGACGGCCGGCATCCTGATGGACCAGGGCGGCGCCAGTGGCCGCACCACGGCGCAGATGCAGCAGCAGGGCAGCTTCAACGATTTCAATTTCAGCAGTGTCTGGCGCATCTACGATGGCTATACGACGCCGATGCTGAAGGCGCTCCTGAAACCGCTGCAAGTGAATGTCACGGACAATGCCAGCGGCAAGGTTTACGATGGCCAGCTGGCCGCCTTCCTGGGCACGATAGGCTACGTGGGATTGCTCGATGGCGACGCGGGCGTGAATGGCAGCCTCGGCTACGGGAGCAATGCACGCAATGTGGGAACCTATGGCCTGACGGGGCTGTGGTCGACCAAGTACGACATCACCCTGGGCGGCACGACCACCTACGCCATCACGCCGCGCATCCTGACGGTCGGCATCGGCGGCAATGGCAAGGTGTATGACGGCAATCTGGGCTATGACGGCGCCACCTTCGTGCTGGGCAATGTGGTAACGGGCGACAACATCAGCATCAGCGGCAGCGCCGCCTTCCTCGACAAGAACGCGGGCGGCAGCAAGGCCGTGCACGCCAGCGGCCTGACCCTGGACGGCAACGAGCTGGGCAACTACAGCCTGGCCGCGACGACGGCGGACGGCACGGCGGCCATCACGGCGCGCATCCTGAACTATGGCGTCTCGGGCGCGCACAGCCGCGTCTACGACGGCACGCTGCAAGCGGCCCTGGACGGCTATTTTGAAGGCCTGGTGGCGGGCGACCAGGTCGGCATGGCCGGCTTGCTGGGCAGCTTCCGCGACAAGAACGTGGGCAGCGGCAAAAGCGTCGACTACCAGGTGGCGACGGGCCACCTGACGGGCGCCGATGCGGGCAACTATGTGCTCAATGGAAATACGGGCAGCACCACGGCCGACATCGGCGCGCGTGCGCTGAACCTGTCCGGCGTGGTGGGTAACAAGGTCTACGATGGCACGACGGGCGCCAGTTTGGTCCTGGGCGATGACCGCATCGCCGGCGACAGTTTGGTGGCCTCGGCAGTGGCCAACTTTGCGGACAAGAACGTGGGCGCGGCCAAGGTGGTGCAGCTGAGCGGCGCGACCTTGGCAGGCGCCGATGCGGGCAACTATTTTATCGTCTTGCCGACGGGCTTGCTGGCCAGCATTACGCCCGCCAGCCTGACCCTGGCCAGCCTGAGCGCGGCCGGCAAGGTGTATGACGGCACCACGAATGCCGCCGTCAGCGCGTCGGCGAACGGCGTGCTGGGCCAGGATGTGGTCAGCGTGGTGGGCGGCAGCGGCAGCTTTGCCGACAAGAATGCGGGCGCGGGCAAGCTGGTGACAGCCAGCGGCTTCCGCCTGGCGGGCGCCGATGCGGGCAATTACACATTGGAAACGACGGGCGGCACGGCGCAGGCAACGATTGCGCAAAAACAATTGTCAACCTGGGTCGGCAGCGGCAGCGGCTTGTGGAGCGACGCGGCCAACTGGGATGGCGGTGTGGTGCCGGAAGGCGCGAACGTGCTGGCCGTCGACTTCAGCAACAGCAAGGGTATCGTCACCTACAGCGCGGCGGCCGGCAGCACCATCCTGAAAAAGCTGCATTCGGCGTCGGGCTTGCTGTTGACGGGCGGTAGCCTGACGCTCGGTGAAAGCGCGCTGGACCTCTCCGTGCTGGGCGGCCAGGCCGGCCTGGAAATCAACGGCGGCAGCTTGCTGCTGAACGGCAGCCTGTCGGCGGACCGTTATGCGCAAGGCGGCGGCATGCTGAGCGGTAACGGTAACTTGCTCGTCGCCAACAGTTTTAATCAGACGGCCGGCGCCATCCGGTTGGCGGGCCAACTGGCCATCACGCAAGCGGCGGGAGATGTGCGCTTCGCCAGCCTGGCGGCCAACGAGGTGAAACTGAGCGCCCTGAACGGCGCCATCGGCCAGGATGGCGCCTTGCTTGCCGGCAGCCTGGCTGCGCAGGCGCGCGACGGCATCGTGCTGGGCCATGTGGGCAACCAGGTGGGCAGTTTTACCGCCAGCAATAGCGCAGGGGGCGGCATTGCGCTGAACAATACCTCGGCGCCGGGCACCTTGGTCCTGGGAACCTTGGTTACGGGCGCGGGCAACATCGCCATCGAGAACACGGGCGGCGTCACGGCCGGCAATATCAATGCGAATGGCGGCAACGTCAGCGTGACGGCGCATAGCCCCGTCACCATCAACGGCAAGATCGAAGGCAAGGACATTGCGCTCAATGCCAGCACGGACGTGCTGCTGGGCAATGGTGCGCAGCTGGCAGCGGCGCGCGACATCAGCCTGGCGGCTGGCGGCGACATTCGTATCGGCGGCAATGCCCAGGTTCTCGGCGGCGGCAACTTCAGCGCCAGCGCGGGGGGCAATGTGCGCTTTGCGGACACGGCAAGCTTCGCCTTGCCGGCTGCGGCCAGTATGAGCGTGCTGGCGAAAGCGGGCAGCATCACGGGCGACTCGGGTGTGCGCATCAACCGCCAGCGCGCCAACGTCAGCTTGCTGGCGCCGAATGGCGCGGTGAGCATGGCGGACGCCATCTTCCTGCCTGCCACGACCGTCGACAAGCCCGTCATCGATGCCAGCGCCAGCGCCGCCATCGATGAAGCCTTGCGTATCATCAAGCAGGCCGACCGTGCCAACGCCCCGCTCGCTTCTGCGTCGCCAGCCAAGGATGATGACAAGAAGAAAGACAGCAAGGATGTTGCCGATGCCACAGATAAACCCACAGGATACAAATACGATGATGCCGCAAAAAAAATGTACTGCAATTAAGGCCTTGCTGTGGCTGGCCCTGATGTGCGTGGGCGCGCACGCCTGGGCGGGACAGGTGGCGGGCACGGTGATGCAGTTGAGCGGTCCGCTGATGGCGAAGAAGGCGGATGGCAAGATGAAAATCCTGGCCATCAAGTCCGAAGTCGAGCAGGGCGATACCTTGCTGACGGAAAAGGAAACCTATGCCTTGATCAAGCTGATCGACAATAGCGAAATCACCCTGAAGCCGAATACCAGTTTCGTGATCGAGCAATTCAGCTACACGGCCGAGCAGCCCGACGGCGACCACGCCATCTTCAGCCTGCTCAAGGGCGGCTTGCGTTCCGTCACGGGCTTGCTGGGCAAGCGCAACAAGGAGCGTTTCGAGATGAAGACGCCGGCCGCCACCATCGGCATCCGCGGCACGACGTTTGTTGCCAGTTACGTGCCGCCGGCGGCACCTGGCGGGCCAGCGTTGCCCAATGCACCGGCGCCCGTGGCGCTGCCACCCGGTTTGTACGTGCAGGTGCTCGATGGCCTGATTCATGTTAGCAATCCTGCCGGGTCGCAAAATTTTTCTGCCGGGCAATTTGGTTTTACTCCCAACTTCAGGCAGCCGCCCGCCCCCTTGCCCGTCAACCCCGGCATCCCGTTCACGCCGCCGCCGGTCTTTTCAGCGGCGTCACCGGGCCCGGGCAGCGCGGCAGGCGGCGGCAAACCAGCCGCCATCGACTGCGTGGTGCGCTAAGTCTTCAAACAAGCCCGGCACACCGTGCAAATAGGGCTTGACCTTCCCATCATGGGATAGCAGATCCTGACCCTATTCGTTACTCTTTCGTACAGGATCTGCCATGAACCAGGCCGCACTCGCTCCCGCCAATTCCAGTTCTCCTCCTCCTTCCACCGCCCATGCGCAGGCGCTGGCCATCGAAGGCATGACTTGTGGCTCGTGCGTGGGCCGCGTGGAAAAGGCTCTGGCCGCCGTGCCCGGCGTGACCCAGGCCAGCGTCAACCTGGCCACCGAAGTGGCCAAGGTCACGTCCAGCACGCCGATTCCCCTGGCCACCTTGCAGGCGGCCGTGGAAAAGGCTGGCTACAGCGTGGCGCAGCGCGAAATCGACCTGAACGTCGCCGGCATGACGTGCGCCTCTTGCGTGGGCAGGGTGGAAAAAGCCTTGCTGAAGGTGCCGGGCGTGCTGGCCGCCAGCGTCAACCTGGCCACGGAAAGCGCGCGCATCAAGGTGACGGGCGAGGCCGATGCGGGCACCCTGATCGCCGCCATCGACAAGGCTGGCTATGCAGCCAAGGTGCCCGCCGCCAGCCGGGCCAGCGCACTCGTTGCCGCGCCGAACCGCGACGGCCTGAAAGTGGCGTTCGCGGCCGTGCTGGCTTTCCCCTTGATGCTGCCGATGCTGCTCGAATGGACCGGCATCCATCTGATGCTGCCCGGTGCTCTGCAATTCGCGCTGGCGACACCTGTGCAGTTTTACTTTGGCGCGCGTTTCTACAAGGCGGGCTGGAAGGCGGCCCGCGCCGGCAGCGGTAATATGGATCTGCTGGTGGCGCTGGGCACGAGCGCCGCGTACGGCTTGTCCGTCTATCAATGGCTGACGGCCGGTGAAATGTTGCCGCACCTGTACTTTGAAGCGTCGGCCGTCGTCATCACCCTGGTGCTGCTGGGCAAATGGCTGGAAAGCCGCGCCAAGCGCCAGACGGCCTCGGCAATTCGCGCGCTGCAAGTCCTGCGTCCGGAGTCGGCCCGCGTGCGCCGCGACGGCGTCGAGATCGACTTGCCCGTGGAACAAGTCAAAGTGGGCGACCTGGTGGTGATACGCCCTGGCGAGCGGGTGGCCGTCGATGGCGTCGTGGTGGAAGGCGCCAGCCAGATCAACGAATCCCTGATCACGGGCGAAAGCTTGCCGGTCGATAAGCATCCGGGCGACAAGGTCACAGGCGGCGCCATCAATGCGGATGGCTTGTTGCTGGTGCGCACGCAGGCCGTGGGCGGCGAGACGACTTTGTCGCGCATCATCCGCCTCGTGGAAGATGCGCAGGCGGCCAAGGCGCCGATCCAGCACCTGGTCGACAAGGTCAGCGCCATCTTTGTGCCCGTGGTGCTGGTGCTGGCGCTGCTGACCTTGCTGGGCTGGTGGTTCGCCACGGGCGAGCTGGAAAACGCCATCATCAATGCCGTGGCCGTGCTGGTCATCGCCTGCCCATGCGCGCTGGGGCTGGCCACGCCGACGGCCATCATGGCCGGCACGGGCGTCGCTGCCCGTTACGGCATCCTGATCAAGGATGCGGAAGCGCTGGAAGTGGCGCACGCCGTCAATACCGTCGTGTTCGACAAGACGGGCACCCTGACGGTGGGAAAACCTGCGCTGGCGGCCCTGCATGCGCACGGCATCGAGGAAACGCGGCTGCTGCAGCTGGCGGCCAGCATCCAGCGCGGCAGCGAGCACAGCCTGGCTACGGCCGTGCTCGATGCTGCTGCCCTGCGCCACATCGAGTCCTTGCCCGCCACGGCCCTGTCGGCCTTGCCGGGCCGGGGATTGGCGGCAAGCGTGGATGGCCTGGAGTTGAAACTGGGCAGCACGCGGTTGATGCAGGAGTTGAATGTAGACATGACGCCGCTGGCGGAGCAGGCCTTGTCCCTGGAAGCCACGGGCAACACGATTTCGTGGCTGGCTTCGGGAGCGGAACTGCTGGGCCTGTTCGCTTTCAGCGACCAGGTCAAGCCGAACGCGCAGGCGGCCATTGCCCATTTGCACAGCCTGGGCATCCGCACGGTGATGTTGACGGGGGACAATCAAGGCAGCGCGGACGCCGTCGGCAAGCTGCTGGGCATCGACACGGTGGCGGCGAAAATGTTGCCGGCCGATAAAACCGCTAAAATTGTCGCGCTGAAAGGCGAAGGGGCGAAGGTGGCTATGGTGGGAGACGGCATCAACGATGCGCCCGCGCTGGCGGCCGCCGACGTGGGCATCGCCATGTCGACAGGCACAGACGTGGCCATGCATGCGGCCGGCATCACGCTGATGCGCGGCGATCCGGCCCTGGTGGCGGACGCCATCGATATCTCGCGCCGCACTTACAGCAAGATACGGCAGAATCTGTTCTGGGCCTTCATTTATAACCTGATCGGCATTCCGCTGGCCGCCTTCGGCTTGCTCAACCCCATGGTGGCGGGCGCGGCGATGGCCTTCAGTTCGGTCAGCGTGATCAGCAATGCCCTGTTGCTGCGCCGCTGGAAAGCCCGCAGCGCGCATACCAAGGAGCAACAAGGATGAATATCGGTCAGGCGGCAAGCGAGACGGGCGTATCGGCAAAAATGATACGCTATTACGAAAGTATTGCCCTGTTAAAACCCAGCGCGCGCAGCGATGCCGGTTACCGCATCTACACGCCGAACGATTTGCACGCCTTGCGCTTCATCAAACGCGCGCGGGGCTTGGGTTTTTCGTTGGAACAGATCCGCGAACTGCTGTCGCTGTGGCAAAACGACCAGCGCGCCAGCGCGGACGTGAAAGGCATCGCCCTGGCCCATGTGGCGGACTTGAATCAGCGCATCGCCGAACTGACGGAAATGCGCGACACCCTGGCCCACCTGGCGCAATCGTGCCATGGCGACGACAAGCCCGATTGCCCCATCCTGCAAAGCCTGGGACTGGCCGGCGACCCGGAAACGAAACCATGTTGCCATTGATGTAAATCAACGGAGGTGTGTATGGTCTATGAACTGTACTACTGGCCCACGATACAGGGGCGCGGAGAATTCATCCGGCTGGCGCTGGAAGAGGCGGGCGCAGACTACCGCGACATCGCCCGCTTGCCCGAACGCCCGGGGCAGGGCGTGCCCGCCATGCTGGCCTGCCTCGACGGCGACAGCACGCCACAGGCCGCCTACGCGCCGCCCGTGCTGCGCGACGGCGACATGCTGATCGGCCAGACCACGAATATCCTCTTGTACCTGGGCCGGCGCCTGGGCCTGGCGCCGCGCGCGGAAAGCGGTCGTTTGTGGCTGAACCAGCTGCAACTGACGATGGCCGACTGGCTGACGGAAGTGCACGACACGCACCATCCGCTGTCGGTGAATCAGTATTACGAAGAGCAACAGCAGGCGGCCATGCTGCGCAGCGCGGTTTTTCGCGCAACACGTTTGCCCAAATTCCTCGATTATTTCACCCAAGTCTTGCTGAGCAGTCGCGGCCAGTATCTGCTGGGCGCAAAGCTCACGTATGGCGACCTGTCGCTGTTCCAGATGCTGGCTGGCTTGCGTTATGCGTTTCCGCAAGCCATGGCGCGCCTGGCGCCCGAATATCCGGCATTGTCTGACTTGTATGACGCCGTGGCGGCGCGGCCGAATATTGCCCGTTACCTGAAGTCGAAGCGCAGGATCGCCTTCAATGAAGAAGGCATCTTCCGTCATTACCCGGAACTGGACGGGTAAACAAAAACAGCCGGCGCAAAGGCCGGCTGTTTTACGTGTCTGGCGCTTATTGCGCGCTGGTAACGGGATAGCCCGCCTCCACGATGGCCGCGCTGATGGCGCCCAGTTCGGCGGGCGATTCCACCGTGACGCGCTTGCTGGCCAGGTCGATCTGCACCTGGGCTTGCGGATCGACGCCTTGCACCGCTTTCGTGACCGAGCCGACGCAATGGCCGCAGCTCATGTTTTCAACTTGTAACTGATACATGACAAGCACTCCTTGAATGATTAAGTGCTTCCACTGTAATCCTTGCCCCGGTGGGAAGGTCAAGCGGAAGCGTTGTCGCGTTTTAGTGGAGAAGGAAGTCGACGGCTTGCATGGGCGGCGGCACGTTCTCGTCCTGCACGGATTCGCGCAAGCTGATTTCGATGGCGCGGCACATGGCCGACAGCGGCAGATCGTTGGCATCTTCGCCGAACGGTTCCTCGATCTCGTCGCCCAGGGCATCGAGGCCAAAGAAGGTGTAGGCGACGATGGCGACGACGAAGGGCGTCATGAAACCGAGCGAGTCGACCAGGCCGAAGGGCAGCAGGAAACAGTACAGATAGGCCGTGCGGTGCAGCAGCAGCGAATACGAAAACGGAATCGGCGTGCTGCGGATGCGTTCGCACGAGGCACCCGCCGCCACCATGGCCGAGACCGTGTTATCGATCTGCGTGGCGAGGATGCTGTCGATGCGGCCTTGCCCGATGCAGTCGGCCAGGTCGTGGCCCATCTGCAGCATCAGGTAGTCGGACGGGTTCGTGGCCTGGCAAGCCGCTTCCCATTCGGGCGCACGCAGCAGCGGCTGCAAGTCGGCTGGTCCGCGCGTGTCGCGCAGCTGGTGGCGCAGCGCATGGCAAAAGGCGATGGTGCGGTAAATCATGCGTACGCGCACGTCCTCCAGGCCCAGCCTGGCGTGGGCAGGCGTGTCGCTGCGTATCATCGTCTGGCACTGGCGCGAGAAGTTGCGGCTGCGCAAGACCAGTTCGCCCCACAGCTTGCGCGCTTCCCAGTAGCGGTCATAGGCGGCCGTGTTGCGAAAGCCAAGGAAGATGGCCAGCGGCAAGCCGATCAGGGTAAACGGGATGGTGGTGAGGATGACCTTGTGGTCGAACAAGGTGCCGTGGCACCACGTGACGAGGGTGGCGATCAGGGTATTGACGATCAGGGTAGTGCGGATGCGCGGCAGGACGGAGCCGCGCACCACCAGGAACAACCGCAGCGCCGAAGGACGCTCGCGCACGATCATGTTGCGCTCCTTGCTGGGGGCTGGGCTGGCGGGGACACGCAAGCCCAGCGATTGCTAAAAAGTGCAAAAAAACGAAGTGGCAGGTACGGGGAACAAAAAGCCCGCGGTGTGTGCGGGCTGAGCTGGGTGTGCATGGGAAGCAGTGTAGGGGAGACGGCATGAGTATAGGCCGCCGTGCCGCTTCCAGCCAATTCACAGTGATAATGGGCATTATTCATTTCATGAATGAATATTTCATTTATAAGTTATTGTGTGAATTTAGCTGTCCGTATCCTGTCGCTGTTTGATCTTCTTGCGGTGTTCTTCCTGCTGCCGTTTCAGTGCGGCACTGGCTGTATAGTCATTGCGGAACCACATCGGGTTCTTGCCGCGGCCCGGCCGCGAGCAATCAGCCAGGCTGGCCACGTCGGTGTAGTCGATCATGGGCAAGTCGCAGGCGCAATACCCCGCCTGTGCCTGGCGGCTGGCGACAGATAGCGCTGGTAGGCAGCGATGGCCCATAGGGCCAGGCGCGTGCCGCAAGTGTCGAATGAGAAAATGCCGGCTCCTTTTACCGATGGCGTCAAGACGGTGGTGCCAGCATACGATAAGCATCTAAAAAATAATAGCCTCAAGGCCTAGGCGCCCATGATTTTCCAGCCATACCAGCCGAACGCCACTAGCCACGCCAGCAAGACCGCCAGCCCCGGCAGCAATAGCCATTTTGCTGCCGTCTCTTCCCACGTCACATACGGCTTGCCGCCGCGCGCGATGGCCAGCAGCGCTTGTCCCCCGTTCAAGCCGGCAAACGGCAGCAGGTTGAAGGCGCACAGTTTCAACGAGAACAGGGTGAACACCAGCGCAAAGCCGTGCGTGCGGGCAAAGGTTTCCCCTTCCCCCAGCAATTCCTGCGCCGTCGACAACGGCGCCAGCGCGCCATGGAAGATTTGCCCGAAGGCGGCGACAAAGCTGTCCCAGCCCGACGCTCCCATGATGCCCAGTGACAATGCCAGCAGCACGGCCACGCCGCTCAATGGCAGCAGCACCTGCTTCCACAACGGCTGGAAGTTATAGGCGTCAAGACAGGGATCGTCGTCATACAGGGTTTCCTCGCGCGTATCTTTCAGCACCACATTGCCGGCCAGGGGCAGCAGCTTGACGTGGACTTTCCCCCAGCTCAGCAAAGTCGGTCCCACGCCATAGCTGACACTGCGGACCGTGATGCCGAACAGCCTGGCGCAGGCCGCCATGACGGAAATGTGGATCAACATGAAGATGAGGAGGCAAAGCAGCAACTGGAAGGCGGGAGGCATCAGATACGGTGTCCTGGAGGAAAGAGAGCGGTATTAGAACATGTCGCAGGGAAAAGTCGCGCACATGAAAAAAGCCCCGCCTGCATCGCTGCAGCCGGGGCTTTCGAATGACTGGGCAGCTTGCGCCGCCCGCTATCACTTACAGCACTTCGCTGGCGTGATCGGCCAGGCGCGAGCGCTCGCCGCGCGCCAGGGTGACGTGGCCGCTGTGGGTCCAGCCCTTGAAGCGGTCGACCACGTAGGTCAGGCCGCTCGAGCCTTCCGTCAGGTATGGCGTGTCGATCTGCGCGATGTTGCCCAGGCACAGGATCTTCGTGCCGGGACCGGCACGCGTGACCAGGGTCTTGACCTGTTTCGGCGTCAAGTTTTGCGCTTCGTCAATGATCAGGAACTTGTTGACGAATGTGCGGCCGCGCATGAAGTTGAGCGACTTGATCTTGATGCGCGAACGGATCAGGTCTTGCGTTGCCGCACGGCCCCATTCGCCGCCATCGGAGTCGGACTTGTTCAGCACTTCCAGGTTGTCGTCGAAGGCGCCCATCCATGGCGACATCTTTTCCTCTTCCGTGCCTGGCAGGAAACCGATGTCTTCGCCCACCGGTACCGTGACGCGGGTAACGATGATTTCATTGTAGAGCTTGGTTTCCAGCACTTGCGCCAGACCGGCGGCCAGGGCCAGCAGGGTCTTGCCGGTACCGGCCTGGCCCAGCAGGGTGACGAAGTCGCATTCCGGGTTCATCAGCAAGTTCAGCGCGAAGTTCTGCTCGCGGTTGCGCGCCGTCACGCCCCATACATTGTTCTTCGTGTGGCTGAAGTCGCGCAGGGTTTGCAGCACGGCCGTCTTGCCGTTGATCTGTTTCACCTGGCCATAGAATGGCGTTTCGCCGTTTTTCGGTTCCAGGTAGATGAACTGGTTGACCAGCAACGATGGAATGAACGGGCCCGTCACGCGGTAGAAGGTGGAGCTGTAGCCGTTCTTGCTTTCCTGCCACGATTCCATGTCCTTGCCGTGCTTGTTCCAGAAGTCGTCCGGCAATTGCACGATGCCCGAGTACAGCAAATCCGTATCTTCCAGCACATGGTCGTTGAAGTAATCTTCGGCCGGCAAGCCCAGGGCGCGCGCCTTGATGCGCATGTTGATGTCTTTCGACACCAGCACCACGGGGCGGCCATCCTGCTCCGACTCGAGCGAACGCACGACGGCGAGGATCTGGTTGTCGGCCTTGCCCACTGGCAAGCCAGCCGGCAAGTCGGCGCTTTGCAGGCGCGTCTGGAAGAACAAACGGCCCTTGGCATCCTTGTTGCCCAGCTTGGACAGCAGGATGCCGTGTTCGATAGCGTCGTCATCCGTATTGCTGATCAGGGCGTCCAGGGTGCGCGACACCTGGCGTGCATTGCGCGCCACTTCCGTCATGCCCTTTTTATGGTTGTCCAGCTCTTCCAGGGTCATCATCGGCAGGTACACATCGTGTTCCTCGAAGCGGAACAGCGACGATGGATCGTGCATCAGCACGTTCGTGTCGAGCACGAACAGCTTGCTGATGCCGCGCTGGTCGGCGGCGCGGCTGGCGGATGACTTGAGCTGGACTTCGACCGCCTTGTGCTTGGCCGGATGCGGCTGCTCGACTTGCTTGACGGACTTGATCGGCGTGACCTTGCCTTTGGCTGCCGGCTTGGCTTTCGCTGCAGGCGCAGCCACAACGGCCGGCGCGGCCGCAACGGGCGCAGGTGCCGCAACGGCGGGTACAGGCTTGGCGACCATCAGGGCCGCCACTTGCTTGATCTTCGTGGCCGCATTGCGGACTGGCTTGGCAACTTCGGCGATCGCCGCTTCAATGATCGGTGCAGCCACTTTCTTGGCTGCCGGGGTTTTGGTGGCCGGGCGCGCTGCGCCTGCGGTTGGGTAATCTTGGGTGGCCAGGATGGTGGCTGGCTTGCTCGGTAATTTTGGCAGTGGCATCAGGATCTCAATCAAAAAATTTCTGGAATGAATCGCCCATGGGCAGCCAGCTTCTGGCGGCACTTCTCATGGGGTGGATGCGGGGGAACAACAATGCTACAGGACGAGTAACTGCCGGAAGGCCGGCAGC
This sequence comes from Janthinobacterium sp. LM6, assembly GCF_002002885.1. Classification (GTDB taxonomy): domain Bacteria; phylum Pseudomonadota; class Gammaproteobacteria; order Burkholderiales; family Burkholderiaceae_D; genus Janthinobacterium; species Janthinobacterium kumbetense. The sequence continues at coordinate 4,966,727 of NZ_CP019510.1, read as the reverse complement.
ATGGCCGGTCATGGACGCCATCGGCGGGCTGCAGGCCCGCCTGGCGGAGTGGATGGAGGCGCTTCGTTGACTCAAAATGGCGATAGGTACCGTGAACTGAACTGCGGTTGAACTAAGCTCGCTGGAAGCCGGCAACGCGCATTGGATCAAAATAGACGATCAATTCAGATGCGCTACGAATTCCAGCACTTCTTCCACGTGAGTTGCGACCTTCACGCCTCTCCATTCTTTCACCAATCGGCCCTGGGCGTCAATCACAAACGTGCTGCGCTCGACGCCACGGACCGTCTTGCCGTACATCTGTTTCATCTTCATGACGTTAAACAGCAGGCAAACGGCTTCGTCCGGGTCGGAAATGAGCTCGAATGGCAGCTCCAGCTTGGCTTTGAAGCTTTCGTGCGAGCGCAGGGAATCGCGGCTGATGCCGTAGATTTCCACGCCGGCAGCGACGAATTGCGAATACGCATCGCGAAAGGCAATGTTTTCCGTGGTGCAGCCAGGGGTGTTGTCCTTCGGATAGAAAAACAGCACCGTGGCCTTGGCCGGGCGGCCCAGCAACTGAAAGGTCTTGCCGCTGGTCATCGCGGCGCTAAAGTCGGGTATGCTAACGAGGGATTGGCTATCAGCCACAGGTTCTCTCCTGAACGGTCATCATCAGCGCTGTTTTTAACCTGGCAACGCATCCAGGTGCAACAATACAGCATTCAGGCCGCTTTGCCCTGCACAATCAGGCGTCCCGAACGGCCTGGCAGCTCATCCCAGGTGACGGGACAAACGGGCAAGTCCGTATTTTTTATCTTTTCATAATAATCGCCCATCGCTGCAAACTGGTAGCCCTGGGCTTTCCAGCCAGCCAGCAGTTGTTCGAAAATGGGGGCGAGTTTCTGACCTTCAAGTTCCGCATGCAAGGTATATACGTGATCGCGCGGGTTGTCGGCCGTCAGCGACAATATATGCGCGGCAACATTTCCGGTTGTAATCAGTTTGCCGTCGATTTCGCAGCCCAGCAATTCATCCAGGGTGGGCAGGGTGGTGGGCAATTGCACGCATTGCAGGATCGTGTTGCCGTTGCGCACGCGGTGCGGGCCATTGCTTGGATGCACCATGGCGCCGCGCGCGTCGAGCATGGCGCGGCCATCGGAGGCAAAGCGGTAGCCGGCCGTGTCGTGTTCGACAAAGGCGCTGACATTCATTTGCCAGCCGGCCGCGCCGTGCGTGTGCGGCTTTGTTCCAAACACTTGTTCGTAGCGGTTGGCGGCCTTGCGCATCATGTTGATGGTCCAGGCGGCGTTGCGCTTGGCCACGTTGTCTTGCCACAGGGTGTGATCCCAGGTGTGGATGCCGCACTCGAAACCGGCATCGCGCACGGCGCGCAATTGCGCCGCGCATTGCTTGCCGATATCGGGTCCCGGCAGCAAAGTGCCGTACATCAATGTTTTCAAGCCGTAGTGCTCGACCACCGAGGTGCGCGATACCTTGCTGAAAAAGCCGGGCTTCAAGGCGCGCCGCAGGGCCCAGCCCGTGTGGTCGGGGCCCAGCGAGAACAGAAAGGTGGCCTTGGCCTGGTGCGCGGCCAGCATGCGCACCAGGTTGCCCATGCCTTCACGGGTGCCGCGATAGGTATCGACGTCGATTTTCAGGGTCAGGAACGGCTTGCTCAACATTAATCCATCAGTGCTTTGGCTTGGGCTACCTGGCTGCGGTAGGCGTCGAAAATGTTGCGCAGGGAATCGGCCATGGTGGTGGTCGGCGCCCAGCCCAGTTCTTCGCAGGTATTCGTGATTTTCGGCACGCGGTTTTGCACGTCCTGGTAGCCGGCGCCGTAGTAGGCACCCGAGGTCGTTTCCACGATTTTCACGTGTTTCGCGCCTTCGGCGTATTCCGGGTATTCGGCGGCCAGGGTCAGCATCATGCCGGCCAGGTCGCGGATCGAATAGTTATTGGTCGGATTGCCAATGTTGTAGATCTTGCCGCTGGCGATGCCGTTCTTGTTGGCGATGATGCGGATCAGTGCATCGATGCCGTCGTCAATGTAGGTGAACGCGCGTTTCTGCGCGCCGCCGTCGACCAGCGAGATGTTCTCGCCGCGCACGATGTGGCCGAAGAATTGCGTCACCACGCGCGAGGAACCTTCTTTCGGCGTGTGGATCGAATCCAGGCCGGCGCCGATCCAGTTGAAGGGACGGAACAGGGTGAAGTTCAAGCCTTCCATGCCGTAGCCCCAGATCACGCGGTCCATCAGCTGCTTGGCGTTCGAATAGATCCAGCGCGGCTTGTTGATCGGGCCGCAGATCAGTTCCGAGTTTTCCGGGTCGAATTCCTCGTCATGGCACATGCCATACACTTCCGAGGTCGACGGGAAGACCAGGTGCTTGCCGTACTTGGCGGCCGAGCGCACGATCGGCAGGTTGGCTTCGAAGTCCAGTTCGAAGACGCGCAGCGGCTGCTTGACGTAGGTCGAAGGCGTGGCGATGGCGACCAGGGGCAGGATCACGTCGCATTTCTTGACGTGGTATTCGACCCATTCCTTGTTGATCGTGATGTCGCCTTCGAAGAAGTGCATGCGCGACTTGTAGTTGTCATCTTCCAGCAATTCCGTGATGCGGTCCGTGTTCATGTCCATGCCGTAGACATGCCAGTCGGTGGTTTCCAGGATGCGCTTGGACAGGTGATGGCCGATGAAGCCGTTGACGCCTAAGATGAGGACTTTTTTCATGTGAGATTCTCTTGAGTGATATCAGTGTGTGCTGACGCGGGTGGTCAGACTTGCTTGCAATTGCTGAGCCGAAATCGGCTCCCCGGCAGCCCTCAGCGCGGAAATGGCCAGCATGCGGCCGTCTCCGCAGACGCCAAAGATGCAATTATCCACTACCGCCAAGCCCGGTGGCAAACTTCCTGCGGAATGCTTGCTCAAACGGGCTTTTTCGATAATGTAAATGACATCATTGACTTCGGTGAAGGCGCCGGGATAGGGGGGCGCGACGGCCCGGTGCAGGTTGTAAACCTGCTGCGCGGGTAACTTCCAGTCGATCCTGCCATCTTCGGGCTTGCGGCCGCCAAAGTAGCCGCCCTGGCGCAAATCGTTGAGCTGGCGCGGCGCGGTGCCGTCCAGCAAGGCCGGCAGCACGTTCCACAAGGTTTGTTCCGCCGCCACGGTGACCTTGCCGAAGACTTCGAAGGCCGTGTCGTCGGGCAGGATGGGCACGGCCGTTTGCGCGACGATGGCGCCGGCATCGGGCTTGACTGTCATTTCATGCAGGGTGGCGCCCGTTTGCGGGGCGCCATGCAGCACGGCCCAGTTGACGGGCGCGCGGCCGCGGAACGCCGGCAGCAGCGAGCCGTGCATATTGTAGGCGGGCGCGACTTCCAAGATGCTAGCCGGCAACATGTGGCGGTAGTAAAAACTGAACAGCATGTCCGGTGTTGCCGCCTGCACCTGCGCCAGCAGCTCGGGCGCGCGGGCGTCCGATGGCGTGATGTACGGGATGCCTTCCGCCTGGCACAGGCTGGCGACGGATTCGAACCACAGGTTTTCCGTGGGGCTGTCTTCGTGCGTGACGACGAGGGCGATGTCGACGCCGCCGGCCAGCAGCACCTTGATGCAGCGCACTCCCACATTGTGGTAGCCGAAGACGACGGCGCGCGGGGCGCCCATCAGCGGCCCACCTGGCGTTTTTCTAGGCGCACATACGATGGCGCCTCGGCTTCCGCCTGCGTCATGCCGTCCTGCAAGATGGTTTGCACCACGTAGCGGGGACGGGCGCGCACTTGCTGGAAGATGCGTCCCACGTATTCGCCCACCAGGCCGATGCCGAACAGGATCACGCCCATGAAGAAGAAAGCGATGGCGAACAGGGTAAACACGCCTTCGGCTTCCGCGCCCAGCAGGAAGCGGCGTATCAGAAGGAAGATCACCAGCAATGCCGAGCCCAGCGACATCGCCATCCCCAGCATCGAAAAGATTTGCAGGGGAATCAGCGAAAAGCCCGTGACCAGGTCGAAATTGAGGCGGATCAGGCTGTACAGCGAGTATTTCGATTCGCCGGCCGCCCGTTCCTCGTGCTCGACGATGATTTCCGTGGGCTTGCGGGCAAACGTGTAGGCCAGGGCGGGCACGAAGGTATTGACTTCGGCGCACTGATTGACCAGGTCGATCACGTTGCGGCCATACGCGCGCAGCATGTTGCCCTGGTCCGTGATCTTGATGTTGGTGATGCGTTCGCGCAGGCGGTTCATCATCTTCGAGGCCAGCGTGCGCCAGGCGGAATCTTGCCGCTTGCGCCGGATCGAGCCCACGTAATCGTAGCCTTCGCGCATCTTCGCCACCAGGTTGCCGATTTCTTCGGGCGGGTTCTGCAGGTCGGCGTCGAGCGTGATCATGATTTGTCCGCGCGACGCTTCAAAACCGGCCAGGATGGCCATGTGCTGGCCATAATTGCCGTTGAACAAGACTACGCGCGTGACATCCGGGCGCTGGCGGAACTGTTCCGCCAGGATGGGCACCGAATTGTCGCGGCTGCCATCGTTGACGAAGATGATTTCGTAGCTCGTCTGGAGGGCGTCGAGGGCCGGATACAGGCGGGCGAACAGGCTGGCCAGGCCATCTTGCTCGTTGTAGATCGGAATGATAATGGACAGTTCAGGTTTCATCGGCGCGCTGCTCATTTGATGAGAATGGATTTGACGGTGGCGACGGCGCGTTCCACGTCCTGTGTCGTCATGGCGTAGAACATCGGCAAGGTCACGGTCAGGCGGCCGATCTTTTCCGAGACGGGGAACATGCCCTCGGTAAAGCCGCGTTCGCGGTACATGGTAAACAGGTGGATCGGTGCGTAATGATAGCCCGTTCCCACGTTTTGCTGCGCCATCGCCTGCATGAAGGCGGCGCGCGTGCCGGGGCCATTATCGGGCAGGATGATCTGGAACAAATGCCAGTTGCTGTTTTCAAAGTCCTGCACGGGCAGCTGGGCGCCGCTGGCCGCTTCGAAATCGCTGCCGAATTGTGCGAAATAGTGGCGTGCCAGCGCGCGGCGGTGGGCCGTGATCGCGTCGATGTTGGCAAACTGGCCCAGGCCGATGGCGGCCATGATGTCGCTCATGTTGTACTTGCCGCCCAGCACATCGACATCGATGCCGTCGACGCCGCTGCGCGTCACGCCCTGCAGCCGGTATTTCTCGGCCAGTTTCGCTTCTTCCAGGTTGTTGAGGACGAGGCAGCCGCCTTCACCCGTGGTGATGTTCTTGTTGGCCTGGAAGCTGAACGAGACGAAGTCGCCAAACGCACCGATGCGCTTGCCTTTCCAGGTGGAGCCGAACGCTTGCGCCGCGTCTTCCACGACCCGTAAATTGTACTTTTCAGCAATCGCGTACAGGCGGTCCATGTCGACGGGCAAGCCGGACAGGTAGACGGGGATGATGGCTTTCGTGCGCGGGGTGATGGCCGCTTCCAGCTTGTCGAGGTCGATATTGCGCGTAACGGGATCGATATCGGCAAACACGGGCGTGGCGCCCACTTCGATGATGACGTTGGCCGTCGCTACCCACGACACGGGGGTGGTGATGACTTCGTCGCCGGGTTTGACGCCTGCGATGCGCAGCGCGATTTCCATGGTGCAGGTGCCCGAATTGAAGGTGCGCACGGGGCGCCCGCCGAAATACTCGGACAGCTGGGCTTCGAAGGCCTGCACTTTCGGGCCGCTGGTGATCCAGCCCGAGCGCAGCACTTCGCCGACGGCGGCGATGGTCGCTTCATCGATGGTGGGTTTGGAAAAGGGCAAAAAGGGCAGGGTAGAGGTCATGGGGCGCAGTTCTTGGATCTGTATTGTGTCAGGGTATCGGCATCGCCGACGCTGCCAGTGCCGTGAAAAGGCGCCGGCAGGCATGGCTATTTTATATCGTCAGTATGGCGGCGCAGCTTTTCAGCGGTGAAAAATCCTGCTGATGCGGGGGCGGGGCAAGCTGGCCGGGGGCGCGATCCGTGCTGCCTCGCGCCCCAGGTAAATATTTACTTGTTGGCAATGACCATGCGGCGCGCATCTTCGGCAATCACACGCATGGGCACGCCACGCCCCTGCAATTCCTTGTAGCGGTACAGGCTGATAATCGCCATGTCGTGCACGCCGGCATTGGCATCGTTCGTCCATTGCGCGATGAAAGGCTCGATGTTCGGGATGGACAGTTCGGGCTGCTGTTTCAGGCCAAACGTAAACTCATCCCAGTAATCGACGAGGATCACGGGCCGCTGCAGGTAATACGTCAGCGACTGTTCATAGATGCCGATCGAATAGAGCTTGGTGTCGGCTGTCAGTTCGGCCTGGATCTGCGGCAGCATGTCGGTGCCTGCGCGGTTCTGGCCATACAGTTCGGAGCCGGCCAGGATGCAGTGCGTGGCCAGGAAGCCGGCGCCGGCAATCGTCAGCACCGTCATGTCGCGGCGCAACTGGCGCGCATGCAGCAAGGCCAGGGCGCCGCCGGCCAGGGCGAAGAAGCCGGCCGCCATCAGCCATGGCTGGTAGCCCTTCAGCGCGACCAGGGCTTCCGCGTCGCGTGCGCTGGCCTTGCTGAAGGCGATCGGTCCGCCGATCAGGATGGCCGCGCCCAGCGCGCACAGCAGGCCGGCGGCGAACAGACGCTGGCGGCGCGAGGCCGATTCCAGGTACAGCGCCACCAGCAGGGCCAGCGCCGGGAAGATGGGCACGATGTAGCCAGGCAGCTTCGAGGTCGAATAGCTGAAGAAGAAGAAAATGAAGACGGCCCAGACGAGCAGCATCAGGCGGGGCTGGAAGGCGCCTTCCTGGCGCTTGAAGGCGGCGGCCAGGCTTTGCGGCAGCACGCCTATCCATGGCAGGATGCCGGGAATGAGCAGCACCAGGAAGTAATACCAGGCGCCTTCGCGCTTGTGGCCCTTCATCAGGAAGCGCTGGAAATGCTCGTGGATGAAGAAGAAATGCGGCTGTTCCGGATTGCGCAGGGCGACCAGCACGAACCACGGCGTGGCGACGGCAAAGAACACCAGCAAGCCCTTGACAAGGTGCAGCCGCGTCCAGATGCGCCAGTCGCGTGCGCACAGCGAATACAGCACCAGCACGGCGCCCGGCAGCACGATGCCGATCAGGCCCTTGGCCAGCACGGCCAGCGCCATGGCGGCCCAGCAGGCCAGCATCCAGTTGCGCCGCTCGATCTCCGTGGCGTCGTCGCGCTGGGCGATCAGCAGGCTGCCCAGGGTAAGGGTCATCATGCCCGACAGGCCCATGTCCAGCGAATTGATCTGGCCGGAAGCGAGCCAGAACAGGCTCGACGCCAGCACCAGGCCAGCATACAGGCCTACGCGCGGGCCAAACACTTTCTTGCCCGCGTAGGCCGTCATGCACACGCCGATGATGCCGCACAGGCCAGTCCACAGGCGCGCCTGCCATTCGCCCAGGCCGAAGGCGGCGAAGGTCAGCGCATTCATCCAGGTTTGCAGCGGCGGCTTTTCAAAGTACTTGATGCCGTTCAGGCGCGTGGTGATCCAGTCGCCCGTGACGAACATTTCGCGCGCCATCTCGGCGTAGCGGCCTTCGTCGGGCGGTACCAGGGTGCGCACGCCCAGCGCATACAGGGTGACGACGATGAAGATGCCCAGCAGCGACCACATCAGCACCCGCGACGAGTGCAGCTCGTTGACATTGATTTTCATGCGGCCTTGCCCGCGGCCGGGGCCAGGATCAGTGCCAGCGTGACCTTGCGGCCTTCGCCCATGAGGATATTGTAGGTGCGGCAGGCGGCCTGGCTATCCATGCATTCGACGCCGATGCGGCGCATGGTCAGCGCGGCCGTCAGCTTCGGATGCACGAAGCGCTGGCGCTCGCCCGTGCCGAGGATGACCACGTCGGGCGCATCGGCGAGGATTTGCGCGAAATGCGCCTCGTTCAATTGCTCGAAACTGTCCACTTCCCACGCCCGCGGGGGCGTTTCCGGCATGACGATCAGGCTGTAGTTGTACGGCTGGGCATTGATCTCGACGCCGTTTTCGTCATAGCCGGTGACAGTCTGGTATTGTTGGGTGCTGCTGGCGTGGAGTTTCATGGCGATATCGGGGCTGGTCGTGTCGGTTGATCGGTGCGCGCGCGGCCAAACTGGGTGCCGCGGCCAAGGGCGTAAGCATGCCATAAATGACAGAAAAGAGCGACTGAAAAGCAACATCCTTTCCAAATTGCAATCTTCGGCGCCACAGTGGGACTGCCTGCTGGCGCCATGGTAATGCTGCCAGATTAAGGGAAGATGAAGATGGCGCGTGCCGGATTGCCGTCCGGAGGCGCCGGCGTGGCAGAATCAGCGTCAAATGCTGGGGTTGGCCATGTTTAATTTGATAAAATGGCCTGTTTTCGGCGAGAATGGTTGTTTTCGCCTTGCAGTCTTTCGCATCGCAGTTTCACGGGTTCATAGTTCTGGCGCGGCTATCATGCTGCAAGTTCTGCTTACCGCGCCGCATCACGACAGGGATTTATTTTGCGACCGATTCAGAAATCGAATAAATTGGCGGACGTCTGCTACGACATCCGCGGCCCGGTCCTGGAAAAATCCAGGCAAATGGAAGAAGAAGGCCACAAGATCACCAAGCTCAATATCGGCAACCTGGCCGTATTCGGCTTCGATCCGCCGGACGAGATCGTGCGCGACATGATGCTCAACCTGCAAAATGCCGCCGGCTATACGGATTCGAAAGGCATGTTCGCGCCGCGCAAGGCCGTCATGCACTATACGCAGGGCAAGAACATCGCCGGCGTGACCATCGATGACATTTATTTGGGCAATGGCGCTTCCGAACTGATCGTCATGTCGATGAACGCCCTGCTCAACAGCGGCGACGAAGTGCTCGTGCCGGCGCCCGATTACCCGCTGTGGACGGCCGCCGTCAGCCTGTCGGGCGGCAATCCCGTGCATTATGTGTGCGACGAGCAGAACGAGTGGTATCCCGACATCGAGGACATGCGCCGCAAGATCACGCCGCAGACCAAGGCTATCGTCGTCATCAACCCGAACAATCCGACGGGCGCGCTGTATCCGGTTTCCGTGCTGCTGCAGATCGTCGAACTGGCGCGCCAGCACCAATTGATCATTTTCGCCGACGAGATCTACGACAAGGTGCTGTACGACGAAGCCGAGCACGTGTCGATCGCCTCGCTGGCCGACGACGTGCTGTTCATCACCATGAACGGCTTGTCGAAGAATTACCGCTCCTGCGGCTACCGTTCCGGCTGGATGGTGGTCTCGGGCGAAAAGCGCCACGCAAAAGATTACATCGAGGGCCTCAACATGCTGGCCTCGATGCGGCTATGCGCCAACGCGCCGGGGCAGTTTGCCATCCAGACGGCGTTAGGCGGCTACCAGAGCATACAAGACCTGGTGGGGCCCGGCGGGCGCCTGCTGAAACAGCGCGACCTGGCGCACAAGCTGCTGACCGATATCCCGGGCGTCACCTGTGTCAAGCCGAAGGCCGCGCTGTACATGTTCCCGCGCCTGGACCCGGAGATCTACCCGATCGCCGACGACCAGCAGTTTGCCTATGAATTACTGGCCGAAGCGAAGGTCCTGATCGTGCAGGGCACGGGCTTCAACTGGATCGCGCCCGACCATTTCCGCGTCGTCTTCCTGCCCAACTCCGATGACCTGACCGAGGCCATGGGCCGCATTGCGCGCTTCCTCGAAGGTTACCGCAAGCGCCATAGCCGGGGCTGAGCCAGACAGTAGCAATACCGATCAACCTGGCGCCGCCCAAGGGGGCGCCACTTATGAGCAGTCAAGCACACTATGAAATCCATCAAGATCGGCCTGCTGGGCCTGGGCAATGTCGGTTACGGCACGTTCAGCGTCCTGAAACGCAACCAGGAAGAAATCAAGCGCCGCGCGGGCCGCGGCATTGAAGTCGTCGCCGTCGCCGTGCGCGACATGGCGCGCGCCGAAGCGCTCGTCGCCGGCGGCTGCAAGGTCGTCAATGACCCTTACCTGATCGTCAACGATCCCGAGATCGACATCGTCGTCGAACTGATCGGCGGCTACGACCTGTCGAAAACCCTGGTGATGCAGGCGATTGCCAACGGCAAGCACGTGGTCACGGCCAACAAGGCCCTGCTGGCCGTGCACGGCAATGAAATCTTCGCCGCCGCCCAGGACAAGGGCGTGATGGTGGCCTTTGAAGCGGCCGTCGCCGGCGGCATCCCCATCATCAAGGCGCTGCGCGAAGGCTTGACGGCCAACCGCATCGAATGGATCGCCGGCATCATCAACGGCACCACCAATTTCATCCTGTCCGAGATGCGCGACAAGGGCCTCGATTTCGCCACCGTGCTGAAACAGGCGCAGGAACTGGGCTACGCGGAAGCCGACCCCACCTTCGACATCGAAGGCGTCGATGCCGCGCACAAGGCCACCATCATGTCGGCCATCGCCTTCGGCATCCCGGTGCAGTTTGACAAGGCCTACGTGGAAGGCATCAGCAACCTCAATGCCGTCGACATCCGCTACGCCGAGCAGCTGGGCTACCGCATCAAGCTGCTGGGCATCACCAAGCGCGCCACCGTCAACGGCGTGGAAGGCATCGAGCTGCGCGTGCATCCGACCCTGATCCCGGCCAAGCGCCTGATCGCCAACGTGGAAGGCGCCATGAACGCGGTGCTGGTGCATGGCGACGCCGTCGGCGCCAGCCTGTACTCGGGCCGCGGCGCGGGCGCCGAGCCGACCGCTTCGTCGGTGATCGCCGACCTGGTCGACATCACCCGCCTGGCCACGGCCGACCCGGAACACCGCGTGCCGCACCTGGCGTTCCAGCCGAACGCGATGACCGACATCGCCATCCTGCCGATGTCGGAAATCACCACCAGCTACTACCTGCGCATGCACGTGGCCGACCAGCCGGGCGTGCTGGCCGACCTGACGCGCATCCTGGCCGAACGGGGCATCTCGATCGACGCCATGCTGCAAAAAGAGCCGGCCGAAGGCGAGACGCATACGGACATCATCATGCTGACGCACCAGACGCAGGAAAAGAACGTCACGGCCGCCATCGAGAAGATGGAAGCGTTAAATAGCGTGGTGGGCACGGTCACCAAGATCCGCCTGGAAAACCTCAGCTGAGCGTTTTCAGCGATCCATGCAAAACGGCGCCCGCGGGCGCCGTTTTTCCATCCGATGACTGTCTTAATGCTGCGGTACGTCGGGCGCGCCGACGGGGCCCACATCCATGCCGTCATAGCTGGCCAACTGGTTTTCCTGCGCAAACGCCATCAGTTCGCCATTGCGCGCGTGCAGGCTGTCGACGCCATGCACTTCGGCCTTTTCCACGTGCAGTACCCACACGGGCGGTGCCGCCGGATCGTCGAGTTCCGGCTGGTACAGTTCCACCGGCCGGTAGCCCTGCAGCGCCAGCACGGTGGCGGCCTGCTCCAGCGGTTCGGAAGTCGGGTTGGTGAAGTAATAGCCCCACAGCAGCGGCTGGGACAGGTCCCAGGGCGCGTTCTCGGCGATGTTGGCGAACAGTTCGCTTACGTCTTCTTTGGTCATCATGGCGGAATCTTTCAGTCAATTTCAGGGCGAGATCTTAACATCGGTGCCCGTGGCGCGCCATGCGCCCATAAAAAAAACCGGCTATGCAGCCGGTTTCTTATCAGCCGTTGCAACGGCTGGATGCTGATGCGCGCGAGCGTGAATCAGAACTTGTAGCGCAGGCCGATCGACAGCATGTCGGCTTTCAGCTTGGCGTCATCGCCGTTTGCTACCTTGCCGAAGTTTTCGTATTCCGCGACCAGCGACAGTTTTTTGTCAAAGTGGTAGGCGGCACCGATGCCAAAGATGGCGGAGGTCTTGTTGGTCGAGTCGTTAACGTTCTCACCAACGACGCTGACTTTGGTGCGGTTTTGCGACACGCCAGCCTTGGCGAACAGCGAGAACTGTTCGTTCAGTGGCAGGGTGCCGGTGGCGGCAACGTAGAATGCATGGCTTTTCACGTCCAGTTTATCACCGTCGAAGGTTGTCGTCAGTTTGCCAAAGTCGACGTAGCCGGCTTCCGCGCCGAAGTTTTGCGTGAAGTCGTAGCCTGCATAAGCTTTGTAGCCGGTATTGCTTTTCTTGGTCGAACCTGCTTCATCGATGGACAGCTTCATTTCCGAACGGCCGACGTTGGCGCCGATGTAGGTGCCTTCGGCTTGAGCGAACAAAGGGAATGCCAGGGCGGCGCCTACGACTGCTGCAAACAATTGCTTTTTCATATTGATCCTAGGTAATTAATGCGGAGAGACTGCCTCGCCGCTTAATGGGAGCCGAATTGTATAGGGATGAATATGTTTATGTAAGGCAATTATTTAAAAAATATTAGAAATAAACTACGTGTTGTTTTTGGGCAACGCTTCGTGTCGAATGACTATCTGTGCCGGACATCATGCGGCACCGCCAAAATGCACGCTGACTTTCAAGCCTTGGCCATTTTCCGCCGTCTCCAGCTCCAGGCGCGCGCCGTGCAGGGCGGCGATGTCGCGCACGATGGCTAAACCTAGCCCCGCGCCGCCTGGATTGCTCTCGAGCGCCGTGCCGACGCGGTAGAACGGCGTGAATACGCGTTCGCGCTCGGCCGGCGGGATGCCCTTGCCGCTGTCTTCCACCTCCAGCACGGCGCCGTGTTCGTGGCCGTTCCCCGTCTGCGCCGCGCGAACGCGCAGGATCACGCTGCCGCCCTGCGGCGTGTAGCGCAGGGCGTTGTCGACCAGGTTGGCCACCAGTTCATGCAGCAGCAGGGCCTGGCCATGCACGGGCGCTTCGTCGGGCGCTTCCAGCGACAGGTCGATTTGCCTGCCGACGGCGGCCATGGCCATTTCCAGTCCCACCTGCTGCGCCACGTCGCGCAAGGAGACGGTGTCCATCGCCAGGCTGTCGCCGCCATGCTCGATGCGCGCCAGGGTCAGGAGGCGGTTGGCCAGCAGCACGGTCGAATCGGTGGTGGCGGCGATCGAGCGCACGATGTCGCGCAGGGCGGCGATGTCCGGCGGCGCGCCCGCTTGGCGGTCGCACTCGCGCATGGCCAGTTCGGCCTGGGTTTTCAGCACCGTCAGCGGCGTGCGCAATTGGTGCGAGGCGTCGGCGATGAAGCGGCGCTGGCTGGCGATCAGCTGCTGCAGGCGCGACATGGAACCGTTCATGGCGCTCACCAGAGGGCGCATTTCCTTGTGTACCAGCGTGGGATCGACGTCGGACAGGTCGGACAGGGTGCGCGTCTCGACCTCCGTTTTCAAGCGCATCAGCGGACGCAGCACCAGGCGCACGGCAAACCACACGAGGGCGCCCATCACCAGTATCATCGCCGCCTGCCAGCTCAGGGTGTCGAACAGGATCTGGTTCGACAGGCCGCGCCGCGCGTCCAGCGTCTCGGCCACCTGGATCAGGGCGATGCCGCGCATCGAGTCGTCGTACACGGGTTGCAGCAGGGCGGCGATGCGGATCGGCTTGCCGTGGTAGTCGGCGTGGTAGAAGCGCACCAGGGCGGGATAATTCTGCGAGCGGGGCACGTTTTTCGGCACGGGCGGCAAGTCGCCATAGCCCGACACCAGTTCGCCGTTGATGCCCGTCACCTTGTAGTAGATGCGGCCCAGGGTATCGGTTTCGAAGCTGTCGAGCGCCACGTAAGGCACTTCGGCCACCACCTTGCCGCCCACGATGGAGACGCGCTCGGCCAGCGCCCGCGTCGACGCCAGCAAGGAGCGGTCGTAGGCCATGTCGGCCGCGTCGAGCGCGTTGCGGTACACAAAGACGGCATCGAGCAGCACCAGCATCACCAAGGGGATGAGCAGCCAGCGCAGCAGCTGGCTGCGCAGGCTGCCCAGCGGCCGGCCCTGCGCCCAGCGCCGGCGCAGGCGTTCGAGCATGGGCGGGCGTGGGGCGCGCACGGTCATTTCGGCGCGGCCGGCGCCATGGCGCTGCGCGGCTGCAGAAGGTAGCCGATGCCACGCAGGGTGGTGATGACGGCGCCGTCGGGCGAGCCGCTTTCCACGCCGCTTTCCAGCTTCTTGCGCACGCGGTGGATATACAGTTCGATGGCGTCCAGGTTGGCGTCGTCGGCCAGCGCAAAGACTTCGTCGAACAGCTTTTCCTTCGACACGGCGCGCCCCGAGCGCGTGATCAGCGCTTCGAGCACGGCGTGTTCGCGCGGGGTCAGGGGAAACGGAGCGCCGGCATAGCTGAACATGCGCGTGACGGTGTCGAAACTGAGGGCGCCGCAGGTATGCACGAGGGCTTCGTTGCCCTGGCTGCGGCGCAGCAGGGCTTTCACGCGCGCTTCCAGTTCGGCCAGCTCGAACGGCTTGGCCATGTAGTCGTCGGCGCCCAGGTTCAGGCCCTGCACTTTTTCATCCAGGCCGCCGCGCGCAGTGAGTATCATGACGGGAGTCTTGCCGCGCGTGCCGCCGCGCGCGCGCAGGCGGCGCAGCACGTCCAGGCCATCCATCTTCGGCAGGGTCAGGTCGAGCAGCACCAGCGAGTACTCCTGCGTGTGCAGCAGGGCGTCGGCATCGGCGCCGTTGTGGGCGGTCTCCACCGTCAGGTGCGCGTCGCGCAGGGCCTTTGCCAGCCAGTGCGACAGCTCCAGATGGTCTTCCACTAATAATATGCGCATGGTCTCCGCCATTCGTTGAAATGGATGCAGTGTAAGCCTGCCGGCGCTGCGCCGACAGGGGCGGCGATGAATATGTTTGTCCCCTTTGTGGCTGGCTGGCGACACCTGTCAGTCTGAAAGCGAATTGAAAGGATCGCGCTCATATAGTGTGATCCTGATTCATGAAATTGATCAGGCATATCACTAATAACTATATCTAAGGGAGATACTCTACATGAAGAAGACCGCATACTCGCTGGCCGCTCTGGCTGTCCTGGCCGCCGCTGGCAGCGCCCAGGCACAATCGAACGTCACCCTGTACGGCCGCCTGGACGCCGGCGTCAGCACCACCAGCAACGCCGGTCCGAACAAAAGCTCGATGACGCAAGTGAGCTCCGGCGGCATGAACACCTCGCGCTGGGGCATCCTGGGCAGCGAAGACCTGGGCGGCGGCCTGAAAGCCGTCTTCAATCTGGAAGGCGGCATCCTGGTCGACACGGGCGCGGCCGACGGCGCGCTGTTCAAGCGCCAGGCCAACGTGGGCCTGGAAGGCGCGTTTGGCCGCGTCGTGCTGGGCCGCTCGTTCACCACCGTGTATGACTTCGTGCTGCCGTTCGATCCGATGGCCTATGCGCCGTTCTATTCGTGGGCTACTTCGGCCAACGCGACGGGCCCGAGCAAATACGGCATGACGACGGCCTTCGACAATATGGTCAAGTATTCGGGCAAGACGGGCGACTTCAGCTACGGCGCATCGTACGGCTTCGGCGAGCAGTCGACGGGCAACTCGGACAGCGCCAAGCTGTCCACGGCCGTCACCTACAAGACCGGTCCTGTCAGCCTGCTGGCCACGTATGAGCAGGTGAACGGCAATGCCATTGCCGGCGGCGCGCGCGACAAGACCACGGTGTACCACCTGGGCGCCATGTATGACGACGGCCCGTGGAAAGTGCAGGCTGCGGCGCGCGACTACAAGCTCGATCCGGCCGCCGCCGGCAAGGCCGACGTGCGCGGCACCCTGTACTGGGGCGGCGTCAGCTACAAGACCACGCCGGTGATCACCCTGACGGGCGTGATCTACTACCAGGACGTGAAAAACGTGGTCGCCAACCTCAATGCCGATCCGATCATGTACGTGGCGCGCGTGCGTTATGCGCTGTCCAAGCGCACCGACCTGTACGTGGCCGGCGCCTACGCCAAGGCCAAGCACAACCAGCTGGTCAGCCTGTCGCGTGACGATGCCGGTTTCGGCGACACGCAGCGCGGCCTGATCGCCGGCATCCAGCACCGCTTCTAAGGCATGACGATGCTGCGCTCCCTGCTCCTGTCGTTGCTGTGCCTGCTGCCTGCCGTGGCGGGGGCGCAGGCGTCGGCGCCGGCCGAGTGCGTGGTGCCGTCCAAGCCGGGCGGCGCCATGGACCTGACCTGCAAGCTGGCGAAAAAAGGCCTGGCGCAGGAGGGCGCGGCAGCCGCCATGGCGCCGATGCGCATCAGTTATCTGCCCGGCGGCATCGGCGCCGTGGCCTGGCACTCGATGGGTTCGCAGCGCCGCCGCGCGGAGCCGAACACCCTGGTGGCCTTTTCGGGCGGCTCGCTGCTGAATCTGGCGCAGGGCAAGTTCGGCAATGCCAAGGCGGGTGACGTGCGCTGGGTGGCGGCGCTGGGCGCCGACTACGGCATGATCGCCGTGCGCAGCGATTCGCCCTACAAGACGCTGGGCGACCTGATCGCGGCATTGCGGCAGCATCCGGACAAGGTGCTGATCGGCGTCTCCGGCACCATCGGCAGCCAGGACTGGCTGAAGATGGCGCTGGTGGCGCGCCAGGCCGGCATCGATCCGAAAGTGCTGCGTTTTGTCGCGCTCGAAGGCGGCGGCGAAGTGTTTACGGCGATGCAGGCCGATTATGTGCAGGTGGTCTCGGGCGACACGTCCGAAGCCACCCTGAACGCCAGCGCCAACCATGCGCGCGTGCTGGCGGTGCTGTCGGAGAAGCGCCTGCCGGGCGTGCTGGCCGGCGTGCCGACGGCGCGCGAACAAGGCGTCGACGTGGTCTGGCCCATCATCCGCGGCGTGTGGATGGGGCCCCAGGTGCCGGAGGCGGACTACCAGCGCTGGGTGGCCACCTTTGACCGCGTCATGGCCACGCCGCAGTTTGCGGAATGGCGCGCGCAGGCCGGCCTGTATCCATTTGCCCTGACGGGGCCGAAGCTGACCGCGTATGTCAGGAAGGCGGTCGATGAGTATACGAGGCAGGCAAATGAGCTTGGCCTGATGCGCTGAACGACATTCCATTAAATAAAAAACCTATTCATAGACGGAGACAACCCCATGCAAACCAAGACCCTGCTTCAAGCCGCCCTTGCCACCGCGTTTGCCAGCCTGGCCGGCGCCGCTTTCGCCCAAGTGCCGGCAGGTTATCCGGCCGACTACCAGAAGATCATCGACGCGGCCAAGAAGGAAGGCAAGGTGGTGATCTACAGCGCCACCGACA
Source organism: Janthinobacterium sp. LM6 (assembly GCF_002002885.1). Taxonomy (GTDB): domain Bacteria; phylum Pseudomonadota; class Gammaproteobacteria; order Burkholderiales; family Burkholderiaceae_D; genus Janthinobacterium; species Janthinobacterium kumbetense. The sequence goes on along the minus strand of NZ_CP019510.1, from coordinate 4,949,618 downwards.
GCAAGGCCGCCGCGCCGCTGATCAAGGATTTCAGCGCCCTGTATCCCGGCATCTCGGTCGAATACAACGACATGAATTCCACCGAAGTGTATAACCGCTTCATTTCCGAAGTGGCCGCCGGTGGCAACACGGCCGACGTGATGTGGTCGTCGGCGATGGACTTGCAGATGCGCCTGGCCTCGGACGGCTACGCCCTGAAGTACAAGTCGGTCGAAGCGGCCAAGATCCCCGGCTGGGCCATGTGGGACGACCAGGCCTACGGCACCACGTTCGAGCCGGCCGCCATCGTCTATAACAAGCGTTTGCTCGACCCGAAGGAAGTGCCGAAGAACCACGACGACTTCGTCAAGCTGATCGCCACGCCGAAGTTCAAGGACAAGGTCACCACCTACGACATCGAAAAATCGGGTGTCGGTTTCATGTTCATGGCGCAGGATGCCAAGGAATACCCGCAATTCCTGGCGCTGCAAAACGCGTTCGGCACGGCCAAGGTGCGCGTGCAGTCGTCGACGGGCACCATGATGGAGCGTATCTCGTCCGGTGAAAACCTGATCGGCTACAACGTGCTGGGTTCCTACGCACTGGTGCGCGCCAAGACCGACCCGTCGATCGGCGTGGTGCTGCCCAAGGATTACACCCTGATCCTGTCGCGCGTGCAGTTCATCAACAAGAACGCGAAGAACGTCAATGCCAGCAAGCTGTGGCTCGATTACATCCTGTCGCACCGCGGCCAGACCATCATCGCCAACGGCGCCAAGCTGTTCGCCATCCGCGCCGACGTCACGGGCGAGACCACCTCGGCGGAGCTGATCAAGGAAATCGGCGCGGCCAACGTCAAGCCGGTGCCCGTGCATCCGATCATCCTGCAATTCCTGGGGCCAGCCAAGCGCATGGCCTTCCTCAAACAATGGAAAGAGACAGCCGGCAAGAAGTAACGCCGTCCTGGCCGTCCGCAGGCGCGTGCCCGCGGACGGATGCCGTACCCTTCATTCATTGGATTCATCATGCAAACTGCTATCTTGCCGCTGCCTGCACGGTCGCGCTCTCCCTTGTCGCGCCTGAACTGGCCGCGCGGCGTGGTCGTGGCGATCACCCTGGTCGCCATTTTCCTGCCGCTGTTCCTGATTTTTTACCAGAGCTTTTTGAACGCGCCCTTCTTCATGCCGGTGCGCGAATTCGGCTTTGATTCCTACCGTTTCATCTTCGATGATCCCGATTTCGCCATGGCCTTCAAGAATGGCCTGATGCTGGCCTTCGGCCTGACCGTCATCGCCGTGCCGCTGGGCGGCATGCTGGCCTTCCTGATGGTGCGCACGGATTTGCCGGGTCGCGGCTGGGTGGCACCCATGCTGCTGGTGCCGATCTTTGTCTCGCCGATGGTGATGGGCTTTGGCTACGTCGTCTCGATGGGACCCGTGGGCTTCTATTCGATCTGGGCCAAGGAGCTGCTGGGCTTCGTGCCCTGGAATATCTATTCCTTCACCAGCATCGTCATCATCGCCGGCCTGACGCACGTGCCGCACGTCTACCTGTACGCCTCGTCGGCCCTGAAAAGCCTGGGTTCCGATGTGGAAGAAGCGGCCCGCGTGGCCGGCGCTTCGCCGATCCAGGTGATGCTCAATGTGTCGCTGCCGATGATCATGCCGGCGCTGGCGTATGCGGGCGTGCTGGTGTTCTTCCTCGGCTTCGAGGTATTCGGCCTGGTGCTGGTGCTCGGTGATCCGGAAGGCCATCTGGTGCTGCCGACCTATCTGTACAAGCTGACGAACAAGCTCGGCACGCCGTCGTACCACCTGATGGCCGCCGTCGCCGTCTGCCTGGTGATGGTGACCATGCCGCTGGTGATGATACAGCGCTGGCTGCTCAAGTCCGCCAACAAGTATGTGTCGATCAAGGGCAAGGGCGCGCGCAGCAAGGCCATGCCGCTGGGCCGCTGGAAGTGGCTGGCGTTCGCCCTGCTGGCCGGCTGGCTGATCTTCACCATCATCCTGCCGTTGACGGGCATCGTGCTGCGCTCCTTTGTGCAGTACTGGGGCGAAGGCGTGCACCTGGCCGACGTGCTGACCTTGCAGCATTTCCGCGACATTTTCGACCAGCCTTCGCTGGTGCGCGGCATCGTCAACACCATCCTGATCGGCGTCGTCGGCGGCGCGCTGGCCGTGGGCTGCTACAGCTTCATCGCGCTGGCCATGCACCGCAAGCAGGACGGCATCACGCGCCTGCTCGATTACAGCGTGCTGGTGCCGCGCGCCGTGCCGGGCCTGCTGGCCGGCCTGTCGTTCCTGTGGGTGTTCCTGTTCGTGCCGGCCTGGCTCGACGGCATATTGAAAGGCATGGACAACGGCGTGGCCCTGTGGCTGAGCGGCCATGTGATCCCCGTGCTGCGCGAAGTGCGCTCGACCATCTTCGCCCTGTGGCTCGCGTATTCGGTGGTGTGGATGGCTTACGGCATGCGCCTCATTTCGACGGCGCTGCTGCAGGTGGGGCCGGAGCTGGAAGAGGCGGCGCGCGCCGTCGGCGCCAGCCGCGGCCAGGTGACGCGCGACGTGACCCTGCCGTTGATCAAATACGGCTTGCTGGGTGCCTGGCTGATGGTGTTCCTGATCTTCGAACGCGAATATTCGACGGGCGTGTACCTGCTCTCGCCGGGCACGGAAGTGATCGGCGCCATGCTGGTGTCGCTGTGGGCGGGCGGCTCGACCGACCTGGTGGCGGCGCTGTCCTTCATCAATATCACCCTGGTGGCCATCGGCCTGGGCATCGCGCTGCGCTTCGGCGTGAAGTTGCATAACTAAATACAAAGACTGAGACCACATCATGAATGAATTGACCGTCAATGAGCTGTACCTGGACTACGGCACCGGCGCTGCCGCCAACCAGATCCTGAAAGGTGTCTCGATGCACCTGCAAAAAGGCGAAGTGGTCGCCCTGCTGGGGCCTTCGGGCAGCGGCAAGACCACCTTGCTGCGCGCCGTCGCCGGGCTGGAAAGCCCGAAGGCGGGCACCATCCAGATCGGCGAGCGCAATGTCTTCGACGGCGCGAAGCATTTCGAGATGCCGGCCGAGCATCGCAACCTGGGACTGGTGTTCCAGTCGTACGCGCTGTGGCCGCACAAGACCGTGTTCGACAACGTCGCCTACGGCCTCAAATTGCGCAAGATGGGCAGCACGGAAATTGCCGCGCGCATCAAGGAAGTGCTGACGCAGCTGGGACTCGGACACCTGGGCGAGCGCTATCCGCACCAGCTGTCCGGCGGCCAGCAGCAGCGCGTGGCGATCGCCCGCGCGCTGGTGTACAACCCGCCCGTGATCCTGCTCGACGAACCGCTGTCGAACCTGGACGCCAAGCTGCGCGAGGAAGCGCGCGCCTTCCTGCGCGAACTGATCGTGCGCCTGGGCCTGTCGGCCCTGATGGTGACGCATGACCAGGGCGAGGCGATGGCCATTTCCGACCGTATCTTGCTGCTCAATAACGGCAAGATCGAGCAGCAGGGCACGCCGCAAAGCATGTATGAAACGCCGGACACCTTGTTCACGGCCGAATTCATGGGCAGCAACAACCGCCTGCCCGGCAAGGTGGTACAGCGCGAAGGCAAGCAGGTGCGCCTGCTGGTCGATGGCGCTTCCATGCAGGGCGTGGCGCGCGGCGCCAACGCGGGCACGGAAGTGACCACCATGATCCGCGTCGAGGAAGTGAAGATCAGCGCCACGCAGGTCGACAACGCCATCGAGCTGCCGCTGCTGACGTGCATGTACCTGGGCGATCGCTGGGAGTGCCTGTTCGAGCGCGGCGGCGCCGAGAACATCAGCCTGCGCGCGTATTCGCGCCACAAGCTCGAGGCGGGCAAGTATTGGCTGCACATGCCGGCCGATAAGCTCTGGGTGTTTTAATGGTGGCGAGGTGGCCTTCCTGGCCGCCTCGCCCGTGCTGCCGCGACCTTAATTTCCCCGCACGACGATTTCCTGCACTTTCGGTTCGCGCTGGCGCATGAAGCGCACGATGGAGTCGACGGTGACGACGTCGATCTGGCGCGTCATGCGGCGCTCGAACGGGTGGTCGTCGAAGGCGATATTCGCGCGGAACATGCGCGCGCCCAGGCGCGTGGCGGCCGGTATGCTCAGCGTCTGCGGCGCGTAGCTGGCGCTGCGCAGCCAGCCTTGCGCTTCGGCGCGCGTTTCGATCTTGCCCGGCTCGTTGCTGGCAGCGGCCAGGGTTTCCAGCACCCACTGGTTCGAGTTCTGGTACTTGGTGGAAAACGGGTAGGCCAGCATATTGTAGTGCGCCTCATGCAGGCGCTTGGGCGTGTTCGACGTCAACAGGCGCGCCAGCTGCTGCTGCGTATCCTGGCCCGGAATCAGGATCAGGGTTTCATACATGAACACATCGTCCATGAAGAAATTGCCCAGGCCTTCGTTGTACAGCGACGATTGCGCCGTGCCGCATTCATTGAGTTCATGCACCACCAGCCAGCGGCCTTTCGGGTGGTCGCGCCAGGCCAGCGCCATGTGCGAATAACGCAAATTGTACTTCGACAGGTCTTGCCCGGCGCGCGCCACCAGCGCCACTTGCGCGCCCGAACCATCGAGCGCTTGCAGGGTCTTTTGCGCCAGATCCATCGATTTGACGAGGGTGGTCGCATCCGTTTGCTTTTCCTCGCACGAGCGTCCCGCATGGGCGGCGCCGGCCAGGGCCAGGCTGATGATCATGACAGTCAGGCGTTTCATGGGTTCACGCTTTCGAATGGTGGAGGATGGCATTGCCGGCCGCATTCGGCACATAGGCGATGGCCTTGCCCGACAGTACCAGCATGTGGCCCGTCGAGACTGCCACCACCTGGAGGGCCGTGCCGGCCGCCAGCGACAGGCCTTGCGTGGCTTTCTGGCTCAGCTTGACGGAGGCCGTGGCCGCCTGCGAGGCGCCCCTGGCTGCGCTCTTCAGTACGAGGACGCTGCCGTCGGCCACGTCTTCCACCTTGTCGATGACGATTTCACCGGCGGCGGCCAGCACCGACATGGAGCCGACGAGCACGATGGCCGAGGCCATGCTGGCGTTGTCGGACGCGTTGGCGGTGTCGGAATTGGCGGCCTGGGCCAGCGGCGCCATGGTGGCGGCGCACAGCAGGGCGGTGGCGAGCAAATGTTTCATGGGATTTTCGTTTTTCATTGGTGGTTACACTTTGGAGTGGTGCAGCAGCGCCTTGCCCAGTTCGTTCGGGATGAAGGCGATGGCCTTGCCGGAAAGAACCAGCATATGGCCGGTGGACAGCGCCACCACGTTGACCACGGTGCCGGCCGCCAGCGACAGGCCCTTGGCCGCTTGCGTGCTCATCTGGATGGAAGCGCCGCCCGCTTCGGACGCGCCTTTCAGCACGATGACGATGCCTTCGCCCACCGTTTCCACGCTGGCAACCACCACCTGGCCGGAGGCGACCAGCATCGACATGGAGCCGGCGACAACGATGGCGGAACCCTGGCTGAGGTTTTGCGAGCCATTCGACAGGTTCTCCGAGGCGGCGGCGTGGACCAGGCCGGGAGCGGCCACGGAGAGCGTCAACAGCGACAGGGACAGGCAGAGGGGCAGCAGGCGTTTCATGTGTTTCTCCTTCAAGTGTGCCAAGTGGCAACGCCATCATTGTAGACTGTGGGCAATTGGTCAATGAAAACGCTACTCGTAGCGGGCAGGCATACCGCAGGTAGCGTATTGCGCTACTTTTTTGCCGACAGAACCGATGCCATTTTTACAAAGGAAATGCATGCCGCAAACCCACGCCTTGATCGAAGCCTTGAAACGCCTGTTGAAAGCGCGCGCCGTCACGTATGCCGAGCTGGCCCAGCGCATCGGCGTATCCGAAGCCAGCGTCAAGCGGATGTTTTCGCAGAAGCAATTTACCTTGCAGCGCCTGGACCAGATCCTGGTGGCCATCGGCAGCGATTTCCAGCAGCTGGCGCTGGCCGTGCAGTCTGCCCAGGCTGCGCCCACCCTGATCACGGGACTGACATATGCGCAGGAAAAGGAAATCATCGAGGACACCCGGCTGTTCGTGGTGGCCGTCTCTGCCCTGAACCTGCTGCCGCTGGAACAGATCGTCGCCATCTATGACATCAGCGAGGCGCAAGCCGTGAAATACCTGCTGCGCCTCGACAAGATCGGTTTTCTGGAACTGCTGCCGAATAACCGGGTCAAACTGCTGGTGGCGCGCACGTTTGCGTGGATACCGAACGGGCCCATCCACACGTATTTCAAAAAGGAAGCCTATGGTGACTATTTGAATTCCCAATTCGATGGCGAGACGGAATTGTTGCGCCTGGTGAACGTGATGCTGTCGAAAAAATCCACGGCAGCCTTGCTGGAACGCCTGAAACAAGTGGCGGTGGAATTCTCGCAGCAACACCAGGAAGACGCGCGCCTGCCCGGCGATGAGCGCCTGGCCATCAGCTTTATGCTGGCGGCGCGTCCCTGGATGCCGCAGACGTTCAAGGCGTTGCTGCGGCAGTGAGCGAGCAAGCCGGCCGGTAAGCTGGTCAGCTAGCAAGTCAGCAAGCCAGCAAGCAGTGAAGCCAGCAGGCCAGCAGGTCAGCAGGTCAGCAAGTCAGCAAGTCAGTCGCCACAGAGTGCCATTCGTGGCGCCTGGTCTTTCTGGCCGCTAGTCTGGCCGCTAATCGCGCCGGTTTCCGCCATCCTCCATTGCTTGCCGGCCCATTGCTTGCCGATCCATTTATTGCGGGCCCGTTTGCTGTTGGCCCGATTTCTGCTGCCCCTCTTGTTCCTGTTGTTCCTGTTTCATTTGCGTCAGCAAGCGCCAGGCAAAGAAGCCCAGCACGCCCACGCCCAGCAGCAGTGCGCCCCACAATGCGGCCAGGCGCCACGGTGCCCCGTCCTTTGTGGCGCGTGCTGGTGCCGCCGCGCCACCGTTGGGGTGGAGCGGGCCGGCGCTGGCCGTCTTGAGCGCCAGCAATTCGTCCGTCTTGAAGCCGGGCGCCACCTGCGACAGCGGTTGCGCCACGGCGGCGGCGTTGCTGTTGCCGAATGCCAGCTGATAAGGCGGCTTGCCGCTGGCCAGGAAAACGACGGTAGCCGGCGTCCAGCCCAGGCGCAGGGCGGGCGCATCGCTGGCGTCGAGCTGGAGATCCGTGGCCGTCAGCAGCACCCATTCGCCCGTTTGCGTCACGGGCATGGCCAGGTCGCCCGAGATCCTCTCCTTGCCATCGAGGCCGATGCGGTAAAACGTCGTGCTCAGCAGGGGATCGAAATACGCGCCTTGCGCGGGACGCGCCTGGTGGCGCAGGTGCAGCCGGTGCCGGGGAACATAGCTGTTCTGGCGATACACGCCCAGGGTCACGGGCAGCACCACATTGTTGTGCGTCAATTGCAGGGCGATGCTGTCGGCGGGAATGGCGAGGGGCGTGGCGTAGCGCCATTCATTCGCCTGCTTGCCGGGCAAGCCTTGCAGCACGATGGAGGCGCGCGCTGGGGCGATCTCCGTTTCGCTGACGGCTTGCGCCGTGATCGCCGCAAAGGCCAGCGCTTCGCCCGCCTGCCAGCTCAGGCGCGCATAGCGGAAGGCGCGCGGCGCAAAGGTGATGCTGTCGTTGGCCAGGGTTTGCGTGTCGCTGTTGCTGAGCCAATTCAGGGTGGTGGTGCCGATGGCGTCCCATTGCTTCAGGTCATCGCTCACTTCCAGCAGCACTTGCGCACTGTAATTGTCCGTGCGGGCCGGCGGCGTGAAGCGCAAGGCGGCGATGCGCTTGTCTTGCGTCTGCTTGCCCAGGTCGAGGATCAGCGCTTGCAGCGCCGCCGTGGTCGCTGCCGTGCCGGCGCGCGTGCTGACCGACAGCAAGCGGCCATCGTCCGCCGTGCGGATATCGATGCCTTGCAAGCCATCGCCAGTTGCCGGCGCGCCCGTCACGGGGAAAATGCGGGCGGGAATGGCTGTCCGTTGCGTGGCCGATTGCGCGGGCGGCGCGCCGATGGCGTAGGCCAGGCGCTTGCCGTCCGCGTCGAACAGGCGCAGGTCGGCCAGGCTGGCCGAGCGGGCGTGCAGGTAGACGTCCCTGGGCAATGTTAGCTGGACGATGCCGGCGCCGGCCGGCACCTGCATGGGCATGCTCCAGGCATAGTCCTGTGGCCGGTCCTGGCCAGGCGCGGCCAGCGCGGCGCCTGTCACCAGCAGGCTGCAGCAGATCAATGAGGGTTTCATGCGGCTCCTTGTTGCGGTTCGGCTGAAGCGGGCGCGGCAGCCTTGGGGAAGGGCGCCAGGTAGCCGATCAAGACCATCAGCAAGCCGACGCCCACGAAGGAGACGATGCGCTCGATGCCGCCCACGTTCGACAGGTCGATCAGGAACAGTTTCAGCACGACCAGCCCCAGCAGCACGGCGCCCAGGCTCCATTGCTGGCGCCGCTGCTGGCGCGCCGCGTGGCGCATCAGCAGCAGGGCCGTCACGCTCCACACCAGCGACAGCATCGCTTGCACGAACTGCGAGGCCAGCATGGCGTCAAAGGTGTAGGGCACGCCCAGGTACTGCGACACTGTGCGCAGCAGCATCAGGTTGAACCAGCCATACAGCAGGCACGCGGCCACGACAGGCAGGCGCGCCTGCCACACGGCGGGCAGCGGCATCTGGCCGGCCGGGAATAAACGGTAGCTGGCAACGGCCAGCAGGACGGCAAAACCCGTGCTCAGGTCCAGCGGATTGAGCAATGGCAAGTACGGCAGCGGTGCCATGGCGCCGTCGTCGAAAATGTTCCATGCGGCGATCAGCAGCAGCGACCATGCCGCCGCCAGCGGTATCAGATAACGTTGGTACCACGCTGCGATCGGCGCCACCGGCCAGGCGCCAGCGCGGCAGCGGCGGATCAGCCAAGCCAGCACCAGCATCATGGCCCAGGCCGGTAAGTAGCGGGCCCAGGCGGGGCTGACGCTGCCTTCATGCCGTGCCAGCCAAGTACTGACATGTATGGCGCCAAGCGGCCACAGCATCAGCCATGGCGCCGCCGTGCGCAGCGTATGCAGCAGGCGCAGCGCACGCACGTCGAGTTGCCAGCCCGCTTGCGGCCAGGCCAGCAGCAGGTATTCTCCTGCCGCCAGGGCACTGGCCAGGGCCAGCCAGCTCAAGCCGGCCGGCAGGTAATCGCGCAGGTACAAGGCCAGCAGCAGGTTGACGCTCCACAAGCCCAGGCCCAGCCAGGCGGCCACGCTGATCCAGCGCAGCTGCGGCCAATCGAGGCGCCGCGCCAGGAGGGCGAACGCGGGCGTGGTGACGCAGACGGCGATCAGGTACAGCGCCAGCCAGTGTTCGCCCGCGTGCGCTTGCAGCTCCAGGTTGCCGTCGATCAGGCGCAGCAGCCAGCTGGTGAAGGGCACGAGGATGGCGGCAAACCACAGCAAGCCGCTCCAGGCCAGCAGGGGCCGCGCCACCAGGGCCAGCAGCTCGTCGCCGCCGCGCGCGCGCAGCGCAAGGAAACGGGCGCTGGCAAATGCGGCGGCGCCCAGCAGCAGGGCGCTGAGGAAGGAGCCGCCGAACAGGTTGGCCGGATGCTGGTCCCAGGCCCAGCTGGCGCGGCTGAGCAATATCATGCCGGCCAGTACCTGCACGGCCAGCAGCAGCGCGCGCGGCGCATGCCATTGCTCGCGCCGCGCCAGCACCGCCAGCAGGGCGGCCACCGCCAGCGCGCTGACGGTGAGCAGGTTCAGTTGCGTGGCGGCATCCGTGCGCAGCAGGATTTCGCTCCAGATGCCGCCCAGCAGCCAGACCGTGGCGGCCGTCAGGAACAGCACGGACAGGCTGCTCATGAATTCCGGATGCAAGTGGCTGCCGTGGCGGCGGAAATTGAAGGCCATCACCAGCGCGGCGGCGGCCAGCAGCGCGCAGCCGAGCCAGATGTTGGCGTCCAGGGCCGTTGCCGTATTGAGTTCCTGCATGGCGCCGAGGAAGGCAAGCCAGGCGGCCCCCTGCACCAGCAAGCCGAAGGCCCAGGCCAGCGTCTGGCGCTGGCGCAAGCCGACCCAGACGATGCCCGCGCCTTCCAGCGCCCAGGCGGCGGACGTCCAGCGGCCGTCGAGGGCGAACGGGATGGCCAGGGTGCCGAAGACGACGCCCAGCGCGAGGAAGGCTTCGGCCAGCAGTTTGAAGCCTGCGCGGCGCCACAGCGCCACGGCCAGTCCCGTGTAGGTCAAACCGGCAAGCAGCGCGGAAAACGCCAGGCCGAAGTCAAAGTGCCGGACCAGGCCGTATTGCAGGCCCATGGCCGCCAGCGGCGTGCCGAAGACCAGGGTGCCGTCCACGTAGTGCTTCAGGCGCGGCGCCTGGCGCGCGCAGTAGGCAATCGCGATGCCGATATAGAACAGCACGAACAGGATCAGAAACAGTTGCGTCGACAGGTAGTGCTCGGGCGAGTAGCGCAGCAGGCCCCAGGTGGTGGCGACGACAAAGGTGAAGCCAAAGCTCAGCACGTTCAGCACGCGCCAGGCGCGTTTCAGGGCGATGGCGAAGACGCCCGCATTGAGCAGCGCGTAATAGCTGAACAGGCCGATATGGTTGCCGCTGCCCGTCGACACCAGCAAGGGCACGGCAAAGCCGCCGACGATGCCGAAGACGGCCAGCCAGACGGCGTTTTGCAGCACGGCCAGCAGACACGTGAACGCCGTCAGCACGAACAGCACGGCAAACGCCAGTCCGGCCGGGATCAGTTCATACAGGCGGAAGGCGCCAAACGTGACCAGCATCAAGATCGCCAGCGCCGTGCCCTGCAGCGGCAGGCTGATGCCGGGTCGGCTGAGGCGGATGCGCCAGGCCCAGGCCAGCAGGGCGATATCGGCCAGCGCGATGCCGGCCAGGCGCAGCTCGATGGGCAGCGTCACCTGGGCCGACACATACTTGAGCAGGAAGCTGACGCCGAGGAAGAGGATCAATAAACCCAGCTTGGCGACCAGGTTGCCGGTGAATAACCAATTTTTCGCCTTTGCAAGCAAGCCATCCTGACGCGCGATCCAGGACGGGGTACTGGCGGCGGGGGCGGGCCTGGAGGGGGCCGGTGGCGCTGGTTGCGGTGGCACGGGTGCGGCGGGTGCTGGCTCTGCTGCCGGCGCGGCCTGCGCCACCTCGGCCACCTTGAACGCGGCCGCCTGCGGCAGGGGGGCGGGCGCCGGCGCGGGCACTGGCGCCACGCTTTCGGGCACGGCGGGTGCGATGGACACGACGGGCGTGGCCGCAGACGCTTCGGCCTGGCCTTCCAGCGCGCGCAGGCGCTGCTGCATGCCGTCGACTTCCTTGCGCAAGCGCGCCGTCAGCAATTCCAGATCCGCCACCTTGCGGCGGTGCTGCAGCACCAGCACGAAGCCGGTGACCAGCAAGGCCAGGATGGTCAATGATGTCATTCCAAACATGTAGGCAGCTTTCCGGGAGGGGCGGGCAGGGGCGCCGGCTGTATGCGCACATTACCTTATTATTAAGAAACAGGCGATTTCTGTTGTGCCAGGGCAAGTGCGAGGCAGTGCGTGCGACGGCAAGGCCAGCATGGCGCGGCAGGCGGTTTTCCGTATTGATGCCAAGCAAGATGACGACATTCAGATTGTCGTGCGCAAGATAGTGCTGTATTTTAGCAATTCCTTAATTGCCAGTTCCCCATGCCATGAGTCAAAGCAGCCAGTTTTCCTTATTGTCGCAGCGCCGTTTCGGGCCCTTCTTCTGGACCCAGTTCTTTGGCGCATTCAACGACAATCTGTTCAAGACGGCCTTGATGGTGATCCTCGCCTACGATGCGCTGAGCTGGACCACGCTCGACCCGTCCACCATCACCAACCTGATTCCCGGCCTGTTCATCCTGCCCTACGTCGTGTTTTCAGCCACGGCGGGCCAGCTGGCCGACAAGTTCGAAAAGGCGGGCCTGGCCCGTTTCGTGAAATGGATGGAACTGGCCATCATGGCCGTGGCTGCCGCCGGCTGGATGACGCACACCCTGTGGCTGCTGGTGGCCGCCGTGGTGGGCATGGGCGTGCATTCGACCCTGTTCGGCCCCGTCAAGTATGCGTACCTGCCGCAGCAGCTCAAACCCGAGGAGTTGGTCGGCGGCAATGGGCTGATCGAGATGGGCACCTTTGTCGGCATTTTATTGGGCGAAATCCTCGGCGCCGTGTTGATCGTGCACAAGCCGCTGGGCGTGGAACTGGTGGCCGGCGCGACGATTGCCGTGGCCGTCTTCGGCCTGGTCGCCAGCTACCGCGTGCCGCGCACGCCGGCGCCCGAGCCGGACTTGAAGGTGAGCCTGAATTTCGTCGCCGAATCGTTCCGCAACCTGAATTTTTCGCGCAAGAACCGTCCCGTCTTCCTGGCCATGCTGGGCAATTCCTGGTTCTGGTTCTACGGCGCCCTGATCCTGGCGCAGTTCCCCGTGTACTCGAAGGATTTCCTGCATGGCGACCATAGCGTGTTCGTGCTGCTGCTGACCGTGTTTTCCGTTGGCATCGGCACGGGTTCCTTGCTGTGCGAACGCTTGTCCGGCCACAAGATCGAAATCGGCCTGGTGCCGTTCGGCTCCATCGGCCTGTCGCTGTTCGGCATCGACCTGTATTTCGCCAGCAATGCCTATGCGAATACGCAAGTGGTCGATGCGCTGGCCTTTGTCAGCCAGGCGGGCGTGCCGCGCATTTTGCTCGACATCGTCATGATCGGTGTCTTCGGCGGCTTCTTCATCGTGCCCCTGTTCGCCCTGATCCAGACGCGCTGCGACCCGAAGCACATTTCGCGCACGATCGCCGGCATGAATATCCTGAACGCGTTGTTCATGGTGGCGGCGGCCGGCGTGGCCATCGTGCTGCTGGGCCAGGGTTTCACGATTCCCCAACTGTTCCTCGTCACGGCGATCCTGAACGCGCTGGTGGCGGCCTACATCTTCTCGCTGGTGCCGGAATTCCTCATGCGTTTCCTCGCGTGGATTTTGATACAGACCGTGCACCGCGTGAAAGTCGTCGATGGCGAGCGCATCCCGACGGAAGGGGCGGCCGTGCTGGTGTGTAACCACGTCAGCTATGTGGATGCCATCGTCATCATGGCTGCCAGCCCCCGCCCCATCCGTTTCGTCATGGACCACCGCATCTTCAAGATGCCGCTGATGGGCTGGATCTTCCGCACGGCCAAGGCGATTCCCATCGCGCCGGCCAAGGAAGATCCTTTCCTCATGGAAAAGGCCTTCATCGACATCGCGCAAGCGCTGCACGAAGGCGAACTGGTGTGCATCTTCCCCGAAGGCAAGCTGACGCGCACGGGCCAGATCAGCGAATTCAAGGGCGGTATCGCGAAAATCGTCGAGCGCAGCAAGGTGCCCGTGATTCCGCTGGCGCTGCGCGGCTTGTGGGGACATCTGTTGAGCCATCGCAATGGCCATTTATTCGAGCGCGCCTTCAAGGCGGGCTTGCGCTCGCGCCTGTCGCTGGCCGTGGGCATGCCCGTGGCGCCCGAGGCCGCCACGCCGGAACTGTTGCAGCAAAAGGTGCAGGAATTGCGCGGCAAGTGGAAATAAACATTATTCCTTTTGCCTAGCGTCGCCTGCCCGCCGCGCCAGGTGCTGTTTCAGCAGGGCGGCGATGGCGGCGAAATCCACCGGTTTCGTCAGGTGATGGTCGAATCCGGCTTGTTCCGTGCGTGAGCGCGCCTCTCCCCAGCCCGTCAGGGCGATCAGCAGCACCTCGCGCCCCTGCGCACGCTGGCGTATCTGGCGCGCCGCCTCATAACCATCCATGTCCGGCATGCCCAGGTCCATCACGACCAGTTGCGGCCACGACCTGTCGACGGCCGCCAGGGCCTGCGCGCCGCCATACGCGACACTGGCGGCATAGCCCTCGAGCTGGAACAGGCTTTGCAAGGCATCGGCCGCATCGAGGTTGTCGTCCACCACCAGCACTTGCACGGGCTGGCCAGCGCCGGCGGGCGTCTCGCTGCCGGCTGCCGCCGGCGTGGCCTGGGTGCCTGCCTGGGCGTCGTCGGCGCTGGCCGGCAAGGTGACGATGAAGCGGCTGCCGCGGCCGGGGCCGTCGCTGCAGGCTTCGATGTTGCCGCCATGCATCTCGGCAAACTGGCGCGCCAGGCTGAGGCCGATGCCCAGGCCGCTGGCCATCTGGCCTGCCACCGTGCGCCCCTGTTCGAACATGGAAAAGATGCGCGGGATGGCGTCCGGCTCGATGCCGATGCCATTGTCTTCGACCGTCACTTGCAGCAGGTCTTGCGCCAGGCGCGCCGTCATGTGGATGTGGCCGCCCTCCGGCGTGAACTTCACGGCATTCGACACGATATTGGCAAAGATCTGCACCACCCTGGCATAGTCGGCGTGCAAGGTCACGACATGCGGCGGCAACGCCTGCGTGATGCTGATGTGCCGGCTGTCGGCAGCCGGTTGGCACAATTCGATCACATGCTCGAGCACTTGCTGCAATTCAATATTCTCGCGCTGCAGCAGTACCTTGCCGCTGGTGATGCGCGCCACGTTGAGCAAGTCATCCACCAGCCGCGTCAGGTGCGTCACCTGGCGGTCGATCACGCCGCTCACTTTGCTGACCTGCTCGGATGCCGGATACAGGTGCTTGAGCAGGGCCACGGAGGTCTTGATGGGCGCCAGCGGATTGCGCAGTTCATGCCCGAGGCTGGCAAGGAATTCATCCTTGCGCCGCTGCGTTTCGCGCACCTGGTACTGGCGCCGGCGCGCGCGCAGCATGGCGTGGGCCGAGGTGATCAGGGTCAGTATATGTACGGGGCGTTCCAGCAGGGTCAGGTTGCCCAGGGTGGCAACGGCTTGCCGCAAAGGCAGGGAATCGAGTCCCGCGTGCGTCAGCAGGATGATGGGCAAATCGGACCAGTCCGGCTGCTGGCGGGCGTAGGCGTCGAGCACGGCGTACACGCCTGCATGCAAGGCTTCGTCCACCGTCAGCACGCCGCCGGCGCCCAGCGCCAGCTGCTCGGCCAGTTCGCCGGCGGAGCGGCAGGCGTGGCTGGCGATGGCCTCGCCGGCGAGCACCCTGGCGGCCAGGGCGGCGTCCTGGCCGCCAGGCGCGTAGATGAGGATGCGCTGCTCCATGGCAACTCCTAGGGGAAAGGCGTGCCGCCGATGGTGGGCAAGCCCGACAGGATGCCGTGAAAACCGGCCAGGGCCGGGCCGATGCGGATGCCCTGCGGGCTGATCTCGAAGCGGCGGATGCTGCGCTCGTGCGCGCTGCCGCGCTTCTTGAAGACGGAAATGGCTTGCCGCACCTCGCCTTCCGTTTCGTAGTAGCGCAGCATGATGACGCTGTCGGCCAGGTAGCTGGCGTCGGCCGCCGTCGTCATCGAGGTGCCCAGCATGTTTTGCTGCACGCCGACGAGCAGGGTGGCCACGCCGCGCTGGCTCAGGTAATTGAGCAGTTCGTGCAGGTAGGTGCTCTGGAAGCGTTCATTCGGCACGGCATGCATGTAGCCGTTCAGGCTGTCGATGACGATGACCCGGGCGCCCCGTTCTGCCGCGTCGACCACGGCCTGGGCGAATTCTCCCGGTGTCAGCTCGGCCGGATCGATTTGCTGGGCGCTCAGCAGGCCGGAGTCGAGTGCCGCCTGCAGGTGCATGCCCACGTTGCCGGCCCGGTTCAACAGCTTGCTGCGCGCCTCCTCGAACAGGAACATGGCGCACGGTTCGCCGCGCGTTGTGGCCGCGTGCACGAATTGTGCCGCTAGGGTGGACTTGCCGCTGCCGGCCGGGCCGGAAATGAGCGTGCTCATGCCTTCTTCCAGGCCGCCGCCTATCATGGTATCGAGTTCGGGCACGCCGCTCGACAGGCGCCGGTGGTCGCCATCGCGCCGCGTGTCGGCCGCCACCAGGCGTGGATAGACGATCAGGCCGTCATGGGCGATCTTGTAGTCGTGCGTGCCGCTGCGAAACGGCACGCCCCGGTATTTCACCACCCGCACGCGGCGCCGGTCATTGCCATAGTCCTGGTTTTGCAGTTCCAGCGAGATCACGCAATGGGCCACGCTACGCACTTGCAAGCCGTCGTCCAGCGCGGAACGGTCATCGATCAGCAGGGTGGTGCAGTGCCGGCTGGCCAGGTATTGTTTCAAGGCCATGACCTGGCGCCGGTAGCGCAGGGGGTTCTCCGCCAGTAATTGCAGTTCGGACAGCGAATCGAGCACGAGGCGGGCAGGGCGGTGCTTTTCGATGGCGGCGAGGATGCGCAGGTTGGTCGAGGCCAGTTCGATTTCCGACGGGTGGAAGATGGTGTACTGGCGCTCGGGGTCGAGGATGTCGTCGCTGGGCGCCACCTCTTCGATGGCGATGCCGGCCAGATCCCAGCCATGCGACAGCGCCGCGCCGCGCAGCTCGATCTCGGATTCCGCCAGGGCGATATACAGCACGGGCACGCCGCTGCGCGCGCCCTCGGCCAGGAATTGCAGCGCCAGGGTGGTCTTGCCCGTGCCGGGGACGCCTTCGACCAGGTACAGGCGATCGGCCAGCAAGCCGCCCGTGAGTATGGCGTCGAGGCCGGCGACGCCCGTCGACAGCAGTGGCGGGGTGTCCGGGCCGCTCGCGCCATCTTGCTGCCTTGTATGTCGCGCCTGTGCTGTCATCGTTGCGCCCCCGCTTTGCCACGCTGTGGCCACTATACTAGCGCGTCCGCCGCGCCATGTCTTTTCGATACCATTGGTAAATATTTATGAAGGCGAGGTGTGTGCGCAAGGCAGTGTTGCGCGCGCGATCACGGCTTCAGCAAAAAACGCATTACCCTGCTACAGTAACCATTCAATCCAACTTTCCCGCTTTGCCGTTTTGCCGCCGCCCGCCCGCTTCCTGTTCGACCTGGCTGGCGTGCCGACGCTGTTGCTGTCTTCATTTTATTGCCTCATTGATAATTTAATTCGCTTGATAGTTACTATGTTTCAATTGTAACGATGCTTGACGATTTTAGAATGATCGTTCATTCTTTGATCTGCGTTAATAAATTTAGTCATTTCTAACGACACTAGCCAGCTTCTTTTTCAGAAAGTCCAAGATGCAACCAACATTTTCCTTGACGTCGCCGCGTACGAGCGGCGCTATTGCCGTTCTGTGCGCCACTGTAATCATGGCCGGCTGCAGTAAAAAACAGGAAGCACCTCACGCGCAGCAAGCGCCGCAGGTGGTCGTGTTTACTGTTAATCCGGCCGCGTTGCCGATGAGCACCGAATTGCCCGGCCGTACGAATGCCTACCAGGTCGCCGATGTGCGCCCGCAAGTCGGCGGCTTGATCCAGAAGCGCCTGTTCGTCGAAGGCAGCGATGTGAAAGCCGGCACGGCCCTGTATCAGATCGACCCCGCCACCTACCAGGCGGCCTACAATTCGGCCAAGGCCGCGCTGTCGAAAGCCAAGGCCAACCTGCTGACGGCCGGTCCGAAAGCCTCGCGCTACAAGGAACTGGTTGCCATCGAAGGCGTGAGCCGCCAGGAATACGACGATGCCGTCGCTGCGTTCGAGCAAGCCAAGGCAGACGTCGAGTCCGCCACTGCGGCGCTGGAAACGGCAAACATCAACCTGAAATACAGCACCGTGACGGCGCCGATCAGCGGCCGCACCAGCCGCTCGACCGTGACGGCCGGCGCGCTGGTCACGGCGGGCCAGGCCGACGCGCTGACCACCGTGCAGCAACTCGATCCGATGTATGTCGACGTGACCCAGTCGAGCACGGATCTGCTGCGCCTGAAGCGCCAGATGGCCGACGGCTCGCTGAAAAAAGTCGGCGAAGGCCAGGCCAAGGTCGACCTGATTCTGCCGGATGGCAGCAAGTACAGCGAACCGGGCAAGCTGCAGTTCGCTGGCGTGACGGTCGATCCGACCACCGGCAACGTGATCTTGCGCGCGCTGTTCCCGAACCCGAAAGGCGAATTGCTGCCAGGCATGTACGTACGTGCCCAGCTGGAAACGGGCGTCGATGAAAAAGCCATCACCGTGCCGCAAGTGGGCGTGACGCGCAATCAGAAGGGCCAGGCAACCGCCTTGATCCTGAACAAGGAAAACAAGGTCGAGCAACGCGTACTGACCACCAGCGGCACCGTCGGCACCAACTGGCTGGTAACGTCCGGCCTGGCCGCAGGCGACCGCGTGATCGTGGAAGGCTTGCAAAAAGTCAAGCCAGGCGCACCAGCCGTTGCCGTGCCGGCCAAGGCTGCTGACGCGCCTGCCGCTGCCGCCTCTGCCGCCGCATCGGCTGCCAGCGCCCACTAATTCAGGAGAATATTAATGGCCCGTTTTTTCATTGACCGCCCGATTTTTGCCTGGGTGGTCGCGATCGTCATCATGCTTGCCGGCGTGATTTCGATCCTCAGCCTGCCGATCGCGCAGTACCCGAGCATTGCTCCGCCGTCGATTTCGATCAGCGGCTCCTACCCTGGCGCCTCCGCCAAGACCGTGGAAGACGCCGTTACCCAGGTCATCGAACAAAAGATGAAGGGTATCGACGGCTTGCGCTACATGGCCTCGTCGAGCGATGCCACTGGCGGCATCAGCATCACCTTGACGTTTACCAGCGGCACCAATCCTGATATTGCTCAAGTGCAAGTACAGAACAAGCTGCAGCTGGCCACGCCGCTGCTGCCGACGGCTGTCACGCAGCAAGGCCTGGTCGTGTCGAAAGCCACGAAGAACTTCCTGATGGTGTTCGGCTTCATTTCCGAAAACGGCAAGATGGACCAGACCGACTTGAGCGACTATGTGGCCGCCAACGTCGTCGATCCGCTGAGCCGCGTGCCCGGCGTGGGCGACGTGACACTGTTCGGTTCGCAGTACGCGATGCGCATCTGGCTCAATCCGGCCAAGCTGCAAAGTTTTAATCTGACCCCGGCGGACGTGATCACGGCCGTGCAGGCACAGAATGCGGAAGTGTCGGCCGGCGAACTGGGCGGCACGCCGTCCATCAAGGGCCAGCAGCTGAACGCCACCGTGTCGGCGCAAAGCCGTCTGCAAACGGTAGAGCAGTTCGGCGCCATCTTGCTGAAAACCACGACCAACGGCGCCATGGTGTACCTGAAGGACGTGGCCAGCATGGAACTGGGCCGCGAGAACTACAACACCGTGGCCCGCTACAACGGCCATGCGGCAACCGGCGTGGCGATCAAGCTGGCGACGGGCGCCAACGCGCTCGACACGGCCAACGCGGCGAAAGCCATGCTGGGCAACCTGAGCAAGCAATTTCCTGAAGGCATGAGCTACCAGGTGGCGTTCGACACGACCCCGTTCGTGAAACTGTCCATCGAAGAAGTGGTCAAAACCCTGGTCGAAGCGGTCATCCTGGTGTTCCTGGTGATGTATCTGTTCCTGCAGAATTTCCGCGCCACCCTGATTCCGACCATGGCCGTGCCGGTCGTGCTGCTGGGTACCTTCGGCATCCTGAACGCCTTCGGCTATTCGATCAATACGCTGACCATGTTCGCCATGGTGCTGGCCATCGGTCTGCTGGTCGACGATGCCATCGTGGTGGTGGAAAACGTCGAGCGCGTGATGAGCGAAGAGGGCTTGTCGCCGCTGGAAGCGACGCGCAAGTCCATGACGCAGATCACGGGCGCGCTGGTCGGTATCGCCATGGTGCTGTCGGCCGTGTTCGTGCCGATGGCCTTCTTCGGCGGTTCGACGGGCGTGATTTACCGCCAGTTCTCGATCACGATCGTGTCGTCGATGGTGCTGTCCGTCGTCGTCGCGCTGGTGTTTACGCCAGCGCTGTGCGCCACCCTGCTCAAACCGGTCGAAAAGGGCCATCACGCGACGAACAAGGGCTTCTTCGGCTGGTTCAACCGCAGCTTCGATAGCAGCAGCAACAAGTACCAGGGCCTGGTCGGCAGCATGATCCGCCACCGCGCCCGCTCGATGCTGTTGTATGTGCTGTTGCTGGCCGGCCTGGTGTTCGTCTTCATGCGCCTGCCGACCTCCTTCCTGCCGGAAGAAGACCAGGGCATCCTGTTTACGCAGATTCAATTGCCGACGGGCGCCACGCAAGAGCGCACCCTGAAAGTGATCGAACAGGTCGAAGACCACTTCATGAACAGCGAGAAAGACAACGTCGCTTCCGTGTTTGCCGTCGCCGGTTTCAGCTTCGGCGGTAACGGCCAGAATACGGGTATCGCCTTCGTGCGCCTGAAAGACTGGTCGCTGCGCAAGGACGTGGCGCAAAAAGCGCCGGCCGTGGCCGGTCGCGCCATGGGCAAGTTGTTGCAGATCAAGGATGCGATGGTGTTTACGTTTGCACCGCCTGCCGTGCTGGAGCTGGGTAACGCCACCGGTTTCGACATGCAGCTGCAGGATATCGGCGGTGTCGGCCATGACGCCCTGATGGCGGCGCGTAACCAGTTGCTGGGCATGGCGTCGCAAAATCCGGCCATGGTCGGCGTGCGCCCGAACGGCCAGGAAGATACGCCGCAGTACAAGATCGACATCGACCAGCAGAAAGCTACCGCGCTGGGCTTGCAGATATCGGAAATCAACCGCGTGCTGAGCGTCGGCTGGGGTAGTTCATATGTGAACGATTTCCTCGACCGTGGCCGCGTGAAGAAAGTGTTCATCCAGGGTGACGCCAGTTCGCGCATGCTGCCGGAAGACTTGAACAAGTGGTTCGTGCGCAATACCGCTGGCCAGATGGTGCCGTTCTCGGCCTTCGCCACCGGCAAGTGGATTTACGCGTCGCCACGCCTGGAACGCTACAACGGCTTGCCGTCGGTAGAGATCCTGGGTACGCCGGCGCCGGGCCAAAGCACGGGCGCCGCCATGAACGCGATGGAAGAGATGGTGGCCAAGTTGCCGCCTGGCATCGGCTTCAGCTGGACCGGCGTATCGCTGGAAGAGCGCGAATCCGGTTCGCAGACGCCGCAGCTGTACGCGCTGTCCCTGCTGATCGTGTTCCTGTGCCTGGCCGCGCTGTATGAAAGCTGGTCGATTCCGTTCTCCGTGCTGCTGGTGGTACCGCTGGGCGTGATCGGCGCCGTGCTGGGCACCTGGTTCTTCGGCCTGTCGAACGACGTGTACTTCCAGGTGGGCTTGCTCACGGTGGTGGGCCTGTCGGCGAAGAATGCGATTCTGATCGTCGAATTCGCCAAGGAAATGCAGGAATCGGGCATGTCGCTGCTGGACGCGACCTTGCATGCGGTGCGTCTGCGTCTGCGTCCGATTCTGATGACCTCGATTGCCTTCGGCCTGGGCGTGTTGCCACTGGCTATTTCCAGCGGCGCCGGTTCCGGCAGCCAGAACGCCATCGGTATCGGCGTGCTGGGCGGTATGTTGACGGCCACCTTCCTCGGTATCTTCTTCGTGCCGGTGTTCTTCGTGCTGGTGCGCGGCTTCTTCTCGAAGCCGGACGCACCCGCCACGCCGGCGACGCCTGGTTCGCCAGCCGTCACGCTTTCCAAGGATGCACATTAATATGAAAAAATCGCTACTCTCCATGGCGGCGCTGGCCTTGCTGGCCGGTTGCAGCCTGGCTCCCACGTACGAGCGTCCGGCAGCGCCGGCGCCCACGAGCTGGCCAACGGGCCCTTCCTACAAGGCCGACACGGCCGCCGCCGATGCCAAGCCGGTGGCGGACGTCGCCTGGCGCGAGTTCTTTGCCGATGCGCGCCTGCGCCAGGTACTGGAACTGGCGCTGGCCAACAACCGCGACCTGCGCGTCTCGATCCTCAACATCGAGAAGGCGCGCGCCACCTACGGCATCGAACGCGCCGCGCTGATCCCGACCCTGTCGGCGTCCGGCGGCCAGTCGGCCACGCGCATTTCGAAAAACGCCAGCCCGACGGGCGAAGCGTCCATCAACCGCCAGTACACGGCGAACCTGGGCGTATCGGCTTATGAGCTGGACTTCTTCGGCCGCGTGCGCAGCCTGTCCGACAGTGCGCTGGAGCAATACCTGGGCACGGAAGAAGCCCGCCGCGCACAGCAGATCAGCCTGGTGGCCGAAGTGGCCAGTACCTATCTGAACCTGGTGGCCGACCAGCAGCGCCTGCGCGTGGCGCAGGACACCCTGAAGAGCCAGCAGTCGTCGTATGACCTGGCCGTGCGCCGCTTCAGTGCCGGTGCGACTTCCGGCCTGGACAAGTACGATGCCCAGACCAGCGTCGAGTCGGCCCGTTCCGACGTGGCGGTCTTCACGAGCCAGGTTGCGCTGGATCAAAACGCGCTTGTCCTGCTGGTGGGCGGCCCCGTGCCGGCCGACCTGCTGCCGCCAGCCGAGTTCGGCGCCGTGACGGCCCTGGCGGACATTCCGTCCGGCGTGCCGTCGGACGTGCTGCAACGCCGTCCCGACGTGCTGGCGGCCGAGCGCACCTTGCGCGCTGCCAACGCCAACATCGGCGCGGCGCGCGCGGCGTTCTTCCCGCGCATTTCGCTGACGGCCACGGCCGGTTCGGTCAGCGACAACCTGTCGGGCCTGTTCAAGGCGGGCAGCGGCACGTGGAGCTTTATTCCGCAGATCAGCTTGCCGATCTTCGATGGCGGCGTGAACCGCGCCAACCTCGATATCGCCAAGGTGCAGCGTGAAATTTCCGTGGCGCAATACGAAAAGGCGATTCAGGTCGCCTTCCGCGAAGTGTCCGATGCGCTGGCCCAGCGCGGCACCATCGACGAGCGCCTGCAATCGCAGGTCTCGCTGGTCGAGGCGTCGACGAAGAGCTACACCATCCACGACGCGCGCTACAAGCAGGGCGCCGAGTCCTACCTGAACGCCCTGGTGGCCCAGCGCGCGCTGTACACGGCGCAGCAAAGCCTGATCACGGCGCGCCTGGCCAAATCGACCAACCTGGTGACCTTGTACAAGGTGCTGGGCGGCGGTTGGCAGCCTGAGCAGACAGCCGTCGCGGCGGCTGGCGGCGTCCAATAATCACGGGGACGCCGACGCCGGCCTTGCCCGCAAGGGCAGGGCCGGCGCGCTACTGGAAAATCATGAACCAAGTTGAAAAGAAGCATCCGGATCCCGAGCGCGCCAACACGCGGCGCAAGCAGGTGCTCGATGCGGCCGAAAGCTGTTTCAGCCGCCGCGGCTTTCACGGCGCCAGCATGGCCGAGATCTCGAAAGCGGCCGGCATGAGCGCGGGCCATATCTATAATTATTTTGACAGCAAGGATGCGATCATTGCCGCCTTCGTCATGCAGAATACGGAGCGGGTGTCGAACCTGATGCAGGACCTGGCGCAGCGCGAAGATCCGCTGCAGGCCGTGATCGACAATGCGGGCGAGCATGTGCTCGAAGCGCTGGACCCGACAACGTGGATGATGCCGCTGGAAATCTTCGCCGAAGCATCGCGCAATCCGGTGATCGCCGACATGCTGCAATGCTCGGACCAGCGCTCGCGCCAGCTGTTTCTCTCCATCATCCGCGATGCGCGCATCAAGCGCGGCTTGCCGGCCGATGAAGAGATGCTGCAAGGCCGCCTGAATGCGCTGGTCGCCATGTACCAAGGCTTGCCCGTGCGCTTCATTCACAATCCGGACGTGAAAGTCGAGCCGCTGATCGCCGGCTTCCGCATCGTCCTGACGGCGCTGCTGCTGAACGAATAGGCCGCTTGCCAGGGCCATGCAAAAAAGTTTGCGCAGTTCGATATGAATCATGCGCAAAGCATGGCAAAAACCTAAAAGCCTCTGCTATAATTCCCACCTCGTCGGGGCGTAGCGCAGCCTGGTAGCGTACATGCATGGGGTGCATGGGGTCGGAAGTTCGAATCTTCTCGCCCCGACCATTAGATTCAAGGACTTAGGCCACTCTTCGGAGTGGCCTTTTTCTTTTCTGCCGGCCATCGCCATGACGGCATGCATCATTCGCCGTGCATTCCATCCCCTTTTTCCACCATTCTGTCCCCCGATTTTCGTCCCCTGTCGCGTAGTCAACATGGCAATATGGCTTTGGCCTATGATGTGCTGGCACATGCACGTGTGAAATTTCCCTTCATTCATCAACCATGAGGTGTCCATGATTCGCTATGTCCTGCCTGTCCTGTTGTTCGCCAGCGCTCTGCCGGCGCACGCCCAAGCTCCTGTCAATGACACGCCGCTGATCGAGCGTGCCAAGCTGTTTGGCAATCCCAGCAAGTCCGGCGGGCGCATCAGCCCGGATGGCAAGTGGCTGTCGTGGATCGCGCCGCGCGACGGCGTGCTCAATGTGTGGGTGGCGCCGGCCAGCAATCCGGCGCAGGCGCGCCCGCTGACGGAAGAAAAGGTGCGGCCCATCCGCAGCAGCTTCTGGTCGCCCGATTCGACAACCCTGCTGTTCATCCAGGACAAGGGCGGCGATGAAAACTTCCTGCTGTACGGCGTGAATGTCGTGAGCGGCAAGCAGATCAACTACACGCCGTTCGAGAAGACCCGCGTGCGCATCGTCCAGATCAGCAGTAAGGTGAAGGATCGCATTTTGATCGGCATCAATAACCGCGATGCGCGCTGGCACGACGTGTACAGCCTGGACCTGGCCAGCGGCAAGCTGACCCTGGTGCTGCAGAACGATGGCTATGGCGGCTATGTGGCCGATGAGCTGCTCAACGTGCGCATCGCCAGCAAGGCGCGCGCCGATGGCGGCATGCAGTACTTCCGCATAACGGACGGCAAGGCCGAGAGCACGCCGCTGGCCGAGGTCGGCCTGGAAGATGCGCAGACGACGTCGCCGCTGGGCTTTACGGTCGATGGCAAGACCTTGTACTGGACCGATTCGCGCGGCCGCAATACTTCGGCGCTGCTGGCGCAGGACGTGGCCAGCGGCAAGACCACGGTGGTGGCGCAAGACCCGCGCGCCGACATTTCCGACGCGCTGTACGACACGCGCACAGGCAGGGTGCAGGCGTATTCCGTCGACTATCTGCAGCACGAATACCTGCCGCTGACGGATGAGCTGAAGGCCGACCTGGCCTTCCTGAAGAAGCATGCCAAGGGCCAGTTCAACGTGACGTCGCGCACGGACGCCGATGACAAATGGCTGGTGGGCGTCGATGCCGTCACGGCGCCGGCCTCGAGCTGGCTGTACGACCGCAAGAGCAAAAAGCTCACGCAGCTGTACGTGACGCGGCCCGAGCTGGAAGGCGCGCCATTGGTGCCCATGTATCCGCAGCAAATCAAGGCGCGCGACGGCCTGACCCTGGTCTCCTATCTGACCTTGCCGCAGGCATCGAAGGCGGGCGCCGGCGGCGTGCCGTCGCAGGCGGTGCCGATGGTTCTGCTGGTGCATGGCGGCCCGTGGGCGCGCGATACCTATGGCTATAACAGCTACCATCAATGGCTGGCCAACCGCGGCTATGCGGTGCTGTCCGTGAATTACCGGGGCTCGACGGGCTTCGGCAAGCAATTCATCTCGGCCGGCGACCTGCAGTGGGGCCGCAAGATGCATGACGACTTGCTCGACGCCGTGCAATGGGCGGTGCAGAGCGGCGTGACGACGGCCGACAAGGTGGCCATCATGGGCGGCTCGTATGGCGGCTACGCCACCCTGGCCGGCATGGCGTTCACGCCGACGACGTTTGCCTGCGGCGTCGACATCGTCGGCCCGTCGAACCTGTTTACCCTGCTGCAAACCATCCCGCCGTACTGGGAAGCGGGCAAGCAGCAGTTTTACAAGCGCATGGGCGACCCGACGACGGAAGAGGGCAAGGCGCTGCTGAAGGAGCGTTCGCCGCTGAACTTTGCGCAGAATATCCAGCGCCCGCTGCTGATCGGCCAGGGCGCGAACGACCCGCGCGTCAACGTGGCCGAATCGGACCAGATCGTGGCGGCCATGGCGGCGAAAAATATCCCCGTCACCTA
This sequence comes from Janthinobacterium sp. LM6, assembly GCF_002002885.1. Lineage (GTDB taxonomy): Bacteria > Pseudomonadota > Gammaproteobacteria > Burkholderiales > Burkholderiaceae_D > Janthinobacterium > Janthinobacterium kumbetense. The sequence goes on along the minus strand of NZ_CP019510.1, from coordinate 4,923,868 downwards.
CGTGCTGTTCCCCGACGAAGGCCATGGCTTTGCCCGGCCCGTGAACAACATCGCCTTCAATGCGGTGACGGAAAACTTCCTGGGTCAATGCCTGACGGGCCGCGCCGAGCCGATCGGCACCACGCTGAAGGCCTCCACCGCGCAGGTCAAGCATGGCGCCGAGTTCGCGCCGGGCTTGAAGCAGGCAATGCAGTAACGCTGCCAGCACGTGGCATGGCCTGCCGGGCAAGCTGCCGGGCAGTCCATGCTGCCCGCTGACAAGAAATTCCGCGCGGGTGGCTTGCAAGGTGACAGCTTCCGGCGTGGCGTGCATACAACTGATGGCGGGTGGGCGAGGCCGCATTCGATGCGGCTACTGCCGATGAAGCGGCAGGCATGCACCGCCGAATTCCCCCATGCAAAGCTGGCTTCCTGTCGGCGCATCGAGCGTACCCGACAGGGAAAATGGGCGGCAAGCCCCTGCTGCTGCCTATGCGAACTAGCGTGATACCGGATCCGCATGGCTGATGGCGAGTTGGTCAATATAGCCTTCCATGCTGCTTTCTTTTCTATATTTGTTGTTAAATAAATACATTCTTTTAGCAATAATTGATTTTCATTAAAAAACTTCCTTATTTGATAATATTTTATAGTTGCTTTCTTTGTAAGCCGTAGTAGCATAGATTGACTTAAAGCAAGGTTCAATCATGCTGGAAAGCCATCTTCAGTCCTGTTGACGGTCGTTGTCATCGGCGTGCAGGTTTGCCATGACCGTTATCAGTACCAGGCCCAGCGCCAAGATAAATGTATCGAGGGAAGACAAATGTTTCTAAATTTCACGAAATTTGGATGGCTAATCACGCCTGTCCAGAGTGTTGATTGCCTTATTGTCAGAACACCGACTGCCCAGACTCTGGCGCGATCGTGGCTGATGCGCCTGGCGGGAACTCTGCTGTTTGTCTTGCTGTCCCTCTGTTCGTACCAGGCTTCCGCCGCCAGTGCCTGCCCGAGCCCGCGCGCCATCACTGTGGTGGCGGGAGATGAGTATTACGAGAGTTATCTCAATTCGGCTTGCTCCCCCTTCGGCCTGACGGGCACCCTGGTGCCGCCGCAGCATGGCACGCTGGAAGATTCGAATGTCACGAATGCCGTGCGCTACCGGAATACCAATCTCAGCGCGACATCGGACACGTTTACCATCAGGGATGATGTGGGGCAGCCCATCGTCTACAACGTCACGATCACATCCGCCATCGCGCTGTCGCCTGCGACTGTGCCGAATGGCACGGTGGCCCAGGCTTACGCGACGACGACCCTGAGCGCGACGGGCGGCGCGGCGCCTTACACTTACGCAATCACGGCTGGCAGCCTGCCTGCAGGCATGAGCCTGTCCGGCGCAGGCAGCCTGTCGGGCACGCCGACGGCTGGCGGCACCTTCAATTTCACCGTGCGCGCCACGGACTCGCTGGCCGCCAATGGCACGCGCGCGTACACGCTGACGGTCAATGCGCCAACGATCACGCTGGCGCCGACGGTCATGCCGGCCATGACGGCCGGCGTCGCCTACAGCCAGGGCATTACCGCGGCGAACGGCACGGCGTCATATACTTATGCCATCACCGGCGGCAGCCTGCCGACGGGCCTGAGCCTGGCGCCGGACGGCACCCTGTCGGGCACGCCGACGGCGGCGGGGCCATTCAACTTCACCGTTACCGCCACCGACAGCAGCACCGGCAGCGGCCCCTACGCGGGTTCGCGCGCGTACTCCGTCACGGTGGCGGCAGGTGCACCCGTTGCCGGCGCCGTCAGCGTCACGGTAGCCTACGGCAGCAGCGCCAATCCGATCACCCTGAACCTGAGCGGCGGCGCGGCAACGTCAGTGGCGGTGTCGTCCGGCGCCCTGCACGGCACGGCGACGGCCAGCGGCACCAGCATCACCTACACGCCGACGGCAGGTTATGGCGGACCGGACAGCTTTACCTACACGGCCAGCAACGGCGTGGGCACCTCGGCGCCGGCCACCGTGACGATCACGGTGAGCGGGCCCACCATCACGATTGCGCCAAGTACCGTGCCCGCAGCAACCGTCGGGGCGGCTTACAGCCAGAACGTGACGGCCGCGAACGGCATGGCGCCGTACGCGTATGTGATCAGCGCCGGCGCCTTGCCGGCGGGCCTGAGCCTGTCCAGCGGCGGTGTGCTGTCGGGCACGCCGACGGCAGGCGGCGTTTTCAACTTTACCGTGCGCGCCACGGACAGTTCGGCGGGCAGCGGCCCGTATGCCGGCGCGCGCGCCTACTCGATGACGGTTGCCGGGCCGACGATCACGGTGGCGCCATCGGTCTTGCCTGCGATGACGGCCGGTGTCGCCTACAGTCAGAACATCACCGCCAGCGGCGGCACGGCGCCACATAGCTATGCCATCACCGCTGGCAGCCTGCCGACGGGCCTGAGCCTGGCGCCGGACGGCACCCTGTCCGGCACGCCGACGGCGGCGGGGCCGTACAACTTCACCGTTACCGCCACCGACAGCAGCACCGGCAGCGGGCCCTACACGGGTTCGCGCGCGTACTCCGTCACGGTGGCGGCAGGTGCACCCGTTGCCGGCGCCGTCAGCGTCACGGTAGCCTACGGCAGCAGCGCCAATCCGATCACCCTGAACCTGAGCGGCGGCGCGGCAACGTCAGTGGCGGTGTCGTCCGGCGCCCTGCACGGCACGGCGACGGCCAGCGGCACCAGCATCACCTACACGCCGACGGCAGGTTATGGCGGACCGGACAGCTTTACCTACACGGCCAGCAACGGCGTGGGCACCTCGGCGCCGGCCACCGTGACGATCACGGTGAGCGGGCCCACCATCACGATTGCGCCAAGTACCGTGCCCGCAGCAACCGTCGGGGCGGCTTACAGCCAGAACGTGACGGCCGCGAACGGCATGGCGCCGTACGCGTATGTGATCAGCGCCGGCGCCTTGCCGGCGGGCCTGAGCCTGTCCAGCGGCGGTGTGCTGTCGGGCACGCCGACGGCAGGCGGCGTCTTCAACTTTACCGTGCGCGCCACGGACAGTTCGGCGGGCAGCGGCCCGTATGCCGGCGCGCGCGCCTACTCGATGACGGTTGCCGGGCCGACGATCACGGTGGCGCCATCGGTCTTGCCTGCGATGACGGCCGGCGTCGCCTACAGCCAGAACATCACCGCCAGCGGCGGCACGGCCACCTACAGCTATGCCATCACCGGCGGCAGCCTGCCGACGGGCCTGAGCCTGGCGCCGGACGGCACCTTGTCCGGCACGCCGACGGCAGCGGGGCCGTACAACTTCACCGTCACGGCCACCGACAGCAGTGCCGGCACGGGTGCTCCTTATACGGGTTCGCGCGCCTATTCCGTCACGGTGGCGGCCGGTGCTCCCATTGCCGGCGCCGTCAGCGCCACAGTGGCTTACGGCAGCAGCGCCAATCCGGTCACCCTGAACCTGAGCGGCGGCGCGGCGACGTCGGTGGCGGTGGCCTCCGCCGCACTGCACGGCACGGCGACGGCCAGCGGCACCAGCATCACCTACACGCCGACGGCAGGTTATGGCGGCAGCGACAGCTTTACCTACACGGCCAGCAACGGCGTGGGCACCTCGGCGCCGGCCACCGTGACGGTCACGGTCGGTGGGCCCACCGTGACGATTGCGCCCTCCACCGTGCCGGCAGCCACCGTTGGCGCGGCCTACAGCCAGAATGTGAGTGCGGCGAACGGTGCAGCGCCATACACCTACGCGGTCAGCGCCGGCGCCTTGCCGGCGGGCCTGAGCCTGTCCAACGGCGGTGTGCTGTCGGGCACGCCGACGGCGGGCGGCGTCTTCAACTTTACTGTGCGGGCCACGGACAGTTCGACGGGCAGCGGCCCGTATTCCGGCGCGCGTGCTTACTCGCTGACGGTGGCTGCACCGACGCTCGGCGTCGCGCCGACGACCCTGCCGGCGATGACGGCCGATGTCGCTTTCAGCCAAGCCATCACCGCCACAGGCGGGACGGCAGCGTACAGCTATGCCGTCACTGCCGGCAGCCTGCCGACGGGCCTGAGTCTGGCGCCGGACGGCACCCTGTCCGGCACGCCGACGGCCGCAGCTGCCTACAGCTTTACCGTCACGGCCACCGACAGCAGCACCGGTACCGGTCCCTATACGGGGGCGCGTGCCTATTCCGGCACGGTGGTGATCGCCGTGCCTGTTGCCGGCGCCGTCACCGCCACCGTGGCCTACGGCAGCAGCGCCAACCCGATCCCCCTGAACCTGAGCGGCGGTGCTGCAACGTCGGTGACGGTGGCGTCCGCCGCCTCGCATGGCACGGCGACGGCCAGCGGCACCAGCATCAGCTATACGCCGACGGCAGGTTATGCCGGTGCTGACAGCTTCACCTACACGGCCACGAATGGCAGCGGAACGTCGGCGCCGGTTACTGTGAGCATTACCGTGGGCATGCCGACGGTCAGCCTGACGCCGGCCACCTTGCCTAATCCAACGGCGGAAGCAGTTTACACTGCAACGCTGACGGCAGCGGGCGGCACGGCGCCATACGCATTCAGTGTCAGCAGCGGTAGCCTGCCTGCCGGTCTGAGCCTGAATGCGGCCACCGGTGTGGTCTCGGGTACGACGAATGTGGCGGGCAGCTTCACCTTCAGTCTGCGCGCCAGCGACAGCAGCACGGGCTTGGGCGCGCCATTCAGCGCGACCAACAGCTATGTCGTGACAGTTGCGGCACCGACCCTGAGCCTGGCCCCTGGCAGCCTGGCGCCGATACGCGCCGGTGATGCCTACAGCCAGCAGTTCACGGCCGCCGGCGGCGTCGCGCCGTATGCGTATTCGGTCAGCAGCGGCGCCTTGCCGACCGGCCTGGCGCTCGATGCGGCGAGCGGCATCGTCAGCGGCACGCCGACCGCGTTCGGCAGCTTCGCCTTTACCTTGCAGGCGAAGGACGCGCACCAGTTCACGGTGCAGCAAGCGCTGACCCTGCAGGTGAACCAGGCGCCGCCGCCGGTGCCCAATGAAACGGCGACCACCTCGGCCAACCAGGAAGTGAGCCTGACCATCGCTTCTACGGATGGCAGCCCGATCACGGACGTGACCATCGTCACGCCGCCGCAGCACGGGCGCGTCACGGTGGTCTCGAGCGGTGCCTCGGCGCGCATGGCGCGCGCCGTCGCCGGGGCGAGTTTCAAGGTGACGTATGTGCCGAATGCCAATTATTTCGGTCCGGACGCCTTCAGCTACACGGCGACGGGTCCGGGCGGCACGTCCGCGCCGGCCACGGTCAGCGTGACGGTGGCGCCGCAGCCGGTGCCGGTGCCTGTCGCCAAGACGGCGACGGTACTGGCCGGCACGCCGGTGACGTTGAACGTGACGCAGGGCGCCACCGGCGGCCCGTTCACGGCGGTGGCCATCACCACGCAGCCGGCCAGCGGCACGGCAGTGGTCAATGGCATGGACATCGTCTACACACCAGGCATCAACACCAGCGGCGACATCAGCATCGGCTACACCGTGTCGAACGTGTTCGGCACCTCGGCGCCGGTGACGTCGACGATTTCCGTCAATCCGATGCCGCAGGTGGCCAGCCAGAGCGCCACGGTGGTGGCCGGCCTGACGGTCAATGTGGACCTGACGGCGGGTGCCACGGGCGGCCCGTTCACGGCGGCCAATGTGCTGAGCGTGGCGCCGGCCGAGGCGGGCAAGGCAGTGGTGCGCGACGTGGGCACGGCCGGCAAGCCGTCGTACCAGCTGAGCTTTGCGGCCTCGGGCAAGTTTGCCGGCGCGGCCGTCGTCAGCTACACCCTGAGCAATGCCTTTGCCACCTCGAAGCCGGGCGTGGTCAACGTGACGGTGACGGCGCGGCGCGATCCGTCGCTCGATCCGGAAGTGATCGGCTTGCAAGCGGCGCAAGCCGATGCGGCGCGGCGCTTCGCCACGGCGCAACTGGCGAACTTCACGCAGCGCCTGGAAAGCCTGCATGGCGATGGCTGGGGACGGTCGAACTTTGGCCTGAGCCTGACGCCGCCGAACGACAGCGGCAACCCGACGGCGGCGCTGGCGCGCTGGCAGGAACAGGAAGCGGACCGCGTGTTCGGCACCGCCGTGAAACCGTTCATGCGCAAGGCGTCCCTGCGCCAGCCTGATACGGGTTTCAGCAGCGACCGGCAACAGGCCGATGTCAGCGGCGCCACGCAGGGCTTGCCGGACATGCCGCAAAAGCCCGACACGCAGAAACAGGCGTTATCTCTGTGGCTCGGTGGCGCGGTGGACTTCGGCCAGCATTATGTGAATGGCCGCGACACGGGCTTCCGCTTCCGCACGAATGGCGTGAGCGTGGGCGGCGATTACCGCTTGAGCGACCTGGCGACCCTGGGCGTGGGCGCCGGTTTCAGCCATGACCGCAGCGACGTGGGCCAGAACGGCAGCCGCAGCACGGCCGACAGCGCCGTGGCGGCCGTGTATGGCAGCTTGCGTCCGAGCAAGGGCGTCTTCCTGGACGGCGTGCTCGGCTACGGCACCCTGCAATACGACGCGTCGCGCTACCTCACCGATGGCAGCGGCTTTGCCACGGGCGAACGCGACGGCAAGCAAGTGTTCGGCGCGCTGGTGGGCGGTATCGAGATGCGCCAGGAAACCTGGATGTGGTCGCCGTATGGCCGGGTAGAACTGATGTCGGCCAAGCTCGATCCGTACACGGAGAAGGCGGCGGGCATCAACGCCCTGAGCTACTTCAAGCAAACGGTGCGTTCGCGCATCGGCGCGCTGGGCGTGCGGGCCGAGGGCATTTATGTCGGTGGCCTGGGCACGTGGTTCCCGCGCGCGCGGCTCGAGTACCGCCACCAGTTCCAGGGTGCCGACGATGCGCGCCTGGCGTATGCCGACCTGGTGGCCGACGGTCCCGTGTATGTGATCCGCACGGTGCCGCAGCAGACGGGCAACTGGACGGCGGGGCTGGGCGTCAAGCTGCTGCTGTCGAACGGCATGACCATCACCTTGGACTACAACAGCAATCTGAACATCGATAGCGGACGTAGCCAGTCGGTGATGTTCGGCATCGCCATGCCGCTCAGGTAGGCCTGCAATTCAAGGAAGTGACGCCATGGGGCGGGAGCAGCTTGCTCCCGCCCCGTGGCGCATGTGGCGGCTGGTTTTTCATGTCATTGCCGTGCCAGGGCGGCAATGATTCCATTAGAATCAGGCATCGTCTTGACCACACTGCTTACGGAATGGAATACCTGGAATGATGAATGTCCTGACCCTCGAACATTTTGCCGCGCGCGTCAACGAGACGTTTGTTGCGGCCGCTGACGGGAATGCCGCCTTTGTCCTGAAGGAAGTGCGCCCGCTGCCGTCAGCGACCCTGGAGGGCTTGATGCGCAAGCCGTTCAGCCTGTTGTTTCACAATAGCTCGCCCATCCTGTTCAACCAGAAAATCTTCCAGATGCAGCATGAAGCGTTGGGCGAGGTGGGTATCTTTCTGGTGCCGGTGGCGCGAGACAGCCACGGCTTTCTGTACCAGGCAGTGTTTAACTGAGGCCAGTGCGGGGAGAAGGGCAAGGCGGGCGCCGCGATGGCGCCGCCTGCCTGGATCAAGCAAGCTTAATCAAATGAGGGGAATTCGCCTTGCAGGGAGATGCAGAAATTGACCGCTAGCAACGGCTGGCGGTTTTCGTGCGGCTGGCCGCCGCCAGCGGTACCGATCGCCGCCGGGGCCAGCGTGACATTGGGCGTCGTCGCCGGCACGAATGCGGACGTGCCGCCAAGCGCAATCAAGCCATCGCCAGCGAGCGGTATGTTGTGCTGCAGGGCGGCGGTGGGCTGGCGGTACACAGTGAGTTGATGGGTGTGGTTCGGGATTTCCGTGACGTTCAATGCGACACTGTTGGTGCCGAAGGTCTCGCCCATCACGCGCGGCGTCAGGTTCGGTGCTTGTCCCTGGCTGCAGGGCGCGCGTCCCGTGAAGTTGGGCAGCTGGAAGGTGGTGGTTCCATTGCCGCCATACTGCGTGCCGATCAAGGAAAACAGCGCGGCATGTTGCTGGATCTGCAGGGTGGCGCCATTGCAGCTGGCCCACCCGTAGGGTGTGAAATTGAAGCCGAAGACTTGTATCTCGCCAAGGTATGGTGTTGTCACGGTAGGTTCTCCTGATCGATTTTATGGGCTGCGCTAGCTTGCTGGCTGTTATTGCTGCGATGGGAAAATGCCTGCCCATGCGATGCAAAATGACGCTGTCAGGGTTGGCATGGTGTTCTCGTGCGGCAGGTTGCCGCCTGTCGCGCCCGTGGCGGTGGTTGCCAGTGCATAGGCGGTCAGCCCGGTCAGATCGCTCGTGTACATCTTGTCGTTATTCGACGGGGCAGTCAGCAGCAGGTTGGCCGCCGGCACATTCGCCGTCGCCAGGGTGCTGTTCACATTGTACGGGTGCGTATGCGAAGGAAGCTGGGTGGCCAGCAGGGTCACGGATTCGCTGCCGCTTCGTTGCCCCAGGGGCCGGTTGCTCAGGCCGGGACCGGTACCCATATGCAGGGGAACCTGGCCGCGCAAGTCGGGCACGGCAAAAGTGTTGACGCCGTCGCCGCCGTAGGTGGTGCCCAGCAGGGTGTACAGCACTTCATTATTGGCGATCGGTTTCAGGCTGCCGTCGCAGGCGAACCAGCCGCTGGGAATGCGGGGAAAGGCAAACAGGCGAATTTCGCCGACATAGGGTGTGGTCATGACTATGCTCCGTAAGAAGTGGCTGATTCGTTAGTTGCGCGACGGGAAGATACCGCTCAAGGCGATATTGAAGTTGATGACCGAGAACGGCTGCATATTGTTATGCGCCTGGTTGCCGCCGGTCAACGCCAGGGTCTTGCTGGAGAGGGTGACTTGCGGGCCCGCCGAACCGTAGATGAATTCCGCGCCGCTGCCGCCAAACAGGGTATTCGTGGGGTTTTTCGAAGTGCCGGGCGTGGTCACCGTATTGGCCGCATGCGTGTGCTGTGGCATCTCGGTCGATATCAAGGTGACAGCCTCGACCCCCGCGCGCGCGCCGATCTGATAGGGCGTGGGTTGCCAGGAACCATCCACCGAACTGCCTGCACCGACAGGGGTACTGCCTTGCAAGTTAGGCAAGGCAAAGGTGGTACTGCCATTGCCGCCGTAATAGGTGCCCAACAGTGCGAACAGCGCCTGATTCTGCGCAACTGGCAGCAATTGCCCGTTACATGCTGCAAAGCCACGCGGCGCAAAATTGAAACCGCCCATCATGATTTGTCCTAGATACACATCAGCCATCATCGTTCTCCCACGGTTGGAATGTCATTAAATTTCAAATGAGCAATATTTTCCATTTGCAATCAATATTGCGTTTTAAAAAACCCTTTTTGTTATAGTTACTTTATTGAAATCTCGGGGTAGCATACGTTGTCATATGGCAAGCGTCAACATCTGTTGGCACTGTAGAAGAGCTCGGAATGGACCTTGCTGACGGCCTGAAATCACGTTCTTTTTTGTCTGAAAAATTCTGTATTGGAGAAACTATGTTGCGTACTTGCAACGGTGTCGTCGCCCGCTCGGTATTTTCTTTCCTGCGTTCTTTTTTTGTTGGGAACCAGCGACGAATGCCAAACCGTGCCGCTGACAGGTCGCCAGTCTCGGGCCTTTTCGTGCACTGGTTCGCTTCGCTGTGCCTGGTGATGCTGGGACTCGTCGCAGGTCCTGCACAGGCGGATCCGGGTGATCCAAGCACGAAATGTATTCCCAATCAGAGAAGTTTTACCGTCGCATCAGGAGCCCCCTATGTGATTGATTTGTCTGACTGTAGCGAATTTGGCTTGACGGAAAATATCCCCGGCGCGCAGCACGGCATGATTACCGGCCTCGTCGGTAACGGTACCGGTATTGCGACCTATATTAATAATGGCGACGGGGCCTTGTCCGACAGCTTTGTTCTGTGGGACGAGGACAGCAAGGCCGTGACTTTCACGGTGACTGTCCTGCCTCCCGCGGCAGCCTTTAGCGTGTCGCCGGCCGGTTTGACGGCACCCGTGATTGGCGTGCCGTACAGCCAGGCCATGTCGGCGAGCGGTGGCGTGGCTCCCTATACCTACGCGCTGGATACTGGAACCTTGCCACCTGGCATCACCGTGTCAACGAGCGGCGTAATTTCCGGCACCGTGACGGCGACCGGCGCCTATGTGTTCGGCGTCAAGGTGACTGATTCGACGGCAGGCACGCCGCTGACCGTCACCAAGAACTATTCCGTGTCGATCGCCATACCAATCTTGTCCATCACGCCCACGGTCCTGTCGGCGGGAGGATTGTCGACGCCCTACAGCCAGCAGATGTCCACTTCGAATGGCACCGCGCCCTACACTTACGTGGTGGAATCGGGCAGCTTGCCGCCGGGCCTGACCTTGTCGAGCAGCGGCCTGGTTTCGGGCACGCCGGGCAGCCTGGGTACCTTCAACTTCGTGATCAAATCGACGGATGTCACTGGCGGCAACGGACCGTACAACACGTCCAGAAGCTACTCCATGGTGATCAACGCCACCCCGCCGCCGACCGTGACCGGCATCTCGCCGACGGCAGGCCCCACCGGTGGTGGCACCAGCGTGATTATCACCGGTACCAATTTGACGGGTGCGACGGCAGTGAAGTTCGGCGCCACCAATGCCAGCGGCTTTACGGTCAACAGCGCCACGCAGATCACGGCGACGGCGCCAGCGGGCAGCGCAGGCACGGTGGACGTGACCGTCACGACTGCCGGCGGCGGTAGTACCACCAGCGCGGCCGATCAATTTACCTATGTCGGCGCGCCAATTGTGACGAGCATTTCGCCGACCGCGGGTCCCACCACTGGCGGTACCACGGTCACCATCACCGGCACGCGCTTTACCGGCGCTACAGCCGTGACCTTCGGCGCCACGGCCGCGACTGGCTTTACGGTCAACAGCGCCACGCAGATCACGGCCACGGCGCCAGCCGGTTCCGGCACGGTGGATGTGCGCATCACCACCGTGGGTGGCACCAGCGCCACCAGCGCCGCTGACCAATTTACCTTTGTGGCAGCGCCGACAGTGACAAGCATTTCGCCCACTGCGGGGCCGGCAGGCGGCGGCGCCACGGTCGTCATCAGTGGCACGAACTTTTCCACCACGACGGCGGTGACCTTCGGCGCCACGGCGGCGACCGGCTACACGGTCAACAGCGCCACGCAGATCACGGCCACGGCGCCAGCCGGCGCGGGCACGGTGGACGTGCGCGTCACCACCATCGGCGGCACCAGCGCCACCAGCGCGGCGGACCAATTTACGTACGTGGCGGCACCGGTGGTGAGCAGCATTTCGCCCACCTCCGGCCCGGCTGTTGGCGGCACCACGGTCACCATCAGCGGCACGAATTTCAGTGGCGCGACGGCGGTGACTTTCGGCGCCACGGCAGCGACGGGCTTTACGGTCAACAGCGCCACGCAGATCACGGCGACGGCGCCAGCCGGCACGGGCACGGTGGATGTGCGCATCACCACCACCGGCGGCACCAGCGCCACCAGCGCGGCCGATCAATTTACCTACGTGGCGGTGCCGACGGTGACGAGCCTGTCGCCGACGGCAGGCCCCATCGCTGGCGGTACTACGGTCACCATCAGCGGCACGAATTTCAGTGGCGCGACGGCGGTGACTTTCGGCGCCACGGCAGCGACGGGCTTTACGGTCAACAGCGCCACGCAGATCACGGCGACGGCGCCAGCCGGCGCGGGCACGGTGGACGTGCGCGTCACGACCATCGGCGGCACCAGCGCCACCAGCGCGGCCGATCAATTCACCTATGTAGTTGCACCGGCGGTGAGCAGCATTTCGCCCACGGCCGGCCCGGCTGCCGGCGGCAGCACGGTCACCATCAGCGGCACGAATTTCAGTGGCGCGACGGCGGTGACGTTCGGCGCCACGGCAGCGACGGGCTTTACGGTCAACAGCGCCACGCAGATCACGGCCACTGCGCCAGCCGGCGCGGGCACGGTGGACGTGCGCGTCACCACCATCGGTGGCACCAGCGCCACCAGCGCGGCGGACCAATTTACGTACGTGGCGGCACCGGTGGTGAGCAGCATTTCGCCCACCTCCGGCCCGGCTGCCGGCGGCAGCACGGTCACCATCAGCGGCACGAATTTCAGTGGCGCGACGGCGGTGACCTTCGGCGCTACGGCAGCGATGGGCTTTACGGTCAACAGCGCCACGCAGATCACGGCGACGGCGCCAGCCGGCACGGGCACGGTGGACGTGCGCATCACCACCACAGGTGGCACCAGCGCCACCAGCGCGAACGACCAGTTCACGTATGTGGGCGCACCGGTGGTGAGCAGCATTTCACCCACGGCCGGTCCCGCTGCGGGGGGGAGCACGGTCACCATCAGCGGCACGAATTTCACTGGTGCGACGGCGGTGACGTTCGGAGCTACCGGCGCCACGGGCTTTACCGTCAACAGCGCCACGCAGATCACGGCGACGGCGCCAGCCGGCACGGGCACGGTGGATGTGCGCGTCACGACCATCGGCGGCACCAGCGCCACCAGCGCGGCGGACCAATTTACGTACGTGGCCGCACCGGTGGTGAGCAGCATTTCGCCCACCTCCGGCCCGGTTACTGGCGGCACCACGCTCACCATCAGCGGCACGAATTTCACTGGCGCGACGGCGGTGACGTTCGGCGGCACGGCAGCGACGGGCTTTACCGTCAATAGCGCCACGCAGATCACGGCGACGGCGCCAGCCGGCACGGGCACGGTGGACGTGCGCATCACCACCACAGGTGGCACCAGCGCCACCAGCGCGAACGACCAGTTCACGTATGTGGGCGCACCGGTGGTGAGCGGTATTTCCCCGGCCTCGGGTCCAACGACGGGCGGCAGCAGTGTCGTTATCAGCGGAGCGGGCCTTGGCGGCGCGACGGCAGTGACGTTTGGCGGCACGGCGGCGACGAGTTTCACCGTCAACAGCGCCACGCAGATCACGGCGACGGCGCCAGCTGGTGCCGGCACGGTGGACGTGCGCGTCACCACCATCGGCGGCACGAGTGCCACCAGCGCGTCGGACCAGTTCACCTACGTGGTGGCGCCGACAGTCAGCGGCATTACACCTGCCTTCGGCCCCGTCGCCGGCGGCACCAGCGTGGTCATCACCGGTACCGGCTTTACAGGTGCCACGGCAGTGCGATTCGGCGGCGCCAATGCCGGCAGCTTTGTCGTCAACGGCGCCACGCAGATCACGGCCACGAGTCCATCGGGCAGCTCGGGCGTGGTGGACGTGAAGGTGACCACGGTTGGCGGCACCAGCGCCAGCGGCGCGGCGGACCAATTTACGTATATCCCGACCGGTGTCATCACGTTTGCGACACCGACCGCGGCATCCGTTCCATTGGGCAATAACTTCAGCAATGCAGCGACATCCAGCCTGACGGGCGGCAGTTATGGCGCCTTGAGCTATACCAGCTCGAACGCGGGCGTGGCGACTGTCAGCGGCACGGGCGTCATCACTCCGGTCAGCGCCGGCACCAGCACCATCACCGCGACGCAAGCCGCGGTCGCCGGGGTCAATACCCAGGCAACGCAAACGTATACCTTGACCGTGACCTCGGCCATCGGCGTCACCCCGGCCAGCTTGCCGGCGGCAACCGTTGCCACCGCGTACAGCCAGCAACTGACGGCCAGCGGCGGAGTCGGTCCTTACACGTTCGCGATAACGGGCAGCCTGCCTGCCGGCATGAGCTCGAACGCCAGCGGCGTATTGAGCGGCACGCCCACGGCGGCTGGCGATTTTGCGCTGGTGGTGCAAGTGACGGATTCGCGTCAATTCACGGGGACGAAGAGCTACACGCTGTCCGTCGCTTCGGCGGTACTGGCGTTGAACCCGGCCAGCTTGCCCAATCCGACGGCGGAAGCGGCCTACAGCACGACCCTGACGGGGACGGGCGGCACGGTGCCGTACAGCTATGCCGTAGTGGGCACCTTGCCCGTGGGCCTGAGCCTGAATACGGCTACGGGCGTGCTGTCCGGCACGACGAATGCGGCGGGCAGTTTCCCGTTCAGCATCAAGGTCACCGACAGCAGCACGGGCGTGGGGGCGCCATTCAGCCTCAGCAAAAACTACACGCTGACGGTAGCTGCGCCCACCCTGACTCTGACGCCGGCCAGTTTGGCGGCGATCCGCGCGGGCGACGCGTATAGCCAGCAGTTCACGGCCACCGGCGGCGTCGCGCCTTACGTGTACTCCCTGATTAGCGGGGCCTTGCCGACCGGCCTGGCGCTCGATGCGGCGAGCGGCATCGTCAGCGGCACGCCGACCGCGTTCGGCAGCTTCGCCTTTACCTTGCAGGCGAAGGACGCGCACCAGTTCACGGTGCAGCAGGCGCTGACCCTGCAGGTGAACCAGGCGCCGCCGCCGGTGCCCAATGAAACGGCGACCACCTCGGCCAACCAGGAAGTGAGCCTGACCATCGCTTCCACGGATGGCAGCCCGATCACCGATGTGACCATCGTCACGCCGCCGCAGCACGGGCGCGTCACGGTGGTCTCGAGCGGTGCCTCGGCGCGCATGGCGCGCGCCGTCGCCGGTGCGAGTTTCAAGGTGACGTATGTGCCGAATGCCAACTACTTCGGTCCGGACAGCTTCAGCTACACGGCGACGGGTCCGGGCGGCACGTCCGCGCCGGCCACGGTCAGCGTGACGGTGGCGCCGCAGCCGGTGCCGGTGCCTGTCGCCAAGACGGCGACGGTACTGGCCGGCACGCCGGTGACCCTGCAGGTGACGCAGGGCGCCACCGGCGGCCCGTTCACGGCGGTGGCCATCACCACGCAGCCGGCCAGCGGCACGGCAGTCGTCAATGGCATGGACATCGTCTACACGCCGGGCATCAACACCAGCGGCGACATCAGCATCGGCTACACCGTGTCGAACGTGTTCGGCACCTCGGCGCCGGTGACGTCGACGATTTCCGTCAATCCGATGCCGCAGGTGGCCAGCCAGAGCGCCACGGTGGTGGCCGGCCTGACGGTCAATGTGGACCTGACGGCGGGCGCCACGGGCGGCCCGTTCACGGCGGCGAATGTGCTGAGCGTGGCGCCGGCCGAGGCGGGCAAGGCAGTGGTGCGCGACGTGGGCACGGCCGGCAAGCCGTCGTACCAGCTGAGCTTTGCGGCCTCGGGCAAGTTTGCCGGCGCGGCCGTCGTCAGCTACACCCTGAGCAATGCGTATGCCACTTCGAAGCCGGGCGTGGTGAACGTCACCGTGACGGCGCGGCGCGATCCGTCGCTCGATCCGGAAGTGATCGGCTTGCAAGCGGCGCAAGCCGATGCGGCGCGGCGCTTCGCCACGGCGCAGCTGTCGAACTTCACGCAGCGCCTGGAAAGCCTGCATGGCGATGGCTGGGGACGGTCCAGCTTTGGCCTGAGCCTGACGCCGCCGAACGACAGCGGCAATCCGACGGCGGCGCTGGCGCGCTGGCAGGAACAGGAAGCGGACCGCGTGTTCGGCACGGCCGTGAAACCGTTCATGCGCAAGGCGTCCCTGCGCCAGGCCGATGCCGGTTTCAGCAGCGACCGGCAACAGGCCGATGTCAGCGGCGCCACGCAGGGCTTGCCGGACATGCCGCAGAAGCCCGACACGCAGAAACAGGCGTTATCTCTGTGGCTCGGTGGCGCGGTGGACTTCGGCCAGCACTATGTGAATGGCCGCGACACGGGCTTCCGCTTCCGCACGAATGGTGTCAGCGTGGGCGGCGATTACCGCCTCAGCGACCTGGCGACCCTGGGCGTGGGCGCCGGTTTCAGCCATGACCGCAGCGACGTGGGCCAGAACGGCAGCCGCAGCACGGCCGACAGCGCCGTGGCGGCCGTGTATGGCAGCTTGCGTCCGAGCAAGGGCGTCTTCCTGGACGGCGTGCTCGGCTACGGCACCCTGCAATACGACGCCTCGCGCTACCTGACCGATGGCAGCGGTTTCGCCACGGGCGAACGCGATGGCAAGCAAGTGTTCGGCGCGTTGGTGGGCGGTATCGAGATGCGCCAGGAAACCTGGATGTGGTCGCCGTATGGCCGGGTGGAACTGATGTCGGCCAAGCTCGATCCGTACACGGAGAAGGCGGCGGGCATCAACGCCCTGAGCTACTTCAAGCAAACGGTGCGTTCGCGCATCGGCGCGCTGGGCGTGCGGGCCGAGGGCATCTATGTCGGTGGCCTGGGCACGTGGTTCCCGCGCGCGCGGCTCGAGTACCGCCACCAGTTCCAGGGTGCCGACGATGCGCGCCTGGCGTATGCCGACCTGGTGGCCGACGGTCCCGTGTACGTGATCCGCACGGTGCCGCAGCAGACGGGCAACTGGACGGCGGGCCTGGGCGTCAAGCTGCTGCTGTCGAACGGCATGACCATCACGCTGGACTACAACAGCAATCTGAACATCGATAGCGGACGTACCCAGTCGGTGATGTTCGGCATCGCCATGCCGCTCAGGTAATCAGTCAGCCTTCAGGCTAGCCCTGATCGCCGGCCCGGAGTCCATCCGGTCCGGCGATTTTTTTTGTCACAGCGACCACGGATGGTCTTCCGCGCCGGCGACGATGCCGCCCAGCACGGCCTGGTCGCGTTCGGCATGGCTCTGGCGCAGGAACACGGGCAGGTCGGCCGCCAGGCGCGCGAAGCGGGCATCGCGGCACAGGGGAGCCGCGCCCAGCGCCCGCGTGGCCAGGCGCAAGACCAGGGTGGCGGCATCTTCCGTTGCCAGGCGCAGGCGCAGGGCCAGTCCCATGGCGTCGCGTTGCGGGTGCCGGTCGATTTCGGCGGCGCCTTCGCGCAGCAGGGCGCCGGCGGCGCGCAAGACGCAATCGATTTGCCCCAGCTGCGCCAGGCGCACGGGATCGGGGGCGGCGTGCTGCGCGCGCGCATGCAGGTGGCTGGCGACGGCGCAGGCCGCGCCATACCAGGCGGCCGCGATGCCCGCACTGCCATGCCAGTAGCCGGGCCGCTGCAGATAGGCGCCCGGCGCCCCCACGGGAAAGGCGCGCGCGGCAGAAAAAGTCACGTCGACGCTGGCGCAGGCATGCATGCCGACGGCTTGCCAGCCGTCGTCCGTGACGTGCACGCCGGGCTGCGACAGGGGCACCGATGCCAGGCAAGCTTGGCCTGCGTCGTTCCAGCAGCTGATCAAAGCATGGCTGAGGCCCTTCGCCCCGGCACACCAGGCCTTGCGTCCGTCGAGCACATGGCGGCCCTCGGCCGTTTGCCGCAAGCGGACGCGCGCGCCCGGCAGATCCGCGCACCAGACGCCCCAGCTGCTGCCGGCCGGCACGCCGGAGCCGCCAATTTCCGCCAGGATGGCGAGCGCATCGGTATGGCCTTCATACAGCTTGAGCAGGGAGAGGTCGACGGCGGCGATGGCGGCCAGCATTTGCCAGCGCTGCAGGGTGGCGCCGTGGCCGGGCAGGGGCAGCTGGTCCAGTCCCGCGTCGCGCAAGCGCTGCAAGCCTTCGATCGGGTGGAAAGCGCTGTCCTGGGGCTGCAGCAGGGCGTCCAGTGCAGCGTGGGAGGGCAGGGGAAAGGCATGGTGTGACATGGCAAGCTCCTGTTTTTCTACAGGATAGCTTTTTATTTTTGCAATGTCTGTTCGATTTTACACAGACCCCCGCTCACGCTTGCGAGTCCATGAAGCGGCGGGCGAGAAGATGCTCCGTGGCAACTGCAGGGCCGGGCGGCCCCGCAGCTGATCACGCGCTTATTTTTTTACGTAGTGCATGTCCAGGACATACACGCCCTTTTCCGGGTCCAGCACCACCGAGTACAGGTCGTTGCCGCGCAAGGACAGGCCGCCGGGGACGCTCAGCGCCGAATGCATGCCTTCATCCCACATGCACGATTCGCCATTGTCCACGCTGACGCACCATTGCTGCTTGCCATCGCGCAATACATATTGCACGCTGGCGCCGCTGCGCTGGAAGGTATAGGCCGGCACCGACGAGGTGAACTTGTCGACGCGCAAGTTCGTTGCCGCGGCATTTTCCGCCAGCTTGATCGGCATGTCGGCTGTACCGTCCGGCTTGCCGGTGATTTTCGCGCTCATGCCGTCTGTCGCGACCACGGGGCCGGTGCAATCGGCCTTGAAGTAGGTTTCGCCGGTCGGCGTCAGTTCCAGCGAACCGCTGCCGTCGCTCTTGAGCGCGATGACGAGCAGTTGACGGTCGTGATTGTCGCACGCCGATTGCCACGTGCCGATATACGCGGCCAGTGGCGAGGTGGAACCGGAATCGCCGGCAAGCTGCTGTGTCGAACCGCCGCCACCGCCGCCGCCACCGCAGCCGGTCAGGAGTGCCGCGGCCGAGCCGACCAATACTGCCAATAATTTTTTCATTCAGAGTCCTTTTCATCCGGCAGCGGTGCGTGCCGTCAACGCGGCCTGATTATAGGATTATTAATAGGAAGGAATTCTCACCGAATCTATCGCCGACTTGATTTGGATCATGTCGCGGCAATGCGCTGAAATGGTTTGAGGGAATGAAGGGAGGATGTGTGTAACTGGTGCGCATTGCGCCGCTCACGCGGCGCAATGGCTGATTATTGGCTGATTTATTGTTTTACATAGTGCATATCAAGCACATAAGCACCGTCTTTTTCCATCACGCTAAACAATTCGTTACCGCGCAAATAAAAGCCGCCCTTGCCACTTACTGCCTGTTGTATGCCGGTATCCGGGATGTCCGTGGTGTCGCCACTGCCATCAGTGATGCGCCAATGGGGTTTGCCGTCGACCAGCACCGTGGTGACGGCCGGGCCCGTAATCTGGATGGTGTGGGCTGGCAGCGACGATACGACCTTGTCGATGCGGATGTCCGAGGCCGGGCTGTCCGCCGTCAGCTTGAGCTGGATATTGCCTGCGCCATCCGGCGTTGCGGTAATCTTTTCACTCGTGGTTTCCGTAAATTGCACGGGGCCGCTGCAATCGGAAGTGCCGAAAGTTTCATCGTAGGTCGATATTTCCAGGGCGCCGCTGCCATCGCTTTTGAGGGCGACGACGAGGCGCTGGCGGAAAGAGTCGTTACAAGCGGGTGTCCAGGTGCCAACATAGGCGGCCAGTGCGGGAGGAGGCGGAGGTGCGACAACCACTGGCGGGGGCGCTACCACCACTTGCGGGACCGCTACGTCTGCATTGCCGTTAGCACTATTGTTTCCGCCACCACCGCAACCAGTCAATACCACTGTGCCCGATACCATTAATAATGCCAATACTTTTTTCATCCGTCATTCCTGTAAATCTTCAACCGGCTGGAAGCGTGCCGTATACGCGGCGATATTATAAAGTACATGCGTATATTATTTTGTGAAATCTGAAATTGGCCGCAAAGCCGGTATTGAAAATGGTCATCGGATAAATTCCGGCAGGAGCGGTTGAACATTCTCCTGGCGCTGATGTGGCGGGAAATAAAGGAAGGTAATCTCACGTGCGGCCATTCAATGGCGCCGAGGAGAAACAGGCGGGTACCGCGCCGAATCCGGCGCGAGGCAGGTATTGATATGGCCGTTTATAAAATTCGTGCCGGCGCCTGAACCTGGCGCCGGCCGCCGCCGGAAATGGCCGGCTTAAAACTCTTCCCAGTCATCGCCTGCCGGCGCCTTGGCCGGCGCATGCTGTGCCGCTTGCGGCTTGGCAACACTCAGGCGTTTGGCTGGCGCGGCTGTCTTGGGCGTCACGGCGCGCGGCGCTGCCGGTGCTGCAGCCGGCGTTGCTGTCGACGCTGCCTGGCGCGCCTGCTCGCCCAGCTTGAACACGCTGACCACCTCGGCCAGGTGGCTGGCCTGGTCTTGCAGGCTTTCGGCGGCCGCTGCCGCTTCCTCGACGAGGGCCGCGTTTTGCTGCGTCACGCCATCCATCTGCGCCAGCGCCTGGTTGACCTGGGCGATGCCGTCGCTTTGCTCGGTGGTGGCGACGCTGATGTCGGCCATGATGGCGGTGACCTTGCGCACGCTGTCGACCACCTGCTCCATGGTGGCGCCCGCCTCATCGACGAGCTTGCTGCCGGCCGCTACCTTGCCCACGGAATCGTCGATCAGCAGCTTGATTTCCTTGGCCGCGGCGGCCGAGCGCTGCGCCAGGTTGCGCACTTCCGTGGCGACGACGGCAAAACCGCGCCCCTGTTCGCCCGCGCGCGCCGCTTCCACGGCCGCGTTCAGCGCTAGGATATTCGTCTGGAAGGCGATGCCATCGATGACGCTGATGATATCGACGATTTTATTGGACGAGTCATTGATCGACGTCATGGTCTCTATGACCTTGCCGACCACTTCGCCGCTCTTCTGTGCCACACTCGATGCGGAGGCGGCCAATTGATTCGCCTGGCGCGCGTGGTCGGCGTTTTCCTTGACGGTGCCCGTCAGTTCTTCCACCGAGGCGGCCGTTTCTTCCAGCGAACTGGCTTGCTGTTCCGTGCGGGCCGACAGGTCGTTATTGCCTTGCGCAATTTCCGCGCTGGCGCGCGCCACGTTGTCGGCACTGGCTTGCACTTGCAGCAGCACGGCGTGGATCTTTTCCACGAAGGCGTTGAACCCCTTGCCGATGACGGCCAGCTCGTCGGTGCCCTTGACTTCCAGCTTGACGCGCAGGTCGGCGTCGCCGCTGGACAGGTCCGTCATGGTGCGGCCCAGGGTGCGCAGGGGGCGCGTCAGCTGGTTGACGACGAGAATCAAAATGCCGGCCGTGGCTGCCGCGCACAGCAGGGCAACGATCAGCGTGTAGACCATCAGGTCGCGCGCCGAGGCGGTGGCCACGCTTTTCGGGAAATTCAGCTCCACGCTCCACGGCGCGATGTCGGGGTGGATCTGCAGCGGCTGCAGCAAGTGGATGTAGCCCTTGTCGTCCGCGTATTCATACGCCTGGCCCTGGCGTACCTTTTCCAGGCCGGCGGCCGGCACGTCGTCCGCCTTCTTGCCCAGCCGTGCAGGCTCGGGGTGGCTGGCGTACAGGCCGCCGTTCGAGATCAGGGCCAGCTTGCCGCCCTCGATCACTTTCAGGTCGGCGAGGATTTTCGCCAGGCGCGTGAGCATGAAGTCGGCGCTGGCCGTGCCCTTGAAGCTGCCGTCGATCATGATGGGCGCCACCAGCGAAGCCATCAGCACATCCTTGCCGTCGACGGGGTAGATATACGGTTCCGTAAAGTAGGTCTTGCCGGTGCGCTTGGGCACGTCGTACCAGTCGTTGGCGCCCGCTTTCGGGTCGAAGACGATGGGTTCGACTTGCAGCTTGCCGCCGGCGCCCCGCGTCCAGTAAGGCATGAAGCGGCCGCTGGCGTCGTAGTTCGGTTTCTGATTGGCAAATTCCGCATCCTTGCCGTCGAGTGCGTTCGGCTCCCACGTCACGGCCGAGCCCAGCAAGTCTTCCGAGCTGGTCAACGTCGCCTTGGTCAGTTCATTGATCTGCTCGCGCTGCAGGGGCAAATTCGCGCCCTTGGTGCCGCGCATGGCGCCGGCCAGGCTGCTGACGCTGGACAGGTTGCTGGCGATGCGCGCCTGCAGCGCAGCGGCCACTTCGCGTGCCGACGTGCGCGCCAGTTCCAAAGCGGCCGCCTCGGCGCTGGCGCTGCTCTTGTAGCCGATCACGGCCGCCGTGACGCCCAGGCTGAGGATGGCGAGCGCGGTGGCGGCGACGCAGATTTTACTGTTCAGTGATAGTTGCATGATGCTGTTCCTTGATGGGGAGAGGTATCGGTGTCTCGGGCGTCGCGGGTAGCGAGCCTAGAAAGTCTTGCTGACGGCCAGCACGAAGGTAGCCGCGGCCGGGTTCGACGTGTCGAACTGGCCGGCCGCATTCGGGATGCCCAGCGTGTAATGGTCGTAGGCGTCGGTGGCGCCCCAGGCGCGCGTCACGGCGCCACTCAGGCTCCAGCCGCCGTCGAGGGTTTTGGTGACGCCCACCTTGGCGTCGCGCCAGTTCCACATGGCATTGTCCGTGCCCGCCACGCGGCCATTGCCGGCGTGCAGGTTCAAGGTCCAGGCATTGCCCAGGTCGACATTCGCGCCCACGTCCAGGTAGCCCGTGCCGCGCGCATGCGTGATGCCGAAGAAGTCCCGCGTGACGGTGTGGTTGTATTTGGCGTACAGCATGCGGTAGCTCAGGCCCAGCGACAGTTCGCCATAGTCGTACTTGACGCCTGTGGCGCGGTACACGGCGCCCGGATACTTGTAGTAATACGCGAGCACGCTGTAGCCGAGCTCGCCCACCGTGCCGCCGTAGCCGCCGTACAGGTCCCATTCGACGGTTGCATCCTGGATATAGCGGTCGCTGACGGTGGAAGCCCAGGTGCCCAGCGACCAGCCGCTCGGGTGCGCGTAGTCGATGCCCGCCTGCAGGGCCGGCTTGCCCCAGGTCTGACGAAAACCGCGCGAAATGTATTGCGAAGTGAGGCTGGCATTGGCGCTGAAGGTGGCGCCAGCGCCGTCCGTGGTCTGGGCCTGCACGGGCAGGCAGGCCGCCAGCAGGAAGGCGCAGCCCAGCAAGGATGATCCGGGGAAATGGTGGTGCGATGGCATGGCAGTCGGCTCCGTATTTGCTGGCAGCGGCCGTCCAGGCGCGTTGCCCTGATGGTTGCGATAAAAATGCGGAAGGGACTTTGTTGGGGCAAGGCGATGCCGTCTGCCGGTTCGCGCGAACAGGCAGATATTCTCACCAAACGTAACTGAAAGGATAGGGGCTCGGGCTAGTGGAAGTCAATAAAGTTGCGCTGTGGAAATCGTAAGTTGTTGTTTCTCGGCACTTTTTCATGCGCCTGTCACATTCCCGGCTTGCCCCGGCTGGCGGCCTGTTGCAGGCTGGCCAGCAAGCCGGGCAGGGCCGCATGCAATGCTCGCAGGCTGTCAGCCTGCAGTTCGGCCTGCATTTCCACCCGGCCCGAGGGCTGGCCCCAGACGACCTGTGCGCTGAGCCGGGCGCCGGCGTCGAGTCCCGTGACGCTGACCAGCAGGGCGACTTCTTCCGGGGCATCTTCGGGCACGTCCGCGAGCAGGCAGGAAATGCCGAAATGATAATCCTGGAAAGCGCAGGCCGTGCCGCTGGAAAAGGCGAACACGGAGGCGAGCACCTGCGGCGCGGCGGCCGCAAGTGACGGCAGGGCGGCGCGAAACAGGGGCAGCAAGTCGTTTTCCAGCTGCAGTACCAGCGGATGAGTGTGGCTGAGGACGGTCATGGACGGACGAAAGGAGTGGCGGCGCGCGATGGTAGCAGTTTTCGCCGCCGCCGGGGGTCATCGTCAGGCGGCGTAGCGACCGGCCATGCTGGCGATGGTGCTTTTCATCTGTTCGCGCAGCGCGGCGGGCGCCAGCACTTCCACGCCATCGCCCAGGCCCAGCAGCCACCATTGCAGTTCGCGCGTGCTGGGCACGGTGGCGCTCAGGTGCAGCGAACCGTCGGCGCGTTCCTGCAGTTGCTGGTCCGCGCTCAGCGGCGTCTCGTACAGGTGCTCGCCGCTGCGGCGGGCAAACACGGCTTCAAGCAGCAGCGGTTCGCCCTCGCGGATGCCCATGGCGCCGGAGGCGATATACGCATCGATGTCGAAGCCGGGCTGTGCGCGCGCGGCAAGGAAGAGCATTTCCGCCTGCTGCACGCGGTGCAGGACCAGGGTGCGCACGTCGTGGTAGTCGGCGAACAGGCATACCAGGTAGAGCAACTGGCCCCGCTGCACGATGGCCAGCGGATGGACGGCGTCATAGCTGACGAGGTTGTCGTTGTCGCGCTTCTTGTAGCTGAGCTTGAGCTGGCGGTTCTGCATCAGCGCTTCATACACGGTGCGCTGGCAAGCTTCGTCGATGTCGGGCGCCAGCAGCCGCTGCATGGGGGCGATGACGCGTATCTTGCCCAGCCAGGCGGACGCGTTGGCACGCTCGCTGGCCGCGTTCAGGGTCTGGCGTGCCGCGCTGAAATACGGCTGCATGCTGTCCAGGGTGGATGGCGGCAACGCATGGCGCATGTGTTGTTCCATCAGGGCCAGGGTCAGCGCGGCAGGCGTCGACAGGCCCGGCATGTCCATGCGCGCCGCATTTTCCATCCAGCACCAGCCAAACGGCTTGCTGTCGGCTGGATTGGTCAGCGGGAAAATCTCGGCCAGGTCCAGCAAGTCGCGCTGGATGGTGCGCAGGCCGATGGCAAAGTCGATGGCCTTGAGCTTGTCGTGCAACTCGTTGGCGGTGATGGTGCGAGGCGCCGGCGGTATCAGGCGCAGCATTTGCCATTGGCGCATGATGGTGGAGGGACGGGGCGCGTGTTCAGACATGGTGGTTCCGTTCTATTGAATGGCAGGATGTGTACTGATGAGTACATAAGTTAACGAATGGTAACATTGATTCGATGACAATTACAGGGCGTCCAGCATGGCGGCCCTGACGCAATTGCGCCCTGCGTGCTTGGCCTGGTACAGCAGGCGGTCGGCGGCAGCGACCAGGGCGGCAGCGCCAGGCGCCGGGCGGCCGGGTGCGCACGCGACGGACGCCACGCCGAAGCTGGCCGTCGTCCCGATGTGCTGCGCCAGGCCGTCGCGCAGGCGTTCGGCCAGGCGCACGCCGCCGGCCAGGTCCGTTTCGGGCAGGATCAGCAGGAACTCTTCGCCGCCGTGGCGCACCACGCTGTCGATGCCGCGGCGCGTGGCGTTGCCGAGCAGGCCGGCAAAGGTGCGCAGCACGGCATCGCCTGCGGCGTGGCCGTGGGCGTCGTTGATGCGCTTGAAGTGGTCGAGATCGCACAGGATGGCCGTCAGGCACAGGCCATGGCGTTGTGAGCGCGCCAGTTCGGCGCCCAGCAAGTGCTCGTCGAGGTAGCGGCGGTTGTAGCAGCCGGTCAGGTGGTCGCGCACGGCCTGTTCGGCGAGGACGGCGTGCTGCAGCACTTGTTCGCGGCGCTGGCGCTGCTGGCAGTGGCCGGCACAGAGGCCGGTCAGGTTGAGCAGCAGCAAGGTGGCGGCGTTGCCGGCCTGAAAGTCATCCTGCAGGCCCAGCCAGGCCAGACTCGCCGCGACGGCCAGGCCGGCGCCGCCCAGCAGTTGCCGCGTGATGCCCGCATAGGGTGCGGCGAGCAGGATGCAAAAGGCGGTCGCATGCCAGCCGGCGTCGGTTTCGCGCAAGGCATAGCAGAGCAGGAATACGACCAGGTCCAGCGCCAGCAGCGCGGTGCCGGAGGCGGCGCGGCCAGGCTGTGCGGCAGGTGCGCGCACGGCCCGCAGCAGCATGGCCAGGATGAGCAGGCAGCAGGCCAGGGCCAGCGGCCACCCGGCGGGCGGCAGCAGCGCGGCGGCAAAGACGGCGCTAGCGCCGGCATGCAGCGCCAGCAAGGGCCAGGTGTGCGTCCCGCATGCGGAGGCCAGGCGCGGAGGCGCCGCTTCCTGTTGCGGATCGTGCGAGTGCGCCGGCAAGGGAAGCGGTGCCGGCTTGCGGATATCGTCAATTGCATGATGCAAATGCATGGAAACCTGTCGGATGGCGAATCGGGACCCCATTCTTGCCCGGTCCTGCGACAAGCCACGACGCGTTGCCCTGCCAGCTTGCGTATCGGATTGGTCCTACCAGTGGACCTTATTCGTCGCTGGTGACGCGCGTGCGCACGAAATCGATGTGGCCTTGCATGGCCGTGCGGGCCTCTTCGGGCTGGCTGGCGCAGATGGCCTCGCACAGGGTGCGGTGCTGCGACAGCAGTTGCAGCGAAGTCGCCTCGTCCTGCTGGCGCAAGCCCGTGCCATTGATGGTGATGTGTTCGTGCAGCATGCCGATGATGCTGGTGTGCAAGTGCAGGAACATGGTGTTGTGCGACGCTTGCGCGATGACTTCATGCAGGCGCGCGTCGGCCTGCGCCTCGCCGTGCTTGTCGTCGCTGGCGCGTGCCTGTTCCAGCTCGGCCAGCAGCGCCATGATCTGTGCGCGCTCGTCGCCGCTGGCCCGCTGCGCCGCAAAATAAGCCGTCGCCCCTTCCAGCACGCGGCGAAATTCCAGGATGTCGTCGCGCAGGGCGGGGTGGTCGGCCACCAGCTGGCTCCACGGCGACGCCATGCCGGTGCGCAATTGATCTGTCACAAATACACCGGCGCCGCGCCGGCTGCGCACCAGGCCCCGCGCCGCCAGCCGCTGCACCGCTTCGCGCACGGTGCTGCGCGAAACCGCATATTGCTGCGCCAGCAGGCGTTCGGCCGGCAGCTGCGCGCCCGCCGGCAAGCTGCCGTCCAGCAGGGCCGTTTCCAGCCTGCGCATCACCATCTCGACCCTGCCCCGCGTCTGCATGCCTGTCGCCATCGCTGTCTTCCGGTGTTGTTTTAAAGTGGTCCGAGCAATTTGAAGTGGCTCGCGGAAGCTGGAATTATGCGTGAACCAGTCATTCTTAACAACACACAGCGGCGCCGCAGCAACACACAGAGCGCCGGGGAGACACACTCATGCAGCCAGACCCGCGCCAGCCGCGTCATTACCCGCCCGCACCGCTCCAGGTGTACCTGTTTGCCACCTGCCTGGTCGACCTGTTCGTGCCGCAGGCGGGGCTCGACGCGGTGCGCCTGCTGGAGCGGGAAGGCTTGCTGGTGCACTATCCGCGCGGCCAGAGCTGCTGCGGCCAGCCCGCCTACAGCAGCGGCAATCCGGAGCAGGCGCGTGCCGTGGCCCGCGCCCAGCTCGACCTGTTCGCGCAGCCCTGGCCCGTGATCGTGCCGTCCGGCTCCTGCGCCGGCATGATGCGCCACCACTGGCCGCAGCTGTTCCAGGACGACCCCGTGGCCGGCCCCAGGGCGGCCGAACTTGCCGAACGCGTGTATGAACTGAGCGAATTTCTCGTCTGCGTGCTGCAGCTCGACCTGGCCGGCCTGGCCCTGGCGAACCCCGGGCAGGCCGATGAAAACGTGGTGCTGCACACCTCGTGCGGGGCGCGCCGCGAAATGGGCACGCGCACCCACGGCGTGGCCCTGGTCGACGCCTTGCCCGGCGTGACGCGCATCGAACACCAGCGCGAATCGGAATGCTGCGGCTTCGGCGGCACGTTTTCACTGAAACACCCGGATATTTCCGGCGCCATGGTCAGCGACAAGATCGCCTCGGCCTGCGCCACGGGCTGCGACCGGCTCGTCTCGGCCGACTGCGGCTGCCTGCTCAATATCGGCCACGCCGCGCAACACCAGGGCGCGCCGCTGCCCGTCGAACACCTGGCCAGCTTTTTGTGGCGCCGCACGGGAGGCGAAGCATGAGCGCCGCCCTGACCGCCCGCGAACGCATGCTGGGACGCTTGCGCGCCGCCGCGCCCTCAGCGCCCGAGGCGGTGGACGCCATCGATACGGCCATCGACCAGCACTACCTGGCGCGCCGGGCGCAAGCGCCGCTGTCGCCACGGGGCCGGATCGCCGCCCTGCAGGCCGCCCTGCGCGCCGCGCACGCGGAAGTCGATTGCGTGCGCGGCGACGCCTGGCCCGCCCTGCTGGCGCAGCGCCTCGGTGCGCATGGCGTGCGCCGTTTGCTGATGGATGCCGATAGCAGGGAAGGACTGGCCTTGCGGGCCGCCTTGCCGGACGGCGTCGAGGCGCTGTCTTTCGAGCGTCCCTTGGCGCAGTGGAAGGGCGAGTTGTTCGACACCGTCGACGCGGGTTTTACCGTTGCCCGTTCCGGCATCGCCGCCACGGGCACGCTGGTCATCGCGCCCGACGCGGCCACGCCGCGCACGGTGTCGCTGGCGCCGCCCCTGCACATTTGCCTCGTGTATGCGAGCGCCCTGCATGCGGACTTGCATGCGGCAGCGCGCGCCGAGCGCTGGGCGGACGGCATGCCATCGAACCTGGTGCTGGTGTCGGGGCCCTCAAAAACCTCGGACATTCAGCAAACCCTCGCCTATGGCGCGCATGGCCCGCGCTGGCTGTGGGTGCTGATCGTCGATGACTTGCCAGCCCGTGAAGGAGGCCAGCCATGAACGCCAAGCCACTGCAATTCGTCAAGCCGGCGGATTTTCATGCGCGCGCGCGCGCCGCGCTGGACGACCCGAAACTGCGCCAGAGCTTTCGCGGCGCCATGGATTTTTTGCAGGACAAGCGCACGGCGCAGTTCCCCGACGGCGACGAACTGGAACGCCTGCGCGACCTAGGCGAAGCCGTGCGCCGGCACGCGCTGGCGCGCCTGCCCGATCTGCTGGTGCAGCTGGAAGACAAGCTGACGGCGGCGGGCGTGCAGGTGCACTGGGCCGAGGATGGCGAGCAGGCCAACGCCATCATCCACGCCATCGCGCAAAAGGCCGAGGCGACGCGCTTCATCAAGGGCAAGTCGATGGCCAGCGAGGAAATCGAGCTCAATCACTACCTGGAAGCGCGCGGCATGACCTGCCTGGAGTCGGACATGGGCGAGTACATCGTGCAGCTGGCCGGCGAAAAACCGTCGCACATCGTCATGCCGGCCATTCACAAGACGAAGGCCGACATCGCCGGCCTGTTCGCTGAGCACATCCCGGATGCGCCCTACACGGAAGACGTCGACAGCCTGATCCAGACGGGCCGGCGCGCGCTGCGCCAGGCCTTCGTCGAGGCCGATATCGGCCTGTCGGGCGTGAACTTCGCGGCGGCCGACACGGGCACCCTGTGGCTGGTGGAAAACGAGGGCAATGGCCGGCTGACGACGTCCGTGCCGGAGGTCCACATCGCCATCATGGGCATGGAAAAAGTGGTGGCCAAGCTGGAACATATCGTGCCGCTGGCCAGCCTGCTGACGCGTTCGGCGACGGGCCAGGCCATCACCACGTATTTCAACCTGATTTCCGGCCCGCGCCGCGCCGCTGAAAAGGATGGGCCGCGCGAAGTGCATCTGGTCTTGCTCGACAACGGCCGCAGCCAGGCCTACGCCGACGAGCAGCTGCGCGCCACCCTGCAATGCATACGCTGCGGCGCCTGCATGAACCACTGCCCCGTCTACACGCGCATCGGCGGCCACGCGTACGGCACCACGTATCCGGGGCCGATCGGCAAGATCATCTCGCCCCACTTGCTGGGACTCGATGCGACGGCGGATCTCGCCACCGCGTCGAGCCTGTGCGGCGCCTGCGGCGAAGTGTGCCCCGTGCGCATCCCGATTCCGCAGCTGCTGGTGCGCCTGCGCACGGAAGCGAACCGCAATCCGGACGAACAGGTGGCGCATCCGCTGCGCGGCCAGGGGGCCAAATTCAGCCGCGGCGAAAGCCTGGTCTGGCGTTTCTGGAGCGGCGCCTTCGCGCGCCCCGCCAGCTACCGCTTGTTCCGCTGGGCCGCCACGCGCTTGCGCATGCTGACGCCGCGCGCGCAGCTGGGCTGGACGCAGCACCGCAAGCCTTTAAAACCGGCGCCGCGCAGCCTGGCCGACCTGCTCGATGCGCGGGGGCAGGAAGAATAGCGACGCCCCGCCATACCGCAAAAAACACGCTACACACAATTACATCAAAAGCCGTTTTTTCACTCAACCCGCATCCACCGGAGGAGACCCGACATGCAAACCTGGACCCAACTTTATACACCGCTCGGCAGCCTGTGGCTGTCGTCGCTGGCGGCAGCCGTTCCCATCATTTTCTTCTTCATCGCCCTGGCGGCGCTGCGCATCAAGGGCCATGTGGCGGCTGCCGTCACCCTGGCGCTGGCGCTGGCCGTGGCGATTTTCGCCTACGGCATGCCCGTGCCGCAGGCGCTGGCGGCGGCCGGCTATGGTTTTGCGTATGGCCTGTGGCCGATCGCCTGGATCATCGTCACGGCCGTCTTCCTGTACAAGATCGTCGTGAAGACGGGGCAGATCGAGATCATCCGCGCCTCGGTGCTGTCGGTGACGGACGACCAGCGCCTGCAGGTGCTCTTGATCGGCTTTGCCTTCGGCGCCTTCCTGGAAGGGGCGGCCGGTTTCGGCGCGCCCGTGGCGATCACCTCGGCCCTGCTGGTGGGCCTGGGCTTCAACCCGCTGTATGCGGCGGGCCTGTGCCTGATCGCCAATACGGCGCCCGTGGCCTTTGGCGCCATGGGCATCCCCATCATCGTGGCGGGCCAGGTGACGGGCATCGATCCGTTCCTGATCGGCGCCATGGCGGGCCGTCAGTTGCCGCTGCTGTCGCTGGCCGTGCCCTTCTGGCTGGTCTTCATGATGGATGGCGTGCGCGGCGTGCGCGAAGTGTGGCCGGCCGCCCTGGTGACGGGCGCCAGCTTTGCCGTCACCCAGTACTTCACGTCGAACCATATCGGCCCCGAGCTGCCGGACATCACCTCGGCCCTCGTCAGCCTGGTGTCGCTGACCCTGTTCCTGAAAGTGTGGCAGCCGAAGAATGCGAAAGTGGTGCACGCCGTCGGCGGCGGCACGGCCGCGCTGTCCGGTTTTGGCGGTGCTGGCGGTGCTGCGGACTTGCGCGGCAGCGGCAGCCGCGCCGCCTCGCCCTACACGCTGGCGCAGACGGCGCGCGCCTGGACGCCGTTCGGCCTGCTGACGGCCATCGTCACCGTGTGGAGCCTGCCCGGCTTCAAGTCGCTGTTTGCGGCCGGCGGCGCGTTATCGAGCCTGGTCGTCAAGATCCACGTGCCCTACCTCGATAAACTGGTGATCAAGACGATGCCCATCGTGGCGGAGCCGAAAGCGTATGACGCCGTCTTCAAGCTCGACCTGCTGTCGGCCGTGGGCACGGCGATCTTGCTGACGGCCGTGCTGTCGATGTGGATGCTGCGCATGAAGCCGCGCGATGGCATCAAGGCCTTCGTGGAAACGCTCGTGGAATTGCGCCGTCCCGTGCTGTCGATCGGCCTGGTGCTGGCGTTTGCCTTCGTGGCCAACTATTCGGGCATGTCGTCCACCCTGGCCCTGCTGCTGGCAGGCAGCGGCGCCGCCTTCCCGTTCTTCTCGCCGTTTCTGGGCTGGCTGGGGGTGTTCCTGACGGGGTCCGACACGTCGTCGAATGCCTTGTTCTGCTCCCTGCAAAACACCACGGCGCACCAGATCGGCGTGTCCGATACCTTGCTGGTGGCGGCCAATACGACGGGCGGCGTGACGGGCAAGATGATCTCGCCCCAATCGATCGCCGTCGCCTGCGCCGCGACTGGCCTGGTGGGCAAGGAATCGGACCTGTTCCGCTTCACCTTGAAACACAGCCTGCTGTTTGCCGTCATCATCGGCATCATCACCATGCTGCAGGCGTACGTGTTCACCGGCATGATCCCGCACTGAGCGATCCGTAGAAGTACGTAGTAAAACTAGATGAATTGATAGTAAAACGTGCAGATGGTCATGAAAATGACCTGATGCACTGCAACATATCGAGCAGGGCCCGGCGCAATGCCGGGTCAGCGGCGATGCCGTCCGCGTCGAGACCCGACCCCAGCAGGGGCAGGCTGATGCAGGCCTCGTCGATCAGGCGCGCCGACATGGTGCGCACCGTTTCGCGCAACGCCGCCTGCGCATGCGTGGCGCGCGGCGAGGCGTTCAGCAGCACCAGCGGCTTGTCGATGAACGATTCATTTCCCACCATCCAGTCCAGCGCATTCTTCATGGGGCCGCTCACGCCGTGCGCGTACTCGGGGCTGGCGAGCAGCAGCACGTCGGCCGCCAGGATGGCGTCGCGCAGACCCGTCACGGCCGGCAGGCTGTCGGCGTCGAGGTCTGGATTGAACAGGGGCAGCTCACCGAGTCCCGGATAGATGCGAATGTCGAATGGCGCGGGGGCAAGCCGGGCGATGGCGCGCAGCAGGGCGGTGTTCAGCGAGGCGGCGCGCAGGCTGCCGGCGATGGCGAGGATGGTGATGGGCGTTTGCATCCCGCCTGTATAGCCCATCCTGTGCTCAAGCGCAAGGCGAGCAGGATGGTGCTATCGATGTTGCAACAGCCTATGATGGGCTGCAATGAGTGACCGGGTACTGCGGCACTCTTAACGGCTCAGGCCGCTCATCCAGGTGGGCTGCGGGTTGGCACGGGCCAGTTCGCGCATGCGGTATTCCAGATCGTAGCGGTCGGTCGATTCGGCCAGGTAGGCTTCTTCGTAGGCGCGTTCGCGGCGGTCGCTGCTTTGGTTCAGCCAGGCACCGACGCGCTTGGCGGCGTGGACCAGGGTGGCGACGATATTGCTGTTTTGCGTAGTGTGGTAGGTAAATGCGGTAGACATGGCAGACTCCTTGAGTGGCGTGCCGCGTTGTGCTGCACTGCAATATAAGTATAACGATTCCAAGTTATAAGGCTACTTTTGATTTCAAATGTCAGCTATTCATTTTTCAGATAACAGGCGGGAAAGCTGCGCAATACGGGGCTTTAAGGCATAATGCCGGCGCAGGATCGTAGTTTTACTACAAGACGTTTTTGTCCTGGATGTTGTTTTCAGACGCAGCCCGCAGGCGTGCCGCGCCCACAAGACATCGTTCTGACGAGAAACGGTCGGCCGTGCGCCTGCCGCACGCGCGAGATGCCATGCCTGTCCCGCATCGCTGATGGCAGTCATGGCCCACGCTGATATCTGCGTGGCGCTTGCGCGTCCTGGTGCTGCCCGGGTGGAAACGCTTCCATGCCTGGCGCGATCAACTTGGAATTGAAAAATGGAGAAGGTATGGAATACGTAAAGCAAGGCCAGGGCATCCAGTCCGTACAGGCCGGCACGCAAAACAATACAGGCGCCCTGATCATTGTCACGGTACTGTTTTTCATGTGGGGATTGCTGACCTCGCTCAATGATGTGCTGATTCCCCATCTGCGCTCGATCTACACCTTGACCTATGTCCAGGCGATGCTGGTGCAGTTCTGCTTCTTTGGCGCCTACGCCATCGTTTCGTTGCCGGCCGGCATGCTGATCAAGAAAATCGGCTACCAGCGCGGCGTCGTCGCCGGCTTGCTGATCGCTGCCGCCGGCTGCGCCATGTTCTACCCGGCGTCCACCGGCAGCTATGCGCTGTTCCTGCTGTCCTTCTTCATCCTGGCGGCCGGCATCACCGTGCTGCAGGTGGCGGCCAACCCGTACGTGACGGAACTGGGCGACCCGCAGACGGCGTCGAGCCGCTTGACCCTGACGCAAGCGTTCAATGCGCTGGGCACCACCGTGGCGCCGGCCTTGGGCGGCATGCTGATCTTGTCGGGCACCGTGCTGACGGTGCAGCAGTTCGACCTGCTGCCGGCAGCCGAGCAACTGGCGTACCGCGCCAAGGAAGCCGCTTCCGTGCAAGGCCCGTACCTGGTGCTGGCCGCCACCCTGGTGATCCTGGCCGTGCTGTTCGCGCTGGCCAAACTGCCGAAGATTTCGCATGCGGACGATGCGGCCGCCCTGGCGCAGGACGGCAACAAGGTCTCGATCTGGTCGCACCGCCACCTGGTGCTGGGCGCGCTGGCCATCTTCCTGTACGTGGGCGGTGAAGTCAGCATCGGCAGCTTCCTGATCAACTTCCTGGGCGAGAGCCATATCGCGGGCCTCAGCCACGCTGACGCCGCCTATTTCGTCAGCTATTACTGGGGTGGCGCCATGCTGGGCCGCTTCGTCGGCTTTGCCGTGATGCGCTATGTCAGCCCGGGCAAGACGCTGGCCTTCAACGCCGCCGTCGTCATCGCGCTGATCCTTGTCGCCGTGTTCTCCAGCGGTCATACGGCCATGTGGGCATTGATCGCCGTCGGCCTGTTCAACTCCATCATGTTCCCGACCATCTTCAGCATGGCGCTGAACAAGCTGGGCGCGCAAACGGGTCAAGGTTCGGGCATCCTGTGCATGGCCATCGTCGGCGGCGCCATCGTGCCGTTCATCCAGGGCTTCCTGGCCGACCACATCAACCTGCAGCTGTCCTTCCTCGTGCCGGCCCTGTGCTACACCTTCATTCTGTACTTCGGCTGGAAGTACGCCAGCATGTACAAGGACGACGCTGCCAAATAAGCAAGGTGGCGCGATCAATCAAAAGGGTGGCCTCGGCCACCCTTTTTTTACGTCAGTGCGCGAACGGCGTGCCCAGCACGTCCTGGCACACCTCGAGCCAGGCGCGCGCCGCGTGCGACAGGTAGCGCCCGCTCCAGACGTGCGCCACCTGCCACGCCACCTCCGGCTCGACGATGCGCACCGCCTCCAACGGCTCGCCGGCCAGGCGGTGGATGAACGGCTCGGGCAACAGGGCCACGCCCAGGCCCGCTGACGCCATCGCCACCAGCCAGTCCCACTGGCCGCTCTGCGCCGTAATCGTCGGCGTGAAGCCCGCTTGCGCGAAATGTTGGCGCAGGCTGCGCGTGAGGGCGAAATCATCCTTGAGTAATACCAGCGGCAGCTCGGCCAGCGCCTTGAAGGGCAGCGTCGTGCGGTTTTTCTGGAACGTGCCCGGCTCGGCCAGGGCCCAGATCGGGTAGTTGGCCACTTCCACGGCCACGAGGTCGAGTTCCGGGTCGGCCGGCAGCACCGTCATGCCGATTTCCAGCTCGCCGGCCGCCACCTTGCGCTCGATCTGCTGGCCCGTGTCTTCCTGCAGGGTCAGGCTGATGTGCGGATACCGCGCGCGGAAGGCCTTTAGTACCGGCGTAAACAGCACATTGATCATGGGTGGGATGCCCACCGTCAGGCTGCCGCGCTGCAAGGCCTGGGTGTCGCGCACTTCCAGGGTCAGCTGGCGCATATTGGCCAGCATTTCCTGGCCATGCTGGTAGACGATGCGGCCCGTGTCCGTCAGGGTCAGCTTGCGCCCGTCGCGCACGAGCAATTGTGCGCCCACCTCGTCTTCCAGTTGGCGCACCATCTTGCTGATGGTGGACTGGGTCAGGTGCAGCGATTCCGCAGCCTGCGTAAAGCTCGACAGGCGCACGGTTTCGACGAAATAGCGCAGGGAACGGATATCCAAGAGGGTGCTCGGCAGTGGCGCGGCATGAAAATATCGACTGGATGTGGCGAAATTAATTCATGCCATGCATGTAAGCGGGATTTTATACTGAATCCACTTATGGGGTTGGTGTATGACAGCCATCCAGTTTGAGAATATTAAGAATATCAGGAGCATCACGATGTAC
Organism: Janthinobacterium sp. LM6; assembly: GCF_002002885.1. GTDB lineage: Bacteria > Pseudomonadota > Gammaproteobacteria > Burkholderiales > Burkholderiaceae_D > Janthinobacterium > Janthinobacterium kumbetense. The sequence continues at coordinate 4,888,916 of NZ_CP019510.1, read as the reverse complement.
GAGGACCGTATCCGCCACCCAGGCTTGCTCAGCAAAATCATGAGCGCCGATGAGGCAGCCAAATTGTTCCACAACGGCATGCGTGTCGGCATGAGCGGCTTTACCCGTGCCGGCGACGCCAAGGCCCTGCCGCGCGCGCTGGCCGCGCGCGCCCTGCAAGACCCGTTGAGCCTGACCCTGATCACGGGCGCTTCGCTGGGCAATGGCAGCGACGGCTTGATGGCCGAAGCGGGCGTGCTGGCGCGCCGCATGCCGTTCCAGGTCGACCCTGTGCTGCGCGGCAAGATCAACAGCGGCGAAGTCATGTTCATCGACCAGCATCTGTCGGAAACGGCCGAGCAGCTGCGCTCGGGCAACCTGGCGGCCGTCGACATCGCCGTCATCGAAGCGACGGCCATTACGGCGGCCGGCGCCATCATCCCGACCATGTCAGTGGGCAACTCCGCGGCGTTCGCCCAGCAGGCCACCCAAGTCATCATCGAGATCAACTTGTCCACGCCGCTGGCGCTGGAAGGCTTGCACGACATCTATATTCCGCAAACCTTGCCGGGCCGCGAACCGATACCCCTCACGCGCGTCGACCAGCGTCTGGGCAGCACGGCCATCGCCATCGACCCGGCCCGCATCGCCGCCATCGTCATCACGGACAGCCCCGACAGCCCGTCGAACGCCTTGCCGCCCGACGCGGAAACGCAGGCGATCGCCGGCCACGTGATCGCCTTCCTGGAGGGCGAAGTGGCGGCCGGACGCATGGGCCCGGAATTGCTGCCCCTGCAGGCGGGCATCGGCACCATCGCCAACGCCGTGCTGCATGGCCTGATCGGCTCGCCTTTCCGCAATATGACGATGTATTCGGAAGTGCTGCAGGACAGCGCCATCGAGTTGCTCGACTCGGGCCAGCTGGCGTTTGCCTCGGCCTCGTCGATCACCCTGTCGGCCGCCGTGCATCAAAAGCTGATGGACAATATCGACCATTACCGCTCGAAAATCGTGCTGCGCCCGCAAGAGATCAGCAACCACCCGGAAATCGTGCGCCGCCTGGGCATCATCGCCCTGAACACGGCGCTCGAGTTCGATATTTACGGCAACGTCAATTCCACGCATGTGTGCGGTACGCACATGATGAACGGCATCGGCGGCTCGGGCGACTTCGCGCGCAATGGGCAAGTGTCGATGTTCGTGTCGAAATCGGCGGCCAAGGGCGGACGCATTTCCAGCGTCGTGCCGATGGTCTCGCATGTGGACCATACGGAACACGACGTCGACGTGCTGGTGACGGAGTGGGGCTATGCGGACTTGCGCGGCCTGGCGCCGCGGGAACGGGCGCCGCTGATCATCGAGCGCTGCACGCACCCCGACTACCGCGCGCAACTGCGTGCGTATTATGACGCGGCATGCCAGCGCGGCGGCAATACGCCGCACATGCTGGAGCAGGCGCTGTCGTGGCATACGCGTTACCAGGAAACGCAGAGCATGCTGGCAGCGCAGTAAGTTTGCGTCAGCGCAAACACAGGGCAGGGCGGTGCAGCACCGCGCCTGCCTTTTTCACTATTCAATACATATGCAGCGCCTTGGCGCCCAAGCCCAGCAGGGCAAACGTGGTGGTGGCCTGGATGCCCATGAACCACAGGAAGTGGGTATGCATGTGCTTGCGGATGTCGCCCAGTTCCGTGCGCAAGGCGTGACAGTCGCCGCGCAGGTCGCCGCGAAATTGCGTCAGGTCGGCGCGCAGCAATTGCGATTCGTCGCGCAACTCCGTGCGCACCTTGTCGAGGCCCTCGCCAAGCCGCTGTTCCAGGGTCTTGAACCATTGCCGGTCATGTTCCCGGTCCGTTTCCAGTTTTGTCAGGCGCGCTTCCATCCGTACAGCATTGTTCGCGCTTTGCTGTTTGTCAAGCCGGTCCGTGGCATAGGCATCGTTCATCTCGCACTCCTTCGCGCGGGCCGCACTGCACCAGCGCAGGCGGCGTCACCCCACTGTCCGCTTTTGGCGCCGCGATGGTTTGCGCTGGATCAAACGTCACGAGGGCGGTGCAAAGCGCAGGCGGATGCCTGCCGTGACGACGGCCAGCAGGTCGTCGATATGTGCGTTCATTTCCGGGTGCGGTGTCCACGGGTCGCCCGCATCCATGACGATGCGCAGCGACACGAGGCCGTGCAGCGATTGCCAGAAGATTTGCGTCATCGTGTGCAGCGCCGGCTCGTCCTGGCGCACCTGGCCCGATTGCGCCAGTTCGGTAAACAGGTGCAGCGCATACGCGTACGGATCCTGCTCGATATTGCCGTGTTCGACCTCGACGGCGTCGACTTCCGCGTGCGGCCGCAACTCCATGAAGATCAGCGAATACTCGTCCGGATGCTGGAAACCGTATTCAATGTAGGCGCGGCCGACCAGGGCGATGCGTTCCCACGGGTCAATGCTGCTGGCGCACGCCGTGCGCATGGCGCGCACCAGTTCCAGCAAATCCTTGTCCATGGCCTGGGCGATCAGGGTGGCCTTGTCGCGGAACAGGGCGTACACGACGGTGGTGGAAAAACCGGCCGCCTCGGCTACCTTGCGGATGGAGACGGCGCGCGCGCCGCCCTTCTTGATGAGATCCTTGACGACGTCGATGATGTGCTCGCGCCGCGCCTGAGCCTCGCGTAACTTTCTTTCCTGGATGTTAGTTAACTTCTTGTCCACGACTCTTTCCTGGCGACTCTATGAAAGCAAGAATTATAGGGGGGCGGCCGGGCGCCAATGTGTCAGCCGCTGTTACAAAGCAGTTTTTTGTCCGGTAGATGCAACAGCTGACCGATTTTTCGCGCTTTTGCCCGGCACTTTTCCATCGATGCCCCGGATTGGTGCATAAAACGCCGGGCCAGGCTTTGCTAACGGTGCCAAAGGGCGGAAAATAGCGGAATAGCTTACACTGCGTTTTTTAGCGCGCCGGCGCTGGCCCACGAGGCAACGCCGGAACACTTACATTCGGACGGGATCATTACATGACCATTAAAATCAGCCAGAACTTCGACTCGGGCGCCATCGACGTGGTGAACGCCACCAGTGCCGGCGCCATCGACCTGAACTTGCGCAAGGATAGCCACGCCGACATCCACCAGTGGTTCCACTTCCGCCTGCAGGGCGCGCGCGGCCAGGCGTGCACGATGCGTTTCCTGAACGCGGGCCAGGCCACCTATCCGGCCGGCTATGAAGACTACCAGGCCGTGGCCAGCTACGACAGCGAAAACTGGTTCCGCGTGCCGACGTCGTTCGATGGCCAGGTCATGACGATTTCGCACACGCCGGAACTCGACAGCGTGTACTACGCGTATTTCGAGCCGTATTCGTGGGAACGCCATTTGCGCCTGCTGGGCGAAGTGGCCGAGCATCCGCTGGCGCGCGTGTCCGACCTGGGCAGCACGGTCGACGGCCGCGACATGAACATGGTGACCATCGGCAATCCGCAAGCGGAAAAGAAAATCTGGGTCATCGCGCGCCAGCATCCGGGCGAATCGATGGCCGAATGGTTCGTCGAAGGCTTGATCGACTCGCTGCTGGACGACGCCAACCCGATCGCGCGCAAGCTCTTGCAGCGCGCCGTGTTCCACATCGTGCCGAACATGAACCCGGACGGCTCCATCCGTGGCAACCTGCGCACGAATGCGGCAGGCGCCAACCTGAACCGTGAATGGATGACGCCATCGCTGGCGTCCAGCCCGGAAGTGCTGTGCGTGAAAAGCAAGATCCACGAAACGGGCGTCGACATGTTCTTCGACATCCACGGCGATGAAGCGCTGCCGTACAACTTTGTGGCCGGCAACGAAATGCTGGAAAACTTCACGCCGGCGCAAGCGGCGCACCAGAAGGCCTTCATCGAGCGCTACAAGCAGGCCAGCCCCGACTTCCAGGACAAGTTCGGCTATGCGGCCAGCAAGTACAAGTCGGACATGCTGACTCTGGCATCGAAATACATCGGTCACCACTTCGGCTGCCTGGCGCTGACCCTGGAAATGCCGTTCAAGGAAAACGCCGACTTGCCGGATCCGGCCGTCGGCTGGAACGGCGCGCGCAGCGCGGCCCTGGGCGCAGCCATGCTGCAGCCTATCCTGCTGTCGCTGGATTGAACGGCGTTGTTCATGGGTATCGAGATCGAGCGTAAATTTCTGCTTGCCGGCGACGCCTGGCGCGGCCAGGGTCAGTCGGTCCTGCTGCGCCAGGGGTATTTGTCGTCCGCGCGCGAGCGCGTGGTGCGCGTGCGCATTGAAGGCGAGCAGGCGATGCTGACCATCAAGGGGGCGAACGTGGGCGCGACGCGCGGCGAGTGGGAGTATCCGATCCCGCTGGCCGACGCGGCCGAACTGCTCGACGGCCTGTGCGAACAGCCGCTGATCGAAAAGGTCCGCCACCGCATCGAGCACGCGGGCATGGTGTGGGAAGTCGACGAGTTCCTGGGCGCCAACGCGGGCCTGGTGGTGGCGGAGATCGAACTGGCCTCGGAAGACCAGCCGTTCGAGAAACCCGACTGGATTGGCGCGGAAGTGTCGGGCGATGCGCGCTACTACAACGCCAACTTGATCCGCCATCCGTTTTCACAGTGGTGATGTTGGCCACAGAAACTGGAAAATCATGGCATTCATCGTCAGATTGAATGCCGCGTGTGCCGCCATCGCTGGCCGTAGCGAAGCATGGCGGCGCCGCAGCCACGCGAACAGGCAGGCTGTCGCAAACATCAGCGTCACCCATACTGCTGCCGAGTCCGCATTTAGCGACAGGCCGGCAGCCGTCATGCTCAAGCCATGGTGGCACAGGTGTGCCAGGCCGAACAGCCCTGCTTCAATGCAGGTGCTGACGCGCACGGACAGTTTTTCCTCCAGCGCCTTTTGCAGCACGCCGCGAAAGAAAATCTCCTCGCCGATCGGACTGAAGATGCAGGCCGGCACGGTAATCATCAAGTGCAGCATCCAGACGTTCAGTCCGGCCGTGGGGGCCGTACGGCGAAAGCTGCTTGCTATGCTGACAAACCAGTTGTCCGGCGTGGTGCCATACAGCAGCATGCCCAGCGTAAAGCATAGAAGTGCGGCCGCCGCGCCGCAGGCCAGCGCCAGGGCATAGGGCGCCTTGCCCGAGGGCGCTTGCAAGCCGATGCTGCGCCGTCCGTGCGGCGACAGCAAGATCCATGGCAAGGCCGCCATCACGCAAAAACTCAGCGGCAGCATCCAGAACAAACTCAACGGACCCAGCGTGCCCATGACGCGCATGGCGATGAATGCGCTCGCCAGCAACATTGCCAGCATGGGGAACGACAGCGCCAGCAATGCTGGCCGCAGCGGAGAGAGCGAGGCTGGGCTGGAATTCATCGGCGGCCGGGGCAAAAAAAAGGCCGGAAGAAAGCTTCCGGCCCGATGCGTCATCAATTAATGGAAATGCTCGGTGCCTTGCGGCGTATCTTCCGGCATTTCCGCATGCGCCAGCTCGCCCACGGGGTCGGCAAACAGCGGTGCGCCGCAGTCGTCGCAGTATTCACCGACAAAACGTTCCGCATGGCGCTTGATCTGCGTCACGCCGGCGGCGTTCAGATGCTCGATAATCTCATCGACCGGTGTCTTTTGCTTGTCCAGCGCGGCGATGCCGACCTGGATCAGGCCTTCGATCGGCGTGCCATCCTCGTCTTCCTGGCCGTACAGGGGCCAGACGATGCCGTAGATGACGTCCGGCGCCTGGCGCAGGGTGAAGGCGATGCGGTACTCGTCCACTTGGCCATCGGCCGCTTCCTCGCCGAAGCCGGCGATGACGGCGCGCAATTCCGACGGCTCGATGGCCAGCGTGTGCGTCAGGTAGTGCACGGCGGCGCGCACGGAGACGGGACGGATCAGCTTGTCCGCTTCGCGGCAGGCCACGTAGTACGCTTCCGGCAGCAGCAGTTCCAGGCCGCAGCCCGGCAGCAGGCGGGCAATCGTCGGCGTCGCCTGCGTGCGCCATTGCTCCAGGGCGGCGCTGCGCTCCTTGATGAAGTCGGGCTGGCTGGCTGGCGTTTGCCAGCGGAACAGGGGGGCGCCGCTTGGGGCCACCACGGCCACCAGCAGGTAGCGCGTATCGGCCAGGAAGGGCGCCGTTTCCGCCTCTTTGCTCGAGGGCTTGACGGCCGTGCCTTTCAGAGCGGCCAGTGCCAGTTTTTGCGTCTTGGCATAGGTTTCGACGTGGCTGCGCGGCAACTGATCGATCGAATACAGGGTCGGCGCCATGGCCATCTTCGTGCCGTCTGCCAGCAGGTGGGCGGCGAAATGCGCCGACAGCACGCCGTGCGCGTCGCCGGCCATGGGGCCGGAGGCGATGGAAAAGCGCGTCCACGCGAGGATGGGCACGGCGACCAGCAGGGCGTCGTGGCGCACGTCTTCATGCGTGACGACGGTTGATTCGCTGACGGCTTCAACGCAGTCCATCAGCACGTCGTAGGCGTTCAAGTCTTCCTTGAACAGGCTGCCCAGGGTGTTGTCGATGGTGTCCTGGTGGCCGGTTTTGAGTAATTTCTGGAGCTGCGTATCCAGGCTGTGTTCCCAGGACCGCTCTTCGAGACGGCTGGCTGCCTGTACGATCGCCTGGGCAAAGGTGACCAGGCGCTGGCTGTCGGCAGTCAGTTTATGGGATGAATCTTTGGAAGGACGACGCATAGCGGGATAAGAGTCTCGGAAAGTGAAAAAAATGGATCAGTCAAACAATGATAAACCCTTATAACCGTATTGTAGAGGATTCAGCCGCACGCAATACGTAAGCTGTCCTTAGATCATGCCAATAGTCTGAATTTCAAGGAAAAACGGGGTGCCGGGACGAAAAAAAAGCGCCGGTCGGAACCGGCGCTTTTATCTTACCTCACAGCTGGGCTGATTACTCGGCCAGCAGTTGACGCAGCACGAATGGCAGGATACCGCCATGCTTGTAGTAGTCGACTTCGATCGGTGTATCGATGCGCAGCAGGACTTTGACTTCCTGGCTGGAGCCGTCGGCGCGGTGGATCACCAGGGTAGCCAGTTGCTGTGGCTTGATTTCGCCTTCGAGGCCTTTCAGGTCGAAGGTTTCATTGCCGGTGATGCCCAGCGTCTGCACGCTGTCGTCGCCGATGAATTGCAGCGGCAGCACGCCCATGCCCACCAGGTTCGAACGGTGGATGCGCTCGAACGAACGGGTGATCACGGCTTTCACGCCCAGCAGTTGGGTGCCCTTGGCTGCCCAGTCGCGCGACGAGCCCGTGCCGTACTCTTCGCCGCCGAAGACCATGGTTGGCGTGCCTTCAGCAACATATTTCATCGCTGCGTCGTAGATCGACATCTGTTCGCCGGAAGGCTGGTGGATCGTGATGCCGCCTTCGACCGCCGAACCGTCTGCCTTGGCAGGGATCATGCGGTTCTTGATGCGCACGTTGGCGAACGTGCCGCGCATCATGATTTCATGGTTGCCGCGGCGCGAGCCGTAGGAGTTGAAGTCCGCTTTCAGGACGCCGTTTTCCTTCAGCCACTTGCCTGCAGGACCGTTTTCCTGGATCGAGCCGGCTGGCGAGATGTGGTCGGTGGTGATGGAATCGCCGAACACGCCCAGTGCGCGCGCGCCTTCGATGCCGGTGGCCACTGCCGCTGGCGTCATCGAGAAGTTGTCGAAGAACGGTGGTTCCGCGATGTAGGTCGATTTCGGCCAGTTGTAGACTTGACCGGACACGGTGGTGACTTTTTCCCACAGCTTGCCTGGCGCGCCCTTGACGTCGGCGTAGTTGTCCTTGAACACCTTGGCGTTCATGGCGAACTTCATCATGGCCGAGACTTCAGCCGAGGTCGGCCAGATGTCGCCCAGGTAGATGTCCTTGCCGCCCTTGCCCTTGCCGACCGGTTCCGTCATCAGGTCGCGCGTCATGTTGCCGGCGATGGCGTAAGCGACGACCAGCGGTGGCGAAGCCAGGAAGTTCGAGCGGATGTTCGGGTGAATACGCGCTTCGAAGTTACGGTTGCCCGACAGCACGGCCGACGCGACGATGTCGTGCGTGGCGATGGCGGCGTTCAGCTCAGGCGTCAGGTCGCCCGCATTGCCGATACAGGTGGTGCAGCCGTAGGCGGTCACGCCGAAGCCCAGTTTTTCCAGGTATGGCAGCAGGCCGGCGGCCGTCAGGTACTCGGTCACGACGCGCGAGCCAGGGGCCAGCGATGTCTTGATGTGCGGAGCAACTTTCAGGCCGGCTTCCACGGCTTTCTTGGCCAGCAGGCCGGCAGCCAGCATCACGCTCGGGTTCGAGGTGTTGGTGCACGAGGTGATCGCGGCGATCAGCACGTCGCCGTTCGACACTTTCACGCCGTTCGTCGTTTCGTACACGGCAGCCAGGTCGGCCGGGTTCTTGTTGAAGCCGTTTTCGGTCGTTGGCTTGGCGAACAGCTCGGCGAAGTTCGCCTTGACGTTGCCGATTTCGATACGGTCTTGCGGACGTTTCGGGCCGGCCAGCGACGGAGCAACCGACGCCAGGTTCAGTTCCACCACGCGGGTGTAGTCGATGTCGCCGGCTTTTGGCACGCCGAACAGGTTTTGCGCCTTGAAGTAGCCTTCGAACGCGGCGATTTCAGCCTTGCTGCGGCCGGTGCCCTTGAAATAATCGATGGTTGCTTCGTCGACAGGGAAGAAGCCCATGGTCGCGCCGTATTCCGGTGCCATGTTGGCGATCGTCGCGCGGTCGGTCAGAGTCAGTGATTCCGTGCCTTCGCCGAAGAATTCGACGAACTTGCCGACGACTTTTTCTTTGCGCAGCAATTCGGTGATGGTCAGTACCAGGTCGGTGGCGGTGCAGCCTTCGCGCAGCGCGCCCGACAGGTTCACGCCGATGACGTCAGGCGTCAGGAAGTAGACCGGCTGGCCCAGCATGCCGGCTTCCGCCTCGATGCCGCCCACGCCCCAGCCGACCACGCCGATGCCGTTGATCATGGTGGTGTGCGAGTCGGTGCCGACCAGGGTGTCAGGGTAGTACACATCGCCGGCTTTCTTGCCTGCGTGGTGCACGCCGCGTGCCAGGTATTCCAGGTTGACCTGGTGGACGATGCCGAAGCCCGGCGGCACGACGCCGAAGGTGTCGAAGGCCTGCATGCCCCATTTCATGAACTGGTAGCGCTCGTTGTTACGCGAGAATTCCAGTTTCATGTTCAGGTCCAGCGCTTTCTTTTCGCGGTAGTGATCGATGGTCACCGAGTGGTCGACCACCAGGTCGACCGGCACCAGCGGTTCGATTTTCTTCGCGTTGATGCCCATCTTGGCGGCCACGTTGCGCATCGCTGCCAGGTCGGCCAGCAGCGGCACGCCGGTGAAATCCTGCAGCACGACGCGCGCCACTACGAACGGGATCTCGTCGGTGCGCTCGGCGGTCGGGCCCCAGCTCGCCAATTGCTTGACGTGTTCTTCGGTGACTTTTTTGCCGTCGCAGTTGCGCAATACCGATTCGAGCACGATACGAATCGACACTGGCAGGCGGGAGACATTGATGCCCAGGCTTTTTTCCAGCGCAGGCAGGGAGTACAGCTTGCCCTTCTTGCTATCCGAAATATTAAAGTCCTTGAGCGTGTTCAGAGTGTTGCGGGACATGACCTCTCCTTGTTGGGTATCGTCTATTTATTGATTATTCAAATTACAAAACATGACTGAGCCCCCGAAGAGGCCCTTGCTGCTCACATCAGCCGCCGGTCGCCGGCAACACGCCCAGCGATGGCGCGGCTTCCACCACTGCCGCCGGCTTGGCTTGCTCCGCATCCTTGCATTCATTGGCCAGCTGGCGGCCCTGCTTGGAATCGAGCAGCATGCCTTTGGCCGGGATGCCGATCCAGACGAGACCATACAAACGGTTCTCGAAGCGGTTGGCGCCGGTGGTGGTGCCAACGCGGCTCAGGCGGTGCAGGCGCTTCTTCCAGCGCAGGGCGATGTGTTTGTCGTCGGTCGCATTGGTGTAGATGGTAATTTTATTACCAAGTTCACAATTGAAATCGGTGGAAGCCGAGCCAGCGGTGTCCGGCTCGTCGGACTCTTCCTTGTCGGCGACCGACATGGCGAGCGGATGCGCTTCCTTGGCGGCGGCCTTGGTGGCCTTGGCCTTGGCCTTTGGCTTGGCCTTGACTGCCTTGGGATTTGCCTCTGCCGTGGCGGCGAAGCTGGCCGGCGCCAGCGTGAGGGTCATGGCGCCCAGCGCGACGCTGCAGGCAATTGCTAATTTGGAGAGGGACATCGTGTAATTCCTGTCAGTTTTCAGTGGTGCTGGAAGAGGGGGCGTTGAGTAATGCAGCGGCCGCCTCGGGCAGGCCGAGGCCTGCCAGTTTGGCGCGTTGCAAAACGGTCCAATAATATCGGTAGCTGGCGCGGTCGTGCAAGCGGCCATTTTGCGCAATCGGTCCCCAGTTGGCGCGCAGCGCTTCATTGAGGATGTTGCTGGCCTCGTTGACTTCGGACAGGCGCGGCGTGAAGGCCTTGATGATGGGCTTGATCTGGTCCGGGTGGATGCTCCACATGCGCGTATAGCCGAACTCGGCAGTAGCGCGCTGGGCATCATTCGCCACCACGGCCGAATCGCGCACGTCGGTCGTCACGTTGTGCGATGGCACCTTGCCGTGCGCGTGGCAGGCAGCCGCCACTTCGAGCTTGGCGCGCACCACCAGCGGGTGCGTAAACTGGCCCGGCGTGCGCATGGCGGCGGCGGGAATGGCGCCGTAGTGGGCCGAGACGAAATCCATGATGCCGAAGGACAGGCATTCGACCTGGGGCAGGGCGGCGATCGCATAGGCGTCGCGCAGCGCGCCATGCGTCTCGATCAGGATATGCACGGGCAGGTTGTCGCGGCCGGCGCGGCGCGCGTGCAGGTTGATCAGGTCGATGGCCAGCATGGCGTCCTGCACGCCGCCCACCTTGGGCACGGCGATGTAGGCCAGACGCGAGGCGGCGGTGCAGATGATTTCCACGTCGCGCGCGAAAAACGGGCTGTCGACGTCGTGCACGCGCACGCCGATGCGGTTGAACTGGTTCTCGTCGCTGGCCAGCAGGCCGGCGATCATCAGGGCGTGGGATTCTTCATTGCCGGCGCTGGCGCCGTCTTCGCAGTCGAACGTGATGTCGAACAGGGGGCCAAGCTCTTGTTGCAAAGCAATCGATTTACGCATCAGCTTTTCAGAGCCGGCGTAGTGGTCGCAAGCGGCGAGCAACAGCGGCTGGCGTTTGCCTTGGAATAAAACCTCGGAAGGGTGCATGCTTAAGGCATTTCTGCAGGTAAAAACTACTTGAGAAAACAGCCGCGCCGCGAATCTCGCAGGGCGGCCTTCTTGGCGGGCGGCGCTCAGGCCGCGCCGCCAATACTGGATTTACGCCAGCAGGTGTTTCACGCCTTCGCGCTCTTCGGTCAGTTCTTTCAGGGTCAGGTTGATGCGCTCTTGCGAGAAGGCATCGATTTCCAGACCTTGAACGATGGTGTACTCACCGTTGTCGGTGGTGACCGGGAAGCCGAACACGGTGCCTTCAGGAATGCCGTACGAGCCATCCGAAGGAACGCCCATGGTGGTCCACTTGCCGGCGGTGCCCAGCATCCAGTCATGGATGTGGTCAATGGCGGCGTTCGCTGCCGACGCTGCCGACGACAGGCCGCGCGCTTCGATGATGGCCGCGCCGCGCTTGCCGACGGTTGGCAGGAAGGTGTTGGCGTTCCATTCCTGGTCGTTGATCAGGTCCTTGACAGCCTTGCCGTTCACGGTGGCGAAGCGGTAGTCGGCGTACATCGTTGGCGAGTGGTTGCCCCAGACGGTCAGCTTTTCGATGTCTTTCACGGCGGTGCCGGTCTTGGCAGCGACTTGCGACAGCGCGCGGTTGTGGTCCAGGCGCAGCATGGCGGTGAAGTTTTTCGCCGGCAGCGATGGTGCCGATTTCATGGCGATGTAGGCGTTGGTGTTGGCAGGGTTGCCGACCACCAGCACTTTGACATTGCGCGAAGCGACGGCGTCGAGCGCCTTGCCTTGTACGGTGAAGATCTGGGCGTTCGCTTCCAGCAGGTCCTTGCGTTCCATGCCTGGGCCGCGTGGACGCGCGCCAACCAGTACGGCCACGTCGACATCCTTGAATGCCGTCAGCGGATCGGAGTGGGCGGTCATTTCCGTCAGCAGCGGGAATGCGCAATCGTCGATTTCCATCATCACGCCCTTGAGCGCCTTCTGGGCTTTTTCGTCCGGGATTTCAAGCAGTTGCAAGATGACAGGCTGGTCTTTGCCGAGCATGTCGCCATTGGCGATGCGGAACAACAGGGCGTAGCCGATCTGGCCGGCGGCGCCGGTCACTGCAACACGCATTGGGGTTTTAGCCATGATGAATCTCCAAAAATGGGAAAGAAAACGGGCTTGAAGCTGGGCTTACGCTTATCCGGAAAAACTATAATGATACCAAAACCGGCACGCGCCACCGAATTGCTGGCGTACGCTGCCGTCACGCTTGTGCTGCACGAGGCCAGAGTGGCTGGCCGACAACATAAAACGCTGGCTCACAAGTTTTATCGAGGGCAGTTTAGGCCTCCGATCTCTATCTGTCAATCCTATCTTATGTCTTATATAAGACAGATAACTACGTGTGTTTTACTGGACGCGGGCAGTGATTTGTGTTGAAATGTCGGACTATGAATTCCGCCTCGTCCAATCTGACCAACAATGCCACTGCTGCAAGCGGGGCGGTCAGTCCGACCGCGGGCACCCCGGCCACGCCTGTTGCCGCAGCGGCCAGCACCGCCGCCGCCCCTGTCGCCAGCGTCAATACCACTGCCACCACCGCCGTGCCCGCGCCTGCCGCGAATGCTTCGCCCACCTTCAGTCCCCTGTACCAGCAGATCAAGGCGCTCATCACGCAGAGCCTGCAATCGGGCGAATGGAAGCCGGGCGAACTGATTCCCAGCGAGGTCGAGCTGGCGGGCCGTTTCAAGGTCAGCCAGGGCACGGTGCGCAAGGCCATCGATGAACTGGCCGCCGAGAATCTCGTCATGCGCCGCCAGGGCAAGGGCACCTTCGTTTCCACCCACCATGAGGCGCGCGCGCATTTCCGCTTCCTGCGCCTGGTGCCGGACGAGGGCGTGCCGCATTATCCCGAAAGCAAGTTTATTGAGGTCAAGCGCGTGCGCGCGCCGGCCGACGTGGCGCGCCTGATGGACCTGAAGTCCGGCGACGCCGTGATCTTCATCAAGCGCGTGCAGTATTTCGACGGCGTGCCGACCATCGTCGAGGAATTGTGGCTGCCCGGCCTGATCTTCAAGGGCCTGACGGCCGAGCGCCTGGTGGAGTACAAGGGTCCCATGTATGGCCTGTTCGAAACGGAATTCGGCACGCGCATGATCCGCGCGTCCGAGCAGATCCGCGCCGTGTGCGCCGACGCGGGCGCCGCGCAATTGTTAAATATCGACCTCGGCACGCCCCTGCTCAGTTCCGAGCGCGTGTCGTTTACCTACGGCGACAAGCCGGTCGAACTGCGCCGGGGCCTGTACCTGACCAGTCGCCATCATTATCAGAATGAACTCAGCTGAAGCGGCGGGGCGCCCGTGGGCGTCCGGACAAGCAGCAAGGCTGAAGTGCATCGCTTGCAAGATGCCTGCCGCAAGGCGGGCAACGGAGACAACGGAAAGCGCAGCGACAGCATGGCCCGCCCCGGCGGGCCGTGTTTTGCCGGCGATTCTGTAATTAAATTACGTGAACTACGGAAAGTAGCGCGGTATTTTGTAGTAAAAAACCATTTTGGTTATATGTAACAATAGATATTGGTATGGGTTGCGAAAATCGGCGAAAATCGCGGCTTCAATATTTAGTTGAAATTCAAAGGGGAGGTTTTTGTTATGTCTGAAGCCGTAAGAGAAGTACCAAAAAAAGAACGGCCGCAATTCCGTAACATCCATGTTACCGAATTGTCGAACTACCGCATGGCGATCGGCGCCATCGTCTCGATCCTGCATCGTATCAGCGGCATCATCATTTTCGCCCTGCTGCCATGCATCCTGTACATGCTGGAACTGAGCCTGCGTTCCGAAATGTCCTACGCCTACTTCCAGGGCATCGCCTCGCACTGGTTCGTCAAGCTGATCACGCTGGGTCTGGTCTGGGCCTTCCTGCATCACTTCTGCGCCGGCATCCGCCACTTGCTCATGGACGTGCACGTCGCCGCCGAGAAAGAACCCGCGCGCAATACCGCCAAGTTCGTTCTGGTGATCAGCCTGGTACTGACCGCTCTGGTCGCTTTGAAACTGTTTGGAGTATTTTAATGGCAAACAATAACATCGGACCGAAACGCCTCGTCGTCGGCGCCCATTACGGCTTGCGCGACTGGCTGGCGCAACGCGTCACTGCCCTCGTCATGGTGGCCTACGTCGCCATCCTGCTGATCGCCTTCCTGACCGGCAGCAACTTCAGCTATGAAGGCTGGGCAGGATTGTTTGCACAGCAATGGTTCAAATTATTCAGCCTGGTGACGTTTGTCGCCCTGTTCTACCACGCATGGGTCGGCGTACGCAATATCTGGATGGACTACGTGAAAAGCGTTGGCCTCCGCATGACCCTGCAAATTGCCACCATGCTGTGGTTGATCGCTTGTGCCGGCTGGACGGTACAGATACTCTGGAGTGTGTAATCGTGGCAGCATATAAATCTGCAATCCCTACCCGCCGCTTTGATGCGGTAATCGTTGGCGCCGGCGGTTCCGGCATGCGCGCGTCGTTGCAGCTGGCTGAAGCCGGTCTGAACGTCGCTGTCCTGTCGAAAGTTTTCCCGACCCGTTCGCACACTGTTGCGGCGCAGGGCGGTATCGGCGCGTCGCTCGGCAACATGGCCGAAGACAACTGGTTCTGGCATATGTTCGACACCGTCAAGGGCGGCGACTATCTGGGCGACCAGGATGCCATCGAATTCATGTGCCGCGAAGCACCGAAGGTCGTGTACGAGCTGGAACACTTCGGCATGCCATTCGACCGCAACCCTGACGGCACCATCTATCAGCGTCCTTTCGGCGGCCACACGGCCCACTTCGGCGAAAAGCCGGTGCAGCGCGCTTGCGCGGCAGCCGACCGTACCGGTCACGCCCTGTTGCACACCCTGTACCAGCGCAACGTGCGCGCCCGTACGCACTTCTTCGTCGAATGGATGGCACTCGATCTGATCCGTGACGCCGACGGCGACGTGATCGGTGTTGTTGCGCTGGAAATGGAAACCGGCGAATGCATGATCCTGGAAGCAAAAACGACGGTCATGGCAACGGGCGGCGCAGGCCGTATCTTTGCCGCGTCGACCAATGCCTTCATCAACACCGGCGACGGCATGGGCATGGCGGCACGCGCCGGCCTGCCGCTGCAGGACATGGAATTCTGGCAGTTCCACCCGACCGGCGTGGCCGGCGCGGGCGTATTGATCACCGAAGGCGTGCGCGGCGAAGGCGGCATCCTGATCAATAGCGAAGGCGAGCGCTTCATGGAGCGCTATGCGCCAACCTTGAAGGATCTGGCGCCGCGCGACTTCGTTTCGCGTTCGATGGACCAGGAAATCAAGGAAGGC
Source organism: Janthinobacterium sp. LM6 (assembly GCF_002002885.1). Classification (GTDB taxonomy): domain Bacteria; phylum Pseudomonadota; class Gammaproteobacteria; order Burkholderiales; family Burkholderiaceae_D; genus Janthinobacterium; species Janthinobacterium kumbetense. The sequence continues at coordinate 4,873,373 of NZ_CP019510.1, read as the reverse complement.
CGCGGCTGCGGTCCGAACAAGGACCACGTGATGCTGGACCTGCGCCATATCGGCGCCGATACCATCGCCAAGCGCCTGCCGTCGATCCTGGAAATCGGCCACAAGTTCGCCAACGTCGATGCCACCAAGGAACCGATTCCTGTCGTGCCGACGATTCACTACCAGATGGGCGGCATTCCGACGAACATCCACGGCCAGGTCGTCACCCCGACCGGTCCGGACAATTCGGCGAAAGTCGTCAACGGCCTGTACGCGATCGGCGAATGCGCCTGCGTCTCCGTGCACGGCGCCAACCGCCTGGGCACGAACTCGCTGCTCGACCTGGTGGTCTTCGGCCGCGCGGCCGGTAACCACATCGTCAACAGCGGCCTGAAAGCCAAGGAAAACAAGTCGTTGCCAGCCGACGCTGCCGATTTCGCCATGGGCCGCCTGGCGCGCCTGGAAAACTCGACCGGCACGGAAACCGTGCAGGGCGTGGCGAACGAGATTCGCGCCACCATGCAGAAGTACTGTGGCGTGTTCCGTACCGACGCGATGCTGGACCAGGGCGTGATCGAAATCATGAAGCTTGACGAGCGCCGCAAGCACGTCTCGTTCAAGGACAAATCGATGGTGTTCAACACGGCCCGCGTGGAAGCGCTGGAGCTGGACAACCTGATCGAAACGGCGAAAGCGACCATCGTCTCGGCAGCAGCCCGCAAGGAATCGCGCGGCGCGCACGCCCAGGACGACCATCCGCAACGTGACGACGACAACTGGATGAAGCACACTCTGTGGTATTCGGAAGGCAACCGACTGGAATACAAGCCAGTCGTGACCAAGCCGCTGACGGTTGATACCTTCAAACCGAAACCACGTACTTTCTAAGGCTATACCATGGCACGCACTCTTAAATTCAAAATCTACCGCTACGATCCTGACCAGGATGCCAAGCCGTACATGCAAGACCTGACGGTCGAACTGAAGGACACCGACAAGATGCTGCTCGATGCATTGCAGCGCATCAAGGCGGACGTCGATGACTCGCTGGCCCTGCGCCGCTCGTGCCGCGAAGGCGTGTGCGGTTCGGACGCGATGAACATCAACGGCAAGAACGGCCTGGCATGCACGACCAACCTGAACGAACTGTCGGAGCCTATCGTGCTGCGTCCGTTGCCAGGCTTGCCGGTCATCCGCGACCTGATCGTCGACATGACGCAATTTTTCAAGCAGTACGATTCGATCAAGCCTTTCCTGATCAACGATTCGATTCCGCCTGAAAAAGAACGCCTGCAGTCGCCGGAACAGCGCGAAGAACTCGATGGCCTGTACGAGTGCATCCTGTGCGCATGCTGCTCCACGTCGTGCCCGTCGTTCTGGTGGAATCCGGACAAGTTCGTCGGTCCTGCCGGCCTGCTGCAAGCCTACCGCTTCATCGCCGATTCGCGCGACGAAGCCACGGGTGCGCGTCTGGACAACCTGGAAGACCCGTACCGCCTGTTCCGCTGCCATTCGATCATGAACTGCGTCGACGTCTGCCCGAAAGGGTTGAACCCGAACAAGGCGATCGGCAAGATCAAGGAATTGATGGTCCGCCGCGCGATCTGATCCTCGTGATCGCGTCCGCCGGGCGCCGTTTGCGGGAAGAGGGTATCCTCTCTTGCCTGCAGGCGGCGCCTGCAAAGCAGCACCGTGCCGCGAGGCACACGTAAAGTGGTAAACCAAATGACAGAATCAATTTTGTCCTCGCATCAGGCCGACCCGGCCAACCGCGCCCGCCTGCGCTGGCGTTCACGCCGTGGCCTGCTGGAAAACGACATTATCCTGACCCGTTTTCTCGATGCGTATGAAACCGAATTGACCGATGAAGAAGTTGACGCGCTGACGCGTTTGCTGGATTTATCGGACAATGCGTTAATGGATCTGGTACTGGCCCGTAAAGAGCCGGAAGGCGAAGTCGATCTGCCGCATGTGCGCGCACTGCTGCAACGACTGCGCATTGCCTAGACGCCTGGGCGATATATTGCAAACGGTGCGAGTGGCGCGCTGTAGTACTGCCGAGTGCGGTGCGAATTGCAGCCAGAATTTTTGATTTTAATTTCGACTCACTCCCGAGAAGGAAGAGCCCATGAATATCTCTGACACAAAAGCTACCCTGTCGTTCTCCGATGGCAGCCCATCGCTTGAATTTCCAATCTACAAAGGCACGGTTGGCCCGGACGTCATCGACATCCGCAAACTGTACGCCGGTAGCGGCAAGTTCACCTACGACCCAGGCTTTATGTCGACGGCCGCCTGCAACTCGTCGATCACCTACATCGATGGCGACAAGGGCGAGCTGCTGTACCGTGGTTACCCGATCGAACAGTTGGCCGTCAACGCCGACTTCATGGAATCGTGCTACCTGCTGCTAAACGGCGAACTGCCGAACGCGGCGCAGAAAGCCAAGTTCGTCGACACCGTCACCAAGCACACGATGGTGCACGAACAGATGCAATTCTTCTTCCGTGGCTTCCGCCGCGATGCGCATCCGATGTCGGTCCTGGTGGGCACCGTCGGCGCGCTGGCATCGTTCTACCATGACTCGCTGGACATCAACGACCCGCGTCACCGCGAAGTGTCGGCCATCCGCCTGATCGCCAAGATGCCAACCCTGGTCGCCATGACCTACAAGTACTCGGTCGGCCAGCCGTTCGTGTACCCACGCAACGACCTGTCGTACAGCGCCAACTTCATGCACATGATGTTTGCCAATCCGTGCGAAGAGTACAAGGTCAACGACGTGCTGGTGCGCGCCCTGGACCGCATCCTGATCCTGCACGCGGACCACGAGCAGAACGCATCGACTTCGACCGTCCGTCTGGCCGGTTCGTCGGGCGCCAACCCGTTCGCCTGTATCGCTGCCGGTATCGCCTGCCTGTGGGGCCCTGCCCACGGCGGCGCCAACGAAGCGGCACTCAACATGCTGAAGGAAATCGGCACCGTCGAGAACATCCCTGCCTTCATCGCGCAAGTCAAGGACAAGAACTCGGGCGTCAAGCTGATGGGCTTTGGCCACCGCGTGTACAAGAACTTCGATCCACGCGCCAAGCTGATGCGTGAAACCTGCTACGAAGTGCTGCAAGAACTGGGTCTGCAAGACGACCCGCTGTTCAAGCTGGCGATGGAACTGGAAAAGATTGCGCTGAACGACGAATACTTCGTGTCGCGCAAACTGTACCCGAACGTCGACTTCTACTCGGGCATCGTGCAATCGGCGCTGGGCATCCCGGTATCGCTGTTCACCGGTATCTTCGCTATGGCCCGTACGATCGGCTGGATCGCCCAGTGGAACGAAATGATCGCCGACCCGGAACAAAAGATCGGCCGTCCGCGCCAGCTGTTCGTCGGTTCGACCACGCGCGAAGTACTGCCACTGGACAAGCGTTAATCCAGAGCGGTATCGAGCAAACAAAAAACGGGCTTCGGCCCGTTTTTTTATGCGCGCGGAAGATGCCCGGATCAGTCGAGCGCCGCCAGCAGCGACTGCAGGCACACGCTGCCGCCTTCGAGCGGCAGGCTGGCGCCCTCATGGATGTGCGGCAGGACGATACGGCGCGGCGCATTGTGCTTGAGGATGCCGCCCCAGTGGGCGACCCTGGCGCCGGCCTGGCGGCGGATCGCCTCGACCGTGGCGCCGCTGGCGAGGATGCGGGCATGCGGAAAGGCTTGCTGCAGCACGCCCAGGCCGAAATAGGCTTGCGGCTCGGCCGCGCTGATATAGATGGTGGTCAGGCGCTTGCCGCTGGCGGCGATGGTGTGCGCTAACTGCGCCGCATCGTCGCGCAGGAACTGGGTATTGACGAGGATGGCGTCGGCCACGCCGCTCAGCAGCAGCGAAGTGGACGGTGCGCGGCCCAGCACATCGAGGCGGAAGGTTTCCAGGGTGCGGGAGAGGCGGGCGGCGCATGGAAGCATATTATTCTTTCGATATTAGATACTCTTGTCGCATATTATCCTTTCGACCAGGGGAGACAAATAGGGTAGATTGCAATACTTAGTTGCATGAATCGGATGAATCAAGGGAGTACCCGCATGGACCGCATCACCGCCGCACAAGTATTCGTCGCCATCGCCGAGCGTGGCAGCATGGTCGCCGCCAGCGAGGCGCTCGACATGTCGCGCGCCATGGTGACGCGCTACCTGGCCGAGATGGAGCAGTGGGCGGGGGCGCGCCTGTTGCATCGCACCACGCGCCGTTTGAGCCTGACGGATGCGGGCGAAGCGACCCTGGCGCGCTGCCGGCAGATGCTGGAAGTGGCCGGCGCCATGGCCGTCACGTCGCCCGAAGGTCTCGACACGCCGCATGGCTTGTTGCGCATCACCTGCTCGCAATCGCTGGCGCAGACGGCGCTGGCCGGCGCAGTGACCGCTTACCTGCGGCGCTACCCGCGCGCCGCCGTCGACCTGCAGATGGAGAACCGCGCCGTCAACCTGGTGGAGCAGCGCATCGACCTGGCGATCCGCATTACGAACGCGCTCGAGCCAAACCTGATCGCGCGCCAGCTGGCCAGCTGCGCTTCGGTGGTGTGCGCCGCACCATCGTACCTGGCGGCGCACGGCACGCCGCGCCGGGCGGAAGACCTGGCCCTGCACAACTGTCTGACGTACACGTATTTCGGCAAGAGCCTGTGGCAGTTTACGCACGACGGGGAAGCGCTCACTGTCCCCGTCAGCGGCCGCCTGTCGGCGAATGAGTCGCTGGTCCTGCTGGTGGCCACGGTGGCGGGGGCGGGCATCGCCATGCAGCCGCGCTATTCGGCCGCGCCGCTGATCGCCAGCGGGCAGCTGGTGGAGCTCCTGCCCGCGTATCAGCCGCAGGACATGGGCATCTACGGCATCTACACCTCGCGCCAGCACATGTCGCCCCTGCTGCGCACCATGCTCGACTTCCTGGTCGAGTGGTTTGCCGGCGATCCCGATTGGCTGGCGGCCATCGCGGCGGCGCCGTTGCCGGGCAGACCAGTTGGGCGCAAGCGGCACGCCGGCAGGGCTGCGGATGTGCTGTAAGCGCAACAGTGACAGGCTTGCAAGCCCGGGAAAATCAGCAACACAGCTTACATTTGCTTGCCAAATAAAATTCAACTAGCGGTTGTTGCGTTACAATACCGCGTGCTATTCTAAATGACGGTATGCAGAATGCTGGTGCAATAAAAAAGCCCTTCCCCACAACTTGATGTGCAATCCGCTAACCGGTCAGGCCGTGTCGCGGAAGGTTAGATTAACCCGCTAATTCCTCGCGAAACGCGAAGAAAGGTGAGCAATATATGCAGCAATTAACGACCAACTCCTACCTGTTTGGTGGGAATGCTCCGTACGTGGAAGACCTGTACGAGGCGTATCTGAACAACCCAGGCTCGGTACCCGATAACTGGCGTTCCTACTTCGACGCGATGCAGCACGTGCCTGCCGTCGATGGCACCAACAAGCCTGACGTGGCGCATGCCTCCGTCGTCGCCTCGTTCGCCGAGCGCGCAAAAGCTGGTCCGATCCGCACAGTGACCGCTTCCTTCGATGCTGAAATGGGCCGCAAGCGCGTCGCCGCCACGCAGCTGATCGCCGCTTACCGCTACCTCGGGTCGCACTGGGCCAACCTGGATCCGCTGCAACGCCAGGAACGTCCGATGATCCCTGAGCTCGAGCCGAGCTTCTACGGTTTCACCGACGCGGACATGGACACCGTGTTCAACATCAGCAATACCTATTTTGGCCCCGAGACCGCCACCCTGCGCGATCTGCTGAACTATCTGCGCGATACCTACACGCGCTCGATCGGCGCCGAATTCATGTACATCTCCGACCCGGCCGAAAAGCGCTGGCTGCAAGAGAAACTGGAAGCGATCCGCTCCACCCCGAATTTCACCCCAGAGAAAAAAATCCACATCCTCGACCGCCTGACCGCGGCTGAAGGCCTGGAACGCTATCTGCACACCCGCTACGTGGGCCAGAAGCGCTTCTCCCTGGAAGGGGGCGAAACCTTCATCGCCTCGATGGATGAAACCATCCAGCGCGCCGGCGAAAAAGGCGTGCAGGAAATCGTTATCGGCATGGCCCACCGCGGCCGCCTGAACGTGCTGGTGAACACCCTGGGCAAGGCGCCGCAGGAACTGTTCGAAGAATTCGAAGGCAAGCATGGCGACGACCTGCCTGCCGGCGACGTGAAATACCATCAAGGCTTCTCGTCGGACATCTCCACCGCAGGCGGCCCGGTCCACCTGTCGCTGGCGTTCAACCCGTCGCACCTGGAAATCGTCAACCCTGTGGTCGAAGGTTCCGTCAAGGCCCGCATGGATCGCCGCGGCGACGCGCAGGGCGCGCAAGTGCTGCCGATCCTGGTGCACGGCGATGCCGCTTTCGCCGGCCAGGGCGTGGTCATGGAAACGCTGAATCTGGCGCAAACCCGTGGCTACCATACCGGCGGCACGGTGCATATCGTGATCAACAACCAGATCGGTTTCACCACCTCGGATCCGCGCGATGCCCGCTCGACCCTGTACTGCTCGGACGTCGTCAAGATGATCGAAGCACCGGTCCTGCACATCAACGCCGATGATCCGGAAGCCGTGGTGCTGGCGACGCAGATCGCGCTCGACTACCGCATGGAATTCAAGAAGGACATCGTCCTCGACATCATCTGCTACCGCAAGCTTGGCCACAACGAGCAAGATACGCCGGCACTGACGCAGCCACTGATGTACAAGAAGATCGGCCAGCATCCAGGCACCCGCAAGCTGTACGCGGACAAGCTGGTAGCGCAAGGCGTGATCCCTGCCGATGGCGGCGACAAGATGGTGGCCGCATTCCGCGACGCCATGGACGCCGGCAAGCATACCGTCGATCCGGTCATCTCGAACTTCAAGAACAAGTACGCCGTCGACTGGCTGCCGTTCCTGAACAAGAAATGGACCGATTCGGCCGACACCGCCGTGCCGATGACGGAACTGAAACGCCTGGCCACCCGCATCACCAGTGTGCCGGAAGACTTCAAGGTCCACTCGCTGGTTGAAAAAGTACTGGGCGACCGCGGCACCATGGGCCGTGGCGAAATGAACCTGGACTGGGGCATGGGCGAACACCTGGCCTACGCTTCGCTGGTATCGTCCGGCTACGCCATCCGCCTGACGGGCCAGGACGCCGGCCGCGGCACCTTCGTGCACCGTCACGCCGTCTTGCATGACCAAAACCGCGAGCGTTGGGATGCAGGCACCTACATTCCGCTGCAAAACGTGTCGGACAACCAGGCGCCGTTCACCGTCATCGACTCGGTGCTGTCCGAAGAAGCCGTACTGGCCTTCGAATACGGCTACTCGACCGCTGAACCGAACACCCTGACGATCTGGGAAGCCCAGTTCGGCGACTTCGCCAACGGCGCGCAAGTGGTTATCGACCAATTCATCAGCTCCGGCGAAGTGAAGTGGGGCCGCGCTTCCGGTCTGGTCATGATGCTGCCGCACGGTTACGAAGGCCAGGGTCCTGAGCACTCGTCCGCGCGTCCAGAGCGTTTCCTGCAGCTGTGCGCAGACAACAACATGCAAGTGGTGCAGCCGACGACGGCTTCGCAGATCTTCCATTTGCTGCGCCGCCAGATGGTGCGCCAGTTCCGCAAGCCGCTGGTCATCCTGACGCCGAAGTCGCTGTTGCGCAACAAGGATGCCGGTTCGCCGCTGACCGACCTGGCCAAGGGCGGTTTCCAGACCGTCATCGGCGAAGTCGACGACAAAATCGACGCCAAGAAAGTCAAGCGTGTGGTCGCCTGCTCGGGCAAGGTTTACTACGACCTGGTCAATGCACGCAAGACCCGCGGCCAGACCGACACGGCCATCGTGCGCCTGGAACAGCTGTATCCGTTCCCGCACAAGTCGTTCGCTGCTGAACTGAAGAAGTTCCCGAACCTGGTCGAAGTCGTCTGGGCGCAGGACGAGCCGCAAAATCAGGGCGCCTGGTTCCAGATCCAGCACAACATCTTCGAAGGCCTGGAATCGGGTCAGCGTCTGGCTTACGCCGGCCGTCCTGCTTCGGCGTCGCCTGCTGTCGGTTACTATGACAAGCACTACGCCCAGCAAAAAGATCTGCTGGAAACGGCATTCTCGAAGCTGAAGGGTTTTATCCTGACCAAGTAAGGATAACGGGCGCCGTGCGATGCGCATTGCGCCTGATCAAGATGATGACGGAGCGCCGCCCTTGCTACGCAGGGGCGGCGCCGCAATAACAAAATAAACGGAGTTTTACATGGCACAAATCGAAGTCAAAGTTCCCCAGTTGTCGGAATCGGTTGCAGAAGCGACCCTGCTGGCATGGCACAAGAAAGTCGGCGAAGCAGTTGCGCGCGACGAAAACATGATCGATATCGAAACCGATAAAGTGGTGCTGGAACTGCCGGCGCCCGCCGCTGGCGTGATCGTTCAAATTATCAAGGCTGACGGCGCTACCGTCGTCGCCGGCGAAGTCATCGCCATCATCGACACCGACGGCTCGGCCAAGGTCAGCCCGATGGAAGTGTCGGCCGTGCCTGTGCCAGCCCTGGCTGCCGCCGCACAAGACGCCGCTACCGCGTCCGCGCCAGCCGCTGCGACCAAAGGCGATGTCGCCATGCCTGCCGCCGCCAAGATCCTGTCCGAAAAAGGCCTGTCCGCTGGCGACGTCGCCGGTTCGGGCAAAGACGGCCGCGTGACCAAGGGCGACGCCCTGGCCGCTTCCGCCAAGCCAGCTGTCGCGCCGCTGGCGCCAGCCGCTGCTAAGCCAGCGCTGCAGCAAGTTGCCACGCCGTCGGCCGCCAGCCTGGGCGACCGCCCTGAAGAGCGCGTGCCGATGAGCCGCCTGCGCGCACGTATCGCCGAGCGCCTGCTGCAATCGCAATCGACGAACGCCATCCTGACCACGTTCAATGAAGTGAACATGCAGCCGGTCATCGACCTGCGCAATAAGTACAAGGACAAGTTCGAGAAAGAGCACGGCGTCAAGCTGGGCTTCATGTCCTTCTTCGTCAAGGCCGCCGTCGCCGCCCTGAAAAAGTACCCGATCATCAATGCCTCCGTTGACGGCAACGACATCGTCTACCACGGCTACTTCGACATCGGCATCGCTGTCGGTTCGCCGCGCGGCCTGGTCGTGCCTATCATCCGCAACGCGGACCAGCTGTCGATCGCCGACATCGAGAAAAAAATCGGTGAATTCGGCGCGAAAGCCAAGGAAGGCAAGCTGACCCTGGACGACCTGACGGGCGGCACGTTCTCGATCTCGAACGGCGGCACCTTCGGCTCCATGCTGTCGACCCCGATCATCAACCCGCCGCAATCGGCCATCCTGGGCGTGCATGCGACCAAGGACCGCGCCGTTGTCGAAAACGGCCAGATCGTGGTGCGTCCGATGAACTACCTGGCCATGTCCTACGACCACCGCATCATCGACGGCCGCGAAGCCGTCCTGGGCCTGGTGGCGATGAAAGAAGCGCTGGAAGATCCTGCACGCCTGCTGCTGGACCTGTAAGCACTGTAGTCCCCCGGCGTAGCCGCCGGGGCAATGTAGCTGATACCCCTTGCCAGAAGACGCAGCTGGCTGATCTCAATGAAAGAGGATTCCCATGAACGTCTCTGAAGAAATCAAGCGTCTGCACGAGTTGCATCTGGCAGGTGCCCTGAGCGACGCGGAATTCGCGCAAGCGAAAGCCAAGCTCCTGAGCAATATCAACCTGGACAAGCCGGACAACGCGTCCGGCGCCGCTTCCGGCCCCGCGAACGACCTGGTGCAGGAATTCAACCGCCTGCGCCGGTCGCGCAACGACCGCTGGCTCGGCGGCGTCTGCGGCGGCCTGGGCCGCGCTTCCGGCATGGAAGCGTGGATCTGGCGCCTCGTCTTCGTCCTGTTTACATTGACCTTCGGCTTCGGCGTGGTGATTTACCTTCTATTGTGGATTTTCGTACCAGACGAAGAGATTGGAATAACAAAACATGAGTACTAAACAATTTGACGTAGTTGTCATCGGTGCGGGCCCTGGCGGCTACATCGCCGCCATCCGCGCAGCGCAGCTGGGCTTTTCCGTCGCTTGCGTCGACGAGTGGTCGAACGCCAAGGGCGGCGCCGCGCCTGGCGGTACCTGCACCAACGTCGGCTGCATCCCGTCGAAAGCGCTGCTGCAATCGTCCGAGCATTTCGAACACGCGGGCCACAGCTTCGCCGAGCACGGCATCGACGTCGCCGGCCTGAAGCTGAACCTGGGCCAGATGCTCAAGCGCAAAGACACCGTCGTCAAGCAAAACAACGACGGCATCCTGTACCTGTTCAAGAAGAACAAGATCGCCTTCTTCCACGGCCGCGCCGCTTTCGCCGCTGCCGCCGCTGGCACGTACGACATCAGTGTGACGGGCGAAGCCAACGAAACCCTGACGGCCAAGCACGTGGTCATCGCCACGGGTTCGAACGCGCGCGAACTGCCGGGCGCACCTTTCGACGAGAAACTGATCCTGTCGAACACGGGCGCACTGGCCATCGACGCCGTACCAGCCAAGCTGGGCGTCATCGGCGCCGGCGTGATCGGCCTGGAAATGGGCAGCGTCTGGCGCCGCCTGGGTTCCGACGTCACCGTGCTGGAAGGCCTGCCGGTCTTCCTGGGCGCCGTCGACGAGCAGATCGCCAAGGAAGCGTCGAAGTTGTTCACCAAGCAAGGCTTGAAGATCAACCTCGGTTGCAAGATCGGTGCGATCACGCCAGGCAAGAAAGACGTCACCGTGGAATTCGTGGACGCCAAGGGCGAAGCGCAAAAAGCCGTGTTCGACAAGCTGATCATCTCGATCGGCCGTACGCCGAACACGAATGGCCTGGGTGCCGACAAGGTCGGCCTGCAGCTGGACGAACGCGGCTTCATCGCCGTCGACGGCGACTGCAAGACCAACCTGCCGAACGTGTGGGCGGTGGGCGACGTCGTGCGCGGCCCGATGCTGGCGCACAAGGCCGAAGAAGAAGGCGTTGCCGTGGCCGAGCGTATCGCCGGCCAGCACGGTCACACCAACTTCAACACGATTCCTTGGGTAATCTACACCTCGCCGGAAATCGCGTGGGTCGGCAAGACCGAGCAAACCCTGAAGGCGGAAGGCATCGCCTACAAGGCCGGCACCTTCCCGTTCATGGCCAACGGCCGTGCGCGCGCGCTGGGCGACACCTCGGGCATGGTGAAATTCCTGGCCGATGCGACCACCGATGAAATCCTCGGCGTGCACATCGTCGGCCCGATGGCGTCCGAACTGATTTCCGAAGCCGTCGTGGCGATGGAATTCAAGGCTTCGGCCGAAGACATCGCGCGCATTTGCCACGCTCACCCATCCCTGTCGGAAGCGACCAAGGAAGCGGCACTGGCGGTTGACAAGCGCACGTTGAACTTTTAATTGTAGTTAGTCCTTCAGGGGCGCTCGCGGATTTTTTCCGCCGGCGCCCCTGTGCGTTAAAGCGAATCCCATGAACGTAGAAGAGTTTTACCAGCACGCGCTGCAGAAGCGTGATTTCAAGGCCGATGCCGCCCAGCGGCGCGCGGTCGACCGCCTGCAGCTGTGCTATGACGAGTGGGTGGCCTACAAGGGCCAGCGTTCGAGCACCTTCAAGCGCCTGCTGAACCGTCCTGCCGTGCCGAAAGGCGTGTACATGTGGGGTGGGGTGGGGCGCGGCAAATCGTTCCTGATGGACAGTTTTTACTCGGTCGTGCCCCTGGTGCGCAAGACGCGCCTGCACTTCCACGAATTCATGCGCGGCGTGCACCAGCAGCTCGACGAATTGAAAGGCGTGGCCGACCCGCTCGACGAGGTGGCCAAGCGCATCGCCAAGAAATACCGTCTCATCTGTTTCGATGAATTCCACGTCTCCGACATCGCCGACGCGATGATCCTGTACAACCTGCTGTCGGCCCTGTTCGCCAACGGCGTGTCCTTCATCATGACCTCGAATTACGACCCCGACCTGCTGTATCCGGACGGCCTGCACCGCGACCGCATGCTGCCGACCATCGCGCTGCTGAAGGACAAGCTCGACGTGATGAACGTCGACGCGGGCGTCGATTACCGCGGCCGCGCGCTGGAACAGGTGGAAAGTTACTATACCCCGCTGGGTGCGGACACGGACCGCTCCCTGCGCGACGCTTACACGCGCATCGCCGAGACGGCCGATGAAGACGCGCGCATCCGCATCGAGAGCCGCGAAATCCATTGCCTGCGCCGCGCCGGCGGCATCATCTGGTTCGATTTCGCGACTCTGTGCGGCGGTCCCCGCTCGCAAAATGATTACCTGGAAATCGCCAGCCGCTTCCATACGGTGATTTTGTCCGGCATACCGGCCATGTCGGCGGCGCAGTCGTCCGAAGCGCGCCGCTTTACCTGGCTGATCGACGTGTTTTATGATCAAAAGGTCAAGCTGATCATGTCGGCCGAAGTGGCGCCTGATGAGCTGTACACGAACGGCATGCTGGCCAACGAGTTTCACCGCACCGTTTCGCGTATCATCGAGATGCAATCGCGCGAATACATGGAAAAAGAACAGCGCGGCGCGGCCGACGCGATCGTTTGAGGCAGGGATAAGGAACATAATGGCAAATACACTATACAAGCTGGGTGCGGCGCTGGGCCTGGTCCTGGCGTTGTCCGCCTGCGCGCACCAGGGTGCCGCGGCGTTGGATGAAGTCGGTGCGCCGCAGGTGCCCGCCACCTTGTCGGTGGACGAGGCGGACGCCAAGCTGAAGCTGGTCGCCAGCGAGCGCGCGGCGGCGGAAAACGAGTTTGCCGCGCGCGAACTGGAGTGCTACGACAAGTTTTTCGTGAATAACTGCCTGGACAAGGCCAAGGAAAAGCGCCGCCTGATCCTCGTGCGCCTGCGCGCCGTCGAAGCGGAAGCGAATTACTTCAAGCGCGCCGAGTCCGTGCGCCTGCGCGATATCGATCTGGCCCGGACGCAGGAAAGTGCGCGCCTGGACGCCGAGCAGCGTGCCGCGGCCCTGCCCAAGCCCGTGAAAGTGGTCGCGCCCGAGCCGGCGCCGCCCAAGCCGAAAGGCAAGAGCGTGGCCGAGCGCGAGGCTGAGCACGCGGCGAAGGTGGCGAAACAGGCTGCCGCCGACGCCGCCGATGCCCCGCGCCGCGCCGCCCGCGAAGCAGCCTATGCCCGCAAGCAGGCTGACGCCGTGGCGCGCCAGAAACGGGTGGCGCAACGCCTGGCCGAGCGCCAGGCCGAAGCGCAGGCCAAGGCTGCCAAGGCGGCCGCCGCCGCTGCCAGCACGCCGGCCGTTGCTGTGCCTGTGCCGCCGGCCAAATAACACCGCTGCGCAGGGGGGCATGCCGGAAATGGCGTGCCCTAACCCGCGCGGCAGGTTAAACTACGCCCACTGGCTGCCTGCGTACGCTGCGCGCGCCGGTTTCCCAACACCGTTACCAACACTGCCTGGAACGCAACACATGAGCGATGCACAGCAAATAGAGCGGCGCCTGATTGAACTCAACGTGGAACACCGCGACCTCGATGCCGTCATCGAGTTGCTGATACTCGATGGCCACCATGACGAGCTGCAACTGCGCCGCCTGAAAAAACGCAAATTGCAATTGAAGGATCACATCACCTTGCTGAAAATGCAGTTGGTGCCCGACGTTCCCGCCTGAGGGGCGCCAGTAGCGTCCAGTCCAGCCTTCACCTAAGTATATTTTGACCGATCACAATTTATTGCCAGTAAACCCAGATGGCCAGCCTGCCGATCTGCCAGCCGAACTCCAGGCGCCGCCTGGCAAGCACGATGCCGACATCGAGCGCCTGTTCGGCGCCGGCGGCCCGCTGGGTCCGGCCGTGGGCAGCTACAAGCCGCGCCGTTCGCAAACGGAAATGGCGAAAGCCATCGCCAGCGCCATCGACAGCCAGACGACCCTGATCGCCGAGGCGGGCACGGGCACAGGCAAGACCTTCGCCTATCTGGTGCCGGCCCTGATGTGGGGCGGCAAGACCATTGTGTCCACCGGTACCAAAAACTTGCAGGATCAGCTATTCCTGCGCGATATACCCACCGTGCGCGCCGCGCTGCAGGCGCCCGTGTCCGTCGCCTTGCTGAAGGGCCGCTCGAACTACGTCTGCCACTATCACCTGGAACGCACCCTGCAAAACGGGCGCATGACGTCGCGCGACGACGTGGGCCACCTGCGCGAAATTTCGCGCTTCATCAAGATGACCAGCTCGGGCGACAAGGCCGAGCTGACCAAGGTGCCGGAAAACGCCATGATCTGGAACCTGGTGACGTCCACGCGCGACACCTGCATGGGCGCCGAGTGCCAGTATTACCAGGATTGTTTTGTCATGAAGGCCCGCAAGGAAGCCCAGCAGGCGGATGTGGTGGTGGTCAACCATCACTTGTTCTTTGCCGACGTGGCCCTGAAGGATACTGGCGTGGCGGAATTGCTGCCCTCGGCCAACACCATCATCTTCGATGAGGCGCACCAGCTGCCCGATACGGCCACTTTGTTCTTTGGCAATACGGTGTCGACGTCGCAAATCCTGGAACTGTGCCGCGACGTGCTGGCCGAGGGCCTCGCGCATGCGCGCGGCATCGACTGGGCCAAGACCGTCACGGTGGTGGAAAAGGCGGCGCGCGACCTGCGCCTGACCTTCCCGCAGGATATCGTGCGCCTGTCCTTGCCGCAGATCGCCCCGTCGAGCGACTTCTTTCCCGCGCTCGACACCCTCAAGGACGAGCTTGACGGCATGGTCGCCGTACTGGAAACCCAGGCGGAACGGGCGGAAACGCTGGAACAGTGCCGCGTGCGCGGCGTCGAGCTGGCGCAGCAGCTGAGCGGCTGGAAGTTCGACCCGAAGGCCAAAGTGGCGGCCGGCGAGGAGGCCGTGTTCTGGGTGGAAGCGTTTTCCAGCTCCCTGCAATTGCATAAAACGCCATTGTCGATCGCGCCCATCTTCAACAACCAGCGCGAAGGCACGCCGCGCAGCTGGATTTTCACGTCCGCCACCCTGGCCGTGAAAAACGACTTCAAGCATTTTTCCGAGCAGATGGGCTTGACGGGCGAACCGTCGCATACGTGGCCGTCGCCGTTCGACTATGGCCAGCAAGGCTTGCTGTTCGTGCCGCAAAACCTGCCGCAGCCGAACTCGCTGGGCTACACGGACGCCGTCATCGACTGCGCGCTGCCCATCATCGAGGCGGCGGGCGGGCGCACCTTCTTCCTGTGCACCACCTTGCGCGCCGTCAAGCGCGCGGCCGAGCGCCTGGCCGATGAATTCAAGCAGCGTGGCCTGAACTTCCCCCTGTTCGTGCAGGGAGAAAAGGGCCGCACGGAATTGCTGGACCAGTTCCGCGCGGCCGGCAATGGCGTGCTGATCGGCAGCCAGAGCTTCTGGGAAGGCGTCGACGTGCGCGGCGATGCGCTGTCGCTCGTGATCATCGACAAGCTGCCGTTCGCGCCGCCCGACGATCCGGTGCTGGCGGCGCGCATCGAAGTGATGGAAAAGCAGGGCAAGAACGGCTTCATGCACCACTCGCTGCCGGAAGCCATCATCAACCTGAAGCAGGGCGCGGGCCGCTTGATCCGTGACGAGGGCGACCGGGGCGTGCTGATGATCTGCGATCCGCGCCTGATTTCCAAGCCGTACGGCAAGCGCATCTGGCAAAGCCTGCCGCCGTTCAAGCGCACGCGCGACACCGCCGAAGTGGTGGAGTTCTTCCGCAACCTGCCCGCCAGGGGTGCTTAAGTCCTCGCTTAGGTCCTGCCTGCCGGCGCCATCCGCGCGCCGGCATATTTCCCTTTGTTATCAAGCGAATAGCGTTTTTCGCGCGGTGCCCGCTTGCGCGCCTGGCATGCCAGGAATCGGCGCGATCGCGCCAGTTTCTGGCATTGTGACGCATGTCCAGGACGCCAGACACATCTTTGCGCCAGCGCAAACAGGCTTGTTGCCGAGCGGTCTACAGTGAGCTCATGCCTTGCAGGGTCAAGGCGCGGCGATGGCAGGGCCGCACGGGGAACAGGGGGATGCCATGGAGATCCGCTACGGCTGTTTCTTGAGCTACGCGCACGGCCAATATGCGTTCATGAACAAGTTCAAGAATGACCTCATCGAGGCGCTGGCTTGCTATCTGGAACCGCACCTGGACCGCGAGGAAGTCCTGTTCATCGACAGCGAGCAACTGGGGGGCGGCGACGATATCGACCTGCGCGTGGCGCGCGCCATGTGCCAGAGCGTGTGCATGATCGTGCTGTACACGCCCAAATATGAAGCGCACGGCTACACGCGGCGCGAATTTGCCGCCATGCAACTGATCGAGCAGGAGCGGCGCGCCTGGTACGACTTGCCCAGCCACCTGATCATTCCCATCATCATGACGCGCCATCCGGACGGCTTGCCGCCGCAAATCACGGAATCGGGCCTGTACGTCGATTTTTCCGCCTATACCCTGGCCAGCGGCGACCTGAAATCGAATCCGCAATACCTGCCCGACATCGAACGCATCGTGCAGCGCATCGCCACGCATTACCACTTGCTCAAGCGGTCAACACCGCCCGGCCACGATTGCAGCCGTTTCGTGTTGCCCGCTATTCCGCCGGAATGGCGCGCCATTCCGCCTCCCCACTTTCCACGTTAATCACGTAAAAGGTCCTGTCATGGAATGCCAACGCCTCTCCCTGCCGCCTTTGAGCGCCCCTGGCGAAGTCGTCACCTTCTACTCCTACAAGGGCGGTACCGGCCGCACCATGGCCCTGTCGAACATCGCCGTCCTGCTGGCGCGCCGCGAAAACGCCAGCGTGCCCGTGCTGATGCTGGACTGGGACATGGAAGCGCCGGGCCTGCACCATTATTTCGAGCAGCACGAGGAGCGACCGGGCGTGCTCGAGTTCTTCGAGGCGTGCCGCCAGCAGCTTGAACGCATCAGCCTGGAAACGGCGGGCGGACGTGCCGGCGGTCAGGGCACGGGCCGCGAGGACGCGGCGCTGGCGCAGCGCGTGCTCGACGCCATCGACTGGCAGCAGTACGTGGTGCGCGTCGACCAGGGCAGTCCGCTGTACCTGATGCGCGCGGGGCGCTTCGACGCCAGCTACAGCGAGCGCCTGGCGCAGATGCGCTGGGATCAGCTGTTCGACAGCTGCCCGGCCCTGTTCCGCTGCTTCGCCGACACCCTGGCCCAGCATTTCCGTTACGTGCTGGTCGATTCGCGCACGGGCCGCACGGACAGCGCCGGCATCTGCACCACCTTGCTGCCGAAGAAGCTGGTGGTGGTCTTCACGCCGAACCGGCAAAGCCTGGAAGGCGTCGACGCGCTCGTCACGCGGGCCATCGAGTACCGCCGCAGCCATGAAGACGAACAGCGCCCGCTGCTCGTGTACCCCTTGCCCTCGCGCATAGAAATGGGCGACGGGGCGCAGCGCGCCGAGTGGCGCCGCGGCGATGCGCACAAGGGCATCGCCGGCTTCCAGCCCATGTTCGAGCGCCTGCTGCGCACTTCCTACGGCTTGCCGCAGATCGCCCTCGACAGTTATTTCGACGAAGTCCAGCTGCAGCAGACGAAAACCTTTGCCTATGGCGAGCAATTGGCCGTGCGTATAGACCAGGGCGGCGACCGCTTTTCCCTCACGCGCACCTTCGAAGCCTTTTTGCACTGGCTGACGGGCGGCTACTTCCCATGGCAATCGAGCCGTGAAATCGCCTTGCTGGGTGCCATCAGCGAAGCGCGCCAGGCCTTGCAGGCCGAACCGGGCCGCGCCGTGGCCCTGCCGCTGGCGCGCGACCTGGCGCGCTTGGGCGAGCTGTACCGCAAGGATGGCCGCAGCGGGCAGGCGCTCGAGGCTTTCCGCCAGAGCGTCGAGATCCGCGTGCGCCTGCTGGGCGAGGAGCATCCCGACAGCCTGACGTGCAAGAGCGGCATGGCGCGCCTGTTGCGCCAGCTGGGCAAGCTCGAGGAAGCCCGCTTCCTGGAAGAAGACGTGCTCGACGTGCGCGAACGCGTGCTGGGCAGCGAACATCCCGACACCCTGGCCGCCCGGGCCTGCCTGGCGAAAACCCTGTTGCTGCAGGGCGAACTGGCGGCGGCGCTGCTGCTGCAGGACACGGTGCTGGCAAGCTACGCGCGCCAGCTGGGCGGCGAGCATCCGCTGACCCTGGAAGCGATGGATGGCCGCGCCGCCACCTTGCTGCGCATGGGCCGGCTGGCGCAGGCGCAGCAAGTGCTGGCCACGGTGGTGGCGGCGCGCGAACGCCTGTTTGGCGCCGAGCATGGCGATACCCTGCGCAGCAAGCTGGCCCTGGCGCAGGCGCTGGGGCGCGAAGGCGACCTGGAAGGGGCGCGACGCCTGTTCGCTGCCGTGCTGCAGGCGCAGGAGCGGCGCCTGGGCAGCGACCATGCGGCCACCCTGGCCACGCGCGATTTGCTGGCCGACATCGTTGCCGGGCAGGGCGACTGGGCCGGCGCGCGCCAGTTGCATGAAGACCAGGTGGCGGCGCGCGAGCGCACGCACGGGCTCGATCATCCGGAAACCCTGATGAGCCAGCGCAAGCTGGCCGAGGCGCTGCTGCGGCGCGGTGAACTCGATGCGGCGCGCAGCGTGCAGGAGCAGGTGCTGGAAGTGCATGCGCGCCTGCTGGGCGAAGACCACCTCGATACCTTGCACAGCAAGACGCAACTGGCCGGCACCTTGCAGCAGCAGGGCGACAGCGAGGCGGCGCGCCTGCTGGAAGACGCCGTGCTCAGCGGCAGCGACCGGCTCTTGAACGCCCCCGTCACGGGGCATGCGGACAGCGTGCTGGACGGCGCGCGGCATTTGCAGGAAACCATCCTGGCCGGCCGCGCCAACGGGCACGAAGGGGCCGAGCCCGAGACCCTGGCCAGCATGATCTCTATGCTGCAAGGCATGATCGAGCGCGAACAGTATCCGCAGGCGGGCGAACTGGCCGAACATTTGAAGTCTTGCCTGCTGCGTCCGGGCGTGCCGGGCAAGCTGCGCCGGCGCGGCATGGCGCAGCTGAAAAGAATGTACAAATTACAAGGCGATTTGAATGCCTTGCTGGCCTTGCAGGAGGATGAGGTGCAGGCGCTGGAAGGGGCCTTGTCCGAGGCGCGCATCGAGCAGCGCTGATGCTGCGCGCCATGTCCGCGCGGCGGCACAAATAATGCAGTCTATCGGCGTGCGGTACGCGCAGTGTTGGCATTGCTTCAGGTAAAATCTCGGTATGAGAATTCTTATCAGTAACGACGACGGCTACCTGGCGCCTGGCTTGGCGGCCTTGGCCGACGCGCTCGCCCCCATTGCCGACATCGTCGTGGTGGCGCCCGACAGCAACCGTTCGGGCGCTTCCAATTCGCTGTCCCTGGACCGGCCCTTGTCCGTGCACAAGGCCGCCAACGGCTTTTATTTTGTCAACGGCACGCCCACCGACTGCGTGCACGTGGCGCTGACGGGCATGCTGATCGAGCGCCCCGACCTCGTGGTCTCCGGCATCAACAACGGCCCCAACATGGGCGACGACACCCTGTATTCGGGCACCGTGGCCGCCGCCACGGAAGGCTATCTGTTCGGCATTCCCGCCATCGCCTTTTCCCAGTCGCAATTCGGCTGGGCCAACCTGGACGCGGCCGCCCGCGTGGCGAGGGAAATCGTCGAGCGCCAGTTTGACGCCCTGCAGAAACCGTATCTGCTGAATGTGAATATCCCCGCCATTCCTTACGAGCAATTGCAAGGGGTGGTGGCCACGCGCCTGGGCAAGCGCCATTCGGCCGAGCCCGTGATCCGCGCGCTCGACCCCCGCGGCCGTGAAATCTTCTGGATCGGCCCCGCCGGCGCCGCCAAGGAGGGCGGTCCGGGCACGGACTTCCATGCTGTTGAACATGGACAAGTATCGATCACGCCGCTGCAGATCGACCTGACCCATACCGCCCAACTCGATGCACTGGCAAAAGGCCTGGCATGACCGCTCACGATGACCGACAACCATGACCGATAAGCCGCGCACCTTCCCCCTGTCCCTCGATTCGCTGGCCGGCAAGCCCGCCAGACAGGGCGGGGGGCAGTCGCTGGCCCAGTCCAGGATCGCCACGCCGCAGACGGCCACGCAGAATGCGGCGCAAAACGCGGCGCGCGGCGTGGCGCCGCCGTATGGCGCACACGCGGCCATCGCGCCGTCGCGCGCCCAGGCCATCGCCAATGAGCGGGCGCAGCCGGCCGTGGTGTCGCCGCCGCGGCAAAACCCGCTCGTCTCGGAAGCCGTGCGCCGGGCCATGGTGGCGCGCGTGGCGAAACAGGGCGTTAAGGACCCGGTGGTGCTCGGCGCCATGCAAGCCGTGCCGCGCCACATGTTCATGGACGAGGCGCTGGCGTCGCAGGCGTATATCGACGCCTCGCTGCCCATCGGCCACCACCAGACCATTTCGCAGCCGTACATCGTGGCGCGCATGATCGAAGTGATGCGCCAGGGCGGGGCGTTGCAGCGCGTGCTGGAAATCGGCACGGGCTGCGGCTACCAGGCGGCGGTGCTGTCGCTGGTGGCGAAAGAGGTGTATTCGATCGAGCGCATCCGGCCCCTGCACGAGCTGGCGAAGGCCAATCTGCGCCCGCTGCGCGTGTCGAATCTGCGCTTGCAGTACGGAGATGGTATGCTTGGCCTGCCGCAGGCGGCGCCCTTCGACGGGATCATCCTTGCCGCAGCCGGCCTGGAAGTTCCGCAAGCCCTGCTGGAACAGCTGGCGCCCGGCGGGCGTCTGGTTGCGCCGGTGGGGGCTAAATTGCAACACTTACAACTCATTACCCGGGTGGGGAAAATGGAATGGACTAGCCAAACCCTGGAAGATTGCCATTTCGTACCTTTGCGCCCGGGCACCATATGATCCCCGGATCAGCTAGCAAGCAGGACATATAAATACATGCGAATGATTAAGAAAAGTAACATACTTCTATGTAGCATCACCTTGGCCGCGCTGTTGAGCGGTTGCGGCACGACGGGCGTCCAGGCGCCTGTCGTCGAGCGCCACCCATCGAGCAGCAGTGCCGCCGCCAGCGATCCGCGCGACCGCGACCCGGCCTATTACACGGTCAAGCGTGGCGACACCCTGTTGCGCATCGCCCTCGAGCACGGGCAGAATTACCGCGACCTGGTGGCCTGGAACGACTTGAGCAACCCGAACGACATCAAGGTCGACCAGGTGCTGCGCGTGTTGCCGCCGAATGGCGACACGGGCGGCGCGCAAACGTCGGCCATCGTCATGCCGCCAGCGACGGAAGTCAAACCGGCCGCGCCTGTCGTGCCGAAGAAGACGGGCCCGCGCGGCGAGAAGCGCGCGTATTCCGACGCCACCCTGGCCGAGCTGCGCGCCGATGGCGGCACCGGCGACGCCAAGCCGGCGCCAGCCCCGGCAGCAGCCGTCGCCGCCGCACCGGCCGCCGCCGCGGCAGCCCCTGCGGCATCGGCGCCTGGCGACGACAAGATCAGCTGGATGTGGCCTTCCGAAGGCAAGGTCATCGGCACTTTCGACGAAGGCAAGAACAAGGGCGTCGATATCGCCGGCAAGGCGGGCCAGCAAGTGGTGGCCGCCGGCGCGGGAAAAGTCATGTATGCCGGGAGCGGAATCCGTGGTTATGGTAATCTTGTCATCGTGAAGCACAGTAATAGTTTATTGTCGGCGTATGCGCATAACCGCAGCATCCTGGTGAAGGAAGGGCAGAACGTCAACAAAGGCCAGGCTATCGCCGAAATGGGCGATTCCGATGCCGACCGCGTGAAGCTGCACTTTGAAATTCGCCAGCAGGGCAAGCCTGTCGACCCTTCGAAATTCCTGCCTAACCGTTAGGTAAAGCAATGACACACGCGCCGCACGACCAGCTGGACGATGACCCGGAACTGCCGGAAGACGGGGCAGACGAAGTCGTGACGGACGATGCCGGCGAACTTGACGGCATTGATGCCGTCGACGCGGGCGAGGGCGGCGAGGTGGCCAGCGTCAGCGTGCTGGTCGAAAGTGTCGATGAATTGAAAAAAGTGCTGGCGGCCGAGCTGTCGACCGATACCACCCAGCACTATCTGAACCAGATCGGCACGCGGCCCCTGCTGACGGCGGCGCAAGAGGTGCATTACGCCACCCTCGCCAAGCAGGGCAATTTCGAAGCCCGGCAAACCATGATCGAGCACAATCTGCGCCTGGTCGTGTCGATCGCCAAGCATTACATCAACCGGGGCGTGGTCTTGCTCGACATGATCGAGGAAGGCAACATCGGCCTGATGCGGGCCATCGACAAGTTCGAACCCGAGCGCGGTTTCCGTTTCTCCACCTACGCCACCTGGTGGATACGCCAGAGCATCGAGCGCGCCATCATGAACCAGGCGCGCACGGTGCGCCTGCCCGTGCACATGGTGCGCGAACTGAATCAAATTCTGCGCGGCAAGTACCACCTGGAAGCCCAGCACCACGATGGCAAGGATGCCACCGCGGAAGACATCGCCCACCTGGTGGGCCGTCCCGTGGAAGAGGTGCAGGATATCCTGGCCCTGTCCGAGCACGCCACTTCGCTCGACGCGCCGCTCGACAACGATCCGCAGTCGTCGCTGATGGACATGTTGCCCGGCGCCAGCGAAGACAGCCCCGACGCGCGCGCGGAACACCATGAAATGACGGTGCTGGTGCGCGACTGGCTGACCAAGCTGCCCGACAAGCAGCGCGTGGTGATCATGCGCCGTTTCGGCCTCGACAACGACGACCCGGCCACCCTGGAAACCCTGGCCGAGGAAATGGGCGTGACGCGCGAGCGCGTGCGCCAGATCCAGCAGGAAGCCTTGATCAAGCTCAAACGGGCTATGGCCGCGCGCGGCGTGGTGCGCGACTCTCTGCTCTAGGACGCCCGGTCCCGGTATTTCCGGGGCCGCATCTGCTATCATACGCCCCGCTCGCGGCGCCTGACCTTTCCCCCATTCTTTCAAGTTCCAGCGCGGCCCTGCGTCCTGGCCCACTCTTACCTATTGATCGCTATGCAAGAAAATATCATCGAAATCAAATCGCTCGACATGGACGCCCGTGGCGTTGGCCATATTGAGAACGAAGACGGCTCGCCGGGCAAGGTCGTGTTTGTCGAAGGCGCGCTGCCGGGCGAGCGCGTCAGCTTTGTGACGTTCAAGAAGAAGAAAAACTGGGAAATGGCCCGCATGACGGCGCTGCACCGCGAGTCATCGATGCGCGTGACGCCCAAGTGCAAGCATTTCGACAATTGCGGCGGTTGCTCGATGCAGCACCTGGAGCCGTCGGCCCAGGTGGCGATCAAGCAGCGCGTGCTGGAAGACAACTTGTGGCATATCGGCAAGGTACGTCCGCAAAGCATCATGCGCCCCATGTATGGCCCGACGTGGGGCTACCGCTACCGCGCGCGCCTGTCCGTGCGCCACGTCAAGAAGAAAGACGCCGTGCTGGTGGGCTTCCATGAAAAGAAATCGGCGTTCGTGGCCGACATGGACAGCTGCGAAATCTTGCCGCCGCACATCTCGGCCATGCTGCTGCCGCTGCGTGGATTGATTGCCTCGTTGTCCATCTTCGACCAGATGCCGCAGATCGAGCTGGCCGTCGGTGAAGACGTCACCGCCATGGTCTTGCGCATCATGGCGCCATTGACGGCGGATGACGAAACGAAATTGAAGGCTTTTGCCGACGAGTACGGCGTGCAATGGTGGCTGCAGGTGAAGGGCCCGGAAACGGCCGTGCCGTTCTATCCGCTCGACAAGCAATTGCACTACCTGCTGCCGGAATTCGGCGTCAAGATGCCGTTCAAGCCCGTTGATTTTACGCAAGTGAACCACCACATCAACCGCGTGCTGGTGTCGAAAGCCCTGCGCCTGCTGGAAGTGCAGCCGACCGACCGCGTGGCCGACTTGTTCTGCGGCCTGGGCAATTTCACCCTGCCGCTGGCCACGCAGGGCAGCGAAGTGGTGGGCATCGAAGGCAGCACCACCCTGACGGAGCGGGCGCTGGAAAACGCGCTGGCCAATGGCCTGGCGGAAAAAACCTCGTTCTCGACGCGCAACCTGTTCGAAGTGACGACGGACGACCTGATCGCGCTGGGCAAGTTTGACCGCATCCTCGTCGACCCGCCGCGCGATGGCGCCATGGCCCTGTGCCAGGCGCTGGTCGGCCTGTCGCAAGTGCGTCCGGACATGCTGCCGAAGCGCATCGTGTACGTGTCGTGCAGCCCGTCCACCCTGGCGCGCGACGCCGGCATCCTGGCGCTGGAAGCGGGCTATGTGCTGAGCAAGGCGGGCGTGGTGAACATGTTCCCGCATACTTCGCACGTCGAATCGATGGCGGTGTTTGATTTGATCTGAAGGCACACCTGATAAAACGTCCATAGCTGCGTTGCCTTGCCTAGCCGTACTTACGTACTGTCTTCGGCAAGGCGCCTTGCTCTGAACGTTCCAAAAACGTCCATAGCTGCGTTGCCTTGCCTAGCCGTACTATTCGTACTGTCTTCGGCAAGGCGCCTTGCTCTGAACGTTTTTCAGGCGCGCTGAAGCTTCCCATGCGCTGGCCCTGATTCCGTGCTAATACCACTTACAGCGTGTTATAAAACTGGTCTGTCTTTTCCCGATCCAGCGTCTTTTTTCCTCCTTCCTCTGCCGTTTTTTTGCTTGTCCAGTAGGACAACGCGCCGTCCGCCTCCGTCGTTATGTTTTCTTTGCAAAGTGGTATTGCCCACTTTGAGGCCACTTCAAAACCACTTGACCGCCTATTTTTTCAGCAGCATGCTGTTCTTGCAACTGCAAAAAACAAAATCACAGGTAGCTTTTTCATTGAAGCAGAGTGGTATTTCCGCAAACCTGAACAGGAGACAACGTGGAAAATTTAATACTCAAAAAAACGATCAGGAACATGATGGTATGTCTGACCAGCGGTGGCGTGCTGGCGGCCTGCGGCGGCGGTGGTGACGCCGGCGCGCCGGCCGGTTCGCAATTGCTGGCGGCCAGCACGGTGGTCGCCTGCGTGCCGTGGCAAGAGGGCGGCACGTATAACGCGGGCACAGTGGTCACCTACCTGGGCGCCAACTACACGGCCCTGGTGACGCAGACCGATCACGTGGGCTCGGGTTGGAACCCCGTCGCCACGCCGAGCCTGTGGAGCGCCGGCGGCACGTGCGATGGCGGAACGACGCCAACCCCTACGCCGACACCAACGCCGACACCAACGCCGACACCAACGCCGACCCCAACGCCGACCCCGACACCGGCGCCTACGCCAAATCCAACGCCCACCCCGACGCCAACACCCGCCGGCGGCACCTGCGCGCTGGCGTGGGTGGCCGGCACGGCCTACAGCGCGGGCGCCACCGTCAGCTATGCGGGCACGAATTACCGCGCCAACTACTGGACGCAGGGCGACAACCCGTCGACCAGCAGCGGCGCCGCCGGCACGGGCAAGCCATGGACCAGCCTGGAGATCTGCAGCACCACGCCTACCCCGACGCCGACGCCGACGCCTACTCCAACGCCGACTCCAACGCCAACCCCAACGCCGACACCGACGCCGACACCGACACCGACGCCGACGCCAACGGGCCGCGAGGTCGGTTCCTATTTCGCCCAATGGGGCGTGTATGGCCGCGATTACGAAGTGGCGAACGTGCATACCAGCGGCGTGGCCGACAAGTTGACCTTCATCAACTACGCTTTCGGTAATATCTATCCGAAAAACGGCGGCTACGAGTGCGCCATGATCACCAAGACGGAGCCGGGCGCGACGAATCCGAACTCGCCGGATGCGGGCACGGGCGGCGATGCCGAGGCCGACTACATCCGCACGCCGAAACGCACCGTCGATGGCCAGGCCATCCCGTGGGATGCACCGTTGTCGGGCAACTTCCTGCAGTTGAGAAAGCTCAAGGCGGCGCACCCGAACTTGAAACTGTTCATCTCGCTGGGCGGCTGGAGCTGGTCGAAGAACTTCTCCGTCGGGTCCGCCACGGATGCGCTGCGCAAGCAGATGGTGCGTTCCTGCATCGACATCTACATCAAGGGCAACCTGCCGGTGCAGGGCGGCCGCGGCGGCGCGGGTGCGGCGGCGAATATCTTTGACGGCATCGACATCGACTGGGAATATCCGGTTGGCGGCGGCCAGCCGTACAACACGGTCAGCCCCAACGACAAGCGCAATTTCACCTTGCTGATGGCGGAATTCCGTGCCCAGCTCGATGCGCTCGGGGCCGCCAACGGCAAGCGCTACCTGTTGACGGCCGCGGTCGGTGCCGGCAAGGACAAGATCGACAACACGGAACCGGCCCTGTACTCGCAGTACATGGATTGGATCAACCTGATGACCTACGACTTCCACGGCGGCTGGGAAAACAGCACCAACTTCAACGCCCAGCTGTTTGCCGACCCTGCCGACCCGTCGACAGGCATGGCGCGCGAATACGTGGGCGACAAGGCGGTGCAGTACATGATTGCCGCCGGCGTGCCGCGCGACAAGCTGCTGCTGGGCATACCGTTCTATGGACGCGGCTGGACGGGCGTGGCGCCGGGGCCGAACGGCGATGGTCTGTACCAGGCGGCCACGGGCACGGCGCCGGGCACCTACGAGTCGGGCATCGAGGACTATAAAATCCTCGTCGCCAAGGCCGGCACGCGCTACTACCATCCCGTGACCAAGCAGCTGTACCTGTACACGGGGGCGGGCGGCCAGTGGTGGAGCTATGACGATCCGACCGTCATCGGCACCAAGGTGAAATACGTCAAGGACCAGGGCTTGCGCGGCGCGTTCTCGTGGGAACTCGATGGCGACGCGAATGGCGTGCTGGCAACCGAGGTGTGGAAAGTGCGGTAATGTTGATGTAATGTAAGACGCGGCCGGATAGCCATGCTCTCCGGCCGCTTATTCATAAAAAACACGGGAGGCGGGCGATGGCGGCGGTATCGACATTCGGAGTCAAGCAGCAGACGCAGGAGCAGGAGCTGAGCCGCGAGTGGCGCAGCTGGATCGCGGAAAACCTCATGCTGGGCAGCCATCCGTCGGCGTTGATGCCGGTGCTGCAGCAGGCCGGCATCGCGGAGCCCCTGGCGCGCCGCGAAATCGAACTTGCGCTGCAGAGTCCCTACCTGGCCGGCGCCGTGCGCCTGTCGAACCGCCTGGCCAAGCGCGACTGGGTGATCGACATCCAGCGCAAGCTGAACCAGCTGCGCCCGCCCGAGATTCCCCGCCGCGACAAGCTGACCGCGCAGGAATTCCTGGACGAATACTATTCCACCAACCAGCCCGTCATCATCACGGGCATGATGGGCGACTGGCCCGCCTTGAGTAAATGGAGTCCGGCGTATTTCCGCGAACATTACGCGCAGCGCGAAGTGGAAGTGCAGTTCGGCCGCGAAGCGGATGCCCAGTATGAAATGAACAGCGTGGCCCACAAGCGCAAGATGGCGTTCGGCGAGTACGCCAGCCTGGTCGAGGCCAGCGGCGCGACCAACGATTTTTATATGACGGCGAATAACAATTCGCAGAACCGCCAAGCCTTGTGCGAGCTGTGGGACGATATCGGCCAGCTGCCCGAGTATCTGGAGCAGAGTGGCGGTCCCACGGGTTTTCTGTGGTTCGGCCCGGCCGGGACGGTGACTCCCTTCCACCACGACCTGACGAACAACTTCATGGCGCAGGTCAAGGGGCGCAAGCGCCTGCGCATCATGGCAGCCTGCGAGGTGGCGCGCGTGTACAACCAGCGCCACTGCTTTACGCCCGTCGACGGGCGCGACATCGACCTGCGGCGCTACCCGTTGATGGCCGACGTGCAGGTGCGCGAATGCGTGCTGGCGCCCGGCGAGATCCTGTTCCTGCCCGTCGGCTGCTGGCATTTCGTCGAAGCGCTCGACGTATCGATGACGGTGGCGTTTACCAACTTCAAATGGGATAACGATTTTTACAGCAAGTACCCATCAAATCACGACTTTTGATCGTGGTGCCGCATGGCGCGAACCTGTCGCGAACAGCCGCCTTACGGGCGGCTTTTTTCATGTTACGGGGCGCATCCTGTATAAGATATTTCCATGAAATAATTGATTCAAATCATTTTGCAGCAATTATTTTGATATGAATGACCATGATGTTTCATTATCCAGATGGCGATGGCGGGCGGATAATTTTATGGCTGGCGCGGCGCCGGGCCGCTGATGGGGTTTGCCGGCGCGCGCCAGCACCGACAACCATCTGGAGGCGGCAGGGCATGAACACGCAGCACACGACACAAGCAGCAATGCAGTTGCAGCAAACACCGAAAATCACCGTGGACACGCGGCTGACGCGCGAAGCGGCCGAACTGCTGGCAAAGGCCGACATCCATTTGAATGGCCGCGCCGCCTGGGACATGCAGCTGCGCAAGCCCGGCGTACCGGAGCGCGCCTTCGCCAGCGGCAACCTGGGCCTGGGCGAAGCGTACATGGATGGCGACTGGGATGCACAGCAGCTCGACGAATTCTTTTGCCACCTGCTGCGCGCCAGGGTGGCCGACGATGTGCGCCCCATGCGCCTGGCCTTCCACGCGCTGTACGCGCGCCTGTTCAACCTGCAGACGGAGCGCCGCGCCTGGATGGTGGGCAAGGAACACTACGACCTCGGCAACGCCTTCTATGCGGCCATGCTCGATCCGCGCATGACGTATACGTGCGGCTACTGGAAGGATGCGAACAATCTGGCCGAGGCGCAGGAAGCCAAGCTCGATCTGGTCTGCCGCAAGCTGCGCCTGGAGCCGGGCATGCGCGTGCTCGACATCGGCTGCGGCTGGGGCAGTTTCATGCGCTATGCGGCGGAAAAATACCAGGTGCAATGCGTGGGCGTGACGATTTCGCAAGAGCAGGCCGCGTATGCGCGCGGCATGCCGGGTGGAGAAAACCTGGACTTCCGCCTGCAGGATTACCGCGACACGGATGAAAAATTTGACCGCATCGTCAGCATCGGCATGTTCGAGCACGTGGGCCACAAGAATCACCGCACCTTCATGGAGGTGGCGCACCGCTGCCTGGAAGACGACGGCCTGTTCCTGCTGCACACGATCGGCAAAAATAAACGCCATTCCACGTGCGACCCGTGGATCGACAAATACATCTTCCCGAACGGCGACTTGCCGTCCATCGGCCAGATCGGCGACGCCATCGACGATTTGTTCGTGGCAGAAGACTTGCACAACTTCGGCGCCGACTACGACAAGACCCTGATGGCCTGGCATGCGAATGTCGAGCAGGCGTGGCCCCGCTTTGCCGCCCAGCTTGGCGAACGCTTCCACCGCATGTGGTCATATTATCTGCTGTCGTGCGCGGGCGCCTTCCGTGCGCGCGACTTGCAGCTGTGGCAATGGGTGTTGTCGAAGCAGGGCGTATTGGGTGGCTATGAGCGTGTCAGTTGAGATGTGCGGCAACTGATATGATGGATTGATGGATATCAATCAAGCGCGTACCTTCCTGGAAGTGGCTTCCTGCGGCAGCTTCATCATGGCCGCCGAACGCATGCACGTGACGCAGACGGCCGTCAGCGCCCGCATCCGCACCCTGGAGCAGCAGCTGGGACGCCAATTGTTCGTGCGCAACAAGGCGGGCGCGCGCCTGACGCCGGCCGGCGAGCGCTTCATGCGCCACGCGGCCACCATGGTGCAGGTGTGGGAGCGGGCGCGGCACCAGGTGGCCTTGCCGCCGGGGCGCGACGACGCCGTCAGCATCGGCTGCGAGCTGAGCTTGTGGCAGCCGCTGCTCGGCGACTGGCTGATACGCATGAGCCGCGATTGCCCCGAGATCGCCCTGCGCGCGGAAGTCGACAGTTCCGCGCGCCTGCTCGACGCCGTGCACGACGGCTCGCTCGACCTGGCCGTGCTGTACAACCCGCCGCAGCGCCCGGGCCTGGCCAGCGAATTGCTGGCCGAGGAAAAGCTGGTGATGGTGACCACGCGCGATGACGGCCAGATGCATGCCGATACGTATGTGTACGTGGATTGGGGTCCCAGTTTCGCCGCCAATCACCAGGCCGCGTATCCGGAGCTGAGCAGCCCGCCCATCTCCATTTCCCTGGGGCCGCTGGCGCTCGTCTACCTGCTGGACGTGGGCGGCGCCAGTTACTTCCGTATCGGCAGCGCGCAACCCTATCTCGATGCGGGCCTCCTGCACCGCGTGCGCGATGCGCCCGAATTCTCGCATTCCGCCTACGCCGTCTACGCGGCCCAGCGCGACAACCCGACCCTGGACCGCGCCCGCGCCTGCCTGCTGGAGGTGGCGGAGAAGGGCAAATAGATGCGACAGACGTAAAAAAGCCGACCCGAGGGTCGGCTTTTATTTTCATGCTCTGGCGCATAAGCGCAGCGCATAAAACGTTCAGGGCAAGGCGCGGTGCCGAAGACAGTACGACTAGTACGGCGAGGCACTGCAACGCCGCCCTGGGCGTTTTTGCGTTAGCGCTTAGTCGCGGCTGCCGCCGGCGAAACCTAAAAGTGACAACAGGCTGGTGAAGATGTTGTACACGTCCAGGTAGATGCGCAGGGTGGCCGAGATGTAGTTGGTCTCGCCGCCGTTGATGATTTGCTGCACGTCATACAGGATGTAAGCCGAGAAGATGGCGATGGCGACCATGGAGATCACGATCGACAGTGCCGACAGGCCCAGGAAGATGTTCGCCACCGATGCCAGGATCAGCACGATCACGCCGGCGAACAGCCATTTGCCCATGGCCGAGAAGTCGCGCTTCGAGACCGTGGCGATCGTCGCCATCACGGCCAGGATGGTGGCCGTGCCGCCGAATGCCGTCATGATCAGCATGCCGCCGTTCGAATAGCCCAGGGTACGCGTCAGGATAGGCGTGAGCATCAGGCCCATGAAGAAGGTAAAGCCCAGCAGGACGGCGACGCCCAGGCCAGAGTTCTTGGTTTTCTCGATCGCGTACATGAAGCCGAAAGCGACGGCCATGAAGATGATGAAACCCATGCCGCCGGTCAGCATCGGCAAATGCATCTGCACGCCGATGAAGGCGCCCAGCACGGTCGGGATCATGGACAGTGCCAGCAGCCAGTAAGTGTTGCGCAAGACCTGATGGCGGACTTGCTGCATGCCCCCCGACAGGTCAAAGGTGCGTTGCATGTTCTGATTCATAGTGCCTCCGTGTTGTCAATTCAAATTACTGCTTTGTCCAAGGATAGCATGAGGGCCGGAATTTGCCAAAAAAGCAGCTTAAGATTTCATTAAACTCCAGCGGCAGGGAAGGATGCCCCCTGCCTGTCTGGGTGATATGGGGTGGAGTATGGTAAAATCAAAGGTTGATTGAGTTATCAATTTACCGTTTTAAACCTTACTTTTTATTGGAGTTTTCACACATGGCAATCGAACGCACCCTGTCGATCATCAAACCAGACGCAGTTGCAAAAAACGTAATCGGTCAAATCTACTCCCGTTTTGAAAACGCTGGCCTGAAAATCGTTGCAGCACGCATGACCCAACTGTCGCGCGAACAAGCTGAAGGCTTCTACGCAGCGCACAAAGAACGCGGCTTCTTCAAGGATCTGGTCGACTTCATGGTTTCCGGTCCAGTCATGATCCAAGCCCTGGAAGGCGAAAACGCCGTTCTGGCCCACCGTGACCTGATGGGCGCGACCGATCCGAAGAAAGCAGAAAAAGGCACGATCCGCGCCGATTTCGCCGATTCGATCGACGCTAACGCCGTACACGGTTCCGACGCTGTCGAAGCTGCTAAAGTGGAAATCGCTTACTTCTTCCCAGAACTGAAGGCTTAATTGCCTTAGATAACGTTATTTCCTGGCGTTATCTGTGAAATAACTTATCACCCCCTGTTCCCGCTGCGCTGTGGAGTTTTCGCTCCGGATGCGCGCGGGGACGGATTTTTAGAATAGACATGATCATGAATACGACGACCCTCACCAACTTGCTGGACCTTGATCCCGCGCAACTCATCGCCTACTGCGCCGAGTTGGGAGAGAAACCGTTTCGTGCGAAACAATTGCAACGTTGGATACACCAGTTCGGCGCTTCCGATTTCGACGCCATGACGGACCTGGCCAAGTCGCTGCGCGACAAGCTGGCCACGCGCGCCGAAGTGCGCGCCCCGGCCATCATCAGCGACCATACGTCGACGGATGGCACGCGCAAGTGGCTGGTCGACGTGGGCAATGGCAATGCCGTGGAAACCGTGTTCATTCCGGAAGAAAACCGCGGCACCCTGTGCATCTCGACCCAGGCCGGCTGCGCCGTGAACTGCCGTTTCTGCTCGACGGGCAAGCAAGGCTTCAACCGCAACCTGTCCGTGGGCGAAATCATCGGCCAGCTGTGGATGGCGGAATTCGAATTGCGCCGCACCAAGGGCATCGAACCGGGCCCGAAAGGCGAGCGCCAGATCACCAACGTGGTGATGATGGGCATGGGCGAGCCCCTGCTGAACTTTGAACCGACCGTCACGGCCCTGAAATTGATGCTCGACGACAACGCCTACGGCCTGTCGCGCCGCCGCGTGACCTTGTCGACCTCGGGCGTGGTGCCGATGATGGACAAGCTGTCGCAGGAAGTGCCGGTGGCCCTGGCCGTCTCGCTGCACGCCTCGAACGATGCCTTGCGCGACGGGCTGATTCCACTGAACAAGAAATACCCGCTGAAGGAATTGATGGCGGCCTGCAAGCGCTACCTGGAATTCGCCCCGCGCGATTTCATCACGTTTGAATACTGCATGCTGGACGGCGTCAACGACAGCGACGAGCACGCGCGCGAACTGCTGGCGCTGGTGCAAGACCGCGAGTTCGGCGTGAACTGCAAGTTCAACCTGATCCCGTTCAATCCCTTCCCCGAGTCGGGCCTGTTCCGCTCGAAAAACCCGCGCATCAAGGCCTTTGCCCAGGTGCTGATGGACGGCGGCATCATCACCACCGTGCGCAAGACGCGCGGCGACGATATCGATGCGGCCTGCGGCCAGCTGGCCGGCGAAGTCAAGGACCGCACGCGGGTGCAGGAACGCATGGAAAAGATGACTGAGTATCAACAGAAATTTGGCGCCAATTTCGGCAAGATCGTGGAGATCCGCTCCTGATGCGGGGAAGCATGGCTTATCCTGGCGTACTTGCCGCGGCTGTTGTCAGCCTGGGCGTGCTGCTGGCCGGCTGTGCTTCCACCGTGGACAAGGAGCAAGCTGCATCTGTCGAGCAGCGCGCCGCCTTGCGCTTGCAGCTGGCCAGCGCCTATTATATGCAAGACCAGTTTGCGGTGGCGTTGGCCGAAGCGGAGCAGGCGGTGCAGCTGGTGCCGGACAATGCCCAGGTGCGCGGCATGCGCGCCCTGATTTTTGCTGCCATGCGTCAACCTGTGGCTGCTGAAAAAGATTTTCTTTACGCATTGCGCCTCGCGCCCCACAATCCCGAGTTGAGCAATAATTATGGCCTGTTTCTGTGCCAGACCGGGCACGCGGCGCAGTCGCTGGCGTATTTTGATGCCGCATTGCAAGATGCCGCCTATGGCACGCCTGAACTTGCGCTGCATAATGCGGCCGCGTGCAGCCTGCTCATGAAAGATTACCCGCGCGCCGCCAACTACTGGCTCAAGGCGGAGCGCATCGCACCAGGCGCGGCAATGACCTATGCCGGCCTGGTGCGCGTGTATTACCAACAGCAGGACTACCGGCAAGCGGCTCATTACCTTGAGCGGCTCGGTAAAGTAGCGACAATGGAGAGCCAGACGGCCGATGTGCTGTGGCTCGGGATCAAGGTGCAGCATAAGCTCGGGGATGCGGGTGCGGAAGCTGGCCTGGGGGCGCATTTGCGCAACCACCATTCCGCCTCCCCCGAATATGCTGCTTATCAAAATGGGGCGTTTGATGAGTGAGACAGGGATACCAATGAATTCAGAGTGGGCAGAAACGCCTCAGCAGCAGCCCCAGGGCAATCTTGCGTTGGCAGGCGCACAGTTGAAGGCGCAGCGCGAAGCGCTGGGCTGGCCGGTGGAACAGGTGGCCGACCAGCTCAAGCTGGCGCCGCGCCAGGTGATCGCGCTGGAAGAGGGCGACATGGCGGCCTTGCCGAACGTCGCCGTGGTGCGCGGTTTCGTGCGCGCCTACGCTAAGGTGGTGCGTCTTGACGCGGCGCCGCTGGTGGCCATGATCGAAGTCCACCCGGCGCCGGCGCAAGACCCGGCCGCGCCCGTGCGGCGCGAGATTTCCGCCACGTTTTCCGAATCGCGCTTTCCGTCGATGACGCAGCGTTCGTCGAACCAGACTCCCCTCTGGATCGCCGGCGCCGTGGCTGTCGTCGTGGCGGCCGCCTTTGGCGCCTATAAACTCGGCTATGTGCCGGCCAGCCTGCTGTCCGCGCATGTCGAGAAAGAAACGGCGCATGCGGAAGTGGGCCCCGTGGAAACGACCCTGATCAAGCCGGGCCAGGATTTGACGCCCGTGCAGTCGCCGTCCGTGCCCCTGATTTCCGTGCCGCCGCCGCCAGGCAACGATACGCAGACGGGCGCTCCTGCCGTCGCCATTGCTTCGGTGCCGGCCGCCGCCGTGCCGCCAGCAACTGCGCCGGCAACGACGCCAGCCGTGACGCCAGCCGCCACGGCCGCCGTCACGCCGCCGCCGGCTGCCGTTACCGCCGCCGTGGGCGCGAATGCGCTGGTGTTGAAGGTGGAGCAAGATTCCTGGGTGGAAATTCGCCGTCCCGGCACCTCGCCGCTGATTTCGCGCATGGTCAAGGCGGGCAGCACGGAAACGTTCGACATCACGGGTCCTGCCACCTTGGTGGTGGGCAAGCCTGGTGTCGTGCAGGCAACTTTGCGCGGCGCCAAGCTGGACTTGCCGACCGTTGCCGGTGGCACGATTTCCCGCGTCAGCATCAAATAATTGCAGTAATCGTTCAAGCAAACTCAGAAGATAATATTATGGCTACCTCGAAAACAGCGATCGGCTCCGGTCCATCCGGCCGGCGCGACAGCCGCAAGGTGCTGATCGCGCACGGCCAGCGCCAGATCTGGGTGGGCGGCGACGCCCCCGTGGTGGTGCAGTCGATGACGAACACGGATACGGCCGACGCCATCGGCACGGCGATCCAGATCAAGGAACTGGCGCGTGCCGGTTCGGAACTGGTGCGCCTGACGGTGGACCGTCCGGAGGCGGCCGCGGCCGTGCCCTACATCCGCGAGCAGCTCGACAAGATGGATATCGACGTGCCGCTGGTGGGCGATTTTCACTATAACGGCCATACCCTGCTCAACGATTACCCCGATTGCGCGCGCGCGCTGTCGAAGTACCGCATCAATCCGGGCAACGTGGGCAAGGGCGCCAAGCGCGACACGCAATTCGCGCAAATGATCGAAGCGGCTTGCAAGTACGACAAGCCGGTGCGCATCGGCGTGAACTGGGGCAGCCTGGATCAAGCCTTGCTGGCACGCATCATGGACGAAAACGCGGGCCGCGCCGAGCCATGGCCGGCGCAAGCCGTCATGTACGAGGCGCTGGTGACGTCGGCGATTGAAAACGCCGTGCGCGCCGAAGAGCTGGGCCTGGGCCGCGACAAGATCATTCTGTCGTGCAAAGTTTCTGGTGTGCAAGATTTGATCGCCGTGTACCGCGAACTGGCGCAGCGCTGCGACTATCCGCTGCATCTGGGCTTGACGGAAGCGGGCATGGGCAGCAAGGGCATCGTCGCCTCGACGGCGGCCCTGGCCGTGCTGTTGCAAGAGGGCATCGGCGACACCATCCGCATTTCGCTCACGCCGGAACCGGGCGGCGACCGCACGCGCGAAGTCATCGTCGGCCAGGAAATCCTGCAAACCATGGGCTTGCGCAAGTTCGCGCCCATGGTCATCGCTTGCCCGGGTTGCGGCCGCACGACGTCGACCACCTTCCAGGAGCTGGCCGACAACATCCAGACGTATCTGCGCGAGCAGATGCCGGAGTGGAAAAAGTCGTATCCGGGCGTGGAAGCGATGAACGTGGCCGTCATGGGCTGCATCGTCAACGGTCCCGGCGAATCGAAGCATGCGAACATCGGCATCAGCCTGCCCGGCACGGGCGAGTCGCCGGCCGCGCCCGTGTTTGTCGACGGCGAAAAAGTCGTCACCCTGCGCGGTGAACGCATCGTCGAGGAATTCCAGGACATCGTCTTGAATTATGTAAAGAGTCACTACGGAAAAACGGTTGCCGCCTGAGCCTGATCCGATCAAAAGCAAAGAAGAATACTATGTCCGAAAATAAGAAATTCGATAAAATTACCGCGGTTAAAGGCATGAATGACGTGCTGCCGGCCGACGCCCCGCTGTGGGAATTATTTGAAAACACGGCGCAATCCGTGCTGCAAAGCTATGGTTTCCAGCAAATTCGCACACCGATCGTGGAAGAAACGAAATTGTTCGCGCGCGCCATCGGCGCCGTGACCGATATTGTTGAAAAGGAAATGTATTCGTTCACCGATTCGATGAACGGCGACAACCTGACCCTGCGTCCTGAAGGCACGGCCGGCGTGGTGCGCGCCGTGGTCGAGCACAACCTGGTCTACGAAGGCCCGAAACGCCTGTGGTACAAGGGCCAGATGTTCCGCCACGAGCGCCCGCAAAAGGGCCGCTACCGCCAGTTCCATCAGTTCGGCGTGGAAGCCATCGGTTTTACGGGCCCGGATATCGACGCGGAAATCATCATGCTGTCGCGCCGCCTGTGGGATGACCTGGGCCTGGAAGGCATCCGCCTGGAACTGAACTCGATCGGCGACGCGGCCGAGCGCCTGCGCCACCGCGCCGACCTGATCGCCTACCTGGAAAGCCACAGCGAGCTGCTCGACGAAGAAGCCAAGCGCCGCCTGCACAGCAATCCGCTGCGCATTCTGGACACCAAGAATCCTGCCATGCAGGATCTGGTCAATGGCGCGCCGAAGCTGCTGGACTACCTGGGCGAGGAATCGCTGGCCCACTTCCACGGCGTGCAGAAGATATTGAACCACAACAATATTCCGTTCACCATCAATCCACGCCTGGTGCGCGGCCTCGATTACTACAACCGCACGGTGTTCGAGTGGGTCAGCGACAAGCTGGGCGCGCAAGGCACGGTCTGCGCCGGCGGCCGCTATGACGGCATGGTGGAAATGTTCGGCGGAAAATCGACGCCCGCCGTCGGTTTCGGCATGGGCGTGGAACGCCTGGTGCTGCTGATGAAGGATGCGGCCGAACCGGAAGCCCCGGCCCAGTGCGACGTCTACCTGGTGCACCAGGGCGAGCAGGCAGGCTTGCAAGCGTTCGTGCTGGCCGAGCGGATTCGCGATGCGGGCCTGGACGTTGTGCTACATTGCGCTGCGAGCAACGGCGGCGGCAGCTTCAAGACGCAAATGAAAAAGGCCGATGCCAGCGGCGCGGCGTTTGCCGTGATCCTGGGCGACGATGAAATCGCCAATAACGTTGCTACGGTGAAAGCCATGCGCGAAGCCGATGCCGGTGCGCAGCAGAACACGGTGCCGTTCGACGATGTCGTCGACTACGTGGTTGACCAGATCATCGGCGACCACGATTGCGGCCATGACCACGGTCCTGGCGGCCACGTGCATCACCACCACTGATTTGACGCAATACCGTTCTACCCTCGATCAACTACTCATTAAAACTGACGACCCATGGCATACGATCACGAAGAACAAGAACAACTGGCAACCCTCAAGGCCTGGTGGCAGCGCAATGGCAATCTGACCTCCTGGGTCCTGATCGTGGCGCTGGCGGGCTACAGCGGCTGGGCCGGCTGGCAGTACTACCAGCGCACGCAGGCTGCGCAAGCGGGCCAGCTGTACGACGAACTGCAAAACGCCATCGCCGCCAAGGACACGGCCAAGGTGATGCGCGCGGCCGGCGACATGCAATCGCGTTTTAGCGGCACGGCGTATGCACAGATGAGCGCGCTGTCCGCGGCCAAGGTGGCGTTCGACGCGAATGACCTGAAAACGGCCAAGACCCAGCTGCAATGGGTGGCCGAGCATGGCACGGAAGAGTACAAGTCCATCGCCAAGCTGCGCCTGGCCGGTGTCTTGCTGGACGAAAAAGCCTACGATGAAGCGCTGAAAGTGCTGGCGACGGCTTCCGTGGCGCAATTTGCCGGCGCCGTGGCCGACCGCAAGGGCGACATCCTGGTGGCGCAAAACAAGCTGGCCGATGCCCGCACCGCTTACCTGGCCGCGATAGCCGCGACGGACAAGAACAATCCAGGCCGTCAATTGATCCAGGTCAAACTGGAAGCGATCGGCGGTACGGTACCGGAAGACAAGGCCAAGGCTGACAAGGCTGCCGCCTGACAGGAACACTGATGGCGTGGCCGCGCGGCGTTGTGCGCCGCCGGCCTTGCCCTTACAAGTACAAGAAAAAGGTTGGATAACACTTATGCGTGTCACTGAAAAGCTGGTAGCTGCAAGTCTGTTGGCCATGATGGCCGGTTGCTCGTCCTGGAACCCGTTCGCCTCGAAAGATCCGAAAGTCGAACCGGCCAAGCTGGTCGAGTTAAAATCGAGCATCGCCGTGCGCGACGCCTGGAAGTATTCGATCGGCAAGGCCGGCGTGTACGCGTTTACGCCTGCGCTGGCCGGCAACAGCCTGTACGTGGTCAATGCCGATGGCGCGCTGGCGCGCCTGGATGCGGCCAGCGGCCGTGAAACGTGGCGCATCAAGGCCGGCAGCGACATCACCTCCAGCGCCGGCAGCGATGGCGCGCTGGTGGCCGTGGGCGCCGCCAAGGGCGCCGTGCTGGCGTTTGACGCCGATGGCAAGCAACTGTGGAAGGCGCAGGCGTCCAGTGAAGTATTGACGGCGCCCGTCGTGGGGCAGGGCGTGGTCGTGGTGCGCAGCGTGGACAACCGCATCGTCGGCTTCGACGCCAAGACGGGCGAGCGCAAGTGGACGGTGCAGCGCGCCACCCCGGCCTTGACCTTGCGCAATGCGCCGGGCATGGTGCTGGGCGGCGCGAATATCTACGTGGCTCAGCCGGGCGGCAAGCTGCTGGCACTGACGGCGGCCACCGGTGTGGTACGCTGGGAGATCGTCGTCAGCGAACCGCGCGGCGCTACCGAACTGGAGCGCGTCTCCGACATCGCCGGCGCGCCGGTGGCGTTCGAAGGCGAAGTGTGCGTCGTCACGTACCAGGGCAAGGCGGGCTGCTTCGATGCCGCCACGGGCGTGCCGCGCTGGACCAAGCCGATCTCGTCCGATGTGGGCGTGGCCGTCGACCAGCGTTTCGTGTTTGTTGCCGATGACCAGGGCGCCGTGGTGGCGTTCAGCCGCGAAGGCGGCCAGAGCGCCTGGAAGAATGAGGCGCTGGCGCGCCGCCGCCTGTCGACGCCGGCCTCCTACGGCCGCAGCGTCGCCGTCGGCGACTATCAAGGTTATATCCACTTCCTGTCACGGGAAGATGGCGCATTAATAGGTCGTGTCAGCACCGATGGTAGCCCGATTGTTTCGGCTCCTGTTGTTGCCGGTTCGAATTTGATTTTTCAAACCCAATCAGGGACAGTGACCGCTCTCGCGGTCGAGTAATACAATGAAGCCGGTAATTGCACTAGTAGGTCGACCCAATGTTGGGAAATCGACTTTATTCAATCGTCTGACCCGCTCGCGCGATGCGCTGGTGGCGGATTTGCCTGGGTTGACGCGCGATCGTCACTATGGCGAAGGCCGTGTCGGCGAACGTCCCTTCCTGGTCATCGATACGGGTGGTTTCGAACCCGTCGCCAAGGAAGGCATCATGCACCAGATGGCACTGCAGACCAAGCAGGCCGTGGCCGAGGCCGACGTGGTGGTGTTCATCGTGGACGGCCGCCAAGGCCTGACTCCGCATGACAAGACCATCGTCGACTTCCTGCGCAAGAGCGGTCGCCCGGTCTTGCTGGTGGTCAACAAAAGCGAAGGCATGCGCTACACGGCCGTCGTGTCCGAATTCTATGAATTGGGCATGGGCGATCCGTATGCGATCTCGTCGGCGCACGGCGACGGCGTCAACGACCTCGTCGAAGTGATGCTGGACCTGGCGTTCGCGCAGCGTCCGGATGAGCCTGAAGAGCTGGAAAAGACCGACCGCGGCATCAAGATCGCCCTCGTCGGCCGTCCGAACGTGGGCAAGTCGACCTTGATCAACACCCTGCTGGGCGAAGAGCGCGTGATCGCCTTCGACATGCCGGGCACGACGCGCGACTCGATCGAAATCCCGTTCGAGCGCGACGGCCAGCAATACACCTTGATCGACACGGCCGGTATCCGCCGCCGCGGCAAGGTGTTTGAAGCGATCGAGAAATTCTCGGTGGTGAAAACCCTGCAGTCGATTTCCGAAGCCAATGTGGTCGTGCTGATGCTTGACGCACAGCAAGATATTTCCGAGCAGGATGCGCATATCGCCGGCTTTATCCTGGAATCGGGTCGCGCGCTGGTCGTGGCCGTGAATAAATGGGATGGCTTGCAATCGCACCAGCGTGACGAAATCAAGATCGATATCGACCGCAAGCTCGATTTCCTGTCGTTCGCGCAAATGCATTTCATTTCCGCGCTGAAGGGCACCAACATCGGCCCGCTGATGAAATCGCTCAACGCCGCGTATGCGGCCGCCATGTGCGACCTGTCGACGCCGAAGCTGACGCGCGCTTTGATCGAGGCCGTGGAGAAGCAGGAACCGCGCCGCAAGGGCTCGATTCGTCCGAAGCTGCGTTATGCCCACCAGGGCGGCATGAACCCGCCTGTGATCGTTATTCACGGCAATGCGCTCGACGCCGTCGGCGATCCTTACAAACGCTATCTGGAAAAACATTTCCGCGATACGTTTGCGCTGGTCGGCACGCCGCTGCGTATCGAATTGCGCACGGGTAAAAACCCGTTCGCACGCACGCCAAGCAAGTAAAATTAAGTGCATATTAAGGCGCCGCAGAGATAATGCGGCGCCGACAGCCAATTCAATGGCTTTTGCACGGAAATAATAAAGTGTTAATGCGCCATGCGCGACAGCGATCGCGAAAACAGGTTACAGTAGCTATGACGCATCTTTCTTTCTTTGAAAGGTGTGAGAGCACTTGAAATCAAGCGAGTCGCCTCCAATTCTTACACAACAACATAAACAACGGAGCTGTTATGAGCAACAAAGGGCAACTGTTACAAGACCCATTCCTCAATGCATTACGCAAAGAGCATGTTCCTGTCTCGATCTACCTGGTCAATGGCATTAAATTGCAGGGCCATATCGAATCGTTCGATCAATATGTCGTATTGCTGCGCAATACGGTGACACAGATGGTGTACAAGCATGCCATCTCGACAGTGGTGCCGGCCCGTGCCGTCAATCTCAATATTGAATCTGAAGCGGAGTAAAGCGTTGAGCTTGACGGCCCAGCGCCTTTCACCCTCCATCGCCCCCGTCCGCGCCAGCGGCACTGATGCGTTTGCATCGGCGTCGGCGTCCGCTACAACTCATCAGTTGCCATCATGCGCGCGGCACTAGTCGGGGTTGACTTCGGTCACAGCGACTTCGCCGCCAGCATGGAGGAACTCATGCTGTTGTCGCGTTCGGCTGGCGCCGACCCGATTTCCACCATCACGGCCAAGCGTTCCAGTCCGGATTCCGCGTATTTCGTCGGCAGCGGCAAGGCCGATGAAATTGGCGACGTCGTCGTCAACGATGGCCTGGAAATCGTCATCTTCAACCACGCCCTCTCGCCAGCACAGCAGCGCAATCTGGAAAAGCGCCTGAATGTGCGCGTGCTCGACCGTACCAGCCTGATCCTCGACATCTTCGCGCAGCGCGCCAAGAGCCACGAGGGCAAGCTGCAAGTCGAACTGGCCCAGCTGCAGCATCTGGCCACGCGCCTGATCCGCGGCTGGACCCACCTTGAGCGGCAAAAGGGCGGTATCGGCTTGCGCGGTCCCGGCGAGACGCAGCTCGAGACCGACCGCCGGCTGATCGGCGAGCGCGTCAAGGCCTTGCGCGCGCGCCTGGAAAAGCTGCACAAGCAGCGCGAAACGCAGCGCCGCGCGCGCGGCCGCAATCACACATTTTCCGTGTCCCTGGTCGGCTATACCAATGCCGGCAAGTCGACGCTGTTCAATGCCGTGACCAAGGCCGGCGTGTATGTCGCCGACCAGTTGTTCGCCACCCTCGACACCACCTCGCGCCGGGTTTACCTGGGCCAGGAAGTGGGCAACGTGGTGATCTCCGACACGGTCGGCTTCGTGCGCGAATTGCCGCATCAGCTGGTGGCGGCCTTCCGCGCCACGCTCGAAGAAACCATCCATGCCGATTTGC
The DNA here is from genome assembly GCF_002002885.1 of Janthinobacterium sp. LM6. Classification (GTDB taxonomy): domain Bacteria; phylum Pseudomonadota; class Gammaproteobacteria; order Burkholderiales; family Burkholderiaceae_D; genus Janthinobacterium; species Janthinobacterium kumbetense. Next base: position 4,831,138 of record NZ_CP019510.1, on the reverse strand, counting down.
TGCTGCATGTCGTCGACGCCGCGTCGCCGGTGCGCATGGAGCAGATCGAGCAGGTCAACCTGGTCTTGAAAGAGATCGGCGCCGATCATATTCCGCAAATCCTCGTGTGGAACAAGATCGATGCGGCCGGGCTGGAGCCTTCGGTGGAACGCGATGAATATGCTACGATCAGTCGCGTGTTCGTCAGTGCGCAGAAGGGCAGCGGGCTCGACCTGCTGCGCGATGCGATCGTCGAGATGGCCAGGAAGGCGCCCGGTTCGGCCCACCTGTATCAGAACGATGAAGCACTGCAGGAAGATCAGTTTGACGGTCAGTACGACCAGCACGATGGCGCCGCCCCGGACCAGGACGAAGAGCCTGGCGAGGACGATAGGATTTCCACCCACTCCCAAGTCGGAACACGATAGTTATGCTTGTCTCCCTACTCAAAAAAACAGGCTTGAAGTTGTCCCTGAACGATCCCCGCTGGGGCAATCGCAAGGACGACGGCAAGAAAGCCCAAGAAGGCAAAAAGCCCGGCGAAGGTCCGCCGGACCTCGATCAGTTGTGGCGCGATTTCAATCAGCGCCTGAACGCGTTTTTCGGACAGAAGAACCGTCCCGACAACGGCGGCAATAACAACGGTGGCGGCGGTGGCCCGCGCCCCGACATGAAGGGCGCCGGCATCACCGCCGGCGTGGTCGGCGTGATCGCCGTCTTCATCTGGCTGGCCAGCGGCGCCTTCATCGTGCAAGAGGGCCAGAGCGGCGTCGTGCTCACGTTCGGCAAGTACAGCCACACCACGCCGGCCGGTTTCAACTGGCGCTGGCCGTATCCGTTCCAGACCGACGAAACCGTCAACGTATCGCAGGTGCGCACGGTGGAAGTGGGTTACCGCCAGTCGCTGCGCAACAAGCAGGCCAGCGAATCGCTGATGCTGACGGATGATGAAAACATCATCGACATCCAGTTTGCGGTGCAATACACGCTGAAAGACCCCGTGGCGTGGCTGTTCAACACGCGCGACCAGGAAGACACCCTGCGCCAGGTCGCCGAAACGGCGATCCGCGAAGTGGTCGGCCGCAGCAAGATGGACTTCGTGCTGTACGAAGGCCGCGAAAAGGTGGCCTACGATACGCAGCAGCTGATGCAGCAGATCCTTGACCGCTACAAGGTCGGTGCCGCCATCACCAACGTGACGATGCAGGCCGTGCAGCCGCCGGAGCAGGTGCAAGCCGCCTTCGACGACGCCGTCAAGGCAGGCCAGGACCGCGAACGCCAGAAGAATGAAGGCCAGGCTTACGCCAACGACGTCATTCCAAAAGCCCGCGGCGCCGCTTTCCGCCTGATGGAAGAGGCGCAAGCCTACAGTGCGATGGTGACCGAGAACGCGGCCGGTAATGCGTCGCGCTTCAAGCAGGTGCTGGTCGAGTACCAGAAGGCGCCGGTCGTCACGCGCGACCGCATGTATCTGGAAACGATGCAGCAGGTGTTCAGCAGTGCCAGCAAGGTCATGGTCGATGCGAAGACGGGCAGCAATCTGCTGTACCTGCCGCTCGACAAGCTGATCGCCCAGACGGCTGCCACCGACGCTGCCGCCGCCCGTGCTGCCGCGACACCCGCAGCCAACACCGTTTTGCCACAGGAAGCCATGCCGACAGTAGAAGTCAATACGCGCCGCGACAGCCGCTCTTCGCGTGAACGGGAGAGCCGCTAATGAACCGTATCGTAGCCGCCCTGATCGCGGGCTTTATCGCGATCATGCTCTTGTCCTCGACCGTGTTCGTGGTCGACCAGCGTAAGTATGCGGTCGTCTTCGCCCTCGGCGAAGTCAAGGAAGTCATCAGCACGCCGGGCCTGTATTTCAAGCTGCCGCCGCCGTTCCAGAACGTGCTGTACCTGGACAAGCGCATCCTGACCCTGGATACGCCGGAGCCGGAACGCTTCATCACGGCCGAGAAGAAGAACATCCTCGTCGACGCGTATGTGAAATGGCGCATCGCCGATCCACGGCTGTATTTCCGCAGCTTTGGCGGCGATGAAAAGCCGGCCCGCAACCGCATGTCGCAAATCGTCAAGGCGGCGCTGAACGATGAAATCACCAAGCGCACCGTGCGCGAAGTGATCTCGGGCCAGCGCGGCAAGGTGATGGAAGCGATCCTGGCGAAGGTCTCGGCGGAAGCCAAGGCCATCGGCGTGGAAATTGTCGACGTGCGCCTGAAACGCGTCGATTACGTCGAGCAGATCAATAACTCCGTGTATGAGCGCATGAAGTCCGAGCGCGTGCGCGTGGCCAATGAGCTGCGTTCGACCGGTTCGGCCGACTCCGAGAAGATCCGCGCCGACGCCGACAAGCAGCGCACGGTGATCCTGGCCGAAGCGTATCGCGAAGCCGAGAAGATCCGCGGCGAGGGCGATGCCAAGGCGTCGCAGGTGTATGCGGAAGCGTTTGGCAAGAATCCGGAGTTCTACAAGTTCTACCGCAGCCTGGAAGCCTACCGCGCCACCTTCAAGGACAAGGGCGACGTGATGGTGGTCGATCCGAGTTCGGAATTCTTCAAGTACTTCAAGGGTGGCGGCGCAGCCGGTCCGTCCAAGAAGTAAGGCAGCATCCAGACTGCTCCCGGCCGCAAGGTCGGGTGCGGCAGCAGCGGGGCCGGCGTGAATGCCGGCCCCGTTTTTTTGGGCTATGTCACCGTCAAATGTGGGAATGCTCCGAGTGTTGCCTTCAATAATGTTTCCGGCGAACGGATACGCCCGGCGTCGAGTATCCAGCGCCAGCCCAGGTAATTCGGCAGGTAGCGCGTCGCCACGCCGTGAAAGGGGCGTAGCCATTCCCGCAGGCGGCTGTGATAGGCATTGACGTGCTGCACATGCACGGCGCCCTGCACCCGGATGCCTGCGCGCAAATTGACAGCCTGGTGGCTGATCCCCGCTTCACGGGCAAAGGCGCGATAGGCGGCATGGCCATCGGTGAGCAACAGGATATCCTTGTCGATCATGGGCAACAAATAATGGCGCACCTGCGCCTTCGTCAGCGCTCCTTTTCCCGTGACGAAATCGAGGGTCTGCCCCGTGCGGTCGCGCGCCACCAGGATGCAGACTTGCTCATCGGAAATGCCACGTTTGCGGGCATGACCGCCCCGGCGGCGCGCCGGACGGGTCAGATGTCGCGATCCCTTTTCCGATTCGAGCACATACAGTTCGTCCGCTTCAGCAATGCCATGCAGGCAATGCGGCCGGTCCGTTTTTGCCAACGATAAAAACCGGTGGCGCCAGCGAAAGGTGGTGTTGCGGTGCACGCCCAGCCGTAACGCCGCCTTGCGCACGGAATCCGATGCCAGCAGGCAATCGGCGTAATCGAGCCACAGTGATTTATGGCGCAAGCGCGCCAGCGGCGTGCCGGTGAGCGCATTGAAGGTGCGGCCGCACGGCACGCAACGGTAGCGCTGCAGTCCGTGCGCATGGCCATGCCGGTGAGCATGATTGCTATTGCAGGCAGGACAGTGCAATCGCTGCCGGGCCACGTTTTCGACGAGTACCGCGGCAGCATCCCGTGGTGCGCTTCCTCGCAGCAGAGCGATACCCGCCAGGCGCTGGCGACGGTTCAGCGCGGCGAACTGGGCGATGAAGGTTTTCCATTGGCCGGTCTGCATGGAGGGCTCCCGTTTGTCTGCGATGTACACTCAGACAGCAGGGATACAGGATGATTCCCGGACTTCCCCTACTTAGCGGGGACAGAGCCTTTTTTTGTGCCCGTCACGCTGTTGCGGGAAGGCGTAAAATGCGGTGTTTTTAGGGCTGTGCGGCAGCGTTTCGGACAACTTATCCCTAAAGGCCCGTGTTTTCGCGTAAAATATCAGGTTCGGCCTCTTGCCTGGCGCGCCCGCCGCTGCCTCGCATGATGCATTTTTTCAACTTTCTTCCGTATCTCGCTCCCTCATGCCGAATTGGCTTTTGCCCGAAAATATTGCCGATGTTCTGCCGTCGGAAGCGCGCAAGATCGAAGAGCTGCGCCGCCTCATGCTGGATAATTTCCGTCTGTACGGATATGAACTGGTCATGCCGCCGCTGCTCGAGTATCTGGAATCGCTGATGACCGGCGCTGGCAAGGATACCGACCTGCGCACGTTCAAACTGGTCGACCAGCTGTCGGGCCGCATGCTCGGCCTGCGCGCCGACATGACGACGCAAGTGGCGCGCATCGACGCGCACCTGCTCAACCGTGCCACCGTCACCCGCCTGTGCTATGCCGGCAGCGTGCTGCATACCCGTCCGTCGGGCCTGCACGCCACCCGCGAACCGCTGCAGATCGGCGCCGAGATCTATGGCCACGCCGGCCTGGAAGCCGATGCCGAGATCCAGGAACTGGCGCTCGCTTCGCTGGCACTGGCCGGTTTCGACAGCGTGCGCCTGGATTTGTCGCACGTCGGCCTGTTGCGCGCTATTATTGCGCAAGACGCCAATGCCGAGCGCGACGAAGCTGCGCTGTACACCCTGCTGCGCGCGAAAGATGCGCCGGGCCTGCGTGCGCTGACCGCATCCTACGATGCCGTCACGCGCGATGCGCTGCTGGCCTTGCCGAACCTGTATGGCGATATCGACGTGCTGGCGCGTGCGCGCGAAGTGCTGCCGCCGCTGCCGGGCGTGCTGAAAGCGCTGGCCGAACTGGCCGCGCTGGCAGGATCGGCCCTGGGCCGCGCCGAAGTGGCGATCGACCTGGCCGACCTGCGCGGCTACCAATATGAAAGTGGCGCGATGTTTGCGCTGTATGTACCTGGCTTGCCGAACGCGGTTGCGCGCGGCGGCCGTTATGACCACGTCGGCGAAGCGTTCGGCCGGGCTCGTCCCGCGACCGGCTTCTCGCTCGATTTGCGCGAACTGGCGCGCCTGTTGCCGACCGCGGAACGGAAGCATTCGATCCGCGCGCCGTGGGGCAGCGCGCCAGAATTGAAGGAAAAAATCGCCGAGTTGCGCAAGGCGGGCGAGGTCGTGATCCAGAGTATGCCGGGTCACAGTAATGAACAAGACGAGTTCGAGTGCGATCGCGTGCTGGTACTTGCCGATAATGGTAGTAGCTGGATTCTTAAAAACTTAGGTTGAGTGATGTCAAAGAAAATTATGGCAAAGAACGTTGTTGTCATCGGCACCCAATGGGGCGATGAAGGTAAAGGCAAGATCGTCGATTGGTTGACCGATCACGCCCAGGGCGTGGTGCGCTTCCAGGGCGGCCACAATGCAGGCCACACGCTGGTCATCGGCGGCGTGAAAACCGCGCTGCAGCTGATCCCGTCGGGCATCATGCGCCCAGGCGTCGCCTGCTACATCGGTAACGGCGTGGTCGTTTCCGTGCCGGACGTGCTGCGCGAAATCGACAAGCTGGAAGCCGTCGGCGTCGAAGTCGCCTCGCGCCTGAAAGTGTCGGACGCCGCACCGGTCATCCTGCCTTACCACTCGGCACTCGACCTGGCCCGCGAAGCGGCGCGCGGCGCGGCCAAGATCGGCACCACGGGCAAGGGCATCGGCCCGGCCTACGAAGACAAGGTGGCGCGCCGCGCCATCCGCGTCGCCGACCTGCTGAACGAGAGCCGTTTCGCCGAAAAACTGGCGGAAAACCTCGATTACCACAACTTCGTGCTGGAGCACTACCTGAAGGCTCCGCGCATCGATTACCAGAAGACCCTCGACGACGCACTGGCCTATGTGCCGCGCCTGCGCCCGATGGTCACCGACGTGTCGAGCGCGCTGTACAAGGCGCACAAGGCCGGCGCGAACCTGCTGTTCGAAGGTGCGCAGGGTTCCCTGCTCGACGTCGACCACGGCACCTATCCGTTCGTCACCTCGTCGAACTGCGTGGCCGGCAATGCCGCCGCCGGTTCGGGCGTCGGTCCTGGCATGCTGCACTACATCATGGGCATCACCAAGGCTTACACGACGCGCGTCGGTTCCGGCCCGTTCCCTTCGGAACTGCCAACGGATGCAGGCGTCGGCCATCACCTGGCGCAAGTCGGCCATGAATTCGGCACCGTGACGGGCCGCGCCCGCCGCTGCGGCTGGTTCGACGCCGCCTTGCTGCGCCGCTCCGTGCAGATCAACGGCGTGACGGGCATGTGCCTGACCAAGTTGGACGTGCTGGACGGTATCGAAACCTTGAAACTGTGCACCGGCTACACCATCGACGGCGTGGCCACGGACATCTTCCCATCGGGCGCCGAAGAAGCCGCCCGTTGCGTGCCGGTGTACGAAGAGATGCCGGGCTGGACGGAAAGCACGGTCGGCGCCAAATCGCTGGCGGCCCTGCCGGCAACCGCCCGCGCTTACATCAAGCGCATCGAAGAACTGGTCGGCGTACCGGTGGACATGGTTTCGACCGGTCCGGATCGTGAAGAAACGATCGTGCTGCGCCACCCATTCGAGTAAGCTGCTGGACACAATCCGCCGCAAGGCGGATTTTTTTAATCACGCTAATAATAAGATTCCACTATCATGACTACCCCACAATCGAACGATCAACATCTCTGGGTCAACTGGGAAGAATACCACCGTCTGATCGAGCGCCTGGCGCTCAAGGTCTACGAATCGGGCTGGAAATTCGACCAGGTACTGTGCCTGGCGCGCGGCGGCGTGCGTCCCGGCGACGTGTTCTCGCGCATCTTTGATTTGCCGTTGGCCATCCTGTCGACCAGCTCCTACCGCGAAGACGCGGGCACGGTGCGCGGCGACCTCGATATCGCCAAGTACATGACCATGACCAAGGGCCCGCTGGCCGGCCGCATCCTGCTGGTCGACGACCTGGCCGATTCCGGCGTCACGCTGGACAAAGTCACGCGTCACCTGAAGGAAAACTTCCCTGACGTGACCGAAGTCAAATCGGCCGTGATCTGGCTGAAAGGCTGCTCCGTCGTGCGTCCCGACTACTTCCTCGATGAACTGCCGCACAATCCATGGATCCACCAGCCGTTCGAAGACTACGACGGCCTGCGCCCGCACCAGCTGGCGGCGTGGATCAAGAAGGGCGAAGCAGGCAAGTAATTTTGCGTGCACTCTTGCTAAAAAAAGACGATCGTGTATCGTCTTTTTTTTCGTCCAAGGAAATGCCATGACCATCTTGCACACGGCGCGCCTGCGCCTCGAACCCGTCACCGAGAAGCATTACGACGCCATGCATGCCATGAACTCGGATACCGAAGTGATGACTTACCTCAATGCGGGCCAGCCGGAGACGGAGGAACATACACGTGCAGCCGTTGGCCGCATCATGGGGCGCTGGGTCGAGTGGGGCTATTCGTGGTGGGCCTTGATCCGCACCGAAGATGAGGTGCTGGTGGGGCTGGCCTGTCTGCAGCATATTGGCGGCGACAAGGCACAGCCGCACGAAATCGGCTGGCGCCTGGCGCGGGCCGGCTGGGGCAAGGGCTACGCCAGCGAGGCGGCCAATGCCATCGTCGCGCATGCGTTCGACGTCGTCGGCGCGCCCGAAGTGGTGGCCGTGGCCCACCCGGACAATGCCGCCTCGATCAAGGTCATGACGCGCCTGGGCATGCAGTACGTGGGCATGGAGCGCCATTACGACCTCGATAGCGTCGTGTACCGGCTGGTGCGCCCATGACGGCAAGGCCGAAGCCCCTGAAGCTGGGCTGCAGCTACGGCGTGCGCTTTTCGCCCGATGGCACGCGCCTGGCCGTGCTGGGACGCGACCTGGTCCTGTGGGACGTGGCGGCACGGCAGAAGCTGTGGCGCGGCAAATTCATCGCGCACATGTCGGACATGGCCTTTTCGCCCGACGGCAGCCGGCTGGCCATCAAGAGCACGACGGGCCAGATGGCCGTGGTGGATGCCCACGCGGGCCAGTTGCTGCTGAATTTTCAGAACAAGAAAGATGGCGAAGGCTGCGGTCCCGCGTGGTCGCCGTGCGGGCAGTATCTTGCCGACGGCGGCTGGGATGGCCGCCTGCGGGTGCGCGACGCGCAAACGGGCGAGCTGCTCTTCACGCAGGCGCACCCGGGCGAGATGCTGCGCGGCATGTGGGCTATCGATGGCGGCCGGCGTTTGCTGCTCCTGCATGGCGTCAAATCGGTGGAAGAGGGGCAAGTGCAGCCGCCCGACTATTGCAGCGTGTGGGACTGGCCGCTGCAGGCCGGCGCCGGCCGCGTGGTGCTGTCGCTGCCGAAGCTGGCGTCGTGCGCGCCGTCGCCCGATGGCGCGCACCTGGCAGTGCTGCATTACGCTGACGGCCAAGAGTCTCTGTCCGTGCATGCGCTGGACGACGGCCGCCGGCTGGCCACGGTGCCCGTGGAGGCGGGCGGCGGCACGGGCGACGCCTTGCGCTGGCTGCCCGACGGCGGCGCGCTGGGCCGCATCGGCAAGGGCAAGCTGCTGTTCTACGCCTGGCCGGGACTCGGCGTGCTTGCCGAACACGCCATTGCCTATCCCTGCGCGCTGGACTTCTTGCCTGGCACGCCACTGGCCGCCATCGGCTCCTGGGAGACTGGCATGCTGACGGATCTGAACCTTCACAAGGAAACCGCATGATTACCTGTTACCTGCGTTACATCATCGACCCGTATAAGTTGCGGGAATTCGAAGCCTACGGCAAGTTGTGGATACCGCTCGTCGAACGCTTCGGCGGCCAGCACCACGGCTACTTTTTGCCGTCTGAGGGCGCCAGCAACGTGGCGCTGGCCATGTTCTCGTTCCCCAGCCTGGCCCTGTACGAGCAGTACCGCAGCGACTCGATGCAGGACGCCGAATGCCAGGCCGCCTTTCGCTATGCGGAAGAGACGCGCTGCATCGTCAGCTACGAGCGCAGTTTTTTCCGTCCTGTGTTTGCCTGAACAGGTTTACTGAACAAGATCAGTCGCGCTGCGGTGCGCCCAGGGGGAAGAGGTGGCGGTACGGACGTGCCTCCTCCACCGCGCGGGCGAACGAAGGACGTGCCAGCAGGCGCGCGCGGTAGGCGCGCAGCAGGGGCAAGGTGGCGGGAATCGGCTGCGTCCAGTCCGCATAGAACAGCGATGGGGCAGCGGCGCAGTCGGCCAGGCTGAAGTGGTCGCCGGCGGCCCACGTCCTGCCGGCCAGGTGCCCTTCCAGCCAGGCGTAGGCCAGGTCCAGCTTTTCGCCGGCAAATGCGCGGCCTTCGCGGGCCTTTGCCGGGTCGCCGGTCAGGGCGGCGCCGACGGCATGCTGCACGGGTGACATGAGGTGCAGGTCGAAGCAGCGGTCGAGAAAACGCACGTCCAGCGCCTGCATGGGCTCGTCCGGCAGCAGGCGCAGCGGGCCCGGATGGGCCAGTTGCAGGTATTCGATGATGATGCTGGTCTCGGCGACGTTGCGCTCGCCGTCCAGCAGCAGCGGAAACTTGCGCAGTGGCCAGCGCTCCAACCACTCTTGAAGGTGCTGGGGCATGTCCGGCGCCAGGCAGCGGAAGGAGAACGGGATGGCGTTCTCGTACAGCGCGATGAGCACCTTTTGCGTGTACGAGGAAAAGGGATGGCCGTAGAGGATCAGCGACACGGTGGGAACTCCTGTCATTGTGAAAGGTTGGCAACACGCGCGTGTGCCAACGATAGTGCAATGACAGGAGCAATGCAAGCGGTCCGCGCCGTTCCCGCTTGCCTCCGTGGCGCGCCCGCCTAGCCGAGGTTCGCCAGGTAGCGCAATCCCGTGATGCTGGGGAAGAAGCAATACACGCCGCCACGCGTGATGACGCTGCGCGAGAAATGCTGCAGTTCGGTATTGCCGCTTCCCTTGGCGCCCACGCCGGGCAAGGTGAAGGAACTGACGGTCGGGTCGTTGATGCCCAGGAACACGTCCTGGCCGCTGATGTTGAACGCGGCATCGCCCGCCTCGGGACCGGCCGGGCCGACGGCCGATTTGACGAAGGCATCGTCATTGTTCCATTGCTTCATCAGGAATTCGAACTGATTGCGCAGGCTGGCATTGATGAAATAGCCGACCAGGCCGCGCTGCGTTGCGATGGGTGCTGCCGGATCATATTCGCTGCCGTAGGGCATGGCGCGCCGCACGATGCGGTGGTGGCGGGAGGGGGCGCCCACGACGGCTTCGTCGCGCGGATTGTTGCGCCGGATATGCGCGCCGATCGGGCATTTCAGGCCCAGCGTGTCATCGAGGTCCGGCTGTCCATCGACATAGTGAAAGCGGTTCAGGCTGGCGTCCGGCAGCACGGGCCCGGCCTCGTCCGGCCTGAGCACGAGCGGATTGCCGTTGCGCCAGCGTCCGCACATCTTGGCGGCCACCATTTCGGTCGTGAGCCCGGAACTGGCCGCGCCCTGGCTCAGGATGCTGTCGAACAGCGGCACGTCCTGCTCCAGGATGCGGAAGGCGGCATAGCTGCCATTGGTGGACAGTTGCGGCGGCTGCACCTGGTAGGTGCCGCCGTTTTCATTCGGATAGCCGAGCAGGAATTCCCCCGTCTTGACGCTGTTGAGCGGGTCGGGGTCGTGCTCGCGCTTGCGCTGCGGGGCGCCATCGACGTCCGGCTGGGCGATGCTGTCGCGGTAGCCGAAATGCACGCGGTTGTCTGGCAGGGCCACGCCGTCGTGCGCATACAGTTCGCGCCAGCCGGCGGCAAAGGCGCGGCGTAGTGTGGCCGAGGTCGCCTGCAGCACTTCCGTCGATTCGCTGACCCACAGGCTCAGCAGCGCATGCACCTGGCCATGCTGGGTAGCCGGCCCCAGGTTGCCGAGCCAGTGCTCGGGGGCGCTGTCGCCCACGTCGCCCACGGCAGTGACGCTGGCCGGATCGGCCGCGCCCCGTTGAAATGCCTGGTCAAAGGTGGCCAGGTCGGTCGCGGCAACGCCCAGCGCCGACAGGCCGGGAGCGGTAAAGCTGAGATTCAGGAAGCAGGGCGGCTTGGGGTAAATGTGCCGTGCGGTGGTAATGGACGGCAATCCGTCGCTGCCGTCGAGCAGGGCCGCGATGGTGCGCCGTGCCTGCGCCGCATCCGTGATGCTGAAGATGAAATGGCGCGCCAGGTTGACGCGGTAGCCGCGCAGGATCGTGCCTTGCACGTCGTCGTAATCGATGGTGGAATCGGCCATGCTGTCTCCGGGGGCTGGGGTGGTGGCTGGCAGGGTGGTGGGGCCGCTTGCGCAGCCCCGGCGTGGCTTTCGGCTCAGGTCCGGACTGAGGCGAGGATTTTCTGGACGGTCTGCGGATAGGCGCTATACAGGCCGTTATTGGGCACGTGCTGTGCGGCGTCGTTGGCCGTGATGAAAGCTTCAAATGCGGCCACATGGTTGGCAACAGGAATCAGCGCCTTGCCGCCCACGACAAATTGCAGCAGCGCGTCGAATACCTCGCCCAGTTGGCCCACGAAATCTTCGATGTAGTCGTTGAAGTTGCCGTCATACTCGGTGATCACGCCGATGATCAGGCTATCGGAAGTGCCCGCCGATTGAAGGTTGGGCAGCAGATTGGGCTGGGAGCGGTCAAGCAGGGTGAAGCGGGCAAAGTGCACGGTACCGATAGTGGTAAGGGCGGTATTGATCTTCGGCTGGTATTCCAGCAATGTTGCGGCGATGGCGGTCGGATTGGTGCCGGGTAGCGCCGGCATCATTAAGCACAGTGGATTTGCCATGGGAGGCTCCTCATTACGTGGTTGTCGGGACGACCGACACTACGCCGCGGCACCTGCTGCGTCAAAAACTATATTTTTGCATCCGTTGCTAAATACGCACTGTTGCAACATGGTAAATGGTGTGAAATGCGGTCTCATGTGGATAGTTGCCGAGGCTGGCCAGCGCTGGCGGGCGCTCTGCCGCCAGGCTGTTCCGGCCTGTTTCAGGAAGCGCAAGTGGCGCCGTCGGCAAGCCGGCTTCCGTCGCCATTATTTTTGCAGGATGGGACGCTGACGCTCCCGATTGCCACGCTTTAATCCTCGGCCTGGAATTCGCTGGCCGAGACGAACAGATCCCATGAGGCGATGAACAGGGCCGCCACCACGGGGCCGATGACAAAGCCGTTCAGGCCGAACAGGGCCATGCCGCCCACGGTCGACAGCAGCACCACGTAGTCGGGCATCTTGGTATCCTTGCCCACTAAAATGGGGCGCAGCACGTTGTCGACCAGGCCGATGACGAAGACGCCGAACGCGGCCAGGCCCGCGCCTTGCCAGATGGCGCCCGTGGCAAGGAAGTAGACGGCCACGGGCGCCCAGACGAGGGCGGCGCCGACAGCAGGCAGCAGCGACAGGAAGGCCATCAGCACTGCCCACAGCAGCGGTGCCGGCACGTCGAGGAACCAGAACGCCAGGCCGCCGAGGGCGCCCTGGGCGATCGCCACGAGGATGTTGCCCTTCACCGTGGCGCGGATCACCGTGGTGAAATTGGTGAACAGGCGCTGCTTGTATTTGCGGCTCAGCGGCACGGCGCCCTTGATGCGGGCCGACAGGGCGGAGCCGTCGCGCATCAGGAAAAACAGCAGGTACAGCATGATGCACAGGCTGGTGAGGAATTCGAAGGTGTACAGGCCCACATTGATGGCTTTCACCGCCACCACCTGGCTCACCTGCGTGGCGCCCTCGGCCAGCTTGTCCTGCAGGCTGGCCAGGCTGGTCAGGTTGAAGCGGTCGAGCAAGTTGATCAGCCATTGCGGCAGCACCGCCATGATTTTATCGAAGAACATGGCGACCGTGATTTCACCCGAACGTACCATTTCCACGACGCTGGCAGCCTGGTTCACCAGCGACACGGAAATGAGCGACAGCGGCAGGATCACGATGACGATGATCAGCAACAAGGTGAGCAGCGACGCCACGCCGGCGCGGCCCCTGGTTTTTCGCAGCAGCCAGCGGTACACGGGCGCGAACAGGATCGCCAGGACGACGCCCCAGAAGATGGCGCCCGAATATGGCGCCAGTATCCAGCCGAAGCCGATGGTGACGACGCTCAGGAGGAGCAAGAACACTTTCTGGTGCAGCGTGAGTGTAGGCATGGGCGGTGGCGCAATGATCAGGGTTGAGTTGCCCCATCATAAGCGAGGCGTGCTGCGGCGCGCCATACAATTGTCATGCTGCGTGCGCGAACGCACCTGGCTCCGGCGGGCCGGCAACGCGGTGGCGGCAATTCCAGTAAGCTGTCGTTCCAGGCGTTCCATCCCGGGCGCCTTTGACTTCAGGAGCGCGCGTGCTTGACCCCATTCACTTTTATGAACCGGCACAGGGCCATGGCCTGCCGCACGACCCGTTCAACGCCATCGTGGGGCCGCGGCCCATCGGCTGGATCGCCTCGCGCAGCGGCGAGGGCGTGCTCAACCTGGCGCCGTACAGCTTTTTCAACGCCTTTAATTACCATCCGCCGCTGATCGGATTTTCCAGCATCGGCCGCAAGGATACCTTGCGCAATATCGAACAAACGGGCGAATTCGTGTGGAACCTGGCGACGCGTCCGCTGGCCGAGGCGATGAATGCCAGCTGCGCGCCGGCGCCGCCCGAAGTCGACGAATTCGCGCTGGCCGGCCTGACGCCGGCCGCCTCGCGCCTCGTCAACGTGCCGCGCGTGGCGGAAAGCCCCGTGTCCTTCGAATGCCGGCGCACGCAGATCATCGAGCTGCAAGGCGTCAAGGGAGACGGTGTCGGCAGCTGGCTGGTGCTGGGGGAAGTGGTGGGCGTGCACATCGCGCGCCACTTGCTGACCGATGGCCTGTACGACACGGCCGCCGCCGCGCCGATATTGCGCGGCGGCGGTCCGGCCGATTATTTCGAGATTGGACAGGACAGCCTGTTCCACATGCGCCGGCCCGTCTGGCCATGACGTGCGGCTGGCTAGGCCGGTCTGGTTCGCGCCTGGGCGGGATGAGTCAGGCGACTATCGCCAGCTGAGAACGGCGATAGTCGAGCGGCGTACTGCCCAGGGGCTGGCTGATGAACGGACCCCGGCCCGGCCAGTCGTTTACTTGCCCAGTATCGACGCCACGTTGTCGGTGCCCGGTGCGCCGAACAACTGCTGCTTGAGGATGTGCAGCTGGTCGCGCACCTGCGCCGCCTTTTCGAACTCCAGGTTCTTGGCGTGGTCGACCATCAGTTTTTCCAGGCGCTTGATTTCCTTGCTGACCTGTTTTTCGCTCATGGCTTCGAACTTCGCCGCTTCCTGCGCCACTTGCAGGGTTTCGCGCGCTTCCTGCGGGCTGTAGACGCCGTCGATCATTTCGCGGATCGATTTTTTGACGCCGATCGGGATGATGTTGTTGGCCGTATTGAAGGCGATCTGCTTGGCGCGGCGGCGCTCCGTCTCGTCGATGGCGCGGCGCATGGAGTCCGTGATGCGGTCGCCGTACAGGATCGCCGTGCCGTTCAGGTTGCGCGCGGCGCGGCCGATGGTCTGGATCAGGCTGCGCTCGGAGCGCAAGAAGCCTTCCTTGTCCGCGTCGAGGATGGCGACCAGCGACACTTCCGGCAAGTCCAGGCCCTCGCGCAGCAGGTTGATCCCCACCAGCACGTCGAAGGTGCCCAGGCGCAGGTCGCGCAGGATTTCCACGCGCTCCACCGTCTCGATGTCGCTGTGCAGGTAGCGCACCTTGATGCCATGGTCACCCAGGTATTCCGTCAATTGCTCCGACATGCGCTTGGTCAGGGTCGTCACCAGCACGCGCTCGTCTTTCTTGATGCGTTCGACGATTTCCGACATCAGGTCGTCCACCTGGCTGCTGGCGGGGCGCACGATGATCTGCGGGTCGACCAGGCCCGTGGGGCGCACCACCTGCTCGACGACCTGGTCGGAGTGGTTCTTTTCGTATTCGGCGGGCGTGGCCGAGACGAACACGGTCTGGCGCATCTTTTGCTCGAATTCCTCGAATTTCAAGGGCCGGTTGTCGAGCGCCGACGGCAGGCGGAAGCCGTAGTCGACCAGATTCGTCTTGCGCGAGCGGTCGCCGTTGTACATGGCGCTCAGCTGGCCCGTCAGCACGTGCGACTCGTCGAGGAACATCAGGGCGTCGGGCGGCAAATAATCGACCAGGGTGGGCGGCGGTTCGCCCGGCAGCGCGCCGCTCAAATGGCGCGAATAGTTCTCGATGCCCTTGGTGAAGCCGATTTCCGCCATCATTTCCAGGTCGAAGCGCGTGCGCTGCTCCAGCCGCTGCTCCTCGATCAGTTTATTTTCCTTGCGGAAAAACTCGAGGCGCTCGCGCAGCTCGTCCTTGATGGTTTCGACGGCGCGCAGCACGGTGGAGCGGGGCGTCACGTAGTGCGAGCCCGGATACACGGTGAAGCGGGGGATTTTTTGCCGCACGCGGCCCGTCAGCGGGTCGAACAGCTGGATCGATTCGATTTCGTCGTCGAACATTTCCAGGCGCACGGCCAGTTCCGCATGCTCGGCGGGGAAGATGTCGATGGTGTCGCCGCGCACGCGGAAGGTGCCGCGGCCGAAATCGACCTCATTGCGCGTGTACTGCATCTGGATCAGGCGCGCGATGACGTCGCGCTGCGCGACCCTGTCCTTGACGCGCAGGGTCAATATCATCTGGTGGTATTCGTTCGGATTGCCGATACCGTAGATGGCCGAGACGGTGGCGACGATGATGACGTCGCGCCGTTCCATCAGCGATTTGGTGCACGACAGACGCATCTGCTCGATATGTTCGTTGATCGACGAATCCTTTTCGATGAACAGGTCGCGCTGCGGCACGTAGGCTTCGGGCTGGTAGTAATCGTAGTAGCTGACGAAGTATTCGACGGCGTTTTGCGGGAAAAAGTCGCGGAACTCGCTGTACAGCTGCGCCGCCAGGGTCTTGTTCGGCGCGAAGACGATGGCGGGCCGGCCCATGCGCGCGATGACGTTGGCCATGGTGTAGGTCTTGCCCGAACCGGTCACGCCCAGCAGCGTCTGGAAGGCCAGGCCGTCGGCAATCCCCTCGGATAACTGGGCGATCGCCGTGGGCTGATCGCCGGCCGGAGGGAAGGGCTGGTGCAGCTTGAAGGGGGAGTCCGGGAAAGAGATAATTGCGCTTTCCGCCTCGCTGGCGGTAGATAATTCGGGCATGTGAATCAGACCTTTGTTAGAATAGTGCTCTGCTGGCGGCCCTGGCGTTGTATTTTGGGGCGCTGTCTACAACTCCGCTGTGAACCTGCTTCCAATCGAATCCAATCTTATCATGACGAACCCAACTGTTTCTGCCAGTCTGTTTAGCGCCATCGAGATGGCCCCACGCGACCCGATCCTGGGCATCACCGAAGCATTTAACGCGGACCAGAATCCCGCCAAAATCAATCTGGGCGTCGGCGTCTATTATGACGACAACGGCAAAGTGCCTCTGTTAGCTTGCGTACGCAAGGCGGAAGCCATCCTGATCGAACAGGCCGCCCCACGCACCTACCTGCCGATCGAAGGCCTGGCTGCCTACGACAAGGCGGTGCAAGAACTCGTATTTGGCGCCGACAGCGCCGTAATTCAAGAGCGCCGCGCCGTGACCGTGCAAGCCATCGGCGGCACGGGCGCGTTGAAGATCGGTGCCGACTTCCTGCAGCGCTTCGCGCCGGGTGCCCAGGTCTACATCAGCGACCCGAGCTGGGAAAACCACCGCGCGCTGTTCGAGAACGCCGGTTTCGTCGTGAATAACTACACGTATTACGATGCCGCCACCCATGGCGTGAACTTCGACGGCATGCTGGCCAGCCTGAACGCCATGCCAGCCGGCTCCATCGTCGTGCTGCACGCCTGCTGCCACAACCCGACCGGCGCCGACCTGAGCGTGGCCCAGTGGGACCAGATCATCAGTGTCGTCACCGCGCGCGGCCTGGTGCCGTTCCTGGACATGGCCTATCAAGGCTTCGCCAACGGCATCGCCGAAGATGGCGCCGTGGTGCGCCGCTTTGCCGACGCGGGCGGCCCGCTGCTGGTGTCGAACTCGTTCTCGAAATCGTTCTCGCTGTACGGCGAGCGCGTGGGCGCCCTGAGCGTCGTCGCTGCCAGCGCCGATGAAGCGGCCCGTTTGCTGTCGCAGCTGAAGCGCGTCGTGCGCACCAACTACTCGAACCCGCCAGTCCATGGCGGCAAGGTCGTCGCCACCGTCCTGGCCACGCCGGAACTGCGCCAGCTGTGGGAAGAGGAATTGGCCGGCATGCGCGTGCGCATCCGCGAAATGCGCAATGCCTTCGTGGAAAAATTGAAAGCCAAGGCGCCAGGCCACGATTTCGAATTCGTGCGCCAGCAAATCGGCATGTTCTCGTACTCCGGTCTCACCAAGGAGCAGGTGGCGTCGTTGCGCGAGCAATCGATCTACGCCGTCGACACGGGCCGTATCTGCGTGGCAGCATTGAATTCGCGCAATATCGACATCGTCATTGACGCGATCGCCAAAGTGCTTTAATATCTTGCTTCTTCGGCGCTGCATGCAAGTGCGGCGCTGATGGCAGTAGAAAGTCGGCGATGGCCGTGTTTGTGAAGATGCAGTCTCAGTCTTGCAAATATGGAACAAGCGACATATAATATTGCCTCTTTTCCCTGATAGCTCAGTTGGTAGAGCGACGGACTGTTAATCCGCAGGTCCCTGGTTCGAGTCCAGGTCGGGGAGCCAGAATTCGGAAGGCCACGTTGAAAAACGTGGCCTTTTTTGTTTTTGCGCCGCCGGTGCGCAGCTTGAGGCAAGATAAGATTTTCCCTATGGAAATCTAGACAATTGAAAATTCGCCCTATATAATACGGCCTCTTTTCCCTGATAGCTCAGTTGGTAGAGCGACGGACTGTTAATCCGCAGGTCCCTGGTTCGAGTCCAGGTCGGGGAGCCAGAATTCGGAAGGCCATGTTGAAAAACATGGCCTTTTTTGTTTTCCGGAGCCGCCAGCGGGGCTTGCCTGTGCGTGATCGCATTTTGCGCTATCCTGAATGCATCACTTCAGGAGCACCTTCCCATGACTTGTACCTCCGCCTTGCGCCACATCGTCCTGTGCGACTTCCTCGATGGCATCACGTCTGCCAAGCACGCCGAGCTCGTCTATGAGTTTTCCCAGCTGAAACACCGCATTCCCGGCGTGCGCCAATTCGAATGGGGGCCGAACGTCAGCCCGGAAGGCCTCGACGACGGCTTTACCGATTGCTTTACGCTGACCTTCGATGACGCCGCCGCACGCGACGGGTACTTGAGCCATGCGGCTCACCTGGCCTTTGTCGAGCAGCTCAAGCCATGGCTGGGCCGGGTGCTGGTCTTTGACTACTACCCGCAAGAGCATCCCGGCTGACCGACGGGCAAGGCGAAGCCGGGAAAATACACATTTTTCCGGGGGAAATCTGGACATCGTAAAATTTACCCTATAGAATGCGGCCTCTTTTCCCTGATAGCTCAGTTGGTAGAGCGACGGACTGTTAATCCGCAGGTCCCTGGTTCGAGTCCAGGTCGGGGAGCCAGAACACGCAGTAGCAAAAAGCCCAGCCTTCACCGGTTGGGCTTTTTGCGTTTCCGGGCCGGCGTGAGGCGCCCGTGTCGCCTGCTCTTGATCCACCGCATGGACCGCCAGGCATCTGGCGCTATGCTGGAAGAGACAAGGCGGCGGCGGGTCTGTCATCGCTTGCAATTTCCGGAAGGGGCTGACATGGATGACATCACACGCGCCGGGCCGGCAACGATCGTGCTCGTGCATGGTGGTTTTGTCGACGGGTCCGGCTGGGAGGGTGTTTACCGGGAACTGCGTGACGAAGGCTGTCACGTTGCCATTGTGCAAAATCCAACGCTATCGCTGGCGGACGACGTGGCCGCGATGGGCCGGGTCATCGCCGCAGTGCCTGGTCCCGTCGTCCTGGTCGGTCATTCGTATGGGGGCGCCGTGGTCACGCAAGCGGGGAACGATCCCAGGGTCAAGGCATTGGTCTACATCGCGGCGTTTGTGCCGGATCAAGGGGAGTCTGTCGATTCCTTGCTGAAAAATGCCCCGCCTGGCGCGCCGGTGCCGCCGATCTTGCCGCCGCACGATGGCTTCCTGCTGCTCGACCAGAAAAAGTTTGCGGCCGCCTTCGCCGCCGATGTGCCCAGGCACAAGGCCAACTTCATGGCGGCATCGCAAGTGCCCTGGGGGATGGCTGCCTTGACGGGCGTGGTCAGCGCGCCAGCGTGGAGGAGCAAGCCCAGCTGGTACATGGTCGCGACCGAGGACCAGATGATTGCACCGGCGATGCAGCGCCAGATGTCGGAACGGGCGGGTTCGACGGTGGTCGAAGTTGCCGGCAGCCATGCCATTTACATTTCACAAGCCCAGGCGGTGGCATCGCTGATCCGCAAGGCCGCGGCGAGCATTGCCGGCGACTAGGCCAGCAGTGCGCCGGCCAGCCTGTCGGCCCCCGAAAAGGGCCCCAAGTCATGGTGCGTCGTATCAGAACTTGGCAGTCGCATCCAAGGTCTTGATGATGGCTTCTTGAAATTGCACCGGTTCATCCTGGTGTATCTGATGGCCGGAATGCTCGAAGAAAAACAGCCCCTTCCTTGGCGCCTTCAAGGTGTCGAAATACGCTTGCGTGATCCTGGTCGAGGTCTGGATATCGTTTTTGCCGACGAAGAAATACACGGGGCAGTCAACGCTTTTCAAGGTCCTGGGCAAATCAATGTTCATGACCTCGTTCCAGACGGGCGACCAGGTTTTTGACCATTGCAGAAAACCCGTCTTGAAACCTTCGCTCGTCGCAAATGCCTTGCCATCCTTGTAAAAAAGCCATTTTCTTAAATAGAACATGCTTTCGTCACTGGCAAACGGAAAACTGATGCTGTTCAGCTCCTGGCTGGCGACGGCATTGTCCTTGAAGTGCACTTTCAAGGCTTGCAGCAATTCTTTCTCGCTTTCCAGCTGGCTCACGACCGGATTCGACGCGAAATAGGCATGCAGCAGTTCCGGGTGACGCTTGACGATATCAAAGCCCAGGACGTTGCCCCAGGAACTGCCCAGCAAGTATATTTTGTCCTGCTTTAACTCCTTGCGCAGAAATTGGATGACTTGATACGTGTCCTGCTCCATCTGCCCGACGGACGGCTGCGTGGGGGAGGGGTTTAGTTTCAAGGTTTTTCCGGCATCCCGCTGGTCCCATTGCACAATCGTAAATCTGCTTTTCAGGAGATTCGTAAAGGCATCCGCGCCCTTGATCATGGAGCTTCCCGGGCCGCCGGATAAAAACAGCAGCACGGGCTTGTTCGCGTCGTCCGTCTTGATTTCCACCACTTGCTTGATGCCGCCAATATCGGGTGTCAGGGTGGTGGTGACTTCTGCGGAAGCCGGCTTCGCTTCCGCCGTGGTTTGCGCCTTGCATGCGTAGAAGGGAATCAGGGCGGTCAGGAGCACTGCCAATGTCATTTTTTTTATCATGGTGTCAGGGTCGGTTTCAGGTTGCTTGCACCGGCGCATTTTGCGCCGCAGTTGAACAGCTCATTTATCGCATGGTTTTCAGCGGGTACGTCGACATGCCTCCTTGTTGGAAAGTTGGTTTTATGAAATTCATTGACCTTGCCCGGCATGCAGCCGCAACGCTTCCAGCGCCAGATAAGCGGGTTGCAATTGCGCGGCGATGGCGGCAAGGCCGCTTGCCGCGGGCATGGGCGGATCGCCGTGGTAAGCCGTGCCGTACTTCGCATGCACGCCGCCTTGCGCGCGCATCGCTTGCAACTGCGCCGCTGTGGGGGCGATGCCGAAGCGAGGCAATACATCGCTGAAGAGGATGTATGGCAATTGCTTGTAGTTAATTAGCTGCAGCTGGCCTGCGGCCGCATGGGGCTGGGCGGCGTTGAGCAGGCTGGCCAGCACGAGGCCCGTGTAGCCGTCGATATCACCGGGCGCCAGCTGGTGCGCGGGCAGCGGCAGCTGTGCCGGGTGCAGCATGCCGGGCACCATTTGCGGGCCGCGCTGGCGCTGGTGCGAGACCAGTACGGCCAGCGGTTCGCGGTAGACGAACAGGCAGGGCGTGCCGGGAAACGCTTGCCGCAGCAAGTCCAGGCTGTGGATGTGCCAGCAGTCAAACTTGATGAGGAAGTGCGTCTCAGCAAAGGTGCGGCGCTGGCCCAGTGCCAGGATGGCCTGGCGCAGCAGGGCCACGCTGGCGGCCGGGTCGGCGCTGTCGTGATGCAGGCGCAGCAGCGAATCGATGACGGGCGGCTCGGACATCACTATGCATTGCGGCAAGGACGCCAACAGCTGGCTCAGCAGGGTTGAGCCGCAGCGCGAGACGTGGAAGATGAAGGCGTCGGGCGCCAGGCAATCGCCGAGCGTCCCCAGCGCCGCCAGCGGCGTGCGGCAGACGCGGCGCTCCCCGTGCGGCTGGCGCGCCAGGGTATTGACAAAGAAGGCGTCGCTGAAGGATGTTTTTCCCAGCTCGCGCCAGCACATGGCGGCGTCCGCCAGTGTTTCGCCCCGCTCCACGTACAGCGGATACCAGCCGCGCAGGTCCATGCCCTCGTGCCACGGCACCGTCTCGCCCCTGGCCAGCAAGCGTTCCTGCAGGGCCAGGCCCGGCGCGGCGTTCACGGCGCGTTCCCGTCGGTCAGGGCGGCCAGCGTGCTGGCCAGCGCCAGGCTGGCGGGCGAGGGCGATAGCCGCAACTGGGCGATGACGGCCCGCACATTGCCATCGTTGATGCTGGGGTCGCCATACTTGTGGGGCGCTTTCGGCACGAAGCCGGCCGAGGCGAACAGCGCTTCGAGCCAGGCATTGCTGATGCAGTCGAGCACGAGGTGGATGCGCGGCGTCGTGCCCCGGTTGTGCACCGCGTGCATGCAGCTGGCATCCATGTACCAGGCGTGCCCGGCCGTGAAGTGGACGGTCTCGCCATCGATGGTAAACAGCACCTGCGGCGAGGTGTGGATGGGGATATGGATGCGGACCAGGCCATCGGCCAGCGACATGCCGGCGTCGCGGTGCGCGCGGATGAGGGTGCCCGGCGCCAGCGCCATCAGGCGCGCGGCGTGAAGCTCGCATGCGAAGCTGGCAAGCACCTCGCGCAGGCAGGGGCAGCGCGCCAGTTGCGGTGTGGCGGCATAGGCGGCGCCGTTGACGGGCATGATGTGCTCGGACTGGCCGCCGGGCGAGCGCAGCGGCACGCAGCTCCAGCCCGTGTCGTAGGCGCCCGTGTTGAAATGGCTGATCCACTCGCCGGCGGCGAACTGGTCGCTGTCACCCTGCATGCGCGCCACGTCGAAGCGCAGCGGCAGTTGCAGCCAGCTGCTGGGCGGATTCGGCGCCGGCACTATGGCGCGCTCCATTCCAGTTGCTCCTGCACCTCGTTTTCCCCGCGCAGGCGAAAGCCCAGCCGCTGGTACAGTGCGCGCGCGGCGGCGTTGCCCTTGTTGACGGCAAGGTGGATCTGCCATTGCTCCGCAGCGGCTTGCGCCTGCAGGCCGCGCAGCACGGCGCTGCCGGCGCCCTGGCCTTGCGCGGCGGGCAGGATGGCGATGTCGACCAGGTGCAGCACCTGATTCCGGCGCTCCAGGATCAGGCGGCCGATGGGCGTGTCGCCGTGCTGCAGCACCAGGTACACGGCGTGCGGATACGCCTGGCGATAGCCGTGGCTTTGCATGCGCTGCTGCATGGCGATCAGCTGTTCGATGACGGCGGGCGCGGCCGGCATCTGGCGCAAGTCGTCGCGCGTGGAACCGTACAGTGCGGCGGCAAAGCCCTCGTCGTCGTCGCGCTGGACGCGCAACTGGTAGGGGGCGGGCAGGCTGGCGAGGGCGGAAAACGGCAAGGCGTGCATCGGTGCTCCGGTAGGTGGTTGCGATGGCGGCAAATGCGCAGGCATGTACTTATTTGCTATGCTGCCAATTTTTCCGCGTACTTGCAATCATTTCAAGGAAGCCGCCATGCATTCTGTCTTTATCCCGCATTTTCCATGGAGCCGCGCATGAATCCGGCGCGCGCGGAACTGGCCGCCATTGCGGCCGCGCTGTGCGATCCGCAGCGCTCCCTGGCCAGCCTGGTCGGCGAAACGGTGCAGCTGCGCCAGCTCGTCGAGCGCCATTCGCGCCTGTCCATGGAGCGGCAGGACGGCTTGCGCGATGGCGAAAGTTTCCTGCCCAGCGGCTGGGCCATCTCGCCCGTGCAGGCGGGGCTGTGTGCGCGCGAGCCGTACCGCAGCGCCGCCTTCATCCAGGGCCTGGCGCTGGCCGTGCGCGAGCGCCTGGACGTGGGCGGCGGGCGGCCCGTGCGCGTGCTGTATGCGGGTTGCGGTCCGTTCGCCCTGCTGGCCTTGCCGGTGATGGCCGTGCTGGATGCGGAGTTGGTGCAGTTTTCCATCCTCGACGTGCACGCCGAGACCCTGGCGTATGCGCGCGACCTGATCGCAGCCCTGGGCCTGGGCAGCCACGTCGCCGACTACCTTTGCGCCGACGCGGCCGCCTTGCGCATTCCTGCCGGTGCCATGCCGGACGTGATCGTCAGCGAAACCATGAATACGGCGCTGGGCAAGGAGCCGCAGGTGGCCATCCTGCGCAATCTGCACGCGCAAGCGCCCGCGGCGACGCTGCTGCCGGCGGCCGTCACCGTGCATCTGGGCCTGGACCGGCGCGCGCCGGATGCGCCGTGCACCGACTGGGGCCGCGTGTTTACCCTCGATGCGGATGCCTTGCGCGCCTGGCAGGACGAAGGGGGCGACAGCTTGCCGGCCGCCAGCATCCGCCTGCCCGACGTGCTGGAGCAGGCGCCGCGATTGCTGACGCGCATCCGCGTGCATGGCGACATCGTCCTGGGCGACCATGAGTGCAGCCTGAACCTGCCCCTGGCCTTGCCGGGCAAGCCTGCCCTGGCTGGCGGCAGCGTGCTCGATTTTCATTACCGCCTGGGCAGCCAGCCGGGACTGGCGTTTTGCCTGCGCAGAATGCCTGAATCCATACCGGAATTGCCCAGGGCAGAGTCTCAGTAGTAGTACTACATTGGCAGACTATTTACTTCTGTAGGATAATATGGAACCGGTTCCATCTATGCGCAAATGCAATGTGGCGCAATCATCGAAGTCAATAAAATAACAAGTCTTGCGGGAGTCTCATGAACCATCCAGGCACTGAACCATCTGCAACATCCGTTTCATCCCTTCCTCGCATCAGCCGCCGCCACGCCCTGATCGGCCTGGCTGCCCTGCTGGCGCAGGCCGGTTTCTGGAGCAATCCCCTGTCGGCCGCCATGCAGGCGCCGGCCAGCGCTCCGGCGCCCGGCCTGGCGCCCGCCACCATGCTGTTCTACACCTTGTCGCAAACGATCACGGGCCACCGCGACCTGTCCGCCGCGACGGCGGCGCGCATCGAGCAAGCCATGCGCAGCAACGTGCCCGGCTTCGCCGAGCAGTTGCCACGGCTGGGCGCGCTGCTCGTCACGGGCCAGGAAGCCAAGGCCCTGCTGGCGGCCGCCAGTGCCGCGGACGCCAGCCTGCGCGAGCTGGCGCTGGCCATCGTTGCCGCCTGGTACACGGGCACTGTCGCCGGCCATCCCGCGCAGGGCACGAAGTCCATCGTCGTCGCGTATGCGGAAGCGTTGATGTACCGCACGGTGGCCGATGGCCAGGTCGTGCCGACTTACTGCAATTACGGCCCCCTGTGGTGGCTGAAGGCGCCGCCGGCCGTGGGCGTCTCCGCGCCCGTGGCGCCAAAACCCGTACCGGCCCCGGCTACCACCGGCACTCCCGAAACCAAAGGCAAGCAAGCAAAATGAAATCACCCCAATTTAAGAGTAATGGCGACGTCGTCGCCGATGTCGTCATCGTCGGGACCGGCGTCGTCGGCGCCATGATGGCCGACCAGCTGGCCGCACAGGGTCACTCCGTGATCATGCTGGAAGCGGGCTTGCGCATCGAGCGGGGCCAAGCCGTGGAAAACTGGCGCAACATGCCGTTCGAGAACCGTGTCGGTTCCGACTTCCAGGGCCTGTATCCGCAGGCGGACAACGCGCCCGCGCCGCTGTATTTTCCAAAAAACAACTATGTGGAATTGTCCGGGCCCAGCGGCAGCAGTTTCCAGCAGGGCTACCTGCGCACGGTGGGCGGCACGACCTGGCACTGGGCCGCGTCGTGCTGGCGCCATTTGCCGTCCGACATGCGCATGAAAAGCGATTACGGGGTAGGGCGCGACTGGGCCATTTCCTACGATGAGCTGGAACCGTACTATTGCCGCGCCGAGCAGGAAATGGGCGTGGCCGGCCCCAACGATCCCGCGCTGCAGTCGCCCAGCGAGCGCAGCGCGCCGTATCCGATGGATATGGTGCCCTGGGGCTATGGCGACAAGCGCTTCGCCGAAGTGGTCAACCCGCACGGCTACCGTTCCGTGCCGATCCCGCAAGGCCGCTCGACGCGCCCATGGCAGGGCCGTCCCACGTGCTGCGGCAACAATAATTGCCAGCCGATCTGCCCCATCGGCGCCATGTACAACGGCATTCACCACGTGGAACGTGCCGAGCTGAAGGGCGCTGGCGTGCTGGCCGAGGCCGTCGTCTACCGCATCGACACGGACCACAACAACCGCGTGACGGCCGTGCACTGGTATGACGCCAAGAAACAGTCGCATATGGCGACCGGCAAGGCCTTCGTGATTGCCTGCAATGGCATCGAAACGCCCCGCTTGCTGTTGCTGGCGGCCAACCAGAATAATCCGAACGGCATCGCCAACAGTTCGGATCAAGTCGGCCGCAACATGATGGACCATTCCGGTTTCCACTGTACCTTCCTCGCCAATGAGCCGATCTGGACGGGCCGCGGCCCGGCGCAGAGCAGCTGCCTGGTGGGACCGCGCGACGGCGCCTTCCGGTCGCAGTATTCGGCGAACAAGATGATCTTGAACAATATCACCCGCGTGGGACCTGCTACGCAGCAGTCGTTGAAGCTGGGCCTGGTGGGCAAGGACCTCGATGACGAGATCCGCCGCCGCGCCGCGTTCGGCGTGGATCTGTCGATCAGCCTGGAACCCTTGCCCGAAGCGCACAACCGTTTGACCTTGAGCAAGACGCGCAAGGACCCGCTGGGCCTGGCCTGTCCCGACATCTACTATGACGTGGGCGACTACGTGCGCGACGGCGCGAAGGCCGCGCATGCGCAGCTCGAACACATCGGCAAGCTGTTCGGCGCCGTGGAATTCCATATCACCGACAGCCTGAACGCGAATAACCACATCATGGGCGGCGTCATCATGGGCAGCAACCGTCTTGACTCCGTGGTCGACGGCAATTGCCGCGCCCACGACCACGCCAACCTGTGGCTGCCGGGCGGCGGCGCCATGCCGTCGGCCAGCGTCGTCAACACGACCCTGAGCATGGCTGCGCTCGGTTTGCGCGCGGCCGACGACATCGCCCGCACCCTGGCAAGGGAGGCAGCATGATGCGCCGGTTATTGCTGAGTCTGACCCTGGCGGCCGGCTTGCCGCTGGCCGCGCGTGCTTTACCACCTGTGCCACCGGCGCCGCCCGTCACGCTGACGCCGGACCGTCCTGCCGCGCCTGCCGCAAGCACAGCCGCCAAGCCCGATGCGCGTCTCGAGCGGGGCCGCTACCTGGCCATCGCGGCCGACTGCATGGCTTGCCATACGGCCGCGGGCGGCAAGCCGTACGCGGGCGGCTACGCCATCGATTCGCCCCTGGGCACGATTTACGCGACGAATATCACGCCGTCGAAACAAGGCGGCATCGGCCGCTACACGGAAGCCGACTTTGCGCGCGCGCTGCGCGAAGGCGTGCGCGCCGACGGCAGCCATCTGTATCCCGCCATGCCCTACACCAGCTATGCGCAGCTGACGGATGCGGACGTGGGCGACCTGTATTACTACTTCATGCAGGCCGTTCAACCCGTCGACGCGCCGGCGCGCCAGACGGCCTTGCCATTCCCGTTCAATGTGCGCCTGTCCATGCTGGGCTGGAATACCTTGTTCCTCGACAACAAGCGCTTCGTGCCGGACCCCACGAGAAGCGCGCAGATCAACCGCGGCGCCTACCTGGCCGAAGGCCTGGCGCACTGCAGCGCCTGCCATACGCCGCGCAACGCGCTGATGGCGGAAATCGGCAGCCAGACCCTGGCGGGCGCCTCGCTCGGTTCCTGGCATGCGCCCAACATCACGTCCGACAAGGTCAGCGGCATCGGCGCGTGGACGGATGCGGAACTCGCGGCTTACCTGAAGACGGGCCACGTGGAAGGCAAGGGGCAGGCGGCGGGCGGCATGGCCGAAGCCATCCAGAACAGCCTGCAATTCCTGCGCGACGACGACGTTGCCGCCATCGTCGCCTGGCTGCGCACGGTGCCGCCCGTGCGCGCGCCGGGGCAGACGCAAGCTGCCTTCAGCCATGGCAGCGCCGCCAGCGAAGAGCCGCTGCTGCGCGGCATGGCCAGTGCCACCGAGCGCCATTCGCTCAACAGCGGCGCAATCCTGTTTTCCGGCTATTGCGCCAGTTGCCATTCGGCCAGCGGTGCCGGCAGCACGGGCCAAAGCTATCCGGCCCTGTTCCATAACACGGCGACGGGCGGCAGCACGCCGGCCAACCTGGTCTCGGCCATGTTGTTTGGCGTCGAGCGCAAGATCGAAGGGGAAGAGCACGAAGCGTTCATGCCCCGTTTCGACCAGCGTTCGTATGTGCAACCGTTGACGGACGAGCAGATCGCTTCGATCGCCAATTACGTGCTGAAGCAGTACGGCAACCCGGAAGTGTCCGTCACGCCCGCCTACGTGGCGCAGGCGCGCAGCGGCGGCGAGAAACCCGTGCTGGCGCGGGCACAACCGTTCATGCTGCCGGGCGGCATCGTGGGCATCTTGCTGCTGATCGCGCTGTGCGTGTGGCTGCGCCGGCGCCGCCAGGTCAAGAAATAGGCGTCGGAGTCGTGGAGTATCGGCGGCGAATATGAACGTTGGGCGCAACTTGCAGTAAAATGCAGGCTGAAAAATGGTTACGAGCAATCGTAGCCATTTTTTATTCTGGCCCGATCCCGGCAATTGTTTTCGTCTTATTTGAAAATTGACAATGTCCCATTCCCTGCATCACCAATTTTTGCGTTTCGCCGCCGTCGGCGCTTCCGGCACGGCCGTGCAATACAGCGTGCTGTGGGGCGGCGTGGAATGGGCCGGCATCAGCGCCGCCGCCGCGTCCGGCATCGGCTACATCCTCGGTTCCGTCGTCAACTACCTCCTCAATTACTTTTTCACGTTCAAGAGCGACAAGGGCCATGGCGAGGCGGCCAGCAAGTATTTCACCCTGCTGGGCATCGGCTGGTGCATCAATACGGGCCTGATGTGGCTGCTGGTACACCAGCTGGGCTGGTATTACTGGCTGGCGCAGGTGCTGGCGACGGGAATCGGGCTGGTGTGGAATTTCGCGGGCAGCCGCTGGTGGGCCTTCAAGCCGGCCGGCGCAGCGGGAAAGTAGTCATTTCGTCATAAAAAGAGGCGCACTGGCCACACGCAGGCGCCCGGTTTTACCAAAACAAGGGGTTAATCATGCAGTTCCTGGAACGCTATTTCAAACTGAAGGACAACGGAACCAATGTGCGCACGGAGTTGCTGGCCGGCCTGACCACGTTCCTGACGATGGCCTACATCATCTTCGTCAACCCGTCCATCCTCGGCGACGCGGGCATGCCGAAAGACTCCGTTTTTGTTGCCACCTGCCTGGCGGCCGCCATCGGCACCCTGATCATGGGTCTGTACGCGAACTACCCGATCGCGCTGGCGCCGGGCATGGGCTTGAATGCGTATTTTTCGTACACGGTGGTCAAGGGCATGGGCATGAGCTGGGAAGTGGCGCTGGGCGCCGTCTTCATTTCCGGCTGCCTGTTTATCCTGGTCAGCCTGTTCAAGGTGCGCGAAATGATCATCAACAGCATTCCGCCCGCGCTGCGCACGGCCATCACCGTCGGTATCGGCTTGTTCCTGGCGATCATTTCCCTGAAAAGCGCCGGCGTGGTCGTGTCGAACCCGGCCACCATCATCGCGCTGGGCGACTTGCACCAGGCGGCGCCCATCCTGGCCATCCTCGGCTTCTTCATCATCGTCGCGCTGGACCGCCTGAAAGTGCCGGGCGCCATCCTGATCGGCATCCTCACCATCACCGTCGCCAGCTTCTTCTTTGGCGGCAACCAGTTCAACGGCATCGTTTCGGCGCCGCCCGCCATCGAGCCGACCTTGTTCAAGCTCGACATCATGGGCGCGCTGTCGATCGGCATCGTCAACGTGGTGCTGGTATTTTTCCTGGTGGAATTATTCGATGCGACGGGCACCCTGATGGGCGTGGCCAACCGTGCCGGCTTGTTGAAAGACGGCAAGATGGAGCGCATGAACAAGGCCTTGCTGGCCGACAGCACGGCGATCGCGGCCGGCGCCTGCCTGGGTACGTCGAGCACCACGGCCTTCGTGGAAAGCGCTGCCGGTGTGCAAGCGGGCGGCCGCACGGGCTTGACGGCCGTGGCCGTTGCATTGTTGTTCCTGGGCAGCCTGTTCTTCGCCCCGCTGGCGCACACGGTGCCGCCGTACGCGACGGCGCCCGCGCTGCTGTACGTGGCGTGTTTGATGCTGCGCGAACTGACTTTCATCGACTGGGATGACAGCACGGAAAGCATTCCTGCCGCCATCACGGCCTTGATGATGCCATTTACGTATTCCGTGGCCAGCGGCGTCGCCTTCGGCTTCATCACCTATGCGGTATTGAAACTGTTGACGGGCAAGGGCAAGCAGGTGTCCGTGGTGGCTTACATCATCGCTGCCATCTTCCTGTTCAAGTTTATCTACCTGGGCGAATAGCAAATTTGCCTGCAAGCAGTGACAAGGCCGCCCGTGCATCAGCAGGGCGGCCTTTTGCTTTTGGCGCCGCTTACATCAGCAGCGCGGCCACCAGGTCTTTCCTGTCGTCGCCGGCGCTGCCGTCGAAGCGCAAGGCCGCTTCCACGTGCGACAGGTGCTCGACCATCAGGCGCGCCGCCAGGTCCGCGTCGCCGTTGCGCGCCGCCTCGAGAAAGCGGCCGTGTTCGTCGTACGAGCAGGCGGCGGCGTGGCCCGACTGGTACAGCATGGTGATGAGCGAGCTGCGGCCCACCAGTTCGCGCACGATGTCGCGCAGCACGGCGTTGCCGGCAATATCGGCCAGCAAGACGTGGAAGTCGCCCAGCAGTTGCGAACGCAGCGGCGTCGCTTGCGCCAGCGCCAGGCGTTCCGCCTTCAGGTGGCGCTCCAGCATCCGGTAGTCGGCAGGCTTGGCCCGCGCGACGAATTCGCGCGCCAGGGCCCCTTCGATGACGCGCCGCGCGGCAAAGATGTCGCGCGCCTCCGCCTCGGTCGGCTGGCTGACGAAGGCGCCCTTGTCGGGCACCATGCGGATCAGTTTATCTTTTGAAAGAATGAGCAGGGCGGCGCGGATCTTGGTGCGGCTGACGCCATACAGCCGGCATAGCGCTTCTTCGCGCAGCCGGGTGCCGGGCGGCAATTGGCGCGCCACGATGGCGGCCGCCATATGCTCGGCAATTTCCGCCGAGCTGTCGCCGCTGCCGGGTTTGTCCACCAGGGGTGCGCTTGATTCTGTCATGTCGGGTGAGAGCAGTAAGCCAGGGGCAAGGTGAGCTTGCAAGCGCATGTCCGCGCGGCGGCGTGGTTGCGCCCCGTTGCCGGCATGCCGTTGTGCGCCTTCCATATCGGCAAGGCCTGGCTATTCTACTATCTTGCGTGGCGCCGCGCAGACGGGCGCAGCCATCCGGCGAGGCTGGCTCGCTGGCGGCCTGTTTTGCTGGTCATGCAGCAACCATGCCGTAACGACTGGACATGGGAAATTTTGACGTATATAATTCGGCCTCCTTTCCCTGATAGCTCAGTTGGTAGAGCGACGGACTGTTAATCCGCAGGTCCCTGGTTCGAGTCCAGGTCGGGGAGCCAGAACAAGCAGCAGCAAAGGGCCACGTGGCAACACGTGGCCCTTTTGTCATGCGCGCACGGTTTTCCGTTCACGCTGGCCATGCCTTCAGTGTGTTAGCGACCTGCGCGACGCCGGCCCGCTGGTGGCAGGGGGCGCGCAGTGTTTCCCGGATCAGGGATCGACAAACACGTCGAAACGCACCTTGAGCGGGCTGCCCCACGAGATTTCCACCCAGGCCCGGAAGCCGCCGTTGTATGGCGCAATGTTGTACACGGCCATGCGGGCGGCGCCAATGAAACGGTCCTGGGGAGTGGCGCCGTATTCGCTGATGTTGACGAAGACGCGCGAATTGGCGTGCACGTTGGCATTGGCGAAGTTAACC